>NZ_SORE01000018.1 GCF_004366595.1 Paraburkholderia rhizosphaerae
CATCGCGACGCCTTCGGCCGGCCCTTCGAGCGGCTTGCCCATATACGTGACTTCGCCGTCAGTCGGCTCGATCAGCCCCGCGATGATGCGCAATAGCGTCGACTTGCCCGAGCCCGAACGGCCCAGCAGCCCGACGATTTCGCCTTCGCGCAGCGACAGGTTCACCCCATCGAGCACGAGCTGCTCGCCCTGCAGCTTGTCGAACCCGCGACGCACTTGCGCGACACGCAGCACCTCTTCGCCCAGGGTCGGTGTGTACTCAACCGCGTCATTCGATAGCACTTCAGCATTCAGCATGGGACCTCCTTTAGTCGAGCCGGAGTCGGGATTCGGCGTACGCATAGAGCGGGCGCCACAACGCGCGGTTGAAAAGCGTCACATATAGCGACATAACGGCAATACCGAGCACAATCTTTGGAAAATCGCCGGCGGCGGTGGTCTGCGCGATATACGCACCGAGTCCATGCGCGGAGATTTGCGTATCGCCCCACTGCACGTATTCGGCGACGATGCTCGCGTTCCACGCACCGCCCGAAGCAGTGATCGCGCCGGTGATGAAGTACGGAAAGACGCCTGGCAGCATGACCCGGCGCCACCATTGCCAGCCGCGAATGCGGAAGTTTCTGGCCGCTTCGCGATAGTCGTTCGGATAGGCGCTTGCGCCCGCAATCACGTTGAACAGGATGTACCACTGCGTGCCGAGCACCAGCAGCGGCGACAGCCAGATATCCGGGTTCAGATGGAAGCGCACGATCACGATCACGAACACCGGGAACAGCAGGTTCGCCGGGAACGCGGCCAGAAACTGCGCGACCGGCTGGATCTTTTCCGCGAGCGCCGGGCGCAGCCCGATCAGCACGCCGAGCGGCACCCAAACCAGCGAAGAGACGGCGATCAGCAGAAACACACGCAACAGTGTGAGCGAACCGAGTGCGAACACGTGCCCGACTTCGGTGAGCGTGACACCCGTCCTCACATAGCTGACCACGCGAACGACCGCATAGATCGCGGCAGCGAATACGATCACCGACCAGATCAGGTCGCCGAGCCGCTTCGCGTCGCTGCCCGGTGCGGCCGGCTTCGAAACCGCGCGCAGCGGCGGCGGCATGCGCAACGGCCAGCGCGCCGCGCGTGCAAGCATCCCGCCTGCCGGCACCAGCATCTGGTTGATCAGCCGCGTGCCGCGAATCATATCGAGCAGCCAGGACTGCGGCGCGTTGCTCGCACGCGTGGTCTCCATGCGGAACTTGTCGGACCATGCAACGAGCGGGCGAAACAAAAACTGGTCGTACGCGAGAATAACGACCGTCATCGCGAGAATCGCCCATCCGACCGCGCCCAGATTCTTTTGTTCGATCGACTGCGCGAGATAAGCACCGATGCCGGGCAGCACGATTGTATGGTTGCCGACCGTAATCGCCTCCGATGCGACGACGAAAAACCAGCCACCGGACATCGACATCATCATGTTCCAGACGAGGCCTGGCATTGCGAATGGCACCTCGAGCTTCCAGAAGCGCTGCCAGCCGGTCAGATGAAAGCCGCGCGACACTTCGACGAGATCGCGCGGCACCGTACGCAGCGACTGATAGAAGCTGAACGTCATGTTCCACGCCTGGCTCGTGAAGATCGCGAAGATCGTCGCGAGCTCCGCACCGAGCACACGGCCGGGAAAAAGCGCAAGAAAGAACGTCACCGTAAACGAGATGTAGCCGAGCACCGGCACCGACTGCAGGATGTCGAGAATCGGCACCAGCACCTGCGCGGCGCGGCGGCTCTTCGCGGCGAGCGTGCCGTACACCAGCGTGAAGATCAGCGACGCGACCATCGCCGCGAGCATGCGCAACGTCGTGCGCAGCGCGTACTCGGGCAGGTTCGACGCGCTCAGCGACACCGCGTGTTCCTGCAGCGTCGACATCGGTGCCCACGTCTGGTGCAGACCGCTTGCCGCCATCGCAATCGCGCAAAAGATCAGCGGAAAAGCGACGAAGTCCCAGCGGTTCGGCAGCACGCGCAACGCCGATGCGGGGACCGTCGGATTCGTATGGAATTTGAAGTTCATCGTGTACGTCACCGGACACTTGTTTTATTCGCAAGCGGCGGACCGAGGGTCCGCTCGCGAGGCGCTGCATGACGATCGCCTAACGGATACCCGGGTGTGGTCCGGGCGCGCCCGTAGGGCGAGGCCTTCGTAGACCGCTTGCAGCACCGGCTTTAGGGGACGACGCGCCGGCAGCGCGGCCGCCGTTAGTCGACCGCGCAGTTGGGTGGCGGCGCGTCGAGCCGTGCGACGCGCGAACGATTATCCGGCTTGGTCACCCGCCCTCAGGCGACGCCAGAAGGCGATCAGCCGATGAAATGCGCGCGGTTGCGACGCGGGCATCGCGACGAACGAGTCGTGCGACGCGAGAATGTCAGGCAGTTGAGGCAGCAAGAGAGCGAAGTTCATGAGGTTTCTCCAGGCGTCCAGCGGACGCAACATGCCGAAGCACGCAGACGGAGAGATCGCACACCCCACTTCGCTGAGGTGGACGTCTACCGGTTTGCTTCGGCCAAACAAAAATGGAATGTGGCTTGGCGTATGGGATAACAGTCACTTTCTGGCATTTCGACATCCTTACTGTTGAGAATCAGCGTGCCGGATCACGCCACGCGCCACGCACAGCCGACGCACGGGCGACGCCCACGTGAAGCGGACACGAACGGGCCGCATTGCGAATGCGAATTCGCAATGCCACCACCCGGACGCGCAAACACGCGTCCTGATGGACTGATAAGGTGCACGGAGATATTGCCAAGACGCGCACCGCCTGCCTGACGGCAGAACGGCGGCTGGGAAAGGAAGCGCGGACGTCCTGTCGTTCAGACAGCGAAACTGATCGGAGATCGACTACTACTGGAGTCCAATGACGGCCCCTTTTGTGAAGACTCGCGAATTCTAATAAGGCGGACATGGCCGCGTCAACACGAACCGTGCATCAGTGTCCGGCAGACCACGTAAACCTTCAAAGCTTTCATCTGCGCGCCCTGTGCGAAGCCATGCGCCGCGCGCTTCGCGGGCCGCTGCACAGCGAACCCATTTACGATAATTTTGCTTGCGGTGCTTTGACGGGCGTGACTAAAATCCGGCCGTCCTCAGCGTCGCGCGACTGGTTGAACACGGGGGTACTTATGGTCGTTCACGCAATTGTCATCCGCTACGCGAACGCGATGCGGTCCGCTCGCCCGCCCGATGCGCACGCCCGGCCGCAGCGAAAAAAGGTCGAGCAACGCAAACCACACGCATCGCCATCAAGGTTCGCACGCCTACGGGGTATCGCGCTGCCATTCGCGTTCTACAGCATCCAGGCGATTGCGCAGACCGATGACGTGCATCCGGCAAACGACACACAGACGGAGCCGCCCACGCAGGCATCCGCTCAAACTGCAACGCCGCCCGGACTGTGGAATCGCGCCACCCTGTTCGGCGATATCGGGGGGCTGCGCCCGTGGCTCGGCCAGTACGGCATTACGTTCGGCCTGCAGGAAACCAGCGAGTATCTGAACAACCTGTCCGGCGGCACCGCGCGCGGCGGCGCTTACGACGGGGTCACCGAGTTCAGTCTGGGCGTCGACACGCAAAAGGCGTTTGGCCTCGACGGCGGCATCTTCAATGTGTCGGGTCTGCAGATTCACGGCACCAGTATCAGCACACGCAATCTGCAAACGTTGCAGTTTGCGAGCGGTATCGAAGCGGACGCGACGACACGTCTGTGGGAATTGTGGTACCAGCAGGCATTCGCGGCCGGCCGGGTCGATATCAAGGTTGGCGAACAAAGCGTCGATCAGGAATTCATGACGAGCGAGTATGCGAGCACATTCATCAATGCCACTTTCGGCTGGTCCGCGCTGCCATCGGTCGATTTGCCCGCGGGCGGACCAACGTATCCGCTCGCTTCGCCCGGCGTGCGCGTGCGTGCGATGCCGGGCCACCAGGTCACGGTGCTGGCCGGCGTATTCGGCAGCAATCCGGCCGGCAATGGCACGGGCGATCCGCAACGACGCGATGCGCACGGCACGAACTTCAGTTTGCGCGATGGTGCGCTGATCATCGGTGAGATCCAGTATGCGTTCAATCCGCCGCCGGCCAATGCGTCCGATGCGCAAAATGCGGGCCTGCCGGGGACCTGGAAGCTTGGCTTCTGGTACGACACGCAATCGTTCGACGACCAGGGGTTCGCGAGCAATGGTGTATCGCTGGCGAGTCCCGACAGCAGCGGCATACCGCAGAGCCACCACGGCAACTGGAGCGTCTACGCCGTCGCGGACCAGATGGTCTGGCGCGACAGCAACGGCGGACCACGATCGGTCGGTGTATTCGCACGACTGATGGGCGGACCGGGCGACCGGAATCTCGTCGATTTCGGCGCCAATGCCGGTGTCACGCTCACGGCGCCGTTCAGAGGACGCGACAACGATGTCGCAGGCATCGCGGTCGGCTATGCGCGTATCGGCTCACATGCACGTGACCTCGCGAGCACGACCGCGCAGACGGTGCCCGGATTTCCGTCGCGCACCGCGGAGACGGTGATCGAAGCGACGTATCAGTATCAGATCGCGCCATGGTGGCAGTTGCAAGGCGACGCGCAGTATTTCTTCCGGCCGTCGGGCGGGATACCGAATCCGGACAATCCAGCTGAACGGATCGGCAATGCGTTTGTGATCGGCGTGAGGACGACGCTCACCTTCTAGCGCGCGACAAGTATCGGCATGAATGACGTTATGCGGCATAAAAACGCGCTAAACCTCGTTTAACAGGATTGACCAGCAATCCGAAAGTTGCAACGATCGGGCGGTCATTCCATGACGAGGGGACGCTCGATGAGCACGCAACGCAGATGGTTCTGCCCATGTTGCACCGATCCTTCGCAACGCGGCCAGGCGGGTTTCACGCGTCGGCAATTTCTCAGTGCCGCTGCTGCGCTCGCGGCTGCACCGGGCTTCGCGAATGCGCAAACGTCGGTCCCATCGATTCAATACGATTCGATCCCAAATCCCGTCACGCTGCCGGATAACATCTATTTCGGCGAATGCTCCGGTGTCGCGGTCAATTCGCATGGCCATATTTTCGTGCTTTCGCGCGGTAACTCGACTGGCCCCGCGTATGGTGCGGCCGCCGCGCAACTGCTCGAATTTGCGCCCAACGGCAAATTCGTGCGCGAGATCGGTCACAACCTGTATGCGTGGTCGTTTGCACACACAGTCAAGATCGATCGGCACGACAACATCTGGGTCACCGACAAGGGCTCGGACATGATCATCAAATTCACGCCCGAAGGACGCGTCGCGATGGTGTTCGGGCGCAAGCAGGAAGCATCGGACGAAGAGACCGCGCCGCTCAAACATCCGAATCCGCCGCTGCCCGCCGAACCCGGACGTTTCCGCCAGGTGACGGATGCCGCGTGGGACGCGTCGGGCAATACGTACATCAGCGACGGCTATATCAACTCGCGCGTCGCGAAGGTGGACAGCAACGGCACGTGGCTTAAATCGTGGGGAGAACGCGGCACCGGGCCGGGCCAGTTTCATACGCCGCACAGTATCGCGGTCGACGCGAACAACCATGTGTACGTCGCGGACCGCAGCAACCGGCGCATCCAGGTGTTTGACACAGATGGCAACTTTCAGCGTCAGTTCACGATCGACGTGCCCGTGCCGTCCGGCGCGCGTCCGGCGATCGGCAATATCCCGAGCGAAGCGGAAATCGCGGCCGGCACTTTTGCGCCGGGCTCGCCGTGGGCCATCTGCATTTCGCCGGGCCCGAACCCGGTGCTTTACAGCGCCGATGCTTTCCCCGGACGCATCTACAAACTGACGCTCGACGGCCAGCTGCTCGGCGTGCTCGGTGAGTCAGGCAAGCAGCTCAAGCAATTCGGCTGGATTCACGAAATGGCTTGTCCGTCGGAAAATGTGCTCTTCGTTGCGGAGCTTTTGAACTGGCGCGTGCAGAAGCTGGTTTTGCATGCGTGATACGCGACACGCGAGTCGTCCCGAAGCGCGCCACCGCGCTTGCGCTTATTGAGCACCTGGTTGTGCAGTTGCCGGCTTGTGAACGGGCGAGTTGAAACGGGTGGATTCCCTGACCAGTTGCTCCGTCATCGCCGCTGCAACCGGATTCGCGCCACCTCGGTTCGATGGGTCTGGACTGTCGTTCAGCGATACCGTCTTCGACATATCGGGCGGCGGCAGCGATGGATCGAGCTTCGCCGACTGCCTGACGAGCGCCTCTGTCATCGCGGCGGCCACCGCATTGTCTCCGCCCGGGTGTGCATCGCTTGAGCGCGCCGGGTTCGAAGCATATGCGCTGCGCGACGGCTGACGCGCCGCGGCTTCCACCGCCGGCTTGCGAGCATTCGTCACGTCGACTGTTTTAACCGGCTGTTGCCGCACGGTCACAGCAGGCATCTCTCTCGGAGGCGTGTTCGCAGCTGACATTGTGGGCGTGTTCGCAGCCGCGATAGAAGGTGCGCTCGCCACTGCGCGAGCGTTTCCGTTCAGCACATTGGGTACCGCAACCGGCCGCGGCGGTGGTGCTAGCGGTGCAGGCGACGGTGATGCCATGGCAACGGTACGGCTCGTATCGGTCGCCGAAGGTACCGTCGACGACGCGGGCGGTACGTTCGAGATCGTGCCCGCCGCGACTTGTGTGCCGCTGCCGCCGTCACCGGTTGCAGCGCG
Source organism: Paraburkholderia rhizosphaerae (assembly GCF_004366595.1). GTDB lineage: Bacteria > Pseudomonadota > Gammaproteobacteria > Burkholderiales > Burkholderiaceae > Paraburkholderia > Paraburkholderia rhizosphaerae. The sequence continues at coordinate 6,718 of NZ_SORE01000018.1, forward strand.
CTCGAGCGCCGCCGTTTTTACCGACTCCTCTACAGTCTGGTCGCTTTTTCCCGATGAATGGTCGCCTTGTGGGGACATGATGTAAAAAACGAACCCCAAATCGGCTGCAACCAGTACTGCGATGAGCGTCTTTCCTACTTTCGTCATATCTGAACCTGCGGACTACGCCATTGCAATCGATTCATTCATGATAGCCGACGTGTTCGCAAAACAACCCCCGCCGCGGCCTCGAAAAAAATTCGCAAGGCCGTGCGGTTTAGCCGAAATTCAGCTGAAAAAAGCGGGGATCTAACGCTTGCGCGAGTTCAGGACGCAGTTCGCATCGCGCGGTATTCGCGCCGCACGATGTCCATCAACTCGGCGACCGACGTGCTCGCGGCCTCGCGTTGATAGGTGACGCGGCCACGCTGCATCAACATCACACGGTCCGCGATATCAAGGGTCTGTGCATAGTTATGCATGATCATGATGATCGACAGATCGCCTTTAGCCTTCAGGCGCATGATCAGGTCGATGATCAAGCCGGCTTCGCGCGCGCCCATCGCGGCGAGTGGTTCGTCGAGCAGCAGGATCTTCGCATTCGAATGCACCGCGCGCGCAACCGCAATGGCCTGGCGCTGGCCGCCGGAAAGCTGCTCGACCGGTAGGTCCACCGAGGGCACGTGCACGCCGATTTCTTCGAGAAACTCTGCCGCACGGCTACGCATTGCGCGATTGTTCAACAGTGGAATCGGACCGCGATGGATGATCTCGCGATTCAGAAACATGTTGTGGTAGATGCTCAGCGAGTTCGCGAGCGCGAGATCCTGATACACGCACTCGATGCCAAGCAGGCGCGCATGGTCGACCGAGCGCAGCAGCGTTTCCTCGCCGTTGAGAAACAGCTTGCCGCTGGTCTGCTGATGAAACCCGGTGAGTATCTTGATCAGCGTCGACTTGCCCGCGCCGTTATCGCCAAGGATGCCGAGAATCTCGCCTTTTCTGAGCGTCAGCGACACACCATCGAGTGCGGTGACCGCCCCGAACCGCTTGACGATCTCTTCGCCGCGCAGTGCTTCTACCGGCACGTCGGACATCATCGATCTCCCTTGCGCGCCAGCCGGACGACGTGAATATTGAAGATCATCGCCGCGAGAATCGAAGCGCCGAGAATCATATTGAACGTGAACGCGTTGATGCCGATCAGCGTGAACCCGTCGCTCAGGATGCCGAGCACCGCCGCCCCGATCAGCCCGCCGATAATCGTACCCGAGCCGCCCGCGAGCGGAGTGCCGCCGATCACCCCCGCGGCGACCGCGAGAAACATGATCTGATTGCCACCCGCTTGCGGATCGATCGACGCAATGCGGAAGCCTTCGAGAATACCGGTCAGCCCGGCGAGCACCGCCGCGATCATGAAGTTGCCGAGCTTCAGCCGATGAATACGGATACCCGCTTCGCTCGAACCCAGCGGATTCGCGCCCGACGCGACCGTATGCAAGCCCCAGCGCGTGTGCCGCAACACCACATGCATGAAGGCGGCGATCACGACCGCCCAGATGATTTCGCTATACCCCCATGCGCCCATCAAATTCGCGAGAAGCGTGTTTTCAGGTGCGGGAACCGGCGTGCCCTGTGAAATCGTCAGCGTGAAGCCGTTTACGAAGAACAGCGTGCCGAGCGTCGTGACGAACGATGGAATCCGCAGGTAAACCGTCACGGCGCCGTTTATAAACCCGACCACCGCCGCCGCGGCGAGGCCCGCCAATATCGCAAGCCAGACCGGAAAGCCCGCTTCGATTGCGAAATGCATGACGAACGGCGCAAGCGCGAAGACCATCCCGGCCGACAGATCGATTTCTCCGCCGATCATCAGCATGATTTCGCCGAACGCGATGATCGCGACCGGCGCGATGAACTGCGACAGGTTCTGCAGACTCGCGTTCGACAGCAGAAAGTCGTGATTCACAATCTGGAAGTACGCGCTTAGCAGCAGCGCGACCACGAGAATGCGAATCTCACTCGAACGCAACAGCGACCGCGACCTACGTCGCGGCCGTGCGTCGGTTTTTTGCTGATCCACCGCTGAAGACGTCAACTTTTAATCGCTCCGGTGCGCGGGACAATTTGCGGCTTCTGGCTCTTGCCTTCGAAACGCGTCGACGTCGTCAGGTACGGTTCGACGTTGTCCTTCGTGACGAACTTGAGGCCAGTGTTCACATCGGCCGGGCCGACAAGGCCGCCGGACGCGAGGTAGATAAACGCCTGGATCACCGTGTAGAAGCCCTGCACGTACGGCTGCTGGTCGATCGTGAAGTCGAGGTAGCCGTCCTTGATCAGCTGAACCGTGCGCGGCAGCAGGTCGAAGCCGCCGCCATGCACGCCTTTCGAAGGCAGGTTGTTCTCCTTCATCACCTCCGCGACGCCTTGCGTGCTGCCCGCATCGACTGCAAACATGCCTTTGAGGTCCTGATGACCCAGGTAGAACGCCTTGATCTTCGACAGTTCTTCGTTAACCGTCGCACCCGTCGCTATGGTCTGGATGTCGATCTTCTTGCCCGACTTCTTGATCGCCGCCGTCGCGCCATCGAGCCGCGGCTGGATATTCAGCTGCCCCGGTGTTGCGATAAAGAGCGCGACCAGACCGCTATCGATCAGGCTCACAATGCGCTCGCCCATCTGATAGCCGGACAGATACAGATCCTGGCCGATATACGACAGGCGCGGATTGCCCGAGCCTTGCGGCGCGTCGGCGTTATAAGCGAACACCGGAATGCCCGCGTCGAGCGCCGACTGGATCGGCTTGTTGAATGCTTTGGGATCGACGATCGGCACCGCGATCGCATCGGCTTTTGCTGCCACGGCGGCATTCACCGCGTTGACCATCTCCGCAATATCGGCGTTGGCTGAACCGGTCCACTGGTAGTCCATGCCGAGCAACGCGGTGGAGTCCTGAATGCCGTATTGGGTCGGCACGAAGAACGGGTTCGTCGTGACGTGATTGACGAAGACGATTTTCCAGCGTTTGTGACTCGGGAACGGCGCGGCTTCCGCAGCCTGTGCCGGCGTGATTGCTCCGCCTAGCAGCGCCAGTGCGGCGCCCAATCCGGCGCCTTGCAGCAATCCACGACGCATTTCCTGCACATCTTCCCCATCGCGCTCCGGCTTTCCGGCCATGTCATCCTCCAGTCTCTTAGTTATTAAGCTTGCTGTGCATGACGGCGCAGGCCAGGAAAGCGCCGGAGCCGGACATCAATACACCTTACAAACCACGTGCATGCGTGTGCTCCTGACAACTGCGGAAAATCCTATATCACCGACTTAGGCCAATTAATCAATGTATACCCTAAAGTAGTCCGACTATTGGGATGCAGCCGGAGCGCATCGGGTTTCCACTATCCACGCTCGAACGGCGCACGCTACCCGAGGCTTCGGCGCTGACACGCGGTTGACACGCGGCTGACACGCAATCAGCATCACGAACCAACAGAGCGAACTGGCTTGCGTGTCTACCGACGCTTGTCTACCCCCCTTGGTAGATATCGCAAGACAAGCCGACTGTGCAGCGCGCTCCATTCCTCGCCCGTCCGGAACCGCTCGATCCACCGGGCTGAGGGCCGGTCGCGTCGTAGTCGTAGCGCTCCATCGACGGCTGTTGCATCGCGGCCGGTTGGGCCATCGTTGAGCCTTGCGACATTTGTGGGTCCGCACTTGCCGGCGACTGCGATGTCTGCGAATACGCAACACCGGAAATGGCCGACAGCGTGGTGACTGCCAACACAGAAGCAATAGAAACTTTCATTGTGTTCACCCGCATTCGAAATGCAATACGCAGCCATTCGATAAGGATGGCAAAGCGAATCGCGTGAGTGGGAAAAACAGATACTGAAAGCCGTTCGTATCGACTTAGCTACTGCTTGCCGATTGCAGGAAAGGGAGCCGGCACGGCGAGGCTCGAAATACGCTCCACACGACGGAGCGCGAAAGCGTGATGAAAGACGGTACGTGCGCAAAAAGTAATCTGCTTTCTGTTATTGATGCACGTGCCAAAGAGCCGATATTGAAGTCGTATTCGGAAAGGCAGTTCGTTCTTTTCTTCAAGTTATAGGCACGTCCTGTTCGAAAATCCAGCGCGCATTCATCAATGCACGAGATTCTATTCAACTACATCGCGCGCATGCACGGTATTCGACGCGATGCGCGTGCAGCCCGCACGGAGCAGACTGCACGCGAAGCGGTGCTGCATCGATCAGCGCCGCCGCATCATGCGGGCTGTGCCGCGCGAACCGTGAAGACCGCGACGAGCCCGGCGACGATCGCCGCCATTCCGGCGAGGCCCGGCCACGTCAGCGCATGACCGAGAAACGCGTAGTCCATCAGCGCGGTCACGACAGGCACCAGATAGAACAGGCTGGTCATGTTGACGAGGTTGCGATGCCGGATCAGCCTGTACAGCAGCAGTTGCGCGACGACTGAAATCACAACGGCGAGCCACAGCAGCGGCACGAGAAAGCGCACGTTCCATTCGAACGACCATGGCTCAAACGCGATGAAGGCGACGCACATCAGCAGTGCAATGCCATATTGCAGCGGCAGCACATCAGCCGGCGTCTGGTGTATGCGCTTTTGCAGAATCGCGCCGAACGTAATGCAAAGCAGCGCACCTAGTGCGAACGCGGAGCCTGCATTCGCGATGCTCGTATCGGTGAAGCTTCCATAGAGCACCAGCACGAGACCGGACAGCGCAGCCACGAGTCCGAGCAGTCGGCGCATCGAAAAGCGCCGTTCCAGCAACAGCAGCGTCAGGATCGGCTGCGCGCCGAGTATGACGCCCATTACGCCCGGGTTCACGCCATGCGCGAGCGCCATGAAGTAGTTGATCGAGTAGCCACCGACCATCAACGCGCCGGCCGCGCACACCTGAACCCGTGTGCCGCGCGCCGGCAGCCATTGCCGACGCCGTGCTCCGATGATGAGCAGCACGCACAACGCGAGCGCAAAGCGCATCACGAGAAACGCGACAGCCGACGCGTGAGCGAGTCCCAGCGACGTAAAGATCGCGCCGCTACTCCAGAGCAGCACGAAAAGCGTGGTCGAGCTGTGCGAAGCCCAGCCCCTTGCAGATAAGGACATGATTTGAGTACCTGTCGAAGAAACGAACAGGCTTCCGCGCGGATGCAAAAGCACCCGATATTCGACGTTCGAAAGTGAAACGCGGAAACCGCCGGATGGACCGAATTAGTCCTGCGCGAATGCAACCGGCGGCGGAGGGCAAGCAGTAGACGCAGCACCGCCGGTCATTCGGAGCGGCGGCGCCAGCGGAGGGGCGAGCTGCAAAATGAGCGCGCACGCACGACCGGCAGCCGGCACGGCTGCGGGTGTTTCGATCGACATGTGCGTGGCGTTGAGCATCACTGTTCAAGATGAAATGCCGGAGCGGCATTGGCCGTCACTCTGACATGACGTGCCTACCGCGTCAATCCGGCATATACGAAGCGCGTTACTGCGGCGCACCCTCTTTTTGCTGAGCAAGAATCTGCCGGATCGCCTGCTCGAAGGCTTCTGCGGGTTGTCCGCCGGTTACCAGGTAGCGATGGTTGAAGATAATCGCCGGAACCGAGTGGATGCCCATCGCCTGCGTTTCCTGCTCGTCCGCGCGAACGGCATCCGCGAAGTCACTTCCTTCGAGGATCTCGCGGGCCTCCTGTGCATCCAGTCCGACCGATTGCGCGGCCTCGATCAGCACACGATGGTCGCTCACATCTTTGCCGTCGCCATGGTAAGCCTGCATCAGCGCCATCTGCAGCGGCAACTGCCTGTCTTTGGGCTGCGCCCATTGCAGCAGCCGGTGCGCATCGAACGTGTTGTAGACAAACTTGCGTTCACCAAATGCAAAGCCGACGTCCGCGCCACGCTCGCGAAGCATCGCCTGCGTTTGTGCGATCTGCTCAGGCGTACGGCCATATTTCTTGCCGATGTATTCGATGATGTTCTGCCCTTCCGGGCCCATTTGCGGATTCAGCTCGAACGCATGCATCACCCATTCGGGGTCAACCTCATCACCGAGCCGGGACAGCGCGAGTTGCAATGAAGACAGGCCGACCGCGCACCATGGGCACGCAATGTCGGAGATAAAGTCGATTTTTAGCGGGGTCATCGTGTTCCTGTTCGGGAAGAGCTTTCGCCAGGATCGCCCGGTCATACAAGGCGGCGAACGCGAACAGGTTAGCGCGATTTCGCAACGTTTGCTGAACCCCAACTCGTCGTGATAAACAAACGGCCGGTCTTGCGACCGGCCGTTGCCCGTTCTCTCAACATCGGTGACGTCTGTTTAACGCGGCTTATGCACGCTCGGGCAAGTCGAAGCGATCGAGATTCATCACCTTGTCCCAGCACGCGACGAAGTCACGCACAAACTTCTCGCCCGCATCCGAGCTGCCATACACTTCCGCGAGCGCACGCAACTGCGAGTTCGAACCGAACACCAGGTCGACACGCGTGCCGGTCCACTTGAGCGCACCGGTGGCGCGATCGCGGCCTTCGAACACCTGCTGGGCATCCGATACCGGCTTCCACACGGTGCCCATGTCGAGCAGGTTCACGAAGAAGTCGTTGGTCAGCGCTTCAGGACGTTTTGTCAGCACACCATGCTTCGAGCGGTCGAAGTTGGTGTTCAACACACGCATGCCGCCGAGCAGCACCGTCATCTGCGGTGCGGTCAACGTCAGCAATTGCGCCTTGTCGACCAGCAACGCCTCGTCCGACATCGGCTGCTTGCCGTTCACGTAATTGCGAAAACCGTCCGCTTTAGGCTCGAGCATGCCGACCGACACCACGTCGGTCTGTTCCTGCGACGCGTCCATGCGGCCAGGCTTGAACGGAACCGTCACCGTATGCCCGCCATTCTTCGCGGCCTGTTCGACACCCGCGCAGCCGGCCAGCACGATCAGGTCAGCAAGGGACACCTTCTTGCCGCCGGACTGCGCACTGTTGAAGTCGCGCTGAATACCTTCCAGCGTGCGCAGCACCTTGGACAACTGGGCAGGCTGATTGACTTCCCAATCCTTCTGCGGCGCGAGACGAACGCGCGCACCGTTCGCGCCGCCGCGCTTGTCGGAACCGCGGAAGCTCGAGGCGGCCGCCCACGCGGTCGACACCAGCTGCGAAACGGTCAAGCCAGACGCGAGCACCTTGCCTTTCAACGCCGCGATGTCCTTATCATCGATCAGTTTGTGATCGAGCGCCGGAATCGGGTCTTGCCAGATCAGCTCTTCCTTCGGCACTTCCGGGCCGAGATAGCGTGCCCGAGGGCCCATGTCGCGGTGCGTGAGCTTGAACCACGCGCGCGCGAACGCGTCCGCGAATTCATCCGGATGCTCGTAGAAGCGCCTTGAGATCTTTTCGTATGCGGGATCGAGCCGCAGCGACAGGTCAGTCGTCAGCATCGACGGCGAGCGACGTTTGGACGGGTCGTGCGGGTCCGGCACCGTATCGGCGCCCGCGCCGCCCTTTGGCGTCCATTGATGCGCGCCGGCCGGGCTCTTCGTCAGTTCCCATTCATAGCTGAACAGGTTCTTGAAGAAGCCGATGCCCCATTGCGTCGGCGTCGTAGTCCAGATCACTTCGAGGCCGCTGCCGATTGTGTCGTTGCCCATGCCGGTGCCATAGCTGCTCTTCCAGCCCAGCCCCTGTTCCTCGAGGCTCGCTGCTTCCGGCACAGGCCCGACATGGGACGCGGGACCGGCGCCATGCGTCTTGCCGAACGTGTGGCCGCCCGCGATCAACGCGACCGTTTCCGCGTCGTCCATCGCCATGCGGCCGAAGGTCTCGCGAATATCGCGCGCGGCCGCGAGCGGATCGGGTGTGCCGTTCGGGCCTTCAGGATTGACGTAGATCAGCCCCATCTGCACCGCCGCGAGCGGATTGTTCAGCGCGCGATCGCCCGTATAGCGCCTGTCTTCGAGCCATACGGATTCCGGGCCCCAGTTCACGTCTTCCTGCGGTTCGTAGACGTCTTCGCGCCCACCGCCGAAACCGAACGTCTTGAAGCCCATCGATTCCAGCGCGACGTTGCCCGTGAGAATGATCAGATCGGCCCACGAAAGCTTCTTGCCGTACTTCTGCTTGATCGGCCAGATCAGCCTGCGTGCCTTGTCGAGACTCACGTTGTCGGGCCAGCTGTTGAGCGGCGCGAAGCGCTGCTGGCCGGAACCGGCGCCGCCACGTCCATCGCCGACGCGATAGGTGCCCGCGCTGTGCCACGCCATGCGAATAAAGAAAGGCCCGTAGTGGCCGAAGTCCGCCGGCCACCACGCCTGCGAGTCGGTCATTAACGCCAGCAGATCTTTCTTTACCGCGGCGAGATCAAGGCTGTTGAATTCCTTCGCGTAGTTGAAGTCCTTGTCCATCGGGTCCGTAAGCGGCGAACCCTGATTCAGGATCCTGAGGTTCAGCTGATCAGGCCACCAGTCCCGGTTCGACATGCCGCTCGAATGCAGGACCGGGCATTTTGCTTCAGTTGACATGCGTATGCTCCTTTGATCGTTTGCCAACCCGCCACTTCGTCCCGGAGTGGGCGCCGTTCGTGGAGAGCGTCGAGGAACCACAGCGATACGTCCCACCAACGCACTAGCGCTGTGAGCAAATCAGCCGTATCGCTCCTCACCTGGCATAGCGATTTCGCGGAGTTTGCCTGAGCGGCTTTTCCGTCGCGCCTGATCGGCATCGCAGGCGCTGTGTGTGCCGAGCATTTGCGCCGATGCGTACGCAATTCACACCGCATCGGCGCCGGCTCAAAGGCATTTGAATGATATATCCGCTTTCAGCAACTGGCTCGACGGATCAGGATCGCACAGCCCCTTGACGACCAGAATGTGATGACGCCCGTCGCCAACTGCATACGCACATGCGAAACCATACGGATTCAGCGACACTAAGCATCATCCCGTTTGCTAACGAAGCGATCGCGGTCGCCTGTCGCGATCGCGCCTGTTCGCCATTGACGTGCCGGTCGCATGGTTTCTGTTCATATGATCTATCACGCGGTTGCATAGGAGTCACCGGTTACATGCGGCAACGCATCGCGCTGAACGCGCAGCTGCGCGAACGGCCGTAAGCGCTGACATAACAGCAAGCACACTCACCCGTGGAGGACCCTATGGCCCGCCTGCTTTCCGTGAACGTCGGACTGCCCCGCAACATCGAGTGGAAAGGCCGCACGGTGTACACCGGCATCTGGAAGAACCCTGTGCAGGGCCGCTGCCGCGCCAGTCGACTGAACCTTGCCGGCGACGGTCAAGGCGATCTCGGCGGGCACGGCGGCGAGCAGCGCGCGGTATTCGTCTATCAGATCGAATCGTATCGACACTGGCAGCAGCAACTGAAGCGAAGCGATTTCGCGTACGGGCAGTTCGGTGAGAACTTCACGATCGAAGGCTGGCCGGATAGCGATGTCTGCATCGGCGACCGCTTCAAGATTGGCGACGCGTTGTTCGAAGTCACGCAACCGCGCGTTACCTGTTATCGCGTCGGCATCCGAACCAACGAGCCGCGCATGCCCGCGTTGCTGACTTCGAGCGGCAGGCCGGGGTTTTATCTCCGCGTGCTGCAGGAGGGCGACGTTGCCGCCGGCGACGAAATCGTGAAGGTCGGCGAAGCGCAAGAACGCATGACCGTCGCTGAAATCAACGCGCTTCTGTATTCGCCGCATCATCCGCGCGAACAGCTGGAACGCGCGCTACGCATCGAAGCGCTGTCACCCGGATGGCGCGGGTCGTTCGACGCACTGCTGCGTGGCGACGCAAGCGGCACGACGAACGGCAATGCCGGGCTAGCGCCGGCCGCCGCCGCGCATCCGGTGGCGCCTGGATTCCGTCCGCTGAGTGTCACGGCAATCGATCAGGAATCCGCGGACGTTCTGTCAATCACGCTTGCGGCCACCGACGCGCAGCCGCTGCAAATGGCGCTGCCCGGTCAGTACGTGGTGTTGCGTCTGCGCCGGCCAACGGACGGCTCAACGTTCTTTCGCAGTTACTCGCTGTCGGGCGCGCTTTCGACGCAGTGCTATCGGATCAGCGTGAAGCTCGAACCGAATGGCGCAGGGGGAACGTTTCTGCATAAGCACGTGCACGTCGGCGATACGCTTGAGGTCAGCGCGCCGCGCGGCAGTTTCATCTTGCAGCACGGCGACCATCCGGTGGTGCTGCTTAGCGCCGGCATCGGCGCAACCCCGGTGCTCGCGATGCTGCACGCACTGTCGGCCGCGAATTCGACGCGCCAGGTCTGGTGGCTGCACGGCACGCGTGATCGGCAACACCATGCGTTTGCGCGCGAAGCGACGCGTCTCGTGCATACGCTGGCGCATGGCCGCAGCTATGTCTGTTACAGCAGGCCGGACTCAAGCGATCGGATCGGCGACGATTTCGACGCAACGGGACGTCTGTCGCGTTCGGCGCTCGACGAAGCGGGCGTGCCGCGCAATGCCGATTTCTATATGTGCGGGCCGACCGGCTTCATGGCGGAGATCAAGGAAACGCTTGCCGCTTTCGGCGCTCGGCCGGAACAGATTTACGCCGAAATCTTCAACGGCGGCGAATCGATGACGCCCGGCATTGTCGGCGCTGCGTCGCGCGCGCCGCATGTACCCAAGGATGACGCGAACACCGGCCCGCTCGTATCGTTCGCGCGCAGCGGCATCGCCGCGCACTGGAACGCCGCGGTCTATCCGAGCATCCTCGAGCTCGCCGAAGCGTGCGATGTGCCGGTGCGCTGGTCGTGCCGCACCGGCGTGTGCCACAACTGTGAAACCGGACTGGTGTCGGGGAACGTCGCTTACGGGCCCGACCCGCTCGACCTGCCTGCCGGCGGTAATCTGCTGGTTTGCTGTTCGCAGCCTGTCGACGATGTGGTCATCGACCTTTGAACTTTGACGTTCGATCCAGGCAGCACGCGCAAATGGCCGCAACAAGCCGGGTCTTTCGACGCGGCGAACCGGAACACCCGCACCTTGCAAAACACCTTCTACCAGGCATCAATCGATCGACGTTCGAATCACAAAATGCTGACGATCGATCAGTGATGCTCAACAAGCTCAAACTTAATCCGCTGTAAGCGGACTGCCTTTTCGTTGCCATACACGCTTTGCATGATCGACGAGGTTTCCTTGCCGGCTTGATTCGCCGGCTACCGCGTGCGCGGACTTGCGGCCATAAGCCTCCGGTTCGAAGCACGGCCTGCCTCACGCATCCCGCTCCAACGCATCGTCCCGATCGGCTTTCCCAGAGCCCGTGCATCGGCTCGCCAGAACAGCCTTTTCCTCGCATCCACGGAGTCAGTTCATGCAAAGCTATCTTCGCCCCCCGCTTTCCGTTCGTGCCGCGCATGCGGCAGCCCTGTCGTTCTGCGCAGTCGCACTCGCGCTTGCAGGGTCATCCGCGCAAGCACAAACGCAAGCGCAAACCCAGTCGGCAGCGTCTGCCAGCGCGAACGTAGTCGCCTCTAGCGCCGCGTTCGGTTCGTTCGATCCAACCCTGCTGGTCGTCAGCCGAAGCGTCTATGACAACCTGTCGAGCAACGTGCAGGTCGGCGAAATTCTGCCACCGGGTTGCGCCAGCACGCAGGCAGGCTGCCCCGCCAGTGGCGCCGCGTTCGACGGTGCGTATCCGTTCGTATGGAACAACGTGATCGGCGATCCGAGCTTCGGCGTCACGTCGAGAATTTTCCTTGACCAGATCACGCCGGCCGGCGGCCTTGTGCGGACCCTCGAAGTGCCGAACAGCCTGAACGGAGCGGGCCAGAAAGGTCAGCTCGTCACGAGCTTCAGCTCGAAATCGGAGCTCGCATTGAATCTGTCGACCGATGGCCGGTTTCTGACCTTTATGGGTTACGTCGCGCCCGTCAATACGATCGACGCGTCGAACTCGAACACGCCGGGCGCAATCGACGCGACCGATCCGGTCGGCGAGCAGTTCTTCCGTGCCGTGGCCCGCGTCGATCGCGAAGGCCATTTCACTTTCACCGAAACCAACGCGTATAGCGGCAATAACGGACGCAGCGCGATCCTGAACGACAGCAACGGCGCTCACGTGATCTACACGGCCGGCAATGCGGGCAACGGATCGAATCCGCAACCCACCGGCGTGGTGCTCGGCGCGGGCGCGCAGTTGATCGACCCGGCGAATCAGCCGGAAACGAAGCAGAACCCGGGCACACCGACGCCCCTTGCGAGCTTCTCGATCACGCAACTCGGTGCGGCCGCCGACAAGGTTGGCAAGGATGACAACTTCCGTGGGTTGACCGTATTCAACAACGTCGTCTATCTGACCAAAGGTAGCGGCAGCAATGGCGTGAATACCGTCTATTTCGTCGATACGACCGGCAAGGCCTGCCCGTCGGGTATCGGCCTGCCGTCGCCGCACGCGACACTGCCGACCAGGCCGCTGAACGTCGACCCGGCGACTCTGCAGTCGACCGGTTTGCCGGGCAACATGTGCGTGCTGGCAGGTTTCCCGGCCACGCCGAACAAGATGGCGACCACCCAGGCGTTCCCGTTCGGTATCTGGTTTGCGGACGCGAATACGCTTTACGTCGCGGACGAAGGCGATGGCTTCGCGAGCGACGCGACACTCTATACGCACGCGGCCGCGCAAACGGCAGCCGGCTTGCAGAAGTGGGTGTTCGATGCGCGCGCGAAGACATGGAAGCTTGCGTACACGCTGCAAAACGGGCTCAACCTCGGGATTGCCTATACGGTGCCGGGCTACCCGAACGGCAACAACGCCGCGACCGGATTGCCATGGTCGCCTGCGACCGACGGTCTGCGCAATATCACCGGACACGTCGCGAACGACGGCACCGTGACGATCTGGGGCATCACGTCGACCGTCAGCGGCAACGGCGACACTGGCGCCGACCCGAACCGGCTGGTGGCGATCCGCGACATCGTCGGCAACACGAGCGCACGCGGCGCGGGTCAGGAACGCTTCATCACGCTGCGCAATGCAGGCTTCGGTGAAGTGCTGCGCGGCGTGTCCCTCGCCCCGACCGGGAACGCAGCGCCGCAGTTCTGATATCGGACACGGCCACTCTCTTTATCGGAGAGTGGCCATGACCATGCAGCAATTTAGAACGTGTGACGCAAGCCCAAAGTCACCGCAACCTGGTTCGGCGTGGTCGATGCAGCAGGCAAGCCGCTGATGATCGCGCCAAGCGCCAGCCCGTCCTGCGTGATGTGCTGGTATTCCGTTTGCACATACACCTGCGTGCGCACCGATAACAGATACGCGAGTTGCAGGTTGACCTGATCCCAGTGCGGATGCGCGGCATTGAGGCTGCCATCGGTATGCACGTAGCCGGCGGCGATGGTCCAAGGCGTGCCGAGCGTGTACCTGCCGTTCACTTCATAGTTGTTAAAGCGCACACTGCCGCCGTTAAGCGCGAAGCCATTCGACAGACCCGACTCACCCGCTGAGATGCCGAATGCGTTGTCGAGCAGCGTCTGCGTAAACACGAAGTTGGTCGTCACAGGGCCGAATGTGTACGCCACGCCGGCGCCCCATGTCCGTTGCCGGTCCGCGAAAAGCGTCGCGTCACCATTGACCGCGCCATTCGTATTGGAAATCGCCGCGGACGTCAGATTCTGGTTGAGCTGCAAATACGCTGCCGAGACCGTCACGCCACCCAATGCGTAAGACCCGCCGAAACTGTACGCGCGATTGTTAGCGAAATCGCCCGCCGCGTTCGAAAAGCCGTACAACGCGCCGAGGTGCAGACCGTGAATGTCGGGGCTCTGATACTTGACCGAATTGTTGATGCGGAAGTCGTTGTCGAGGTTGTCGTTATCGAATGGGTGGGCGAAGAACGTGCCGCCGTATTGCGTACCGGTCAACGCGAGCGGTCCAAGGTAATCGACCACGCTGTCGTATTGACGGCCCAACGTCAGCGTGCCGTAGTGTGACGACCCGAGGCCGACATACGCTTGGCGTCCAAACAGGCGGCCGCCCTGGCGCAATGTGCCGTTGCTTGCATTAAAGCCGTTCTCGAGTCTGAAAATCGCGTTAAGGCCGCCACCGAGATCTTCGCTGCCGCGCAGGCCGAAGCGGGCGGTATTGATCGCGCCGTCGGTCTGCTGCCAGGTGCTATGGCCGGCCTGATTGTTCGTATAGCTAATCCCCTCATCGATGATCCCGTACAGCGTGATACTGCTTTGAGCATGCGCGTGACCGGCAAATGCACCGGCCACTGCGAGGCCCACCGTCATCTTCTTCATCTTCTCTCCGAAAGCACGGACATGGAATTTCACCAGGTTGCGCGACCTATCCTGAAAGATCGCGACAAGGTGTGAACGTAGTGCGGGGTGGATCGCGATCGTTAGGCACGTTAAGGACATCACCGCATTCGCAATGCGACGGGTCATCCCGCTTCCTGATCGCGCACGCATAGAGCACGGAGGTTGCAGTCACGTTCCGCGTGATCCGCTTGCATCCCGCTTCCGTAAGCACTCGATTAGCTGACCGGGCTGATCAATATGTGGACGAGATCTTTGATTCGTTTGAACAACATGTGGGATTTCGCTGTGCACGGCAGGCACGGCGTTCAGCGATTGCTTTCAGAGGTCGCTTCGTTTTCGATGTCGTCGCTGCTGGCAGGCCGTCCGCGCGCGATGCCTATCGCGCCGATCCATTTCATGGTCAGGCCGACGGATTTCCCATCCTTGACGACACTGAGAAACTTCGTAGTCCCGGTGACCCTGAAACTCCTGTCAGCGTCACGACAGTGTCAAAGGAATATTCCTGTAAGAGGAACTGCGGGCTAGCGGTTAAAATCCTGCATTCGAGTCTGCGCGCCGTGCGCCCGCGCCGGGTTAACCCGTCGGGCGCGGCGCCTATGCCAAGCTTTCAGCCGCTGCAGTCGCCTATTTTCGCGGGCCTCGACACGAGGTCGCGCGCGACGCAGGCCCTGATACGGAACCAACAGATAGTGAAATCGATTGACTGGAATACAGCTGGCGCCGCCTTTTTTTCCGGCGGCGTGCGAAGAACCGACCCAGTGAGCACTGACATGTCGCGTCGCCTGTCATTTGGCGCGGCCAGCAGGCGCATCGCGTTTGCAGTCGCATTAGCTGCGGGCCTGTGTGCGGCGTTGCCGCAGTCCGCGTCGGCCGCTCAGGATTGCCGCGCCGAGATTCCCGCTGCGCAACTGTCTGGGGCGGGCGAGTACCGGTTTCTCGGCCTTCATTTGTATGACGCGCAGCTTTGGGGTTCGCGGCTGCCGGTGAACTACGACACGCATTTCGCGCTGCAACTGACTTACACCACCTCCGCAACGCGTGAACGGCTCGCCACGCTCGGGCTCAACGAGATGAAGCGCCTCGCGCCGAAGCCATTGCCGGATTCGCTCATTGCGCGCTGGCGCGATGACATGCTGAAAGCTTTTGTCGACGTCGCGCCGGGCGACTGGCTATGCGGCGTGTTCCTGCCGGGCACCGGCGTGCGGTTCTTCGCGAACGGGGCGCCGACCGCGACAATCGAAGATACCGACTTCGCGAAGGCTTTCTTCAATATCTGGTTCGATCCTGCTACGCGGGCCAAAACGCTGAGGGCGAAACTTCTCGGCGGCAGCAGCTAAGCCGCGTTTCTGCGCGCGAGATTACTTACGGCGCAAGCGTCGCAAGACGCGACCCGGCGAACGGGTCCTTGCTCCAGTCGACCGCCGGACGGCGCTTGTCGGCCGGCTTGACCGGCGCTGCGATAGCGAAATGCTCGAGCGATTGGCCCGCGCTGGTCGCCTGCTGCAACCATTGCGGCATATTGCCTTTGCCGTCCCACGTGTCGCCGAATGCATTCCGGTAACGCACCGATTTCTGGCGGAGTCTGTCTTCCGCAAGGGCGGCGGCAACGTCGGCGGCCTTCATTCCGACTTTCGCCATCCGACGACGCAGATAGGCAATCATGCTTTCGCGTTTTCTCTCGTCCATTTTAAATCCCTCCGGGTTTTTGTCTGGTTCAGGTTTCGCGCCATTATTTTGCGGCGCTCACTGCTGATTCGATGGAGGAAGTATCCGTATTGCGAACGCCGGCGTCGAGTCGCGGCCGCAAAAAACACTATTGCATTTGGAATACCAGTCCCGCCTGTTGCGCCGATAAAGCGAAAAGCCGCGGCATCAAGCCGCGGCTTCGTGTGCTTCGCGTTAACGGATATGAAAGCTTCCGCCAATTCCAACGCTCACCGGCGGTCCGTAGTAATAAGCCGGATAACCGTAATAGGCCGGCGCCGGCGCATAGCCATACGGCGGCGCCACTACGCAACCACACAGGCCGCCAATCAGAGCGAGGGTAATCAATAGACGTGTCATCGGCTTGTCCCGCCAATTAATCAAGACAATTCCAGTCTAGTGCGTGAGGTGCGCCGCCAGGTTTCCCACGCACTTACACGTGTTACCTGTTGTGACCGGTGAAACGCTCCGGATGACCGCGCTAGCCGATGTCGGCGGTGGCCGATGCGCGCGACGGCAAAACGACGGTCGCGATCAAACCGCTTTGGCCATCGCGCCGGTTTTCCAGCGATATCGACCCGCCATGCTTGGCCACCACTGACTTGACGATCGATAACCCCAGACCGCTGCCTTCCACCGTTTCCGAATTTAACCGGAAGAACCGGTCGAATACGCGGCCCAGCGCGTCCTCCGGAATGCCCGGCCCGGTATCGGTCACGCGGATCACCGCGCCGGTCGCGTCCTCGAATACGTCGATATCCACGCAGCCACCGGCAGGCGTGTAGCGCAGCGCATTTTCGATCAGATTGCGCGCCGCCATCCGCAACTCGCCCGCGTGCGCGTTGACATGCGCGGTTTCAAAGCGTTTGACACCGAGGTCGATCGAGCGCGCGTCCGCGACCGGCAGCAGATCGGCAACCAGTGTCTGCACCATCTGGCGCACGTCGACCGTATCGGCCGCCGCGCCGGGATCGTGCTGCGCGTCCGCGCGCGCGAGTTCGAGAAGCTGTCGGATCATCGTCGCGGTGCGAACGATCGCTTCGCGCAATTCGTGTAGCCGCTCGCCGCGCGCGGTCGCGTCGGATGCGTTTTCCAGGTTGTCGATACGCAGTTGCAAAGCGGCGATCGGCGTGCGCAGTTCGTGCGCCGCGTCGGCGATAAAGCGCTTCTCACCGTCGATGCCGACCTGCAGCCGCGCGATCATCCGGTTGATCGAATCGGCGAACGGTCTCACCTCCGCGGGCACATGCGAAATATCGAGCGGCGTCAGCCGGCTGATGCCGACCGCTTCCGCGTCCGAACTCGCGCGCTCGAGCGACGCGAAGGCCGCATTGACGACCAGCGGGATCGCAATCCAGACCAGCAGGATCAGGAAAAACGTCGGCATCAGACTTTCCAGCGCCGCGCGCCCGGCCGTCTGCTCGCGAAACGCGACGGGCTGGCCGACCTGATACGTCAGATTGTCGGCGTCTTTTCTGAGCGTGTAGAGCCGGTACCGGTGACCGTTGATGATCTCGACCGAGAAGCCGCTCGGCGCGTTCCGGTTGAAGATCACTTCCGAGTCGGTATTGTCCGTCGGTGTCGCGCGCCCCGGCTCCCAAATCTGCCCGACAAAACCGTCGATCGAATGCTGCGGCGGACCGTGCGTGCCGATCGTGCCCACCTTGCCGGCGGCCAGCCAGACGGCCGCGCCCTGCAGGTGCACGTCGAGCAACTGGTCGATGTGCCGCATCGACAGCCAGTACGACACGCACGCATCGACCACGCCGACGACGGCGAACAGCACGATCAAGGTGCCGATGATTCGGCTCTTCAGCGATTTCATGCAGTAGGCTCCGTACCCGTTGTCGAGGCGCTGGCGCTGGCGCTGCCGCTAGCGGCGCGGCCAGACGATTTGCCATACGTTGTCCGATTCCGTGACCACATAGTCGCCGCCCGCGAAGCGTCCTGCGGCGGCAGCGTCGACAAAGCGCCGGTAAATCACGCCAGTATCGACCACCACGCTGGCGACGACATTGCGGTAACGGCGCGATGCGTCCACCATCCAGCCGATCGCCCTGACCTGCCGATGGGTTGAAGCGGCGGCAATCACCGCGTCGTTTGCGTCGGCGACCACGATGTCGGCGCCCAGGCGGATCTGACGCTCGGTGAGTTGCGCCGCGAGCTTGCGGGCGCTCCAGTCGCCGGTCCAGTCGATCAGCACCGTCGCGCCGGGCTGTGCGTCGAGCACCGCTTGCCTGAAGCGATTCGCCTCGCCGCCGTCGACCGCCTCGACGCCGCCGACAAAACCGACGATCTTCGTCTTCGACTCGCGCGCGGCGACCGCTCCGGCAAGCGCGCCGCCCAGCGGCCGGCAGTCGAGACAATAGTCGACGATGTTGGGCCCGCGCGCGGTGCCGGACACGGTGGCGAAAAAGGCGCGCGGGTAACGGGCGGCGGCGGCCGCTGTCGCGGCGCTGAGTTCGGCGCCCGCCAGGATGAAACCGCGCACGCCTGCCGCATGGTACCGATCGATGCTCGCCAGCATCTGCTTCTGATTCATCTGATCGGCATTGCTGACAACGTCGATCCGATATCCGTCGCGCTGAAGCGCGAGGCATCCGCGATAGGCGGCTTCGCTGAAGCTCAGATCATCCACGTCGTACGGGATAAACAGCACGACGGCGAACGCGGCTTTCGCCGCGGGGCCCAATGGCCCGGCGGCGTGGGTGCGCGCAGCCAACGCGCCAAGCATTGCGAGCCCGGCTGACGCGCGCATCGCCCGCCGGCGCGACAGTTGACACGGCGTCGGCTGACCGTGCTTGCGCGTTCGATAGTCGATGCTCATATCGTTGCCCCCGACCGTATCGGCGCCACTCGATGCACACCGCGTTTCGGCGCGCGTTCGCGTTACCCCAGCGGCTTCACGCCGATCAGCCACCCATGAAGAAAGAACGCAAATACGATCCACGCGATCACACCCGCGACGATCGCCTTCAGGTCGCCTGAAAGCGTGCCGGCCGGATACACGACTTGCGCGGCGCGATCTCGCCGGCGCGCGGCGGCGAAATCGAACACCGCCCACACGAGGAATGCGCCGAACAGCACGACCGCATTCATCGTGCCGTTGGCCAGCAAATGCCCGAGCGCCCAGAGCGCGACGCCGATCACCATTGGATGCTTGACCACGGACTTCAAGCGCGTGCCCCGCATTTGCGCGGCCGGAAACAGGATAAAGGCGACGAGCGTGAGCAAAGCAGTGACATGCGGCGCCCAGACCGGCGGCGCCCACAGCGGGACAGGGACGCGCCGCGCGATCCCGTAGCCCCAGATGATCAGCACCAGCCCGACGATGGATGCAATCGAATAGGCGCCTTTCCAGCCTTTTTCACCGAGCCGCGCGATTTGCGCATCGCGCCACCCTTCCGCGAAGATCCGGACCGAATGCGCACCCAGGAAGATCACCAACCCCAAGATCAATACCGCCATGTATCGCTCCTCGTGTCAGATGCCGGCAAGTCGCCGCGATTGTCTCTCATGGCGCGGCCTGTGCCAAGGCTGCGCCCGGCTGATCGCGACCGATTCAGGCACGGCAGCGCCCCGCGCTGCGTCATTGCGTTGCCCGCCACCGGCACCTACATTGTGTAGAGATCAGCGCTCACTCCTTCTGCTTGCCTCTATGCGCGGCACATTAAACCGCGCGAAAACGCCACCCATACCGATCGATCGCCGTTGCCGGAATCTCGCACGATATACGCCCACTGAGCTGCGCATTCGCGCGTCTCGTCGAGGTCGAATTCATTCAGCCGATACGGAGGAATGCATGTGCCCAGTCACCGTCGACATTGCGGAACAAGCGCGCCTGAACGAGTCGCGCGATGCACACGTGCCGTGGAAGAAGTGGGGGCCGTACCTGAGCGAACGACAGTGGGGCACCGTCCGCGAAGACTACAGCGACAACGGCGACGCGTGGAACTATCTGCCCCATGATCATTCCCGCTCGCGTGCGTACCGCTGGGGCGAAGACGGCCTCGGCGGACTCTGCGACGACCAGCAGCGGCTGTGCTTTGCGTTCGCGCTCTGGAACGGTCGGGACGCGATTCTGAAAGAGCGGCTGTTTGGCCTGACCAACAGCGAGGGCAATCATGGCGAGGACGTGAAGGAGTATTACTTCTACGTCGACAGCACGCCGACGCATTCGTACATGAAATTTCTCTACAAGTACCCGCAGCGGGAATTCCCGTACGAGGATCTTGTCGCGACCAACCGGAAACGCTCGCGCGACGACATGGAGTACGAATTGCTCGACACCGGCGCGTTCGACGACGACCGCTATTTCGATGTGTTCGTCGAATACGCGAAGGAGACGCCGGACGACATGCTCGTGCGCGTTTGCGTGTACAACCGCGGGCCGCAAGCGGCGACGCTGCATGTGTTGCCCACACTTTGGTTCCGCAATACGTGGTCATGGGGAGAAGACCATCGCAAGCCGTCGCTGAGCAAAGCGGGTACCGCGATCCATGCGGTGCACGATCAGTTGGGTGAGTACTGGCTTCATTGCGAAGATGCACCGGAGATGCTCTTCACCGAAAATGAAACCAATACGCAGCGTCTGTGGAATCAACCAAACGCGTCACCGTACGTCAAGGATGCCTTTCACGCGTACCTGATTTCGGGACAGCGCAACGCCGTGAACCCGGCGGAAACCGGCACCAAGGCCGCCGCCCATTACATGCGGGAGGTGCCCGCGGGCGGCGTCGCGACGATCCGTTTGCGCCTTGCGTCGGAGAGGCTGGATAACGCATTCGGCGGCTTCGACAAGATCTTCGATCAGCGCGTCGCGCAAGCCGATGCGTTCTATCGGCGCATCACGCCCAATTCACTCACCGACGATCAGCGCCGCGTGCATCGGCAGGCGCTCGCCGGCATGCTGTGGGGCAAGCAATACTACTACTTCGATCTCGAACTATGGCTGCGCGAGCACGGCAGCCACCCGTTGCTCGACATGTCCCGCGGCAATGTGCGCAACGCCGAATGGTTTCATATGCTGAACGCGGACATCATTTCGATGCCCGACAAATGGGAATACCCGTGGTATGCGGCGTGGGACCTCGCGTTTCATACGGTCGCACTGGCGCTGGTCGACTTCGACTTCGCGAAGGAACAGTTGCTGCTGATGCTGCGCAGTCTGTATGTGCATCCGAGCGGCCAGCTTCCCGCGTACGAGTGGAACTTCAGCGATGTGAACCCTCCCGTGCACGCGGCCGCGACACTCTGGCTGTACAAGTACGAAAGAGAATTGGGACGCGCCGACCCGCGTTTTCTCGAGCGCTCGTTTCAGGGGTTGATGCTGAATTTCAACTGGTGGGTCAATCGCAAGGACCCATCGGGCCGCAATGTGTTTGCCGGCGGCTTTCTGGGCCTCGACAACATTGGCGTGTTCGACCGCAGCGCACCGTTGCCGACCGGCGGATCGCTCGAGCAGGCGGACGGCACCGCATGGATGGCGTTTTACTGCCAGTGCATGCTGGAAATGGCGGTCAATCTGATCGAATACGATCCGATGTATGAAGAGGTCGCGTTCAAGTTCGTCCAGCATTTCATGTGGATCGCCTATGCGATGGATCGGCGTGGCGAACATCAGGACGAGATGTGGGATGAGCAGGACGGCTTCTTTTACGACCTGCTGCGGCTGCCGGACGGACGCACGACACGCCTGCGAATCAGGTCATTGGTCGGGCTGCTGCCGCTGTGCGCATCAACGGTGTTCGAAGCGCCGTCCATCACGCGTTACCCGAAGCTGATGGAGTTGATCGCGCAGTTCCGCAAGCGCTACCCCGAACTGATCGAACAGGTCGCACCGACCGATGGCAGTTTCATCGGTTACAACGGGCGCCGGCTGCTGTCGGTTCTGAACAAACGCAAGCTCGTACGCGTGCTTCGCTACATGCTCGACGAAAACGAATTCCTCGGGCCGCACGGAATTCGCTCGCTGTCGCTGTTTCATCAGAAGCACCCGTACGCGATCGACGTCGCCGGACACACGTACACGGTGCAGTATCTGCCAGCCGAATCGAACACCGGCATGTTCGGCGGCAACTCGAACTGGCGCGGACCGGTGTGGATGCCGGTCAATCTGCTGATCGTGCGCGCGCTGATCAATCTGTACAGCTTTTACGGCAATGACTTCAAGGTCGAATGCCCGACCGGTTCCGGGCAACAGATGACGCTCTTCGAAGTCGCGCAGGAACTCGTGCGCCGCCTGAGCGGCACGTTCCTGCGCGATGCGAACGGACGTCGGCCGGTTTATGGCGGTACGGAAAAATTCCAGAACGATCCGCACTGGCGCGACCTGATCCTGTTCTACGAGTACTTTCACGGCGACAACGGCGCGGGCCTCGGCGCCAGTCATCAGACCGGATGGACGGGGCTGATCGCGCCGATGATCGATCTGTTCGGGCGGATCAGCGCGCAGGAGGTGCTCGAAATGGACCGCGCGCATGTGATGGCGCAGATGGGCCGGGAGCAATCGAGCCGGGAGCCGGCTCAGGCAAAGTAGCCGATGCGTTTCTGCCGAACTAACCGGTCTTTTCCGGCGACTCACGCCATTCGGCGGCAGTCGCCGGCTTCCCGCCGTTCAATCGCGAGGGCCGCGCGTTCGTGGATTCCGGCCGTCGACGTCGCAAGGCGCCAACGTAGAGTCTGCCGTGGCAACTCGATCTCCTCGCTTCAGTGAACCATGCGGACGTCGCCGGCGTCGACGCCTTGTCGGTAACCGCGCGGTAGAGCGTGGAACCGACGTTAAATCCGCAAAACGGATCGGCAGCCGTCTCATTACGCTCCCGCTCGGTCATTGCGTAGCCGCGAACATAGATGATGGGATACCGAAGGGTCATCGCGTGCTCCGAATATTCCGGTCCATTCCAACTGCATTTCCAACGCGGACGCTGAGGCAGCGCACCGACCCGGCGCGTTCTATTACCGATGTGCGCACGTCGTGCGCAGGCGAGCTTTGTGAGCGCGTAAAATAGCGGGTCGATAGCGCATCCCTTCAACAGCCCAGCCCTTTACTGTTCACTCATTACCGCATGAGCACCTTCCCCGACTCCGCACCTGGCACTGAAAACACGCTGGACACCGACGTCATTCATGAAGACCGCCTCTGGCGCGACAACGGATGGACTTGCCGCGTGATCAAGAACGAAGATGACGACGGCTGGGCCGTCGAGATGACCAAAGACGGCGAGGCGGAACCCGCACTCGTCGGGCCCTGGACCATGGGTCGCGACAAGAAGAACCCTAAGCCGCTCGACGTGTCCGCATTCAACACGCTTGTCAAAACGGCATCCGAGGTACTGCGCCGTCACGAACAGCAATTGCATGCTCAGCTTCACAAACAGGTATGGGTCGACACGGCGAATGACCGTATCAGCGTCACGCTCGACATCGTGCCCGACGAAGACGACCCGCACGCGGTGCTCGCCGCCGAGAATGCATCCGGTGAATCGCTCGCGAGACTACGCGTCGCGCCGACCTTCAAGCTGTCGGCCCGCAGCGCGGCGGAGTGGATCGAGAGCAGTTACGCGAAGCCGAGATAACGCGACGATCGAGTCGCGCCGCTGTCATTCAACCTTGTTTGCATGAGTTGTCAGCGATCACTGCTCGCACCGCAAATCCTGTCTCGATACAGCGATAATCACCGGGTAGGTTTGCCCGTGTTCGAGCTCGATACGCGCGACGACGGACATCGTCTTGCTGTCGATCGTGTCGTACACGCTGACCTTCTCGTGACTCAGCCTGGTGACTCCGGTGCACGCGGTCGCACGCCCTTCATCGGAAACCTGGCATTGAATGTCGTGGTCGGTCACGTAGCGATACTTGTCGCGCTCGGGGGTGGCTTGATATTCACGCAGACTCTCCACCGATCCGCCGACGCCGGTCACATACCCGATGTCGCATGGCAGTTGCGAAGCGTCGCCGCCGCCAGATGTTTGGGCGAGGGCCGCCGTGCTAGCGGCCCCAATGACTGCCGCGAGTGTCGATGCAAGAAGAAATTTCATGGCGCAATCGTGCTTGTCGGATCGAAGTCCGGATTGTAGTGGCAAGTTGCGCAATGGGTCCAACAAACAGACCCATGGCAGGTATCGTCATGCAGCGCGATCACGCGCGCGGTTCAATCCGGTCGCGGCCGCGGCTCGGGCTCACTGCCGATCGCCAGTTCCATAAAGCCCGTATGCGGGTCAAGTATCCGCGAGAAGCGGTAGCCGGGAAGCAGCGCGATCAGCAGCTCGGCGGTCGTGCGCACCTTGCATCCGCGCGCCACATGGCCACCGCAGACCTGGCCTCGCGCGTCGGCCACAGACATATGCAGATGCGCACCATCGGCGGATAACGAACCGGCCAGCGTCACGATTTCGAGGTCGCCCGCTATTTCCGTGGGAGCATCGGCGCCGGCGAATCTCAACTGCGCGACGCTCAGACTTCCGATCCCCTGGATCACAAAGGCTGCGGGCCACGCGCGTCGATGCAGCACGTCTTCGATAGCGGCGCGCAAATCGTCGCCGGGGGAAAGGCGCATTGGATAGGCTTGCATAATCAGCAGCAGGGTTCGAGGGTCGAGATTGCAGATTCGGAAACCGCGTAAGCAAGTGCGCAGGTTAGGTCCGAACCCGGATGCCGGCAAGCCGCAGACGATCGGCGGCCGCACGATGCCGCCTGACGCGCGTCCGAACCTACTGCAACGTATACCCGTTATCGACGATCAGATCCTGACCATACACGCCACGCGCCGCATTCGACAATAGAAACACAATTGTGTCCGCGATCGCCGCGGGCTCGAGGAAACGGCCGGTCAGCAGCCGCTGGGTCACCCCTGCCGCGACTTCCGACAACTGTTCCTGCGGCAACCCCAAAGAGGACCAGATCGGCGTGGCGGTCGGCCCTGGCGACACGATGTTGATCCTGATGTCCTCAGCTGCCAGTTCGACCGCCAGCGTTCTTGCATAGGTCTTCAGTGCAGTCTTGGACGCGATATACGCGGCCAGTCCGGGGAATGTCGCCTGTGACAGAAAGGTGCCGATAAAGACAACGGACGCCGGCTTTGCCAATTGAGGCTGAAGTATCGACAGCGTGTTTAATGCGCCCGCCGTGTTCACTGCCCATTGGCGCTCAAGCGCGGCTGTTTCCGTTCCTTTCGCCAATTGCGCAATGCCCGCATTGGGCAATAGGAAATGAACCGGGCCCATTTGCGCAACCATTCTGGACAGCGCGCGCAGGTCCGCATCGCGAGTGACGTCGCCGGCGATCCATGTGAGCCGGTTGCCATACCGCGACTGCAAGTGATTCAACCCGCCGATCGTGCGGCTCATGGCCAGAACCCGTGCGCCGTGGTCCAGCAAACGACGGGTGCTTTCGAGGCCGATACCGGAACTTGCGCCGGTCACGACAGCAACGCGATTTTCGAACTCGTCAAACATAGTCTTCCTTTGTGTGTGGATTCGTGATTGCCGGAGCAGCCATCAGTGATTGCATCGGGCGTCGCAGCGAAACGCACTACACAAGAATCAAGCCAGACTGGAAATGCTGAATTTTCAAATGCCTGGCGTCTGAAGAAGTCAGATAGACCGGATCCGAACGACTGCATCGGCAGTCAGTTCGACTTGTGGCAGACGGTCGCATCAGCGGATGCCGGCGGGAACGGGACGAAGCCGCCCGGCGCAATCGGCACAATTGGCACAATCGGCGCGCGCGGATGCGCTTGTGCACTTTAGTCGGATGCGCGGCGGTACTTCGCGACATACCGGGCTCGCGCGATCACCTTTCCGCTCATCTGGTACGCGACGAGCGCGGAACTGGACGCTTTCTTCACGTCGATATGTGCGACATCGAGCGCGGATACCGTCACGACGTAGCGGTGCGATGTTCCTTGAGGCGGGCATGGGCCGCCATATTTCGATTCGCCGAAGTCCGTCAAGGTCTCGATCGCACCTGCAGGCAGCAACGCCGGATTTCCCGAAGCGCCCTTTTCCAGCGACGCTTGCGACGCCGGAATGTTGACGACTTCCCAATGCGTCCAGCCGAGTCCGTCAGTCGGCGCATCAGGGTCGTTGATCGTCACGACAAGGCTTTTTGCGCCGGGTGGAACGTGGCTCCACGCAATACGAGGCGACACGTTGTCGCCGTGACATCCGAATCCGCCATACACCTGCTCGTTTGAAAAACGTCCGTGGTCCAGATTGTCGACCTTGACGGTGAACGGCTCGGCGAGCGCCAGCGTCGGGATCATCAAGAGAAGGGTCGGGAAGCGGACGGCCGTTTGCAGAGGGTGAGCCAATCGCATGAGTCGCTCCGTTGCATTGAAAGAAAAGGGTGCGTCGATCGGCACCCTATCTTTCAACGAAGCGCTCCGGAAGGCGCATCGATGAATCATCGCGTTGTCTTTCAGGCAACGCGATCGTCGCACGCGAAAATCGCGGGACCGGGCAGCAACGCGTGATCGCGCTCACGCCCGTGAACGGCGGAACCATTCTTCGAAACCGATTCGGCCAAGACGCGCGTCGCCCAACGGCACGAGCGATTGATCATCGACCTTCCCACCGAAGTACCTGGCCTCCGGGTCACGCACCACTTCACGCGAATCGCCAGCCGCCTTCAGATAGCGCGCAACGATTTCATTGAACGGCGCCCGTTCGGGCCCGGCGATCTCGACGATGCCGTTTTTCGGCGCCGCCAGCGCGGCGTCCGCGACAAACGCGGCAACGTCGTCGGAGGCAATCGGCTGGAACAGCCCCGGTGAGATCCTGATCGCGTTTCCTGCGACGGCGGAATCGGCGATGCCGCCGAGGAATTCGAAGAACTGGGTCGAACGGACGATGGTGTACGGAATGCCCGCTTTCTCAATCAGCTTCTCCTGCGCGACCTTGGCACGAAAGTAGCCGTTCTCGGGTGTCCGCTCGATTCCGACGATCGACAGCGCGACGTGATGCCGAACCCCGGCCGCGGACTCCGCCGCGAGCACATGGCGGCCAGCCGTCTCGAAGAATTCCAGCACCGCCTTGTCTTCAAACGAAGGCGAATTCGCGAGGTCGACCACCACTTGCGCGCCGGCCATCGCCTGCTGAAGCCCCTCGCCGGTCAGCACATTCACGCCGCTTTTCAGCGATGCGGCGACTACCTCATGGCCCGCCTCGCGGAGAATGGGAACGGTCTTCGAGCCGATCAGGCCCGTGCCGCCGATAACGACGATTTTCATGATCTGGCCTCGCTTGCTGACGACACGAGCCCCTCGAAGGGGCTCGTATGCAGATGGGAACGCGAACGAACCATGCATTCGCGGACCAGCGGGACAGGTCCGCGACACGGACTGCAGCGTCTTCAGAATAGGCGGGAAAAAGGTAAACGCAAGGTGCGCGACGGTCTCGCTTGTTCGCGTCGCTGCTGTCACCGCAGTGGCCTGAAACTGACGCGGACCTCCTCGGTGAACGTCTGCGGCTGCTCCCATGCCGCAAAGTGCCCGCCTTTCGGCAGGCGGTTGTAGTGAATCAGCTTCGGATAGGCCTTTTCGGTCCAACTGCGTGGCGCCGCATAGATCTCATCGGGAAACACGCTGACTGCGACCGGAATGGCGACGTGCTTCGGCGCAAAAAAATTGAGCTTGTTTTCCCAATACAGTCGCGCCGACGAGACCCCCGTATTTGTCAGCCAATACAGCGTGATGTTGTCGAGAATATCGTCGCGCGTCAGCCCTTCGGTCTGCCCATCAAAGACACGTGCAATCAGCGCCTCGCTTGTCGCATCGTGGTCGATCATCCACGCGGCGAGGCCGATCGGCGAATCTTCGATTCCATACAAGGTTTGCGGGCGATTCGCCATTTCCTGCGCGTAGCCGAGGCCGTGCTTGTAGAAAAAGTCGAGCTGATCGAACGCGTGACGCTCGTCCGGCGACAGATCGGCAGGCGGCGGATTGCCATACTTCAGCGCCTGGGCAATGTTGTCCGGCACGGTCGCTGGCATATTCGTATGAATCGCGAGCAATCCAGGCGGCGTGAGCAGCGCCATCTGCTCGGTCACCGCGTTACCCCAATCGCCGCCTTGCGCGACATAGCGCGTATAACCGAGGCGCTTCATCAGCACGACCCATGCGCGGGCAATACGCTGCGGATCCCAGCCGGTCGCGGTGGGCTTGCCTGAGAATCCATAGCCCGGCAGCGATGGAATGACCACGTCGAACGCGTCCGATGCAGTGCCGCCATGTGCGGTCGGATTGGTCAGCGGGTCGATGATCTTCAATTGTTCGATGATCGAGCCGGGCCAACCGTGCGTGACGATGATCGGCAACGCGTTTTCATGCTTCGAACGGACATGGATGAAATGGATGTCGAGCCCATCGATCTCGGTGACGAACTGCGGCAGCGCGTTCAGTCTCGCTTCGACCTTGCGCCAGTTGTAGTCGGTACTCCAGTAGCGCGCGAGATTCTGCATCGTCGCCAGTTGCACGCCCTGGGTCACATCGGTGACGGTTTCGCGCTCCGGCCAGCGCGTCGCCTTGATGCGCCGACGCAAATCGGCAAGTTGTGATTCCGGCACGCGCACATGGAGCGGACGAATCGCGGTTTTATCGCCACCTGCAGCGGTTGCCACTTCAGTGATCGATTGAGTGGTGTCCGCAAAAGCGAGCTGGCTTAACGCACTCGCGGCGATCGCAGCAGTCGCAACGCCAAGAAAGCGACGGCGCGACGGGGCTTCGGGAAGGGGATGGTTCGACATACGGGCTCCTGTGCATTCGTTGACTGTGAATCGGTGTCCACAGTAAGTGACGCCCAGATTGTGTGTATGCACGCGTTTCGCGTAAATACCAGCAGGAGCACAACACTTGTACGTCGACGGAACAAAGCCGCCCCTTCGCGCGAACGGCGCGACAGGCACCATCGTGAAGATAGCTAACATTTTGTGAAGGATGCCTGACGCTGGGCCGGCCAATTCGGTGTGAAGGGCGTTCGCTTCGGCGCACTTGCGCGGAGTCCCACGCATTCGTTTTACCAATGTGCGTCAGCGCACATAACGATTAACGCCGCGACGTTCTTTTTTTCGAGGCACCTATCGTTTACTTGCATATAACTACGACGAAAAGCGAGGAACGAATTGGATCCCTCAGCGTTTTCCAATTCGACTCGGGCTGAACTCACCTTCGCGCCAATGGCTATGAAGCCGCCGCGCGAGTGAGGTCGGCGCAAGCGAAGGATTTCATCGTGATTCAGTAGCGTGAGCTCCGCGCAGCATCAGCAAGGAGAAGCATGCAAGCGTACGAAAATCACGGCGGGAGAATGCGATGAGCGATGTTCAGCACGACAGCGCGGAGATCAATCAACGTCGAGGCCGGCGCGAGCGCAAACGACTCGCGGCCGATCTCGCGCGCGCCGAAGCGATGGTCGAAGCCGCGGGGGACGACGGCATCAAGCTCGAAAGTGCCGATATCGCGATCATTCGGGCCGCAACGGGCGTCGTCGATCGCCGCGTGTGGAGCGACGCTTGGGAAACCGGCTTCTACGACGCGATCGGCCGCATCGAAAAATCGGTGCATTACCCGAGCTACCAGGTGTTCAAAGATATGAAATCGAGCGACGAACTGCTGTCACACGCGTCGCTGACCGGTCTACCGCTCGCGAGCCAGGATATCGAGGCGCTGACGCGCGCGCGCGTCGCACGCATCGAGCGCGCGTGGAACACGCCGATCGAGGCCGAATACTACGCGGCGCTGAACCGCATCTCGAAGGGCGTGCAGCCGGTCGCTGCCGCCACCGCCGGCAAGAACGCCTATCATGGCGCACGGCGGGCGATCAGGATCTATACGCTCACTGCAATCTTCCTGACGATTCTCGTGGTCGGGCTATCGTGCCTGCTTTTCGCGGTGAACCAGATTTCCGACGATGTGCAGAGAATCGTCACGATTAACGACTCTTCAGCGATGGCGTTGCACAATCAGTTGTTGAGTTATCAAGCGAACATCATTGAAATGCGGCAGACCGAAGAGCGCGAAATTCGCAAAGTGGCAGGCTCCGCGTCACAAGCGCACAACCGGGCGCAGGATACGGAAGAGATCGTGATCGCCGCCCATCAGAAAGCATCGGGCGACCTGCGGCAACTCAGCAATTCGCAACCCGCGATCCAGATCAAACATCTGCTGCAGGAATTCGCGACCAACAACCGCCAGTTGTACAACGATGTGACGCGCACACGGGGCATCGGCAATGCGCTGTTTCTGCCCGTGACGAATCCGTATACGGAGCCGCACTGCCCGCCCGCGGCTACATGGAATTCCGCGCTCGCGCAAGCCGAGCATCCGCCGGGCGCGTCCGCGCCGCACGTGGTCAACTGGATCTGCTCGAACAGACAGGTGCGCGCGAATCTGGAAATCAAGATCCCGATCATGGACGCCGACCGTGTCACGAATGACAAGGATGAAACGCTCGCGCCCGAAAACGTCGTTGACGAAGGCTTCCAGAAAATCGCCGCGTACCAGGACATTCGCGCGATGGCGATGTACGGTCGCGAGATTGTTCTGTCGCTGGTGGGCGCGGTCACCGGTTTCATTTTGCCGGTGCTCTATGCGTGGCTCGGCGCGTCGGCGGCGATCCTGCGCAAGATCAGGATCGAGACCGAAACAAGCACGTTCCACCCTGAGTATTCGAAGGTTGCGAACCGGGCGCACATCACATGCGCGGTCATTGTCGGCATTGCGATCGGGCTTTTCAGCGACCTCGTGCAGGGCGGCAAGAATATTTCGCCGCTGGCGGTAGCATTTATCGCGGGCTACGCATCGGACAAGTTCTTTTATTTCGTCGATCGGCTGGTCGACGTGATCTTCCCGGCGCGCGCGCAGGTCAAGCCGGAAACGCCGCAAGTCGCGGCGCCGGCGGCGGCCGGCGCAGCAGCAGCGGTGCGAGCGCGACCGGAAGGCTAACCGCCCCGTCCGTTGACGCCGCCAACGCCGCACGACCGCCATTGGCGTTCGCCGCGCTGCGTTGCCGGACGAAATAGCCCGCCGGTTGCCGCCGTGATCTCAAGCCGCGTGGGCGACGCGCACCAGCTTCCGGTTGATAAACTCGCCAATGCCGAGTTCGGACAGTTCGCGCCCGAATCCCGAGTTCTTCACGCCGCCAAAAGGCAATCCCGGTGAGTCGGCAAAGCACGAATTGATGTACACCATCCCTGCATCGATCCGCGACGCAACCTGCTTCGCGTGTCCGATATCCGTGTCGAAGACAAACGCGCCGAGGCCATACTTGCTGTCATTGGCCAGCTTGATCGCGTCCTCCTCGCTATTCACGATATAGAACGACAGCACCGGACCAAAGGCCTCCTGCTCATAAAGCGGATTGTCGCGCGTGATATTCGTGATGATCGTCGGTTCCAGATAGAACCCCGCGCGGTCGATACGCTTGCCGCCATGAACGATCGTTGCGCCCGCAGCCTTCGCGTCCCCGATCTGCTTGAGCAACCCGTCGAGCGCGCGTTCGCTGGAAATCGGGCCGAGCGCCGAAGTCTCGTCATTGGGATCGCCTACCTTGAGCGCCGCAAACCGCAGCTTCAACGCGGCCAGCATCTTCTCGCCGCGCTCCTTGCCCACCACGATCACGCGCTTGATGTTCACGCACCCCTGCCCCGAGTTGAACGTGCGCCCCATCACAACCTGCTCGACCGCGAGTTCGAGAGACGCGCCTTCCAGAATCAGAGCGGGATCGCTACCGCCCAGTTCGAGGATCACTTTCTTCAGATTGCGCCCGGCACGCTCGGCGACCGAAGCACCTGCTCTCTCGCTGCCGGTGAGCGCAACGCCACGCACGCGGAAATCTTCGACCAGCTTGCCGATCTGTTCGATGCTGCAAAAGAGATTGGTATAAACGCCTTCCGGCGCGCCCGCCTCATCGAACAGCCTTGCAAACGCGAGCGCACATTGCGGTACGTTTTCAGCATGCTTCATCAACACGACGTTGCCGGCGACTAGCTGTGTCGCAGCCACGCGGGCCAGCTGGTAGTACGGAAAATTCCACGGCTCGATCGCAAGAATGACGCCGATCGGCTCAGCGACCACCATTGCGCCGGGTTCTCCAGGCAACGGCTGCGGCGCGAGAAATTTCTCACCGTTGGTCGCGTAGTAGTCGAGGATATCGGCAACGAGATCGACCTCCGCATAGCTCTGGCCAATCACCTTACCCATCTCGAGCGTCGGATAGGTCGCGTATTCGTCCCGCTTCTCGCGCAGGATTTGCGCGGCGCGACCGACGATTCGCGCGCGCTCGGCCACCGGCCTGTTCTTCCAGTCTTCCTGATAGCGCTGATGAGCGGTCGCCAGCGCGGCGAAGACCTGTTCGTCGGATTGCAGCGGAAATTCCTCGACTACTTTTCCTGTAGCCGGATTGATGGTTCGAAAGCTCATGGTCTACTCCTTGAAAGTCAATCCATCTTTGGGTTGGGGATGATGCCATCGGTCCGGGCGTGACGAAATCGATTTCGGTAGAATATTATGAGCAGTCTTGAGAATTTTCAAGGAACTGTCGGGGATTCTAACGAAATCGTTTTTTCACGAATCTGGAACAATCGAAACGACGTCGCCGCGCGTGCGCAGTGGAAATTCGTGCTCCGCCGCCCCTTCCAGCAAAGGACACCATCGCACCGTGCCCTCCAGCGTCGCGAGATAGTGGAACGTGCCGTGATCGGCGACTGCCAGATCGCCGGTTCTAAACCAGCCGTCCGCCGTGAACACCGCCGACGTGGCTTTCGGGTTATGCAGATAGCCGGCCATCACGCTATAGCCGCGCAACTGCAACTCACCCTGCTGCCCATCGCGCACGATCGCACCGCTTTCCGGATCGACGATTCGAAAAGCAATCGCGGACGAGACCGGCGTGCCCCCCGGCATCGCGCGCTGCCGCAGGTTGTTCGCTGGATCGCGCATCGCTGTCATCGCGAGGCATTCGGGGGTTCCATACAACGTAGTCAGGCGCAACCGCCACGCTTCCCACGCTTGCGCGATCACACGCGGCCCGAGGCTCGCATATTCGAGGAATGCGCCGCGGCGCCATGTGGCGAGCGAAAAAGCGCCCGTATTCAGCACCCGGTCCATCATCTTGTCCGTGCCAAAGAAATGCGTGACGCGGTGTCGTTCGATCGCCGCCGCCGCCGTGGCGTCGAAGGTCGGCATCAGCACACACGACGCTCCGGACGCGAGCGCCGCGATGACCTGCACGAACCCCAAAACGCTACAAAGAGGGAGCGTGCACAGCACCACGTCGTCTTCCCGCATCGCATTGACTTGCCCGACGTTGCGCGCATGCGTCGCGATGCCGCCTGCGGTATGGACCGCGAGCTTCGGCGTACCGGTCGATCCAAAAGTGCTGAACGTGCACAGCAGGTCCGTGCGTTGGCCATCCCATCGCGGATACCGCCTGACTTCACTCCATTCAAACGCGTCGAACTGCGCCACTTCCACGACGTGCTGCACCGTGACGCATGCCGCCTTGATATCGGCCGCGGCTGCGATGTAGTCAAACCCGGCGAGCGTTTGCGGCACCACGAGCACGCGGGCTTTCGCGGTCTTTACCATCTGCATCGCGTCGTCCAGCGTGAGTTGCGAACTGACGGGCACCATCAATGCCCCCAGTTGCGCGAGCGCAAAGAACAATTGCAGCCACACGCCGCCGTCCGGCAGCCACACGGCCACGATATCGCCTCGCGCAATTCCAAGCTCACGCAAAAAATAGGCGGCCCGGCGCGACGCACTTCTGAGTTCGCCGCGGGTAATCGCTCGTTCGTTGCCACGCAGCACCACCCGACGGTTGTTGCGCGACTCGAGCAGATCAAATGCCATTAAGACCCCTCCGGCGGGAACCAGCACAACGCGTCGTGGACGACGGACAAAACATGCATTTTGAGTGGTTTGACGAAATCGTTTTCGTTAAACCATACCAGCGATACCCCTAACGTTCAAGCCGCATACCGCTATCTCTTTCTTAGTCTTCGACGATTGTCTAGAATTGCAACAATCGTTTTCGCCACAGAAAACACGAATGAACATCCGGGAATTCGCCGCCACACTCGGGCTTTCCATCAGCACCGTCTCGAAAGCGCTGAATGGCCGGGAAGACGTCAGCGCGGCAACACGCGAGCGCGTGCTGGCAGCCGCCAGGCGGTCCGCCTTTTTCCCCGATCCGTCCGCCAGCCGTTTGCGACGGCAATCGTCCGACACCGTCGCGTTCGTCATATCTCCGCCACAAACGTCGTTCGCTCATCCGTTCTTTCTGGACATGCTGATGGGCGTAAATGAAGCGATCGATCACAGTCGCTATCAGCTCATCATCGCGTCCGCGCGAAGTGTGGAAACGGAACTCGATCTGATCAAGCGCCTGGTCGAGCGCCAGCGCGTCGATGCGCTGCTGTTCGGGCGAACGCGCCGGCAGGACGAACGCATTGCGTATCTGGTCGAGCGCGAGATTCCATTTGTCGCGTTCGGCAGAAGCGAGACATCTAATGCGTTCCCTTACGTCGATATCGACTCTCGCGTCGTTGGGCGCTCCGGTTGCGGACGATTCATCGCCTTGGGTCATCGCCGGATTGCGCTCGTCCATGCACCCGAGTACCTGACATTCAGCCACCTCGAGCGTGCCGGATATGAGGAGGCATTGCGCGGCGCAGGCATCGCGATCGACCCGACCCTTTGTATCGAAACGTCGATATCCGAACCGGCCGGAGCCGACGCAGCGCGCCGGCTGCTCGAACTGCCGGACCCACCCTCGGCCATCCTCGCCGGTCATGACCTGATCGCAATGGGCGTGATGCGCGGTATCACCGAAACTGGCCGGACGCCGGGCCGGGATATCGGTGTGATTGGGAGCGACGACGATCCGATCGGACGTTATATCCAGCCTTCGCTGACCACCTTTTCCGCCGACACGCGCCGCGCGGGCAAGCGGATGGCGGAAATGCTGCTCGAGCGGCTGGCCGGCACACCGCCGCAACAGCTTCAGGAGATCTGGGAACCGGAATTGATCGTCCGCGCTTCGGACGGGCCTTATCGCGTTCCCGGTTCAAGCTCCGAACAGGGCAATGCAAGTCGGCGCGCGCGTTAACACCACGCGCGCGTGACAACAAATCACGGGCTGCGTTCGAAAAGTTGGGTACCCGGCACTCGTGCGAGCCATTTCGCCGCGCGGTCAGTGTAGATCTCCATCTGAGGTCGCAGGCCCTCCCTATACTCGATATCGAGCGTGCCCGCCTTCACGAGAACCATGCCGGGCAAGCCGGGATCCTTCGTCAGGATCGGTGAGCCGCAGTTCCCGCAGAAGTGGCGATACGACTGCTTTCCGCTGTCGCCGGTATCCACATAGAACTTCGTGTCGCCCTGTTGCACGTAGTCTGCTTCGCTGACAAACAGGTTGAACGAAAACGCGCTTCCGCTTTGCTTCTGACAATGCGTGCAATGGCACAGCGCCGCGCCTTGCAGTTCGCCCTTCAACTCGTATCGGACTGCCCCGCACAGGCAACCGCCTTCGCGATGTTGCATCATTTGTTCCCCAGTTGATGAGTAGACGTAGCGCGCGCGCCACGCGGGTATCGTATTCGACGACAAAGAACTGCAGCGCAGCACTGCGTCGAAAACGTTTTCGATCAAAGATACTAGCGCTACATCCAAAATTCAAGTGCGCCGAATGGAAATAGGCGAAATCGTTCGTCTGACTATGGCCCCGCCCGTCTACTGTGGAAATCGTGCATCGCGCTTCAGCCGCGCTCATCCCACTGTTCTCCTGTTTCCTGCTTTAATTCCGCCTTCCCGTCCACCATCACGAACGGCTCAAGGCCGCGTGCGCAGGTTCATCATGAGCGATTCCCTACAGGCTTTATCCTGGGACGATCTACGCATCGTCAAGGCAGTTGGCGAAAGTGGCAGTCTCGTCGCGGCAGCGGCTGCACTCGGCTTGAACCATTCGACCGTTTCACGGCGGCTCGCCGTCGTCGAGCAGACGTTGGGAGCGGTGCTGTTCGACCGGCGCCGCAGCGGCTATATGACCACGGATGCGGGCGCCGACGTGATCGACCTTGCCACTCGTGTCGAGAAAGAGATTCTCAGCGTCGTCCGTCGCGTATCGCGTCATGCACAAAGCCATACAGGCGACTTGCGCATTACGACTAGCGACGCGCTTCTGCTGGACTTCCTCACACCGGTCATTGCGGACTTCCAGTCGCGCAACCCGGGCGTGCGGATTGAGATGATCGTCGGCAACAAGCCGCTCAATCTTGCGCGCGGCGAATCGGATATCGCTTTTCGCGCGACCCTGTCCGCGCCGGAAAACCTGTTCGGACGGAAACTCGCGACCATCGCGTGGGCAATCTATGGACGCAGGATCGACTACATCGGCGCAGCGCCGACCACCGACGAACTCTATCAACGCGCCTGGGTGTCGTACGGCAAGGGTCTGTCCGGCCTTAAAGCATTCTCGTTCGTCAACGACCGTGTTCATCGGGACAACATCGTCTACCGCAGCGATTCCGTGGCCGGCGTCGCATCGGCTATCTCGGCGGGCATAGGCATCGGATTTCTGCCCTGCATGCATGGCGATCTGGTCGGCAGCCTGATCCGTATCAGCGCTGTCGAGCCAGAGGTCTACGACGAACTGTGGGTTTTGACACATCCCGACATCCGCAAATCCGGACGGGTCTATGCGTTCCTGACGCATTGCGCGCAAGCGCTCGTGCCGCATCGCGATTTTCTGGAAGGCAGGGAATTGCGCTTCGGGCATCCCATGGGAACCGATCGATAGCCGAGCGATTCCGCAATTTTGCGGACTTCGTTCCGCAGAATTGCGCTCTTTTCTTACAGGGTCGCTCACTTAGAATCGACCGCATGCCGATGACATAACGCCTCCCCCCGGTAGCGATGTCAGCGGCGATCCGGGCCATTGGCCGCATTCACGCAGTCGGATTCAACCCTACGAGGACCGCGTTATGAGCATCAAAGCGATCGCTAAACCCGCCAGCTCCCTGCTTAGCCCGAACGATCACGCACTGATCCTGGTCGACCATCAGGCACAGATGGCGTTCAACACGAAGTCGATCGACATCATGAACCTTCGTGCGAATGCCGGCATCCTTGCGCATGCCGCGAAGGGCTTCAAGGTACCGACGATCATTTCGACAATTTCGAAAGATACGTTCGCCGGCCCGCTCTTCGACGAAATCACGGAAGCATTTCCGAACGCCGAAGTGACTGACCGCACGACGTCCAACGCATGGGAAGACGAGAATTTCATCGCTCGTGTGAACGCGACCGGCAAGAACCGGCTCGTAATGGCGGGCCTATGGACTTCGGTTTGCTGTAATGGTCCGGTGCTGTCGGCGCTCGAGCAAGGCTTTGAAGTCTATGTAGTCACGGACGCGTGCGGCGACTGCTCGCTCGAAGCGCATGAACGCGCGGTCGAGCGGATGATCCAGGCGGGCGCGCGCCCGATCACATCATTGACGTACCTGCTCGAACTACAGCGCGACTGGGCTCGCGCGGACACGTACGACGTGACCACCGGCGTCGCGATGCGGCTGGGCGGCACGTTTGGTATCGGCATCAACTACGTGAAGACCATGTTCGGCGCGCACGGCGCTCGCTAGCGCCTGACTGATGCTCTCGCGATGGATGGAGGACAGTCCATCGCGTCACCGCGTCCGGATGAATGCAACGTGGTCGGCTATCCGGCGCACAGGCGCTGCCGAAATCGCATCGCGAGCCAAGCGGCCCGCTTTCCGGCAGCGCCGCTCTGTTAGCGAAACATCGCGCGAAACCCAGCATGAAACTTTATCTTCTGTCACTTGGCGCCGGTCTGCTGGTGGGCCTTATCTATTCGCTGTTGCACATCCGATCGCCGGCGCCGCCCGCAATCGCACTGGTCGGGCTGCTCGGCATCCTGATCGGCGAACAGGCGCTGCCGTGCGCGAAGCGCCTGTTGCATGCGAGTGCGGTTCATGCCCACAGTGAGCAGGATACGGTGCGAGCGCCCGCGGCCGGTAATGCTGATCGCCCAGTCAATGCACGCGACGACCGAAGCGCGAACCGCTGAGCGACTACTACCGGCGAACCACTGAACGATGCCGCCGATGCTCGATCTGAAAAATGTGCATTTTTTCGTGCAGATCGTGGACCGGGGCGGGTTCACGTCGGCAGCCGAATTGCTCGGGCAGCAGAAGTCCACGTTGAGCCACCGCATCAAAGCGCTTGAGGCGTCGCTTGGTGTCCGTTTGATCAACCGGACGTCCCGTCAGTTTGCGGTGACCGAAGTGGGTGCGCAATTCTATCGGCACGCAATCGAATTACTGCATAACGCCGAGACCGCGGAACACGCGGTGCGCCAGCGGATCGCCGAACCCAGCGGGGTAATCCGCATGACGGCGCCGATCGAGGTCACGCAATATCTGCTGCGCGAAGTCCTGCCTGGCTTCCTCGAGCGGCACCCAAAAGTCGCGATTCACGAACACGCGACGGAGCGATTCGTCGACATTGTCGGCGAAGGCTTCGATCTTG
Organism: Paraburkholderia rhizosphaerae; assembly: GCF_004366595.1. Classification (GTDB taxonomy): domain Bacteria; phylum Pseudomonadota; class Gammaproteobacteria; order Burkholderiales; family Burkholderiaceae; genus Paraburkholderia; species Paraburkholderia rhizosphaerae. Next base: position 45,228 of record NZ_SORE01000018.1, read on the forward strand.
CGATCAGAGGTCATATATCGACGCTGCGCGATTGCGATCTTGTGCAACGGACGATCGCCTATGTGCCATGGTGCCTGTTCGCCGGACCGTCCTATCTCGAACAGCGCGCGCCGGTCAGCCATCCGCGTGAACTCGCAAGCCATGCGTTCGTCGCCATGACCCGCCGGGGGCCAACCCGATGGCAACTGCGCGGTCCGGGCGGTGAATTCGTCAATGTGCCAATCGAGCCGCGCTTCCAGAGCAATAATCTGCTTTCGTTAAAGGAAGCCGCTTGCGCGAATCTAGGCATAGCCGCGTTGCCAGGGTTTATGTGCCGCGACGAATTGCAGGCCGGCAAGCTGCGCCGCTTGCTGCCGGACTGGATTGCTTCCGAAGCACGTCTATCCGCGCTGATGCCGAATCGCACGGGGCTTCTTCCCGCTGTGCGGTTGCTTGTCGACTTTCTGGCGACCGAGTTGCCGAAGGTGACGTCATTCGACTAGCCGCCGCGCACGATGATTGCGCCTAGAACGCGTGCCTGATGCCCAGCATCGTGCCGATCTGATTGCCGCCCGGGGCCGGTGCTGCGCCTGCCGCCGCACTATCCACCGACAATGCAAGCGCTCCGCCGTTGCTGATATAGCCGGCCGTCGCATAGGCCGTTGTGCGTTTGGACAGCGCGTAACTTGTGCGCACCGCGCCAAGCAGCGCGCTATCGCTACTGTGCCGATAGTCGAGATAGAACAGTTCGCCCGCCAGATTCAATTGCGACGTGATGTCGTAGGCCAGGCCACCGTAATACAGGTTGCTGCGCGCAGCCGGCGAGCCTTCATTGCGGCGTCCAACCCAGCCAACGCCGGCCTTGACCGAGCGCAGCACAAAGTATGCGTTGATCGCAACGCGATCATCCTTCAGTGAGCTCGATGTCAACCCGCCGAATGCGCCCGGACCACCGCGCTGCGAATCGTATGCGGCAGATACGGTCCACCCGCTAGCCGCATACTGCACCATTGCCGACCATTCGCTGCACTCGCGGCTATCCGCGGGATTTTCTCCGGCGCAGTTCGTGCCCGACGGACTCGGTCCCGCATTCGCGCTATCACGCCCAAAGCTATAAGTCGCACCGATCGTCAACCCGCCGAACTTGCCGAGGTAGGCGATCGCGTTATCTGCGCGCGCATTGGGGAAATAGCTGTCGACGGAACTCGATCCATACGCATTGGGCCCGAGAATATCGGATGCAAGCGTTGCCCAATAGAACATCGTGTATTGGCGGCCAACGCTGAGCTGCCCCCACGAATTGCTCAAACCTACCCACGCCTGGCGACCAGATAGCCGACCACCTTGATTCAACACACCGGAATCCGGCGCGAAACCCGATTCAAGCGTGAAGTTCAGTCTGGCGCCGCCATCCAGGTCTTCTGTGCCGCGCAGACCCCAACGCGACGGCACAGACCCGCTGAAATTCGGCATTTTGAAGACGGTATCGCCAGACGTACCGACGTGGTTCAGATATTCGACACCGGTGTCGAATATTCCATATGCGCTGATCGATTGCGCGGATGACGATGCGGCAAACGCGCACGCACACGCTACTGCGAGCAACAGCTTGCACGGGGATTTCATTTCTGGTGTTGGGTTGCGGCTAGTGCGATGGCGCCGCGAGATGACGATGGTTCCGGCGAAAGTCGCGGGTTACGAAAACGCTGCGATATGCGGACGCGCCCACGCGTCGATGCACAGCGCTAAACGACTCAAAGGTCTATGCGGAATCGATTATGACGAGCGGTTGGCTGATTGCCGATACCGCGGAAGGGAACGAAGCGTCCAGTTTTCCTGAACGCTGCTCGTGCGTGAGAACGGGCGGCATGGCGCCGCCGATCATGGAGGGGTCGACTCACCGCGAGCGCTCGTCGCGGTACGACCGATTAACCTTGCCATCCGAGCCCAAGGCTCTTTTGCAGCGCTACGAAGTCTTTCAGCAATTCGGCCCGCCCTGCGACTACATTCTGCTGCGCGGAAAACTCGACGCGTTGCGTGTCGAGCAGGTCGATCAGCGTCGCAACGCCCGCCGTATAGCGCTGCCGCATCAGCGTCGCCGAGTGGGTGGCGGATGCCTCGACCTTTTGCAGCGTGACGATATGTTCGCGCTGATGTCCATAGCGTGACAGCGAGGAATTCGCATCCTGTAACGCTTCGAGCACGGCCTTGGTGTAGCGGGCCTCCGCTTCGTCGCGCGACGCCTGGGCCGCATGCACGCTGCCCAGCGTGCGGCCGAAATCAAAGGCGTTCCATTGCAGATACGGCACACCGACCCAGCTGAAATTGCTCTTGCGTATCAGGTGACCTGGATCGGTTGCGCTAAAGCCGATGTCGCCGAACAACGATACCTTGGGGAAGAAATCGGCAATGTGCTGGCCAATCTGCGCATTGCTCGACGCGAGCCGACGCTCGGCCGCGCGGATGTCCGGACGCTGCTGCAACATCCGCGACGGGTCGCTGATTGCAACGGTCTCAGGCAACGCGGGCAGCGGCTCGGGGCCGGCGAGCTGTTCGTCCAGTGCGCCGGGTGCGCGCCCGGTCAGCACCGCAAGGCGATCGAGCGAGTCGGTCACCTGCGCATCCAGAGGACTCAGTGTCGCGCGCGTGTTCTCGACCTGCGTCGTCAGCCGTTCGACATCGATGTCCGCAGCCGTGCCCCGTTGCCGTCGCTGCTGCGTGAGCGTCAAGATCTGCTGCTCGATTTGCGCCTGACGCCGCGCGAGTTCAAGACGCGTCTGTTCGTCGCGCAGTTCGATATACGTGCGCGCGACTTCGGCCGCGAGTGACACCTGGGTATCGGCGAGATCCGCATCGACGGCTTGCGCATTCGCCGATGCCGCTTCGATCGCGCGCCGGGTGCCGCCGAACAGGTCGATTTCCCACGACGCATCGAACCCGACCGTATAAAGCGTCAACGGGCCGCGTCCGGATGACGGTGCATTACCGCCGCTTGAGCCGTTGCCAAGCGCGCTCAGATCAGGCTCGCGCGCGCGGATCGCCGCCGCGTTGCCCGACACCTTCGGCAATGCGTCCGCGCTTTGCTGGTCCAGTTGCGCCCGCGACTCACGCAGTCGCGCCTGCGCGATGCGGACGTCGGGACTGCTCGCTAACGCGGCAGCGATCAGGTCGTTGAGCTGCGCGTCGTTCAATGCGAGCCACCACTGATTCGGTGCGGCCGTCACCGTCGTCACGGACCCTTGCGTGCGCACGAACGTTGCGCTGTCAACGGCCTCTCGAGCGACGACCGGCGCGCCGTGATAGTCCGGGCCGACCGTGCAGCCCGACAGCATGGACAGAAACGCGGCAGCGGCCAGCGCGAAACATGTCGGACGGTTGAACGTCATGGAGAATCCGGAAAGAGACATTAGTGACCAGCGGATGCGGGCGGAGGTGCATTTCTGCGCGGTGTTTTCAGCAGCAGCGCGAGCGGAATGCACGCAAGCAACGCGATACCGAGCAGATAAAAGGTTTCTGAATAGGTCATCACAACCGCTTGCACATCGATCTGCGCGCCCAGTTGTGCGAGTGCGCGCATCTGCGAATAGGCGAGATCGCCGGTGTGCGCTAGCCAGTTTGCGGCGTTGGCCGCGAGCGTCTCCTGGCCGATCGGCGAATTGGCGGTAACCGATTCGCGAATCGTCGCGGTATGAAACGTCGTGCGCCGATCGATCACCGTGCCGATGATCGCGAGTCCAATCGACCCGCCCAGATTGCGCGCCATGTTGTACAGACCGGCCGCATCGCCCGAATCTTCGCGCGCGACGGCGGCCATCGACGCCTGATTCAGCGGCATCATCGCCAGCATCTGTGCGGTTCCGCGTATCAGTTGCGACCAGACGAAATCGTGCCCGACGCTTTGCGCGGTCAGGTGAATGTCGAGCATGCAACTGATCGCGTATAGCAGCAGCCCGGTAATGACCAGCACGCGGAAATCGAACTTCGTCAGCAGCCGCGGCAGAAACGGCATGATCAGGAACGCCGGCAGCCCGGACAGCAGCATGATCGCCCCCGCCTGTTCCGCGTTGTAGCCGGCCACCACGCCGAGAAACTGCGGCAGCAGATACGACACGCCATAAATCGCCGCGCCGACTGCCGACACGATAACGATCACGCTCGCATAGTTCGGGTTGCGCATCAGGCTCAAGCGGAGGATCGGCTTCTTCGCGCTCAGCTGCGAAACGGCGATCAGAACCATCCCGCACACCGATACGCACGCGAGCGCGACGATCATCGACGATTCGAACCAGCGTTCGCGCTGCCCTTCTTCAAGCACCACGGTCAGCGAACTAAGGCCGATTGCGAGGCCGACAATGCCCAGCCAGTCTGCTTTGAAAAAAGCGTCCCAGTGCGGCCGGTCCGATGGCAAGCCGACGACGAGCAACGTCATCAACGCGATGCAGATCGGCAGATTCATAAAGAAGCACCAGCTCCAGCTGACGTTTTCCGCGAGCCAGCCGCCCACCACCGGGCCTAGCAGCGGACCGAGCAACACGATCAGCCCGAACATCGTCATGCCGACCGGCAACTGCGAGAGCGGCAGACGCGTGCGGATGATGGTCTGCGCGGTGGGGATCAGCGCGCCGCCGGTAAAGCCCTGCCCGATACGGCCCGCGATCATCATCGGCAGCGTGTGCGACCAGCCGCATACCATCGAGAACGCGATAAACAGCGCGGAATTCGTGAGCAGGAAATTGCGCAGACCGAACACACGCGTTAGCCATGCGGCGAGCGGAATCATCACGATTTCCGACATCAGGTAGCCGGTCGAGATCCACGTGCCTTCGGTGCCGGTCGCGCCGATTTCGCCCTGAATCTGCGGCAGTGCGGAGTTCGTAATCGAGATATCGAGCGTGGCCATCAACGCGCCGAGCGCGCCGGCGGCAACCGCGATCCAGTCGCTCGCGCTGGCCCGCTTTTCAGCGTGCGGCGCGGCCAGCGCCGCCACGGTCGAATCAGCCACGATGGTTCTCGGCGTCGATACGCGCATCGCGGTCGCGAGCCGAACGCGTGTCGACATCGACGTCCACCGACAGACCCGGCATCAGCACGCTACGCGTTTCCGGACCGACGTCGACGCGAATCCGCACCGGCACCCGCTGCACGATCTTCGTGAAGTTGCCGGTCGCGTTTTCAGGCGGCAGCAACGCGAACTGCGAACCGGTGCCGGGCGAAAAACTATCGACCACGCCATGTAACGTGTGGCCGGGCAATGCATCGACACGCATTTCCACCGGTTGACCGATACGCATGCGGCCGACCTGGGTTTCCTTGAAATTCGCGACCAGGTAGGTGCTTTGCACCGGCACGACCGTCAGCATGCGCGTACCCGGTTGCACATACTGACCGACGCGCACGGTGCGATCGCCGACCTTGCCCCCCAGCGCGCTGCGCACCACCGTATGGTCGAGATCGAGTTGCGATTGCTGCGCGCTCGCTTGCGCGGCTTCGAGTTGCGCGCGTGCCTGGGCAAGCTGCGCGACGGCTGACGCGATCTGCGAGCGTGCTGCTTCGACGGCCGCGCCGTTCGCGGCGAGCGTCGCATTCGCCTGATCGCGACTGCTCGTCAGTTCCGCCAGACGTTCGCTGGTTTCCGCGCCGGACGCGACCAGCGGCGCATAACGCCGCACTTCGTCGCTTGCATGCTGCGCGCTGACACGCGACACACGCTGCTGCGCCTGAGCTTGCGCAATATTGGACTGCTGCTGCTTGATCTCGGCTTGCGCGCGTTCGATATCGGCCTTGCGCGCATCGACGGTGGCACGCGCCTGGTCGAGCGCGACCTGGTACTGGCGCGCGTCGAGCTGCACAAGCGGATCGCCGGGTTTAACCTCCTGGTTATCCGTAACGTAAACGCTCGTCACGTAGCCGGCGATTTTCGGCGCGACGGTCACACTGTCGGCCTGCAGATACGCATCGTCCGTGCTTTCGATAAAGCGGCCCACGGTCCACCAGCGCGCGAGCCAGAGCGCCGCCGCTATCAGCGCGACGGCGCCGAGCACGGTCAGCACGGTTCGCCGGCTGGGACGCCGCGCGCCCGATACGGGCGCGTCTTCGGCCGGTCGCGACGCGGAAGGCGGGCGGGATGGAGAGCCAGCGGTGGTTGACATTGTTTAAGGTCCAATTATTTCCAACTGGTATAATTATTCCATCCGGTAAAATTGTGTCAAGTGTTATATTTCTCACGTGTAACGGAGAGAAATGCATGAACCCCGCAAAGAAGCTGCGCCGTTCGCCGGAAGGCGGCTATGCGCGCGGCGACGAGACGCGCCACCGGATCATCGAGGCCGCGATCGAGCTATTCGGCGAGCACGGTTTCGAGGGCGCGTCGACCCGCGACATCGCGGCCCGCGCCGGTGTCAACGCCCCGGCGCTGCAGTACTACTTCGAGAACAAGGAAGGCGTGTATCGCGCGTGCGTCGAAGCGCTGGTCGACGAGGCATCTGAAACATTCGGGCCGGCCATCGAACACGCGCAGCAGGTGCTGAGCGAGAACGCGGACACCGACACGCTAATCGATGCGGTCATCCGCATTCAGGAAGCGATCGCCGACAGCGCGTTCGCCAAAACCTGCAAGCCCGGCCGCCGGCTTTTCTTTGCACGCGAGCAGGCGGGACACGAACCCGAAAGTGCGACGCAAACGCTGTCAGCCCGCATTCGCGAGCCGCTCAATCAAGCCAGTGCGTCGCTCGTCGCGCGCATTTCAGGGCGCGCCGCCGACGACCAGCAGACGTTGATCCGTACCTTCAGCCTGCATGGACAACTGGTGATCTTCCACGTTGCGCACCGCTCCACCCTGTCGATGCTCGGCTGGAAAAGCATTGACGCGGAGAAAGCTGAACTGTTGAAGGCGACGATACGCGAACAGACCCGCACGCTGCTTGAGCACTGGAGCCGGGAGCGCGACGACGCACAACAGGCCGCGACGCAAAACGCAAGCAAACGGAAACCGCGCAAGCAGACTTGACGTCGCAGCCTTCAACGTCAACGACACGCGCGACCAACGGCGCGCCCATTGCAGCACGCTGTGTGCGCTTGCGCACGATCGCCTGGTGACGCCGCCTGCGGCCCGCGAAACTTATCCTAAGATGGTTCTCGATATGCCGTCGTGAAAATTCTCGCGGCAACCGATCACGACAAAATAAAGCGCGCTGCAAGCACCTTTATCCGCGTCCGCACAACGTTCATTATCTGATGCGCTTTGCTATCCGAATCATCGTGATTCGGCAGATAACCGGTTGATTAACCGAAGCGGCGCCGGCATGAGCCGGATCATTCAGCCTATCGGTCTTTTCAGGCTGCTTTTCAAGGCAAAACCTCCGATCGGGGTTCAGCATGAGCGCGGACGACGCAACGGCATCGGGTCCACCGAAACAGCCGATATCGACGAAGCATTTCACCGCGGTTCGACGGGCTGCGCTGTTGATCATGTATCTATGCGCAATCAACTTAGCCGGTGGCGTTTTTATCTGGAAAGTCGTGGGCTGCTCCGCTGCGCAACGCGACTACGCGATCATTCTGGGCGCCTTTGTCACCGTGTTGATCGGGGCTCCGTTAATCGCATTTCTGTGCCTCGGCTGGTATACGCGATACCGCGAATTCGAAAACAGTCTGAAGGGCTCGGCACTGTCCGCCTATCTGCAACGGTACTGGTCCAAACGCCTGATCGATGCACTGATCTACGCAGGCGTGCTCAACACACCGGCCGACAACGATAGCTGGCGTGATCTCGCGGACCGGTCGCCCAAACTTTGCGACCGCGTGTTCGCAAGCATCTACCACGAGCAGTACGGATTGACTCCGTTCGTGCCGCCCTTTCTGATTCTTCTCTGCATCGCGTATGCGGGCGCGAGTCTGATCGCGTGCAACTACACGCCTGGTGCGTGTGATGCCGCTACTGCATCGACCTGCGTGTACGGGATAAGCCAGGAGGTCTTGCTCGCATCGTTTGGCGGCGCGCTTATGTTCGTCGTCAGCGATTCCGTGCTGAGTATCCGGCGCAAAGCGCTGAATGTCTCCGACGTCTACTGGTACGCGCTGCGCATCATGCTGGCGGTGCCGCTCGCGCTGGTCGTCGGTGGCGCCGATGGCGCTCACACAGCGGTCGCGTTCGCGCTTGGCACGTTTCCCGTCGATGCGCTGATGAAGATCATTCGCCGCTTCGGCTTTCCGCAACTGACGCAACTCGAAAAAGAAGAAAACAGCCCCGACAAGCTGCTTTCGCTCAACGGCGTCACCCTGCCGATCGTTTCGGTGTTCGAAGCGGAAGGCGTCAATTCCGTCGAACAGATTGCGGCAGCGGACCCCGTGCTGTTATCGATCCGCACAGGCTTTCCGTTCCGCTATACGTTACGGCTGTGCTCACAGGCTATCGTGCGACGCCATTTCGGCGAAGACGCTGCAAAGCTGATCCCGATCGGACTCGCCGACGTCGTGCCGGTTTATCTGCTGGTCAAGGCAATGGATGGGTCCACGTCGCCGAGTCTGCCGGCCGTGGAAGACAAGGACAACGTAATCAAGGACGCGGCGATCAGGCTGTTTCCGAACGACGACAACGATCAGCGAATCTCCGTCACGAGAATGAAATTCCGGCAGATCGCGGCGGAGGAATTCACCGTGATGCTTGCACGGATCACGCCGCTCGATCCCGCGCTGTAGCGACACACGATTGTGGCGACAACCATGGCATCCGGCACCCACTTGCCGTGCTGCAACCCGGTTAGCTCAATCGCGATCGTGGCGACCTGTTGAATCGTTCGACATGGACATAGTGCGGCGACGGAGTTCTGATCGCTAACTTGCACTTGCACCGACAGTGCGCGAGCCTGGCATCTGGTTCGCATCTGCGCGCCCCTCTTCGTGTGCGTGCTGGCACACTCTGCTTTTGCCTGTCGACTTCGTTCGAAGGACAGGCCCTCATAGCGGGTCAACGGTGACCCAAATGTAAGAGTTGGGAATCTGTGTACAAGGATTTGCTGAACCATCGGCGCCGGAATTTTCTCGCGCGCGTTGCGCGTATGGGCAATGCGGCCTTGCTTCCGGGCGCCTTGCGATCAGCCGCGGAAGTGATCGCGGGAACCGCCATCTGGAATACGTCCGTTCGGGCGCAAGCAGCGTTCGGCGATGCGCTATCCGATCCGCCGCAAATACGCAGCAGGAACGGCACGCTTGAAACCACGCTTACGGCAGCTACAGGCACCGTGCAACTCGGTTCGTTCTCGTTTCCGGGGCGGCTGTACAACGGCGAATACATTGCGCCCGTCCTTCGCGCCAGGTTGGGCGACACGTTGAAAATCCGCTTCGACAATCGCCTCCCGGATCAGCCCAGCAACCTTCATTTTCACGGAATGAGCGTTTCGCCGCGCGGACATAGCGATAACGTGTTCGTTCACGTGCCGCCGGGCGGCAACTTCGACTACCTCGTCAATATTCCCGCGCGCGACCGGCAAGGCCCCGGTATGTTCTGGTACCACCCGCATGCACACGGTGTGGTGGCACCGCAGATACTCGGCGGCATGTCGGGCGGACTGATCGTGGACGGCATGGACGAGCGCTTGCCGATTCTGCATGACATGCCCGAGCGGCTGCTGCTGATCAAGCACATCAAGCACGCGGGACGCGAGGTCGTATCAATCAATGGCCAGATTAACCCGGTCATCTCGATCAGGCCCGGCGAGCTTCAGTACTGGCGCGTCGCGCACATCGGCGCAACGTTGTTCGTCAAGTTCGCTGCCGACGATCTGCCCTTTTATGTCGTGGCCACCGACGGTCACGTTCTGTCGGCGCCGCGCCGAACCACCGGCTTCTTCATGGGGCCGGGCCAGCGATATGACCTTATCTTCGTTGGCCCAGAGGCCGGCGAATACGCGATGCGCACGATCCCCTTTCAGAATGAAGCATGGCTTCCGCCAGAACCCGCTCAGCAAATCGCGACGATCCTGTCTTCAGGTCCGGCGGCGCACAGTGCACCGATCGAAAACCGCGTGCTGAGTCAGCGGGTTCACGGGCCAAGATGGATTGACGATGTTCGCCGCGCGCCGATCGCGCGGCGTCGAACGCTGGACTATTCACGGACAGCGGACCGGAAAATGTTCATGATCGATGGTCGCACGATGGACGAGAATCGCGTCGATCAGACCGTTCGGCTCGGCGACACGGAAGAGTGGACCATCGTCAATACGGACCAGCAATATCACAGCTTTCATATTCACCAGACCGCCTTTCTGGTGACAGAGGTCAACGGCGTTGCACAAAGCAGGGACAGTTTGCACGACACATATTCGATCCCGCCGGCGACCGATCTGGGACCCGGTTCATTGAAAGTGGTGATCCCGTTCACCGATCCGGTGATCGTCGGGCGCTTCGTGTATCACTGTCATTCGGTCAATCACGAAGACAAGGGGATGATGGGAATTGTCGAGGTGGTGGCTTGACGTAGTGCGTTCAGTTTTCAGTTACACGGACCGATATGCGCGATACGTGATCGCGGGCGACCACGTATCGCTCGCGGCAATGTGTGTTCGCCACCGAACAGAGCCATCGACAAGACAGGCGAATAGTCGCAGAGGTACGAGGCCAGCCGGGGACCCTGATGCGTGCCTACCTGTCTCTCCCGCTATGCGTATTGCCATTTCTGATGGTCGGCTGCAACACGCCGCCGATCCCACCGGGTAAGCCCGTCGATATCCCCACCGCCCTCGAGCAGATTCTGGACGGCCTGTGCGACGCCCAGAAGAATCTGGCTGGACGGCAGAAGGACCTGGGTGTCGCGGTCGACACGATTTCGGTGGAACTCGACCTGACGGTGGATGGAACGAAGAATCCGCCGATCGCCGTTGCGCCGGACATTCAATTTATTCCGACCGTCAGTTACGGGCAGATCATCACGGCGACCAAAGGAAGCCGGCTCACGTTGTCATTCAGGAATACGGGCAATAACGCCGGGATTGGGTGCCATGGATCGAAGCCAGCCAATTGAAAAGCGAAATGGGCCGCGCTATTTCTTCGCATACCTGACGTCGAATGGGTGAAAACCCTGCCGTTTCAAGCGTGGAACCACAGCAACACAAGGGAAATCTCGGACTGTTTGTGCGGTGAACGTGCCTTATGATGACGCTGCTTATTTTATGGGCACCGAGAGTTTTGAATGGCGATTTGACGGTCGCCAGTGGGGCGTTTTCATGAAATACCGTAGTCCAGGATATTGGATCGCTGGTGTGATTTTTTGGGGTCTCACCAGCGTCGCACTCGCCGAGGGCGCTGGAACAACAGCGGCTAAGGAGCCGGTCGTGCGGTCTGGCGCTTCCGCCCACCACGACGTCCACCACGCGGCTGCCCGGCCGCCGCAGCATTCACCCCGCGCACCAACGAAACACGTCGCATCGGCAAAGGCGTCGAGCACGCCGCCCGCACAGAACGACAACGCGACAGCGGGCCAGTACCAATTCAGCTCCACTATTTCCAGCGGCCCACCCTCGGTACGACCGGACGTTGGCTTCCCGCGTTACTCCGGCAGCGCCACGGGCAGCAGCGTACTGACGCAAAATTCGACCCGCAATGCGTCGCCGCCGACGACGGCTTCACAAAGCAGTGCGACTGCACCGGACGATAACTGGACCTTCAAGGCAAGTCCGATCCTCAATGCCACGCATTCGCACGAAATAGGGGCGTCTGTTTCTTTCCGGCACGATTTCTGACGCCGTTAATGCGTGCAGTGAAAGCGCGCATTTAAAGCGACTTAGTGCGGGATTCAACGACCCGCCGCGTTCATCGCCAGCACAACGCCCAGCGCGCCCGTCACCATCTCGCGGACAACCGGCTCCACGTGTTGCGCGCGTTCCGGCAAGTAGTTAAACGGCGCGTCTTCGCTCATATAAGTGGATTGGCACATCTCCAGTTGCACCGCATGCACGCCGGTTTGCGGTGCGCCGAAGTGGCGCGTGATAAAGCCGCCTTTAAACCGTCCGTTCGCCACCCACGTGAACGGACTTGCGCCCGCCGCATGCTTCACCGCGTCCAGCACTGGCGCCGCCGCGGTGCGGCCATCCTGCGTGCCAATGTTCAGATCGGGCAGCTTGCCGTCGAACAGGCGCGGCAGCACGCTCGCAATCGAATGCGCTTCCCACAGCAGCACGTTCGCGTGTTCCGCGCGCAAGCGCTGCAATTCCGTGCGCAAAGCATCGTGATACGGCTGCCAATACGTGGCAACCCGTCTGTCACGCTCGGTGGTATCCGGCGTGCGTCCTTCGCGATAGAGCGGTTCACCACGAAACGTTTCCGTCGGACACAACGACGTTGTAGTCTGTCCCGGGTAAAGGCTTTCATCGTTCGAAGGCCGGTTCAGATCGATCACGTAGCGCGACATACGCGCGCCCAGCATCGTCGCGCCGAGCGCTTTTCCAAATGCGTAGAGCCGGTCGAGATGCCAGTCGGTATCCGCGACAGTCAGTGCGATATCCGTGTATTGGTCGCGCATCGCATCGGGGATTTGCGTGCCGAGATGCGGGATCGAAATAAGCAACGGCGCTGTGCCGCGCTCGAGGGAAAACAGATCGGTCATGGAAATCGACTCCGGATAGGTGCGCGCATACACGTCCGAACACCAACGTGCCTTCGTTGCGATGACCGCGGTGGTGGACCACTTGCGCTGCCGACATACTACAACCGTATCGTTTCTCCCCGGACCTAGCCAGCCTTGCCATCAATACGTGAACGGGTCAGATAAGGCGCATATTTGGTCAGGTACAGAACGAACGCAACGCACCAGCTCGCGCCGGCCAGGTCGATCCAGAAGACGGCGGCGCCGGGCACGGCCCACGGCCCGAAAACGCGCACCAGCGCGGCGACGATCATCAACACGTAGGCCGCAATTTCCGCGCGGCCGGCGACTAGCGCACGCCCCGTGTGTCCGAGTGCGGTACGCGTAATCATTGCGATGATCGCGCATCCGATCGCTCCGACCGTCAATGCGTGAATCGCGAGCGAATGCCGCACGACGCCGATCGATGCGAGCGCAAGCATCGCGAAACCGACTGGAATCCACGCATACGCGACATGCAGGATCCAGAGAATGGGTCGTGAACCGGTCCGCCATGAGCGCCATCCGACGACCCTGGTCCCGTGGACCAGCGCTGCAGCGCCCGCGCACGCAGCCATAACTGAAGGCGGCGCGTTAGCCAGATCCGCAACGAACGTGACGAGGACAACCGGCACGGCAAGTGTCTCGATCATCTTCCAGCGTTTCAGCGAAAAGCCAGGGATCGCGTTGGTCGTGAACATCGGCACCACGCGGCCCGCGATCACGGTGACGAATAGAATGACGAGCCCCGTTGCCGCATAAGCGATGCGCAGGGAAAGATCGACGCGACCGTGCCATGCCCACCAATGGCACAGCGCATTTAACACGCCGAACAATGCCAATGCGACGGGTAGAAAGATATTGTGCCGATTGCGCGCCGCGATCAGCACACGCAACAGCACAACGGCGGCAACCGGCAGGAAAGCGGAATCGACTATTGCCGCGACCGGTTCCGGGCCGGTCCAGGTGAGCACGCGACCAGCCGCCCACAGCAACCAAAGCGCGGCAAGCGCCGCGCCACGCGGGGTTTCCAGTGACGTCCACGCGCGCACAGCAGTGAGCAAAAAACCGACGACGATGGCGGCGGCGAAGCCAAATACCATTTCGTGCGCATGCCAGAGCATGCCGCTCAGCGCCGGCGAACGACCGGCGATAGGATGGCCGTGCAGCGCGATCAACCAGAGCAGCATTGCGATAAGCCCGAAGCACGCGCCGCCCAGGTAGAACGGCCGGAAGCCAAGGCGCAGGACCGGCAAGCCGGCGGCTGTGCTGGGCATTCCATTTAACGCCGGATCGTCGATCTTCATTCCGCCTCCTTGCAAACATGCACACTGTGTGCATGTTATAGCGTGCACCGGCGCAAAGATACTGTTCCCGTTCGGGATGCGACAGCGTGCCGCTGCTACCCATAAGACGCAGGAGTGCGATGGTCATCTGATGACGAGCGGCCAGGAGAAGAGTTGGCTCGCTACCCCGCCGCACCGCGCGGAAAGACATTCAATGGACGTTCACGGCAGTCGCTTTTCAAACCAGTGATGCGCGTACGGCTCCGCGCTGAACGCCTCGACTTCAACATATCCGCACTGCCGGTATAGAGAAATCGCCTCGCGCAGCGTGCGATTGGTTTCGAGGCGAATAACGCGCACTTTGCTCTGTCGAGCATGTTTCTCAGCCTCGACAATCAACCGGCGACCCACCCCCATACCGCGCGCAGTCGGACTCACCCACATCCGCTTGAGCTCCGCCGGGGATTTCTTATGAAACTTCAGCGCGACGCATCCGATCGGGCTTCCATGGAGTCTCGCGACGATCAACGCGCCCTCCGGCGCCCTGAGTTCATCGGCCTTCGCCGACAGGCTTGCAGATGGGTCGAAGCCCGCGTCAAAGCGCTGATCGAGTTCGCCGAAGTACTGTTTAAAGCACCACCGCGCGTCGTCACTGTCCGGGTCCTCCAGCGCGAAATGCACGAGAGACGGCTGCAGCAAGCGCTCCACTTCAGCCATGGCGACGACAAGTCGCCGGCGCTGTTCCTCGCCCAGCGGTTCGAGCGCGCGCGAAGCGACTTGATCGGAAAGCCGTTCGAGTTCAGCCCTTTCGTTGCGGCCTGCCTGCGTCAAGCAAGCCCGGCGCACGCGCCGATCATCCGGATGCGTGACAACAGCGACAAGCTTCTGCCTTTCAAGCGAAGCCAACGTACGGCTGAGATAGCCTGAATCAAGATTGAGCCGCGCGCGGAGCGTGCGAAGATCCGCACCTTCAACTCCGATCTCCCATAAGAGGCGCGACTCACCCATCGGGCGGCCCCTTCCCAGAAAATGATCGCTGATCGCGCCAATGCTTTCGGCCACGATGCGATTGAAGCTGCGAATCTGGAGAATGTCGGTTGCGCGCATATCTCTGACTTTAGTCAGAGATACGGGAGCCGTCAACACGCGCCCCGTTCTTCGCGCATGCGGCGCATTAATCTACCTACACTATTGCAGTCACGCACTGGTTGATTCGATCGTCCGTTTGCGTCTGTCTCCATACATGCCGATACATTTGCGCAGATCTGAGACACGTTCGGGATACGTGCAGGTCTTCTAATACGCGGAACCGACAACTTTCGCAATTAAGTGTGTGTATGCATAAACGACCTGTTCGAGCTAACCGGCCGCCAACCGATGAGCATGTACGAATTTGTCAGGCTGCATGCAGCTCAATTCACGCGCAACGCAACACATTGACCGGAACCGGATCTGTCATGTCAAACCAAGCCCCCCAATCGTCATCGCGCCGGCAGTTTGTCGGTCTGGCTGCCGCGGCACTCGCCGCTGGCTCGCTGAGCCGGTTCGCCTTCGCGGACGCGAACCCGGCAATCGGCGAAACCGCGCAACCCACAAACGGCGACAACACCGCAATTCGCCCGTTTCGTGTCCACTTCCCGGAAGCGCAGCTCATCGACATGCGGCGTCGCATCAAGGCGACGCGCTGGCCCGACCGCGAGACGGTGCCCGATGAATCGCAGGGCATTCAGCTCGCGACGATCCAGGGGCTCGCCCGATACTGGGCAACCGGTTACGACTGGCGCAAATGCGAAGCCCGCTTGAATTCGTATCCGCAGTTCGTGACCGAGATCGACGGACTCGATATTCACTTCATCCATCTACGCTCGAAGCACGAAAACGCGATGCCGCTGATCGTCACGCACGGCTGGCCCGGCTCGATCATCGAACAGTTCAAGATCGTCGATCCGCTCGTCAATCCCACCGCGCACGGCGCACCGGCTTCCGATGCGTTTCACCTCGTGATTCCGTCGTTGCCCGGCTACGGATTCTCGGCGAAGCCGACCACGACCGGCTGGGGACCCGAGCGCACCGCCCGCGCATGGGTCGTGCTGATGAAGCGGCTTGGCTATGACAGGTTTGCTTCGCAGGGCGGCGACCTCGGCGGGATCGTGACCAACATCATGGCCAAACAGGCCCCGCCTGAGCTGATCGGGATCCACGTGAACTTCCCCGCTGCGGTACCGGCCGACATTCTCAAGTCCATTGTCGCCGGCGACCCGACGCCTGCGGGCCTGTCGGATGATGAGAAGCACGCGTACGAGCAACTGAGTGCGAACTTCAAGAAGAAACGCGGCTACGCGCTCGAAATGGGTACGCGGCCGCAAACGCTCTACGGTCTGGCCGACTCACCCGTCGGGCTCGCTTGCTGGCTGCTCGACCACGGCGACGGTTACGGCCAGCCCGCCGCGGCGCTGAGCGCGGCCGTGCTCGGTCACCCGGTCAACGGTCATTCGGCGGGCGCGCTAACGCGAGACGACGTGCTCGACGACATCACGCTTTACTGGCTAACCAATACCGGCATTTCGGCCGCGCGCTTCTACTGGGAGTCGCATTCGAACTTCTTCCTCGCGGCCGATGTGAATGTACCCGCCGCGGTCAGCGCGTTCCCCGGAGAAAACTATCAGGCGCCGAAGAGCTGGACCGAGCACGCATATCACAACCTGATTTACTTCAATAGGCCAGAGACGGGCGGGCATTTCGCGGCGTGGGAAGAGCCAATGATCTTCGCGAATGAAGTGCGCGCGGGTTTGAGACCATTGCGGACCTGAACGGTGCGTCGCAAATGAAGATCGGCGAGTTCCTCGATCGTGCGGCTGGCGAGCCGTGGGCCGACGCGCTCATATTCGGCGCGCGGTTCATCATCGGACGGATGCAGCGGCCAGTCGATGCCGTGAGTTCGCAGAAACCCGAGCCCGACGCCAATCGCCTGGTCAACCCGGTTGAGCGTCAGGTACAGATCGATGCAAACGCGTGCGCGCGACGGCGGGATCGCCGCAGGCGGTGGGCCCGCCGCGACGCGAATCACGTCAGCGCACGGCGACCGGCGCAGGCTTGCCGCGCCCGGCGAAACCATCGAAAAGCAGCGCACCGGCCACGATCAGCGTCCCCGCCAGCGTGACCGGTTGCCACTGATAGGCCGGCGACAGCATCGACAGCATGAACGACAGCACCGGCTGCAACGCCATGCAGATCATCAGCGTCAACCCGTCGGTCTTGCGCACGGCGAACTGCAGCAGCAACAGCGGCAGCATCACGCCGATCACCGCGACCGCGATAATCGACAGCGCATCCGCGGGCGCGGGAAGCGCCAGACCAGCGCCGCCGCCGGTACCGCCGTCGAACGTGAGCCAGACCAGCGCCACCGCGATCGTCAGATAGAACCGGTGTGCGAGGATCGAGGCCGGACCCCAGCCGCTATCGGCGAGCCGGCGAAACGACCCGATGATCATCGTCGAAGCGGCGCCTGCAATCGCGGCCGCGACAAGTGCCAACACCGTGTGCCACGATGCGGCTGCCGCGCGTTCGAGTTCCACCGGAACGAGCAACGCGCATCCGCCGACAATGCCGACGCAGGCGACGAACTTCGCCGCACCCGGCCGACCACCGGATTGCGCGCTCCCTCTGCGCCACGCTGCAACCACGACCGCCACCAGCACCGCGACACCGATCTCGATCGCACCGACCGCGGCCGGCGACAAATGCTTCAATGCGAAGAAGAAGCCGATGAATGCGACGGCCGTCCACACATTGACCGATACGATCGACGCGCGCGAGCCGGCCGGCAGGCGGCCACGCGCGACCACGAGGAAGACGCCCGCGACGACGCAGAAACTGATCAGCAGAAATTGCGCGGGCGCGATCATCCCGAGAAAGGTGCCGTACATCACCTTGCCGGCCGATTGCAGAAACACGGCAAGAAACGACAGCGCATGGGCAGACGTCATGACGCACGATCCGCTTCGGTTGCGAGTGCAACTTTTCTTTCCGGGCGATTGCCGCGTTCCGGTGCGGCTTCGGATGCGGCGGATGCACGCGCGGATTCGGGTTCGATCGCATACAACGCACCTGCGTCTTCCCATGCGCGAAACTGTGCGATGTCCATGCGGATCTGAACCGGATCGTCGTGAATCAGGTAGACGACGCCACCGCAAAACAGCGAATCGGAGGTTCGCCACACGCGTGCGCCGCGCTCGAGCCGACGATAGTGCGCATGAAACGACGGCAGTTTCGCGAGTCTGCGTAAGCCGTCCGTCGACGCAACATAGCCGCCGTCGTTAAACACGAAGAACACTTTCGCGAAATGGCGCCGGCGCTCGTACACATCACGTTCGGCAAACACATTGTCGGCTCGTGCGACGAGCCGGTCCGCGAAGCAGCTGGCCTGCGTCGGCAGTCCCGCGACCGCGTATGAGGGCGCATCCATCATGCCGCCCATCAGCCGCGCGCCGGTTTCGATTAGCGCCGGGCCTGCTTCGGTCAGCCGCAGTTCGCTGTGGGCGGGGCCGTTTTCGATGCCGAGCGCGCTAATCGCGCGCTTCGTGTAATCGAACAGTGCGACGCTCAGCTCGGCGTCGGGGTCGAGCAGCGTCATCGAACACATCGCGGGCGAGCCGCCGCATACGTTGCGACAGTGGACATGCCACGCGTCGGTGACCCGATGTCTGCCGTTCGCGCTCACCGTGTTCACGATGAATTGCGGCCCTCTCAGATAAGACTGGATGACGAGGCTATCGTTGAAGCCGCCAAGCAGGTTATCGCGGTACAGCGCCGCATGAACCGCGCGATCGATATCGGCATGGTCGTAGCAGATCACGACGCCATCGGAACCGGCGCTCAGCAAAGGCTTGATGACGACCGGCCAGCGGCCGTGGCTATGCGCCCATGCGTGCGCTTGCGCTGCGGACACGATGCGCGCCTGCCGCGCCGCATGCAATCGATGCGCATGCAACTGGTTAATCATGTCGAACTTGTTGCGCCTTGCACTGAGCGTATCGCTACGATTGGTCGGCAGACCAAGCGCGAGTGCCAGCGATTCGGCAAACGTGACACCCCATTCCGAGCCCGCGACGACAGCGTCGAAGCGCACCGGCGGCAACTGTGCGAGCGCCTGGTCCTCGGTGCCGAGATAGCCCAGATCGGCCGCGTACGGCGTCACGTCGAAACACGGCGCCGCGAGTTGTGGAATCTGCTGGGTCGAGCGCAGATGAATGCAGACTGCGCCGCGCTGGTTCAGTTCGCGCACGAGTTCGCGCCCGGTCGAGTAGCCGTCGACGATCAGGATAAGTTTGCCGCTCAAGCTTGCCATGGTGAAGTTTCCGTCTGATGTGGAAGCGCGATACAGGCGATTCCAGCGATGAGATCGCTCTCGTCCATTGACGGCGTCGCATGTTTGCGTTGTGTCGCCTGCAAGGTTCGAAAGCCCGTGTCGGCAATGTACAAGGCGAAGCGGCGGTTCGAATATTCGAAAAAACTTTGCGAAGCGAAGAAAAAAGCAGGCGGTAAAGCAGGTTTGACGGGCGCTATCGCCGCTAATTTCCGACTCATTCTGCGCGGATAAGATGCGCGGCATCGACACATCGTGCGCGATTCAGACGTTGCAGGCGCGTCGTCCGATAGGTCGATTCATCAATTCACAGCGCGTGACGAATGCACTCACGCATGGATGCGCTCGTGCGCGCAGATCGATCGTGTATCGACGAAGGACGGGTGGAGCGGATGAACTACAAGCACCTGTATTACCTATGGATGACCGCCAGATTCGGCGGCATTGCCGGCGCGTCGCAGCGGCTGCATCTGACGCCGCAGACCGTGAGCAGCCAGATCAAGCTGCTCGAAGACCGCGTCGGTTGCGCGTTGCTGCGCCGGCGCGGACGGCTCGTCGAACTGACCGATGCCGGGCGCGTGGCCGCCGACTACGCGGCGAAAATCTTCGCGCTGGGCGCGGAGCTCGAACGCGAATTGCGCGCGCCTTGCAGCAACGCCGATGTGCTGCGCGTCGGTATCGCCGATTCGATTCATAAGACGATCGCGTGCCGCCTCATCGAGCCGGCCGTGTCGTCGCGTGACGGCCTGCGCGTGGTGTGCCGCGAAGGCAATCAGGCGGCGCTCGTCGGTGCGCTCGCCGAGCATCGGCTCGACGTCGTGCTGTGCGATGCGCCGTTGCAGGCCAACGTGCAACTGCGCGCACGCAGCGACAAGCTCGGTTCAACCGGCATGTCGGTGTTTGCGACAGCGGCCGTCGCGAAGCCGTATCTCGATGCCGCGTTTCCCGCCTGTCTCGCGCAGATGCCGATTCTGCTGCCGGGTGCGGATAGCGTGCTGACCGCGCGCTTCGACGCGTGGCTCGATTCGAACGGACTCGCGCCGCCGATCGTCGGCGAGTTCGACGATGGCGCATTGATGATCGCGTTCGCCGGAGAGGGCAAAGGCGCGATCGTTGCGCCATCGGTGCTCGAAGCGTCGTTGCGCGCGCAATACGCACTGCTGCCGGTGGGTCAGATCGACGGCGTGCGCCACGATCTGTATGCGATTTCGCTCGACGGGCGCGGCAGGCATCCGGCGGTCAGCGAAATTACGCGCGCGGGCAGACAGCTCGCGTTTTGAAGCTGGAAACGAATACGCCGTTCGACGGACTCGTCACGACATCGCTGGCGCTCATGCATGAAGCGCTCGCGGTTCCCGGACATCAGCGACCCGCACATCCGTGCCCGCACACGCTACCGCGATGCGGCGCGGCGCTCCAGCACCGCTTTCGGGATACAGGTCAACAGCACGACGGCGCCGATCACCAGCAGCACCGCAATCGCGTACAGGCCGCTGGCGAGACTGCCTGTCGTCGTCTTCAGCCATCCGACGATGACCGGACTGACAAGGCCGCCGATCAGGCCAATGCTGTTCGTCAACGCAAGGCTGCCGGCCATCGCATCGGTCCCGGCAAAATAGGTCGAGCAGATCACCCAATAGAGCGGCAGCGTCACATAGATCGCCGTCGTGCCGATGCTGAGCACCACGAGCGAAAGCGCAAGGCTATGTTCGACTAACGGAATCAGGCATAGCATCGCCGCGCCGACGACCGCGCAAATCGCCAGATGCCAGCGTCCCTCGAGGCGCTTGTCCGCGTGGCGGCAGATGATCACCATGCCGATCGCGCTGGCACCGAACGGGATCATCGAATAAAGGCCGATCGAGAATACGTCGCGAATACCCGCGTTTTTCAGCACGCTGGGC
Source organism: Paraburkholderia rhizosphaerae (assembly GCF_004366595.1). Lineage (GTDB taxonomy): Bacteria > Pseudomonadota > Gammaproteobacteria > Burkholderiales > Burkholderiaceae > Paraburkholderia > Paraburkholderia rhizosphaerae. Next base: position 66,378 of record NZ_SORE01000018.1, read on the forward strand.
AACCAGAAGCCAACCACATACACGCCGCAGATGCAGGTGAAGTACGCGGCAGTCAGTATGTACAGGTTCGGGTCGCGCACGGCCTGCAGGAAGTTGTGAGACTTCGCGTGGACCGCGCTTTCCACCTCGGGTCGCAGGCCTTCGGTGATCACGTCCCGCTCGGTCCGCGAAAGCCATTTGGCTTTGGCCGGAGAGTCGGTAAGCAACAGCGTGCACACGATCCCCAGCACAACCGCAGGGATGCCTTCGACCACGAACAGCCATTGCCACCCAGCCAGACCGAACACGCCCTGCAAGCTGTCCATCGCCCATCCCGCGAGCGGGCCGCCGAGCAGACCCGAGATCGGCATGCCCAGCATAAACAGTGCGATGACGCCGCCGCGACGCCTCTGCGGAAACCACTGGGTCAACAGAAAGAGTGCGCCGGGAACAAGGCCGGCCTCGAATGCGCCTAGAAGAAAACGCATCACGTAGAAGATCGCGGGACTGGACACGTAAACCATCGCAATCGACACGAGGCCCCACGGGATCAATATCCGCGTCAGCGTCGCACGCGCGCCGATGCGTGTCAGGATCAGGTTGGACGGCACCTCGAAGAGCGCGTAGCCGATAAAGAACACCCCCGCGCCCAGGCCGTACACGGCATCGCTAAAGCCAAGCGCCTGTTTCATCTGCAATTGGGCGAAGCCGATGTTGGTCCGGTCGAGATAGGCGACGACGTAGCACAGAAACAGAAACGGAATAAGGCGCCACGCAACCTTTCGATATGTCTTTGCCGCTTCATCCGATTCAACGTCGTCTACACGAGGCAATTCTTGTGTCGCGGAAGATAAAAGATTCATACGCTGATCTCAATCAGAGTGCTATGGATTTCGCGGGGCTCGAGCTTACGCTTCGATTGTTTGAGACGGGGTTCGGCCGTGGCGCGAGCTTCGTCGCCCAGGCGCAAAGCGATGCCTGGTGGTCGAATCGGCGGCGTGAGCCGTTCCGCACATCAGGCAAACGTAGCGGTTGCGGGTTGTCTCCTGCGCTGGAGATTAACAGCTTCATTGGCTAAGCGCACGAGTTCGCCGCTTAATGCGGCGATTAATGAGCATTGAAAGCGCTCGTGAAAGCACTCATGAAAAAAGACGAAAGATACTTATCAGGATTACTTTTTTATTCGGGAGTTTTGACCTGCTTTCGGTTTGTCAGGACTGAGTTTCCAGTCGCCCGGGACCGTGCGCGAACGTCGTATCGCGGTTATTCAGCAACAAGCGGGCGAACTCGACAAAACATGGCCGGATGAGCAGCATTTTTGTACCAGACCGGATAGAACATGCGCTATGCAACATTAAGCGGAATGTATTATCGTTCCCCGCTCTCGCGGAATAATAAGGCGCTCTTCGCATGACTGCGTTGCCAACCGTTCGTTTGGATTGCTGGACAGACTATGTGTGCCCGTTCTGCTATCTGCAGATGGGTGTGCTCGACCGGTTCATCGAGGAATCCCGCGTGCCGCTCGTGATCGAGTGGCACGCGTTCGAGCTGCGCCCCACCCCCATCCCGCTCATCGAGCCTGACGGTGAATACATCACCCGCATCTGGCTCAACGCGGTCTACCCGCTTGCCGCCGAACGCAATGTGAAGGTGAAGCTGCCTCCGGTTGCGCCACGCAGCCGGCTTGCATTCGAGACCGCTTTTTTCAGCCGCGCGGCAGGTCGTTTCGACGCCGTGCATCGTGCGATTTTTAAAGCGTATTTCGAGGACGGGAGAGATATCGGCAATGCGGACGTGCTGCTGGATATAGCGAACGAATATGGCGTCGATCGCACGGAGCTGGCCGCGTCCTTAACCGCACAGCGATTCCAGACCGCTATCGAGCATGACGAAGCAATGGCCGGTCGACTCGGCATAACGGGGCTGCCGTTCGTCATGCTGTCGCGCACCGGCGATGCGGCGAAAATGACGCCTCCCGTGGTCGTGCGTGGCGTCGCGCCAGTCGAGCACATGACGGCTGCGCTGGACCGGCTGCTTGCCGACGCGCCCGCGACCGACCTTCGATGATCGTTGAAGGAGTCGACCACGCCGTATTCGAGCGACCCACGCCGGTCGCCGCCAAGCCTTCGTTCCTGACCGTTCAGGTGCAAGCGGCGCAAGGCCATGCAGCGGACGGGAAGCCATGCGGCACGTCGGCCGCGCTGTTCTTCGATCTCACTACGCGAACCATTCACAGCTATGTCCTCGACGGCTACGTGCGCACTCACGCGACCGGAACATTGCGCCGTGTGCGCGGCGGGCTTTCTCCCGCTCACCTGCAACTTGCCAAGGCCATGCTATCGATTCGCGACCATGACAAGGTCACACTCACCGCGCTAGGCCGCGCGTGCGGGCTGTCGCCGAGTCATTTTGCGCGGGAGTTCAAGCAGTCGACGGGTTTGCCGCCTCACCGATGGGCGCTCAAAAACAAGGTCAGCCGCGCTCAGGACATGCTGCTGCACAGCGGTCTTACGTTGCCGGCCATTGCGTTCGCGTGCGGTTTCGTCGATCAATCCCATCTGGGACGATGGTTCAAGCGACTGACCGGGCTTAGCCCGAAGGCCTGGCAGCGCCTGCACCTCGATGGCGATCGCACGCCGGGGCCCTTCGCTCACCAGTAGGCTCCGCGAAACGCGGCATCAGAGCAGCGCTTTTCCAGCGGCTGCAGAAAGCATCATTTTTGTACCAGCGCACGCCGAAACCCGTACTGCTGCCGCGCTCGCAACCGCTACGATATTCACCGGCCGACCCGAATTCCCAAGCCACCGCGTAACGGATGCACATCGCGCTGCCCGGGTGTACTGCTCTCCTGTTCGCGAGAGTCATCAATCCGTGCTCGCTGCGACGCACCGCAAGCACCGGGATGGGGCCGGCATAGGACCAGCCGCACCGACACAACGCTTCCTTTCCGCATCGGGATCTGATCATGCACAAAATGGTTTTGGCGGTTGTCGTCACACTGATTGTCTCCACGCAATCTTTTGCAGCTACTTCGGCTAACTACACAGACCCGTTGGACGCAAAGACGCTGGACACGATCCGATCGAACTTTACCCACCTGATGCAATTAGCGAATCGCCACGACTTCAAGGCGCTACATGACATGTTCTGGCAATCCCCTGCTGCCCTTCTGGTCGCGAAAAGCGCGATCCCTTCTGAAGGGAACTGGGCGGGATTCTGGGGCAATGACGCGATCGATCGGAAGCTTCACGATATCGGCACGTCCGGCCCAGTCGTCCTTCAACCGGATTATTCGAAATTCAAGGCGGTAGGCCTGACGAAGGACGTCGCGCAAACATACGCGCCCGTGACTATCACGGTTTCCTACGCGGGCCAGGACGGCACACCCAAGCCGTTTCTATTGCTGATCAACTGGATAAAAGTGGGCAAGGACTGGAAGGTCGCTTCGGAGATCATCCTGCCCGTGCCGCCGGCGCCCGCGGCAAAGAGTTAGGCGGCACGGTATTGGCGTCACCGGTGCCCGGATCTATCAACCAGGAGCCTCGATCATGATCTTCAGCGTAAAAAAGTCCCTCTTTGCGGGCCTCTGCATGACGGCACCGCGCATTGTCAGTCCATCGCCGGCTGCTTCGGCCAGCCCGGATGACTTACGGGAAATCCGCGCGCTTTTCTTGCGACAGGCGGCGGGTGAAACGGCTCACGACATCGAGGTGATCGAGTCGGTGCTCGCGCGCGCACCGGCTGGACAACCGGACCCCGTCAACTTCGTGGCGCGCGCCTACACGTTCTGGGGCCGTGACGCGGTGCTGGCTCACTTCCGCAAAGTCTTCACCGGCACGTGGCGATTCGAACCCGATGAAGATGCGATCCGCGTGATCCCGCTTGGCCCGGATGTCGCGCACATCTACGCACCGGTTCGAATCACAGCCGGCGCTATCGGCCAGCCGGCAGCCGTGTTTCAGTTTCTCGTCAACGAAATCGCGATCCGTACGCCCGACGGTTGGAGGATCTCAGTCATTGTTCCCGTGCCGACGCAGTAACGTGACGCTTCGCGCCACCGTCATTCACCCCACCCGAAGAAGCAAGGAGAAGTGTCCATGGTGCAGCGACTGGATGTTGAGTTTGAAGCAGACGGAGGCGTCAGACTGCGGGCCTGGCTGTTCGTGCCGTCCAGCAATGGCACGCTCCGGCCCGCGATCTCGATGGCGCACGGATATGCGGGTACCCGGGAGCATGGCATTGAGGGTTTTGCCCGTGCGTTCGCCGACGCCGGTTTCATCGTGTTGCTTCACGATCACAGAGGGTTCGGCGCGAGCGAAGGCGAACCAAGGCACGACATTGATCCATGGCGGCAGATTGCCGACTGGCGGCGCGCACTTTCGTTTCTCGAATCGTGTGAAGGAGTCGACCCCGCGCGGATCGGCCTATGGGGTACCAGCTACGCCGGCGGCCACGCGCTCGTGCTGGGCGCGACCGATCGCCGTCTTCGCTGCGTGGTCGCGCAAGTGCCGACCATCAGCGGCTACGAGCAGGGGCTACGGCGGATTCCACCCGAATTGACCGCGTCGATCGAGCAAGCATTTACCAACGACGAGCGCGCGCAGGCCCGGGGAGAGCCACCGATGCGACAGGCCATCGTCAGTGTCGATGCGGGCGTGCCGGCCGCGTATCGCACGAACGACGCGATGGACTTCTACCTGCAGCCGGTCCCCGAAGGCACCTGGGAAAACACGGTCACCCTGCGTTCGACCCGGGCCGCTCGAATGTACGAGCCGGGCGCGTGGATTTCGCGGGTGTCGCCAACGCCGCTGCTGATGGTCGTGGCGACCTACGACACGATCACCGTCACCGATCTCGCGCTAGCCGCCTATGAAAAGGCGTTGCAGCCGAAGCGCCTCGTGATGTTCCCCGGCGGACACTTCGACGGCTACGCGAAGTATTTCCGCGAGTCCAGTACCGCTGCGGTCGACTGGTTCCGCGAACATCTTTCATAGCCCACGGAGGCGCACATGTCTCATCTGTTTTTAGACGTCTCAAACCAGGTCGCGACCATCAGCCTCGATAACCCACCGCAGAATCGTCTCGCCGAGCAGATGATCGGCGAACTGCAAGAGGTTTTGACAGCCATAAGCCGCAGCGATGCTCGCGCCGTCCTGCTGCGCGCCGACGGGCCTGATTTCAGTTTCGGTGGCGACATCCTTCCATGGGACGGGATGTCGAACGCAGAACTACGGTCGCTGTTCGAGCGTTACCTGAGCGCGTTCAACCGCTTCGAGCGCCTACCGCTTCCCGTTATCGCGGCTGTTCAAGGACTGTGCTTCGGTGGCGGTCTGGAACTCGCGCTTCGCGCCGACATCGTCTTCGCCGGCGAATCTGCCCGATTCGGCCATCCCGAGCAGACGCTGGGAATCGCAACGATGCTGGGCGGAATCTATCGGGTAGCGCAGCAAGCGGGTCGATTCCTTGCCGCTGAATGGGCGTTCACGTCAGAACCGGTGCGAGCGGACACGATGGAGCGGTTTGGCGTCGTGAATCGCGTCGTGCCGGACCGCGACTTGCTTGAGCAGGCCAATGCTTTCGCTTTGAAATTGGCCAAGGGCCCGACGCGAGCCCATGCTGCACACAAGGCACTGCTTCGCAGCTGGGCTACCGGCGGCGTCGATGCGGCAGATGACGCGCTGTTCGACATTGCGATGCCGCTCTTTGATACGGAGGACGCGAAGGTCGGGCTCACCTCCGCTATCAAGGCCGCCAACGCGGGAAAGCCACGGCCTGCTGTCGAATTCAAAGGCCGCTAGCCCCGCGCGCAAAGCATTTGCCGCGACCATACATGTTGTCGAACGCTGAGCGTCCACGACACGGCGGACCTATCGAACCAACTTCCGGGCACGCGTTGTGCAACACGTCTGCAATACGCGTGCATGGAGCCTGCCGACATGATGTTGTGGAAGCACTGCCTCGCCGCGGCTTTGGCCGCCGCTGCCGCCGCATTCGTGCCGGCGCGCGCGCAGACGCAGGTACAAGGTGTGGTGCGGCCTGAGGCGCCCGCCTCGCAGCCTGCGGCTCCGGCGTCGCCACCGGTGATACACGCCGTTCCGCTGCATCCTTCCGCGTCGGCACCCCGGCCCGCTCAGTCGCAGCAGCCTGCTGAAAAGCCGGTTGAAAAACCTGAAGAAAAGGCCGCGGGTAAGCCTGTCGAAAAGCCGGTTGAAAAACCAGCGGAAAAGGCCGCTGAAAAGCCCGTTGGAACGCCCGCCGAAAAACCCGCTGAAAAGCGTGCGCAGAAACCCGCTGAAAAACCGGCTCGCAAGCCCGCGCAAAAGCGTGCGCATGAGCCCACTCCAAAGACGCCTGCGCCGCCTACCGTGCAGCGAACGCCCCCGATCCTGCCGGTGCCGACGCCGCAACCCGAGGAGCCCGCGCCCACACCTCAGCCCTATGCAGCACCCTCGCCGGCACCGCAGCCCCACACACAACCCGCGCCCGTGCCACAGCCGTATGCAGAGCCAGCGCCGGTACCGCAGCCGCCGCACCCGCAGCCGACCCCGGCGCCACAGCCGTATGCAGAACCCGCGCCGGCGCCGCAGCCTTATGCACAACCCGGCGCACGACCAGGCGAACAAGCCGGCGCACAACCGGGCGCACAACCCGTCGTGAACTGGACGCTGCAGGTGATCCGCAACGGTCAGCAAATCGACTCATTCGATGGCACGAGCGCGGTCGGGCAGACCCGGACGAACCGGCATCACAAGGTGGTCACGCATAACGTCGGCTGCAAGAACGAACCCGCGGGCAGCATCGACCTGCAGCGCACCATCACGGTCACGCCGCTGCGGGTGGACCCGAGCGGCCCGGTGCTCGCGATCGACGCGCACGAAACCGTCGAGAGCGACACCGCTCGCATGACCCGGAGCGGTTGCAAGCTGCCGCCACAGCCAAGCCAGGTGCACGCGATCCATCCGGGACTGATCGTGCCGTCGGGTCAATGGGTCAGCTGGCAAATCGTCAACCAGGATCCTTCACTGCTGTACCGTGTACGCGCGAGCGTCGCGCCGGCGGCCGCGCAGCAGTAACCGGCAACACGGGACGATCACATCGACCGGAACTCCGTCATCGATGCGCGGTGCTCGCCACGCGTTTGCGTTCCGTTCATCGCTTCGTTCGCTTCATGCGTTGCGGAACGACTGTGTAGAACGGTCTGAACGGTCACCGGGATGCGCTGACCGCGTCACGCCACCGGCAGCCCCTCGTCCTCGCTCGACGGCGCGCGTGCGATCTCCCCGCGCGGCAGAACGAGTCGAAAAATAGCGCCATGCGGCGCGTTCGCGCTCGCGCACAGCCGGCCGCCGTGCGCCTCGGCGATCGCACGGCAAATCGACAAACCCATGCCGAGGCCATTCTGCTTCGTCGTGTAGAACGGATCGAAGAGGCGCGTGACCTCCACCGGCGGCAGTCCCGGGCCAGAATCCCGTACAGCGATCGTCACGTCATTCGATGTGTCCACAGCGGTGCTGATCTGCAATTCGCGCAATCCGACGCCGCGCGCGCTCATCGCTTCAATCGCATTGACGATCAGGTTGAGCATCACCTGCTGCAACTGCACGCGATCTCCGAGCACCGGCGGCAGCCCGTCGCCGAGCACCGTCAGTACCGAGACTTCGTGCTTCGCCGCTTCGCCCTGCGTCAGCTCGATTACTTCGCGCACCGCCTCGTTGATGTCCACCTGGTCCTTGCGCGGCGGCGCTTTCTTGACCAGATTGCGAATGCCGCTCACGATGCCGCCGGCCCGCATCGCCTCATTGACGATGTACTCGAGCGCCTGCCTGACCTCCTCGACATTTGCCGGCTTTGCGTCCAGCCAGCGTAACGCAGCGGATGCGTACGTTGCCGTCGCGGAGATCGGTTGCTGCACTTCATGAGCGATCGATGCGGTCAGTTGCCCCATCGTCGCCGCGCGGTTCAGGTGCGCGAGTTCCATCTGTACTTCGCGATAGCGCCGCTCGCTCACGCGCGCTTGCGCTTCGGCCCGTTTGCGCCCGGTCAGATCGAGTACGAACCCGACACCTTCGCTGCGCGCTGCTTCGAACATCGCGAGACCGATCAGCACCGGCACGCGGCTGCTGTCCTTCCTGAAGTATTCCTTTTCGAAGGGCTGCAATATTCCCGTTGTCTTAAGCTGCTCGGTGCGCTGAACGTCGCTGTCCCGCCATTCTGGCGGCGTCAGGTCCGTCCAGCGCATCCGCCCGGATACCAGGTCTTCGCGGTCATGGCCGACCATGCGAAGAAACGCTTCATTGGCCTCCAGGATGCGCCCGTCAAGATCGAAGATGATGATCCCGACAATGTTGGCATCGACGAGGCGCCGGATCCGCGCTTCGCGTTCCGCGAGATCGCGGTACAAGCGGGCATTCTCCAGCGTGATAGCGGCCTGCGAAGCCAGCAGTTCGAGCACGCTCACACGCTCCGGCGTGAACGCGCGGGTGGCCAGATTGTTCTCCAGATACAGCAGCCCAATCAACGCGGAGCGCCGCATCAACGGCAGGCACAACACGGACTTCGGCTGTCGGCTGACCACATGGTCGTCCGCCGAAAAGGGGTTGGCTTGTGTCGCGTCGTCGAGCAACACCCGCTCCTGGCTGCGCTGCACGTAGTTGACGATCGAGCCTGGCCAATCCGGCCCGCGCGCGGCCGACTGGGGGAGTGATGCCGCGGGCGCGGGCGGGTTCAGGTATTGCCGCACATGAATCGCTTTCTGCTCGACGCTCGCCTCGGCCACGAGGTCCGCGCGCTCGTCGCGCACGAGCAGCAACTGACCAGTCTGCGCACCCGCGGTTTCGAGCAGGATATGCATCAACGTATCGATCAGGTCCTCGAGCACGATTTGACCGGAGATCGCCTGCGACGCTTTGGTCACCGACAGCAGGTCCAGTTGCGCGCCATCGCCGGGCGCAGTCGCATGCGATACCGACGCTTCGCGCAACGGCGACATCCGCGCGTCGAGTTGCGCGACTTTGCCATGCGCGCCCAAACGCGCGAAACAACCGCGCGCCTCGTCAAGGTGCGCGCGCGCAGCGGTCGCCCATCCGCGCGCCACACATAATCCCGCGGCCAGTTCGTGCGCGACACCTTCGTTCAGCGTGAAGCCGTGCTCGCGCCCTGAAGCAATCGCCCTCTCGTATAGACCCATTGCATCGCTATCGCGCCCTTCGATGCGGGCGATCTCGGCCAACACCAACGCATGCCTGCCGGCGTAAGTCGGCGGATGCGTGTTCGCCCACGCGCGCAGTTGCTCCTCATGGGAGCTGAGCAGTTCACGCCACGCGCGCTGCCCGCCGGACGGCGCGCTTTCAAAAAGCGCCGCTACCGTCAGCGCGGTGTAGTAAAAGTACTCGACCAGCTCGACCTGATCGAAGAGCGCCCACAAACGCGGTTCCGCCTGTTTGGACGCGGCAAGTGCGGCCGCGTAATCGCCCGCCAGAAACCGCGCTTGCAGCTTGGTGACCCAGTACCAGCAAATCATCATCGTCATGCGGTCGTCGGTTAGCTGCGCCTCGAACGCGGCCTCGTCGAACTGCGCGTCGCTAAACGTGGCGAGGTTCGCGGTCCGGCCCTGCAGTGCCGCGATCAGGCGTTGCTGAGCGACGATCACGTCTTCGATGTCGCGAAACCGGGCTTTTCGCACGAAGTCGAGACCGCTCTGCGACTCGCGCCACACCGCATCGAGCGGATCGTTGCGCAGCAGCAGGGTCGTGTTGATCTGAAACGTGCTGTAGCAAGCGAACGTCAGCGTCCCTGTCTCGATCGCGGAACGAACGGCGGCCCGGTGAAACTCGATCGCATCGCCGACCGGCTCGGTCCACACGCAAACCCGTCCCATCGAGTGCTGGACCATCGCGCGGTAAGCGACGAAGCTGTGCTTTTCCGCGAGGTCATATCCGACTCGCGCGAAACGATAACCGTCGCGGTAGCGGCGAAACACCGGCCCAAGCGTGAAGCCCAGAAAACCGCACGCATGCGCGCAATTGCCGCTCGTCCCATGATGCACGCTAATGTTCACCATGCGGCACAACAGCAGGCAAAACAGATGGACGTCGGTGATGTACGCGGCTTCTAGCAGCGTCGAAAAGAGACGCATCGTGGTCTGCAGTTCCGGATCGGTCATCAGCGGAAGGTCGATCAGGCTCTCAATCGGCTGCTCGCCGAGATTGCGCCATACCGTGTCATATTCGGCCTCGACCTGTTGCTGGGTCGGATGCGCGGGAAAGTCGATACCGAACAGTCGCAGGCACGTGAGCCCGTGATCGACCGCCAGCGGATTCTCCGACTTCACGATATGCAGCAGCACCTTGCGTTCATAGACAGCCGCCACATCGATTTTCGATGCGCCACGCTGCAGTAGCTCCGCGATCAGCTGCTCGGCCTGAGCGAACTCGCCGGTCAGATACGCGCACTCCGCGCGCTCGAGGCGCAGGCTGAACATCAGCCGATACTGAGTGTCCCAATCGCTGTCGTCGAACAATGCGATACCGGCTGCCAGATAAACGCTCGCCGACGCGTACGCTGCCGACACTTTGGCCCGGTGCCCCGCACGCAGATCGAGCGCCGCCACCTGCGCTTTCTCGTCGCGCCCGATCACAAGCGCCGCGCCCCGGTTGTACTGGTTCGCGACGTCGAACACGTGCTCGGCGAGTTCTTCCGCGTTGAGATTCGCCAGCAGGGTGCGGCCGATGCGCAGGTGCGCTTCGGCACGGTCCGCTTCGGGGATCAGCGAGTAGGCAGCCTGCTGGATCCGGTCATGCAGAAACTTGCCGGTGCCGTTGCTGCAAACGATCAAGCTGGCGCGCACGGCCGTGGCCAGACCTTGCTCGGACTCGGAGAGACTCAAGCCGTGCCGGTCCTGCGTCGCGGCATGCCCGCTGACGAGCGCGAGATGCCGCAAATCGAACGTGTTGCCCAGGCACGCGGCCAACTGCAGTGTTTGTTGCGCGGCGCGTGGCAGTTGCCGCAGCTTGTCCACCATCAGGTCGACGACGTTGTCGGCAAAGTCCCTCGCATTGATCTGTGCGAGGTCCCACTGCCAGCCACGCTGCTGCGCGTCGCGCCGCAACAGGCCCTCCTTGTGGAGCGCATCGAGAAACTGGATAAAGAAGAACGGGTTACCCTGGGTGCGCTCGCAGACGAGCCGCGTCAGCGGCTCATAGGTGACAGGCGACGCATGAAGCGTGTCGGCCACCAGCTGATTCAGATGGACGTCCGTCAGCGGCGCGAGCCTGACGTCGATAACCGGCGCGCCGCTGTCGCGGATCGTCGCGAACACCGTCATTAACGGATGCGCGGCGCTCACTTCATTATCGCGGTATGCGCCGATCAATAGCAGATAGCGCGTGTCCGGGTGCGTGAGCAGATGCTCGATCAAAGCAAGGCTCGCCGCATCGATCCATTGCAGGTCGTCGAGGAACAGGACTAGCGGATGGTCCTCGCTCGTAAACACCGTGACGAATTGCCGGAACACCATGCGGAACCGGTTCTGCGCGTCGGTCGGCGGCAACGCGGTCACCGGCGGTTGCGGACCGATAATCAGCTCGACCTGCGGCAGTACGTCGACGATAAGCTGGCCGTTGACACCGACTGCCGCCTGGATCTGTTGACGCCATCCGGCGACCCGCGCCTCGCTTTCGGCGAGCAGTTGCTGCACCAGTTCGCGAAAAGCCTGCGTGAGCGTCGCATACGGCACATCGCGCTGGTACTGATCGAACTTGCCCGCAATGAAATAGCCATGCTTCGCGAAGATCGGCTTGCGTACTGCGTCGACCAGCGTCGACTTGCCGATGCCCGAGTATCCCGACACGGTCGCCAGCGCGGCCTGTCCGGTGGCGACCATCTGCTCGAACGCGCCGAACAGACGCCCCGCTTCCGCGTCGCGCCCGTACAGTTTGTGCGGCACCTGGAAGCGTGCCGGGACATCTTCGGCGCCCAGCGCAAACGCGTCGATGCGGCCCGCTGCTAGCCATTGCGCGAGACACTGGTCAAGGTCGGCGCGCAGACCCTGCGCACTTTGATAACGGTCTTCCGGTAGCTTGGCCAGCAACTTCATCACGATGTCCGATACCGGTCGCGGCACGTCGGGTGCGATCCCGGCCGGCGGAACCGGCACACGGGCGATATGGCAATGCGTCCATTCGAGCGGATCGTTTGCCTGAAAGGGCAACTGGCCGCTTAGCATCCGATAGAGCAACACGCCCATCGAATAGCAGTCGGTCCGGTAGTCGACCTGACGATTCATGCGGCCCGTTTGCTCAGGGGACACGTAAGCCCAATCGCCTGCGCAAGCGGTGGCGTCTTGTGCGGAGACGGCGCTCGATTCCTCCGCGGTCGCCATACTGAAGTCGACCATCAGGACCTTGCCGGTCTCGGGCTCGAACAGGATATTGGCAGGCCGGATATCGCGATGGATCACCCGCGCGACGTCGATGCCCGCCAACGCGTCGGCCAGATGCTGACCGATGCGCAGGCAAAGCGCGAGGTCCAGGCGCGGCTGCTGATCCAGATGAATCTCAAGCGACTCCCCTGCGAAGTCCTCGAGGACCAGCGCGGAACGGCCACGCTCATCGATCAGCGCAAGCGGTTTCGCAATACCCGCGACATCCAACGATTGCAGCAGCTGGTATTCGCGCTTCAGACGAGCGGATTGGGCCGGGTCGGCATAGTCCGCGGCCAGCTTCACCAGCACTGACGTTCCATCCGTCAGGCGGCCGCGATAGAGGTCCGCGCTCGCTGTCGCGCCGATCCGGTCATTGATCTGACAGTTCGCGATGGTCATTGCGTCCCCCTTTGTTCCGCTAGCGACTACGGCGAGACCTGTGCGTTGCGTTCCCCATATTGCCCAAAAGGCAGGTCCGGATGCGTGCTGGCCAGTATCGTCACCTGGGTGTCCGCAACGACTTGATGACTAGTCTAGTCGGTCGTCAATCAGTCAAGTGTCTGGATGCTCCTGCTTTCTTCGATGTTTTTCGAGCTTCTGCAGAGACGGGGAACGTTCTGTCAGTCGCGGCGACATTGCGTCGCCCGCATGACGTGCTCCGCTGAACTGCTGCCTGAATTCGACAGGCGTCATGCTTTTGGCGCTCTTGAACAGGCGGTTGAAATTCGCGAGGTTCGGGAAGCCCGAGCGCGATGCGATCACGGATATTGGCACGCGTGTATCGGTCAGCATCCGGCACGCATGTCCAATGCGCACACGCGTAATGTATCGGCCGACGCTCTCCCCTAAATGTCGCGTGAAATGGCGGGTTAGCGAGCGCTCCGACAGACCGGCCGCCTTCGCGAGCGCGGAAAGGCGCAGCGGACGCGCAAATTGCGTCTCTATCAGCGCAAGCACGCGATTGATCTGGTCCGGTTCATGGCCGCTTGCCGCGCCGGTTTGTGCATCAAATGCACTCGGAGATGCGAGCGGTGTTGCCGGAAGTTCAGAGAGAAGATCGAGGACCTCCAGCACAGCCTGTAGCCGCACCTGGGGTTTATCCGCCAGCAGGCGTTCAAGATGCGGCCGCATCAGCGCGCCAGCGCCGTGTTCGAACGCGAGTCCGCATGCGGCTCGTCGCAGCAGATCGCACAAGCCGACGTATTCCGGGCAGACATCGGCGAGTCGGCGCAGCCACGCGCCATCGAACCATATGACGATTGCGACTTGCGGCGCTTCGTCATCGATCGAGCGGTTCGACGCCCATGTATGCGGCAGATTGGGCGGCACCAGCACCAGATCGTCCGCGCCATACGACGCGACCGAATCGCCGATGTACCGCTTGCCCTGACTGTTCGTCGTCAGCGTGAGCTCGTATTCCGGATGGTGGTGCCATTCAAAAGGGATGCGGCGCAGCAGGCGATGGTAGACCCTGACCGAACAATCCTCGCCAAAATCGACACGTTCGTAAGCGGCTTTCATGTCCTGAAACAAGGAATCTTTGACCGGATAGTATCACTCAGATGCACGTGCGTCGCGTACGCTGCGATGTATCTGACACGTCACACGGAGACCATCAAATGGCACTGCAAATCGATGACCTGCCGGCGGCGATTCGCACCGCGAAGCGACAGCTTCGCGCGATGCTGCCCAACTACCGCGAAGTGTTCGCCGAGATGGAAGCGGCGATGACACAGCAAGCGCAGCATCTCGCGACGCTACGCGAGCGTGGCGAATCCGTGATTCCGGAAATCCGGTTCGACGACATTGTCGCGAACCGGGTCAGCGAACAGCAGATTGCGCTCGTCAAATCGCGAGGCGCCTGTGTGATCCGCAACGTATTCGAGCGATCGCTCGTCGAGCAATGGGACAACGACATCGCCGAGTATGTCGAGCGAAACAACCTCGACGCCAGGTTGCTGAACCGGGCGGAAGACAAATATTTTGGACAGCTCGCGTCCAGCAAGCCGCAGATTTACGGCGTGTACTGGTCGCGGCCGCAGGTGCTCGCGCGCCAATCGCCCGAACTCACGCAGACGCGCGTGTTCCTCAATCGTCTGTGGCGCACCGAAAGCGAAGGCCGGGTGCATTTCGATCCGGACCATGTTCCGGTCTATGCGGACCGCCTGCGCCGCCGGCCGCCTGGTTCGGCGTCGCTGGGTTTGTCCGCGCACTGTGACGGCGGCTCGGTCGAGCGATGGATCGAGTCGAATTTTCGCAACGTGTATCGCCACGTGTTCGCCGGCAACTGGCGCGATTACGATCCGTTCGATGCAGCGTGGCGCACCGAAGTCGAGGAGATTCCTTCGCCGGCCGTGTGCTCGATGTTCCGCACGTTTCAAGGATGGACGGCGCTAACGCCGCAAGGCCCCGGCGACGGGACCCTGCAGCTGGTGCCGATCGCGAACGCGATGGCCTACATCCTTTTGCGCGCGTTGCAGGATGACGTGGCTGACGACGACCTGTGCGGGGCGATGCCGGGTCGCGCGCTGTCGATCAAATCCGAATATCACGCGCCGCTGTTTCATGCGCTGTCTTCTATTCCGCTCATGCAAGCCGGCGACGCCGTGTTCTGGCATAGCGACGTGATTCATGCAGTCGAAGACGCGCACCGCGGCAACGGCTATAGCAATGTGATGTACATCGCATCCGTGCCGGCGTGTGCGAAAAACGATGCGTACCTGAAGCGGCAGCGGCCGAGTTTCATTGAAGGCATGAGTCCACCGGACTTTCCCACGGATCATTTCGAAGTGGACTTCGTTGGCCGCGCAACGGCAGAAGACCTCACGGCGCTTGGGCGTGTGCAGATGGGTTTTGACCTGTGAGCAATACAGGGCAACGGTGGCGCGATTTCCCCTGCGCGACAATGCGACGCAGCTCGCATCGACCGGCATCGGGAAATTGCTAATCGCATCGCTTCCCATCGGTCTGCAAACTAGTTATTGGCGCGCATGTTTTGCTGCGCCGCACAGCGCATGACTGCATCGAAAATCAACCATGGGGACGAAGACGATGACCTTTCGCTATCCCGGTCGACGCCTGGTTGGCAAAATGCCGTTTCAGCACGCGTCGGTAAAAACCCACAACCCGAACAATGGAAACGCCGCAGGCGAGCGAGCGCAGTCGGCGGTGCTCGCGGAGTTGCGGCGCCAGTCCGTACTGCATGGCCTGCTGGAGCTCACCTGTGCCGACGTGATGCGCGCGCCTGTCATCACCGTCAGGGCCGACGATACAAAGGAGTACGCGCAAACCCTACTGGCCCGCTATCGTTTCAAGCTGCTTCCGGTTATCGATGCATCCGGCCATCTTCTGGGCGTTGTGAGCCACTCGGATTTGCGGCGCGTCGTTGGCCATTTGCGGGCCGTTGGCGACGAATCGCCACTGCCCAACGGCACAGATGCTGTCGAGAGCGTGATGTCCAGCTCCGTCGCCACCGTGAGCTCAGATATGAAGCTAACGGACGTGGTTCGGCTATTTATGGCGAGGGGGCATCATCATCTGCCCGTCATCGATCGTGATCGCAGGATCGTCGGCATGCTGACCCAGTCGGATCTTTTCGCGATCATGTGCGAACTGAACCCGATGCGGTAACAGGTACGCCTACTGCTGCGTCCCACGATGCCGCGCGCCGTGCAGCGCAAGAAACCGGTCGAGTTGACTGGCAAAAGCCTTGCTGTCCCGCGCGCTGAACGGGGCGGGACCCCCGGTATCGATGCCCGCACTGCGCAGTTGATCCATCACATCGCGCATCGTCAGGCGTTCCTGAATGTTTTCGCGCGTGAACCAGACTCCGCGCGGATCGAGCACCTGTGCGCCTTTGTCGAGTGCCGCGGCGGCAAGCGGTATATCTGCGGTAATCACGAGGTCGCCCGACATGACCAGTTCAACGATACGGGCATCGGCTGCGTCAATGCCCGCCGGTACCTGAATCGATTTGATATACGGAGACGGTGGCGTACGTAAATATTGGTTCGCAACCAACGTCACCTGGACTTCAGCACGCCGCGCAGCCCGGAATAGCATCTCCTTGATGACGACAGGGCAAGCATCAGCATCGACGAGCACTTGCATGCAAGCAGTTCCAAAGCATTAGAAGACGCTTGTATATCACATGGAGCCGCAAATGGCCCGGTGAAATTCCGGCAACACTCAGGAGCGCGCGCGCGACGTGCGTCCTTCGAGCGCGTCAACGGCCGCCGCGTGCTGGCTCGCCGCATACTCACGCGGCGTCATTCCGTAGCGCTCCTTGAACGCGCGGCTAAAATGCGACGTGCTTTCGAAACCGCACTGGTACGCGACTTCCTGAATGGCGCCGTGCGGCGCGCCGCCAAGCAGCCGTGCCGCATGCTCCAGCCGCAGTGACCACGCATAGCGCATCGGCGACAGCCCTTTCGCTTTCAGTGCGCGCAGCAGGCTGCTGGTCGACATGTTCAACTCGGCCGCAATTCGCGCAGGGCTCAGTCTCCTGTCGCCGATGTGGCGCGCGATAACCTGCTTTGCACGCAGCACCGTCGCGACGCTCGCGCGTTCCGAGGCGCGCGTTCCGCGATCGCTAACCAGCACATCCATCAGATCGAGGCACTGCTCGGCCAGACGTGCAAGCAGTGGGTCGCTTGCCTTGCCGGCTTGCGAGGTCAGATTCAATACGAATTCGCGTACCGCACCGACATCCGCCGATGCCGGATCCGGACGAAACGCTAACGGAAAGCGGTGGCGAAGTCCGCGTTCGCGCAACGCGTCTTTGGGGACGCACAGCGCGGACATGCGAACCGGTTCGCACACGAACTCGTTGAACATATGTTGCGGATCGAGTACGACGACATCGCCGGGCTTAAACGTCGCTGTCTGTCCGCTTTGTTCGATTCGCAGCGTGCCGCTCTTCACGACCTTCACGATCAGTCGATCACCGTTCCATGGCGCACTGATGCGATGCAGGACAGGCGATACCGACTGCCACGCAACGTCGATGTTGACGATGCCTGTCTGCCCCGCCTGCGCCATGTCGATAGTCGACGGGCCGCGGCGGGACGCGTCGAACTTACAGTTCCAGCCTTGCTTCGATATTGCGTTGATCCACGCGTGACGCGTTATCGGCGTTGCATTCCACTTATGATCCTTGAAACACGGGTGCATTTCCATCGTTAGCTTTCCTGAAATTAACCATTGCTTCGATGCCTGCATAGCGACGGGCGCGAGACCCGGTACAGCACGTACGGTCATGCGCGCCTAACGCGCATAGCAGCGATCGTCCGTTTGCAGTCGCTAGTGGGCGTTCTTGCCCATTGTTCGACTTTTCGAAGATGATTAGCTGCCTCTCAAGCAATGCAGAAAGGTTGCTGCAAGTCGTATCGAGCTGGTCGGGCGCATCGCGGACCAGAAGTAAAGTCGAAAATTCGTGTGGGCTCAACATACGAAAACAGTATGCGATCAAAGCGCCCGAACAGGCGTGCATCGAGCGGTACAGACTGTTCGTCGTTGAGCACAAATGCCACCGCTTCGGATAACGCACTGCGTTACTCGTGCGGCTTCGTCGTGAAGAAGTCGACAAAGGCACGAATGCGCGCAGGCAACAGCGCGCGGTGCGGCATCAGCAGATTGACTTCGATCCCCTCCGGGATCCAGTCGGACATTGTCTTCACGAGTGCGTGACGATTCACATCGTCTTCCACCTGGACATCGGGCAACAGCGCGAGGCCGAGGCCGGACAACGTCAGTTGGCGCAGTATCGCGAGGCTGTTCACCCACACGTTTCCGGACACATCAAGGGTCAGTTGTTCACTGTCGCGCGAGAAGGACCAACGCTCGCTCGAGTTGGGCTGATCGCCAAGCATCAGGCAGTTGTGTGCATTGAGATCGTGTGGATGCTCAGGGAAGCGACGCTGTTCCAGATAGGCAGGACTTGCATAGACAGAGCGCTTGAGCACGCAAAGCCGGCGCACGACGAGGCCCGAATCCTGCACGTCGCCGGTCTTGATCCATACGTCGACGTCGCTTGCAATGAGTTCCACGAGCCGGCTGCCAGCGCCCGCATGGATCTCCATCGTGATGTCCGGATGCAGCGAAATAAATTCCGTGAACCACGCGGCATAGCGAAGCGCGCCGAGTTCGGATGGAACGGCGATGCGCAGTGGTCCGCCTGGCGACCGGCGCTGTTCGCTGACCATCTGTTCGGCTGCCGCGATCTCGTCGATCACGCGCGCGCACCGCTCGAAATAGGCTTTACCGATTTCGGTCGGATACAGCTTGCGCGTGTTTCGCTTGAGCAGCTGAACGCCGAGCTCCTCCTCCATCTTCTTGATACGCCGGCTTCCGGACGACTTCGGAATATCGAGCTGCAGAGCCGCCTTGGTCAGGCTTCCCTGACGCAATGCCTCGACAAAAAAGCGCATGTCGCCGAGTTCGATGCTCATCGTGTTCTCCTGTGCAACGGGGGATGCGGTTCCCTATCCGTGGCCACCAGACGAAGTCTCCGTGCAGTCATAGGGATACAACATGCCCCGAAGACATTTTTGCGTCGGCATATCGATAGACGATATCTCGCATTGCACAGAACCGATTTCGTCGGAAATATATCGGATCGGCGGTCAAATTGAAGCGACCTTGTCCGCAGGCCCGCCAGTGGCGCGCGCGGGGTCGCAGTGTGACCCGATCGGGCTGCGCGTGGCGACGATGAAACGGATGCGTGTCCTTGCCCGCGCAGACCGAGGTGGCAGTCGCCCGGATCCATTTCGTCCAGCAAGACTCGCCCGACGATGACGGATAAAATTCCTGCTAACGTTCCGCGTCGACGGACCTGCCGTTTTCTTCCTGTTCCCACGCCATGCCAAAGAACCGCCCGCATCCGAGCGACCCCAAGCCCAAAGCGAACGCGCGCGTCTCAGCGCCTGCTCCGGTGGAGGCCGACCGACCCCGGCCGATCGAACCGACGCTCACGCGCGGCGCTGGACTGGCCGACTTGCGCACGTTGCGCGACGCGCTCAAAGGTGACGCACAGCGCCGTGAACAGGAAACCGCTCGGGCGAAAAAAGCCAAACGCGCTGCCGACGCGGACGCTGAGCAATTCCGCCGGGAACTCGGCGAAGTCACCCCACTCGGCACCAAACCGCGCGCGAGCTTGTCTCGCACGCCACCTGTGCCGCTTCCTCTGCAAACGCGACTTGACGAAGCGGCGGTGCTAAACGAAGCGATCTCCGACGAATTCGACCCGGAGATGCTGCTCGACACGGACGAATCGCTGTTCTATCACCGCCCCGGCATCAACCAGGAAGTCGTTCGCAAATTGCGGCGCGGCGCGTGGATCGTTCAGGCGCAACTCGATTTGCACGGCATGCGCAGAGACGAAGCGCGAGATGCACTCGCGGAATTTATCCGCGACTCAAGCAAGCGCGGCTTGCGCTGTCTTAGAGTGATCCACGGTAAGGGCCTCGGGTCCATTGGAAAGGAACCGGTCCTTAAAGGCAAAGTACGCGCGTGGCTAGTGCAAAAGGAAGAAGTGATTGCCTTTTGCCAGGCCAGACCGCACGACGGCGGCGCAGGCGCCGTGCTGGTTCTGCTACAGCCCGGTGCGACCCCGCCCCAACCCAAAAACTA
The DNA here is from genome assembly GCF_004366595.1 of Paraburkholderia rhizosphaerae. Taxonomy (GTDB): domain Bacteria; phylum Pseudomonadota; class Gammaproteobacteria; order Burkholderiales; family Burkholderiaceae; genus Paraburkholderia; species Paraburkholderia rhizosphaerae. The sequence goes on from NZ_SORE01000018.1 coordinate 86,407, forward strand.
GAACGCCCCAAACCATTCCCCATGCACCCGCGACTCACGTTGGCCCTATCCGCGATGGAGGCAATCGCGATTCTCGCGTACGCGATTTCCGGCTTTATCGAAGCCCGCGCGCGCCGTCTCGATCCGATTGGAACATTTCTCGTCGCAATGGCCACTGCGTTCGGCGGTGGCACCGTACGAGACATCTTGCTGGAGCGCCGCCCGTTCTACTGGGTCGAACACCAACCGTATGTGATCGCGCTGTTTGCGGTGTCGTTCTTCTCGCCGATGCTGCTCAAGGCCGCTTCCGGCCTTTTCTCCGAACGCGTGCTTCTGGTCGCCGATGCGATCGGGCTCGGCCTCTTTAGCGTTTCCGGTACATCGCTAGCGCTCGATGCCCAGTTGCCGTGGTTCACCGCGGCCATGATGGGCGTCACAACCGGTGTCTTTGGCGGGGTGATCCGCGATGTGCTTTGCAACGAAGTCCCGCTAATCCTGCGCGACTCGCGCCCGTACGCAACCTGTGCGTTCGCGGGCTGCCTGCTTTATGTATTTCTCGAGCACATCGAGTTCGACACCGTCTATAGCGTGCTAATCGCGACGCTCTTCATCCTGCTGGCGCGGTTAGTCACGTTCAAATACGACATCCGCCTGCCGCATTGACGACGGCAACGCGAAAAGCGGATGGGCGGCGGCTGCCCGGCCGCCAATCGATTGAATCAATGCCGGGTCGTCCCCGCCTCGACCACAAAAACGTCCTTGCGCAATTGCGCCTCCTGCTCGGCTTTGCGCTTCATCATCCGTCCGCCCAGCAGGCTTTCGAACATATCGACATCGATCTGCGCCTGCGCCTCGGCGTCCGTCGCGAGTTCGCGAAGCAGCGTGAGGAAGCGCGCCCGATCGATCGACGGTGTGTCGAGGCTTTCGATCGCGCGAGCCAGCGACGACAGCTGCGAAAACTGATGGAGATGCCGGCGTCCGGTGAGCAGCGCTTCCTGCAAAAGGGCTGCGAGCAGATCGACGCGCTTCTGCGACAGAGGCTTCTTGGGAACCGAAGAGTTAGACGTCATGGTGCAATCTCCGAAATGCTGACTAATCGCCCGGCACGCGTGGATACCGGTAAGCGGGCAATGGCAAGAAAGACCGGAATCGTGTCGAAACCGGCCGTTGACACAACAAAAAAGGCCCTAAGCGCTGATCAAACGCATAGGGCCTTTGAGCAAACCATCAGCACCAGTCCTTAAGCAATCCGCTCTTCCGTCGCCGGGTCGAACAGCACCGCTTTGGAAACATCGAACAGCAACGACATCGTCTGCTCAGGCTGCGGATTCGCGCCCGGGTGCACACGGCTCACGATGCGTTTGCCATTCACTTGCGCAAACACCAGCGTATCCGGCCCGGTCGGCTCGATCACATCGACCTTGACCTCGACCTGCTGCAATTTTCCATCCGCCGTATCGTGAGCATGCCGCGGATCGGTAATGCGCTCCGGCCGCAAGCCCAGCACCACTTCCTTGCCGATATGCGAACGCACCTTCCCATCGAACGGCAGATTGAGCACCGTCTTCTTCACGCCGGTATCGAGTTCCATTCCGACACCCGATCCCTGCTCCACCACCTTGCCTTGAATGAAGTTCATCGGCGGCGCGCCAATAAACCCGGCAACAAACAGATTGGACGGTGAATCATAAATTTCCTGCGGCGCGCCGAACTGCTGCACGATGCCGTCCTTCATCACCGCGATACGATCGCCGAGCGTCATCGCTTCGATCTGATCGTGCGTCACATAGACGATGGTCGTACCCAGGCGCTGATGCAGCAGCTTGATCTCCGAACGCATCTCGATACGCAGCTTCGCATCGAGGTTCGACAAAGGCTCATCGAACAGGAACATCACCGGGTCGCGCGCCAATGCGCGGCCCATCGCCACGCGTTGCCGCTGACCGCCGGAAAGCTGCCCCGGCTTGCGATCGAGCAGATGCTGGATCTGCAGCATGCTCGATACGCGATCGACAATCTGCGTCTGCTCGCTCTTCGGCACCTTGCGGATATTCAGCCCGAACGAAATGTTGTCGCGCACCGTCATCGACGGGTACAACGCATACGACTGGAACACCATCGCGATGTCGCGATCCTTCGGCGACAGATTATTGACAGTCTTGCCATCAATCTGGATCTCGCCCTTGGTCACGGTCTCGAGGCCGGCGATCATATTGAGCAGCGTCGACTTCCCGCATCCCGACCCACCGACCAGAATAAGGAACTGACCATCTTCGATGTCGATGTTGACACCCTTCAAGACCGGCACCCCATTCGGGTAGGTCTTGTACACGTCACGGATGGAAAGGCTTGCCATGCTGTGAATCCTCTAGTCTCTGAACCTGCTCATTTAACTTTCGTTAACCCTTCACCGCGCCCGCTGTCAGGCCGCGCACGAAATAGCGGCCGGCGATCACATAAACCAGCAGCGTCGGCAGCGCCGCGATAATCGCGCCTGCCATGTCGACGTTGTATTCCTTCACACCGGTCGACGTGTTCACGAGGTTGTTCAACGCCACCGTGATCGGCATCGAATCGACGCCCGAAAACACGATACCGAACAGAAAGTCATTCCAGATCTGCGTGAACTGCCAGATCAGGCACACCATGAAAATCGGCAGCGACACGGGCAGCAGAATCTTCGAGAAGATCATGAAAAAGCCCGCGCCGTCGATGCGCGCCGCTTTCACCAGTTCCGCCGGGATGCTCACGTAGAAGTTGCGGAAGAACATCGTCGTGAACGCAATGCCGTACACCACGTGCACGACCACCAGCCCAGTCGTCGTATTCGACAGGCCGAAGTAGCCTTGTACGCGCGCCATTGGCAGCAGAATGGCCTGGAACGGAATAAAGCAGCCGACCAGCAGCATCGTGAAAATCGCGTCCGCGCCACGGAAGCGCCAGTGCGTCAGCACGTAACCGTTGAACGCGCCGATGATCGACGAGATCAGCACCGCCGGAATCACCATTCGCACCGAGTTCATGAAGAACGGTTGCATGCCGTCGCATCGCACGCCCGTACAGGCCTCGCTCCACGCCTTCACCCACGGCGCGAAGGTCCAGTGCGTCGGCGGCGTCAGCAGGTTGCCGCTGCGCAGCTGGTCGATATCCTTGAACGACGTCGACAGCATCACGTACAGCGGGAACAGGAAGTAAAGCGCAAACAGAATCAGCGCCGCGTAAATGACCGCGCGGCTGATGTTCATCTTAGGCTGCATTGCGGGTACCTCGCGATTCCAGATACATCAGCGGCACCAGCACGGCGACCACCGTCGCCAGCATCATCATCGACGATGCCGCACCCACACCCAGCTGCCCGCGGTTGAACGAAAACGTGTACATGAACATCGCCGGCAACGACGATGAGGTGCCCGGCCCGCCCGCCGTCAACGCGACGACCAGGTCAAAGGTCTTGATCGTGATGTGACACAGGATGAGCAGCACCGAGAAAAACACCGGGCGCATGCTCGGAATCACAATCTTCCGGTAAATGGTCGGCAGCGTCGCGCCATCCACTTGCGCGGCCTTGAAAATCTCGCTGTCCACGCCGCGCAATCCGGCGAGGAACAACGCCATCACAAAGCCCGTCGATTGCCAGACCGCCGCGATCACCACGCAGAAAATCGCCCGGTCCGGGTCGCCGAGCCAGCCGAACGAGAAGCTCGTCCAGCCCCAGTCGTTCAGCACCTTCTGGAAGCCGAGGTCCGGGTTGAGAATCCACTGCCACGCGGTACCCGTCACGATGAACGACAGCGCCATCGGATACAGGAACACCGCGCGCAACGCGCCTTCGTTGCGGATCTTCTGGTCGAGCAGAATAGCCAGCAACAGCCCGAGGCCGATGCAGATACCAATGAACGGAATGCCGAACCAGCCGAGATTTTTCGCGGACGTCCAGAACACGTCGTTATCGAACAACTCGCGATAACGCGCCAAACCGGCGAACTTGTAACTCGGCAACAGTTTCGAATTCGACAGCGACAGATAACCGGTGACGAGAATGAAACCGTAGACGAAGACCAGGCTGATCACGACGCTGGGCGACAACACCAGCTTCGGAATCCAGCGGTCGGCGAGTGCCGCCATCGGCGACGTGCGGCGCGCAACGGCAACCGTGCGCTTTGCGTTTCCGCTAAGAGAAGCAGTCACAACTCGACTCCTGGAACTATGCCGTCAGGGCCGGCGCTTTTCGTCGGAAGCTCCGGAAAAACGCGGCGCTTAAGCGGCCGAGGGCGCGACTGTCGTCGAACCGTCTTTGCCCGGAGCACGCTGATGCAACGCACGCAACGCAACTCCGGGCATTCTGCTACTGCACTACCACTACTTTAGTGCGTGAAGATACCAATTACTTCGTCTTCGCTGCCTTGGCCAGCGCTTCGACGGCGGTCTTCGAATCTTCCTGCGAGTTCATGAACTTGGTCACGACGTCGCTGATCGCACCTGCGGTCGCATCCGGCTGAGCCATGCCGTGCGCCAGCGACGGCACATAACCGCCGGCCTTGATCGCCGTCTGCTCATCCGCGTACGACTTCTTCGCGCAATCGTCGAACTTGTCCATCGGCACACCGAGGCGCACCGGGATCGAACCCTTGTACAGGCTGAACTGCTCCTGGAAAGCCGGGCTCATGATCGTCTTCGCGAGTGCGAGCTGACCCGGCGTCGCAGCCGATTGACCCTTCTGCTGGAAGAACACGAACGAGTCGACGTTGAACGTGTAGCCCTTTTCCGTGCCCGGCACCACCGCGCAGATATAGTCCGTGCCCGACTTCTTGCCGGCGTTCAGGAACTCGCCCTTCGCCCAGTCGCCCATGAACTGCATGCCGGCCTTGCCATTAATGACCATTGCGGTTGCGAGGTTCCAGTCACGGCCGGTGCGGCCTGCGTCGAAGTAGCCCTGGATCTTGCGGACCGTGTCGAACACCTGAACCATCTGCGGCGAGGTCAGCGTCTTCTGGTCGAGGTCCACCAGCGCCTTCTTGTAGAAATCCGAGCCTTGCGACAGCACGACGCCTTCCCACAGCGTCAGGTCCTGCCACGGCTGGCCGCCCATTGCGATCGGCTGGATGCCCGCGGCCTTCATCTTGTCGGCCACCGCGAAGAACTCAGGCCACGTGGTCGGCACCTTGCCGCCTGCCTTGTCGAGCGCGGCCTTGTTGATGTACAGCCAGTTCACGCGGTGCACCGAGAACGGCGCGGCGACATAGTGGCCGTCCGCGCGCATGATCTTGTCGATTTCCGGCGGAAGGTTCTTCTTCCAGTCGCCGGCGACGGAGTCGATATTTACCAGCACGCCTTGCGATGCCCAGTCCTGGATCAGCGGACCCTTGATCTGCGCGGCGCTCGGCGCGTTGCCCGAGATCACCTGGGTCTTCAGTGCGGTCATGGCCGCTGCGCCGGCGCCGCCGGCCACTGCGAAGTCCTTCCAGACGTAGCCCTGCTTCTGCAGATCATCCTTCAGCACGCCGACGGCCTTCGATTCGCCGCCCGACGTCCACCAGTGCAGCACTTCGACCTGCTCGGCCGCCTGCGCTACAGAGACGCCACACATCAGACCCGCAGCGCACAGAGCGCCCATGATCGAACGGAATTTCATTGCTTATCTCCTCCAGACACCTGAACTTAAACACGTTGAGCCCCTGCTGGACAGGGAGCTGGTTATGGTCGAAATCAAACAGGCAAACAACTGGACGAACGGGCACCAACGAGCGCTTTTTTCGTGCGCTTAGCTAGCCGATGATGTCCGGCCGCGGATGCTCAAGAGATGATTGACTCGGAATGCAACTTGACGTCTCCTCTTTTGCTTTTGTGCCTGCTCGCGTCGCGCGTTGCAGACTCGAGGCGCCGACCCGCATGCCGTTCGCTAAAGCCCCTGATGCCGCGGCAGCCAGAGCCGCGCGCTACATCGATAAGCATTTGTCGATAACATGCCGGGAAGCTTGGCTGACTCGGTGAAAACGCGCATTTCCGCAGGCCCCGCACGCTTTTTTCATCGAATGCACGCTACCTCTTGATTTGGATTGTAGTTAAACTACAATTCAGTGTCAAAAAAAATTTTATCGCACTACGGCCTGCTTTCAGCGCCTTGAAAGGCATCGCGGAGACTCATGCAAACGGATTCCAGCTTCACCTTCGTGCTGTTCGGCGGCACCGGCGATCTGTCGATGCGCAAAATTCTGCCTGCACTGTATGAAGCGCATCGCGCAGGCATGCTCGCGCCGGCCGGCAAGATCTTCGCCGTTGCGCGCCATATCGATGGGCGCGAACAGTATCTGCAATGGGTCAACGAACACGTGCGTGAGCATGTGTCGAAAGCGCATCTCGCGGAAGACACATGGAGCGCGTTCCTCGATCGCATCGACTTTGTCGGCATCGATCTGGGCAAGCCCGAAGACTTCGCGTTGCTGCGCGATGCGGTCGCGAATCTGCCCGGTACGCGCGTGTTCTATCTGGCGACCGGCCCGTCGCTGTTCGTGCCGATCTGCCGCGCGCTCGCATCGGTCGGGCTCAATCAGAATTCGCGCATCGTGCTTGAAAAGCCGCTCGGCTATGACCTGCGTTCGTCGAATGCGATCAACGATGCGGTCGGCGAAATCTTCGCCGAAGATCAGATCTATCGGATCGACCACTATCTCGGCAAGGAGCCGGTGCAGAACCTGCTCGCGCTGCGTTTCGGCAATGCGCTGTTCGAGCCGCTGTGGCGTCGAGACTGGGTCGAGAGCATTCAGATCACGATTGCCGAAGAACTCGGCGTCGAAGCGCGCGGCGATTTCTACGACAATACCGGCGCGCTGCGCGACATGGTGCAGAACCATTTGCTGCAACTGCTTTCGATTGTCGCGATGGACCCGCCGCATTCGATGGATTCCGATTCCGTCCGCGATGAGAAGCTGCGTGTGCTGCGTGCATTGAAGCCGATCGATCCGCGCGACATCAGCCGTGTCGCGGTGCGTGGCCAATATCATGCGGGCGTGATCCGCGGTGCATCGGTGCCGGCCTATGCGGCCGAGGCGGGTGTGCGGCCCGAAAGCACGACCGAAACATTCGTCGCGCTGAAGGCGGAAATCGAAAACTGGCGCTGGGCCGGCGTGCCGTTCTTCCTGCGTACCGGCAAGCGCCTGGCTGACCGCATCGCGGAGATCGTCGTCAACTTCCGCGCGGTGCCGCATTCGGCACTCGGCGCGACCGCCTTGCGCGCCGGCGCGAACCGTCTGGTGATCCGCCTGCAGCCGAATGAGACGATCCGCTTGTACTGTCTCGCGAAGAAGCCCGGCGAAGGGATGAACCTGTCTAGCGTGCATCTGGACCTCGCGTTCGATCAGTTCTTCCGCGAAGGTCAGATGGAAGCGTATCAGCGGCTGTTGCTCGATGTGATCAACGGCCGTCTCGCACTGTTCGTGCGTCGCGATGAACAGGAAGCCGCATGGCGCTGGGTCGAGCCGATTCTCAACGAATGGGCGGCCTCCGGCACGAAACCGAAGCCCTACGCGGCCGGCACCTGGGGTCCCGCGGCGGCCAGCGCGATGCTCGCGCAGCACAATACCTGCTGGCTCGAGGAAGAGAATTGAATGGTGGCGGCGCCTCGCACGCAGCAGCGCGCGGCGCCGCTATGCTTTTGTATCCTTATCATGTTCGGGGATGTCATTCACCACGCTGTTCCTAGACTAAACAAGAAAGCAGCACGGAGGAGAAGTCAATGATCCAGCTACATGCTTTCGACGACCCAGGCGCGCAGTCCGCCGCTCTGGCGAGCGCGGTCGGCAAGGCGCTACGCGCGTCGCTCGCCGCGCAGGCTGCCGCGCCCGGCGCGAGCGGTGCGCGTGCGACGCTCGCGGTGTCCGGCGGCACCAGCCCGCGTCCGTTCCTGCAAACGTTGTCCAACGAATCGTTCGACTGGTCGCTCGTCGATGTAACGCTGGTCGACGACCGTTGGGTGCCCGACACCGATAGCGCAAGCAACTCGCGCCTCGCGCACGAAACGCTGCTGCAGAACGCCGCGGCGCACGCGCGCTTTCTGCCGCTGGTCGACACGTCGACCACGCTGGAAGCGCACGTCGCCGCGCTGAACGGCGACCCGCAACGGCGCGTGCCGAACGTCGCGGTGCTCGGCATGGGCGAAGACGGCCACACCGCGTCGATCTTCGCCGACGCGCCCGAATGGGATTACGCGATCACCACGACCGATCACTTCGTCGCGGTGCATCCCGGCAGCGCGCCGCATGCGCGCATCAGCTGGTCGATGTCGGCGTTGAAGAAGATCGACCATCTGTTCCTGCTGATCGCCGGACCGAAAAAGATGGACGTGTTGAACGAAGCGTCCGCGACCCTGCAAAAAAAAGCCATTTCTCAGCTCGCAAACGACAAGGGGGTAAGACTCGATGTCTACTGGTGTGCCAACTAAAGCTGCCCCGCAAGCGGGCCAGCACGCCGATGGACCGAGGCTTCTCGCCGATGTCGGCGGGACCAATGCGCGCTTCGCGCTCGAAACCCGGCCGGGTGAAATCACCCAGGTGCAGGTCTATCCCTGCGCCGACTATCCGGGCATCGCGGACGTCATCAAGAAGTATTTGAAAGATACGAAGATTGGCCGCGTGAATCATGCGGCAATCGCGATTGCGAACCCGGTCGACGGGGACCAGGTTCGCATGACCAATCACGATTGGCACTTTTCGATCGAAGCGACGCGGCGTGCGCTGGGGTTCGACACGCTGCTGGTGGTGAACGACTTCACCGCGCTCGCGATGGCACTGCCGGGGCTCACCGATACGCAGCGCGTGCAGGTGGGCGGCGGCACGCGCCGGCAGAATAGCGTGATCGGCCTGCTCGGTCCGGGCACCGGGATGGGTGTGTCCGGTCTGATTCCGGCCGACGACCGATGGATCGCGCTCGGCAGCGAAGGCGGTCACGCGTCGTTTGCGCCGTCCGATGAACGCGAAGACCTCGTGCTGCAGTACGCGCGCAAGAAGTGGTCACACGTATCGTTCGAGCGTGTCGCGGCAGGGCCGGGCATTGAAGTGATTTATCGCGCGCTGGCTGCGCGTGACAAGAAACGCGTGGCGTCGACACTCGATGTGTCGGACATTTCGAAGCGCGGGCTCGAAGGCGATCCGCTTGCGGCCGAAACGCTCGATTGCTTCTGCGGCATTCTCGGCACCTTCGCCGGCAATATCGCGGTGACGCTGGGCGCGCTGGGCGGAATTTATATCGGCGGCGGGGTCGTGCCGCGGCTTGGCGAGTTCTTTGCGAAGTCGTCGTTCCGTCAGCGCTTTGAAGCGAAAGGCCGCTTCGAAGACTATCTGAAGAATGTGCCGACCTTCGTGATTACCGCGGAATATCCGGCCTTTCTCGGCGTATCCGCGATTCTCGCGGAGCAGTTGTCGAATCGCGCGGGCGGCAGTTCGTCGGCGGTATTCGAACGCATCCGGCAAATGCGCGATGCGCTGACGCCCGCCGAACGGCGCGTCGCGGATCTCGCGTTGAATCATCCGCGCTCGATCATCAACGATCCGATCGTCGATATCGCGCGCAAGGCCGATGTCAGTCAGCCGACGGTGATCCGCTTCTGCCGTTCGCTCGGTTGCCAGGGCTTGTCGGACTTCAAACTGAAGCTCGCGACCGGTTTGACCGGCACGATTCCGGTCAGCCATAGCCAGGTGCATCTCGGCGATACCGCCACCGACTTCGGCGCGAAGGTACTCGATAACACCGTGTCCGCCATTCTTCAGTTGCGCGAGCATCTGAATTTCGAGCATGTCGAAACGGCCATCGATCTGCTGAACAGTGCGCGCCGGATCGAGTTTTATGGGCTCGGCAATTCGAACATCGTCGCGCAGGACGCGCACTACAAGTTCTTCCGCTTTGGCATTCCGACCATCGCGTATGGCGATCTGTATATGCAGGCCGCGTCGGCCGCGTTGCTCGGCAAGGGCGATGTGATTGTCGCGGTGTCGAAGTCGGGACGCGCGCCGGAGTTGCTGCGCGTGCTTGAAGTCGCGATGCAAGCGGGCGCGAAGGTAATCGCGATTACGTCGAGCAATACGCCTTTGGCAAAGCGCGCGACCGTTGCGCTCGAAACCGATCACATCGAAATTCGCGAATCGCAGTTGTCGATGATCTCGCGCATTTTGCATCTGCTGATGATCGACGTGCTGGCGGTCGGCGTCGCGATTCGCCGTGCGGTGCCGGATGCCGAAATGAGCGAGACGGTTGCGAAAGCGCGCGAAGGTGCGGATGAAGAAACCAGTGCGGTGCTCGATTGGCTCAGCCACGGCGCGGCGGCCACGCCGAAGGATTGAACCGCTCGCTGATTTATTCGCTTTTGTTTGATCTCACGGAAAAACCGGCCTCGCTGGACAGGCCGGTTTTTTTACCCGTCGATTATTCGACGCAAAGCGCCGCCGCGCCGTATGCTAGCCAAGCTGCAATCCCGACAGCAGCGATTCCCAACGTATGAGACGATTCATGCATTCCCCACGCACGCATTGAATCTCTCGCATGTCGGATCTGATTTCCTTACCTGCCTCGACCCTTAACGAAGGCCGCGCGGCCCTTGCGCGACTCGACTCACTCGCCACCCACCAGCAGTACCGTCTTGCATCGTCCGGCCGCCACGTGATGTGGCGCGTTTTCGGCGATATCTATGAGAGGCCGCTCGTGCTCGTGCACGGCGGTCACGGCAACTGGACGCATTGGGTGCGCAATATCGAAGCGCTCACCGCATCGCGCGCGGTATGGGTGCCCGATCTGCCGGGCTATGGCGATTCGGACGCATTGCCCGATGGCGCGCGCTTCGACGATCTGATCGCAGCGACGCTCGAGTCGCTCGACGCACTCGTCGGCGCATCGACCGAAATCGATCTCACCGCGTTTTCATTCGGCGGCGTCGTCGCCGCGGCGCTCGCATGCCGCAGGCCGGTTGGCCAGCTGGCGCTGGTTGGCAGTGCGGGACATGGCGGCAAACGTCGAGTGCAACGCGAATTGCTGAACTGGAAAAAGGTCGACGCGGAAGACGAACGCCGCGCGATGTTCGACGCGAATCTGAAGTCGTTTATGCTGCACGACCCGGCGATCGCGGATTCGCTCGCACTGACGGTCTATGAGCAAGCGTGCCTGAAAACGCGCTTTCGCAGCAAGGACGTGTCGCTAACGGACAATCTCGCCGCGCTGCTGAAAGAGGCGAATGTCGATACGCTGCTGCTGTGGGGCACACACGATGTAACCGCCGCTGAACCGCAACGGTTCTCCGAGCGTCTGCGCACGGAAGGCGTGCGACACGCGTTTGGCATGGTGGAGAATGCGGGCCACTGGGCGCAGTTCGAAGCGGCAGATGAAGTGAATCGGCGGCTTACCGCGTTCTTTTCGAAGGGCTAGCTGCATGCGCGGCCGTTTCGCCGTGACGGCAGGCCGCGCCCGCTTGCCGTTACACGCTCAAACAGCCGAAACGACAGGCCGACCGTGCCATCGCACAACCAGCACGCGTCCGACATAGCACAGCACGCCGCACACAGCGATCGTCACGCCCATCCCTTGCGGCGACCCATCGCGCCACAAGCCCACCGCGAGACTCGCGAGCGCGCCGAGTCCGAACTGCACCGCGCCGAACAGCGCAGCCGCGGCGCCCGCATTGCGCGGATAGCGGTGCATCAGATCGGTCACGCAATTCGCGGATAAAAGCCCAACCATACTGACCACGAAGAACAGGCCGAAAACGATCGACCACAATCCGCCCCACCCCGTCAGGCACACTAGTGCGACGAACAGCGATGCGACGCAACTGATCGTCGCGGCCGCGACGATCATCCGCACCGGCCCATACTGGCTGACGAGCCGCGCATTGACAAAATTGCCGGCCATGATGCCGACGATATTCAACCCGAACAGAAAGCCATAGTGCTGCGCGGACACATGGAAGTACTCGATATAGACGAACGGCGTCGCGGTGATATAGGCGAACATCGACGCAAACGCCATCCCGCCGCATAGCAGATGCCCCCACGCTACCGGGTCTTTCAACAGCGTCATGTACGCCGCGAATGATTTCAGAAGCGCCGAATTCGCGCGCTTCTCGCGTGGCCACGTTTCCGGCACGCGCAGGAACGCGGTCACCGCGCACAGCGCGCCGAACAGCGTCAACACGATAAACACCACGCGCCAACCGCCCAGCAACAGAAGCTGCCCGCCGATCAACGGCGCGAGCAGCGGACCGACCGACGTAACGATCGCCATCATCGACATCACGCGCGCGGCTTCAGCCGGCTCGTGCGCATCGCGCGCGATCGCCCGCGCGAGCACCGACGCCGCGCCGGCACCGAGCGCCTGCACGAAGCGAAACACGACCAGCGAGCCGATCGAGAACGACACCGCGCATGCAATGGTCGACAGCACATACATGATGATGCCGCCGAGCAGCACCGGCCGCCGGCCGAACGAATCGGACAACGGGCCATACAGCAGCATGCCGATTGAGAAGCCGAACATAAAGCTGGTCAGCGTGGTTTGCGCGGCGCTGGCGCTGACCGAGAACGCCTGCGTCAACGACGGCAGGCTCGGCAAATACATGTCGATTGAAATGGGCCCGCACGCGGCGAGCGCGCCAAGCAGCAGAATCAGCCGGAGGTCGGGCCGGCCTTTGACGACATGGGACATTGAATTAGATGAAACGTGAAGCCGGTTCGCGCAATGAAACGCAGTGCGCGCGTTGGATGCGGGTGCAACGAACCGTGAGTGACGGTGCGGCGGATTCGTTATTGTAGCTGACAGGCAATCGAAAGCAGCGTGCTTCGCATTTGCGTCGCGGACCTGTCCGACGGCCGCGATACGCGCTTTCGGTTAAGCTCCGGGCTTTGGCGCGGGGCGCCGCCACACGCCCGCACGTCCGCTCGCCCACACACGACTCCTCGACTGAAACCGTCCGTCATGACCGCATTTCTGCTGATCTGGAGCCCCAAAAAGTGGCCCTGGCCCGAACTGCCCGACATCGCGAAACGCGTCGCCGCGGGCGAGGCGGTCACCGATGTCTGGGGTTGCGGCGTCGCGCGCAGCATCCTGCCGGGCGATCGCGTGTTCGTGCATCGTGTCGCGCAGGAGCCGAAGGGCCTGTTTGCGTCCGGCTATGTGACGCGCGGGCCGTATGAAGTGCCCGACGCCACAAGCAAGTGCGGCTATCGTCTGTGCATCGACTTTGTTTACGATTGGCTTGTCGACGCGCACCACGGTGTGGTGATTGCGCGCGACGCGTTGCGCACGCACCCGTTTTCAGTGCAGACGTGGGATGCGCAGAGTTCGGGCACGTCGATCAAACCGATGGTGGAAGGTGCGCTCGAAAAGCGGTGGAAGGAACTGACCGGCACGCGAGGCCGGCCGGCACTTGCGGCTGCGGCCGCCGCTAAAGCTAGCGCGAGCGCGAGCGCGAGCGCACCGCAGAAAAACGCCGAATCGACGAAAACGGCCGCGCATGCTGCTGCGAGAAAGCGCGCGGAGTCCGCTGCGCCGGCGCCGGTGCGTCAGAAGGACAAGCGATCACGCCGCCAATCGCCGCGCTAACCGGTCACAGACCGATCCGACGCGACTCCGGTACAATTTCACGAAGCCATTCAGCCGCCGCGGCCCGCCCGCAGTCAACAGGCGCGCCGCCCCCCGGCTCTGAACGCGCCACCGGCGCGGCCCGGTACCACGGGCTCATTTCCGACTCACTTTCGACTCCATGTCGATCTACGCAGATCCACGCCATGTCCAGGAACCAAGCTCTCTTCGAACGCGCGCAACAGACGATCCCCGGCGGCGTCAACTCCCCGGTGCGCGCTTTCCGTTCGGTCGGCGGCACACCGCGCTTTATCGAGCGCGCGCACGGCCCGTACTTCTGGGACGCCGACGGCCAGCGGTATATCGACTATATCGGCTCGTGGGGGCCGATGATCGTCGGCCATGTGCATCCGGAAGTGCTTGAAGCGGTGCAGCGCGTGCTGGTCGACGGTTTTTCGTTCGGCGCGCCGACCGAGGCAGAAGTCGAGATTGCCGAGGAAATCTGCAAGCTGATGCCGTCGATCGAGCAGGTGCGGATGGTATCGAGCGGCACGGAAGCGACGATGAGCGCGCTACGCCTTGCGCGCGGCTTTACGAACCGCAGCCGCATCGTCAAGTTCGAAGGCTGCTATCACGGCCACGCGGACAGCCTGCTCGTGAAGGCGGGCTCCGGGCTGCTGACGTTCGGCAATCCGACTTCGGCCGGCGTACCGGTCGATATCGCGAAGCACACCACCGTGCTCGAGTACAACAACGTCGAGGCGCTCGAAGAAGCGTTTAAAGCGTTTGGCAACGAGATAGCATCGGTCATCGTCGAGCCGGTCGCGGGCAATATGAACCTGGTGCGCGCGACGCCGGAGTTTTTGCAGGCGCTGCGGCGTTTGACCAGCGAATACGGCGCGGTGCTGATCTTCGACGAAGTGATGTGCGGGTTCCGCGTTGCGCTGGGCGGCGCGCAGCAGGTGTACGGCATCACGCCGGACCTCACGTGTCTGGGCAAGGTGATCGGCGGCGGCATGCCGGCTGCCGCGTTCGGCGGCCGGCGCGACATCATGGCTCATCTCGCGCCGCTTGGCGGCGTCTACCAGGCGGGCACGCTGTCGGGCAATCCGATCGCGGTCGCTGCCGGACTGAAGACGCTGGAACTGATTCAGGCGCCCGGTTTCTACGACAAGCTTGCGCGGCAAACCGCGCGCCTCGTGAGCGGACTGACCGAAGCGGCACGCGCGGCGAAAGTTCCGTTCGCGGCCGATTCGATCGGCGGAATGTTCGGCCTGTATTTCACCGATGCGATTCCGCGCAGCTTCGCCGAGATCTCGCATTGCAATGTGCCGCGCTTTAACGCGTTCTTTCATAAGATGCTCGATGCGGGCGTGTACTTCGCGCCGTCCGCGTATGAGGCGGGTTTCGTGTCGAGCGCGCACGACGATGCGGTGATTGACACGACTGTCGAGATCGCGCGAAAGGCGTTTGCGGCGTTGAACGCGTAACAGGCGCGCGTTGCGCTGCATTGCGCTGCACTGCCTCGCGCCGAAAGACGAAAAGCGTCGAACACGTCGACATAGCAAGCAGATCGATCATAGCGGCCGGGTTTCACGTGCTTGCACGTTTTCGAAGAGCCGCTCACGCACGAACAGGACACCGATGTTCTCGCAAACCGATTTCGTTCATATGGAGCGCGCGCTCGTCCTCGCGGCGCGCGGCATGTACACGACCGATCCGAATCCGCGGGTGGGATGTGTGATCGTCAAGGATGGTCAAGTGATCGGCGAAGGCTTCACGCAGCCTGCCGGTCAGGACCACGCGGAGATCCGCGCGATGAAGGACGCACGCGCGCGCGGCCATGATCTGCGCGGCGCGACGGTGTATGTGACGCTCGAACCGTGCAGTCACTTCGGCCGCACGCCGCCTTGCGCGAATGCGTTGATCGAAGCGAAAGTCGGCCGCGTGGTCGCGGCGATGGAAGACCCGAATCCGCTGGTGTCGGGGCGAGGTCTGTCGATGTTGCGCGATGCCGGCATCGAGGTGCGCTGCGAATTGCTTGCGAATGAAGCACGTGAGTTGAATATCGGCTTTGTGTCGCGGATGACGCGCAACCGTCCGTGGGTGCGAATGAAGGTGGCGGCGTCGCTGGACGGCCGCACCGGCTTGCCGTCCGGCGAAAGCCAATGGATTACCGGGGAAGCCGCGCGCGCGGACGGCCACGCGTGGCGCGCGCGCGCGTCCGCAATCCTGACCGGCATCGGCACGATACGCGAGGACAATCCGCGCATGACGGTGCGTGCGATCGACACGCCGCGTCAGCCGAAACGCGTGTTGATCGATAGCCGGCTCGATGTGCCGCCTGAAGCGCATATTCTTGCCGGCGCGCCGACGCTGATTTTCTGCGGCAATCTGAATGAACAGCTGGAGCAGCGCGCGATCGCGTTGCGTGATCGCGGCGCGGAGATCGTGCCGCTCGCCAATGAAAACGGCAAGGTTGATTTGCCTCGCGTGCTGACTGAACTGGCTGAGCGCGGCGTGAACGAATTGCATGTCGAAGCGGGTTACAAGCTGAACGGCTCGCTGCTGCGCGAAGGTTGTGTCGATGAACTGCTGATCTATCTTGCGCCGAGCCTGCTCGGTTCGGATTCGATGAGCATGTTTAACCTTGTTGCACCTGCATCGCTTGAAGAACGCGTGCATCTTGAGTATCAATCGGTTGACCGGATCGGCAGCGACATTCGTATTCTCGCGCGGCTTGTTCCGCCTCCGCCCTTGCACTGAACAGGAAACTGCAACGATGTTTACAGGTATTGTCGCGGCCGTGGGCCGTATTGCATCGATTACGCCGCTGGGTAGTGAACCGGAAGCGGGCGTGCGTTTGACTGTCGAGGCCGGTGGGTTGGATCTCGAGGACGTACAGCTTGGAGACAGTATTGCGATTCAGGGTGCGTGCATGACGGTGATCGGGAAGACTGATCATTCGTTTGACGTCGATGTGTCGCGGGAGAGTTTGAATCTCACTGCAGGGCTCGCGCAGATGGGGGATGTGAATCTTGAGAAAGCGTTGCGCGCGCATGACCGGCTGGGCGGGCATATCGTGTCGGGGCATGTCGATGGGATGGGGACGGTGACGCGCTTTGCGCCGGTTGGCGAGTCGCATGAATTGCGCGTGCTGGCGCCGAAGGAGATTGGGCGGTATCTCGCGTATAAGGGGTCGATTACGGTGAATGGAGTGAGTCTTACCGTGAATTCGATTGCCGATCGTGATGATGGGTGCGAGTTTTCGATCAATCTGATTCCGCATACGGTCCAGGTGACTACGCTTAAGCACCTGAAGGAAGGGGTTAAGGTGAATCTGGAGATTGATTTGATTGCGCGGTATGTGGAGCGGATGCTGGGGGCGGATCAGGGCGGCTATAACAAATTGAAGTAATCTGGTTTCTGATTAATCAGCTGTCTATCAGTGACTCGTCAAATCTCGCTGAATCAACGATTAGGTGACGATATCGCTAACGGTATATGGTCGTGTTCTGCGATTCGTATACCGTCATCCCTCCAGAAAGCCGCCTCCTCAACCGACTAATCCGGGAGCTTAGGACTCTGTGGGCTCGGCGCGGTCGCCGCATCTGACGGCCCTTCCGACCGCAGGCGGCCACAATGAGTCATTCGACGCCGCACTCAGGATCCGCGACAATGTATCCCTGCATGAAGACCACATGCAAAGGTCAGTCGTCTAATGAGATCTCGTAGCGGACGTGGCCGCTGCGTTTCGCCAGCCGGTCGTATGTGGCCTGAGCCGCGATGTTGTCGCCGTTTGTTATCCAATAGATGCGTGTCCAGTTCTCTTCCACACCAATCGACTTCAGTTTCTCGATGAAAGATGTGGCTACTCCCAAACGCCGGGCCACGGGCGCCACGAACACGTCCTCCAGGTAGCAAACGGTGCGGTCGCTCCAGGTGTTCGGATGGCAGACGTAATGACATAAGCCCAGCAATTCACCGCTCATGGACTGCGCAAGCAGGCCGTGAATTGGGACCGTCGGTTCGTTGATCCGACGCCACGTTTGCGCTGTAACGCGCGGGTCGAGGTTCACGTGATAGAAGGAACAGTACATGTCCCAAAGTCGGAGCCATCCGACATAATCGTCTGCGGTCACTAAACGAATCTCAAAGCGGGGTATAGGCATATCTGGTCACGTTGAACTCTCATCGCCGGCATCATAACTGAAGGTTGCCGGCAGAACATCTGTCGAAGAGCCGCCAGTTGAATGGCCGCTTATGAGCGCCGCGACTGACCGCTCCGGGTCAATGAGAGGCAGACACATCCACACAAAAGACTATTAGCAAAAGACGATGTCGAACGGTTTGGTCTGGTCTCAGCGTGCCACTCGTGTGGAAAGAAAAGATCATTTGAGGCGGTGTCAATCGACGAGAGCGCTATTCATCTGCAGCCGGAATCGACTTCGGAGCCCAACTGCTGAAGAGGTATTCTCGCGCTGGCCTGGCGTCGAAGCGGATTCAGCGGGACTCGCCCCTGATGCAACGACGATGGTTTCGGCCGGGCAAGTCGTGTGGGCAGACATAATTTTTGTGATGGAACGCGCACACAAGGTCAAGCTGTCAAAGAAGTTCGGCTCGTACCTAAAGGGGAAACAGGTCGTGTGCCTCGATGTCCCCGACAAGTATGCATTAATGCAGCCGGAACTCATCGCTGTGCTGGAACGGAAGGTTGGATATTTTTCGCGGTCCGACTGAGCACTCCGTTCGCGTTATGCCTCTCGCCTGATCGCGTTCCGGAGACCCTCGTGGCTCGGTTGCGCGACGCGCTGCGGTCCAGAACGGACCTTCGACATCGCTGTCTGGATCGTCGACAATCCATCAGGCGGCTGTGCCCAAATGACGACGAGTGCCGAGACCTCGTTACGTCGTCTCTGACGCTTCGACAATGTTGAGCAACAAACGCCACGTTCGTCGCAACTTCAATACACAACACGCTTCCGCGGGCAAAGCAGGCGCCTATCCATACAGCGTTCCTGTCAGCGCCTCGCAAGTCTGCCAGAGCCGCTGGGCATCCGCTTCGCTCCTTGCCTGGGACGCAACACTTGCCGGTCCCACCCGCTCGCCGCGCGTCTCGAACATCCCGAGCGGGCCATAGTATCCGCCGTCGACGACATCGGGCGCGGTCGCCGCATAGAGCGTCGGCAGCGCGCCGGCCACGTCGCTGTTCATTACGGCGCGGATAAAGCCGCTTAGTACGGCGCGGGCTGCCCGGCCTGTCACCGAATGCTCGCCGGCACGAAACAGATTTGTACTTGCGACGCCGGGATGCGCGGCAACCGACATCACGCCCGATCGGGCCGCGCGCAACCGTCGATCGAGTTCGAACGCGAGCATGAGGTTGGCCAGCTTCGACTGCCGGTAGGCCACCATCGGCTTGTAGTGCCGCATTGCCTGAAGGTCGTCGAAGTCGAGCCGCCCCCGCTTGTGTGCAATCGAAGCGACCGTTACCACGCGCGGTCGTTCGGGCGACCTTACCGCAGCCATCTCGAGCGCGGGTAGCAACAGGCAGGTCAGCGCGAAATGGCCGAGCACGTTGGTGCCGAGTTGCAGCTCGAAGCCCTCGGCCGTTTCGATGCGCCGGGTTGGCGCCATAACGCCTGCGTTGTTTATCAGGAGGTCCAGCGGCTCGCATGACGCAAGCTCTCGCTCGGCGAAGGCGCGCACCGACGCGAGGCTGGCGAGGTCGATCTGCGCAAGCCGCACCCGGGCTTCGGGCACTTCCGCCCGCAGGCCGGCGAGTGCGCGTGTGCCGCGCTGTTCGTCGCGGCACGCGAGCACGACCTCGGCGCCATGGCGCGCCAGCGTTGCGGCCGTGTAATAGCCGATGCCGCTGTTCGCACCGGTGACGATGGCGCGCCGGCCGGCCTGGGGCGCGATATCGTCGGAAGTCCATGGTTTGTTCATGTTCGTTGAACGTCTCACTGGGTGAAGGCGACACGGAGACTATCACTTCAGATTTTCGTTATCGTGTTCACGGCTCATCGAGCGGCAAGTGCCCACGCAAGTAGTGGACGGTTTAGAGGGCATCGCCCAAGACCGGTGCGCGTTTTACGACGCACCGCTGAAAAGCAGCGCAAATTGCTTCGGCACGCCAGGCACTGTGCAAGGTAAGATGGCGTCGACGCCCTAAGGCGCGATCAACTGTTCCTTACGATTTTTCGAGAGATTTCCATGACGCGAATCGTTCGCTTCTATCAAACTGGTGGTCCCGAGGTTCTCAAAGTCGAAGTGGCCGATATCCCCGCGCCGGGTCAAAACGAAGTGCAGATCGCGGTCAAGGCGATCGGGCTCAACCGCGCGGAGTCGATGTTTCGCAGCGGCCAATATATCGAGGCACCGAAGCTGCCCGCGCGGCTCGGTTACGAAGCGGCGGGCACCGTTGCCGCGATCGGCGCGGGTGTCTCCGGCGTTCAGGTTGGCGATGCGGTAAGCGTGATTCCGGCATTCAGCCTGAACGAATACGGCATGTACGCGGAGGTGGTGAATGCGCCTGCGCATGCGGTGGTTCGTCATCCGGCGTCTCTTTCCTTCGAAGAAGCAGCGGCGGCATGGATGCAGTATGTGACCGCATACGGCGCATTGATCGACATCGCAGGCCTGACGAAAGGCGACACGCTTGTGATTCCGGCGGCGTCGAGCAGTGTCGGGCTTGCAGCGATTCAGATCGCGAACAAGGTCGGAGCGATTCCGGTCGCGTTGACGCGTGGAGCGTCGAAGCGGCAGGCGTTGCTCGACGCAGGTGCCGCACACGTCATCGCCACCGGCGAGCAGGACCTCGTGAAAGAAGTTCACGCGATCACGCAAGGCGAAGGGGCGCGCGTGGTGTTCGACCCAGTCGGTGGCCCGGCATTGACGAAGCTCACGGAGGCGACAGCCATGCGCGGCATCATCTTCGTCTACGGTGCGTTGAGTACGGAGCCGACGCCGCTCCCGTTGTTCGACGTCCTCGCCAAATGGATCACGATTCGCGGCTATGTGATGATGGAAATCACGCGAGACCCCCAGCGACCCGCGCGCGCCGTATCGTTTATAAACGACGGTCTTGCGGACGGCAGCCTCAAGCCACTGATCGCCAGGACGTTCGCATTGGACCAGATCGCCGATGCGCATCGCTATCTGGAATCGAATCAGCAAATCGGCAAGGTCATCGTCACGACCTGAAGGTCGTGAACTTCGCTCCAGGGACGAAGGTGCGCCTTGCCTGAGGCTGTATGTCGCTGATGATCAACCGTGCAGGATGCTTTTGGTTGTGGCCGGTTTCGGGGGGGCGACGGGCGATGGCATATGTATGGCCGAGGCACAAGCCAAGGCACGACCAGGAAGGTCGAGATCGAACAGCTTAACGATGGAAGCTTTCTACTGATACGGTATGAAGCCGTAGATGCGGCACTTCCGACCTCGGATCATTGGTACGCCTCAATCGAAGACGCATATGACGAGTGCGATCACGTCTATGGCATCGGTCGAGACGATTGGCTGCAACGGTGACTGCGTGCTGACCGTCGCGCTTGGACGCGGGCCGCAGTGCGGTCTGCGCGGACAGTCAATGAGGCTTCAACAAAGGCTGCTGAAACCAGGTTGCTCAAACCGGTTGCTCTATTTTTTCGACAGAGCCATGTAGTAGTCGGCAATATTAGCTTCAGAGCCTTTTGTGATCCGATTGAACGCTCGTGCCCATGGCCAGAAGCTCCTGCCAGCGGTGGTTCGCAGGCCCGGAAATCGGTTTTCTCCAAGAGTGACCATACCCCATTCGCCGCCGTGATTGCGACGATACACCTCACCCACGTAACTCCCATATGCTTTTGCAAACGACATAACTTGTTCGTCCGTTGGCTTGGGGTTCGCGCCGATATATGACGAATTCATACGCGCCAGTGCCTTCTCAACATCTGCAATGCTCGCGTCCGACCAATCAAGTTTGATTCCGAACTGCTTCCCGGAGAAATCAACGGCGTCCATTGCGTAAGCTTCCGCAACCTTTTGAATTTGGGGATCAGGAGAAAACGACTGATTAGTCGGAGTGTCTGCCAAAGCAGCTTCCCCGAGCGAGCCAATTATTAAGGTAAGCAACGCTGCCGCAAGGCGCTTCGCGATTACTTTCAATGGGCTTCCCTTTACGAAGTTTCCGAATCGCTTCGGAGAAACGGATCGCTGGCTCTCGCGCCCCTGAATCTCGCGCGTTGACCTGCCGAACCAACTATGTAAACGGCCGTTTTGGGGAAATCTAAAGGTCCCTTGTGGGTCGAACGGAGCGGCTGCTGTACCAGCGCGATCCGCGCGGGAGCTACTGCACTTCCGGAAAAGTTACTGCTCCTGGCTGGTTCTTACCGGAACTACTCCTCATCCGAAACCTGTCGCTCGCGGGCCCAACTAGTCGGGTAGTGGTCCCATCAAGGAGAAGTGGAAGTAGAAGAAGCGCGGGCCGAATGGGCTGCAACCCAAACGACCCGCTGACCACAACCAACTCACCAACGGAGTTGACCATGGCTAAGGCTCATCACAATGCAGCAAAACGCCCTTCGGTTCGTATCTTGACTGTATCGCGTCAGCGCTGACGAAGCACCTTTGCGTTTCGACGGCGCACGGACCATGCCAAAGCCCGACCGCAGTGAAGAGCAACCGACGACCGCGTGACAATCGGTCGTAAGTCTCGCACCCGGATACCGACAGATGCGCCGTATCGTTCGGATCTCCAATCGATGGATCGCGGGTCATGCTGGAGGAGCCGCGCGACGAAGCATGCCGCGACCGCGAGCGAATCACTGCTCCACTTTCAGCGGCGGCCCGAGAAACTCGATGTGCCACTTCGCACCCAAGCGTGCGAGCGTGACCGGATCGGGAATGCCATCCGCCATCACGTCGCGCAACTGGCTGAAGAAGCAGGTAGCGTCAAATCCAGGCGAGATCAGGACCAGCATGCGCGACGTCTCATCATCGATGTTGACGAAGCGATGCGTGGTGCCGACCAGCGCGGTCAGCGTCTCGCCCGCCTGCACGACTTTACGTTCGCCGTTCACTTCGAACAAATAGCGTCCTTGCAGGACATGGAACACTTCGGTTTCGTTTTCGTGCCGGTGGATCGGTGGGCCGAAGCCTGGCGCATCGTATGTTTCGATGAGCGTCGCGCGCCCCTGCGTCGCCGTTGGCTCGATGTACACCTTCAGATCGAGGCCGATGGCGGGAATGTGGATGGCGTTGTCCGTGATCGTTTCATCGTCGAGGAAGTGCGATTTCATGATGTCGGTCCCTGGCGTCGCTGATTTGTGGGTCAATGGTGATCGAACAGTGCGATCTGCTTCGACTTGATCATCGAACGGACCTTGGTCATAAACCCGCTCTGCGGGTCTTTCTGGCACGCCCGCGCGACCGTCGCAGCGACGGGCTGCATGGTATCGACCACGGTGGTTTCAGTGCCTGTGACGCCGAGCTTGTCGACGCCTGCAACCCAATAAACGACCGCCGGCTTATACGCATCGTCTACCTGAACGAAGTCGGCACACGTCATTTTGGCCGGAGTGATCTTCTGTTCGGCTGCGCGGGCGACATTGGACGCACCGATGACGAGAACACACATCGAGGCTGCAATGGCTTTCACGAGTTTCATTTGAACTCCTTGACAGGTTGAGATGTTCGAGACTGCCTGCGCATCGTATCGATGCAGAGTTAGCCAGGAATTACCATCAACGAGTGACGTCCAGCCAATTCCGCGCACGTCGCGAATCACGTTGCGTCCGAAGCGCTTACGCATGGAATGGATCAGCACGTCTAGCGCATTGCTTTCGACTTCGTTTCCCCATCCGATAGGGAAGCGATATTTCCAGGCGGTCTTGTCAATTTGGCGCGCTAAAAGCGACGATTTCGGCATAGTTTCAAGATTCGCAATGAAACGTATGACGAGCTTAGAAAGTCGAGTAGAAAACTGTGGAAAAATGAATCGAACGTTCAGTCAGCCATGTTTATTTTCGGCTTTTTGTGTCGCACGGTTGATATCCCGTTACGACAACATCTTTTAATAGGCTGTGAGATCGGCCAGTGGTTTCCATGACCGGCGCATCGTATTTCGACTTTCTCGCTGCGCTCATACTCGCGGTTCTGCACTGAAGGAGCCATCATGAGCTTCACGCCCGAAATCATTGTTGTCGTTGTGGTGGGTGGCCTCGTCTGCGGCTTCCTGAACACTGTGGCCTCGTCGGGATCGGCGGTCACCCTGCCTATCCTGATGGCGATCGGTCTGCCTGCGGCCGCCGCGAACGCGACCAATCGCGTCCCGGTTCTGGTTGGCGCCATGGCCGCTACAGTCGGGCTCGCGCGCCACGGCGCCATGCTGTTGACGACTTCAGCAGCAATGCTCGTTTTCGTCACGCATCAAAGCGTCGAGTGGGGGATCGGCGGTCTAATGGGAATTGGCGCTTTGTTTGGTGGGCTCCTGGGCGCGCGCGTCGCCGTCTCTGAGCATGCCCGACGTTGGATCGTCGGCTTGCTTGTGGTCGTAATCGTCGGCGAACTGATTCATCTGGCCGTGCCACTGCATTGGCTCGATAAAGAGATCAGACCTGCCATCGATGTCTTTTCCGCCGTATATCCTGCAGCACTTCAAACCGTCGCACGGCTGCGTGTTTGAGCACCGGCTTGAAAGTTCTGGGTTTGGCCAGAAGACGATGCTCGGCCAGCTGAATCGACTGACCGAACAACGGCGAACACCAGTCATCGGAACGGAACGCGTCTTGCTGGCTGCTTGGCATTTGTACCGCCGGCACCAAAAGAGATGACCTACGGAACCTTCCCACCCTGGCTGAATACGCTATCGGTCACGTGGATCATTTTGGGCGCGATATCCGCAGGTGCGGTCGTCGTTGACGAAGTTCGACACCCCCAGAAGATGTGGGTCATGAACGTCGTCTGGCCCCTAACGGCGTTGTTCGGCACAGTCGTATGGGGTGCCGCCTACTACGCGTGGGGACGAAATATCGCTGACGCCGGCCGGAAGGCCGACGACCAGCCGTTCGCCGTGATGGCGATGAAAGGGACGAGCCACTGCGGTGCCGGCTGCACGCTGGGAGACATCATTGTCGAGTGGTCGGCGTTTGCCTTCCCCGCATTGGCGGTCTGGTTCGGGTGGCACACGGTGTTCAACGAAAAAACGTTTGCCGTCTGGATCCCCGATTTCGTCGTCGCCTTTCTGCTCGGCATCGTCTTTCAGTATTTCACCATCAAACCGATGCGGGGGCTGTCGGTAGGCGCAGGTCTGGTGGCCGCCGTCAAAGCTGATATCGCGTCGATCACTGCGTGGCAGGTGGGCATGTATGGACTTATGGCCATCATCCAATTCTTGTGGTTCAAGCCGGCTTACGGGGGGATCGCGAAAGTCGCGAGTGCGGAATTCTGGTTCGCCATGCAACTCGCCATGCTCGCGGGATTCGCAACCAGCTATCCCGTCAACTGGTGGTTAATCCGTTCGGGTGTAAAGGAAAAAATGTAAATCCGCCCGACTGAGGTGACGTTCACGATTGGGCACGCGGTCTGCGGGGGTTAGGAGGCGGGCACGCAAGTGCTCGGGAAAATCACAGACATCGCGGAGGATCAAATGACACAGAAACACCAAGCTTGCGTTGAAGCCTGCGACGCATGCGCTAGCGCTTGCGACCATTGCGCAGCCGCATGCCTTTCGGAACAAAACGTTTCCGAAATGGCCGGATGCATCAAGACGGACATGGACTGTGCGGATATTTGCCGCCTCGCATCCGCTGTCATGGCTCGCGACAGTAGTCGCGCAAAGGAAGTTTGCTCGCTATGCGCGTCGATATGCGACGCGTGCGCCTCTGAATGTGACAAGCATCAGCACGAACACTGTAAGCAATGCGCAGAAGCCTGTCGGCGTTGCGCGGAACAATGCCGCGCTATGGGGTAGTGAGCCGGAACCATCGCGCGCTTCCCGCGGCCAAGAGGATGCGTAGCAGGGACGCGGATAGCTCGACGAGACGTTCGACCAGACTACGAGTCCAACGCGACCACGATCTTGCCGCGCATATGACCCGTCTTGTTACGTTCGATAGCGGTCGCTACTTCCTCGAACCCGAATATCTCGCCGACTTCTACGCGTAGCTCGTTTTTGGCCACGCTCCGGCATAGCGCTTCCAGTCGCCGCGTGTCGGGGTGGAAGCGGAACCATGTGCCGCGTCGCCCGGCAGGCAGGCGGCTTTCGATGTCCGGCACCGCGGTCGTCACCAGATGTCCCGTGTCGCTGAGGGTCGTCCATAGGCGATCGAGTGTCGCCGGGCCCACCAGATCAAGCGCCCAGGTCAAGTGGCGCACCCGTGGAGCGCGCCACTCGAATTGCCTGGTTCTGGTCGGGCTGGCGTCCCGTCAGGATTTGATGAACTCGAGAAGGTCGGGGTTTAGGACGTCCGCGTGGGTGGTCAGCATGCCGTGCGGGAAGCCAGTGTATGTCTTCAGCACACCGTTTGCGAGCAGGTCGACCGCGCGGGGCACCGAACTGGCGAACGGGACGATCTGGTCATCTTCGCCGTGCATGACCAGTACCGGCACAGTGATCTTCTTCAGATCTTCGGTGTAGTCCTCCAGCCAGGAGAATACGGTCTCGTAGTGGGCCTGGGCGCTGCCGGCCATGCCCTGGCGCCACCAGTTCGCGATCACCGCCTCAGACGGCTTGGCGCCCGCACGGTTGAAGCCATAGAACGGACCCTCCGGGACTGCCCGGTAAAACTCCGACCGGTTGCCAAGCACGCCTGACTTAACCGCGTCGAACCACTCCCGCGGCTGACCTGCAGGGTTCGCGTCGGTTTTCACCATGTTCGGCGTCAGCGAGGCCACCAGCACTGCCTTGGCGACCCGCTCCTGGTGGCGAGCGACGTAGCGGGCCACCTCGCCGCCGCCGGTGGAGTGCCCGATATGGATCGCGTCGCGGACGCCGAGGTGTTCGGTCAGTGCAGCGAGGTCAGCGACCCAGTGGTCCATGTCGTTACCGGTGCCGACTTGCTCGGACCGACCGTGCCCGCGCCGGTCATGGGCGATTACGCGGTAGCCGTGGTGAAGGAAAAACATCATCTGGGCGTCCCAGTCGTCGGCCGACAGGGGCCAGCCATGGCTGAAGACGATCGGCTGACCGGACCCCCAGTCCTTGTAGAAGATCTTTACGCCGTCCGGAGTGGTGATCGTAGGCATCGCTGGTACCTCCTATAAGAGATTGATTGAAGTGTTGGTTCTCCGCGAGACATCGAGAATGCCGCCAGCGGCTTCTTTCGAAGTCTTATTTCATGCGCATCTGAAAACCGCGCGAGCGGAGCGCACTCCGATCGCTGCGATGGATCTCTAAATGTCCCTCGGCGCGACGTCCTTGCTCCTGGCGCTTGAACGCATCGAGTACAGGAATCGGACTGTGATTAAGCACTCGGAATGCGGTGACCACGCCAGCGACAACTCCGCCTGGGCGGCTTGACCCGTCGATACGGCAGCCGTTGCAATATAGGTATCCCTTGCCTCGATGACAAAGACTTTCTATGATTTGACCTATGCCTCAAAGGCATACAGGAGAGCCAATGGAACTTCGACATCTGCGATATTTCATCGCGGTTGCGGAGGAAGGAAGCCTTTTGACAGCCGCCCAACGGCGGTTACACACGTCGCAGCCGTCACTTAGCCGGCAGATCCGCGATCTTGAATTCGAAGTGGGTGTGAAATTACTGGAGCGCCAGGCACGCGGCGTGGCGCTTACCACTGCTGGAAAAATTTTCCTTGATTACGCGCGTCTGGCGCTGCTGCAAGTCGAAGCTGCTATCGACGGCGCACGGCGCGCGGAACAGCCTGAAAAGCCCATTTTGGCCATGGGTTTCCTTGCGGGGCAGGAAGTCGTATGGTTACCGCACGCGCTGCACATCCTCCGCGAGGAGGCACCAGATGCGGAGATCACACTGTGCAGCCAGTCTTCTCCTGAACTCGCTCTTGGGCTGATGCGAGGAAAGCTAGACGTCGCCTTCCTTCGCCCCGAGAGACAGACCGTTGGCCTGTCATTCAAAGTCTTGGCGAAGGAGCCACTGATCGCCGTACTGCCGGCAGACCACCGGCTGACGTCACGCAAGAAAATGCGGCCGCAGGATCTCGCCAGCCAAATTTACGTCAGTTCATCCAAGACTTCTCCCGTACTGGAATCCGTGATTCAGCACTACGCATCGAGCGTCGGAATAACGCTCAAGGCGGGATACGAAGGCGAAAACCTCCCGTCCGCAATGTCGCTCGTTACGTCAACGGGTGGCGTTACGCTTATCCCGCTGTATGCGCAAAATATGCTGACACCAAACGTTGTTGCGAGGGCGCTTGACGGCGTACCTCCGACGATTGATCTCGTCTTGGGATACAGCGATGCAAATACAAACCCGTTACTTCTTCGGCTGTTATCTCGTGCGGACGAGTTGGTCGCAAATGTTCAAGATCAAAGCATCATTCGCTATGCCGTCTAGGTCATGGACGCCGGCTCGGTCACTTCGAGATCGAACCTCGACCATGCAAACTGGATGGTCGCCTCGACCGGCGGCTCCTGGCCGGTCGCAGTCCTATGCAGCGCGGATGAACAGCTGAACTTCGGAACATCACGCTGGGCAGCACACGACCCGAAGCCGACTTGCCATGTTCTCTTTCAGACGTCCGATAAGCGCGTAATAGCGGCTGAAAACCGTTTCCCCTACTCGCGGTGAACCTTGCCTTTCAGACTGGCCGAAAAACGGGGTGCTTCAGGTCTGCTCACGATACCCGGGCGTATACTTTTTGCGATCGGGTGCATGTCCGGCAGGCTAACGTTGTGTTCCTGGCTGAAAAATCCCACGGTTCGCGAGGACATAGTCGTGCACTGACATCGGCTTTTGTCCGGTAATCCGTTCGACAATATCGTTCGTGCCGGCGAATTCGCCAGCCTGGTAGCCGCGATACACAGACGTAATGTGCTGGATGAAATGCGCCGACAACCCGATTTGCGTGAGACGCGCCTCGAATGACTCCAGGCTTTCCGCTTCGTAACGCACCGGGCGATCAAGCGCATCGCCGACCATCTTCGCTACCTGCGTGTGATCGAGTTCTTCGGCGCCGAACAGCGGGTATGTCTTGCCCGCATGCGGCTCGGGGTCTAGCAGGATCCGGGCGATCACACGGCCTTGATCGGCCGCGGCGATCGGCGCGTGACGTCCATCACCAGCGGGTACGCGCAGCAAGTCATGGTTCGCGATTTGCGACCGCTGAAATCCGTAGCTCAGCCACTCCATAAAGAGCGTCGGCCGCAGATGCGTGACGGGAACGCCCGCCCAATCGAACACGCGCTCACCATACCAGTGCGCAAGCGAAGCCCGGCTCTGCGCATCGGCACTCGCGGAAATCTGCGACATGTTGACGATCAAGCGAACGCCCGCCAGCTTCGCGGCATGCGCAAAATAGGCCGTCGCATCGACGAGCTGCGGCTGCATGATCGGGTACACGAAGTACGCGCCGGTCACGTTTTGTAGCGCCGCCTGGACGGCATGACTGTCCAGCAGATCGCCGACAACAATCTCAACGCCTCGTGCACGCAATGCGGAGGCACGCTCATCGTCGCGATGAACGAGCGCCCGCACGCGCGCGCCCCTCGACAAGAGTTCCTCGATGGCTGCGCCACCCGTCGCGCCGGTCGCGCCCGTAATCAGATACAGATAGTCCTTCATGTCATGCTCCAGGATCGGAAAGAGAGATTTCCCCTGCGGCGTGGTTAGCCTGCGGACTGGCGCAGCGGTGCCGGCGGAACGACGGTGGTGACCTGCCCGGTTTTGACGTCGTAGACCAGACCCGACACGACGAGGCCATCGGGAAGTTCCTTGTTCGCACGAAGTGCCGCGGCGTCGAGGGCCACTGCCTTGTAGGGCTCCGTAATGGCAAGCCCATCAAGCGCCTCTGTCTCGACACCGAGATGCTTCGCGAGCAACGCAGGCGCATGCTTGTGACAGCCGATGATTCCGCAATCGGTGTGCTGGAGCAGGACAAGGTTGCGCGCGCCGTCGGGGCGACCTGCCGCCCTGGCGAGAACGCTCAGTATGGACAGCGTTTCGAGCAACGGTTTGTTCAACCGGCCGCCTACGTTACGGATCACGGCCGCTTCACCCTGCTTCAAGCCCAGCACGTGCGCGGGGTCGACGCGCGGATCGACACAGCCGATCACGACCGTTCCTGTCGACGGCATCATCTTGAGTTCGGGTGCGAATGCCGTTTTGGAGAAGTCGGCGTTGCGCTCCAGCATGACATCGTTGAAGTCCATTTTTCATACTCCTGTATTTCGAGGGCGACGTGGCCCGGTCGAATTCGCCGTCATTGTCGTTTCGCACGGGCGTAACGCATTCGACGACGGGTATCGTGCGATTGCGCAAGCGGCTCAGGCGAGTACTTCCGGCTGCTCGGCCGGTTCTTCTTCCGGTATGCGCAGCGATCGCTCTATCACGTGGTTCTTCGGCGTACGGTCGATCACGAGCCCCAGCACGTCGGGGCGGCTGTAATGGCCACGCGAATCCATCATGCGTTTGCGCTTGTCGATCTGCCAGAAATCCAGATCGGCGATGATCTCGCCTTCTCCTTCACGCAGCGGCTGACCGCCCATGAACTCGCCGTCAGGCGAAACGATGGCGGTGAAACAACCGCTGGAGATCGGGCCGAGCTGGGTTGTGTGGGTATCCTGCAGAATCTGCTGTTGCTGCTCAGGTGTGAGCCACGCGGTTGCGTTGACCACGAAAGCGCCGGCCTCCAGCGCGTGCTGACGGATGTTGACCGATATCTGCTCGGAGAATAGATCGCCCGCAAACGAACCCGGGTACATGGCCGAATGAATTTCCTCACCGTCGGCCATCAGCGCATAGCGGGCCAACGGGTTATAGTGCTCCCAGCAGGCCAGTTGGCCTACGCGGCCCACAGCCGTATCGACGGCGCGCAGGCCTGAGCCGTCGCCCATTCCCCAGACCATTCGCTCGTGATAAGTCGGCGAGAGCTTGCGGCGGCGCTGCACGAGCGTGCCGTCGGCGTCGAATAGCAGTTGCGTGTTGTAGATCGTGCCGCTGTCGCGTTCATTGACGCCGATCGACACCACCATGCCGGCCTGTCGAGCCGCCTCGCCGATTGCGCGAGTCGAGTCTGACGGAACCGTCACGGCCTGCTCGAGCAGCTTGTAGTGCTCGGCGCCCATCGCAAACGGCGATTCGATGAACGAGAAGTACGGGTAATACGGAACGACGGTCTCCGGGAACGTCGCGAACTGGACGCCCTGCTGGCCGAGCGCCAGAATTTTTCTGACGACCTTATCAACAGTGCCTTCCCGGCTATAGAGAACAGGCGCGATCTGGACGGCGGCGGCGCGGATGATTTTCGACATGATGGTGCTCCTTTCGCTGGCTGCGAGACGGATTTGAGAAGTGCTTGTACCTTAGCGCCGCGGGCCATTACGATGATGTCGTTGTTGCCACCATTCATGACATCCGTTGTCTGCGCAGCACGCGCACTACTCAGTTTCACCAGACTGCTATCTGGGAATCAGGTGGCGCCCATTCATGTCACATTCCATGTTGCGGATGGCGAACTAAACATGCACCGGATTGGCTTTATCGTACCGAGAAGATTTCAGATGATGAGTCTCGCGGCCCTCACTGTGTTCGAGGTGGCGAACATGCCTCCGGGAGGCTCGTGCTACGACATTCGTGTGTTGTCTGAACATGGCGGGCCTGTCGAGTCTTCTGGTGGCATGACATTGGAAACCGACGCGTTTGGAGATCCAGCATTCGACACGGTGATCGTGGGTTCCATCACGGAAATGACCATGCCGTCAGCCGACGCTGCCGTCCTCGCATTCGTGAAAGAGGCGGCCAAAGCATCGAGACGGATCACGTCGATCTGCAGCGGCGCATTCGTGCTCGCCGAGGCCGGACTGCTGGATGGCAGGCGCGCCACGATGCATTGGGCACATGCATCCGAATTCCGGGCGCGCTTCCCCAACGTCATCACCGAAGAAGACCGGATTTTCGTCAACGACGGTCCCATCTGGACCTCGGCCGGGATGACGGCCGGCATCGACCTCGCCCTCGCGCTGCTCGATAACGACCTCGGCCCCGATGCCGCGAAACGGGTCGCCCGACTGCTTGTGATGAATCAGCGTCGGCTGGGCGGGCAAAAACAGCACTCCGCGCTGCTCGACATGACGCCAAAATCCGACCGGATCGAATCGGTGCTTGCGCACATCCGGCGCAACTTGCGCAATCCGCTCACCATTGAGGAGCTTGCGGACGTGGCGAACCTGAGCCCTCGCCAGTTCAGCCGCGCTTTTGTCGCCGAGACCGGTCAGTCGCCTGCGAAGGCAGTGGAACAGTTGCGCCTCGAAGCGGCCCGATTCATGATCGAACAAGGGCGGCACACCATTAACGTGGTGGCGCAGGAGACCGGCTTCGCGGACCGGGAGCGCATGCGCCGCGCGTTCGTCCGATCGTTCGGCGTGCCCGCCGACGTCCTGCGGAGGAACGCCCGGCGGGAACCGGTCACTGGTAGTTGAAGTTTGATCGGTTGTTGTGCCGTCCCGCAGAGGCGAAAGACGAACGATCTGGTCGGGGATTTCCGCTGTTTCGCTTGTAGCGACGGCGAACGGCTGCAATTGGATAAGCTGCGGTCGCTTGGAACGTAACGACGAACGTCACCTCATGGCCGATTGGGTGAGGTCGCCAACGGCCGCTTACTGGCATTCCACTCCGCAAACTTGAAATTGGCTGACTGACCGGTTTGGCAGGTGCACATGCCGATTGCATGAGGCGGCGATCGGCCGTGAGCGGTCATTTACACTGGCGCAGCAAATGTCGGAAAGCCGAAAGGGGATGGTCACATATCTCAGTTCAGCGTCACGCTGAACGCTTTGCGATCCTTGAAATCAATTCGTCCACCCGCGACAGAAACAGGCTGACAATCGGCGCCTTATTGCCTGGGCTGTAACCCACGGCCAGCTCTATGGTCGGAACATCCCCTTCTAGCGGCCGGCTCACGACGGACCATGGCATCAGGTTCTGCACATAGGCCGGTATCAGCGTCACGGCGCGCATCGAAGCAATCAGCGACATCACCATCGCCGGATTGTCGACGCTTTGCGCGACGTCCACTTCGACGCCCGCTTTGGCCAGATAAGCGTCGATCACCTGTCTCAGCGCCTTGGCTTTGTCCGCCATCGCGATGAACGGCTCGTGCCGGAGTTCCTCCGCACGCACCGTTTTGCGCGCAGTCAATGGATGGTCGCTCGGCATCAGCACGACGAGCGGTTCCTTGCCGACGACCTTGTACTCGAGGCCGTATCCGGGCTCGGCTCGCATAAACGCCACGTCGAGCTTGCCGTGCGCCAGTGCGGCGGCCAGTTCCGTCGAATAGTCGCTGGAGACGGAAACCTCGATATTCGGCAACTCCTCACGCAACAGGTGCATCGCGTCGGTCAGCCATGTCATTTCCTGACCCGTCAGAAAGCCCAGCGCAAAGCGCGGTTTTGCCGGCTGCGCTGCGCGCCGTGCCGCCTCCACGGCTGTGTCCAGCTGAGCTATCGCGAGCCGCGCATGATCGATGAAGGCCTTGCCCGCGTCGGTCAGTTCGACGCCGCGCGCGCTGCGGACCAGCAGTTCCACGCCGACCTGATCCTCCAGATCGCGAATTTGCCGGCTTAACGACGGTTGCGAAGTATGCAGCCGTTTTTCAGCCGCCTCCGTCAGGCTGCCGGTCTCGGCTACCGCAATGAAGTACCGCAAATGACGCAGTTCCATGGTCTCTCGCTCCATGCCTGTCAGGCATGCACCCAAGCTTTCAAAGTCTTTTTAATCGACCCGGCAAGCACGTAGATTAGCCCTGTCATCAATTTCCTCACCGCGAACGCCACTAAGCCATACGTCGCAGCGATGCCTCACAGGAGTTTCTCATGAACCGCCCCGTCGTCCTCATCACCGGCGCGCTGACCGGCATCGGTCGCGCCACCGCCATCGCTTTCGCCCGCTCCGGAGCGCGGCTCGTCGTCTCCGGCCGTCGCCCCGCAGAGGGTGCAGCCCTCGAGGCCGAGTTGCGCGAGCTGGGCGCTGAAGCCTTCTTCGTTCAGGCCGACGTCCGCCATGACGAAGAGGTCCGCAGTCTCATCGATCAAGCCGTTTCCCGGTTCGGCAGGCTGGACATCGCGGTCAACAATGCCGGCACAGAAGGCACGCCTGGGCCGGTAACCGATGTGTCCGCTGACAGCTATGCCGCTACCTTCGACACCAACGTGCTAGGCATGCTGTTGAGCCTCAAGCACGAACTGCGCGTCATGACGGCCCAACGTTCCGGCAGCGTGATCAACATCTCGTCGACTTACGGCCACGAAGGTGCGGCCTATGCCGCCATTTACGCCGGCAGCAAGCACGCCGTCGAAGGGTTCACCCGATCGACGGCGCTCGAAGTGGCCAGCACGGGGGTGCGCGTCAATGCGGTCGCGCCAGGACCGACCGACACCGGCATGCTCGACCGCTTTACCGGCACACCAGAGAGGAAAGCGGCGCTGGCACGTGGCGTGCCGCTCGCGCGTATCGGTAACCCGGCGGACATCGCCGCAGCGGTGCTCTATCTGGCGTCCGAAGGCGCGGCCTTCGTGACGGGGCAGATCGTCACGGTCGACGGCGGCAAGACGGCTGGCTGATCCGCGCTTTCTTCCCTCCCCTACCCTCTGATGCCGGGAGTATCGAATCATGAACACGCTATCGGGCAAGACCGCGCTGGTGACCGGCGCATCACGCGGCATCGGCCGCGCCAGCGCGCTTGCGCTGGCGAAGGCAGGTGCCCAGGTGCTGGTGCACTATGGCCGAGGCGCGCAGGAGGCCGACGCTGTCGTCGCGGAGATAAGGAAAGCGGGCGGTACAGCCGAGAAGGTTGCCGCTGACCTGCGCGCCGCTGATGGTCCACACCTGCTCGCGCAGCGGACGCGCGCGATCGTCGGCGGCCGCCTCGACATCCTGGTTGCCAATGCCGGCATTTCCGGCGCGGCGACGATTGAAGAAACAACAGTCGAACACTTCGACAACCTGTTCGCGGTGAACGTACGCGCGCCGTTCTTCCTTGTTCAGCAACTGCTGCCCGTGATGTGCAAGGGCAGCAGCATCGCGCTGCTTTCTTCGCTAGCCGCGCGCGCGGCGCTCGGCACGCTGGCCGCCTATGCGGCCACCAAGGGCGCCATCGACACGCTCGTCAAACATTTCGGCGCGGCGCTCGGTGACCGGGGCATTCGGGTCAATGCTGTCGCGCCCGGTGTGGTGCCGACCGATATGTCCAGTTTCGCGAAGACTGAAGCAGGACAAGACTTCGCGATCGGCATTCAGGCGCTAAAACGCATGGCGCAACCAGATGACATCGGTGCGGCTGTGGCCGAGGCCTCCCGCATGGATCACAATAACGGCGTCCCATCCCGGGTAAGGATTGACTTCGGTCAAATCAGATGGTCGAACCGCAATCAAAATGAAGTCTTCTCGCCGAACCGACCCTTTGCTTGCGGTGACACGATCACGGCGTTACCTGCACGAGCGGAATGATGAGCCTCAGAATTCCCGTCCTCGCGGTGTTCTTCATGATGCTGGCTGCTCCGCTTCAGGCTGCAAGTGGGGAGGCTCTGCCGGACGCGGCCCCCGTCCTTGAGTCGGCACTGGAAACGGCTCCGGTCGACATCGACGGTCAGCTCCTGTTCAAGGTCCGCGGGGTTTCGTCGTTTCCCGCCGAGGAACGCGCCCAGGCCATCAGGAGACGCATCGAAAAGGTAGCCGCGGACCTCTCATTCCCGAGCGACGGTTTGAGTACCGAGGTCGTTGAGAACGTCACGATGATCATGGCCGGGGAAACTACGCTGATGATCGTGAGCGAAGCGGATGCCCGGTTGGAACACACGAGCCGCGACCATCTTGCCACGTTGAATCTGATACGAATCCAACGGGCCATCGACGAATACCGGCAGTCCCGTAGAAACGACGTCATGCTCAAAGCGGGGCTGTATGGTGCCGGAGCCACGGCCCTACTGGCACTCGGTATCGCAGTTCTGCTCGTGCTCAACCGGTGGTTAGACAAGGCGCTCTCGCACGTTCTGGAGAGTCGTGTGCACGCCGTGGGCATCCAGTCTTTTGAGATTGTGCGTTCCGAGACTATCTGGAAGACATTTCATGGACTGATGCTTGTGATTGGCGTCGCAACCATCGTTGTGTCCGCGTATGCCTACCTGCATTACGTACTTGCGCTCTTTCCCTGGACCCGCTCCCTCTCCAACGGCCTATTCATCATTGCCGCTGGTGCGGTCGAGCGTATGGGCAAATCCGTGGGTGCGATGATCCCGGACATTCTCATTCTGGCCATCATTTATTATTTGTCCCGGTTCGTTCTGCGCCGGACCCAACGTTTCTTCGATGCGATGGCGCAGAAGCGCGTCACCTTCGCGCAATTCGAGCCGGAATGGGCCCTCCCGACCTACAAGCTTGTCCGGGTTTTGATCGTGGCCTTCGCGCTTATCGTCGCGTACCCGTACATCCCCGGCTCCGAGTCTGCCGCCTTCAAAGGGATTTCGATCTTCATCGGTCTGGTGATCTCCCTCGGCTCGTCGACCGCGATTTCCAATCTCATTGCCGGTTATCTGATGACGTATCGAAGGGTGTTCAAGGTCGGGGACCGGGTGAAGGTGGGAGAGGTGATCGGGGAGGTGATCGCCATCCGCCTCCAGGTGACCCATCTGCGGACGGTCAAGAACGAAGAGGTCACGATTCCCAATTCCCAGATCCTGAACGGCGACGTCACGAACTTCAGCTCCATGGCAGGTACCCGGGGATTGATCCTACATACCACGGTCGGAATTGGGTACGAGACCCCCTGGCGACAGGTTGAGGCCTTGCTACGTATGGCCGCGGAGCGAACTTTGGGCGTGCTCAGGGAGCCGCAGCCGTTCATTCTGCTCATCAAGCTGGGGGACTTTGCGGTCACCTACGAACTGAATGTCTATATCCATGACCCGCATCTGATCGCCCGGATCTATGCGGACCTGCACCGGCACATACTCGATGTCTTCAACGAGTACGGGGTGCAAATCATGACGCCTGCTTACGAGGGCGATCCCGACCAACCGAAGGTTGTCCCGCGGGAGCAGTGGTATACGGCACCGGCATCGCCCGATGAGAGGAAGGCGAGTTCGACTACTGACGATCGCCCGTAGCGGAGAAAGAGACGCATCGTCGCGATTTCCGGAGGTGAATCACCGCAAGCCTTCGGCGAAGAACCACGCCGCCATCGTCCGTGCCAGTTCGAGCACGACCTCCGCGTCCGTCCGGCCGGAGGACGCGCGCACGTGTAACGAATGATCTGCGTCGTCCACCAGATGCAGCGCGGCGCGTGGCCCCAGCGTCTCGACGACCGACCTCAGCAGGTGAAGCTCTGCCAGCTTGTCGCGCGTGCCCTGCAGAAAGAGAAGTGGCACCGTGACGTCCGCCAGGTGCCGTGCCCGCTCCACGCCGGGCGCGCCCGCCGGGTGCAACGGGAACGCGACGAAAGCGAGGCCACGCACGCCGTCGAGTGGGGAGATGGCTTGGGCTTGGGACGTCATGCGGCCGCCGTACGATCTGCCGCCGGCGAAGAGCGGCAGGGCTGGCAGCCGCCGGCGGGCCTCCGCGACGGCTGCCTGCACGGCAGCATGTGCCACGGCCGGCGAGTCCACCCGCCTGGAGCCCCGCTCCATGTACGGAAACTGGTAGCGCAATGTGGCGACGTTGGCCGCCGCAAGCGCGTCGGCCAACGACGACATGCCGGCGTGCTGCATGCCCGCCCCGGCACCGTGCGCGAAGACATACAGGGCTCGTGCGCCCTCCGGCACCCGGAGGAGCGCAGAGACCTTGGTGCCGTCGGGCAGTGCTATGGAAAGCGATTCTGGTTCGTCCATCGTATTCAGGTCGTGTCGTTGCGGCCTTAGCGCCGATTCTGCATCAGTGAGGCATCGGGGTGTGTTTGTGGCGGCCTCCGGCAAGGCATGCACAGGTGTTCTGGGTTCGGCCATGAACAGTCAGTCGACGCGGACAGCCAAAACGTTGACAATCTGTGTCCCTAACTCCCCGTGTGTTGAGCCTCAGACACCAGCCAGCCACAAGCGGTCAATCGACGTGCAGGTCCAGATCGCCGACAATCCAGTGCCACCAGTGGACACCAGGCGTTGAACGACATATGAATTTCACCTTCCAGCCGCGATGGAAAGAAGAGCTTGTTTGTTCAAGTTCACTTGGCGAATTGATTCTCGAAATGCCCATGGGTGTTCCCTCCATCTATCTACCAACCGAAGCGGTGTGGCAAGCCGCTGCACCCGAATGGGCACGACCGTACTGGAACTCGATTCACGTGCAACTGAAAGCGTGGTGCGCACTCCGTGACATTCCCCTTTTTGTGGACGATACGGCAAGCGTATTCACGCAGTAGCGCCCCATAGCGAACTCGCGACTCAGTCAGGTTCTTGTGCCAGTGACGTAGAGAAAGTCGACGCAGTGTGCGCTACCGTTCAACTGATTTTTCATAAGCAGTCATTCAACCACGCCCCTCTGATTTTCAGCGCCCTTTCGGAAGGGCAAGTGCCCTGAGAAGCTCGCAGTGCTCGGCGGTGCGACTGCTGCAATCAGCCACCTGCCGCAGCGCACGCCGCATACGCTGAAGGTCGCGGATCTTGCCCTCGATGTCGTCGAGGTGAACACGAGTCATACGGTCGGCGTCCGCGCAAGGACGCTCAGGGTGATGCGCCAGTTCGATCAATTCGCGGATCTCGTCGATGGTAAATCCCAGTTCCCTGCCGCGGCGAATGAATGCCAGACGCTCCAGTGAGGTGTCGTCGTATCGCCGGTAGCCGTTGCTTGCCCGGCTGATTGCAGGTAACAGGTCGACTTTCTCGTAGTAGCGGATCGTTTCGACATTGACGCCCGAGCGCTGGCCCAGGTCGCCGATGGAGTATGTGTCAGTCATCGCTTGACCCTGTAGTGGCTACAGGGTTCACGATACTCTTTTCGAGACTCGTCGGGTGACCTCCGTGCCAGGACACTGCTGTAACCATTGTGATGCTCAATCCACGCCGCCACGCGCCGGGTATCGCAGATTGCTTTGGATCGCGCTCGCTATCAACTTCGTCATGTTCGCCGTCGAAGTGTCGACCGGACTGCGCGGCGGATCGGCGTCGCTACTGGCGGATTCGCTCGACTTTCTGGGCGACGCGGCCAACTACGGCATCAGCCTCTTTGTATTGGGACTGGGCCTGTCCGCGCGTGCAAACGCGTCCCGACTCAAGGCCCTGTCCATGCTGGCGTTCGGCATTTGGGTGCTAGGCCTCGCAGCGTGGCATCTCTTCAGCGGCCGAGTGCCGAGCGCGCCGACTATGGGGGTTGTTGGAACATGCGCCCTTCTTGCAAACGGCACCGTAGCGGCACTGCTGTTTCGCTTCAGGGACGGAGACAGCAACATGCGCAGCGTGTGGCTCTGCACCCGTAACGACGTACTCGGGAACGTTGCTGTCCTGCTTGCCGCATTCGGCGTGTTCGGGACCGGCTCTGCATGGCCAGATCTGGTCGTTGCGGCGATCATGTCGCTGCTCGCCTTGACGTCCGCTACGCACATCCTTCGTCAGTCCAATGCAGAACTGCGCGATCACGCCATCGGTCGAGGCGTTCCTGCAGAGCTGTAATTTGCATCGGCATTGCGCTGCTCGACATGTATCTGGCGAGTTCCAGGGAACGAGTGCCGCGTATTCGTCGACGGACATCGCATGCGGTAGCCGCTGGAACAGCCAGAGAAGGTAGCGGTAAGGATCAGTATGTTTGCCTTGGCGGACTCAACTAGCGAGTAGAGATTGGCGCTAGCCTGCGCACCCGCAACCGTGTCGTCAAATAGTCAGCCCTTGCGTCCGACGCAGTTTCCGTTTCCGATGTAGCAGACCAGCTTGGGTCACTGTCCGCTCATGTATTGCAGGGCTCCCCATCGGCAGCTTCCGTCCGGACCGCCCCCGATTCGACGCGACCGACGCGAGCCAATTGACGACGGCCCTCAGCCGCGCCTGACGCCAACATCAGCGCGAAGCCGCATAGCGCGATCACGGCTGCGATCACGGGCAGAAACGTCAGCGGCTTACCCGCGGCCAACGCGGCGCCGCCAAGCCATGCGCCGGTCGCGTTGCCAAGATTGAAGGCGCTCAGATTCAGCGTGGATGCGAGATTCGGCGCTTCGCTGCCGCGATTGACAACCAGCGTCTGCAAAGCGGGAAACTTGGCAAACGCGACGACTCCCCACACGAATGCCGCACACATCGATGCAACAGCCGAATGCATCGTCAGCGCAAATACGGTTTGAACGACCGCGACCAGAAGAAACAGCACGTTCACGGAGGGCACCAGCCGCCAGTCCGCGAGCTTTCCACCCAGCACGCTGCCCACCGTGAATGCGACGCCGAGCAGCAGCAGGCCAAGCGTCACGCCATGCGTCGACAATCCCGCCTCGCTCTGGAGGATCGGCGCGATGTAAGTTAGAACCGAGAAGAAGCTCGCCGCCGCCAGTACGCTCACACCCAGTGCGAGCAGCAAGCTGCGGTTTTTCAGTGCGGCGAACTCACGGGTAAAACTCGTTTGCTGCTGGTCGAGCCGGGACGGCAGAAAGAGCGCGAGCCCTAGCGCCGCAAGAATGCCGATTGCGGTGACGGCCCAGAACGTCGCGCGCCAGCCGGCGAACTGCCCGAGCGCGGTGCCCAGCGGAACGCCCGCTACGTTGGCGAGCGTGATACCTGAAAACATCATCGCGATCGCCCGCGCGCGCCGCTTCGGTTCGACGAGTTCGGCCGCCACGACCGAGCCGATTCCGAAGAACGCACCGTGACACAACGCGGTAATGACGCGCGCAACAACCAGCATTTCATATCCGGGCGCCAGCGCACAGGCGAGGTTGCCGACAATGAATATCCCGATGAGACCGATCAACGCCTGCTTGCGCTTCATGCGCGACGCCGCGATCACGACAAGCGGCGAGCCCACGGTCACGCCCAGCGCGTATGCGGTAACAAGAAAGCCCGCTGCCGAAACGGAAACGGAGAGGCTCTTCGCAATTTCAGGCGACAGGCCGACGATGACAAACTCGCTGGTGCCGATCCCAAACGCCGCGAAGGTCAGAATGAGTAAAGGCAGATAGGTGGTGCGCCAGTGCTTGTTCATGATGGAAACTCAAAAAGAACCGCGTTGACAGGAGCGCTCGTTCAGCGGTTCAGCGACCGCGAGGTCGCTCAACCATCTGCACCCAGTTGGCCCCTTTTCCGCATTCCGTGCGCGAAATCAGGTGAAGCGAACCGGTTTCGGTGGCTACCGCATAAGCACTGACATGAGCCGACTTGCCGCCGCAGACAACGAGGAAGCACCCGGACGGGTCGATTGCGAAGCCGCGCGGCTCGGATTCGGTCGGCGTGGCGCCCACGTAGGCAAGCGCGCGATCGCTCCGCACGCGGTACGCAATCAACTGGCTCGAGGTTCGCTCGCTGACGTACACGAACCTCCCATCCGGTGTGATCTGAATGTCCGCGCCCCAGACACGCGATGCGAGGTCGTCGATATCGGCAGGCCTGCCGGGCGCGAAACCCGAGCGCACGCACCCGTGCTTCAGATGCGCAAGCGCGTGCGCAGGCGCGGACATACGCGGCCCGATGAGCGCGCCGGATTCGGCATTGCGAGCAAACGCGGCGACTGTCGCGCGGAATTCGCTGACGACATAGAGCGTGTCTTCGTTGGGCGAGAATTGCAGATGCCGCGGCCCGAAGTTTGCGTCGACTTTCGCGACGCCGGTCCGCTCCATCCGGCCGTTGTGCATCGCGAAGCAAAACACGGCGTCTCCGCCGAGCGACGACACGTACGCGAAACGCCCGTCGCCGGTGAACACGGCTGCGTGAGCGTGCTCGATGCCGTCGGCGGTTTGCAGCGCGCGGGCGTCGCCTTCGGCGACAGAAGCCGCGTCGTATAGCGTGGCGCGATTCTCGTGGTACGACGCGCCGAGCAGATAGTGGCCGGACGCGTCCACGCAAAGATGCACCAGCTTCGAATCGATATGCGCAACACCACGCTGCTTGAGCGCGCCGCTATGCGTATCGAGCGCATAGGTGACGATGCTCGGGCGATCGCCTCGCGTCGCCGCGTACAGTGTTCCGCTATCACGCGATAGAGCGAGCGGTGCCACACCGTCGCCGGCAACATAGCGCGCTTCGGGTTCGAGCGTGCCGTTTTCCGTGTCGAAGCGATACGCGCCAATGTCGCCATCCGCTGCGTTCGAAACGAAGACTGAGTAAACGGGTTTCATATGATGTCCCCTGATGCCAGATCGCATCCGGCTCATTTTTCCTTGATCCAGTCGTACGGCTTGCCCAGTCCCTCGTAAAAGCAGCCCAGAATATGGTTTGCCTGGTACAACCGATGGCCCGGATTGAATTCGCCACGGTCTTGCCGCTGGACAACGCAACCTGTCGCGATCGTGCCGATCGTCAGACCGTCGGTCAACGCGCGGGCCAGCAGGTACCACGTCACGCCCCATCCATTGCACGTCTGGCCATAAAACATGCTGTCGCGCAGCGTGCGGACGTGCGACGACGGAATGATCGCGGGTCCGTACACATAGTCGCCCGCGAGTCCCAACTCGTAGCCGATGATGTTGCTTTCGGCCGCCTCGATCTCCCGCTGGACCATCGGAAAGCTTTCGAATTCGCTCTGCTCTCTCGCAATGACTGCGTAGTCGAACGGCAGCTCGCGATAACGCCGCAGCGTTTCTTCGAGCCGCGTCGTGAAGAACTCGTACTTGTCGACCTCGCAGTAGAAGACATGGTCCGCGGCCTCGCTCGCGCCAAGCAGGGACATCTCCTTCTGGCTGCGCAAACCGTCGGACGTACGCAGCAACCGGTGTCCCATCGACTCGATTTCGCGCAGGAACTGCGGAGTCGAGCCGCCGTCCGCGACGACCACCTTATAGCCGTTGGTCGCGAGCCACGCCAACGACTGCAGCATAAGATCGCGATT
Source organism: Paraburkholderia rhizosphaerae (assembly GCF_004366595.1). GTDB lineage: Bacteria > Pseudomonadota > Gammaproteobacteria > Burkholderiales > Burkholderiaceae > Paraburkholderia > Paraburkholderia rhizosphaerae. The sequence continues at coordinate 129,069 of NZ_SORE01000018.1, forward strand.
GCCCTTGTGTTCGTGGCAGAAGGTCGCCACTGCAAATTGGTCTTTCATAGAACCTCCAATACTGTTTGTCGATGAGCGAGTGCGAACGTGCCGATGTTCGCGTCGCCACCTGGCTCCCGTATGCGCATCGAGCCGCATCGCGAGAACCGCGGAATCCTTCAGGAAACGCAGACGCTATCGCTGTTCGCGTCGTGGTTCACGTCGAGATTCGTCAGGCACGCGTCGACCTCGTAGATGCAGTCGAGCTTCGAACCCAACACGGAGACGATTTGCGGACTTTGCTCGTGAACCGTGAACAGGATCGGACGGGCGTCGTCGAATTCGTTCTTGATCGGAACAGCCTTGACCTCGAACGTGCTGTAAAGGTATTCGACGCCCGCGAGCCCCGGTACATAGAGCGCACTATCGTTCTTCATATACGAGAACCGGCTCTCCATTGCGGCGGCGCTGGTCTTCGATCCAACGTCCCAGCCGGCTTGCGCGGCGTTCCATGACGCGTGCGGCGTATAGCGCACATGGCTCAGAGAGTGGCAACCGTGCGCGGGCGCCGGCATGCACGAGAAGAAATTCCCATCCATCACCGTGAACCCGAACTTTCTCAGCGGTTCGGGCATACGAACCATGCATATTTCGGCGAGTTCGTTCTTGATGGCGAGCGGCTGCTGGCCAATCATTCGCAGTATCCGGTTGATTCCCGAATACGTGACGTTGAACACGCGGCGGGTGACAAAGCGTTGAGCGCCGCCGTTGATCGAAAGCGTCACTTCCCCATCCGAGATGTCCATCGCATCGAGATCCGCGTTGCAAAGCAATGTCAGATCCGGCAGAGCCTCGAGATCGGACAGCATCCTCGCGCGCAACTTCGCGTTATCGATCGCGGCCTCCTCGACGACGAACGCTCGCTCGATCCGGGTCGGGTCGAACAGCTTGAATGTTTCGCGATCGACATCGTGATACGGAAGGCCGATGAAGTCGCAAAGCTTCGCGAACTGGTATGAGCTCGTGAGCGATTTGTCGCGAGGGATCGCGTAGATATGCTCGAAACCCGAATACACGCAATCGCCATAGTCGCTCATGAACCGGTCGTAGTTCTGGTGAGACGACCACGCGGTCGCAAGGCTGCGCGGATAGTGATAGCCGTTGTGAACCCGCGCCTGATTGAAGAACGATGCGCGGCCGAGAATCTGAGGTTCCTTTTCCAGAAGAAGAACACGCTGGTTCTGTCTGGCAAGGAACGCGGCGATGTTTGCACCAAAGAAACCCGCGCCGATCACAACTACGTCATAACGTGTGGTTGACATGATGAACTCGCTTGAATAACCGATGGTGGTCCCGGGGGAAGGAAGCGCGTGCCGGTCAATGCGCGTTGACGCTGAGTTCGACGATTCCCGGGTTCCGGAAGTTGATCGAGTCCTGCTCGTCGAATTCGCAGGTCGACGGCCGCGACCGCGCGCGCGCGACGAGGTCCTTCAGCCACGAAGCGGCCACTTCGATCGGTGCAGTCCGGCTTTCGTCGGCCTCCAGCAACTGGCCGTTGGCCAGCGTGTACCGGGACAGGCCCAATTCGCGGATCGCCTTCGTGACGTTGCATCCGTGACTGGCGGCACGGGTGATCGTGTTGACCGCGCTGCGCGGAAACACGCTGACCGGTACCGCAAAAGCACGACTGTTGTCCTTCAGCTTCAAATGGAATGCACGCTTGCTTCTTTTCGCGAGCGTCGTCGCCATTTCGGCGAATTCGTCGGTTCTGTCGAGGTGAGCATGCGGAAGCAGCATCACGAAATCGCCGATCGATACGCTTAACCCGACCGACACGGCTTTTTCGGAGCTCTGCTTCTTCTGCAGCGAGATCCACCGCACATTGCGATGCTGCGCGAGCAGCCGGGAGCGGCTTGCCGAACTCAACGCTGTACCGACGTTATCGACTACGATGATTTCGTAGTTGATGAATCTGCCGCGCAAGCTGGCTTCGAGACCGACCAGTGTCAGCCGCTCGACCTCGGTCTCGGTGTTGATCGTAATGACAGCGGACGCGATGGTATTGGCGTGCAGGTTTCTTGCGAAGTCGCCAGTCCGGAAGTCGCCGTGTGGCCGCCCGCGCGATGCATGGTCACGGGGGTTCAGTGAGGTAACGGTCGAATCGTACATTTTCTGAGTCTCCATTTCGAAGTCATGGTCGGACAATAAGCAGGATTTCAGCTTGTGCGCGGTCGCCTGCCGGTAACGGAATCTGCGAAGCCCCTTGACGGGATACGGCGTCGCTTGTCGATGGAAGGAATAATGGCAGCGGAGAATTAGCCTGAAATGATGGCTGGGAGCGGCGTTGGACGCCGCGCTAGCGAGCAGCTAGCGGAAGCTGGAGCAGCCGTCCAGGCGCCTGGCCGCGCGCCGGAAAGATGCGGGAAACGATGTGGGGGCTTGGGTCGATCAGATATCGTCAGATGTTCGATATGCAGTCGCGGCGTTCGTTATTCGGCGCTAATTCTCGCCGCGCAGAAGAGATTGATCGTTGATCAGCAGGGGGAAATCAGCGCCTCGAGCGGTGCTGCGCGCATCAAGGTTCCGGGGATCGGTCTTGAGGTTCGCGATACGGCTGTGGATTTTGCACGGTATGTAGAGAGGATGCTGGGGGCGTCTCAGGAGAGTCGATACAGCGATGAGCAGATTGTGCGGATTTTGCGGGAGGCGGACAGTGCGCCGATAGCCGAGGTGGCGAAGCGCCACGGCGTGAGCGATGCGTCGATCTACGCATGGCGCAAGCGTTTCGGGGAGATCGTCAGCGACGACGTGAAGCGTCTGCAGGCGCTGGAAGCCGAGAACAACCGGCTGAAGAAACTCGTCGCTGAACGGGATCTCGAACTTGAGGTGATGAAGGAGATTCTCGGCAAAAAGTGGTGAGCGCACAAGTACGCCGCGAGCAGGCCCGCTATGCGATTTCGCGCGGGTTGAGCGAGCGGCGTGCGTGTGCGCTGGTTCGGGTCAGCCGCGCCAATGTCGGTTACGTGAACAGGATGCTTAGCAAGGATGCTGGGGTAATCCAGACGATGCGGCAGCTCTCGGGGGACGATCCGCGATTTGGCTCGCGCAGGATTCGCATCATGCTTGCCCGCGAAGGCATTGTCGTAGGCAAGGAACGCTGCGGCCGGTTGTGGGCGCAGGCGGGGCTGCAGGTGCATCGCAAGCGGCGCAGACGTCGGGGGGTGTCAGTAATTTCGTGTCGCCGGCTCGCGCCCGCGGCCATTTGCACCAGAGATGCGCAATGCGATGTTGAGCTATCTGTCTGATCGTCGTTGACGAGCACGCGCGCGAATGTTTGGCAATCGATGTTGCGGGCTCGATCCGGTCTGCCCGGGTCATCAAGGTGTTAAGCCAGCTGATCAGCGTTCACGGCGCACCACGATATATGCGCACCCCGCTAGAGAGCCGCCTCCTCGACCGATTAATCCGGGACTTTCGGATTCTGTGAGCGCGGCGCGGTCGCCACTTCTGACGCCCCTTCCGACCGCAGGCGGGCCATGAAGGGCCATTCGCCCGAGCCTGCGCGCCGACATTCGGAGGTCGGTTCCACTCGGTAAGCTCGCCGTTTGGTCGTTGCCGAACGCGAACGTTGCTCCCTCGTCCGAGGAGGATGGTGAAGCAAATCAGCCGTTGCCGTCTATCGAACCGGTTGCTTCCAAGTATCGCGTTCAGCGCCCTTCTTATGTGAGGCGTCGCACAAGACCGCGCAATGCACTCCAGTTCGCCCAACGCTACCGCGATCAAGCGGCTAGCGATCGTGGCGGTCAATATGCAATTGTCTGTCGCGCTTCAATGCCATTGTCACGTAGGTAGTCACGCAGCACGACGTAACGCTCACGATACTTTTTCGACTTGATTTCCTTCGGACTGAACCAAAGACTAATTGAGTGTACCTGATTGGCGTCTCCGGATAAGCTGGCTTCCCGAAAGAACAATGGCGACAACTGCTGAAGGATGGCTGCGGCCGACGCTTTATGTTCTTTCGTCCCTTGGGTAAACGCGTTAATTGCAAACCTTAACGATCCGAGTATGACGTCGACTAAGCTACAGAAATGCGACTGACCAATCGCAGCTATGTGATAGCCCACGATGTATTTGATTGCCATTGTGTTGCTATACGGAAGCTTGCCAGTCAGGCCGATTGCCAGCTTTTCCCGTAAATGTTCGTCAAGCTGCTTATCGACGAAACGGTCGATAAGTACGAGTCCGGCGACTTTGGGTCGATGCAGGAAACAGTCGAAGTGATAGCACAATGTATTGATGCCGTTTCGTCTTGCGTCGTCTGAACTGGTAGCGATGTCGTGGAGTAGCAGATTGACCAGCAGTTTGACTTCGAATTTCACTGCAGTCGCGATAATGGCCTGTTTGAACTTGATAAAATCTTCATGTGACATACCCTGGGGGCCAGGATTGAACTTCACAAGAAAATTAGGTGGCACGCAGAATCGCTTTCTGATCTTTGCCAGTTCGCTGGACAAGCCCTCCGCCCGTACACCATTGATGGCAATTCCTCCGTACACGAAAAAATCTCCAGAGATCTTCTGGAAGTTTGTCTCGTCGCAATAGAGCAAATACATATCGCCTCCAACTTCGCAAGTGTGAACACCCTAGTGTTCTGCTGTCTGTTGCACTATCGAATGGATGAGAGAGAGTGTAGATCAGCGAGCGATACGTGGAACCGTTCCTGGTGGGTTGCGCAAGCTACAGGAATGGAAGTCGTCGCCAAGATTTACGAAGCTTTCGTTGCGTTGCACGGGTTGATTGCAAACACTGTCGCCGTGCCGACGGCGGGCCATGAGCGTTATCTAAAGTAGCTTTCAGTTAACACCATATGCAGTCCGGATGAGGCTATCCTAGCGAGTGAGCCAATTCGGCGGCTAGCAGATTGCATGAGAGTGTCGATTCAAACGACGCACACAGTTCAATTTTGCTATTAGCGTGGAATGACCTATTTTGATTTAACAATGCGATCCGAGAAAGTCGCATTGCCTTCCAAGCGCGTCTAACGAATCCGCTAGACGTAGCGAAGAGTCTCTTGTCAGAGACAAGAGAGTAGACGATACGATCTCTTGCATCGACACGGCGGCCATCATGGAGGCATAAATGCATGGGAAAAGACACACCCCGGTGTCGGCGTTCGTGTTGGTCGTTTTTCTCAGTATGCTCCAGGGATGCGGATCGGTCGACTCGCAACCTACCGACTGGGTATCGCGTGACTGGGCCGGGAGTATGGCTACGTACAACATTTTCCCAATCTACCCTCCCAGTGAAGATGTTCACATTGGTGACATTTATGCATACCGCCTTGATGAAGCAAAACGTGGCGACGGGAATCTTTTCAGGTCGGTCAAGCTCGATTACGTTTCCCAGACAGCTGCGCTACGAGCCTACTACGACCACGTGCCAGTAATGCCGTCTACCTCGGATGAGCCAAGCACAGGCAAGATTTGGCGACAGTTGGCAGCAGGCGAAGCGTATCAACCATCTGCGCAGGCGAGCTCTGATCCGAAAGCAGACGAAGGAAAAGGCGGCTCGGACGCCGTGCCCCCTCCGGCCAGGGGCAACAACAAAGCGCAAGAGCCGAAACACCCGGCGCGATCACCTGCAGATGGTGGAGCGCAAGTACGGGCGAACCCACAAGGTACAAAGGACCAGCAGGCCGCAGATCAGAAGAAAGCCGTCAAACCGGTCAGCATTTTCACCGAAGTGGGGACGATGGAGCGTTTGCCTCTAGTCGCTTTTCCCGGCTTTACTCTCGCTCACGCTGACGTCGAGTCGCTCGGCGGAAGCGTTCCACTGCGCTTCTTCCACGCGTTGTTCGGCGCATCCCGCAACGCCGAAGGTTCAATCAACGTGAAGATCACCGCGGCCGAGACGTACGGCATCCCGGTTATGCAGGCCGCGAGAGCGTTGGCGAACTATTGCAAGACGGATATTGGACAGGTCGCCTGTTCGACCGGCTTTCTACGAGAGCAGATGAAGGCAATCGGAACCGTCGATTCGACAGTTCCCATGGCCGTCTCGATGATCAATAGACTGTACGTTGCCAGGTCGATCGAGTACACCTACGAAGCTTCGACTGCGGAGGGTGCCCAAAGCGATCTCTACGTCAACCTTCAGAAGGCACTCGACAATCAGAAGTCGTTATTGGACGACATCGCAGCAAAGAGTGCGTCCGCTGTCGCCGTCGCTGGGGCATCGGCTCCTGATCAGACAGTCGGTAAGCTGACAGATATCAAATCGGCATTGGACGCCGTTTTGAAGCAGATCCAAGCGACTAACCAGCAGTTTGGAAACTCGCCGGTACCAGGTGCGAGCTTCACCGTTGGTCGAATCGATGCTCAGGGCGTAACTCTCATCCAAATTTTTGAGCGTCCGGTAGCTATCGGATATCGCGCCGTCACGATGCGGTCGAAGGACTAAGGGAGCCGATATGAACCCCAACCATCCGTTTTGCCCTCAGGGCCCATACTTGGTTGGCGCGTTGTTGCTAATCTGCTTTAGCCGGACCGCGGCGCAAAATACACCCACCCGTGCGCCTACCGATACCCCAGCCAGCGCACCTGTTGCCGGTGCGGGGCCAGCGTCGACTGGGTTGTACTGCGACGATCCTGCCCATACAGGCACGCGTTGCTGCCAACTCACACCGGACGCGCGCGATAAGGATGACCTCTGCAGCTTGATTCCCAATATCAACGTGCCGCAGAACCCCATCGGCACATTGATTCCATCCGGTCCAATAGATGGCATTGTGGTGTCGCCCGCCAGCGATAAATTCAATCCAGACAACCTTGCGCCGGGCAACCTAAGGATGAAACAGTGAAGCCGGGATAGACGACGACTTCCACGCTTCGCGATCTAACTTCTGTCGCCGGCGCATGAGCGCCAACGACATCGCTTCGACGGTCAGCCGGTACTCCATGGAGCGGATGCGTGGTGTGTCCTTGGCAAAGATGCCTTTGATCACAAACATGCGCTGCCGTATAGACCAACGGCCGCTATGAGTCCAAGACGCGGCAGATATCCGTGCAGTGACGGACGACCGAGAAGGGTCCGACTTTTGCCGGCCATATCGGGCAGTAGTCGGCCATCGCGAGTCAGACAAGCGGTGTCTGCTTCAGGCTGGGAGCAATCGGACATTAAGTTGCAACGTGACGGCCAGTGCCACCAAGGCAGCCTGTCGACTCACGGCACAACGATGCACCTACCCGAAAGCTTTCGATGGGCTGCATGACTTCTGGCTCACGCCCCCACGCTGCGGCAGCAGAGGTAATACTGTATATTTATACAGTATTCAATTTTTCTTCAAAGTGAGGCAGAGCCGCGATGAAAACGACCTTGAGGATAGGGCGAGGTCGCAGTGCCGCCGCTTACATGAGCATCTGGTGCCACAATTCCCGTTGGACCAGTAGAACGTCTCGTGGGCTAGCGCACGCAAATGTGATACAAAGCGGGCATACGAAATCCGGGGATAATGCGAAAGGCATGGACGTCATCCATGATAAAAAGCCGCGCGAGACAGTTGGTCGAACCACCGTCGCAAGGTTCCGTATGCAGTTCCAAGCGGCCGCCTATGCAGCGCTTGAGATCCTGAGCGGCAAAGAGATCGACCGGGTCTACTGCGATTATCACGACGATTTTGTCGTGCGCAGAACCGTAGCGGGTGTCGTCGACTACCACTTCTTCCAAGTGAAGACCAAGGGCAAGGCAAACCAGCAATGGGATGTCGCGGAGGTGTTCGCTCTCAAGAAGACAGGTGCGCTGGATACGGACGACAAGTTGGAGGCGGTCCGCAACAGCATCGCCGGCAAGCTGTTCGTGCATACCGTCGAATTCGGCGACCAGTGTCGTGAAATCACGGTTCTTAGTAACGTTCACTTCAACGACGATGTTCACGGCGTCGTCACTGACCTTTCCGCCGGCGCGTCCAGCAAGAAGTACATCCGTCAGTTCATCGAAAAGTTCGCGGAAGTCATTTCACCCGAGAGTCCACTGTCATCCGAGCAGATTGATGCGGCTCGAAAGAAACTCTCCTTGCTGCCGAACGTTCAATACATCGGCGATACGCTCGAAGCCTTCAGTATTGCCGCACACAATGCAATCTGGAGGCACAGCGAGATTGAGCTGCATCAACACGAGATTGAACGCCTCGCAAAAAGCTTGGTGACGCTTGTTGAGGAGAAGTCCTGCTCTCCCATCGGAGGGCTATCCAAAGCTGACATCGATCTAGCAACTGGGGTCGGCCTGGAAGACCTGCTTGACGTCCTGAGCATTTCCACCCAGGTGTACCAGACCCTGCTGCAAGGGGGCGACCCTGCTGCCATCAAAGCAGCGTCCATTCTTCAGCGGAAGCTAAAGGAGGCGGGCGCCACTGAATCCATGATCGAGGCGGCCTCGCGAGCCAAGGTGTCTTGGGACGTCTGGGTTAGAAGTGCGCGGCATACGTTTCCGGACTTCACGTTCAACGTCTTGCTCGATGAAATCGACAAGAAGTGCAAGGCTTGGCTGCTCGGAGGTGGCGTCTTGGGAGACCTTGAGAACTTCGTTCAAGAAACTCTTGACTCGCCCATCGCAAAGAAGTTCGCGGCATTGGATACGGACCTGGTGTTCGGAGCTTTCTGTGCTGCCGTCGTTAGGAGAGCAACGCGATGAGCTCGCCAGAATTTTTCAGCGAAGCTAGGCGGCTCGGCCTCAAGCTGAACCTCTCTGGTGAAGGATCTTCGCCTGTGCACACGCTCGACAACGAGGCTCTGTTCCAGTTGCCCCTGCTAGCCATGACCATCTTGGCAATCTCGAAGGGGCAGTCCAAGCCCCAGTTGCCCGAGATTGGGCAGTTGGTCGGCGAGTGTCTGGAGCGGACTGTCGCCGGCTTCAAAGGATCTTCTCAGGACATTGGTTGGTCCGGCAACCTGCGGATCAGGACCATCAAGGCGCTGACGTTCCTGGAGTCGACGGGGCTAGTCACCATCGACGAGGTGACACGCCGGATCGCCTCCACCGACTTGGGCAAGAAGGTCTACAACGACGCCGTGAAGGGAGAGAGTCTCTTGTCCCTCTCCATGAAAACCGTCGAGCTCAGCTACCAGTACATCCGGGATGAAGCTCAAGCCAGAGGGGAAGTAAATTGAGGCTGAAGTCACTGCAGATCGAATCTCTGGGCGACGGAGGTTGGGAAAGCCCGCTCCTAGAGTTTGGCTACAGGACCACGATGCTGTTTGCGCGTAACGGCAGCGGGAAGACCCCTGTCGTCCGTGCGCTTGCGTCCGCGCTGGGGTTCCCTAACAGCTTTCGAACTGACATCCTTGAGAAGTGCAAGGCGGTTGTCCTGCGTGCCGAGTCGGAAGGGAAACCGCTCACGATCTGCCGCACCATTGAAGCGACGAACGAGGGGTTTTACGCCACGATTGACTTCGATGGTGAGCAGACCGAACACCATTCACAGGGTACCTTCTCGCTCGCGCTATTCCAGCTTCTTGGGCTGAAGCCGCCACGGCTTGTGTCGACAAGGGGCGAGGAAGCGCAGCCCTACATCTCAACCTTGTTGCCGGTGTTCTACCTCATACAAGGCTACGGATATTCGGCTGCCTACCGCGCCCCAAACTCGTTCATCGCTGACCAATTTGCGGAAATGGTGCGTTTCGCCTTCGGGCTGAACCCCAAGCATTCCTATGAGGTCAAGAAGACCCTTATCGAAGAGAGGAGTGCCCTAGAGGCGCAAACACGCAAGATCGTTGCTGCACAGCGTGTGCTCGAGTACCAGAGTCGCGGCGTGGACGACAGCGATGCAAACCAAGCGGTGCTGCAGCGGACGGCTGAAAACCTGACGCAGCAAATCGACGGACTTCGTGAATCCGTGGACGCGAGGGGAACAGCGAGTTCGACGCTCACGGAACTCCTGCGTCAGAAGGATCTCCAAATTCGAGCTCGGCAATTGGAGCTTTTCGAACTGCAGAATCGTGTCGCGGGCATCGAGACCATCCGGGCGGAAATTGATGGCGAGGTCAAGACCCTCGGGCTGAACGAAGAGGCCCGGCGTGTCTTCACGTCATTTCAGGAAATCTGCCGCGTGCCGAACTGCGGGTTGTTTCTGGGTAGCACGGAATCGTACGGGAAGAACCTGCTGTATCTCAAGGACCAAATCAAGGACCTTGAGCGGAACAGCCAGCGTGCCGAGATTCGTGTTGAGCAATTGGAGGAGCGGCTTGAGGAGCTAGGCGCGGAGCGCCAGACGCTCGTTGACAACCTCGAGTCGCCCAATACCTCGGGCGTCGATCAGTTAGTGACGGCTGTGCAGGCCTTGACCAAGCAACTTGTCGGCGTGCAGGGCGAACTCGGCCGAATCTCTGGGTTGAAGGAAGAGCGCTCGAAGCTATTCAAGCTGGAGCGAGAACGCGATCGTATCCAGGATCGCATTGACGGGCTGTCCAACACTGGTAGAGCCGATCATGAGTTCAATAAGCTTCGATTGACCCTACGCGAACTCACAGTGAAGTGGATGCAGACGCTTGAGACACAAAATGTGTCGACGAACGTCGACATTGACTTGAATCTGCGCTTTACGTTCGGAGGCGAAACGCTTGATGTCATCGGCAGTGGCGGCAGCAGTAGCACGACGATCAGACTAGTCCTCGCCATACACGCGGCTCTACTAGAGGCGTATCTGTCTGATAAATCTCGTCCATTCCGCTTCCTGATCCTCGATACTCCGAAGCAAGAGGAACTCCACACTGCCGACCTAGCCCGATACCTCACGGAGCTCGAGAAGATGTGCGAGGCAAACGATGCCCAGCTTCTCTTTTCGTCCACCGAGTATGACCACCCAACCGGGTCGAAGGACAAGCGTTGGCTGCCAAGCTACCGTGGACCGGACAAGCCGATGTACCTCGGCAAGCGAAGCGATCTGCTAGCACATGATGAGCCCACGTGATAGAACAACCGAGCTAAATCATACGGCGTCGATGAATGCGCGCAAGATGACAGCATGCGGACCGCTGCAGTTATTTTTGTCTGCCTCCGTGCTCTTGATTTAGTGAATGTAGCACGCAGACAGCATTGGATAATTCTGCTTATACGCCGAGTCACCGCAACGAGTTCAAGAAGAAACACTAATCGCTGATGACCTCAGTATTCCCTCGATTCGACAACAGCAATTCGTGTTGCATCCATCACAGCAATCGAGGAAAATGCATTGGATGTCTAATCAAATAGAAGTGAAGTGATCGTCGAACCGACGATTCCAGCATCAAGGAGAAGTGGCAGTAGAAAAAGCGCGGGCCGAATGGGCTGCAACCCAAACGACCCGCTAACCACAACCAACTCACCAAGGAGTTGACTATGGCTAAGGCCAATCATAAATCAGCAAAGCACCATTCGGTTCGAATCTTGACCGTATCGCGTCAGCGTCGCCCCTGGGTTCGTCCTAAGGACTATTACTCCTGCTGGACCTGCAAGCCGGACTATCCGGATGCGCCTTGGATTCGTCTTGCGGGGCGATGGCTGGAGAAAGCGGGGTTTCCGATTTCAAGTCAGGTTCGGGTAGAAGTTGAAGAAGGCAAGCTTACTATCACGCCTGCGTGATCTGAGTAGTTACCGACGGGCCACCGGCATGTCCCGACGAGCGCCTGATTAAGTAGCCGAGCTTCTACCATCAAAGCCGACAGGACACTCCGTAGACCCCGCGACCGGCAAGGCTCACGGGGTCTTTCTTTCCTGCACTAATGTGACGGTCTTTCGGCACTACCGGCATTAGAGTTCGCGCACTCCCCTGTTACGGCACTGCCCATTCACGCCCTTCCATCCAGCCAGCACTTCCAAACCCCCTCACATCATCGGCATATGCAAATGATGCGGATCCCTGAGCGTTTCAGCGACCCGCTTTAGCGCCTCACGGCAACCCGCACGATCCTGAGGCCCACCAAGACACACCCGTATCGCATTCGGCGGATTGCCATCAGTCGAAAACGCCGCACCCGCCACCGTACCCACACCCTGATTGCGCAACTGCAGCGCAAGCTCCGGCGCGCTCCAGTTGCAGTACGACGGAATCGCCAGCCACAGATGAAACCCATCGCTCTGCGCATCGAACCGCCACTCATTCAGTTCTTCCGCCGCAATCCCCTGACGCGCATTCGCTTCACTACGAATCGCGGATAGCATGTCGTGCGCCGTACCGTCATTAACCCACTGCGTCGCAAGCATCACAGTAAAAGGACTAGGCATCACCGTAGTCGCGCGCAACGCGCCCGATATACGCTGCGCCTGCCGCGCACTCGGCGCGCGAAGATAAGCAACACGCAGTCCCGCGCCGAACGTCTTCGAAAACCCGGTCACGTAGTAAGTCAGATCCGGCGCGAGAGTCGCCAGCGCGACCGGCTTGTGCGCCGGTAGCCACCCGTATGCATCGTCTTCAATGATCGGCACGCTGTAGCGCAACGCGACGTCCGCGAGCGCCTCGCGCCGCTGGCTCGACAGCGTCAGCGTGCTCGGGTTCTGCAACGTCGGGTTGCAATAGAACGCGCCGGGCTTTTCGCTCTTGCACAACGCTTCGAACGCATGCGGCAACGGGCCCTCGTCGTCGCGCGGCAGCGGTTGCAGACGCACCCCCAATTGCGATGCGATCGCCTTGATACCTGGGTAAGCGAGCGTATCGAGGCAGATCGTCTCGCCGGGCCGCGCGAGTTGCGACACGAGCGCCACGAGCGCGCTATGAATGCCCGGGCATACGAGCACCGTGTCTTCCGTGCACTCGGGCAATCTATCCTTGAGCCACGCGCGCCCCGCCGCCCGGTCATCCGGCGTGCCGCCGAAATCCTGGTAACGCAGCAGCCGGTAAGGGTCGGTCTGCGCAAACAGCTGCGATGCCGAATCGCGCAGGCGCGCAACGAGTTCCGGCGGTTCGGGCGGCATGTTCATCGACATCTCGACGCTGCTGCCGCCCGCAAGCGGCAAGGTCTGCGTGCGCCCTCGCACGAACGTGCCGCTGCCCGCGCGCGCATCCAGCAGCCCCCGCTTGCGCGCCTCCGCATACGCGCGCGCGATCGTCGTGTAGTTCAGCTGCAGCGCGCAGGCCAGATCGCGCAAGCCGGGCAGACGGTCGCGCGGACGCAGCCGGCCGCTCGCAAGGTCTTCCTCGATCAAATCCGGAATCACCAGATAAGCCGGTTTGCGACTTTCAGTCAGCCGCTTCTGCCAGTGATGCGTGAGGCTGTCCACGATACGCATTCCTTAACGGGTCGCTAAAAAAATAACACGACGTCCCCACCGGAAAACAATTTTCTTTGATGCGCCGCGCAGCTTGATTGCATTGATCGCATCAATGCACGTCCGCGGGGTATCGCGCACCACGTGCACGCACAGCGCGCATCGCCGCTGCGCAGAGAAGGTGCGCACGCAATCGATGCAATCAGCCGCAAAGCCCCATCCAGCAAGCGTTGCAAAGAATTTTTCGGGTCGCTCGAACTTTTTGGCTTTGATTGATCGGCAATTGATTGCATGAACCGCGCCGGAAATTGGCATATCCGTTGCGTTATGCAGCGGGCCGGCCCGGATACCCATGCGGGCCGCTTCAGATTCATTCGATCCCTTACGCGACTCATTGGAGAGCACCATGCCTGCCGTCACGAAACCATTGCATCAGAAAGGCGATTATCTGGTCGACTACGAAGAAAAGGTCTTTCCCGACGTCAAGGCCGAGCCCGGCGAAAAGGCCCTCGTCACCTTTCATACCGTGGCTTTCGAAGGCTCGATCGGTTTCGTCAACCTGTTGCAAGCGACGCGTTTGCAGCGCAAAGGCTTCGAAACGTCAGTACTGCTGTACGGGCCCGGCGTCACGCTCGGTTTGCAGCGCGGCTTTCCGACGCTCGGCGACGAGGCGTTTCCCGGCCATCTGAACTTCAACAAGCAGCTGATCAAGTTCATGGAGGAAGGCGGCAAGGTCTATGCATGCCGTTTCGCGTTGCAGGCGCTGTACGGCCACGGCGAAGCGTCGCTGATCGAAGGCATCCGGCCGATCAACCCGCTCGATGTGCTCGATCTCCAGCTGATGCATCGCAAGGAAGACGCGCTGATCATCCATACGTGGACCGTCTGACGGGGACCTGCGATGGCCGACCAGCGAATCATCCGTGCGGCGGCGGTGCAGCTCGCGCCCGATTTCGAGCGGCCCGGCGGCACGCTCGACAAGGTCTGCGCGGCGCTCGATGAAGCCGCGGCGAAAGGCGTTCAGCTCGCGGTCTTTCCCGAGACGTTCGTGCCCTACTACCCGTACTTTTCCTTTGTGCGTCCGCCGGTCGCATCGGGCGCCGATCACATGCGCCTGTACGAGCACGCGGTGGTGGTGCCCGGCCCGGTCACCCAGGCGGTTGCGGAGCGCGCGCGGCGGCACCGGATGGTCGTCGTGCTCGGCGTGAACGAACGCGACTACGGCAGCCTGTACAACACGCAACTCGTGTTCGACGCGGACGGCCGTCTCGCGCTGAAGCGCCGCAAGCTCACGCCGACGTTTCACGAGCGGATGATCTGGGGCCAGGGCGACGCGGCCGGCCTGAAGGTCGTGCAGACCGCGTACGCACGCGTCGGAGCGCTCGCGTGCTGGGAGCATTACAACCCGCTCGCGCGCTATGCGCTGATGACGCAGCACGAGGAAATCCACTGCAGCCAGTTCCCCGGTTCGCTGGTTGGGCCGATTTTCGCGGAGCAGATCGAGGTGACGATCCGCCACCATGCGCTCGAATCCGGCTGCTTCGTCGTCAATTCGACCGGGTGGCTGACCGACGCGCAGATCGAATCGGTGACGCCCGATCCGAAGCTTCAGAAGGCGCTGCGCGGCGGTTGCCATGCGGCGATCGTGTCGCCTGAAGGCCAGCACCTGGCGGAGCCGCTGCGCGAAGGCGAAGGCATGGTGATCGCGGACCTCGACATGGCGCTGATCACCAAGCGCAAACGGATGATGGACTCAGTCGGCCATTACGCGCGGCCCGAATTGCTGAGCCTCGCGATCAACGACCGGCCGGCCACGACGTCGATGCCGATGGCCGCCTCGATGGCCTCCTCCTTCGGCCCGGCGTTCGATCCGATGCAGACCGCCGCAGCCGCCGGGCCCGGCGGCGCAACCACCGATTCAACCTCAGGAGGCGACCATGAACGCCAGCACGAATCTGTCGCCGGTTGACGCGCGCGCCAGCGAGCAGCGGATGATGGACCTGCGCACCGAACTGCAATCCGCCGGCCTGCGCCTTGTCGATCCGCACGCGGGCGCCGCGAGCCGTCGCGGCGGCGCGGGCCCGTCGGATCACAAGGCGGTGATCGTCGATGGCGTGCCGATCATGGTGCCGGTCCACACGAGTTCCGCGTGGGATTCGCCGTTCGTCGCCGGCGCGCCGGATGCGTCGGGTGACAGCACGCTGATGCGCGGCACGATTCGAATCGCGACCATCAGCTTCGCGCAAGCGCCGCGCTTCACGCGGCTGCAAACGCTCGATGGCGTGCCCTACTCGCATATCGCGACGCTGCACGGCACCGACGTGCTCGCGACGACCGTGCTGCAAACCTGCATCCGCTATGAAAGCCGCAAGAAAAGCTGCAAGTTCTGCGCGATCGGTCAGTCGCTTGCCGCCGGCCGCACGATTGCACGCAAGACACCGGAGCAGCTTGCCGAAGTCGCGCGCGCCGCGGTGTTGCTCGACGGTGTCAAACATATGGTGCTGACCACCGGCACGCCGCCGACTCCCGATCGCGGCGCGCAGATTCTCTGTGAGAGCTCCTTTGCGATCAAAGCGGCAGTCGACCTGCCGATTCAGGCGCAATGCGAGCCGCCCGACGACGACCGCTGGTTCGAGCGGATGAAGGCAAGCGGCATCGATACGCTCGGCATGCATCTCGAAGCGGTCACCCCCGCGGTCCGCGAGCGGATCATGCCCGGCAAGGCGAGCGTGCCGGTGTCGCGTTACATGGACGCGTTCAAGGCAGCCGTCGCGGTGTTCGGGCGTGGGCAGGTCAGCACCTACATGCTCGCGGGCCTCGGCGACAGCGCGGACGCGATCCTGTCGATGTCGCGCGAGCTGATCGCGCTCGGCGTCTATCCGTTCGTCGTGCCGTTCGTGCCGATCAGCGGCACGCCGCTCGAAGACCATCCCGCGCCATCGCCGGAATTCATGAAGTCGATTCTCGCGCCGCTTGGCGCGATGCTGCGCGACGCGCAGATGCGTTCAGCCGATATCAAGGCCGGCTGCGGCAAATGCGGCGCGTGTTCGTCGCTTGCATCGTACGAGGCTTAAGTCATGTATTGCGACACCTTCGATCTGGCTAGCGAAGCGGCGCCGCTCGAATTCACGCCGGCGGAGTACCGCATCAAATGGGCGACGCTGCCGTGGGAAACCGAGCGCGCCTACGCGCTGCGGCGCGCGGTGTTTTGCATCGAGCAGGGCATTTTCGCCGGCGACGACCGCGACGAGATCGACCGTCACGCGAAGCTGTTGGTGGCGTTGAGCTGCGTCGCGGGCATGCCCGAGCAGGTGGTCGGCACCGTGCGGATTCACGAGACCGCGCCGCGCGTATGGCTCGGTTCGCGCCTTGCGGTCCACGCGGCGTTCCGTTCGCACGGGCGGCTCGGTTCGACGTTGATCCGGCTCGCCGTATCCAGTGCGCACGCGCTCGGTTGCGACAGGTTCGACGCGCATGTGCAGAGCCAGAACGTGCCGCTGTTCCGCCGCCTGCATTGGCATACGGTGGCCGAGGAGATGCTGTTCGGCAGGCTCCATCATCGTATGCAGGCGGACCTCGACTACTATCCGCCGTGCGCGACGCCCGAGAGCGGATTCGTCACGTCCGCGGCGCGGGGGCGCGCATGAGCGTCGATGCACTGGTCCAGCGGCTGCGCGAAAGCCGCGGCTTTCGCCACAAGACCGATATCGCGGACGTCGTCGCATCGTTGTCGGAACGCTTGCCCGGCGGCGTCGCCGATCTCGCGCAGGCGGTCGCGGTCGGCGACGATTGCGCGGCGCTGGCGGACCATGACGGGTATCTGCTATTTGCGATCGAAGGGCTCGTCAGCGACTTCGTCGAAACGATGCCGTGGTTTGCCGGCTATAGCAGCGTGATGGTCAACGTCAGCGATATCTACGCGATGGGTGGCCGACCGCTCGCGGTGGTCGACGCGTTGTGGAGCGACGGCACCGAACGGGCGCGCGAGATTCTCGCCGGCATCGCCGCCGCATCGTGCGCGTACCGCGTGCCGGTGGTCGGCGGCCACAGCAATACGCGCAGTGCGCAGCCGCAGCTCGCGGTGTCGATTATCGGCCGCGCGCACAAGCTGCTGTCCAGTTTCAATGCGCGCGCAGGCGATCGCCTTGTGATGGCGGTCGATCTGCGCGGCCGCTTCGAAGATCCGTATCCGTTCTGGAACGCGTCGGTCGGAGCGCCCGCCGAACGGTTGCGCGGCGACCTCGAACTGCTACCGATGCTGGCCGAAAGCGGCCTGTGCGATACCGCGAAAGACATCAGCATGGCGGGCGTGCTCGGCACGTCGCTGATGCTGCTCGAATGCTCGGGCGTCGGCGCGCGGATCGACCTCGATGCGATTCCGCGTCCCGACGGCGTCGATTTCGAGCGCTGGCTCAGCGCATTTCCGAGCTTCGGCTTCTTGCTGTCGGTGCGCGCGCCGCAGGTCGACGCCGTGCTCGCGCGGTTTCAAGAACGCGGTCTTGCTTGCGCGGCGATCGGCGCGCTCGATGCGTCGCGCGAAGTGGTGCTCACGCAGCGCGATGATGCGGCCCAGCTATGGGATTTCGCCGACCGGCCGTTTATCGGCGCACCTTCAAACGACTCCACCCGCGCGGTGGCCGACGTGCCGCGAAAGGAGCCGGCATGAGCGACACGACATTGCGTATCGCGCTGTTCACGCATTCAGTCAATCCGCGCGGCGGCGTGGTCCATACGCTCGAACTCGGTCGCGCGCTCGTCGCCGAGGGACACGACGTAACGATATTCGCGCCAACCGAGCATGACGCGCCGATGTTTCGCGCATCGCCGTGCCGGATTGTGCTGGCGAACGTCGCGTCGCGCGCGGCCGATACGGCATCGATGGTGCAAACGCGGATCGATGCGCTCAAGCACGCGCTCATTGCGACGCTGCGCGCGCAGGCTCCGGCCAGTTTCGACGTGCTGCACGCACAGGACAGCATCAGCGGCAACGCGCTCGCCGAATTGCGCGCCGACGGCGTGATACGCGGCTATCTGCGCACGGTCCACCATCTCGACGCGTTTCGCGACCCTCGCCTCGCGCACTGGCAGCAGCGCGCGTACGCAGACGCCGACGCGGTGTTCTGCGTGAGCGAAGCGTGGACGCAGACGATGAAAACCCGCTTCGGCATCGACGCGGTGACGGTGAATAACGGCGTCGACGTCCAGCGTTTTCGCGCGGCGCGCGAAATGGACGATGTGATGCTGCCCGCCGAGCTCGGCGTGCGCGGCGACCCGCTCGTGCTGGCGGTCGGCGGTATCGAGGAACGCAAGAACACGCTGCAACTGCTCGAAGCGTTTGCGCTGCTGAGAAAGACGCGGCGCGATGCGCAGCTCGTCATTGCGGGCGGCGCGAGTCTGCTCGACCACGACGCGTACACGCGGCGTTTCACGGCACGTGCGGCTGAACTCGGTTTATCGATCGGCCCCGGCGAAGCAATCGTCGTGACCGGCGCGCTCGACGACGACGCGATTCCAGCGCTGATGCGGCGCGCCGACGTGGTCGCGATGGTTTCGCTGCGCGAAGGCTTCGGCCTTGTCGTGCTCGAAGCGCTGTCATCCGGTGCGCCCGTGGTGGTGTCGCAGATCGCGCCGTTCACCGGGTACCTGAACGACCGCGTCTGTTACTGGGCGCAGCCGCACGACGCGTCCAGCATTGCCGCGGCGTTGCAGCGCGCGATCGACGATCGCCGCGGCATCGATTTCACCGACGCGGTGTCCGCGCTGCTGCAACGCTTCAGCTGGCGCGCCAGCGCGCTGCGCCATCTCGCGCTGTATCGCGAGCGGATGCACGCGGCCGCGCTGTGAACCATTCAACGAATGCAAAGGAGAGTCTGATGCCCGTCATGCATTTCCGGGTCCAGTGGCCCGATGGCGAAGAGATCAACTGCTACTCGCCGTCGACGGTGGTCGGCGACTTTTTTATTGCCGGGCAGCACTATCCGCTCGCCGATTTCGTCTCGCGCGCGCGTGAGGCGCTGCATATCGGCTCCGAACGCGTGCGCGAAAAGTACGGCTTCGCGTGTTCGGCGGCGCTCGACCAGCTTGCGCAGATCGAACAGCACGCGGAGCGCTTTGCCGCGGACCCGGCCGCCGAAGTGAAAGTGATCGAACTCTCGTGAACGGGAACAGCATCATGACAAACGCAACGTTGGCATCGCAACCGCAAGACGACGTGCCGCACCGCACGGTGATCGTGGTCGGCGGCGGTCAGGCCGGACTGTCGATCAGCTACTACCTGAAGGCCGCCGGCATCGACCATCTGGTGATCGAAAAGGCAACGCTCGCTCACACGTGGCGCACGCAGCGCTGGGATACGTTCTGCCTCGTCACGCCGAACTGGCAGTGCGCGCTGCCCGGTCATCCGTATCGCGGCGACGATCCGCACGGCTTTATGAAGAAGGATCAGATCGTCGCGTATCTCGACGGTTTCGTCGCGAAGCTCGATGCGCCGGTTCTCGAGCATACCGAAGTGAAACGGGTCAAGCGGCAACCGGACGGACGCTTCGCCGTCTCGACGTCGAACGGCAACTGGACCGCCGATCACGTGGTGGTCGCATCAGGCGGTTACCACACGCCGATCGTGCCGCGCATGGCCGAGCGGCTGCCGGCAAGCATCGCGCAATGGCAATCGTCGGCATACCGCAACCCGCAAAGCCTGCCCGATGGCGCGGTGCTGGTGGTCGGTTCCGGCCAGTCCGGCGCGCAGATCGCGGAAGATTTGCATCTGGCGGGCCGCAAGGTCTATCTCGCGGTCGGCGAAGCGCCCCGTTGCGCGCGCTTCTATCGCGGCCGCGACGTGGTCGACTGGCTCGCCGACATGCGCTACTACGACATGCCGGTCGACCAGCATCCGCTGCGCGAAGGCGTGCGCGACAATACCAATCACTATGTGACCGGCCGCGACGGTGGCCGCGACATCGATCTGCGGCGCTTCGCGCACGAAGGCATGGAACTGTATGGCCGGCTCGATGACCTGCGCGACGGCCAACTGCAGTTCGCGCCGAATCTGATCGCGAACCTCGACAGTGCCGACGACACGTACAACCGGATCAACGCCAGTATCGACGCGTTCATCGAACGGCAGCGCATCGACGCACCGCCGGGCGAACCGTACCAGCCGGTCTGGCGGCCGCCGCACGAGCGCACGTCGCTGGATCTGGCGGCAAGCGGCATTACATCGGTGATCTGGTGCATCGGCTTTACGCCGGACTTCAGCTGGATCGACGCACCCGTGTTCAATGGGCGCGGCTACCCGGCGCACACACGCGGTATCACGCCGCAAGCAGGACTCTACTTTATTGGCTTGCCGTGGCTGCATACGTGGGGCTCAGGGCGTTTCTCGGGTATCGCGCGCGACGCGGAGCATGTGGTCGACGCCATCCGCGCGTCCACGACGGCTTCGCAGACAACGTCCGCGAGCCTTGCCGCATGATCACGGTCGACCGCTATCGGGCCGGCATGCCGCAGCTGACCTACACCGGTCTCTCGGAAAACTGGCTGCTCAAGGAGTGCGGGCATCGGCATTGGGAAGCGCTTGCGGCGCACGCAGGTCGCGCGACTCACAGCTTCGGCGACGACGGCGGGCACCGCTCGTACGCGGCCTTTACCGCGATCCGGCTGCAGGCATTCGGCTTCGACGCGCTATCCGAGAACGACGAATTCGACATCGGCAGTACGTTGCATCGGACCGGCGCGGTGCGGCACGTGAGCACCCATCGCGTGCAGCGGGACGGCGTGCCGCTTGCGCAGATCGCGATGTCGTCGACGTTCGTGACGCGCGGTGGCGCGCGTGGCAACCGTTGCATCGCGCGTGCGGCGCTGTCGGCCTTGCCCGGCGACATCAGCCCGGTGCCGGACGAAGCGGTGCCGATGATCGAACTCGGCAAGCGGCTGCGCGCGGGGGATGCGGCGCTTGCCGACGGATTGACGGCGACCGGCTGCGCACCCGCCGAGTTTTTGCCGTGTCCGAACAGCGATTTCAACGGCGCGGATTTCCTGTACTTCGCGAACTTCCAGGCTTTCGTCGATCGCGCCGAGTGGCAGCGGCATCGCTTCCCGGAGCCGCCGGTGGTCGCGAGCCGTTCGCTTTACTACTACGGCAACGTCGACCTCGGCGATACGCTCGCGGTGCACGTGGTCGGCGAGCGCACCGGCGAACACGGCATCGCGCACTGGAGCGAAGTGCGCCGCGCGAGCGACGGCCGCAAGATCGCCGACGTGATGACCGAAAAACACTGGAGGCGGCGATGAAGCGACGGTCCGCGCGCAGGCATCGTCGCGCTGTTGAACTCAAGCCGCTCTATACGCGCGCGGAGACGGAAGGTCTCGCTCATCCGGACAGCCTGCCGGGTGAGGCGCCGTTCGTGCGCGGCCCTTACGCGTCGATGTACACCGGCAGGCGCTGGACGATCCGCCAATACGCAGGCTACGCGCAAGCGGCGGATACCAACCTCGCGTTTCGCACCGCGCTTGCGGAAGGCGCGCAAGGGCTATCGGTCGCCTTCGATCTGCCGACGCAGCGCGGCTACGACTCCGACGATCCGCGAGTCATCGCGGATGTCGGCGTGACCGGCGTCGCGATCGATACGGTCGATGATATGGCGCGGTTGTTCGCGGAGATCCCGCTCGAGCGCACGTCCGTATCGATGACGATGAACGGCGCGGTATTGCCGGTGCTGGCCGCCTTCATTGTCGCGGCCGAAGAGCGCGGTGTGCCTGCGGCGCAATTGAGCGGCACGATCCAGAACGACATTCTCAAAGAGTTCGTGACGCGTAACACGTGCATCTTCGCGCCGGAACCGTCGTTGCGTATCGCAGCCGACGTCGTCGAGTATCTGGCGAGCCATGCACCGCGTTTTCATGCGCTGTCGGTGTCCGGCTATCACTTTCAGGAAGCGGGCGCCGACCCGGTGCTCGAACTCGCGCTGACGATGGCCGACGCGCGCGAATATGTGCGCACGCTCGTCGAGCGCGGCATGCGTGCGGACGAGGTGTGCAAGCGCATCAGCTTCTTCTTCGGCGTCGGCACCGATTTTTATGCCGAGATTGCGAAGCTGCGCGCGGCGCGGCTTGTCTGGTCGACACTGGCCGGGCAATGCGGCGCAGGTTCGGATCAGGCGCGTGCACTGCGCATGCATTGCCAGACATCGGGCTGGTCGCTGACTGCGCAAAAGCCGCTCAACAATATCGTGCGCACGACCGTCGAAGCGTTGGCCGCGGTATTCGGCGGCACGCAGTCGCTGCACACGAATGCGTACGATGAAGCGTTCGCACTGCCCTGCGCGGGATCGGCACGCGTCGCGCGCGACACGCAGCTGGTGCTGCAGCACGAAACCGGCATCTGCGATGTGATCGATCCGTGGGCCGGCTCGTACATGATGGAAGCGCTGACCGCGGATATCGCGGCGCGTGTGCATGCGTTGCTTGACGAGATCGACCAGCAAGGCGGGATGGTGGGTGCGATCCGTTCGGGGTGGGCGCGTGAGCGTCTGAATCGCAGCGCGCTCGAGGTGCAGGCGCAGATCGAAAGCGGCGAGCGGGTCATTGTCGGCGTGAATGACTATCGGCAAACAGATGATGAGCCGGATCAACGCGCGAGCGCGCACGGTTCGGGCTTCGATGCTGAGCAGGTTGCGCGGCAACAGGCCCGCCGCATCGCCAATGTGAAATCGACGCGGGATGCCAAGCGCGTCAGCGCCGCACTGCGGATGCTGGAACAGGCAGCGCGCGATGGCCGCCGCAATCTGCTCGCGTTGACGATCGATTGCATGCGCGCACGCGCGACGGTCGGCGAATGCACGCAGGCGCTCGAAGCCGTATGGCCGCGGCACGCGGTCGCGCTGCAGGTCGGGGCGGGTGCTTATCACGATGCGCTATCGGAAGACCCGGCATGGCGCGCGGCTTGCGATGCGGTCGCGCGAGTGAGCGCCGCGTTCGGCCGGCGGCCGCGCGTGCTGATGACCAAGCTCGGTCAGGATGGTCATGATCGCGGTGCGCGGGTGGTCGCCGCCGCGCTGACCGATGCGGGCTTTGAGGTCGTCGCGAGCCCGTTGTTCGCGTCGGCCGCCGATGTGTGCTCGCAGGCGATGGCACAACAGGTGGATATGATCGGCGTGTCGTCGCTAGCCGGTGCGCACCGCGCGCGCGTGCTCGAATTGCTGGAGGAATTGCGCAGGCGACACCTGGAGGTGCCGGTTGTGGTTGGCGGAAATCTCGATGCGGAGAGCCGGCGGATGTTGCAGCATGCGGGCGTGGCGGCATGCTTTCCGGTCGGTAGCGGCGTGAGCGACATTGTGTTGGGGCTTGTGCAGATCTGCGACCGTGATGCAATGGACACTGCATGCGAGTGGTCAACTGTGCTCCCCAACGCGCGAATTTGATCTGTCGCGCTGTTGCCAGCCCACGCTGTCGAACGTCTCCAGCGGGCAGACGATGGTCACCGTTCGACAAACTCTTGATTGAAGACGTGAAGGTTGTCGGCTGCAGCAGACCATGCATTTCCATCGAATGAAATGGTCGAACCGCCAGAGGAAGTCTGAAAGCGTAGCTGGACGGTCTGATTGCTCGTCGCACCGATGGTCTTGCGTGCTTGAAGGGCCTGTGCATCCGCCGCTCCGCAAGCACGAAGCAACGCCGACAGGGTCGACTTGCCTCGTCCGTTATCGGCGTAGATAACCGTGACCCTCTTCAGCGTGACGGCCGATGGTACGGCTGCCTTGAACACGCCAATGTTATCCACACGAGTCCGATCGAAAGTAGCTGGGTGCCGACGGCAAGGCGCTCCTGCGTGGATACCTTTCGATGGGCTTCCACGTTTAGCAAGCAAGGCTAAATCGAGCACAACTTCGAACGTTGTCGTACCCTTGTCGCCTGTTCAACTCAGCCTTTAGTTGAGCGCTCTGCCTGACATTACGTTTATGCAATCAGACTAACTCAAAGGAGCACACATGGAATACCGACATCTAGGCGTGTCAGGCTTTAAAGTGCCTGTGCTGAGCTTCGGCGCAGGGACCTTCGGCGGCAAGGGCGATTTCTTCAAGGCTTGGGGGGAAATCGATGTCGCCGAGGCACGCAGGATGATCGACATCTGCCTGGAAGCGGGTGTGACGATGTTCGATACCGCAGATGTCTATTCGAGCGGCGCGTCCGAATCGATCCTTGGCGAAGCGCTGAAGGGACGTCGCGACAAGGCCATCATCTCGACCAAAGTGACATTCCGGGCAGAGGGCGACCACGAACCGAATCATGTGGGCTCGTCGCGCTTTCATTTGATCAGGAGCGTCGACGGGGCGCTCAAGCGCCTGCAAACCGACTATATCGACCTGTTCCAGCTGCACGGATTCGATGCGATGACGCCGGTCGAGGAAACACTGTCCGCGCTCGACGATCTCGTACGGGCCGGCAAGATTCGCTACACCGGTGTATCCAACTTTTCCGGCTGGCACCTGCAGAAGTCGCTCGACGTGGCGGACCGTTATGGTTATCCGCGCTATGTCGCGAATCAGGCGTATTACTCGCTGATCGGCCGCGACTACGAATGGGAACTGATGCCGCTCGGTCTCGACCAGGGCGTGGGCGCGGTCGTGTGGAGCCCGCTCGGCTGGGGACGCCTGACTGGCAAGATCCGGCGCGGCCAGCCGTTGCCCGCGACGAGCCGCCTGCACGCCACAGCGGACTCGGGGCCGCCGGTGCCTGACGAATACCTGTATCGCGTGGTCGATGCGCTGGAGGCGATCGCGGAGGAAACGGGCAAGTCGGTGCCGCAAATTGCGCTGAACTGGCTGCTGCAAAGGCCGACGGTATCGACCGTGTTGATCGGTGCGCGCAACGAGGAGCAGTTGCGCCAGAACCTCGGCGCGGTCGGCTGGAGCCTGAGCGAGGAACAGATGAAGCGGCTCAACGACGCGAGCCACGTACGACCTTGTTACCCGTACTGGCACCAGGAAGGCTTCGCGGAACGCAATCCGTCACCGGTGTAAAACGACTGGCCGGCAGGGAGCAGCTCGCGTTACGCGGCGCTTCCTTGCCGGCAGTTTGCGGTTGAGGTGCCGCGCACGGCCGCGAGCGCTGCGGGCGTCCCGCCTCCAGAACGCGGGGGGCTAACGTGTCACGGCGAATGTTCCCCCGCACGCTCCTCGACGGTGGCCTCGAACAACGAAGTTCAAATCGAGGCGAATCCGCCGCCAGCACAATCATCGCGATCAACGAAACAATAAAAATCGTCGCGCCGATCGCTCGCTTGCGGTTGAGTTCCGTCCACAGGATCACGCCCGTCAGCGAAAGCACGATCAAACTGCCTGCAATCGAATCGGCAAGCAGAATCCAGCCGACATTGGCTCCCTGCGAGCGGTGCATCGCTTCGAGCACGCCGATCACGCCCTGTTCGCGCCGTTCGACATGCACGAACGTCCCGCCTTTCCAGTAGTCGGCGTCCACCAGATAGCGCGGCGCGATAAAGCGCACCGTCCAGTGCTCAGGCTCGATGGCCGGACGCTTCATCACCATGTTCACGATGCCGGCCGGCACCGTGAAGCCGTAATAGAGCGCCGATGCTCCCTTCAGCACTTCGACGCGCTCCTTGTCCTCCATCGGCATCCAGATGTTGTTGTCGATCGGCAGCACGCCGTCGATCGGTCCATCTGTCTCGCGCCGTCCTTGCTTCAACTTTCTGCCGAAAGAGCTCGAAGGGTGCCGCGATCCCGCGCTGCTCAATGACTGGCACGTGGTCGGCGTGTCCGAAGACGTGGTGCAGGGTCAGCTCGTGCCGGTGACGCTGCTCGACCGCGATCCTGTGATGTGGCGCGACTCGGACGGCACGCTGCACGTATGGGAAGACAATGGTTTGACTCGCGTTCAGCTCGACAGACATACTGCGAAAGCATGGCAATTACCCGTACACCTGCCAAATGAGAGCGGGCAACGTTGACGAACCATTTCCGCCGACTGTTCAAGCAGGCGGCGCGGAGCACGTTAATGGCACGCGAAGTCAGGCCTGTTTCGATCGACGATACACGGCACTCTAACGCCCCGGGAACCGGAACCAGTTCCGGACAAGGTCGCGAGCGGATGGTAATAGCACTTGTCGTGGAAGCGGCCAACGGCGGCGCGGCCGTGCACGTGGCGGATCTGATTCGCGGGCTGCATTCCGACCAAACCGTTGATCTCCACCTTGTCGCGTCTATCGGTGAACGTTTCGATTCATCGATTCTCAATGAAGCCGTGACGTCGTTGTGCACATCGGTTCATCGGATACCGATGCACCGGACCGTGAGCGCGTCTGATCTGAAAGCGTTCCCGCACCTGCTCCATTGTTTGCATCGGATCAAACCCGACATCGTTCACAGTCACAGCTCAAAGGCAGGTACCCTGGCACGTGTTTGCTTTGGTCAATGGAGACACGTCTACACGCCTCATTCCGTATATACGTTGAACCCCTCTCTTTCGCGCGGCGAACGCACTCTTTACGGGATGGTGGAAGGTCTATTGGGCCGCTTCCGAAGCGACCGCGTCATTGCGGTTTCCGAAGATGAGGCGAACCACTTGCGGGAGTCTCTGGGTGTTCCAACACACATCGTCGAAACTATCCTGAATGGCATTACCAAGCCCGATCTCGTTTCGAAATCTGAAGCACGAGAAGCACTCGCGCTTTCGAAGGATGCCCTGGTGGTCGGGTTCGTGGGACGGCTCGAGTTTCAGAAGGGCGTCGACCGCCTCGTGCGCATCGCAAGTGCAGTGAAGGACCGTGGATTGGCGCATGTCGTATTCGCAGTCGTAGGGCCAGGTGACTTTGCCTCGGCTGCAAACATGCCGCGCGACGCGATTCCTCCGAACTTGCGACTCGTGGGTCCTATTCCTGATGCTCGGCGTTACTTTTCCGCGTTCGACATATTCGCACTACCGAGCCGTTACGAGGCGTTCCCGTACGTGATTCTGGAGGCAATGGCTGCGAACGTACCGATCATTTCGACGCGGGTTCCCGGAGCAGCGAACCTGATCGAGGCTGAAGACGTTGGAATCGTGGTACCGAATCACGATGAAACACAGGGATTTGCCGATGCCATTGTGTCGCTGGTGAAGGATGACACCGGACGACGTCGTATGCGGACGAATTGTGAGCGTGTCGCCGAACGGTTCCGCGCGGATCGCATGGTGAAGAACACCATCGATTTATATCGCAGAGTTCTAACGAAGTAATCGACGCGACAACGACACAGGTAACGCGGCTGCGTGCCAATGTTCGTCCTTTATCTGACCCGCCTTCGTACGCAAATCGACGCAACCCACAGCATACCGATTAACGCTTCGCCAACAACGAATGCCGCGACGTAAGCAACGACTCCCCTGATCTCCCTCATTGCGGTCGCCATATCGCAGGTCTCCATGTCCGTAGTAATTCTGCTAGCCGTGTTCATTCGAATCGCGCATGATGTTGAGTGCGTATCCGTTATCGTCCCGAATTCGATCGTTGATTGACAATTACGGGCTCTTAACAGGCAGAGCGTCGTACGCCTGATGAACTGGTTCCGGCGCCTGGTCTTCGCGAGGTTTGCGTACCGAATCGTGAAACGAATCGTTGATCTCCGACTAACCTTATATTGATAGTAGTGCCTCCCTCGCATCGATGGACTTCGACATGACGACTCGAACGCTTGTGACGGGCGCGGCCGGATTTATTGGTTCGCATCTCTGCGATCGCCTGATCGCGGACGGACACGACGTGATCGCCGTCGATAACTTCTTTACGGGTAGCGAGGAAAACATCGCCCACTTTGTCGGAAACGAGCGTTTCCGGGTCGTCCGGCATGATGGAGTTGCCCCTGTAACTGAGGACACGCGGACACCGTTAGATTGATGACTCCGCTGCACGCCTGAACTCGCGAGGCGTGGCGTCGGGATATTCTCGACCGTTCCAGTACGCCCAACGCAGTTCCGGAATGTGTTCAAACGTATAGCCGGGGACAGTACCGGGTGATCCATTTTCGATGCCATGCCCAAGCTCGGCGATGGCCTTGGCAAGCGGCTCAATTTTGCGTACGGGCTTTTCGAAGTCGAAGGCGAAATGAAGCTCTATCGCGCGCCCACCGGCCTCGCGATGCAATGTTTGCGCTCGTTGGAGTACTGCGTCGCGGTGCCGTTGCTGCACTTGTTCGCTGCTAGGATCACTACCATCGGCGAGATATAAATCCGTAATCTCAATTCCGATCTTACGCGTTCCGTCAATAACCACATCTGGTTTGTCGCCGTAGACGATTGCCCCCGCAGGCAATTCGAAGTCGCGTGCGAATATTTCGAACAAGGCTCGTTCCTGCTCCTGCTTTTTCTGGTTCTTGGTGGACTGACCTATCACTCTCGTCTCCAATTGATCACCGAAGTTCCTCCCGGTTGTTCCAAAGTGCATGCGCCGACGCCAGCGCTGACCCCGCTACTGATCATGTGCGCAACGGGTCGCCGCTGTCAGCAACGTATCGCGCGTCGGGTTCGTGTCCAGCATTTCGAAACAGATCGAGTGCGGCGGAGTGGAGCGCGCATTCGGGGACGCTTATGATGCATGATAGGCGCGCAATAAAACTTACAGTAAGAGCGATGCTCGAAGATTGAACAAAAGCGGCCGATCCTACGGCGATGGCAAGTGTCCGAGAAGGGTTGCGTCATGCCGGTAGCAGGCGGCACCCGCGGCGATCGCCGCGCTCAGTTGTCTGGCCGTTAGGCGGCCAGTTTCGGTCAGTCGAACTGGAGCTCTCAATCGTTGACAGCTCGAGATTCAGTGGCCGCTCAAAGGGGCCTCCTGGACGGGCGCCCCTACCTGGAAGCCCGGCGCTGGCCGCCAATGAACAAATGGTGGGTACAGTGCGCCGTTGAGGAAGGCCAGAAATACGTCCACAACCTGATCAGCCATGAACCATTCATCTGATCGCAACGGGATGTTTCCCGCCCGGAAGACCAGGACGGTGCCATCTGGGCGTACAGGTGAAGGTTTGTCATGAAATGCTCTCCACCGATGCGTACCGAACTCGTATCGCTCAATCATGCAACTTACGCCGCCGCCCGCTACCTGCACATAGCTACCACTAGCGTCAGTCAATGATGCATAAGATGACTCGCCATAGGTTCGTAGTGATTGCAGGGCACGGGTAATCTGTCTCGCAGTTGGCGCGACGATTTCGGCTTTCCCTTCGATCTCAAGTTTCATTTGCTGAATTGCTCCGCTTCATCCAGTCGCCCGTGAATCCTACCAAGCACCGAGGCATCATACTGAATGGCCGCTAACGGCAAACCTGACTGACCGTTCCGGGTCGTCTGCAGGCGTACGCATTCGGCAGCAGGCCCCTTTGGCCACGTTCGACGGCATTGAAAGCAGACCGTTTACTGCCCCGTAGTCTTGTCGACGCCGTCTCGACCGAGCAGCATTGTGCCGCCGCTTATGTAGTTCCGCTGCTGCACGGCCGCGTGTTGGGCCGCTGCATGAAGGTCGCGCATCCGTCTTTGCAACGGCGACGTCTCGTAAATTGCGTTACTGCCGCCTAGCGCGAAGCATGCATCAGCAGCGCGAACACAGGTGTTGGCGATCCATGTCGCCATTTGCGAGCCCTCTACCAGAAGGTCCTTCTCGCTAAGCGTCCCCGCGAGGGCGTGACGCCAATGGCTGGCAGCCTGGTCCCGCAGAAATGCGCGAGCAGCCCTGAGATCCGCGTGGATGCGGCCCACCTCTGCCTGGAAAAACTCCGAGTCGCGCATCGCTGTGGCAGCTCGCTGTTGACGATGCCCGCTCGTTGCAAACGCAACGAGGTCGTCGAGCGAACCCTCGGCTATGCCGAGATTGTTGGCCGCGTGCATCAGGGGAATCAACTGCTGCGCGGCGCCATACAACGGGCCAGACAGGCGTGGCTTGTCGCCGGGATTGAAGAAATTCGATGCCGGCACCAGCGTGTCGTCGAGTGTCACGTGATTGCTCCCGGTGCCCTTGAGCCCGACGACGTGCCAGTTATCCTCGACGTGCCACTCGCGCGCAGGCAAGAAGAAGCCGCGAACCATCGGAGCTCCGTTACCCGGTCCCGGCACGGGCACGCCATTTTCATTCATGACACAGAGCCCCAGAATCCAGTCAGCATGCTGGCAACCGCTGGCAAACGGCCAGCGACCTGTCACGCGCCAGCCTCCGGCGACGGGCTCAGCGGTCCCGGCAGCAAACGCAGATCCCGCGATTATGATATCCGGACCACCTTGATAGATACGGTCGTAGAATTCCTCGGGCAGCACAGGCGCAATCATGGCCGCGCCGGCGCCGATCATCGCAGTCCAACCCAGCGAGCCGTCGATTTTGCCGAGTGCCGCGAAGATTTCGAGGGCCAGCGGAAAATCAAGTTCGCTGCCGCCGTATTGGCGCGGCACGAACATCCGGAAGACGCCAATTGACCGCAGCGTTTCGATCAGGTCCGGTGGGATCTGTCCTCGGGCTTCGATTTCTGCGGTGCGCTGGGCGATGGAAGGGGCCAATCTTTCAATATCTGCCAGTAGCTGAGAAGACGTGTGTGTCATCGGGTGAAGTCAAAACAGGACACTATCGCACGCAGAATGAAAGCTGCTCATTGCAACATGGTGGCAGACAGCGTTCCCACGTGACTATGGTTGGTGTTAATAGGATTAAACACCCTGCGTTGACGCCTTATTCCCTGTCGTCGGCGACAGCAGTTCTTTGTGCCACCGTTCCGAGCCTCTAACTGACAGTGGTGTAAAGGAAACGATGGAGTTGAAATAAGAAGCACAAAACCGGATGACTCTTGTTGAATGCGGTTAGAAGTGACGGGAGCGACGTCCGCTTTCACGCGCACATCGGACGTTCACCGACTGTCTGGCAACGACCGCCCAGGGTCGAATTGTGCCAGCTGCCAATGTTTGCAGCGATGTTTCACTGTTCCAGGTACTCGTCTTGGCAATGCATTTGTGGCATAAATTATCCGCTCACATCACGCATGAATCCACCGACGCCGTCTTAATGGTCGACCGTAGCTGTTGCGCCAAATGATCCATTTTTCTTTCGGGAACATCCCCGTAACCCAGCACCAGTCCGTTGTATCCCGCCTGCGTCCCAGGTAAGCAGAACGGCGACAGCGCACGCAATACGAGACCGTGCGCGCGCCCGGCACGGCTAACCTCGGTGTCCGCTACGGACACATCGATTCTTGCCGACAGATGCATGCCCCCGGCGCCGCCCGACACCGTCAACAGCCCGCTCAGGTGCCGTTGCAAGGCGTCTTCCAATGCCATGCGCCGCTCCGCATAGAGCCGCCGCATGCGCCGCAAGTGTCGCGTGAAATGCCCGGCTTCGATGAAGTCCGCCAACGCCAGCTGGTCGATGATGCGTCCACGCAGCATCAAGGCGCCTGCCGTGCGCAGAAAGGCGGGTGCAAGCGCACGTGGCAAAACCATAAAGCCGATGCGCAGTGCCGGAAACATTACCTTGCTGAACGTGCCGAGGTAAACGACCGGCGCGTCGTCGGCAAGCCCTTGCACGGCGGAGAGCGGCGCGCCATGGTGGCGAAACTCGCTGTCGTAGTCGTCCTCGATGATTAGCGCGCCGGCCGCGCGCGCTTCGGCGATCAATGTAAGCCTGCGTTCGAGGCTCATCACCGCGCCAAGCGGATACTGGTGCGACGGCGTGATGTAGATTAGTTTCGGCGGAGTATCGCGCCAGTGTTGCGGCCCTGGCGCGAGGCCGTCGGCGTCGACCGGAATCGGAACGAGGCGCAAGTCGGCAGCGAGAAACGCGTTGCGCGCGCCGCCATAGCCCGGGTTCTCTATCCAGGCGATGTCTTCGGCCTCCGCCAGCGCGCGAGCGCACAGATCGAGTGCACTTTGCGTGCCGTCCGTCACGAACACCTGGTCCGCATCGCACCGCACACCGCGCGACACACGCAAATACTCTGCGATAGCCTGGCGCAACGTCAGGTTGTCGTCGTATCGCATATAGCCAAGGTCCGCTGTACCCGCATCCCGCCACGCACGTTCGACGCAGCGCCGCCATTGCGCAAGCGGGAATTCGTCGAGCGCCGGCGTACCGGGCAGGAAGGGAAGCAGATCGTCCATGCCTGCACCGGGTCGCACCATATCGGCGACCCGCCGCGAGAGAACGGGCGCCTCGCCAGGAGCGACAGCAGTCGACTGCCTCAGGCCGACACTCGCGACGACCGTGCCTTGTCGCTTCGCATGGACGAAGCCCTCTTCCGCGAGACGTTCGTAGGCGTAAAGCAACGAGTTTCGCGCGACGCCCAGGTCCGCGGCGAGTTCGCGCGTCGGCAACAGGCGTGTGCCCTCTCGGATGTCGCCCTTCAAAATCGCGGCGCGCAGGCAATCGTACAGGCGCTGCTGCTGCGGAATGCGTGCGGATGCGTCCCGCCCCCCCTCGCGCTCGAAATTCGACAACATGACTGCGTAATCCATCGTGGCTCCAAACAGAGGCTTACCAGTGGGTCTATACATGGTGCCACGGCTTCACTACTGTTGAGCATCCCGATTGAGATTGGAGAACCAGAAAATGAGCCCAACCAACGCCACGCCGCCGTCCGAACGTACTCGGGTGCGCCGTGTCGCGCAACGCGGCCGCTACGACCGAGAAACGCTACACGCTATTGTGGACGCCGCGTATGTGTGTCACGTCGCATTTGCTGATGAACACGGCGTTCATTGCATTCCCACCGCTTGCTGGCGCGAAGGCGATCATCTTTACATCCACGGCTCCAACGGCAGCCGGATGCTGAAACTGGCGACGCACGGTGCGCAAATATGCGTCACGATCACGCATCTCGATGGGTTGGTGCTAGCGCGCTCGGCGTTCCATCATTCAATGAATTACCGATCCGCCGTTATTTATGGCGTGTTCGACATCGTGGAGGGCGCGGCCAAGGCCGCGGCACTCGATACGTTCGTCGAGAAGATCGCTCCGGGACGTTCGCGTGAAGTGCGGCCGGGAGACATCAACGAGCTTGCCGCGACCACCGTGCTGCGTGTCGCAATCGACGAAGCGGCGGCAAAGATCCGCACGGGAGGACCGAGGGACGACGAGGCCGATATGACTCGGGAGGTTTGGGCCGGCGTCCTGCCTTTGGCGATGCGGCCGCGGACACCGATAATCGATGCCGCGCCGTCCGGTACGCCGGATTATGTTCGGCAGTGGCATGAAATCGCGAGTGCGAACGCCGCGGTGTGAACGGACCTCGTGTTCGGGTCTTACTTGAATTGAACGACCGCACTACCTCGGCTACGGAAGTTCGCCGACCAGAGCGACGCGACATGCATACCCGCATGATGGGTTCCCGAGTTCGTATTGGCGCCGTCCCTGTCAGACGCGCAACCCGGTCGGCGCGGCGAAATCCTGCGAGGACACCTATTCCGAAGATTTATTGATGTCGTGCTATCGGGTGTTGGGCGGCCTGCTCCTCGGCGCGTTTTTTCGCCATGTGTCTTCCCACCACGCAGCCTCCGACGGCGCCCAGGACCGCATGGTGTCCTGCATAGTGGCCCGCTACTCCACCCACGACTGCGCCTTTGAAGCAGCCAGCCGCGTTCGCTGTCTCTATTGTTACCAAGATCAGCATGGTGGCTAGTGCAAACTTGCTCTGAGTTTTCATCTTGGACTATCTGTCTGAAGTGTGAATCCGATGCTGCGGCCGGTCGACTGATTCAATCGCCGTCCCAGCCATGTTGTTCGTGCCATTTTCGCTCATGCTCTTCGTGACGTCGCCACTGCCGCTCGCGCCACTCGCGACGTTCGCGCCACTCACGCGCTCGCCAATCCTCGTCTTCCCCATAGGCAACCACCGGTGGGGGCGCGTATACGACCGGCGGCGGTTCCACGTACTCGGGCTGCGGCGCCACGTACACTGGCCCGGGGATGCCTACACCGACGTCGACATCAACGTGTGCGGATGCGGTCACCGAAACTACCAGCACTGCCACTCCGAGCGTTATTTCAGCCAGCTTCCTGTTCATATGTCCTTTCGCCTTATTCATTCAGCCGATGTCAGTGAAGACGCGATGGAGTCTAGGTGGCGTCTCTGGACACAGGTGAAACGACGATGCGTCATTGGTAACACGTAGTTACTGTGCGGACCGCTGGGCTGTACGTTGAGTCGGTCACGTTGCGGTCCGCCTCGACGAGTCGCGAATTCCATGTGCTCGCCCGATTCCGTCTGCATCGACACCGCGTATGTCATCGACAGGGCGATCGGCCCCGCGCCGGTGGTGCGCTGCGTTGACCCGTGCGGCAGCGTGTACGTTCGCCGCCACGTACATCCGATTCTGCGTGAGTGCGCCGAGCATCGCAGGGATCAGGCATTCGCCGCGCGCTGACCAGGCGCCGTGCGGTTTCCAGTCTTTGAAGCCCCCTTTTTCTAACCATGCCTATGCGGTTGTCTCTTCGGCCGACGCATTCCCATCGGCTGACACTTGGGCACGCGGCGTGGCCGAAATGGACAAAATATGCGTCGTTTGAGCTAGAGCCCCGCAAGGCTTTTGTCGTTATCTCCCTGTAAGCGTTGCGCTTTCATTGTTCACCAGCGCTGACAGACTATCCGATAAATAACCACGCCTGGTACGCTCAAATGTCCTCACCGATCAGCAGCATCACCGACGCCCGATTGCCGGGCTTGCAGAGTACTTCGTCTACGTCCGGCAGCGCCGGAAGGAGATTATCCAGTCAATTGGCAGGGGTGGAGATCGGCCAGTCTGACATCAACGAAATGCAGACAGGGCAGATGCAGCTCGCAATGGTTCGGGCGGCGGTCTTGACAATCAACGTCAACCAGTTCGAAGCTGCTTTCGAGCAGGTCATGAAAACTGCAACCACCGTCGATCCAGCGACCGGGCATCGAGAGATGACGGCAACCGCTGACAGCAAACTGAGCGACGCGCTTCAAAACCTCCTTCTGGCAAGCGGTTTTACGGAGCAGCAAGCCCAGGCAGCCAGCGCGAGCTTTGCCGAACAACTGGCAAAAGGCGGTTCTATCAGCCTGAGTGCAAGCTTCGCCGCGACCTCTACCAATACCGTCACGGTATCCGGTTTCAGCAAAGCCATTATCGGCAACGTTGTCTTATCGGCCGGTAATGGGACGACGATGTCGGCGTCGGTGACGTCAGTCGTTACACGAGCGGGCTCGGTGTCGATCACGTTTGATCCCGATAGCGGTGCTTTGTCGGTTTCACTCGAAAGTCACACGGTATCCGCGGGCTCGTCGATTTTCGCTGCTGCAACCCTCGACACGCGTGCTACTTCCCTCCCGCCAGGCAACACGACAACAGTCGGGCAGCACCCGAATTCTGACGGTACTAATGACGACAAGGATAGCCATCTGCGCGGGTTGATCGCCGGCCTTGCGAATCCGGCGCTACACGACGCAAGTACCGCACTCGATTTGCTGCGCATTGCGGCTAGTGCCGCGCAAACGAAAAACGCGGCGAAGGATGCCGGCACCGAGCCTGGAGATCGAGTGCGCAACCATGCAAAGCCCGTCACCGTAACGGTGGGTTTCACGCAGCCTTTGTCGATCGCGAGCCACGGTGAAAATGGCAATCGCGCAGCGCTATTCAAACGACCCGACGGTAGCACCGGTGTGGTGTCATTCAGCCCAGTGAACGTCGAGGCTTGAACAAGGGGATATTTTTCATCAAGGTCATTCGGTTCGAATCTTGACTGTATCGCGTCAGCGTCGCCGCTGGGTTCGTCCTAAGGACTATTACTCCTGCTGGACCTGCAAACCGGACTATCCGATGCGCCCTGGATTCGTCTTGCGGGGCGATGGCTGGAGAAAGCTGGGTTTCCGATTTCAAGTCGCGTTCGAGTAGAAGTCGAGGAAGGCAAGCTTATCCAGCCGATCAACTTACCGCGACCCTTATCCATGCCGATTCGATCCGGCTGCTGTCGATCGAAAACAATCAAATCGAAGATATCGGGAACCGGAACGCCGCGGGACAATTACCCGTTTGAGTCAACGAGAGTGCCCTACTATTGAGGTACTCGTTCTGACATTTGATCATTGCGAGGTTTGCATACTGAAGTCGCAAAACAAATGGCTGATGTCCAGTTCCCCTTGTGTTGATACTGGTTCCTCGTTTTTGCATCGACGGACTCCGACATGATGACTCGAACGCTTGTGACAGGCGCCGCCGGGTTTATTGGTTCGCATCTCTGCGATCGCCTGATCGCGGATGGCCACGAAGTGATCGCCGTCGACAATTTTTTCACCGGCAGTGACGGAAACATCGCGCACTTGACGACTAGCAGGCGCTTACGGGTGGTCTGCCATGACGTGGCGCTGCCACTTAGAATCGACCATATCGGCGCGATCTATAACCTTGCATGTCCCGCGTCGCCGTGTCATTACCAGCGTGATCCGGTGCGGACGATCAAGTCGAACATAATGGGTGCGCTCAACATGCTCGATCTTGCACGTCGCACGAATGCGACCATCTTGCAGGCGTCGACGAGCGAGGTGTATGGCGATCCCGTCATTCACCCGCAACCCGAGTCGTATCGCGGAAACGTCAATCCGATCGGTCCACGGGCCTGCTACGACGAAGGCAAGCGTTGTGCCGAAACCTTGTTTTTCGATTATCACCGTCGACATGGCACGCGCATCAAGGTGCCGCGTATTTTCAACACGTATGGTCCGCGTATGAGCACTAACGATGGCCGTGTTGTTTCAAACTTTATCGTACAGGCGCTAAAAGGTGACGACATCACGATTTATGGGAATGGCGCACAGACGCGTGCATTCTGTTACGTCGACGATACGATCGACGCCTTCGTGTTGTTGATGAATACACCGGTAGATGTGACGGGACCGGTGAACATCGGGAATCCGCATGAAGTGTCGGTAAGAGAACTCGCGGAATGTATCGTCCGGATGACTGGATCACACTCCAGACTGGTGTATGTCAGGCTACCTGCCGATGATCCTGTTCAGCGCTGTCCCGATGTTTCCTTCGCGCGCAGTATTCTAGGGTGGACTCCGAAGGTATCGCTTGAAGATGGCCTCGCCAGAACGATCGATTACTTCAGGAAGACGTTGTCAGTCCGGCCTTCCCGCGGCGAAGCGCGACCGGCGCCGGAGCCCGCGCGTCAAATGTCGAGCCCTCTTTTGCGCGCCACGACGCCTTACTCGCCGCCAGATGAAGTGCCCCCGCGAGCATGATGACCGCGGCTCACGAATAATAAAACCACGTTGACACGAGTTATTTTTCGTGTCTTCAACCATTTCATCAGCCTAACTAACAAGTCGATCTATTGGTTTTTCAACTTCGATTGACTTATTTTTTTTGCTTTATTTGTCGGGTAGCTGAAAAGCTCCGAAGTGCTATGTTTTTCCGAGCTAACGCATTGCTGGCAACAACGCGATCGCCAAACAAATCAGGCACCCGCGTCGCATGTTCGTGCAGGCACGCGCCGTGCGAAGGGAGATTGCCGCAACACATCGACCGCTAGCTGCCGCTGCATCGAAGTGCGGGCAGGTAAAAGCTTCGCCTTGTACACAATTAAACATATGAACGCTTTTGATACGACAATTCAAACCTGGCTCGTCCCAATCGGCTCATCGTCTGTCCTTTTCACCCACACTGTTCGCGCGATCGCGGCGTTCTATTTCACCAAAGGCGTCGTGCCGCTTGGGGTTCTCTGTGCGATCTGGTTCCACCCCGGCGAGGCCCAGCAAGTGCGCCGCGAAACTGTCGTCGCAACGCTGTGCGCCGGGCTCGTCGCATTCCTGCTGGGCCGCCTGTTAGCACTGACGCTGCCGTTCCGCCTCCGCCCGCTTTATGATCCATCGATTCATTCAATGTTTCCGCTATCCGACCAAACCGGAGCAGGCATGCGCTTATGGAGCTCGTTCCCAAGCGATCACGCCGCACTCTGGATGGCGATAGCCGTCGGAATTTTCCTTGTCTGGCGATGGATAGGCATGCTTGCGATCCTGCATTGCGTGGTCTTCATCTGTCTGCCGCGCGTCTATCTGGGGCTGCACTATCCGACCGACGTCATCGCGGGCGCGGCCATCGGCGCATTCTGCACCTGGCTCCTCACGCGTACGCCGATACGCAGCCGCTTCGCGCCACTCTGCTTGCGGCTCATCGAATATCGGCCAGCCGTGTGTTACATGCTCGCCTTCCTGTTCTTCTTCGAACTCGCGACGATGTTCCAGGAGCCGCGCATGCTCGCGGTTCTGGTGATAAAGCAACTACACCGAGGGATTCTCCTTTGAGCGGCGCTGCATCGCGAGCGCGACTACGAACAGCGCTTAGACAAGACAAACGGGAAACGCCCGCGCGGCAATCAGCCCCGCGGGTCGTCGGAAGTCGGAAGAAGGCAAACAGTGACATCCGGGCATGCGCAGCCTATCGCCGCGCACCCCGAACAAATTGAAGCAATTGAAGCAGATCAGTTGAACAACGGCGTAACCGTCAAATTAGCCGTATTCGCCGGCGGGGCCGTAAGCGCAGTCCCCATCACCGGATCGAGGAACAGCGTGCGCGGCTTCGACACGTCCTGCGTGAAGTCGAACATGCTCATGATCGAGTTGTCCGCCGCGTCGTTCGAACCCTGACCGATGCGTGTGCCGTT
>NZ_SORE01000019.1 GCF_004366595.1 Paraburkholderia rhizosphaerae
TGCCTGAGACGCCACCGTGCGTTTCTTCTTCATTGGCATATCCATGATTTTTATCGCTCATGATATGCCTCGCCCACGAAATCACGGATAGGTCCCGCTCGAATTCCTGAAAATCAAGCTGAGCAACGTCGTGATTACCCTTGTCGAGCCCATCGTTTACGACAATCACTACCGCGAGCAAGTTAGCCTCTCGTTCTCCAAGGTCACGCAAGAATACAAGCTGCAAAACTTTTCTGGAACCAGTGCGGGTGTCGTTACGGCTACCTTCGATATTGCTGAGAATGTAGAACAGGGCAGAGCACGACAGAGTTACTAAGCATCTCTACGTTTTCCCCGTTCCGGCGGGGCTTCCTCGCAACGCATCCACGTGGGCAAGAATGAAACGCAAACAACTCATTTTTCTTATAGTCCTGGCAATGTCGAGTAGCTTGGCACGCCAGTGCCGACATCCAGCACGAACCCGAGGTGCGCGCCCGGGGCAAACGCGGGAACCGGGCGGTCCTCCGGATCGCGCAATTCAATCGAGACAATATCCAGCCCTTTGGCCAGCCGTGTTACAACCCGTAGTTCTATCAGATCCGATGTCATCGCCGCCCCTCATGCCCGTGATGGCTGCGTGACTTCAGCGTAAGTTGAATCCGCCTTGATCATCTTTTCCACGATCCGGCGAAACTGGGACAACGCCGCGTCCACGCTCAATGGCGCCATCCTGAAGTCGGGATCCAGAGCGAGGTTCTGCTGCTGCGATGTGATCATCTCGCGATCCTCTTCGAACGCGTGCAGGATTCCCGCATGAATTTCTCGCGTCACCTCCGGTCGATCGATCAGGAAGTTGTGCGGGTGTCCGAAGAAGTAGTGGGTGGAGTTCCCGGTTTCCGGTGTCAACGCCTGACAGCCACGGAACGCCAATGCGTTTTCCCGTCGGCCGTCACGCTCCCCACGAGCGGTGGGGACCATACCTGAATCCATAATCAGGATTCCAGGAACCACAAAATCATAGTTCATCCAGCGATCTACCCGCGTTCCAGCAGGGTAATCCGCGTACTTCGCAGAATAGGCGGGTGGCTCCGTATCCGTCACCCGTTTCGTCAGCCGTACGCCGCGTTCTGTCCTTTCAACGCGCGGCAATACCGCCGCGTAGTCGGGCGATCCGCCAACGGTGGTCGGATGCAGGAATGGTAAATGCGAAAAGTCGAGGAGGTTATCCGCGATCAACAGATAGTTGACGTCGTAGTGCAAGTAGCCATCAAGCGATCGCCACTCCGGATGATCGAGCCACTGAGTGTCCGGGATAAGATTACGGTCCGCCTTCTCCGGATCACCCATCCATACCCATATCCAGCGATGCTGCTGGACAACCGGGATTGCACGAACCCGCGCATTGCGCGGGATCCGGTCCTGCGCCGGCGCGCTGATGCACGCTCCCGAACGGTCGAACACAAGCCCGTGATACATGCATCGAATGCAATCACCGCCGTTTTCCGTTCGCCCCATTGAGAGTTTGGCGCCGCGGTGGCAGCACCGGTCTACCAAAGCGATGATCTCCGCTTTCGAGTTCCGCCAGAAAACCAGCGGAATGCCAGTGATCGTACGGCTCAGGAAAGCGTCATCGCGCACCTCGTGGTCCCAGGCAGCCACATACCAGCAGTTCTGCACAAACACTTTTGCGCCTCCAGTTGACGTGTTGAAGTGCTGGAATTGGACCTGCGGTGAGATAATTAGTAAATATCATACTGATCATGATCATGATGAGCAAAATTAATCCACCGGCCATGGACCTGAATCTGCTGGCGGTGTTCGATGAGATCTATACCCACCGAAATCTCACGCGTGCTGCAGAAGTACTCGGCGTGACGCAATCGGCGCTCAGCCATAGTTTGCGTAAGCTGCGCCTAGCATTTCACGACGAACTGTTCGTACGGAAGGGAATGTCGATGGAGCCCACCACGCGCGCGGATGCGCTCAGGCTTCCCGTGCGACGCATTATGGAAACACTGTCGTCCGAGGTGCTGTCGGTCTCGCAATTTTCACCCGCTTCCGCGCAGCGTGAGTTTTCGCTTGCGATGGTGGATATGGCTGAGGTCGTGTTTCTGCCGCCGCTCATGCGTCGCCTCAAAAGTCATGCGCCGGCCTGCACGCTCCGTACACGACGCATGCCGACTGAGAATATTGCTGATGCGCTCGACACCGGCACAGTGGAACTTGCGCTTGGCAATGTCATGCTGTCTCGTGATTCGATCTATCGGCAGATGCTGTTCCAACACGACTATGTCGTGTTGGCATGGAAACGCCATCCCCGCCTTCGCTCGCGAATATCCTGGGACGACTTCCAGCGGGAGGAGCACGTAGTCGTAACTTCTGGCTCGGACGAACACCTTAAAGCGACGTTACTGGAGCCACGGGGAATACACCGGAAAGCATTCGTTCACGTCGGTGGATTCTTGTCCGTTCCGTGGCTAATCAGGGGCACAGATCTGATTGCAACCGTCCCCACACGGTTGAGCGAAGACCTTGCAACCGCAGCGGACGTAATGCAATTTTGCTTGCCGGAACCTGCGACCCCTTACGGACTGTTTTCGCTTTGGCATGCGCGCCAGCACAATGATCCTGGCCACAGATGGCTCCGACAGACGATTTTCGAGCTCATGAAACACTATCCTGAGACTGGATCGTGAGGCTGAATGTGCATGGCATCAGGGAAACGATCTAGTCGAATCTGACTACAATCGGCCCGTGCATTCACCGCGATCATCCTGCGTTTTTGGCTCTTACAGCGAGCCTCTTTTGCTAGAGGCCAGGAATTCTCATCGTTTGCTGCCAGGCAAAGGCAGTGAGCCTGCGGGCGCTACTGGTCGATAATGGCAAACAAACGTCGGTCCCGTGTCGGATAACGGTCGCACGTCACGTCCTCCCGAAGGACGGTTCATGGCGGTACTCAGAAGTTGGCATTGGACGAGCGGTTTGCCGTTCGAAATCGATCCTCGGCGCTCAGGTATAGTGCTGTTTACAAAGACAAACACACGGCTTTCACGGGCACTCTGCAAGATCGTCGGCGACGTTATCCAGTCTACAGGTGGCCATTCAACGCTTGATGCCCTCTTCATAACTTCTGGCGCTTCTGGAGAGCCGCCTGCGCGCTCGCATGCCGGAAAGTGGAAGGAATGGCTTTTCCGATCCGGGCAAGACGCCCGAGTCGATAGCCTCCAGGTTTTGGGAAATGTGCTCGAAGAGTATATGGACACTGTTCCTGCGAGCCCGGACGATCTTGCATGGAAAGAGAATAAGGCTCGCATTGAAGCGGCCTTCGCAGAAGACGGACTCCGTTACTACCGGCATGGAAGGGTGCTCCCAGTAGGCCGCGTAGCCGACAGTGAAGACATCAGTCAAGTCTCTGCCCGTCTTGTTCCCGCAAAGCCCGACAACGTAGACGAAGTTGTTCAGATCGTGATTCAGGGTCTGCGTCGGGGCCATGCACCCGCTCACATATCGGCGAAAAGGAGCTGTCGTCGTCCGGCTGGAAAATCACTGATCCACCTCCGTGGCCGTGCGCAACCGATGAAGTAACCGCGATGAACCGCGCGACGCTGGCTGCGGGAGTTGCCGCCGACGCACATAGCGTGCAACCGCCCACATCGCCCCAATTACAAAAAAAGAACCGTCGTCGGCCCAATAAACCATCAATCCGTAGTCCGAATATATCCATAGACAGCGCGCGAGTTTCTCAAGCACTCTTAAGCCGTATGAAACAGCTTAAGCGAAGCCGCTGTTGCGCCGATGATTGCTCCGATTGGATGCAGATCGATGGCCCGGTCGATCCACCCAAAGAAGACGCTCAACGTAATGCCGCCGAACAACGCGCAGTTAGCGACACACCGCAGACGACCAAAGATGGTGACGTTTCACCACTGCTCCCTGTTCAATCGCTTCTTTATGATGGTAGTAATCCTAACTCAACACATGCCTCCCATCCCGCGAATTCTGGCACGCTAGCCAATCGGCCAGGGGATCTTCTCACCCGACTCGTCTCGTCGACTCGCCAGCCTGTCCTCATGACCTTCGGCGCCCCGCCGGTCACCCGCACGAGCGCCGCGATTCCTGAAAACCTGCCCGGTGATAAACTCCCATCACCGATTTCCGTCCCCGTCTCCATGAAATTCTGTTCTGTCTGCGGCCACGCGGTCAGCGTGAGCATTCCGCCCGGCGACAACCGGGAACGCTTCGTCTGCGCGAGCTGCGGCACCGTGCACTATCAGAATCCGCGC
The DNA here is from genome assembly GCF_004366595.1 of Paraburkholderia rhizosphaerae. Taxonomy (GTDB): domain Bacteria; phylum Pseudomonadota; class Gammaproteobacteria; order Burkholderiales; family Burkholderiaceae; genus Paraburkholderia; species Paraburkholderia rhizosphaerae. Next base: position 4,263 of record NZ_SORE01000019.1, read on the forward strand.
AATGTGGTCGGCACCGTTCCGGTCTGGGACGACAAGGTGCTGCTGTGCCGACGCGCGATCGAGCCACGCTACGGCTACTGGACGCTGCCCGCGGGCTTCATGGAGATGGGCGAAACCACATCGGAGGCGGCGTCACGCGAAACGCTCGAGGAAGCCGGCGCGCGCGTGGAAGTGCAGAGCCTCTTTACGCTCCTCAACGTCCCTCACGTGCATCAGGTGCATCTGTTCTACCTCGCGCGCCTGCTCGACCTCGATATCGCGGCCGGCGAAGAGAGCCTCGAAGTCAAGCTCTTCGAAGAGCACGAGATTCCATGGGACGACATCGCGTTCCCCACGGTTGGCCAGACGCTGCGGTTCTTTTTCGCGGACCGGACTTCGGGTAGCTTCGGCCTGCACACCGGCGACATTTTTCGCTCGTTGCGCGAAGGCTGAGCGGCGCACGCATGGTCCCCTGGCTCGGCCCCGACGACCCGTTTCCGTCCGTCGAACGCGCACTCGGTGAAGCGAGCGGCGCGCCAGGCCTGCTCGCCGCGAGCGCGGACCTGCTGCCGTCGCGCCTGATCGACGCCTATCGACGCGGCATCTTTCCGTGGTACTCGGATGGCCAGCCGGTATTGTGGTGGAGCCCCGACCCACGGATGATCCTGCGGCCGCGCGAATTCAAGGTTTCGCCGTCGTTGCGCAAAACGCTCAAGCGGGTGGTGCGCGACGATGCATGGGAAGTCCGCGTCGACCACGACTTCGCCGCGGTGATGCGCGCCTGCGCCCAGGCGCCGCGCCGCGGACAGCGCGGCACATGGATCACTGCCGATGTGATCGACGCGTATTCGTCGCTGCATCGGCATGGCGATGCGCACAGCATTGAGACGTGGCGCAACGGCACGCGTGTCGGCGGATTGTATGGCGTGTCGTTCGGCCGGATGTTCTTTGGCGAATCGATGTTTGCCGAGGTGACCGATGCATCCAAGATCGCGCTCGCCGCGCTCGTCGCGCACTTGCAACGCCACGAAATAGAAATGATAGACTGCCAGCAGAACACATCGCATCTGGCGTCGCTGGGCGGCTGCGAGATCGCGCGCAAGGCGTTCGTCGCGCATGTACGCGCATCGGTCGATGCCCCGCAGATTCCCTGGCGCTTCGACAAATCGGTACTGCTTGACCTCACCGGCCGCGCAAGATAACGCAACCGCAGGCGCGCATGCGGCACAAACGAGGACGCAACCGGGAACTCAACTGCGGAGAAGTCAACCGCGGCCTCGACTGTGGCTTCACCCGCGGCCGCAATCGCGCTCACGCCCGGCGTGCTCGCGGCACCACGCGCCCGTCGGATGAGCGACACCTGATGCGACCTCCCGCCCCGCCGTCGCGGGTTTGCCAGTGATAGAGACGCTTCGAGAGCTGCCAACGTGACTCACCCGAACGAGCTGCCGCTTTCACCGCTTTCCGCGCTGCAATTCTATGCAACGGCGCCGTACCCGTGCAGCTATCTGGACGGACGCATCGCGCGTTCGCAGGTGGCCACGCCGAGCCATCTGATCAACTCAGACGTCTATACCGACCTCGTCAAGGCCGGTTTCCGGCGCTCCGGCGTCTTCACTTACCGGCCCTACTGTGACGGTTGCCGCGCATGCATTCCAGTGCGCGTGCCGGTCGAGCAGTTCACGCCGAACCGCACGCAGCGCCGCGTGCGTAAGCTGCACGGCGGGCTTGTCGCGAAAGTCACGCCGCTGCACTACGACGAAGAACATTACGCGCTCTATATGCGCTACCAATCGGCGCGTCACGCGGGCGGCGGCATGGACCGCGACAGCCGCGACCAGTACGAGCAGTTCCTGCTGCAAAGCAGGATCAACTCGCGGCTGGTCGAATTCCGCGAGCCGGTGCTGAATGACAGCATGCAGCCTGGCGCGCTGCGCATGATCAGCATGATCGACATCCTCGGCGACGGGCTCTCGTCGGTCTACACGTTTTTCGATCCGGATCAACCGCGCAGCAGCTACGGCACCTATAACATCCTGTGGCAGATCGAGCAGGCGCACAGCCTGAATCTGCCGTACGTGTATCTCGGCTACTGGATTCGGGAAAGCCCGAAGATGGCGTACAAATCGAACTACCGTCCGCTGGAAGGGCTCGTCGACGGCAACTGGAAGGTGCTCGATCCGTCGAACCCGGTCGTATCGACTATCGATGCACCGACACCACGCCGCCGCGGCCCGGTCTACCTGTAAAAATCCACGCGCTCCACCACTGGTTCACACATACGATTCTGCCGCCCGCCGCGGCTGCCGCGCGGTCCGTGATCGCTCGACGGAAAGACGCGTGGCGCGTTGTCGTAAAATAGCGGGTTGTCATCTTCCCGCTCCCAACCCTTCGTGTTCAGTTCTCTCTATCCGCTCGTACGCGCCCAACTCTTTCGCATGGACGCGGAAGACGCTCACCATCTGACACTGCGCATACTCGGTGCAGCCGGCCGCACCGGCGTCGCGAGTGCGCTTGCGCCGCGGGTGCCCGACGTGCCGCGCACCGTAATGGGGCTCGAATTTCGCAATCCGGTCGGCCTCGCGGCGGGCCTCGACAAGGACGGCGCGTGCATTGACGGATTGGCGGCGCTCGGTTTCGGTTTTATCGAAGTCGGCACGGTGACGCCGCGGGCGCAACCGGGCAATCCGCGACCGCGCATGTTCCGCCTGCCGCAGGCGAACGCGCTGATCAACCGGATGGGCTTTAACAACGCGGGCGTCGACCAGTTCGTCAGGAACGTGCAAGCGGCGCGTTATCGCGGCGTGCTCGGTCTGAATATCGGCAAGAATGCGGACACGCCGATCGAACGAGCGGCGGAAGACTATTTGTATTGCCTCGAGCGTGTGTATCCGTTCGCGAGCTACGTGACGATCAACATTTCGTCGCCGAACACGAAGAATCTGCGCCAGTTGCAAGGCGCGGACGAGCTCGACGCGCTACTCGCGGCGCTCAAGGAAAAGCAGCAGAAGCTCGCCGACCTGCACGGCAAGCTCGTGCCGCTCGCACTGAAAATTGCGCCTGATCTCGACGACGAACAGGTGAAATCGATTGCCGGCACGTTGCTGCGGCATCGGATCGAAGGCGTGATCGCGACCAACACCACGCTGTCGCGCGCCGCAGTCGCGGGTCTGCCGCATGCCGACGAGGCCGGCGGCTTATCCGGCAGACCGGTCTTCGATGCGTCGAACAACGTGATCCGCAGGCTGCGCAGCGAAGTCGGCGATACGGTGCCGATTATCGGCGTCGGCGGCATTTTCTCCGGCGACGATGCGCGAGCGAAGATCGCGGCCGGCGCGTCACTCGTGCAGCTCTATACGGGGTTCATCTACCGCGGGCCGTCGCTGGTCGCCGACTGCGTACAAGCTGTTGCGCGCGCAAGTGTCGGCTAGCAACGCCTGACAAGCGAGATCAAACCGGGTCGAGCGCGCGCGAGCGTGCTCAAGCCGGACCAGTCGGAACACGCTCGATCAATCAGCGCGCCTTAATGGACACCACGCAGCAGTGCCAGAGAGCCGTGGTGCCACTGCCGCGCCACCAGGTGTCCCCGCCCGATCGCCATCGGCTCGCTGCCCTGCCCCGCTCATTGCCCCGCTCATTGCCCCGCTCATTGCCCCGCTCATTGCCCCGCTCATTGCCCCACTCACTCTCCGGCGAACCGCAGGCCAAGCGCCTCACGCGCCGCGTCGGCCATCGCAATCATGTGCCGCGATGTCGCGTGCGGCATTACCGGGCTTTCCCGTTGCCCCGCGCGAATCAGTTCGCAGAAGTGCGCGATCTCATAGTTGAGCCCGCCGCCGTCGAACGGTTCGTCGAGTTCGACGACCCGTCCGTCGACGTAGCGGATCGTCGCACGCACGGGATTCCACCAGTTCTCGTGAATCGTCACATGGCCCGCACTTCCGGCGATCAATGCATCGCCTTTGCCGTGCAGGTCGAGACCGCAAAAGAGCTGCGCAATGCCATGCTCGTGCCGGCAGTTCAGGCTCGCGAACGTATCGACACCAGTCGGGCCCAGCCGCCCGAGCGTTTGCACGTCGAGCGGCGCGCCGAGCCAGTCGACCGCAAGAAACAGCTCGTAAATGCCGATATCGAGCAGCGCACCACCCGCATGCTCGAACGAAAAGGCCGGATGATCGGCAGGCGCATTCGCAATCGAACAGCCGGCGCGCACGAACCCGACTCTGCCGATCGGATCCGCGGCGAGATGCGCGCGCAGCCTGCGATATAGCGGATAGAACGGCGGCTTCATCGCTTCCATGAAAAGCCGTTGCGCGCCGCGTGCCGCATCTAATACCTCGTCCAGCTGCGCGACGTTGATGGTCGCGGGCTTTTCGCAAAGCACATGATGCCCCGCGCGCAGCGCGGCCTGCGCGTATTCGGCGTGACTGTCCTGCAGCGTCGCGATATAAACCGCGTCGATCGCGCTTCCGAGCAGCGCATCGAAGCTTGCGCACGGCACGCAGCCGGGCGCGCCGCACTCGCGCGCGAACGCGTCGGTCGCCTCGGCGCGACGCGACCACACGGCCGCGAGCCGCGCGTCCGGCACGCGCGCGAGGCTCTGCGCGAAACGACGCGCAATACGGCCCGCGCCCACGATTGCCCAGCGAACCACCGCATCGTCACTCATCGGCTGATCGACTCCCGTCCAGTTGTGCAAAGCGCTATTGTCGCGCATGCACGGACGCACGCCGCACGAAACGCGCGGCGCCCAGCCGCCGGGTCAATCGTGCTTGCCGTTTAGCGGCATCGCATTGCCGAGTTCATCCGCCGCGAAGTCGATCAGGTCGCGCGATGCAGCCTCGGCTTCCACTGCATCGTGGCGCTCGATCGCCTCGACGACACGCTGGTGCTTGCGAACCACCTCTTCCCACACCTGATTCGCGAGCACAAGCTGGTTCGAAGCCGACAGCGCGCCACGTACAATCGCCGCCATCTGCTGGAAGAACTGGTTACCACTCGCGATGACGATCCGCGTGTGCAACTGTTCGTCTGCAGCCTGATGCGCCGGATCGTCGGGACTCACCGTCCGGAAGTGCTCGAACGCCTCGCGAATCGCCACGATGTCAGCCGCGTTCGCGCGTTTCGCCGCTTGCGCAGAAGCCTTGGGCTCGATCAGCATCCTGAACTCGATGACATCGCGCAAAAACGCCGGATCGGGTTTCGCGCGAAACCGCCAGTTCACGACATCCTCATCGATCATCCGCCAGTCACGCATCGGCCTGATGCGAGTGCCGATTTTCGGCCGCACGTCGAGCATGTGACGCGCGAGCAGCATCGACAGCGCCTCGCGCATCACGGTGCGGCTCACATCGAACTCCTTCGACAGCACGTCCTGCGGCGGCAATACAGCACCGTACTTTTCCTCGACGATCCCCGTGACGAGACCGTCCATCACCTTGCTGACCAGCGATCGCTCTTTCGTTCCCTGTTCCATGACTCACACTCCCCGAATCGGCGTTTTGTGCCTGTTGATCACGCGGCCTTCAAGTGCCTTGTAGTCGTACTAATTTCGACACGTTGCTTCCTCAGATATCCACGCGCCAGTTAGGAAACGTCCTAACAGGGTTATCCCTCTTACGAATTGTTTCGTCCGTGCAACGCGCAATGAAGCGACGCACGTCTGATGTGGACACCTGATACGCCGGGCAGAAAATATTGCATTACCCCGCGTCCCCCGAATGCAAACGTCTTACGGCACTCGCGGTCGATTGGAACAGACGATTTACCGCTCACTCTGTGCGAGGGAACACACAGCCAAACGTGATTATTCGTACAACGCACATTCCGTGTGACGTATTTCTCAAACAGGTCTCACTGTGTTCGGGATCAATTCGATATGGACAACCCTGTATAACGACGACCGCGTCGCGTACCAGCGATATGCCACAAAAACACGCCGGGCACTGTGAGAAGAGAATGCATCGGATATCGTGCTTTATCTTTCACATGAATCTGGTCTGTCGAATAAGCACGTTTAAACTTCTTTCGCAATCCTAGATATCTGTGCGATGAATACGCAATTAAAAAGCAGAAGATATTGGAGCTCATTACTCTGTTTAAAGTTGACGATACAAGCTTGGCATCGGCGCTTTAAAAGATTTGATGCTGCCATTTGATGCGAACAGTGCGGCGGTGAACGGCGGTTTCTCGCATGGTGTCGCAGGATGTGGCTGTAAGGTGCGTCGCGGCTGACAGCGGACAGTCCGGTTGTCGGCCGCCACCCAACAGGCGGAATTTCCCCGACTAACGAAACCTGATTTCCGCCGCGGTTATGTGCGGCGGCCCACACAGGCCGTAGAACACAACTGAATCATTTCTGGCACACACCGGTCGCGAGCGAAAAAGCGCCTGACTCGCCCGTCCGGCCCGGCCCGGTGCCGGGGGACGCACCGGGATTCCCCCGAATAATCTCAATAATATCAATGGTTTGGATCAGACAAAATCAAGATGCATACCGGCGCCGCCGGCCGGCGCGCGTTTTACAGAATTGAAACAAAAACACCCATTTCGCCTGGCGCACCGCTGCCCATAGGTTCGCTGCACCGCATCAGTTCTTGTTTTGCGAACGCTTGGCATAGTCCTCGCTAATTGTGAGGCGCAGCACACATGCGCGGACGCAGACGGCGGTTAAAGCCAGATGCGCACCGCAATACGGGGCCGCCCCCGCCACTCTCAGCCGCCCGACCGGCGGCGTAGCACGAGGGATGCAGGGCCGGAATACAACAGAAGCCGCGAGCGGCTTCGATGCGAGGACCGATCATGTTAACCCTTCAATCCGACCTGCACGGCAACCACCTGCTGGGTGCTCTTCCGTCGCATGAATGGCAGGCGCTGGCGCCCCATCTCGAACTTGTGCATCTGCGCGCCGAGCAGTTGCTGTGCGACTCCGCACAGCGCATCCACCATGTTTACTTCCCGACTACCGCGATCATCTCGATGCTCTCGACGATGGAAGACGGCGGCTCGGTGGAGATTGCCGCGGTAGGCCGCGAAGGGATGACGGGCGTGCCGATCCTGACCGGCGGCGAAACCATGCCGAGTCGCGTCCAGGTGCAATCGGCCGGCTTTGCTTACCGGATGACCGCGCAGTGTCTGAAACAGCAGTTCGCGCGCTCCGACTTTCTGCGCCGCCTGATGTTGCTGTACATGCACGTGCTGCTCACGCAGGTCGCGCAGACCGCCGCGTGCAACCGCCATCATTCGTTGAACCAGCAGCTGTGCCGCTGGCTGCTGATCGAGGTCGACCGCACCGCGTCGAATGAGCTGACCGTCACGCAGCAGTTGATCGCGGACATGCTCGGCGTACGCCGCGAAGGGATCACTGAAGCGGCCGGCAAGCTGCACAACGAAGGGCTGATTCATCACAGCCGCGGACATATCAAGGTGCTTGACCGTAAAGGTCTCGAATCGAAAGCATGCGAATGCTACGGGCTGGTACGGCGCGAGTTCGACCGTCTGTTGCCGCGCCTGCGTCAGGCGGAAGCAGTGAGCTGATGCCAGGTTGTATCGCAAATCAGATCGTCTATATGTTGCAGTAACCCGATCAGAATAACGACAACAACTGTCTTGGCTTTCCCGGGCGCTGCGCGCTACCTGGAACGCACACCGCGAGGGTGCGGGCGCGTAGGATCGGTCCGTGGAAAGGCTTCTCGCAATAGCAGAAAAACGGGGACCAGGCGGGCGGCGGCCACGGGCGGTTGCCGCCCCGCTTGTCGGGCGCCGCTGTTTCATCGATGAACAGCACGCGCATCACGCGCGCGTACCGTGCAGTGAACGGCTCGCACCACCTCTTTTTGCGCGTTACCTGTCACGCGTCTCGTCGGGCCGGTGTGCCGATCGCCGCACGCTTGCGCCGGCGCATCGAGCCGCATCGGTTCGATTCCGAACAGATTCCATAGCCGATAACCCTTAGCTTCACAGACACGGGCCGTGCAGCCGGGACCACTCACGTCGGCACATCGGCCACATCGACCGCGATTGCGCGCCGGCGCTTCGCGCGCGCAACACGCGCACCCGGATTGCGCGCACGGGGACACCCGCAACGAGTCATACGCAACGAGTCATACGCAACGAGTCGCATGCAACGGATCGCACGCAACGGGTCACACACAACTCAGGGCAACGCTCGCGCACCAGCGCGAGCGGGCCATTCGCGGAGGGGAACATGCAAGGACAGACCAGTATCGGCGAGGTCACGGCGACGCATACCGATACGAATGCAAACGGCGACCTGATGTCACGCGCCGACATCGCGCCATTCACCCGTGCAACACTTCATATGCCGACGCCCGCGCGCATCGCGCACTCGCAGATGAGCGCGTTTGCCACCGCGCTGCAAGCGCGTACCGGCATCGATTGCAGCCGCTATGAAACATTGCACGCGTTGTCGGTGCGCGACTACCGTACCTTCTGGCGCGCTTTTATCGAATGGAGCGCCGGTCTCGATTACGCGGGCGACCCCGAACCGGTCTGCGTCGGCGATGTGTGCGAACACGCAACGTTCTTCCCGAATCTCGAGCTGAACTTCGCGGACAATCTGCTCGGCACCCAGATCGCGCCCGCGAGCGCGCCCGCGGTCACCGCCTGCCACGCCGACGGCCGCCGCGTGCGCATCACGCGCGGCGAGTTACGCGAACGCGTCGCGCGGCTTGCCGGCGCGCTCGAACGGCTCGGCGTAAAAAGCGGCGACCGGATTGCCGCGGTGATGCGCAACGACGAACAGGCGATCGTCACCGCGCTGGCGGTCGCGGCGCTCGGTGCAACGTTATCGACTGCGTCGCCGGAAATGGGCAGTGAAGCGCTGCTCGATCGCTTCGAACAATTGTCGCCCCGTTTGCTGTTCGCGCACACCGCGACGCTGCCGTCCGACACCGGCATGATGCCCGCGGAGAAAGTGGCCAGGCTCGCCACCGCGATCCGTTCGCTCGACGGCATCGTGAGTCTTGACGACGGACCGCTGCCCAACAGCGTGCTTCAGCCGGTCCATTCGCTGGCCAGGCTGATCGCGGGCGCGAACGCGGCGGACTTCATCTGGCGCCGCTTTCCGTTCAACCAGCCGCTGTTCATCATGTTTTCGTCGGGCACGACCGGCAAGCCGAAGTGCATCGTGCACGGCGCGGGCGGCTCGCTGATCGAGCATCTGAAGGAACACCGGTTACATAGCGATCTGCGTCCCGGCGACAAGATGTACTTCCACACCTCGTGTGCGTGGATGATGTGGAACTGGCAGCTATCGGCGCTCGCATCGGGTGTCGAAATCGTCACGTACAGCGGACCGCTTGCGAGCGTCGATACACTATGGCGGCTGGTCGCCGACGAACGGGTCACGGTGTTCGGCACGAGCCCCGCCTATCTGAAGATGTGTAGCGAAGCCGGTCTCGAACCGGCCCGGGAATTCGATCTCCATGCATTGCGCGCGATGATGTCGACCGGCGCGGTGCTATTCGACGCGCAGTTCGAGTGGGTGCGAGACCACGTAAAACCCCTGCAATTGCAGTCGATTTCCGGCGGCACCGATATTCTCGGTTGCTTTGTGCTTGGCAATCCGAACCTACCGGTCTTTATCGGAGAAGCGCAATGCAAGTCGCTTGCGCTCGATGTACAGGCATGGGACAACAGTGCCGGCGCACCGGCGCACGGCACAGGCGAACTGGTTTGCACCAACCCGTTTCCATCGCGGCCGCTCGGCTTTTTCGGCGACGCGGATGGCTCGCGCTTCCATAAAGCGTACTTCGCGGCCAATCCGAGCCTGTGGACACACGGCGACCTGATCGAATTCTCCTCGGCCGGCAGCGCGCGGCTGCATGGCCGATCGGACGGTGTGCTCAACGTGCGCGGCGTCAACGTCGGTCCGGGCGAGATCTACCGCGTGCTGAGCGATATCGAAGGTGTGCGCGAAGCGATGGTCGTGCAACAGAACGTGCCAGCCCGCGCCGCGGCGTCGCGCGCGGCACCAACGCACAGACCTGTCGAATACGACCGGCGCGTCGTGCTGCTCGTCGTGCTACAGAACGGCGTCACGCTAAATGGCGCGATGATCGCGCATATGCGCCGCGAGCTCGCGCGCCGCGCGTCGCGCGCGCACGTGCCCGACGTCGTGATGCAGGTCGATGCGCTACCGGTCACGCACAGCGGCAAACCTTCGGAGGCCGCCGCGCGCAATGCGGTGAACGGGCTGCCGGTCGGTAATACCGGCGCGTTGCGCAACCCCGAATGTCTGGAGGTAATTCGCAATCATCCGGCGCTGAACGTCACTGCGCGTGAACTGCCGCCGCCGGGCGAGACGGTTGAAGACCTCGAACGCCATCTGCAAGCGCTGTGGGAGCGGCTGTTCGATCTAACGCCGATCGGCCGCCACGATAGCTTCTTCGACCTCGGCGGCGACTCGCTGCTCGCCGCCGCGATGATTGCGGAAGTGCAGCAGGCGACCGGCGCGACAATCTCGCTGGCGACGCTGCTCGCCGCGCCGAGCGTGTCGCAACTGGCCACGCACATTCGCGGCAGTCACGCCGGCGAAATCGGCGCTTCGCAGATCATCCTGCCGCTGCGCAGCGGCACCGGCGCACCGGTGTTCTGGGTGCACAGCATGGCCGGCTCAGTGATGGAGTGTCTCGCGGTCATCCATGCGCTGCGCACATCGCGTCCGTTTATCGGCATCCATGCGCGTGGGCTGAACGGCGAAGCGCCGCCGCTGCAAAACGTCGAGCAGATGGCGACGTCGTATATCGCCGAGATGCGCAGCGTGCAGCCGCAGGGACCTTACTCGCTGGCCGGCTATTCGTTCGGCGGACTGGTCGCTTATGAAATCGCGCAGCAACTGCATCGTGCAGGCGAACAGGTCGAGATGCTCTGTCTGATCGACACGTACGTGCACGAGCGTTGCCTGCCATGGGGCGCGTGGCTGCGTTTCCAGCGCGGCTACGTGAAGCGTCAATGGCGAACGTTTAGCGGCCTGCCGCTTTCGCAGCGGGTCGGTTTTGTCAAACACAAACTCAACGGCGCCGTGGACAAGATCCGGCTGCGGCTTGGCCGCATGGCCCACAAACCATTTCCGCAAATCGCGCATTTCCCGCCGGTTCTGATACGCGTGCGCGAAGCGATGCGCGTTGCAATGACGACCTATCAGCCCGTCCCGTATACGGGCGGGCCGGTTCACTATGTGCGCGCGGCCCTGCTCGACCCGGAACGCGGCGATCCGCTGCCGCTATGGCGGAAAATCGCATGGCGCGGTCTCGCGATCGCCAACGTCGACGGCAGCCACACCGATATGATTCTCGAGCCCAATAGCGATGTGCTCGCCGCTACGCTCGACCGGGTATTCGGCAATGAGATTGCGCCGTCGGGTCCGCAATCGGCATCAACCGGGCTGCGCGCGAAAAGCGGTTACGCGTAAGCGGACCCGTACGCCGACCGAGGCTCCGGGCACACGGGGCCTCGCATCCATTTCACGAGCGGCGTACCGTTCGCCTGCATCGTTACTCAGTGCGTTCCGCCGCGAGCGGATTCGTACCCGACGGCAGCGGCGCACGAGGCCGCGTATCGAGCGTGCGCCGCACGAACCTGAACAGCGGCCGGTCGACGTACCGGTAGAACAGACAGCCGATGCAGGTTGCACAGATCACCGCGACCACCGCGCCGAGCGGCGCGCGGATGTTGAAGCCATGCAAGACCTTCGGCAACAGCTTGCGCATCGATTCGACGACGAACGGATGGCTCAGATAGGTCGCGTAACTCGCATCGCCGATATACATCAGCGCGCGCGTCGCCCGATTGTCGCGAATCGATTCTTCGAGACTGAGCGCGCACATCAGCAGCGTGAAGCTCGGCAAGCCGTTCCGGACGAGCGGCGGACTGCCGGGCAACGCCCATTCGGCACAGGTCATCAGCGCGTACATCGCGAGCGCGCCAGGCAGCGCCAGCTTCGCGGGCACCCGCACGCCCCGCTTCCATACATACCAGGTGACGAAGCCAAGCGGGAATTCGAGCACGCGGTCTTCGGCGAAGAAACGGCCGAATGCATCGCTCGAATGCGCGATCATCGCGACAAAATAAAGCGTGCCGAGTGTCAGTGCGATAAACACGAACCGGCGCTCGCGCATCAACAGAAGCGCCGCCGCGGTGACCACGTAAAACAGGATTTCGTAGTTCAGCGTCCAGCCGACGAACAGCATCGGGTACACCTGGCCGCTTTCCTTCGTATAAGGAATGAAAAACAGTGATTTGAGCAGCTCGACGACATTGGCCGTCGTCGAATTGAAGAGATCCGGCCGCACCAGTGCGCCGCAAAACACGACGAACGTCATCAGCCAGTACAGGGGCACGACGCGCGCGACGCGGCTCGCGACGAATTCGCGCACCGTGATCGTGCTCGCGCTCAACGCAAGCGCGATCACGAACCCGGACAGCACAAAGAAGATGTCGACACGAAATGCGCCGAATGCCGTACCGTTCGTGATCATCACGTGGTGCACGATGACCGTGGTCGCAGCTACCGCGCGAAGAATTCTTATTGAGTTGAGCTTACGCATCAGGCACCCGTACGGGACATTCGCCGCACGATTCTACGCAGACGATTTAGCGCAGATCAGACAATGTCCCGCCTGCGTCCGCCGCCTGCGTTCACTACACCGGAAACCGCATACAGTTGTCCGCCGATGCCTGGTGAATGGCCGATATCGCCGCGCCGCGGCGGCCAGTATTGATTTGCGGGTTGCGCTAGCCAGCGACGCTGCCGGCCGCGCCTGGCGTTGCGCGGGTCACGACGAGACCCGCGAAATGAGCAACATTCGGGGTGCACGATGAATCCACGACAGATGAACGTCAGCATGCTCGCCGCCGAGCGCCATGCTTACGCACCCTACATCGACGGTCTGCGTGCGATCGCCGTGCTCGCGGTGATCATCTACCACCTGCACGCGCAGTGGCTGCCAGGCGGCCTCGCGGGCGTCGATATCTTCTTCGTCATCTCCGGCTTCGTTGTGAGCGCATCGGTCGGCGGACTGAGCTCGGTGAGCCTGCCGCGCTTCATGCTGTACTTCTATGCACGCCGGGTGCAGCGAATTGCACCGGCTTTGATCGTCTGCCTGGTCGCCACCGCGCTAGTATCGGTTCTATTCATTCCATCTGCATGGCTAAGCGATACGAACTCGAAAACCGGGCTTTTCGCATTCTTCGGTTTAAGCAATCTGGTACTCGCGAAGACCGGCAACGACTACTTCTCGCCGCGCGTCGAGTTCAACCCGTATATGCATACGTGGTCGCTCGGCGTCGAAGAGCAGTTCTATCTGATCTTTCCGATCCTGTTTTTTCTGTGGGTCAGCCACAGGCCGCAAAAAAAACGCGCGCTGGCGGTGTTCGGCGGCGGCCTGGTTGCATCGCTCATCTGCGCGAAGTGGCTTTCGGTCAATCACGAGACGCTCGCGTTTTACCTGATCTTCAGCCGCTTCTGGGAGCTCGCGGCGGGCGTGCTGCTTTACCAGGCGCTCGCGCTGAGCGGTCGCCCGTTCGGCGTCGCCGACCGCGGCGCCACGGTTTTCACATCGGGCGCCGCGCTGCTGTCGCTCGCGCTCGTCGGTACGGGTCTCGTGTTTTCGACACCGACCAGTTTTCCGTTTCCCGGCGCGTTGCTGCCAGTCGTCGGCACCCTCGGCCTGCTCGCCTTTCTGCATGGGCGGCGCACCGACGGCGTGCTGCATCGGGTGCTTGCATCGCGTGGCGTGGTGTTCGTCGGCAAGATTTCATACTCGCTCTATTTATGGCACTGGCCAGTGATCGTGCTGATGCGCTGGACCACCGGCGTCGATACGCCAGCGCTGAAAGCGGTTGCTGCCGTGTCGACGTTCGCGCTGGCCACCGCGTCGTATTACTTCGTCGAAAACCCGATCCGCCGCGCGCCCCGCCTGCGTCAATGGCCACGCGCAGCCGTCGTCGGCTCCGGATTCGCGGCAGTCGTATTTGGCGCCGCGCTCACATTCGGCCTTTATCACGCGCAGCCGCGGCTATCGTTGAGCGTGGTCGCGCATCAGGCCGACGACTGGTATCCGTACGGCTCGCTAAACCAGCGCTACGCGGGCTGCAGCGAAAAGTGGGACGCCCGCAAGCTCGACGACGGCCCTGTCTGGACCTACTCGCGAGTCGGCTGCGACGTGCCGGCGCAATATACGTCGCGCCTTTTCGTGATCGGCGATTCGCATGCGATGGCGTATAGCCTGATGTTCCGCGAACTGGCACTGCATACCGGCGTCGAAGTCCTGTCGTATAACAACGGCGGCTGCGCGTTTATCGGTTTCCTGCCGGTGGCGAGCGCGGACGTCGAGCGTTGCAAAGCTTACGACGACGACGCATTCGCTGAAATACTCGAGAAAGTGCGGCCCGGCGACGTGGTTTTTATGCCGTCTCTCAGACTGCCGCGTTTTTCCGACCAGTTCGCACGCTTCGACGATCGCGCCGCACACGACGCGATGTTCAGTGACGCTTCCCTCGAGCAGCGCCACGCGGGCGAGCAGGAAGCGATCCGGCAACTAGGCGAACTGACCGCAAAGGGCGCGAAGGTTGTGCTCGAAGCACCCGAGCCTGTGTTCAAGATGCCCGCCTTCCGCTGCGCCGACTGGTTCAATCGAAACAACCCGATCTGCACGCCCGGCTCACAGGTGACGCGCGGGGACATCGAAGCGTACCGCGCGCCGGTTCTCGAATCCTACGCGCGCATCGCGCAGGCGGTGCCGTCGGTCAGTGTGTGGGATCCGCTCCCTATTCTCTGCCCCGATGCCGTCTGTTCGATGCACGCGGACGGCGTGCCGCTGTTCTTTGACGGCGACCATATCAGCGGTTACGCGAACCGTCTGCTCGCGCCGCACTTCCAGCAATTCATCGCCGCTCTGATGGATGCGCCGCGGCCCGGTGTGCGCCCGTTGACGGTTTCAGCGCACCCGGCGCAATAGCCGCGCGCCGACGAAGCCGCGCATCAGGTATCCGATTGAATCTGGACCGCGCGTAGGCAAACCGCGCGTCGACCGGGCAGTTCGCCCGGGCACGCGACAATTGGCACACTACAAGCCTGATCAATTGAACGAATCGTCACCGGCCATCAACCGGTCGCGCACCAGCGAGCGCCAACTTTCGTAACGGGCAGTCGGCGCGCCGACGAAATCGGGCTCGTCGCGCTTCACATGCAACTGATCGGTGTAGACGCCATATTCCGACGTATGCTGGCGGCGCCGTGCTTCGGCCTGCAGCTTGTCGTCGAGGTCCGCGAGAAACTTGAAGTGCAGCAGCGCGCTCGAGATCGCATTGCCTGAGCGCGGCGCCGGTTGATTCAAACGTGCCGGCCATAGCTGGTGCGACGACTTCAGGAAGGCGTACGACTTTCTCCAGTACACGAGCGGCGTCTTGTTCAGCGCCGGACCGTCCCACGCGTTCTTGAAGAAAATGCGGCCACGTACGCCGCCTTTCGTCCACGTGGTTCGCGAGCGTGGATCGAAGCGGGTCTGGTACCCGTATGCGTCATACAGCGGACATACGCTCGCCGGATCCTCACCCGGCATGCACGCGTTATCGCGCGTCTGCTTCGCGCTATACATGTCGACCATCAGGCTATTCATCGAACGCTGGCCGTTGCGCGCCAGATGCGCAGTCAGATCGGCGATGCGGCGCCGGTCGTTGTGCGGATAGACAAAGAACTCGTCAGCGTCGACGTAAAGAATCCATTTGCCGCTGCAATAGCGCGACAGCACGAAGTTGATCCAGTCGTTGCCAAAGCGCGAGCGCCTATACGATCCGCGCGCGGCGAATAGCGACACGCCCGGTTCGCCGGCGAGCAGCTCGCGCAGACCGTCGGTCGATTCGTTGTCGAGCACGATAAACTGCTCGAAACCCAGCGCCTTGTAGTAACGAAGAAAATACGGAATGCGGTGCGCTTCGTT
This sequence comes from Paraburkholderia rhizosphaerae, assembly GCF_004366595.1. Taxonomy (GTDB): domain Bacteria; phylum Pseudomonadota; class Gammaproteobacteria; order Burkholderiales; family Burkholderiaceae; genus Paraburkholderia; species Paraburkholderia rhizosphaerae. The sequence goes on from NZ_SORE01000019.1 coordinate 20,204, forward strand.
ATGCACCGTCATGATCAGCACGTGCGACGCGGCGGACAACCCGGGCGCGATCCGCACCGCGGACACCTGATGCGCATTCGCAATACGCCGGATATGCGCCTTCGAAAACTCGAGTGCGTTGTAGATCAGATAAGAAAAGAAACCCGCGCGTTCGTCGTGCCGCTGCCCGGATTTCGGCGAAGCGCCAGCGGCGGCTTGCGGCAGATGAATCGGCGTCGTCTGGTCATTTGTCGTCATGTACGAAACCCTGAGCGATCTTTGGTTTGCGGCGCACGCTAACCGGTGCCTCGCACGCGCGTCACATCGAATGCGAGACGATACTAGCATCGCAACCGACGGACGAACGGTCGGTATACCGCACTTTCGAACCTGTAATGCGGCCTTCCGATCATTGCCGGCGCGCACGGTTGCGAGCCCGTTCGACGCCGCATTGCGCAGCGTCGAAGAGTCACGTCGATTGGCCGATCCCGCCGGGATTTGGGCCGAAGCGGAAGGCCCCGGCTGCCTAGAATGCATAACAAGCGTAGGTGCGCATCGCGCAATGCACACCTGTCCGACACGCCGGCAACGGCGTGGCGGATGCGCACCGATGCGCGCCGACTCGAAGGAGATTGCGATGGCTCGCAAGGGCATCATTCTGGCGGGAGGCTCGGGCACGCGTCTGTACCCGGTCACGCATGCGGTATCGAAGCAGATGATTCCGGTGTACGACAAACCGATGATCTACTACCCGCTCTCGACGCTGATGCTCGCCGGCATCCGCGACGTGCTGATCATTTCGACGCCACAGGACACACCGCGCTTTGCAACGCTGTTGCGCGACGGGCATCAATGGGGAATGAACATCCAGTACGCGATGCAGCCGTCGCCAGACGGCCTCGCGCAGGCGTTCATTATCGGACGGCGCTTTATCGGCCGCTCGCCGTCGACGCTGATACTCGGTGACAACATCTTTTACGGCGACGATCTGCCGACACGCCTCGCGCGCGCCAGCACGACACGGCACGGCGCAACCGTGTTCGCGTATCACGTGAGCGACCCGGAACGCTACGGCGTAGTCGAGTTCGACAGCCGGCAGCGCGCGCTATCGATCGAGGAAAAGCCGACGCTGCCGCGCTCGAACTACGCGGTAACGGGACTGTACTTCTACGACAACGACGTGTGCGACATCGCAGCGAGCATCAAGCCTTCCGCACGCGGCGAACTGGAAATCACCGACGTCAACGCGTGTTATCTGCGCGACGGACGCCTGAACGTCGAAATCATGGGCCGCGGCAATGCGTGGCTCGACACCGGTACGCACGACTCACTGCTCGACGCGTCGATGTTTATCGCGACGTTGCAAAAGCGCCAGGGGCTGATTGTGTCGAGCCCCGAGGAAGTCGCGTACCGGCAGGGCTGGATCGACACGCAGCAATTGCAAAAGCTCGCGGCGCCGCTGACAAAAAGCGGCTACGGAGCCTACCTTCTGGGCATCGTCAACGAGCGGCAACCCGAGCCGCTCGCGATAGAACCCGCCGTTTTGCACGACGTGCGTGTGGTCGACTCGATGAGCTTCGGCAGCCAGCACCACGCGTTGCAGACGTAAGCCTCGCACGTTGGGCCGCGAGCCGGATGCGGCCAACGTTCGGTACCCCGCTGCACCCGTTGTAATCCGCGCATATAAATAATGACGTAGCAAGGACAAAGCGAAATGACGACATCCGTATCGGTCGCGATGGCGACCTGTAACGGCATGCGGTATCTGGCTGCGCAGCTGGAAAGTCTTGCGCGTCAGACCTGGCTGCCTGCCGAACTGGTCGTCACCGACGACGCCTCGAGCGACGACACGGTGAAGATCGTCGAAGTCTTCGCGCGCACCGCGCCCTTTCCGGTGCGGCTTCATATCAATCCCAAACGGCTCGGCTATCGCGCGAACTTTATGAAAGCCGCGCAGCTATGCGAATCCGACGTGATTGCGTTCTGCGATCAGGATGACGTGTGGCTCGAAGACAAGCTCGCGGTCTGCATCGAACGCTTCGTGCATACGGACGCGCTGCTGGTCTGCCATAACGCGACTGTCACCGACAGCGAGCTGCTCGCAATCGACACGCTGGCACGCGATGCGCCGCCTGCCGCGTACAACGCCGCGCTGAGCGTCGGCCCGCTCGCATACGGGCTCGGCTTCACGCTGCTTTTTCGCCGGCAGTTGATGGAATTTGCGCCGCTGTGGCCGCAGTCGATCGATTTCCACGATGGAACGAACCGCGAAGGCCACGACCAGTGGTTCTTTTTCCTCGCGAACGTCTTCGGCCCGATCGTGTATATCGACACGCCGCTTGCGTGCTACCGCCGGCATGCGTCGGCCGCAACGAACACGCGCTGGGCAGGCGCATCGTGGGTCGCGCGCGGGCTGCCATTCCTGTTCGAAAACCAGCACCACTGGCGCAACTTCGCCGACAGCTGCGCGCGCCGCGCCGAACTGCTGCGCGAAGTCGCGCATCGCTATCCGACGCACTATGCGCATGCGGCGCTTGCCGGCGCTGAGCGCTTCGACTCGTATGCGCAGCTCTATTTCAACCGGCTCGAGTTGTACAACGCGCCGTCGCTCGTCGAGCGCTTCGCGGTTTTTTTCCGCATCAGGGCAAGCGGCGGCTACCGCAACCACGACGTGTGGGCGAAGGGCGGGCGCAGCGCGCTCAAGGACCTGCTTGTCGGTGTGTTCGCGCTGGGCAACCTGCGCAAGCGCTTTGCGCCCGCCGCCGAAGACGTCAAGCTCGGTGGCCATTGAGGGGTTCTCCGAGCGGTTCACCGAGCGATGCACCTGGCGGTGCATCGAACCGTTCATTGCGCCCCCTGCGCGCCGGCCGCGATACGTCGGCTACGCGCACCGCGGCGCTCATAGCAGATCAGCGCGATCACCAGCACCTCGGTGAGCACCACCGACACCGCGGTGCCCGTCGCGCCAAACTCCTTCACGAGAATGATCGACTGCACGAAGTGGAACGCGGCGGCAACGCCATAGATACGTTTTAGAGGCCGTACCTCGCCCTGCGCAATCAATCCCAACTGCATCAGCACCGACGCGATACCGACCACGGCCGGCAGGAAGATCAGCGCTTTGAGCACCGGCACGGCCGGCAGGAACTTGTCGCCGAACGCGAGCACGACCAGTTTCTCGCCGCCGACGAACACGACGAGAATCGCACAGACATTCAGCAGCAACACCGTCAGCACCACCTTTCTGACGATGTGGTCGGCCTCCTTGCCGCGATTTTCCGCGTGCAGCTTACAGATACGCGGGAACATCGTCTGGATCAGCGGTCCGAAGAACTGCTTGATCGGGCTGACGATCTTGTCGGCCATCACATAGAAGCCGACCGCATCGTTGCCGGTCAGAAACTTCAGGATGATCGCGTTCAGGTACGTGTACATAAACGCGAACGCCGACCCTGAAAACACGTGAAATGCCTCGACCGACTGCTCCCACAGGTCTTTGCGCGTGATTTTCTGCCACGACGTCAGCATGCCGGTGCCGTGGGCGATCGCGGTAAGAATCAGTCCCGATGCGAGCAGCGGCGCGAAAAAGCACACTGCCGTCGCGAGGTAGTCCGCCGACGACTTGACGATAAAGAACAGCGCCGTGAGGCTGACAATGCGCGTGGCGAGCGTAATCACCGCCATCATCGGCATTTTCTCGAGCCCTTGATACAGCCAGACCGGGCTCAACACCGTGCCAGCCAGCGACAGCAGGCTGATCAGGATCACGCCTCTATCATCGTGCAGCGCAGGCACGAACTCGACCGATGCGATCACGATCACCGCGCACAGCAGCGCAATCAGGCCTTTCGAAATCGTGACGATCCAGTAAAGTCGCGTCAGCATCTCGCGGTCGCCGCGATGAATCGATATTTTCCGCGCGGCGGTCAGATCGAAACCGAAGTCGGTCACCGTAATGAAGAACTGCATGAACGCGACCGCGAAGCTCACCTGGCCGAACCGGTCCGGACCGAGCGTCCTCGACAGATAAGGCAGCGCAATCAGCGGAACCAGGTAGCCGCATGCCTGTATTACGTATAGCAGCGCCGCGTCTCGTTTGACCGACAAGGGAACCTCGCTTCAGTTGAAAGAACTGCGTTCGTCGGTGGCGAGCGTGCCGCTCACCACCGCATCGAAAAACTGACGATACTCCCGGCAGCACGCGACCCAGCCGAACTCGTCCGTCGCGAGCGCGCGCTTGTCCTGCCGCGCGGCGTCAAGCCAGTTGCGCTGCGCATAGCGGACCAGTTCGGGCAACTGGTCGATGCGATCGAACAGCAGCACGTTATCGAATTTCTTCGCCGCCCACACCATGAACGGAGTCGCCCGGGAAATCAGCATCGGCACGCGGCCTATCGCTTCAAAAAACGCACCGCTGACCAGCATCGAATCCGCGACGTGCGGCAACACCAGAACGTCGGTACGGCTGATACGCTGCTCGAACTCCTGATCGGACAGGAAGCGCGCGTCGATCGTGACCGCATCGTTCAACGCGCGGCGATCCATCACGTCATGAAGCGTTTTCACATAATCGGCACTGCCGTTACCCGCGATCTCGAGCCGGCATTCCTGTGGCCATACGTCGAGCACCGCGGCGAGATCCTTGTACGGGCGGATCGTGCCAAGCATCGCGAACAGCGGCTGCCGGTCGAGCGCCGAACCGTGCGGGCCGCTGGTGCGTGCCGTGTCCGCCGCGCCGATATCGTCGCTTGCGCGCGGCGTCGCCTCGTAGCCGGGCACGTCCCAATACAGCGGGTGCGGCAGATAGCGTGCACGGTACTTGCCCTCGAAGGTCGGTGCATGCACGACACGCGCATCCGCGAGTCCACGCACGAACGCCATCAGTTTCATCGACAGGCGCCGCATCAAGCCGACGGTATCGTGCACCGCATGGTCGTGCACGAAGTACACAACTTTCGCGCGGCCGACGCAGATCACAAAACAATAGAACGCGAAAATCAGACAGCCGACCGGCGACAGCAGCGTGCGCGTGCCTTTGCGCCTGAACGGCCGCAACTCGAGCCAGTGGAACACCAGCACCGTTTTCGAACTGAACAGATGCGCGAAGCCGCCACGGAACAAACCGCGCGCCGACAACGGCTCGACGTCGTAACCGACGTGGCTCAGCACACGCTTGACGATGTCGATATACGGATTCGTCGTATTGGTAAACGGTGAGAACAGCACGCGCACGCGCTGCGCGGCGCCCGCGGCCTTGACCGTCGCCGCACTCGCGGATGCGCCCACCGTGCGCGACTGCGCGATGCGGCGCTCGGCCCCCGCGCCTGGCACGTCATCCGGTGCAATGTCGAGCATGGCTGCCTCCACAGCGCTTTTCCCTACCCCGTGTGCGCGGGTCGTTTATCCCGCACGCTCTCTATGTCTGACCCGTCACGCCCGCTGCGCACCGGATCCACGTTCGCGCCGCACGCCGCGCAAAATGCCGGGGGCTACCCGGCCTCCCCGTTTGTCACGCCGCCTGAGCATGCGTTGCGCACGACAGAATGATTTCGATAATCCGCTCCTGCTCCGCGGCCTCGAGCATCGTGTACATCGGCAGGCACAGCACTTCCGATGACACTTCGCTCGCGACCGGCAGGTTCTCGCGCGACGCGGACGGCAGATCCCGATACGGCACAAACTCGCTGATCAGCGGATAGAAGTAGCGCCGCACTGCGATATGGCGCTCGCGGAACTGCTCGAACAGCGCGTCGCGGCTAATCGGAAACTCCGGCGTGATGCGAATCGGAAAGTACGCGTGATTGCGCGTGTTGTTGCTGTCGATCTGATGCAGCTTCAGTCCACGCAGGCCGCCGAGCGCTTCGCGATACCGGCTATCGATGCGCGCGCGCTGGGCGAGCGCGTAGTCGACGTGCTTGAGCTGCAGCATGCCAAAGGCAGCCTGTACTTCGTTCATCTTGCCATTCAGGCCTGTCGCGGCAACCGTCACCTCGTCGACAATGCCGAAGTTCTTCAGCCTGTCGATGCGCCGTTTCATTTCAGCGTCGCGGCACACGATCGCACCGCCCTCGAACGTATGGAAAATCTTCGTGCCGTGAAAGCTCAGAATCGACATATCGCCCGCGCGCAGAATCGACTGGCCGTCGCGTTGCACGCCGAATGCGTGCGCGGCGTCATAAAGAACGCGCAACCCGTGCTTCGCGGCAATCCGTTCAATCGCCTCGACTTCGCACGGATTGCCATACACGTGAACCGGCAGGATCGCGGAGGTCCGCGGCGTAATCGCGGCCTCGATCTTCGCCGGGTCGAGATTCATGCTGACCGGGTCGATATCGACGAACACCGGCTTGATTCTGTTCCAGTGCAACGCATGCGTGGTCGCGACGAACGAAAACGGCGTGGTGATCACCTCGCCGCTGATATCGAGCGCCTGCAGTGCGGTGATCAGCGCGATCGTGCCGTTCGAAAACAGGCATATGTGCTCGACGCCGAGACGCTCGCAAAGCGCGGCTTCAAGCTGGTGATGAAACGGGCCGTCGTTGGTCACCCACTTGTTGCTCCAGATCTGCTCCAGATACGGGGTGAACTCCGCCAGCGGCGGAAGGTACGGCTGGGTCACCGGCACAAAGCTAGCTTTTTGGTTGTCCATATGATTACTCGCACGTTTCGTCCGTTCGGAATCGATACTTCACGCGATGACATCGCTTGCGTCGCGGGACGGCCCGCTTTGCAACGCAACACCTGCCTTACTCTTCAGACTTACTGTACGTAAGCAAGCCCCGCTGAATCCGCCTAAATCACTGTCTAATCAGCCATGCGGGGACCCGCCGGTTCGGTCACGGCCGGCGCGCGCCGCGCGAAGCAAGGCCGATATCGAGAATGCGCTGCGGGTGGCTGCTGCCGCGCAGATAGTCGATAAACGCAAGCACATTGCCTTTGAGGCGACCGCGATAGTCGAAGATCGGATCGCGCTGCAGGCTGTGATAGACGTTCGACAACAGATGACGCGTGATGAACACGTACGCTTTCTTGCGCGCCATCGTGTTCTTCTTCACGAGAAAGATCGGATTGGCGATCTGCGAGTAACCGAAACGCACACCGGAAATGCGACCGTTCTTCACGCCCAGATGCACGCCGCGGCATGCCGGCTCGTAGACGAACTCGCCCAGCGCGAGCGCCTGCGACGTGTAGTCCTGATCTTCCTGCCAGCCGTATAGCGGCAGCGCCTCGTCGAAGCGGCAGTTGCGGATCACCCGCTCCTCGAACGCCATGTTGCAGCCATACGCGGAATTCAGCGGCCGGCGCTCGGCACCCGACGCCCAATGCTCCTGCGGCGCGAGCGCGCCGGACAGATACCGCAGCGCGTCCGCTTCGGACACGCCGGTCCCGCGCACGCCGTCGGCGAGGATCTGCCCCGTCATGCCGATCACCCCCGGCTGCTCCGTGAAGAGCGCATCGCACTGCTGCAGCCATCCACGGTGCGGCCGGAAGTCGTCATCGAAGAACGCGGCGAACCACGGCTCATCGACCCGGTCGCGCTCGAGGTCGCGCAACAGTTCCGCGACGCCCGCGTTTCTCTGCACCGTGAGTCCAGGCCCTTTCGCGAGCATCAGCTTGACGTTTGCATGCGCGTGCAGCGGATGGCCGACGACATCGGGAAGATCGGCTGTTTCCGCGCCGACTACATACACCGCATCCGGACGCGCGTCCTGCTCGAACAGGAAATCGAATAGCGTCGCGGTTTCGACCGCACGCCCCTTTGTCGCGATGATCACGTACTTTTTCATGTCACTCCTCAACCATCAGGACCGGACGTTGCGTCGCGCCAGGGCCGGCGTCGGCGCGACTGATATCGACCGGGCTCGCGTCCGCGGTTCGGATATCGAGCGCGGCGCCCTCCGCGAGCCGGCGCTGCGCCGCGCGCACCGCATCGTCGACGACGTGCCGGAACTCGCGCCGGAATCGCTCGGGCGTAAAACGCAGCGCGTTGCGATGGCACACCTCCGGATGAAACGGACCGTTTGCTTCAAAACGCGCGATCGCTTCGACAATCGCTTCGACGCTCTGCTGCCGGAAGAACACGCCCGTACGCGCCATCGGATCCGGCGATTCGATCACCGTCTCGCGCGCACCGCCGCGGCCGTATGCAATGACCGGCGCACCGCACGCCTGCGCTTCGACCACCGACAGCCCAAAGTCCTCTTCGGCGGCAAACACAAAGCCGCGCGCGCGCTGCATATGGTCGATCAGCACGTTGCCCGGCTGATAGCCAAGCAGCGTGACATTCGGACCCGCGAGCGCCCTGGCCCGCTCGAATTCCGGACCGTCGCCAATCACGACGAGCCGCTTGTCCGGCATCTTCGAAAATGCGTCGACGACTAGCGGTACGCGTTTGTATGGCACCATCCGCGACGCGGTCAGGTAGAAATCTTCGCGCTGCGTACCCAGCACGAAGCGCTCGATATCGATCGGCGGATACACGACGGTCGCATCGCACCCATAGGTCTTGCGCATCCGGCGCGCAATAAAGCCCGAATTTGCGATGAATGCGTCGACGCCGGGCACCGAGCGCAGATCCCACATCCGCACGTAATGCAGCACGCCGCGTGCGATCCAGCTCTTCAGGCCCTTCGTCATGCCGGCCTGCTGCAAGTACTCGTGCTGCAAGTCCCACGCATAGCGGATCGGCGAATGCACGTAGCTCACATGCACCTGGTCCGGCCCGGTGATGATGCCTTTCGCCACCGCGTGGCTCGACGAAATCACGAGGTCGTACCCGGATAGATCGAACTGCTCGATCGCCAGCGGCATCAGCGGCAGATAGGACCGGTACGCGGTACGCGCGCGCGGCAGATGCTGGATAAACGACGTTTTCGCGCGCTTGCCGAGTAGCTTGTCGCGTTCATCCTCCGGAAAGAAGTCGACGAGGCTGAACAGGTCGGCATCCGGCCACATTGCGATGATCTGTTCGAGCACGCGCTCGGAGCCCGCATAGGTGACCAGCCAGTCGTTGACAATCGCGACACGGCCGTAGTGCGGCCGCTCATCGGAGCTCACTTCACTTTGCGCTAGGTCAGCCATGGCGAGATCTCTTCGAGTAACTTGACTGCCGTCGCGCGCCACGTCAGCTGCGCGGTGATCGCGTTGCCCTTCGCGCGCAGTGTGTCGCGCAGCGCCGCATCGGTGGTGATGCGTTCGAGCAGGCCGGCGAGTTCACGCGGATCGTCCGGCGACACATACAGCACCGCGTCGCCGCACGCCTCGACGACCGCAGGCAGCCGCGACGCGATCACCGGGCATCCGAGCGCAAGCGCTTCGACCGGCGGCAAACCGAAGCCTTCATAGCGCGACGGGTAGACGAAACACGCGGCATGCCGGTACAGCGCATTCAGGTCCGCGTCGTTCACATAGCCGAGATGCTTGATCAGCGACGGCAGCGGCTCATGCGACGTCCCATAGACGCGTGGATCGCCGCCGCCGACCACGACAATGTCGAACGCCGCATCGCCGAGCAGCTTTGCGGCATCGCTGACGAGCTTGAAGTTCTTGTGCCGGTTCAGGCTGCCGACGGCGAGCACATACGGGCGCTGCGCGGTCGCGCCGTACGAACCGGCGCCGGCGTCGGGCACGCGCAGCATGTGCTCGCCGCTTTCCGGCACCACGCCGATCTTCGCGCGCGGTATCCGGTACGCGTCGCACAACTCGCGCCGCGAAAACTCGGACACGGTCAGCACGCGTCGGGCGACGCGCCCAAGGCGCGGCGCCATCACGCGGTACCACGTGCTGAACGCGCGGCTATAGCTATCGGGCACGCGCACCGGCGCCGCGTCATGCAGCACCGTCACCTGCTGACGGAAGAACAGCGGACCCGAATTGCACAGATTTAACAGCAGTGAGCCGTGCGCCGCGTGCGGCAAGCTCAGCTGCTCCCAGCGCATGCCGTGCCCGTTGCCGACCGCGCGCAACGGAATGCGCGCAAACGGATTGTTCAACGCGCCCAGCGCGCGCGGCACGACGATCTGCGCGTTCAGGCCGGCGACCAGCGGATCGCCGCTCTGCAACAGCTGGTCGATCGCGCGCACCGTCTCGAATGCGAAGCGGTCGACGCCGGTCGCCTGCCGGCCGAGAAAGCGGCCATTGATCATCAGACCGCGTGCTGCCGTTGTCGCCATCTGCCATCCCCGTAGTATTTGTCTGTGCTGCTGCGGCCGCTCGTGCGTGCTGGCGGCGCCGCTAGCGCGTCGGATGCGCCTGCCGCGCGAGCGGATTCGCGATATAGCGGATCGCGTAATCGCTAACGCGCCGCGACGGCACGAGACATAGCGCGGTCAACGCGAGCGCGCCGAGCTTCTTGCCGGTGCTCCAGAACGGATTGCCGAGCACCGACTGGAAATAGCGGCCGGACTCGAACGCGAACCAGTGCCAGCGTTTGGCGAGCGGCGCCTCATACACTTGCGAGCACAGGCGCGCCTTTTGGTACGAAAAGTCATTGCCGTGCGCGGGCAGCGTTTCGCCCAGACGCTGCGCGACCAGCTCACGCAGCGCGTTCCAGCGCACCGGAAAGCCATCGATCACTTCGTTGAAGTCCTGACAATTCGCAATCGACAGGCTGATCTTCGGCGCCCCGCCGCGCTCGTCGACGACGAACGAGCGATGCACGCGATAGCCGCCCAACGGCGTGTCGATCGAATGAATCGGGCCGACCATCGCGATGCCGTAGATCGCAAAGAAATCCGCCGCGATGCGGCGCCCGCCCGCGAGCGGGACCGGCAGAATCTGTTTCAGCGCGCTCACGCGATACGCGTTGCCGGACGCTGGCGGCGACGGATACAGCCAGCCGTTCTGCAGCGGCTTGCGGCAGTCCGCGGGCGGCTGCGAGTTCGGCACCCGCGCACCGGTCTGCGTGCCGTCCTGCGCGATCACATCGAGCGTGAACTGCACCTTCGCGTAGCCGCCGCGTTCGAATGCGTCGAGCACCTGCTTGACCGCGCCGTCGTACAGCACGTCATCCGAATCGAGGTAGATCAGATATTCGGTATCGACGAGTTCGAGCCCCTGGTTGTACGCGGACGCCTGCCCTTCGTTTTCCTTGAAGACCGCGGTAAGCCGCTCGCCGTAGCTTTCGATGATCGCGCGCGAGCCGTCGGTCGAGCCGTCGTCGATCACGACGACGCGCGTCCTGTCGGGCTCCTGCGCGAGTGCCGAGTCGATCGTCTCGCGAATAAAGCGCTCGTAGTTATAGCTACAGATGATGATCGTCATGTCCTTCATCGCGTCTAGTCCTTTGCCGGTTCCGGCGCATCGCTGCCGTAACTCGTGTAGCCGTATGCGCCGTATTCCTTGCCGTAGCGGCTCGGACGCGACGTCATGTCGTTGAAGATCACGCCACGGATCGGCACCCCGATCTGCGCGAAACGCCGCGCGGATTCACGCAGTTCCGCGAGATTCGTCACGCCCTGGCGTGCAATCACGAACACATTGCCGGCCAGCTTCGCGACGATTCCCGAGTCCGCGACCGGCAGGATCGGCGGCGCATCGATCAGCACCACGTCGTATTCCTGTTCGACGCGTTGCGCGAACGAGATGAACTTAGGGTGCATCAGCACTTCAGCCGGATTGGGCACGAAGCCGCCGCTCGCGATAAAGTCGACGCCCGGCAGAATCTCGCGACGCACGACCTGTTCGAAGCTCAAGCCGCCGACGATCATCTCGGTCACGCCAGGCGTGCATGTCGCACCCAGGTAGTGATGCAGCGAGCCGCGCCGCAAATCCGCGTCGATCAACAGCACGCGCTGGCCGGAAGAGCCGATCAGCGTCGCGAGATTTACCGACACGAACGATTTGCCGACCACCGGAGTCGGGCCCGCGAGCAACACAATCTTGTTCGGCGCATCGAGCAGCGCGAACTCGAGTGCGACCCGGAAGCTGCGCAGGCTTTCGATCGCGGCGTCGCCGGCCGATGTGCGGGCGAGCACGAGATTGGTGCCGGTGTTGGTTGGCAGGCTGCGTGTGATCTGCTCCTGCAGCTTGCTGCGCGGCACCGTCGCATAGACCATCATGCCGGTCCCGTATTCGATTTCCTCGGCCGCGCCGACACCGTCGATCAGCTTGCGTTTCACTAGCACCAGCGCGATGCTCAGGAACAGTCCGGTCAGCACCGCGCCCGCCACCGCGAACGCACGCTTCGGCCGGATCGGGCTTTCCGGCACGATCGCGTTATCGACGAGCCGCACATTGCCGACCTTGCTGGCCTTCAGCAGACGCAACTGTTCCTGCGTGTTCAGCAGGTTCGTGTACAGATCGGTGTCGACCTGCACGTCGCGCTGCAGACGCAGCAGGTTCTGCTCGAGCGGCGGCAGCGCCTTGGTCGTCGCCGAGATGTGATCGAGTTCCTGGCCGGCCGCGCCCAGTTGCGAATCGATCGCGAGCACGGCCGGGTGCTCGGACGTAAAACGCGCGAGCAATTGTTCACGCTGTTGCTTCAGGTCGGCAATGCGACCTTGCGCTTCAACCGAACGTTGCAACAGTGCGCTCGCTTCCGCGTTCAGATCGACGGTGCCGTGCTCGGAGCGGAACGCATTGAACTTGCTTTCCGCCGCTTCGAGCTGCGTTTTCAGTTCCGGCAATTGCCGCTCGAGGAAGCGAATCGACTTCTCCGCTTCTTCCTCGGTCCGCTCCATGTTCTGCTTCACATATTCGGCGCCGACCGCATTCAGAATCTCGGCGGCGCGCCGCGGGTTGTTGTCTTCGAGCGACACGCCAATGACATCCGACTGCTTACCCTTTTCGGTGATCACCAGCGCCTTCTGCAGCGATTCGATCGTGGAAAGCCGCGAACGCCGCGAGACTTCGAAGGTGGCCCCCGGTTCGCCGACTGCTTCGTCGACCATCAATTCGATCGGGCCGGCAGGTGTTTGCGCGTGCAGCATTTCGCCGACGCGCCCCTGCAGATGCAGTTCCTTCGACGACAGCGTGTAAGCGCCGCCGTTTTCGAGCTTCAGCATGAACGGCGCGCCGTACAGGTTGCCCGGCACGTCGAAGCTCGACACGTTGATCCGGTCGTCACCCCATGCATAGCCGCCGAGCCCGGAGCGCACCAGCCCCGGTAAATGCCGCGCGATCCATTTTCCGATCACCGGGAAGTAGCGCGGCTGCGCGCCGATAAACATCTTCGTGCGATCGACCGCGCGTGAAATGACCATCCGCGAGCGCAGTACCTCGATCTCCGCGGACGCGGCGGTGTGCATCGCGAACATCGACGACACGTCGCTCAGCACATTACGCGCCGAGTTCGGGTTTTCCTCGACCTGCACCAGAATGTCCGACTGATACACGGGCTCCGCGAGCATCGCGTATGTCACGCCGATCAGCGCGAAGCACGAAGTCACGGCCGCGATCAGGCCTCGGTTGTGGTACAGCACATCGAACAGGTTGCCGACGTGCGAGCCTTGCGGCGAGTCGGCATCGGTCGTTTGAAGTAGCAGTTCGCGCTGGGTCATGTTCCCTCTCCACATCGGTATGCGTTGGTTCCAGGCATGCCGGTATCGGCCTACCGCATGCATTACCGCTGCGTCGATCAGTTGTGTCAGGTGTGATTCATCAATAGCCAAGAGCCCGGGATGTCGCCGCCGCCTGCATGTTCGGCAGCAGCAGGCCGACCACGCGTGCCCATCTGACCAGCGCCGACGCATCGACAAACACCACGTCGTTCGGCTTAAGCAGGAAGCTGTCGGCCGTCGCCATCGCGGTCGGCGTCGAAGCATCGAGATGGAACACAGTCGGTTGCGCCGACTCGCGATTGCGCACGACGAAAATCTGCGACGCGTCGCCGGAACTCTGATTGATCCCGCCTGCATCGCCGAGCGCCTGGCTAAGCGACATGCGACCGTTGTTGAACACGAAACTTCCTGGATGCTCGACTTCGCCGAGCACCGAGACCTTGCTGTCGTTCGACGAGAAGACGCGCACCATATCGCCGTCGCGCAGCACGATGTGATTCGGATTGGTCCCCTTCGCGATCAGATCCGGAAGATTCACCACCACCGTATCGTCGTTACGCGTGACCGCGATCTGCGAGCGGTCGCCATTCGTCGTGAAGCCGCCGGCGCGGTTGATCGCCTCGGGCAGCGTCATCGTCATGTCGTTGAGCGTCTGCAGGCCGGGGTTGCGCACTTCGCCATCCACATACACGCGTTTGCTGCGGTATGCGGTGATGCGCAGCGTGACCTGCGGATTCCTAATATATTTGGCCAGCTTCGTGGTCATCAGATCGCGCGCTTCCATTTCCGTCAGGCCCGATAGCTTCACCGGGCCGATATACGCGTACTGGACCATGCCGCCGTTATCGATCGTGTAACCCGACACGACCGAGTTCGAGCCGGTCGCGTCCTGTCCGCCACCGCCGGTGGCCTCCGGCATATTCAGTTCCGGGTGATCCCAGACGACAATCGACAGAATGTCACCAGGGCCGAGCGTGTACGGAGCCGGCTTCGCAAACAACGCAGTCACGCCGTCCGGAACGCCTTTCGGGCGTTCTGCTTCCTGCTTCGAAACCAGCTCGCTGTTGATCTCCACCAGCGCATTCGGCGGCGGCACATCCTTGCCGTCCGCTTTGGGCGCGCCCGGCCGGGTGCTCGCAAGCGGGTCGGACTGGATCGTGCCCGCGCTGTTGACGCGGCTGCTGTAGCTCATGCCCGGCGCCATCGAGCATCCGGACAGCACGGCCACGATCGCAGCGCCTGCAACGAGCGAAAGATGGCGGCGCAGTGCCTTCACAATGGCCCCGTGCCGGCCGTGCACTGGGTTCGGGGAATTAGTTGCATCTGCAAGCGTTTCGCCGTACTGAACGGCTTTTACCGAGCTTGCAAAACCGGACTCGCTGTGTAACATGGTTCTACCCATCTGTTTGCAGATCCCGCTCACTTACCTGTTCAGGCATCGCAATGAGCAAAGAACTGTTCCGCACGCTTTCTCTGATACCGCTTGCCGCATTTTCGATTCACGCCGCGGCTCAACTGGTATCCCCCCGTCAAGCACTTACAACTACCGAGACTGCACGACAAACCGGCGCGACGCCAAATCGGAACGCCGCTACGGGTGCGGTAACCCACATTCGCCCCACTTACACGGGTCCAACCCGGATCGCCGCCACGCAAGCCCGCCCCACATACTCGAGCCCGATCCCTTCCACCTCCACTGCAACTGCTACGTCGAGCCAGGTAGCGGGCCCTGCGCAACATGCCGGCGCTACCGCGGGCAACGCAGCGCCAATTCGTGCAGCGCGCCCTTCGATGCAAACTTTCCGCTACCGCCCTTCCACGCAAACCGCTACGTCGATGCCTAACCCGTATGCGTATGACGGCTGGAGCGGCGACGTGACCCACGGCAACAGCCAGATCTACGGTTCGCCGATCACTCCTCAGGTCGCGCCGTCTTCACCGTGGACCCGCTAACGCGGCCGCGCGCCTGAGCTGGTTCGGTCAGGCCGCGCGCGGCGCACACCGCGCGCCTGAACGCCGCGGCCGATGCGGCCTAGTAAGCGCCGCTGCCGTACACCACCACCTTGAACGTCTTGAACAGAATCGTGATATCGCGCGCCAGCGACCAGTTCTTCACATACGCAACGTCGAGCGAAACCCGCGTCGCGTAGTCGGTGTCGCTGCGGCCGCTGACCTGCCACAGACCGGTCATACCCGGTTTCGCCATCAGGTAGTAGTCGACGTCCGCGCCATACCGTTCGAGTTCCTGATCGATCACCGGGCGCGGCCCGACGAGGCTCATATCGCCGCGCACGACATTCCACAGCTGCGGCAGTTCGTCGAGACTCGTGCGCCGCAGGAAGCGGCCAATCGGCGTCACGCGCACGTCGTTCTTCAGCTTGAATTCGCGCTCCCACTCGGCACGCGCCTGCGGATCGGTTTCCAGCAGTTGCTTGAGCACCTGATCCGCGTTCACGACCATCGAGCGAAACTTCAGACATCGGAACCGGCGGCCGTTGAGTCCGACTCGTACGTGACCAAACACGACCGGCCCGCCATCGCGTCTGACGGCCAGCGCAATCACCGCAAGTAGCGGCGACAGCGCGATCAGCAGCGCGAGACCGACCACCACGTCGAAGCCGCGCTTGACGGTCTGGCTCGCCGCCGTCGGACCGAGCGACACATACACGCGCTGCACCGGCATGCCGTCCGCGGTGACGACGCGCTGCCGCAACTGGCTCGCGATATTGAACGCAACGACAGTCAACGTATGTGCGACGAGCAACAGAATCCCGCTCGTCAACGTCCAGTAGAGGAACCATGGCACCGACAGCACGCTGGTGCGCTGGATCAGGTACAGCAACGCAAGGCCGCACATTTGCACGACCAGCCACGCAATCGCGGTGCGGGTAGCGGAGCTGACGACCGAGCGTTTGATCTGGGCTTTGGTTGGATACGTGCCGCACGCCGGAAAGACCGACAGTGCGAGCGCGGCGACGAACGCGACGAGCAGTGAATCAAGTTCATAGTGAGCGCCGGCCGCCGTCACGTTCAGATGCAAGGCGCCAAAGGCGCCCAGCACTATCAATGCGACATCGATCGCCCGATGGAATAGTCCAGCCATGTCTTCACTCCACACCTTTGCCGTCTTTCGCGCGACAACGTGATCCGTATCGGACATCGCGATCGCGCTCCCTTCAACGACGCCCGACGGCGGCCGGCGCGGCACAAGCAGCCGCGCCCGCGACGCAGTGCGGCGTCGCGTTCGGCGGTGAGCGTTGCGCTTTCCGGCACGCAGTCAACACGTCATCCCCTTCCGTAGTTGTCGTCGAACCGCACGATGTCGTCCTCGCCCAGATAGGCGCCGGATTGCACCTCGATCACTTCGAGCGGCAACTTGCCGGGGTTCTCGAGGCGATGGCGCACGCCAAGCGGGATGTAAGTCGACTCGTTTTCGCCGAGCAGAAACTGCTCGTCGCCGCGCCAGACTCGCGCGGTGCCGCGCACGACGATCCAGTGCTCGGCGCGATGGTGATGGAGTTGAAGCGACAGGCGCGCGCCCGGCTGCACGACGATGCGCTTCACCTGGAAACGCTCGCCGCGGTCGATCGAATCGAAGAAACCCCAGGGGCGGCGCACCTTTCTGTGCTGATCGGCTTCGGGTGCCCGCTCGGCCTTGATGCGCGCCACGAGGCCCTTGACGTCCTGCACGCGCGAGCGATCCGCCACCAGCACCGCATCCGCGGTCTCGACCACCACCACATTGGTCGTGCCGACGCAGGCGACGAGGCGGCCTTCCGAGTGCGCGTAGCTCGCGGTCGCGCCTTCGAACATCACGCGGCCGCGCGCGACGTTGCCGTCCGCATCCTTCTCGTGCGCATCCCAGACGGCGTCCCACGACCCGAGATCGGACCAGCCCGCTTCGAGCGGGACGACGACGCCCTGGCACCGCAGATTGCCGGTGCCCAGGTGCTCCATCACCGCGTAGTCGATCGAATCGGACGGGCTCTGCTCGAATTGCGCGGCGCCCGGGCGCAGGAATGCGCCGTCTTTCCGGCTATTGGCAAACGAAGCGACACACGCGTCGTGCATTGCCGGCTGCAGTCGCTTGACCGCTTCGAGCCAGATCGATGCACGCACCACGAAAATGCCGCTGTTCCACCAGTATTCGCCGCTTGCGAGGTATTGCACGGCAATCTCGTGCGCCGGCTTTTCGACAAAGCATTCGATATGGCGCGCGCCGTCCTGCAGTGCCGCGCCGACCTTGATATAGCCAAAACCGGTATCCGGACGCGTCGGCGGCACGCCGAGGGTCACGATCGCGCCTGCCTCGGCGTGACAGGCGGCTGCGAGTATCGCGCGCTGGAATGCATCGACATCGGCAATCGAGTGATCGGCCGGCATCGCGACGAGGATCACATCCTCACCGTGCGCGGACGCGACGACCGCTGCGAGCGTCAGCGCCGGCGCCGTATCGCGTCGCGCGGGCTCGACTACGAGCCGCGCATCCACGCCGTTCGCATGCAACTGTTCGACCGCGACGAAACCGTGCTCTTCGCCGCACATGATGATCGGCGCGCCGTTCACCTTGCGCGCCGCGGGAAAGTTCGACATCCGCCGTACGGTGGTCTGCAGCAGCGAGTCCGGGCCGACGATGTCGAGCAGTTGCTTCGGGCAGTTCGCACGCGACATCGGCCACAGCCGCGTGCCAGAGCCGCCTGCCAGCACGACCGGGGCGAGCGCGAGACCCTGCGTAACCGGCAGTTCCCCGGCGACACATGCGCGCGACCGCTCATCGAGGGTGCGGGAAATGACTTCGGTCTGTTCGCTATCCAGCATTTCAGATTCCTAAACATGTAGATGTTTCGCCGTTCCGGCGACGAAGGACCTCATTGCATCCGGCTGGCTTTCAGTTTCCCTTTAGCGGAATCGAAAAACGGTGCGCCAGCGCGCGTAGCGATGCATCTGGTTCGTGCGCCCGATCCGTGGCGGGTGCGCGGTGCTCAGAACGCAAAGTCACGCGTTTCGATTTCCGCTGCCGTCGCCGGCGCGACGACGGCGCTCAGTGCATCGCGATCGCGGCGCACGCGCACGCGGTATTCGGTCGGTGAAATCGACCAGCGCTTGCGGAAAATCTTCGCGAGATGGTCGCCGTTACCCATGCCGCTACGGCGGGCGATCTTGTCGACCGGCAGTTCGGTGCCGGCAAGCAGCCGGCAGGTCATATCGAGGCGCGCCTGCAAAAGATATTCGGACGGCGTGCTGCCCATTTCGAGCTTGAAGCGACGCAGGAAATTGCGCTCGCTCATCGCGGCTTCCTGCGCCGCATCCGACACGGAGATTGGCCGGTCGCAGTTTTCCCGAAGCCATTGCGCACAGCGGCGCACTTTATCGGCGACCGTCGCGCCGACGCTGCCAAGCAGCGGCATCAGCTTCGCACTCGAACCGGGTATCAGCTGTTCCGCGATCTCGCGTGCGACGTCCAGGCCATGATCCCGCACGACAAGCGTCAGTGCGCTTTTGACCGCGTCGAAGCGGTCGTCGGCTTGCGCCGCCGGCAGATCGAAAACGAGCGTCGTGCGTACGGTATCGACGCATGCTGAGGCGGATAGCCGTTCGGACATCGCCGCGGGTTCCGCGGGCAACCGGCCGGTGCGAGCGGCGCCCGCTCCGCCCCCCGAAATGAACAGCGCGTCGAACCCGTGCTGCGTGCGCACGTCGAGTTCATCGGTCCACACCTGCACCGACGACGAACACGTGACGCTACCGCCATGCAGCGACAGCAATCGGACGCGGTAGCGCACACTGTCGCCGCGCGTGGATGCGCTCATCTCGTTGGCGAGCTGAAATGCTTCGGCGATGATGCCGGCGCCGAGCAGTGAGAAACCCTCCGACAGAACAATGCCCACGACGCATAACGCGCGAGACGCGCAATCGCCCGTGGCAAGTCCGCCAGCCCCCGTCTTTTCCGTCCCCGCGTGCGTCATTTTGATATCCCCACGTGGCCGCTTGCGCTTATGCCGATTCGAATGAAAGCGTTGAAAGCCATGGCGCCGATTCCTTTCAGATAGTTTGTTATCCGAAATAGTCTGAACGTTGATCCGTCATCGAAGATTCGGCCTGGTGCAAGCGCACGTCGATAACGTCACTTCGTCCGCGTCGCTCCACGTCCCACGTCACAGCTTGCGGTCCCACGCATCGTACAGACGACGATCCGATTTGATCGGCGGTTCATTTATACCGCACGCGTCGCGCGGCCCGCCATTGCAATCGGTCGTTTTGTGTGCGGTCCTCAACGTACTCCGCGCAGTGTGGTCAAGCGCACATACGTGGCTTGCCAACCAATGAGCTTTCTGTCGATTTACATCGCGATTTCAAGCATCTCGCGATGCGTGGACGAGCGGGTTTAAAGCAAGTGACTGCCAGACTGAAGAGCGTAGAGATTGCGTTTGAACTGCGAGGATCTGCTTCGTGATGAAGCGACTCTCCGAGCTTCTAACCGGTCGGGGATGCCGGTACTGCGTCGTTGAGAGAGGCACTGCGTTGCGCGCGACGCTGCTTTGCAACGTGAATCGGCGAGCTAGCGGCGGGTTACGTTGCTTCGAACAGCGTGATCGCGATGCGCCAGCGCATTATTGCCGGGCACAAAACGCGATTCTGTTCGGCATCGCACGTAGCAACGGCGAGCTCGCGTGTGCGATGCAGCGGCGAAGCAAAAACGCCGTGCGCAGCTTGAGCTAGCGGTTCGAGCTAGCAGCAACGCACGGCGTTTCGTGACCTGACCGCCGTGACCTGACCGTCGAGACCTTGGCGGAAGCGGACCGCGATGGTAACCGGGTTAGCGCGGCGGATAATCGATCCGCTCGACGCCCGTGTCCGTGCCGAGCAGACAGATATTCGCGCCGCGGCCCGCAAACAGCCCGACGGTGACCACACCGGGCCATGCGTTGATCTGCGTCTCGAGCGCAAGCGGATCGCTGATCTGCAAACCTTTGACATCGATGATCTCGTTGCCGTTGTCGGTGATGAACGGTGCGCCGTCTTTCGTCACGCGCACGACCGGTACACCGCCAAGCGCCGTGACACGGCGGCCGATCGCAGTACGCGCCATCGGCACCACTTCGATCGGTAGCGGAAACTTGCCGAGCAGGTCGACGCGTTTGCTCGCGTCGACAATGCAGACGAATACGTCGGACACCGACGCGACGATTTTCTCGCGCGTTAGCGCGCCGCCGCCGCCTTTGATCATCGCGCCGCTGCGATCGATTTCGTCGGCGCCGTCGACATACACCGGCAGCGAGTCGATTTCGTTCAGGTCGAACACCCGAATACCGTGCGCCTGCAGACGCGCGGTGCTTGCCACCGAACTCGACACCGCGCCGCGATAGTGGCCTTTATTGGCCGCGAGCGCATCGATGAAGCAGTTCGCAGTGGAACCGGTACCGACGCCGATAATCGCGCCTTCCGGCACGTGGGCATTCACATAGTCGGCGGCAGCCTGGCCGACCAGTTGCTTGAGTTCGTCTTGAGTCATGGGGATTGAAATGCTGGCACGCGGGAAACCGTTAGTTTACCGGAGTCGCGCGGAGGCTGGACAACGGGTATGTCGCGTGCGCAGTGTGCGGTGTGCGGCGCGGGACGCATCGGCCGCGCCGCGCGGTCAAGACGCGGGTTTCGTTTCGGCTGGCGCGTCACGCATGTACTTGTCGAGCAGCGCTTGCGCGATCGCATCGGTTTGCGCGTCCGGATTACCTGAATAGTCGCGCGGCCGGAAATGCATCTGGAATGCTGCGAACACGCGCCGGGTTTTCTCGTCGAGGATGCCGTCGGTCGCGACGTCATAGCCATAGCGCGCGAGTTTCTGCTGCAGGCCGCGCACGTCCGCCGGCGCGTCCGGCGCGCGGCCGGCCAGGTCGGCGGTGACGGTCACCGCGTCGGGCCATGCGCCGACGCCCGCGTCGTACAGCTGCTTCCAAGGGAACAGCGGACCTGGGTCGGTCTTGCGTTGCGGCGCGATATCGCTATGCCCAACGACGCGCGTTGGCGGAATGCCGTAGCGGCTGACGATGTCCTTCGACAGGCGGATCAACGCGTCGACCTGGGCGGGCGGATACGGCTGCCAGGTTCGGCCTTGCGGCGTATCGATCGGGCCGAGGTTCACGTTTTCGATGCCGATCGACGCGGCATTCAGCTCAGTCGTGCCCTGCCAGAAGCTGACGCCCGCATGCCACGCGCGTTGCGATTCCGGCACGAGCTGCCAGACGACGGGCTCACCATTTTTAGTGCGTGGTGCCGCCGGCACCAGGTAATGCGCGCTCACCTGCTCGGTCGTCAGCACGTTCAGCGATTGCGCTTCGTCGATTTCCGTGTAGTGCATCACGAGGAAGCGGATGCGGGTGTCCGCGTAGCGCGCGGGATGGCTTACGTCGGCGTAATAGGTGCCGCGGTCGATCGTCGTGGTGCTGCAGGCGGCGAGCAGCAGCGCGGCGCAAGCGATCGATGCGCGGGTGAGCGACGCGGCGAACTGGTGGGGTCGGGCGAAGGTCATTGTGTGGTACGAGTTTTTGACGTGCCGGCAAGATGCCGGCCGAGCGTTATGCGCGTGTCGCCGCCACCCTCTGCCGCACCGCCTCAAACAGACAAACCCCGCTCGCCACCGACACATTCAGGCTCTCGACGCTCCCCGCCATCGGAATATGCATCACCTCATCGCACGTATCGCGCGTGAGACGGCGCATGCCCTCGCCTTCCGCGCCCATCACGAGCGCGACCGGTCCATCGAGTTTCGTTTGATAAAGGCTCGCCGGCGCATCGCCGGCGGTGCCGACTACCCACACGCCGGCGTCCTTCAGTTCACGCAGCGCGCGGGCGAGATTCGTGACCGTGATATACGGCACCGTGTCCGCCGCGCCGCTCGCGACCTTCGCCGCCGTCGCGTTGAGGCCGACCGCACGGTCGCGCGGTGCGATCACTGCGTGCGCCCCCGCTGCGTCAGCGACGCGCAGACAGGCGCCAAGGTTATGCGGATCCGTCACGCCATCGAGCACGAGCAGCAGCGCCGGCCCGTTCAGCACGTCAAGAAGTTCAGCCAGATTTTGCGCAAGCGGCAAATCGGTTGCGCGCGCAACCACGCCCTGATGGCGCTCGGTGTGTGCAAGACCCCACAGACGCGTTTCGTCGGCGGCAATCACGCGCACGCCCGCTTCCTTCGCGACATGCAGGAATTCATTCATGCGGCGGTCGCGCCGGCTCTGATCGTAGTAGATCTCTTCGACCGTCGACGCATCGTGCCGCAGACGCGCGGTCACCGCATGAAACCCGTATAGAACCTTAAGACGTGACATGACTGGACAACCTTTGATGACGCGCCCGAACGGGCGCCATCGATAGTGACAAACAGTGCGCGACGATGCTGCGCGCGACTAGCGGCTCGATGCAACACCAGACCAACCGATCGGCACGGTCGGCGCAGCGTCACAATCGGGCCCAGGCCGCCGCCGCGTTGCGCGCGATACGTGTCGGACCAACTCGGGACGGTCCGCGTCAGCGCTTCTTTCTCGCCTGCCCCTTCGCTGATTTCGCCGACGCCGCACGCTTTTTCGCCGCGCTGCGCGCCGCGCGCGCTTCCTTCACCGCGACGCTCGCCGCTGGCGCGGCCTTCTTGCGGCGCCCGCCCTCGCTCACCGGCAGCGCCCGCACGCGCGGTCCGTTATCGCCACGCTCGCCGCCCGACTTATCGAGCGCCACGCCGCGGCTCGACGGCGGTTTGATCGGCGTGTCGCGCACGAGACGGAAATCGATCTTGCGCGCATCGAGATCGACGCGGCTGACCTGTACGCGCACACGGTCCGACAACCGGTAGCGGATCCCCGTGCGTTCGCCGCGCAGTTCGTTGCGAATTTCGTCGTACTGGAAATAGTCGGAGCCGAGTTCGGTCACATGCACGAGCCCTTCGATAAACAACGCATCCAACTGCACGAAGATGCCGAACGACGTCACGCCGCTCACCATGCCGCCGTACTCTTCACCCAGTTTGTCGCGCATGAAATAGCACTTGAGCCATGCTTCGACATCGCGCGATGCTTCATCGGCGCGCCGTTCGTTCGACGAGCAATGCAGCCCGAGTTCTTCCCAGATCGCCGTGTTCTCGCGACGGCGGCCACTGCGTTTTTCGTCGTCGGCCTGCATCGCGCGTGCGCGCGGCGACAGCGCGGTGTTCAGCACGACGCCCTCGGGCGTCTCCGGCTGATACTTGCGCCCCTGCAGGATCGCGTAGATCGCGCGGTGCGTGAGCAGGTCCGGATAGCGGCGAATCGGGCTCGTGAAGTGCGCGTACGCCTCATAGGCGAGACCAAAGTGACCGATGTTGTCCGGGCTGTAGACCGCCTGCTGCATCGAGCGCAGCAGCATCGTCTGCAGCATCTGCGCGTCGGGCCGGTCGCGGATATGCGCCATCAGCGCCGCGTAGTCGCTCGCGTGCGGCGTCTCGCCCCCGGTCAGCGTCAGGCCCATGCCGCGCAGGAATGTACGCAGGTTTTCGAGTCGTTCTGCAGTTGGCCCTGCGTGCACACGATAGAGCCCGGCGTGCTTGTTGCGCTTCATGAAGTCTGCCGCGCAGACGTTCGCCGCCAGCATGCATTCTTCGATCAGCTTGTGCGCGTCGTTGCGATGACGCGGCACGATCTGCTCGATCTTGCCCTGCGCGTTGCAGACGATATACGTTTCAGTGGTGTCGAAGTCGATCGCGCCGCGCTTCTGGCGCGCCGCGAACAGCGATTTGTACACACCGTACAGATTCTGCAGGTGCGGCAGCAGCGACGCACGGCGTGCCGCCTCCGGACCCTTGGTATTCGCGAGCACTGCGGCAACTTCGGTGTACGTGAGGCGCGCGGCCGAATGCATCACGCCCGGATAGAACTGGTAGGCCTTGATTTCGCCGCGTGCGGTAATGACCATGTCGCAAACCAGCACGCAACGATCGACGGCCGGATTCAGCGAGCACAACCCGTTCGACAGCTTCTCCGGCAGCATCGGGATCACGCGGCGCGGGAAATACACGGACGTGCTGCGCTCGAGCGCGTCGACGTCGAGCCCGCTGTTAGGCAACACGTAATGCGACACGTCGGCAATCGCGACAATCAGGCGGAAACCATCGCCGCGGCCGACCTTGACCGGCTCGCAATACACCGCGTCGTCGAAATCGCGTGCGTCTTCGCCGTCGATCGTGACGAGCGGCACATCGCGCAGATCGATACGGTGACGCATGTCCGCGGGACGCACTTCGTCCGGCAGTTTCGCGGCCACCTCGAGCGCCGCGTCGCTGAACTCGTGCGGCACGCCGTACTTGCGCACCGCAATTTCGATTTCCATGCCCGGGTCGTCGATATCGCCGAGCACTTCGACGACGCGCCCAAGCGGCTGCGAATGCCGGCTCGGAAAATCGGTTAGCTCGACCACCACGACCTGCCCGACCTTCGCCTTTTTCGTGTTCTGCGTGATCAGGATGTCGTGGCCGATGCGCTTGTCTTCGGGGGCAACGATCAGTGCGCCGTTCTCGTTGAGCAGGCGGCCGATCACGCGCTTGTTCGCGCGATCCGTGACTTCGACGATATGCCCTTCCGGCCGCCCGCGCCGGTCATAGCCGACGATGCGCGCAAGCACGCGGTCGTTGTGCATCACCTTCTGCATTTCGCCGTTCGGCAGGAACAGGTCGTCCTGGCCGTCGTCGCGCACGAGAAAGCCGTAGCCGTCGCGATGGCCCTGCACGCGGCCGGCGACGAAATTCGACGGATGGGTCAGCTGATAATGCCCACGCTGATCGAGCCGGATCTGGCCATCGCGTTCCATCGCGGCCAGACGTTTGAAGAAGCCTTCGCGCTCCTGGCGCTTGATCGAAAGCGCCTCGGCGATGTCGTTCGCAGCAAGCGGCGTTTCACTCGTGCGCAGCACGCCGAGGATTTCTTCGCGACTCGGAATCGGATACGGATATTTGCTCAAGGGCTTATCGATGATTTTTCTCGGTGCGTGGACGTCGGCGGATGAAGTGCGGCGGCGCCGGGCGGCTTGCCCGCTTTGGCCCTGGCCTTATGCCTGATGAGGGCGCCTGGCTCGCTCTGTCAACGTACTGCCCGGCCATTCTATCATCCGTCTCTTAATGCGAAGCGCGTTGAAGGCCGCGTGCACGGGGCTTCCGGCGTGCATTCGGCGCGCAGTGCGCAGGTTCCGCTCGGCGCTTGACAGAACCAGACAGCTCGCTATAATTGCGGTCTTTGCTGTTCCACGTTGGTTGAAAGTGCGGAGCGGCGAAAAGATGAACACTTGGCCCAGGTGGCGGAATTGGTAGACGCACTAGGTTCAGGTCCTAGCGGTGGCAACACCGTGGAGGTTCGAGTCCTCTCCTGGGCACCAAGGTTTGATGAAAAGGTCGGCGCTTGCCGGCCTTTATCATTTTTAGACGCTGCTCTTCGATTCGATTTTCATTCGTTTCGAAGTTCGATCGTCGAAGTTGACACACTGCATCATCCCGCTACAATAGCGGTCTAGCTTGAAACGTGCCCAGGTGGCGGAATTGGTAGACGCACTAGGTTCAGGTCCTAGCGGTGGCAACACCGTGGAGGTTCGAGTCCTCTCCTGGGCACCACGGTTTAAAAAGGTCGGCAATGCCGGCCTTTTTCATTTTCAGGCCCAGGAAGCAAAGCGCCTGCGCGCTTTGCGTGAGGACTCGAAAGGCCGCGCTTGCAAGCGCGGCCGGGGTCGCGCACGTGTGACCGAGTCCTCTCCTGGGCACCACGGTTTAAAAAGGTCGGCAATGCCGGCCTTTTTCATTTTCAGGCCCAGCAAGCAAAGCGCCTGCGCGCTGCACTCCCGGCTGAAGACATCAAGCAAGCCGGAACGCCGTCGCCATACGCTCCTGCTGACGCGCCGCGACACCCAACGACTCCGCGATCCTGCGCCACCGGGGCACAATCCGCCGCTGCCGTTCGACGATCTCCTCAGCCGCAGCCACCGGCACACGAAAATAATGCGCGACGGAAAACGCCAGTTCGAGATCCATCGCGTTGTCCGCCTCGCTAATATTGAGCTTCAATCCGTGCGCATCGGCGGTCGGATTCATATCGAACGCCGGCGACAGCGCCCAGCCCTTGTCGGGCATCAGCAAAAAACCGTGGTTGCGCAGATGGTCGTCGGTATTCGACACCAGCTTCCGGCCAATTTACGCTTCGCGGACTGGCTCACTTTCGACCTGAAATTACCAATAACTTTCTGGTTATTATCCATATCAATTCATTTATTACATTTACAAAACATGCACGGCAATTCTTCGAATATCCCCAGGGAATACCACTGAATCGATACGCGATTGAATGCAGATACCTAAGCGTGGGCGTACACTCGTCCGGCGCCCGCGCCACGGGGAACGCGGAATGCTCAACGCTCACCACGCAAAGTGACAATCGGTAAGAGGAGAAAAAAGACGATGAGTTGGACACGCGAGCAAAGAAACGTCACGATCGCCGCCTATCTCGGCTGGACACTGGACGCATTCGATTTCTTCTTGATGGTCTTTATCCTGAAGGATATTGCGGCCGAATTTAATACGGAAATTCCGGAAGTCGCGTTCGCGATTACGCTAACGCTGGCGATGCGCCCGCTCGGCGCGTTGATCTTCGGTCGCCTTGCCGACAAGTTCGGCCGCCGGCCGACATTGATGGTCAACATTGCGATCTACTCGCTGCTCGAACTGTTGTCCGGGTTCTCGCCAAACCTCGCAACGCTGCTCGTGCTACGCGCGTTGTTCGGCATCGCGATGGGCGGCGAATGGGGCGTCGGCTCCGCGCTGACCATGGAAACGGTGCCGACGAAGTCGCGCGGCCTCGTGTCCGGTCTGCTGCAGGCAGGCTACCCAAGCGGCTACCTGCTCGCATCGATCGTATTCGGCGTGCTGTACCAGTACATCGGCTGGCGCGGCATGTTCTTCGTCGGCGTCGTGCCGGCGCTGCTCGTGCTGTACGTGCGCTCGCACGTGCCGGAATCGCCCGCATGGATTGCGATGGAAAAGAAGCCGCGTCCAAGCCTGCTCACCACGTTCAAGCGCAACTGGATGCTGTCGATTTACGCGATCATCCTGATGACCGCGTTCAACTTCTTCTCGCACGGCACGCAGGATCTGTATCCGACGTTCCTGCGCGAACAACATCATTTCGATCCGCATACCGTGGCGCTAATCACGATCACGCTGAACATCGGCGCGATCGTCGGCGGCCTGCTGTTCGGCGCGATCTCGGAGAGAATCGGCCGCCGCCGCGCGATCTGCATCGCCGCGCTGATCGCGCTGCCGGTGCTGCCGCTGTGGGCGTTTTCGTCGACCGCGGTGATGCTCGCGATCGGTGCGTTCCTGATGCAGATTTCCGTGCAAGGCGCATGGGGTGTGATTCCGGTGCATCTGAACGAAATCTCCCCAGACGAGATTCGCGCGACCTTCCCCGGTCTCGTGTACCAGCTGGGCAATCTGCTCGCATCGGTCAACGCGACGCTACAAGCGTCGTTCGCGGCCGCGAACAACAACAACTATGGGCTTGCGATGGCGGTCGTCGCCGGCACGGTGGCCGTCGTGATTGCGGTGCTGATCCTGTTCAGCCGCGAACGGCGCGGCATCGATATGACGCAGTCCGCGCAGCAGGTTACCGCGACAACCCAGTAGGCGCGGCGCGGCCCCGGCTTGTTCCGCCAGGTTGGGTGCGTGACGCCCAACGGGAGCAAGCCGAAGCCGAGGCCCGGACTGCAGGTCGAAACTCAAGGCTCAGACCGGGGCCGAAACCCAAGGCCGTGCCGCCCCCCTCGGCACGGCCTTTTTATCGTGCCGCTGCCGCGATGCGACGCGCACATGCCCGCAATCCATTAGAAGGCTTTACCGACGCCGGTCTCTTGCCGGTTCGTCGCTGCCGTCCGTATCCTCGAAAACCCATGCAATCGGCTGCCATACTATTTGTACAACCGATCACGCACAAAAAAATCAGGAGACGACCATGAACCAACCGACCCAGTCGCTGCCGCCCGCCCGCGACGTACGCGTTTCGCATGCGCCGCCGCAACCGGCGCCCGATACCGACGGTATCTGGTACGCGTCGTACGCGCCGGGCGTGCCGCACGAGATCGACGTCACGCAGTACGCATCGATCGTGCAGCTCTTCGACGAATGCACGCAAAAGTATCGCGAGCGTGTCGCGTATGTCAGCATCGGCGCCGACCTCACGTACGGCGAACTCGCGCGTAAGGCGAACGCGTTTGCGAGCTGGCTGCAAGGCATCGGCGTCAAACCGGGCGAGCGCGTCGCGATCATGTTGCCGAACACGTTCCAGTATCCGGTCGCGCTGTTCGGCACACTCAAAGCGGGCGCGGTGGTCGTCAATGTGAATCCGCTCTATACCGTACGCGAGCTTGCCCATCAACTGAAGGACAGCGGTGCGCAAACGCTCGTCGTGTTCGAGAATTTCGCCAGGACTGTCGAAGACGCACTGCCCGGCACACGTGTCCAGAACATCGTGATCACCGCACTCGGCGATCTGCTCGCCGACGGCCTCAACGTAAAGGGCCGCTGTATCAACGCGCTGATGAAGCACGTGAAGAAGCTGGTGCCCGCCTACCGGTTGCCGCAAGCGATCCGCCTGCGCGAAGCGCTTACGCTCGGCGCGCGCCGCGCGAGCGCACCGGTGCCCGTGAACCCGACCGACGTCGCGTTCCTGCAGTACACCGGTGGCACCACCGGCGTCGCGAAAGGCGCGATGCTCACGCATCGCAACATCATCGCCAATGTGCTGCAAGCGAAGGCGTGGTCGGAGCGCGAGCTCGACGGCGACATCGAAACCGTGCTCACGCCGTTGCCGCTTTATCACATCTACTCGCTGACATTGAACGCGATGATCTTCATGCTGCTGGGCGGCCGCAATATCCTGATCGCAAATCCGCGCGACACGAAGCGCGTGATGAAGATCATCCGTCACGAAACCTTCACGGGTATCACGGCCGTCAATACGCTGTACAACGCGTTTCTCGACAACGAAGAATTTTGCAAGCGCGATTTCTCGAAGCTCAAGCTCGCGATGGCCGGTGGCATGGCGATGCAGAAAGCGGTTGCCGAGCGCTTCAAGGCCGTCACCGGCGTGCCGATCATCGAAGGCTACGGGCTCACTGAGTGCTCGCCGATCGTCACGATGAATCCGGTGGACCTGAAGCATCGGCGCGACTTCGATGGGTCGATCGGACTGCCCGCGCCGTCGACGGCCGTGCGTTTTCGCAAGGACGATGGCAGCTGGGCTGATATAGGTGAAGCGGGCGAATTATGTGTGAAAGGTCCGCAAGTGATGAAAGGCTATTGGAATCGTCCGGATGAAACAGCGAAGGTCCTCGACGACGCGGGATGGCTTGCCACCGGCGATATCGGCATCATGGACAAGCTCGGCTATATCCGGCTGATCGACCGCAAAAAGGACATGATTCTCGTGTCGGGCTTCAATGTTTACCCGAATGAAATCGAAGACGTGATCGCGATGCATCCGGACGTGCGCGAAGTCGCGGCGATCGGTGTGCCTGATCTGGCGCAAGGCGAGCGCGTCAAGGTGTTCGTCGTGCGGCGCAGCGCTTCATTGACTGAAGCGCAAGTCATAGAACACTGTCGCAAGAATCTGACTGCGTACAAAGTGCCCAGGCTCGTCGAGTTTCGCGACGATCTGCCGCAAACCAATGTCGGCAAGATTCTGCGCCGTGAGTTGCGTGATCAGGAACTCGCGAAGCAAAAACCTGCCTGATACAACGTATGTGCGGCGCGAAGGGCCGTCACCAGCTCTGCCGTCACCGGTTCCTGAGGGAGTCCACTCATGCCGCACCCGCCATCGACGAATTCGACTCGCCGCGCACCATTGCTGCGCGCGGTTTGTCGGCTCGCCTGCGCGATGGCCCTAAGCGCGGCCACTGCGGCGCTTGCGCAGGAAAGCGAGGCGCCGGTAGCAAACTCGTCGCCTGCGCTCGAGCCTGCGTCCGCTGTGCCTGCCGCGCCTGCTACACCCGCGGCATCCACTGCAACCCCTTCACCGGCGAACGCCACCAGCACGGTCAGCGCGCCCGGCGTTGCGAGCACCGTCAGTGCGCCAACGGTTCCACCAAGCGAAGCCGGCAAGCTCAAGCCCGATGACCAGGTGCGCTGGCTACGCCAGGCCGCGCAAAGCGGCTTGCTCGAAAAACTCGACGACGCCGACCTCACCGCCCTCTTCCAGTCGTTCGATCCGTTGACAGTGCCGCGCTACGTGCAGGACGGCCCGAACGGCTACCCGTCATACGAGTTCACGATGATCCGCCAGGAGCGCATTCGCGGCGTGTGGCCAAACAAGCCCGACCACATGCTGGTGCGCGTCACGCGGGACCCGATCCGGATCTACGCGAAATGGCTGCCGGACGGCGCGCATGCGGGCCAGGAGATCATCTATGACGAGACCCGGCGCAGCGACGAAATGTACGGCCACCTGGGCGGCTTCCTGAACATCATGCCGGTATGGGCGTCGTTGAACGGCGCGCTCGCGCACACGCAATCGAACCATCAGGTGCGCGACCTCGGCACCGAGTACATCGCGAGGCAGTTTCTGTCCGAAGGCGAAAAATATGCGCAAGCGGGCGTCACGCGGCCGACGCGCATCGAAGTCAAGACGCTCAATGGCGTGCGCGTCGTCGCGTTTACGTACGAAACCAGCACGGGCATGCCGGCGTTTTACGCGAAAAGGGAAACGCTCGGGCTCGACCTGCGACACCCGTACTTTCGCACCATCGAGTCGTACGACAATGATGGACGCATCTTCGAACGTATCGTCTTCCAGACGATCACGCCGAAAACCTTCGACGACGAAACCTTCGATCCGAAGAATCCCGCGTACCGTTTCTGATCCATGCGCGTCAGGCTGCTACACGCAGATCACAAATGAAACCGCCGCGTTGCCATGCGGCCGGCTTGCGTCGGTTGTGCGCGCAACCAGCCGGTCCGGGCGCAATGCAAGACGCGTCAACACGAAGAAATCCGACGCGCGAATCAGTCCGAGCAGCGTCGACGGAGTCTGCGTGACACGCGGCGCGAGCGCAGTGTGCCAGAGCGCGCCGATATCGTCGCCGATGTCGAATGCCGGGATGCGCAGACGTGAAGCATGACGGGTGAATGCGTCGGCTTGTGCAAGCGTCGCATCGAACAGTGCGAGCGTCTGGCGCGCGGACGCTCGCGCGATTCCGCCTGGCACGGCGCCGGCGGCTTCGGCATGGTTAACAGTAAGCCACGCCGGCGCCCACGCGCCGGTTGAATACCAAGCGCCTGTCGCGATGAACGTGCGCCGGTCCATCGTCAATACCTCGCCCGCGCGCGAGTGTGAATGCGAGCCAGGACCCGCGTCCGGTGCTGACAGGCCATCATGTATAGCCTCGCTTGTCGCGCCACGCGCGCGGCCAGATCCCCTGCTTGCCCGGCGACAGGATCCCCGCCGGGTCGAGCGCATCCTTCACCGTCTCCGACAGGCGCAGCAGCGCGCCGTCGTTGAAGCTGTACTGTGCCGCCGCATAATCCATATGCAGAAGGTGCGAGCGGTATTCGCCATACCCGGCTGCGCGGACGTCGCTCATCAGCGCGCGCAGCAGGTCGCCCGCCCGTTCGCTCTGCTTCGTGTCGTCGCGATTGAAGATCGCCGCGAAAATATGATGCAGGTGCCGCACACCCGCCGTGAAGCCGCCGTAGTAATCGAATCCATACGACGCGGCGCGCCCTTTCACCATCATGTACTGACGCAACGCGTCGCGGCCGGTTGCCGGACAGATCGGCGAGAAGTCGATATGCGCGCCGCTGCCGCCGCGCCAGTCGAGCATCCGGAATGCGGTCATCGCGGGAATGCCCGCGAGGTTGCGGTCGCCGCCGCCGGTCGGCTGTGCGTCGCCCGCATACTTTTTCGCAAACATCGACGCGCCCGGCACGCGCGCAAATGCACGCTGCACAATCGCATTGCGGGCGTCGATCAGTTCGGGCGCGCCGTACAGCGCGTAATGCAGGTTCCAGCGGCCGACCTGCAGCTTCTTCAGCATCGCGTCGATTGAACTATCGGGCATCGCACCATCGCCGTCATACCATTGCGCGCGCGGCGACAGGCCCGCTGCGCGGCGCAAACCGCCTTCGATCACCGCATGGTTGGTGATCGTGTCGTCCAGCCGCAGCGGCCGCAGGATATCGACGATCGCCTCGAGATCGCGCTCGTCATGAAACTGGATCTCGCCAAGCAGATACGCGGGTGGAGCAGGCATCAACCACAGGCCCATCTTCGTGACGATGCCGTAGTTCGATTGCATGAACATCGGGTCGAACGACGGACCGTAGCCCGGCCGGTACGCTTGCCATGATGTGCCGATCTCGATCCCGCCCATGCCGGTGCGCACGACATCGCCGTTGGCGAGCACCACTTCCATCCCGCACTGCGTCGCTGCGTGATCGCCGTAGGCGGTGTAGCCAAATCCGCGCTCCAGCGTGTTGCCGACCACGCTGCCCCAGCCGGCCGCCGGCGGATCGACCCACAGCTTGTGGCCGTGCTCGTGCAGGTAGTTGTACAGATCGAAATAGCTGACACCCGGTTCGACGAGCGCATACGCGAGCGTGTCGTCGACCGCCAGCACGCGGTTCATCCGCTGCAGGTCGAGCACCACCGAACCGGCAAGGCGCGGCGCCGCGCCGCCGTACGCATAGTTACGACCGGTCGATACGGTCCATAGCGGAACGCGGTACTCGTTCGCGACCCGCAGTACCGCCTGAATCTCTTCGACCGATGACGGCAGCAGCGCAGCCGAAGGGATAAACGCCGCGCCGGAGGGACCCGGCGCAAACGGATCGAGATACGGCGTGAGCGCCGCGCCGTCGAGCACATGCTCGCTACCGAGCAGCGACTGCCACGCGGCAAGCGCGCGCTCGAATTGCGTGGTGGTCACGCCAGGCGGCAGGATGCGGATCGCGGGCGGCGTCATACGGCGCCCCCGATCTTGCCGCATCGCCGCGGAGTGAAACGCCATCGCGCCGACCGCGCGCCGCGCGTGCCCGCGCTAGCGACCGTGGCCGCCGCCGCCGTGGAAGCCACCGCCTCCATGAAAGCCGCCGCCGTGGAAGCCGCCGGGAAATCCGCCACGGCCATGGAACCCGCCATGAAAGCCTCGACGGAAATGGCTGAATCCGTACGGATGTCCGAAATGGACATCGTTGATGTGGTGGAAGTGATGAAAGCGATCGACGAATACGAACGTCGCGCCGACGCCGAGCACAAACGGCGGCCCCCAGTAGTACGGATAGTACGGGTACGGACCATAGTCATCGCCAGACACTTGATTCGGATCGTAAGGTGCCGGATAAATCGCACCGCTATTGTCGTCTGCCTTCTGTATACGCCATGTGCCGTCCGGTTGCCGACACGCGAGACCGGTGATCGGCTGTTGCTGGCCGTCGATTTCAGCATTGCCGGTAACTTCGCGGCACTCCTGCTCGGCCTGCTCGGCCTGCTCCGCGGGCTGAGCGAACTGCTGCGCGTACTGCGGGTCGCCGCCGGACGGGTCGTCACTGTCCGTTGGCGCCCCCGGCAATTCGTCGCCGGGCAGCGCATTGTGCTGCGGACCGGCCGGCTCTGCAAACATCGGCGGCGCCGCCGCCGCACAACCGGCAAACACGAACAGCACGACTGCAATGACAGATATGGTGCGCATCCTGTATCCCGCTTCGACGGTGCGGCACCGCGACACAACCGTGTGTCGACGCCGTGAAGGCCCTGTCGATTCGCCTGCGTAGCCCGGGCATCGCCGTTGCGTTGATGCACTGCGACGACGGGCCTGCAATCTATAAACGCGGTGATGCGCACCGCTATTCCGCCGCTTTCGACGGGCCGCACAGTGGCTTCGTTACGCGGTATTTCCGGGCGGCTCGACGGCTCGTGGAATGAAGCATCGCCAGCATGCGATGCACGGCGGCTGAGAGACGGCTGCGAGACTGACACGACACGGGTTCACCGGCATTCGCGCCGGCTACCCTCGTTGTTTGACAGAGGCCTCGCGTGATGAACCTTGCCGTAACCGTCACGGCAGGTTGCGTTGCGTGCTATTGCCACGCTTCCGGACGGCCGCCGAGCGCGCTGCACACATCGATCGCGATCGAACGGAGCTTGCCCTCGGCAATCGGACCGGATAGCGCGTAGCCCATGCCGTCGCTGACCCAATAGAACGTGCGTCGATTGCCATCACGGAACAGGCGAAATGCGGTCTCGTCCTTCGGCACGCCGGTCGCGTAGAGCGTGAGGCGCCCCCCCGTCTGGTTCTCGTACATGAATTGCGCGGCCGGTCCCGCTTCGCCCGGCAACAGCCGCCCGCCGACCAGCGAATAGCCGTACTCCTGCAGCGACGGCACCGACAATTTGCGATTCAGACGCTTCGACAGCCAGTTGATCAGATGCTCTTCCTCGGCCGCGGCGACTTCGACCGGATGACGCTGCTCGGGCGTGTACACCGCGTAGGCAATATCGGCGCGGCGCGCGAACGACATCGTCTCGCCGCCCGTCAGGCGCGGCACGAGCGGCTGCAGCGCCAGCGTGAGCCCTGCGCCGGCGACCAGCCAGCACGCGGCGATCGCGGTGCGCCGCCACCACGACGACCGGGAACGCAGGACCATGAATTGCGCATCGTCGCGGCTGGCCACGCCGCCGCACAACGCGCGCAATGCGGCCTTCTGCGCGCGCCAGGCAGCGACCTGAGCCGCCGCCTGCTCGTCGTGCGCGAGATGCTCGCGCACCGCGGCCTTCTCGCGATCTGACAACTCGTCGTCGACGAACGCCGACAGCATGCGCAGATCGGGCGCGGATTCGGGATGGTGGGCGTCGTTGTTCATGAAGAATTTCTCACCACTTTCAGCGACGGGGACTTGTGCCTGTTTTCCTGTGAGTTCTGTTGATCCGGGCCTTCCGTCAACATCTGCCTCATTTGCTCGCGTGCACGCGACAGGCGCGACATGATCGTTCCGACCGGTACACCGAGTGAAATCGACGCTTCCTGATAGCTAAGCTCTTCAACGCAGACGAGCAGCACGACTTCGCGCTGCTCGACCGACAGGCTGTAAAGGGCGCGTTGCACGTCGCGCAACATCAGTCCATCGACCTCGCCTCGCGGCGCCTCGAGGTTGCGCCATGGCGCGCTTTCGTCGTCCACCGCAACCTCGCGACGCACACGCAGCTGGTCGATGTACAGGTGCCGGAGAATGGTCAGCAGCCACGCGCGCAGATTGCTGTTCGGCCGGAACGCCGACCAGCGGGCGAGCGCACGCTCGGCCGTATCCTGAACCAGATCGTCCGCCCAAGCATGATCCCCCGTCAGCGCGCGTGCATAGCGGCGCAACTGCGGGAGCCAGGATACGACTTCCGCTTCGAAATTCACCCGGCTAGCGACCCTCGCGTTGTGTGCGGATCAGTATCCGCCGGAACTGCTGCTACTACCGCTGCTGGCACCACCGCTGCCGCTATTCATATCGCTGCAGGCGGTCGTCGCGAGCGTCGCCGCGCCAAGCGCGACCAGCATGCACAGGGTGCTGACGAGTCGTGTCATCTTCATGCACATCTCTCCTTTAGGTACGGGCCTTGCGGTCCGAAAGCAGGTGGACGGTATTCGTCGAATGTGAAACCAGGTACTACTCGTGAACAAAACGAGATTCCGGAGCGTTTTATTCCGTCCCTTCCCGCCGATTTTTAAAGTTATGCCATATCGCGTTTTGTTCTCTACCAAACGCTTGCAACCGCATGGACGATCGCACCAGGTCGGGGCGCGCCCGACGTGCGTCACCACGCAAGATGCAAAGATTCGTAACGCAACGTTACACATCGTATTTAACGGATGCTTATGCGGTCGCAAGCCGTTATAGTGGGCGTCTGGTTCGCCGATCAGCGCGCGTATGCGCCGACCCATGTAGAATCCCGGCGAACAACCGTACTTCACACACAATCGTCCATGCCCTCCGCAGAATCGCATCCGCAAAACGACTTCATGAACGCTGCGCGCAAAGAAAGAAAGCGCGTCGAAATTTATCTCGTCAACGGTATCCGTTTGACGGGGTGCATCGAGTCGTTCGATCAGTACCTGGTGATGCTGCGCACGCCTGTCGGGCTGCAGGGCATCTACAAGCGCGCCATCTCGACGATCCAGCTCGATACCGGCACGCGCCCAGGGCCGCGCGCCGGTCGTCCGTCGCATGGCGAACATTCGTCGCGTGGGCCACATGGTTCGCACGGTTCGCATCGGGAACCCCGCGAGCCGCGTGAACCCCGTGAACCGCGTGAGTCATATGGTAATGCGCCGGGCACACCCGAACGCTCCGGGTCCGACGCGCCGGTCGTGGTAACGCGCCGGCGACGCCTGTTCGGCGCGGGCGCCAGCGATGGTCACGGCAATAACAACGGCAACAACAATCACGGCGGCTCGGGCAATAACGAGTAAGCGCCGCTGGCAAGGACCGGCGGCTCGCCGCTGGTTCTAGACGGCTGGTCCGGCAAGCCGCCTCAACATCCGTTCGATCCTTATTCCCTGTTGCTGCGTCAGCTGATAGCCGCTTTGCAGCGCCAGCACCCGACGCCGCCAATATTGCGCATCCAGCAGGTCCAGCATCGGCTGCCGCGTCGCCCATTCCAGATGTTCCAGTTCTGCGTCCACCACATGTGACGCATTCCGGCGCAACACGCAGCCGGGTCCGTTCGTCTCCATGATTGCTCACCTTGTCCGTTCGCAGGCGAGCGGCTCGCAAAGTGCGGCCGTTGTTATGCGACGGAACAAAAACGAAAGCCGGCGCGGAAAATTCCATTGATCTGTGTAGCGTGCACAGCCGGCGGATGAGGCGGCGCTGATGCGTTGGTGAACGGGATCGGGAAGCGGAAACCGAGAAACAGAAACCGAGAAGCGGAGACGGAGATGGGGAACGGAAAACCAGGAACCAGGAACGAGGGTCTGCGGCAGGCGAGATACGATTGCGGTTAGGATCGCGCGTCAAACTTCGAGCCGCGGTCCGAAACATTAAGAACTAACTTAGGTCAATGGGTCGAATGTCGTCGGCGGGGGTTTGCGCTATGCTGGTTGTTCGACAACGTCAGAGCGGAGAGCGATATGTCCACGTCGAAGCCGAAAGCACAGCAGGCCGAGCTCACCGTCGAGCAACGCCTCGACGAGGCGCTCGCAGAGACCTTTCCGGCCAGTGATCCGATCGCGGTTGATCCCGACGAACCCAAACGCACGCCGGCGAAGCGCAAGACAACCGCGGCGAAGCGCCCGGCTCAACCGCATGCGCGGCCTCTACCGCGCTGATCCGACCGCCGCGCTGCGCGGATGACCTTGTAGACGATCGGTCAGCGTCATTGAACGGGGGCGCCAGCAGACCATGCTCGACAGCGCACATGCGCTATCGGGCAATGGGTCAACGAATTGGCAGACCGCTATCCAGCTGACGCTGCAGGTCTCGCACCTGGCGCTGCGCGTCGCGCAACTGCGCCTGGGCTTGCGACTTCTGCTGCTGCAGCGCGGTCGCTTCCGCGCGTGTCTGCTGCTGCTGATTGCTGACGATCGCCTGCTGCTGGCGTGCGATCGTCAGGTCCGCCTGCAGACGGTTCGCGCGATCCTGCGATAGCGCGATCAGGCGATCAGTGAGCGCCTTTTGCGCTTCCAGCCTGGTCCGACGGATTTCGACGTCGGATAGTTGCGCGGTCTGACGCACGAAGTCTTTGTAGATCATCTCGGCACGCTGATCGTCCTGCGTCTTGATCACACGCCAGAAGTTTTTCTGTTGGAACAGCGCGACGTAGTACGTCATTTCCTTGCCATAAAACAGCAGACTCGCGCCGTAGCTGCCGTTGTACGTCGTGCGCATTTCGGTGAGATCCGGGCCGTGGATCATCTGTTGCAGTTCCGCCACATTGCCCGTTGCCGACTGTTTTGCCTCATCCGGCGTCAGCGCAATCGCTTGATCCGGCGCTGCGGAAGATGCCGCCGAGGTATCCGGTTGTACCGCCGCTGTGATGGTTTCCGCAGCAACGCCACTCGCTGCACTGTCCGACACCGCCTGTTGCGCCTGAGCGGCCTGCATTCCCCCGGTCGCGATCAATACCGACAGTACGATCTGCCGGATTTTCGACTTCTGGTCCATGTAGTTCCTGCTTTGAACAGTTTTTGTTTTAACCCAATCGTCTCATTATTACCCAGAATCGGGCGTTTCGGGTTCATCGTCGGAAATTTGATACGCGCGCCGCGCGTGGGTACTGCGCAGTGAACGGCTTTCACGTCGCGACCTGCTATCCGATGCGAACAGAACACGCGCGTCGCATCGGATCCTGCCACGCCACGCACGTCTGTTGCGATGGCAGTCGCCACGTCGATTGATGCACAAAGGCCGCGTCCACACCGACCGTGCGTCGATCAGTCGATCGCACGCGCCCATCACTTCGTTCGTCGCCACGTGACATCGGCCGCCCTCTAGAAGTTTTCCTATCAAACGGGCTGCGTCCTTTCACGTATTCTGCCGCTCGCGGACAGAATCACCCGCTAGCCGGCTAAACGCGCAATCGAAAGTACCGAAACGAAGCGCCGAAAAGAGACCGCTCGCGAACCTGTTCACAATGCACGCACGCGGATCACACCGCCCGCGCCGATTCGCGACGACTTCCCATCATAGGAAAAACCATGCTGCAGTTCTCCCGGCACGCCCGCAGACTCGCCAGCCGCGCGCTGTGTGAAGCCGCCGTCGCAAGCACGCTGCTCATCAGTGCGACGCTCGCGTACGCGCAAGGCGACAACAGTCCGGTCGGCACGTGGCAAACGATCGACGATCATACTCATCAGCCGAAGGCGCTCGTGCAGATCACGCAGGACGAGAACGGCACGCTCAGCGGCAAGGTCATCAAGTCGCTCAACCCGAACGAGCCGCCTGGCCGGCGCTGCACCGAATGCACAGACGCGCGCAAGGATCAACCGATCCTCGGCATGACCATCATCAACGACATGAAGAAGGACGGCGATGTCTGGGCCGGCGGCCAGATTCTCGATCCTGAGAACGGCAAAGTCTACAAGTGCAAGATGCACACTGAAGATGGCGGGCAAAAGCTAATTGTTCGCGGGTATATCGGTGTGTCGTTGCTTGGGCGCTCGCAGACCTGGATTCGTCACGACTGAGCGAAGCCGAATGCACACGGGCGCATGTCACAGCAACTGACGATAGAAAACCGGCCGGCGGTGTCGTCGCCGGCCGGCCGTCTCTTCGGTGCAATTCGATTCGATTCGGACAAGCGGTCGTATCAGGCCGCGTGCTTGAAGGCGCGCGCGAAGTTGAACACGGGAGTAACGGCCGATGCGCCCGAGGCCGTCGGTGCATAAGCGACTGCAGCTGCTGTGTCGGTGTCTTCGGTAGCCGGCAACTCGCCAGCCTGGCCAGCGACATGGATGCGCATGCGCGCCTCCATCGAATTGCACAGATCCGCTCCTGCCAGGCCGAACAGTTGCTCGAGCAGACG
The DNA here is from genome assembly GCF_004366595.1 of Paraburkholderia rhizosphaerae. Classification (GTDB taxonomy): domain Bacteria; phylum Pseudomonadota; class Gammaproteobacteria; order Burkholderiales; family Burkholderiaceae; genus Paraburkholderia; species Paraburkholderia rhizosphaerae. The sequence continues at coordinate 60,237 of NZ_SORE01000019.1, forward strand.
CTTGAGCACGCCCGATTGATGCCATGCCTTGAAGCGGCGATGGCAGGTTTGATATGACGGGTACTTGCGCGGCATGGCCGACCACGTCGCGCCGCTGAACATCACCCAAAGTACGCCGTTCAGCACGGCGCGAGTGTTGGCGAGGGGGCGGCCGCGCAATTCTGAGCGCGGCCGAAGTTCGGGAAGCAGCGGTGCGACGCGCAGCCATTCTTCATCGGTGAGATCACGGTATGGGGTCAAGGTATCCTCCTTCGTCGAGACCCCGACGACGATATCGACTCCCTTGTACACCGAATATCAGAGCAATCCGAATCTTGAAAATGCGACGCGCCCTACGCCAATCGGCGTAGTACGCGATGCGCTATCTCATTCAGGTGAATCCGCGTACTACGTAAGCGATGTATCGACGACGCGTCGCGGCGTATCCAGATACTCCTTCGACTGCATTTCGACGATGCGCGACACGGTCCGCGTGAACTCGTTGGCCATCGGCCCCTCGACATACAACTGTTCCGGCGGCACCGCGGCTGACATCAGCAGCTTCACCTTGTGGTCGTAGAACACGTCGATCAGCCAGGTGAAACGGCGCGCCTCCGATTGCATACGCGGCGTCATCTGCGGCACGTCGGAGAGGATCACCGCGTGAAAACGCGACGCGAGTTCCAGATAGTCGTTCTGCGAGCGCGGGCCGCCGCAAAGCGTTGCGAAATCGAACCAGACGACACCGTCAGCGCGTCGCAGCGCCTTCAGTTCGCGTTTTTCGATGCGCAGCAGCGGGCTCTCGTCCGGCACCGCGGCGAGCCGTGCGTACGCGTCGCGCAGCGACTTGTCCGCGGCCGCGCCAAGCGGCGTGTGATACACCTCGACCTGCGACAGCGTGCGCTGCCGGTAGTCGACACCCGCGTCGACATTGATCACGTCCAGCTTGCTCTTGATCAGTTCGATCGCCGGCAGCAGGCGGTCCCGATGCAGGCCGTCCGGATAGAGCGTGTCCGCATCGTAGTTGGACGTCATCACAAACTGCACGCCATTCTCGAACAGCCGGTCGAGCAGCCGGTACAGGATCATCGCATCTGCGATATCGGACACGTGGAACTCGTCGAAGCAGATCAGCCGATAGCGTTTGGCAATCCGCCGCGCGAGTTCGTCGAGCGGGTCGGCCTGCCCTTTCAGTTCCTCGAGCTCGCGATGCACTTCGCGCATGAACTCGTGGAAATGCAGCCGCGTCTTGCGCGTCAGCGGCACGACCATGTAGAAGCTGTCCATCAGGAAGCTCTTGCCGCGCCCTACACCGCCCCACATGTAGACGCCACGCGGCAGGTCCGGATGCATGATCAGCTTCATGAACCGGTTCGGCCGGCGCGCCTTGTACGCCACCCACTGTTCGTAGCATTGCTGCAGACGATCCACCGCCGCGCGTTGCGCGGGATCGGACTGGTAACCCCGAGTCTGCAGTTCGTTTTCGTAGTATTCGGTGACGTTCATCTTATGCAACTCTGCAACAGCCATGCAGCAAGATATGACAAAGGCGGGAGGGTTTGAACCCTGCCCGCCTTCGTCGTGATACCCAATGCGAGGAAATCGGGCGTTTGGCGCTTACATGTTGAGTGCGCGCTTGTCGACGGCGAGCGCGGCTTCGCGCATCACTTCCGACAACGACGGGTGCGGATGGCAGATCCGGCCGATGTCTTCCGACGCCGCCTTGAATTCCATCGCCACCACCGCTTCCGCGACCAGATCCGAAGCGTTGGCCGAAATGATATGCACGCCAAGCAGTTCGTCGGTCTTCGCGTCGGCGATCATCTTGACGAAGCCGTCCGCCTTGTTGATGCCGAGCGCGCGGCCGTTCGCCATGAACGGAAACTGGCCGGTCTTGATCTCGCGGCCTTCGGCCTTCAGCTGCTGCTCGGTCTTGCCGACCCATGCGATTTCCGGCTCGGTGTAGATCACCCACGGAATGCAGTTGTAGTCGATATGCGGCTTCTGGCCATCGATGATCTCAGCCACCAGCACGCCCTCGTCTTCGGCCTTGTGCGCGAGCATCGGGCCACGCACTACGTCGCCGATCGCATAGACGTTCGGCACGCTGGTCGCGCAATGGTCGTCGACGTCGATAAAGCCGCGCTCGTTCGCCTTCAGGCCGATCGCTTCGAGACCGAGATTGTCGGTGTTCGGCACGCGGCCGATCGACACGATCAGGCGGTCCGCTTCGAGCGTCTGCGCATTGCCGTCCTTGTCCGCGTACGCGATGGACACGCCGTTGGCCGACGTCTTCACTTCGCCGATCTTCACACCGAGGTGGATATCGAGACCTTGCTTCTTGAACTGCTTGGCCGCCTCTTTCGCCAGCGCCTGGTCGGCGGCGCCGAGGAATTCGGGCAACGCTTCGAGCACCGTCACGTCGGCACCCAGACGGCGCCACACGGAACCCAGCTCGAGGCCGATCACGCCGGCGCCGATCACCGCGAGCTTCTTCGGCACCGCGTCGAAGGACAGCGCGCCTTCGTTATCGGCGACGAGCTTGTTGTCGACCGGCACGTTCGGCAGATGACGCGCCTTCGAGCCGGTCGCGATGATCACGTTCTTCGCGACGACCGTTTCAGTTTCGCCTTCACCGCTCACTTCGATCTGCACACCGACATCGCTCTTGCCGACAAACTTGCCGTGGCCCTTGAGCCACGTGATCTTGTTCTTGCGGAACAGGAACTCGATGCCCTTCGTCATCTTTTCGACGATGCTTTCCTTGCGCGCGAGCATCTTTGCGATGTCGACCTTCACGTTTTCCACGCTGATACCGTGGTCCGCGAGGTGGTGCGACGCGTTCTCGAACTCTTCCGACGACGCGAGCAGCGCCTTCGACGGAATGCAGCCGACGTTCAGGCACGTGCCGCCGAGCTTCAGCGCGCCGGCCGGGTTCTTCCATTTTTCGATGCAGGCGACCGACTTGCCGAGCTGAGCGGCGCGAATCGCGGCGATATAGCCGCCGGGACCGGCACCGATCACGACGACGTCAAATTCTTTGGACATGACAATCCTTTGGATGGCGCAGCGATGCGCGGCCACGTTTCGTGACGCGCATCTCTGCGGTACAGACTACGTACTGACTTGCTGGAACGACTTGGAACGCCGCGAATTACAGGTCGAGCAGCAGGCGCGCCGGGTCTTCCAGCGCATCCTTCATCGCGACCAGCGACAGCACCGCTTCGCGGCCATCGATGATCCGGTGGTCGTACGACAGCGCGAGGTAGTTGATCGGGCGGATCACGATCTGACCGTTTTCGACCACCGGACGCTCCTTGGTCGCGTGCACGCCAAGAATGGCCGACTGCGGGGGGTTGATGATCGGCGTCGACAGCATCGAGCCGAACACGCCGCCGTTCGAGATCGAGAACGTGCCGCCGGTCATTTCTTCGATCGACAGCTTGCCGTCCTTCGCCTTCTGACCGAATTCGGCGATCTTCTTCTCGATGTCCGCGAGGCTCATCTGGTCGGCGTTGCGCAGGATCGGCACGACGAGGCCGCGCGGCGAACCGACCGCGATGCCGATATCGAAATAGCCGTGATAGACAATGTCATTACCGTCGATCGACGCGTTCACCAGCGGGAATTTCTTCAGCGCATGCACAGCCGCCTTCACGAAGAACGACATGAAGCCGAGCTTCACGCCGTGTTCCTTCTCGAAGCGATCCTTGTACTTGTTGCGCAGATCCATTACCGGCGCCATGTTCACTTCGTTGAACGTCGTGAGGATCGCGTTGGTTTGCTGCGACTCGAGCAGACGCTCCGCGATACGCGCGCGCAGACGCGACATCGGCACGCGCTGTTCCGGACGGTCGTGCAGCCACTGGTCGGAGCCCGGCGCCTTCACGTCCGGCAGCGACGGCTTCGCGGCCTTCGGCGCGGCCGGTGCCGGTGCGGCCTTGGCGGCCGGTGCCGGCGCTGCACCCGCGCCCAGCACATCCTGCTTCGTGATGCGGCCGTCGCGGCCCGTGCCCGCGACATCGCCGGCGGACAGGTTCTTTTCGGCCATCAGTTTGGTCGCGGCCGGCGACGACGCAGCATTCGCATTCGCGGCGGCAGCCGGGGCCGCGGCTTGCACGGGTGCCGGTGCGGCGTTGGCTTGCGGTGCGGGCTTCACTTCGGCCTCGACGGCCGCCGCGCCTGCCTTGCCTTCCGTGTCGATCTTCGCGATCAGTTCGTCGGCGACGACGATATCGCCATCGTGCTTGATCACTTGCGCGAGCACGCCGGCCGAGGGTGCCGGCACTTCGAGAACGACCTTGTCGGTCTCGATTTCGATCAGGATTTCGTCTTGCGTCACTGCTTCGCCCGGCTTCTTCTTCCACTGCAGCATCGTGGCTTCCGACACCGACTCGGAGAGCTGGGGAACCTTGACTTCAACAATAGCCATGTGATTTTCCTGGAATACGTATTTGGGTAACGGCGTAATAAATCGCGAGAACCGCACACGCGGCCACAAGCAGTTCGTCCTGGACAGATGCGCTCGCGGCGGCGGTCGTTCGCGGTGCGGGAAAGCGCGCTGCGCTTTCCCGCGGTTCGCGTTGTCGTTATTTGATGATCGACGTGCTCTTCAGACGGCCGAATGCGCCTTCGACCAGCGCCTTCTGCTGCTCGTAGTGCTTCGCGTAGTAGCCGACGGCCGGCGATGCGGAAGCCGGACGACCGCTGTACGCGAGCTTCTGGCCTTCCTTCATGCCTTCCTTCAGGTGATGCTCGATGTAGAACCACGAGCCCTGATTCTGCGGCTCGTCCTGCACCCACACCACTTCGGTCGCGTTGTCGTACTTCTTGATCTCCGCCTCGAACTGCTTGTGCGCGAACGGATACAGCTGCTCGACACGAATGATCGCGACATCGGTCGCCTTCGCTTCACGGCGATGTGCGACGAGGTCGTAGTACACGCGGCCCGAGCACGCCAGCACGCGCTTGACCTTCTTCGGTTCGATCGATGCGTCGACTTCGCCGATCACCGGCTGGAACGAGCCCTTCGCCAGTTCCGACAGATCCGACACGGCTTCCTTGTGACGCAGCAGCGACTTCGGCGTGAAGATGATCAGCGGCTTGCGGAACAGGCGGATCATCTGACGGCGCATCAGATGGAAGATCTGCGCCGGCGTGGTCGGCTGGACCACTTGCATGTTGTGGTCCGCGCACAGCTGCAGGAAGCGCTCGATACGCGCCGACGAGTGCTCCGGACCCTGGCCTTCGTAGCCGTGCGGCAGCAGCATCGTCAGGCCCGACACGCGGCCCCATTTCACTTCGCCCGACGAGATGAACTGGTCGATCACGACCTGCGCGCCGTTCACGAAGTCGCCGAACTGGCCTTCCCATGCGACGAACGTATTCGGTTCGGCGGTCGAGTAGCCGTACTCGAAACCGAGCACCGCTTCTTCGGACAGCACCGAGTCGATCACGGTGAACTTCGCCTGACCGTCCGCGACGTTCTGCAGCGGCACGTACGTGCCGTCGTTCCAGCGCTCGCGGTTCTGGTCGTGCAGCACCGCGTGACGATGCGTGAACGTGCCGCGGCCCGAGTCCTGACCGGTCAGGCGCACTGCATAGCCCGATGCGACCAGCGACGCGAATGCAAGGTGCTCGCCCATGCCCCAGTCGAGCGGCGCTTCGCCGCGACCCATCGCACGGCGGTCGTTGATCACGCGCTCGACCAGCGGGTGCAGCTTGAAGTTTTCCGGGATCGTCGTCACGCGTTCCGCGAGACGCTTCAGTTCCGCGAGCGGCACGGCCGTATCGGCGGCGTCGGTCCACTTGCGGTTCAGGAACGGCACCCAGTCGACCGCGTACTTGCTCTTGTAGTTCGACAGCACCGGGTCGATCGTGTGATGACCTTCGTCCATCGCCTTGCGGTACGCCTTGACGAATTCGTCGCCTTCTTCCGCGCTAATCACGCCCTGCTGCACGAGTTTTTCCGCATACAGCGCGCGCGTGCCCGGGTGCTTCGCAATCGTCTTGTACATCAGCGGCTGCGTGACCGCCGGCGTGTCCTGCTCGTTGTGACCCAGCTTGCGGAAGCAGATGATGTCGACAACCACGTCCTTGTGGAACTGCATCCGGTAGTCGATGGCCAGCTGCGTAGCGAGCACGACCGCTTCCGGATCGTCGCCGTTCACGTGCAGCACCGGCGCTTCAATCATCTTGACCACGTCCGTGCAGTACAGCGTCGAGCGCGAGTCGCGCGGGTCCGACGTCGTAAAGCCGATCTGGTTGTTGATCACGATATGCAGCGTGCCGTGCGTGCCGTAACCGCGCGTCTGCGCGAGGTTCAGCGTTTCCATCACGACGCCCTGGCCGGCGAATGCCGCGTCGCCGTGAATCTGCACCGGCAGCACCTGCAGGCCCATGTCGTCGCCGCGGCGGTCCATACGGGCCTTGGCCGAGCCTTCGACGACCGGGTTCACGATTTCGAGGTGCGACGGGTTGAACGCGAGCGACAGGTGGACCGGGCCGCCATTGGTTGCGACGTCCGACGAGAAGCCCTTGTGGTACTTCACATCGCCGGCCGGCAGGTCGTCGACGTGCTTGCCTTCGAATTCGGCGAACAGGTCCGCCGGCATCTTGCCAAGCGTATTTACCAGCACGTTCAGACGGCCACGGTGCGCCATGCCGATCACGATTTCCTGCACGCCTTTCGCGCCCGCGTGATGCACGACTTCGTCCATCGACGCGATAAAGCTCTCGCCGCCTTCCAGCGAGAAGCGCTTCTGGCCGACGTACTTCGTGTGCAGGAAACGCTCGAGGCCTTCGGATGCGGTCAGGCGGTTCAGGATGTGCTTCTTCTTCTCGTTCGAGAAGTTCGGCGTCGAGCGGATCGACTCCAGACGCTCCTTCCACCAGCGCTTCTGCTCAGGATCGCTGATGTACATGTACTCGGCGCCGATCGTGCCGCAGTACGTGTCGCGCAGATTCTTCACGATATCGCGCAGCGATGCCTGCTCGAAGCCGAAGTAGAGCGCGTTCGCGTTGAACACCTGGTCCATGTCGGCTTCGGTGAAGTCGTAGAACGCGGGTTCGAGCTCGGGAATCGGGGGACGTTCGCGGCGCTTCAGCGGATCGAGATTGGCCCATTGCGAGCCAAGGAAGCGATATGCGTCGATGAGGGACTGAACGAAAACCTGTTTGCGGGCGGTTGATTCTTCCGCGCCGCCAGCGGTACGCGGGATAAAGGCATTGGCCTTCGCGCGTTGAGCAAACGATTCGACGATCGGGCCATGGGCCACATCGTTGGCAGTGGTGCCATCCGATGCAGGCGTATTCTGCAACGCGTCGAAATAGCTGCGCCAGTTCTCGGGCACTGACGCCGGATTGTCGAGATACGCTTCGTACAGTTCTTCTACGTACGGAGCATTGCCGCCGAACAAATACGAGTTCAGCTGGAATTGCTTCATCATGTTTACGCTCACCTTTCGTCGAGTTTCTCGAGAAATAGCGGGTTGTTGAACCTTCCGCGACACGGCCTGACCGTTTAGCGGATTGCGCGAATCAAGTCTTGCTTGGAAGGACCTAAAACTTGCATCCGCGGAGAATAGCACAGAACCATCGCGAATGCCGGGCGGGAAAGCCTCGAACGCCCGTTGGGAAAGGCCTCGCGACGCGTCAGCAGGTCAATGCGGAGGCTGCTGCGAATTACGCAGGAGTCTGTGTGCAAAATCGCAACGATTGCGCTTTTCCATAACTGATATATCAGGGCAAATGCCAATAAAAAAACCGCCTTCGAAAAATGAAGGCGGTTTTTATTAAGCCACTGCGAAGCCGATCGGAGAAACCATCCACGACGGCTTCGGCGCGCGCGTCGTCAGTCGACCGCCGCTTCGCGGCTTGCGCGGCGGCGCTCGTGCTCCTTCAGGTGGCGCTTGCGCAGACGGATCGACTGCGGCGTCACTTCGACGAGTTCGTCATCGTCGATGAATTCGACTGCATATTCGAGCGACATCTGGATCGGCGGCACCAGGCGCACCGCTTCGTCGGTGCCCGACGCACGGACGTTCGTTAACTGCTTGCCCTTGATCGGGTTCACGACCAGGTCGTTGTCGCGGCTGTGAATGCCGATGATCATCCCTTCGTACAGCGGATCACCCGGCGTGACGAACATGCGGCCGCGGTCCTGCAGCTTCCACAGCGCATACGCAACCGCCGCGCCATCGTCTTGCGAAATCAGCACGCCATTGCGGCGCTCGCCCACTGAACCTTCCTTGATCGGACCATATGAATCGAACACGTGGCTCATCAGGCCGGTACCACGCGTGAGCGTCAGGAATTCGCTCTGGAAACCGATCAGGCCACGCGCCGGAATACGGTATTCGAGGCGCGTGCGGCCGCGGCTGTCCGATGCCATGTCGAGCATTTCGCCCTTGCGGCGGCCCAGCTCTTCCATTACGCCGCCCTGGTTGCCGTCTTCGACGTCCACGGTCAGCAGCTCATACGGCTCGTGCTTCACGCCGTCGATTTCCTGCAGCACGACGCGCGGCCGCGACACCGCCAGCTCAAACCCCTCGCGGCGCATGTTCTCGACCAGAATGGTCAGGTGCAGTTCGCCGCGACCCGACACTTCGAACACAGTTTCGTCGCCGGTGTCACGCACGCGCAGCGCGACATTGTGATTCAGTTCCTTCATCAGACGGTCGCGAATCTGGCGACTCGTCACGAACTTGCCTTCCTTGCCCGCGAGCGGCGACGAATTCACGAGGAAGTTCATCGTCAGCGTCGGTTCGTCGACGGTGATCATCGGCAGCGCCTCGGGCGTATCCGTCGCGCAGACCGTCGCGCCGATGCCGATGTCTTCGATGCCGTTGATCAGCACGATGTCACCCGCCTGCGCCTCGTCGACCTGCACACGCTCGAGGCCATGGAACGACAACACCTGATTGATCTTGCGGTTCAGCACTTCGCCATCCGGCCCGAAGCGCACCGCGACCTGCTGGCCGGGCTTAACGCGACCACGGTTGATGCGGCCCACGCCGATCCGGCCGACATACGTCGAGTAATCGAGCGACGTGATCTGCAACTGCAGCGGACCATCCGGGTCCGCCGGGCGGACCGGCACGTGCTCGAGGATCGCCTCGAACAGCGGACGCATATCGCCTTCACGCACGCTCGGATCGAGCCCTGCGTAGCCCATCAGGCCCGACGCATAAACCACCGGAAAATCGAGTTGCTCTTCGGTCGCGCCCAGTTTGTCGAACAGGTCGAAAGTCTGGTTGATCACCCAGTCGATACGCGCGCTCGGCCGGTCGATCTTGTTGATCACGACGATCGGCTTCAGGCCGAGCGCGAGCGCCTTCTTCGTGACAAAGCGCGTTTGCGGCATCGGGCCGTCCACCGCATCGACCAGCAGCAGCACTGAATCGACCATCGACAACACGCGCTCGACCTCGCCGCCGAAATCGGCGTGGCCCGGCGTGTCGACGATATTGATGTGCGTGCCTTCGTATTCGACCGCGCAGTTCTTCGCGAGAATCGTGATGCCGCGCTCCTTTTCGATGTCGTTCGAATCCATCACCCGTTCCGCGATCTGCTGGTTTTCGCGGAAGGTGCCGGACTGGCGGAGCAACTGGTCGACAAGCGTGGTTTTGCCGTGGTCGACGTGGGCGATGATGGCGATATTGCGAAGAGCGCGGGACATAGGAACCTGAGAACGATTGAGCGCACCCGCCGACCGTTCTGAACCTATTCAGAACATACCGCGAACGCACTTCCGGGAACCGCATATTCTAGCACGCAGTCGTGACGCGTATCTCATATTCGCTCGCGTATTCCCCAATAGCACGGCGGGAAACCCCGACCAGCCCCGCGCCCGACCGTGCCGCGATCGTTGTCCGACACCGGCGTCGGACCGCGCCAGCCGCCGCCAGCCCCGCCTGTCGCCGGCTCGGATGACAAAACACCGTTACCCGATCTGCAAGAACGCTTGCCATGTCAATTAAGCATTCTTATAATCATGCCTAGTCAACTATTGCTTTCGCATAAGAATCATGACGGAGCCGTCCATCACGCCACCACCCGAGATCCGCGATTACCAGCTCTCGGAAAGTGTCGGATATCTGATTTCCCGCGTGAAATCGACGATGTCGAACATGGTCACGCAACGCGCGATGGCCGAACTTGGCATCACCAGCACGCAGGCCAGCATTCTGTTCATGGTCGCGAGCGGCAAGTGCCTGCTTGCGGCGGAACTGGCGCGCGAATATGGCATTGACGCGAGCGCGGTGACGCGGTTGATTGACCGCCTCGAAAAGCGTGGGCTGCTGACCCGCGTGCGCAGTAGCGAGGACCGGCGCGTCGTGCGCCTCGCGCTCACTGCGGAAGGCAGTGCGATTGCCGCAAAGTTGCCGGCCATCTTCACCAGCGTGCTGGATAAGTTGCTGTCCGGGTTCACGCCGGAGGAAACCGGCTTCCTCAAAAGCATGCTCAGGCGCGTGCTCGCGAATAACGCAGATTCAAGCGGCATAACCCGTGACACGGCAAGCAATCCAGACGCAAAACCGTAGCAAATTGGTTGCAGTGTCCATCACTGAACCTGATTAAAACCAAAGAGACCGATCGATGAAGTCGTACCACTCGTTTGCGCCCGGCCGGTCGAGCCGGGCTGCGGCCGTTTCCGTCGCGTCGGTCGCGCTGACGGCAATGACGCTCGCGCTGTCAGGCTGTGTGAATTATCTGGGCATTAGCAGCAACAAGAAGATTGCGGAGCCCGCGCAGTACGAGACCACGCAAAGCGTGCCGAACGAAGGCGGCGCGTGGCCGTCGCTCGACTGGGCCAACCAGTTCGGCGACCCGCAATTGCCGAAGCTGATCGCCGAGGCGCTCGAAGGCAATCCGTCGATTGCACAGGCGCAGGCGCGCCTTGCGAAGGCGCAGTCGTATATCGAAAGCTCTCGCTCCGCGCTGTTTCCGCAGGTGACCGGCAGTTACACGTGGACGCGCGAGCGCTATTCGCCCAACGGCCTGTTCGCACCGCCGATCGGCGGCAAGTGGGACAGCGAGAATTCCGTGCTCGCCAGCGCGACATGGGACCTCGACCTGTGGGGCAAGAATCGCGCGAAGCTGCAGGCGGCGGTCTCGCAACAAAAGGCGGCGCAAGCCGAAGTGCAGCAGGTGCGCGTGGCGCTCGCGACGTCGGTTGCGAGCACGTACAACCAGCTCGCGCAACTGTACGCGCTGCGCGACATCGCGCAGCACGAGATCGAGAACCGCCAGACGGTCGGTTCGATCACCAACGACCGCGTTGGCGCGGGGCTCGACACCAACGTCGAGAAGCAGACCGCGAACGGCAATATTGCGACCAGCCAGTCGTCGCTCACCGATCTCGACGGTCAGATCACCGTCGTGCGTTATCAACTCGGTGCGTTGCTCGGCAAGGGACCGGACCGCGGTCTGCAGATTGCGCAGCCGACGCTGAACGTGGGCGACGCGGTGACCTTGCCGGACAACGTCCCCGCCGACCTCGTGTCGCGCCGCCCCGATCTCGTTGCCGCGCGCTGGCAGGTCGAAGCGTCGATGCAAGGCGTGAAGGAGGCGAAGGCCGAGTTTTTCCCGGACATCAATCTCGCCGCGAATTTCGGCTTCGACTCGTTTGGCTGGAGTGATCTGTTTCTGTGGTCGAGCCGCCAGATCATGGCCGGCCCGGCCATCCATCTGCCGCTCTTCGACGCGGGTGCGTTGCGCGCGCAACTAAAGGGTCGCTACGCGGATTTCGACCTCGACGTCGCGAACTACAACCAGACGCTGATCAACGCGTTGAACGATGTCGCGACGCAGGTTTCATCGATCCGCTCGATCGACAGGCAGGAAGGCGACGCGCAACGTGCGCTCGACGCATCGACGAAAGCGTATCAGCTTGCCGTGATCCGTTACCGGGCCGGGCTGTCGCCGCAATTGCAGGTGCTCAACGCAGACGACAACCGGCTCGCCGCCGAGCAGGCGGTAACGAATCTGAAGATGCGCCGCCGCGGCCTGCAGATCGGTCTCGTCAAAGCGCTCGGCGGCGGCTTCGACGCAACGGCGATCGGTCTCGCCGCGCCGCCGCCGGATGGCGACGGCGCGCCGTCGCAAGCGCCGAGTGACGCCACTGAGACCACTGCGGCATCGGCCCACGCGGCGAACTGACCGGGCCTCGCGACACGCACGCCGCACACGCTACACAACACACGCACAAGAGACACGAAAGTACAGGGAGTCCATCATGAGCACGCCTCAACCGCAACCCGCGCCCAACGCGCGGCCTTCGAACAACAACGGCAAGCGCAAACGGATGATGACGGTGCTCACCGTCATCATCCTGCTTGCCGCGATCGGCTACGGGCTGTACTACTTCCTCGTCGCGCGTTTTCATGAAACCACCGACGATGCCTATGTGAATGGCAACGTCGTGCAGATCACGCCGCAAGTGACCGGCACGGTGATAGCGGTGAATGCAGACGACACGCAGACCGTGAAGGTCGGCGATCCGGTCGTCGTGCTCGATCCGGCCGACGCCCGCGTCGCGCTACAGCAGGCGGAAGCCAATCTCGCGCAGGTGGTGCGTCAGGTGCGCGGCCTGTACGTCGACGACAACCAGTACCAGGCGCAGGTCGCGGTTCGCCAGGCCGATCTGTCGCGCGCGCAGGACGATCTGCGCCGCCGCTTGACCGTCGCGCAAACCGGCGCCGTATCCGCCGAGGAGATTTCGCATGCGCGCGATGCGGTGCGCAGCACGCAGGCCGCGCTCGACGCGTCCGAACAGCAGCTCGCGGCCAACCGCGCACTGACCGCGAACACGACGATCACCGATCACCCGAACGTGATGGCAGCCGCCGCCAAGGTCCGCGATGCGTATCTGAACAACGCGCGCAACACGCTGCCGGCGCCGGTCACCGGCTATGTCGCGAAGCGTTCGGTGCAGGTCGGCCAGCGCGTGTCGCCGGGCAATCCGCTGATGGCGGTCGTGCCGCTCAATGGCGTGTGGGTCGATGCGAACTTCAAGGAAGGTCAGTTGAGGCATATGCGCATCGGCCAGCCGGTCGAACTGACGGCCGACCTCTATGGCTCGTCGGTGGTCTATCACGGCAAGGTGGTCGGGTTCTCAGCCGGCACGGGCGCCGCGTTCGCGCTGCTGCCCGCGCAGAACGCGACCGGCAACTGGATCAAGGTCGTCCAGCGTCTGCCGGTGCGCATCGAACTCGATCCGCGGGAACTCGCGAAACATCCGCTGCGCATCGGCCTGTCGATGCTGGCCGACGTCGACATCAAGAACGAAAGCGGCGGTCAGCTCGGCAATGCGCAGAACACCGTCTACCAGACCAAGGTATTCGACAAATACGGCGACGAAGCCGACGCGGAAATCGCGCGCATCATCGCCGAAAACGCGGGGCCGGGCGGCAACGCATCGCAGAAAGCAGCGGCACGCGGCGCGGGCAAACGCGCGGCTGCGAAGCTGATGTAAGCGCCCCCCGTCAAACCAGAACAAAGGCTTTCGCTCAATGGCTCAGGCTCAAGCGCCGATCGTTCATCCACCGCTGGAAGGCGCGCAACTTGTGATCGGCACGATCGCGGTATCGCTCGCGGTGTTTATGAACGTGCTGGACACGTCGATCGCCAACGTGTCGATCCCGTCTATTTCCGGCGACCTGGGTGTGTCGTCCGACCAGGGCACGTGGGTGATCACGTCGTTCGCGGTTGCCAACGCGATTTCCGTGCCGCTCACCGGCTGGTTGACCGATCGTATCGGCCAGGTGCGGCTCTTTATGGCGTCGATCATCCTGTTCGTGATCTCGTCGTGGATGTGCGGACTCGCGCCGACGCTGCCGTTTCTGCTTGCGTCGCGCGTGTTCCAGGGCGCCGTCGCGGGGCCGATGATTCCGCTATCGCAGACCTTGCTGCTGGCCAGCTATCCGCGCGCGAAAGCGCCGATGGCGCTGTCGATGTGGGCGATGACCACGCTGATCGCGCCGGTCGCCGGCCCGATTCTAGGCGGCTGGATCTCGGACAATATCTCGTGGCCGTGGATCTTCTATGTGAATATTCCGGTCGGCGTGCTCGCGGCGGCGGCCACATGGGCGATCTTTCGCGATCGCGATTCGGTGATCAGAAAAGCGCCGATCGACACAGTCGGTCTCGCGCTGCTGATTACCTGGGTCGGTTCGCTGCAGATCATGCTCGACAAGGGCAAAGACCTCGACTGGTTTTCATCGACGACGATCGTCGTGCTCGCGTTGACCGCGGTGATCGCGTTAGCGTTCTTTATCGTCTGGGAACTGACCGCGGATCATCCGGTGGTGGATCTGTCGCTCTTCAAGCTGCGCAATTTCACCGGCGGAACAGTCGCGTTATCGATCGGCTATGGGCTGTACTTCGGCAACCTGGTGTTGCTGCCGCTCTGGCTGCAAACGGACATCGGCTATACGGCAACCGATGCGGGCATCATCATGGCGCCGGTCGGTCTGTTCGCGATCCTGCTGTCGCCGGTCACCGGCAAGGTATTGCCACGCACCGATCCGCGCTATATCGCGACCGCATCGTTTCTGATTTTCGCGCTGTGTTTCTGGATGCGCTCGCGCTATACGACCGGCGTCGATACATTTGCGCTGACCGTGCCGACGCTGATCCAGGGCGTCGCGATGGCGGGTTTCTTTATCCCACTCGTGTCGATCACGCTATCGGGATTGCCGGGCAACCGCATTCCCGCGGCATCGGGTCTATCGAACTTCGTGCGGATCATGTGCGGCGGCATCGGCACATCGATTTTCCAGACTGCGTGGGATCACCGGTCGATTCTTCATCACACGCGGCTGGTCGCGCAGGCGAATCCGTACAACCCGGCGTTCGACGCGACCGTCCAGCAGTTGAACCAGATGGGTCTCGACAAGCAGCAGGCATTGGGACTGTTCAACTCGATGGCCACGCAACAGGCCGCGCAATTGGGCGTCAACGACCTGTTCTATATCTCCGCGGGTATTTTCATCGCGCTGATCGCGTTGATCTGGATTACCAAGCCTGAACGCTCGCCTGGCGGCGATGCGGGTGCGGCGGCGTCGGCGGCACACTAAACGGCTAAATCGCGCGCGATATGCGGCGCACGGCGCTGCCGTTGCGCGCCATGGACACGAACCGCCGCATGGCGGGGCGAATTCACATCGATTGTTGACGTGACCTGGTGATCGCGAAGCGCTAGATTCATGGCGGCAATACGCGATTGTTAGCGTTCGCGACACAGCTTGCGGCAAACTACGCCCTCTTCCGGTCCGCCATTTGCAGGTCACCCATGAACAGACGCTGGATAAGCAGAGTACCCACCTTCGGTGCAACGCTGACGCTCGTCGCGCTTTTCGCCGTCGCCGCGCACGCGCAAGCGGAAGTGATCAAGCCGATCAAGGTAACGAAACCTGAAATCAACGGCTCGATCTTTCAGCGCAAGGGCGCGGTGCATGAGAGCAAGGACGGCAACGCGACGACGGATGTCGTTACGTTCACGTCGAAAGACAACGGATATCAAACCGGGCTCTACCAATCCGGCCCGCTGCATGAAACCGACAAGGACTATCCGTACAACGAGTTCCTGTACTTCATCAGCGGGGGTGCCACGCTGACATCTCCGGATGGCTCGGTCGTGGCGGTCCACGCGGGAGAAGCCGTCACGATTCCCAGAGGCTGGAGCGGCACCTTCGATACGAAGGGCTACACGAAGCTGTACGTCACGTACAACCCGGACGACGTGAAGAAGTAGTTTAGAAATAGCTCACGCACGAACTCACACGCGCAGCCGTACGCGGACCGAGCGCCCCGGACTCCGTGTTCAGGTCGGCGCGGTGACGACCAACCGGTCCGGTGCGAGTACGCCGTCGGCTGCTTTCGCGACGCCGAGTAGACGGCCTTCATGCGGGCCTTCATACGCCGCATAGACACGCACGCGCGGCGCGCCCAGCACGTCGCCGCTGATCGACAGATCCGCGAGGCGCAGCCGCTGTCCATGCAGGAAACGGCGCGTCGCTTCGTCATCGAGGTGCACTGCGGGGAAGGTCGATAACAATGCGTCAACTGGCTGCAGCCAGCGATCGCGATCGCCGTCGGCCGCATCGGAGAGCGCGTCGAGCGTCACCGCATGCTCGAGCGTCAGCACGCCGACACCGGTGCGCCGCAGCGCGATCAGATGCGCGCCGCAACCCAGCGCTGCGCCGATATCCTCGGCGAGCGTGCGCACATAAGTCCCCTTGCTGCATGTCACGCGAAACGTCACGTCCGGTAGCGCGCACGCAATCAATTCAAGCGCGTGAATCGTGACCCGGCGCCCTTCCCGCTCGACCGTTTGCCCGGCGCGCGCGTATTCGTAAAGGGGCTTGCCGTCGCGTTTGAGCGCCGAATACATCGGCGGAATCTGCACGATCTCACCGCAAAACTGCGTTAGCGCAGCGGCGACGCCTGCGTCGTCGCAGTGAACGTCGCGTGTCCGCAGTACTTCGCCTTCCGCATCGCCGGTTGTCGTTGTCACGCCGAGCCGCATCGTCGCCTCGTACGTTTTGTCCGCGTCGAGCAGATCCTGCGAGAACTTGGTGGCTTCGCCAAAACAGAGTGGCAGCAAGCCGGACGCGAGCGGATCGAGCGTGCCCGTATGGCCTGCCTTCTTCGCCTGATACAGGCGCTTTGCGCGGATCAACGCGTCGTTGCTCGACAGACCCACCGGTTTATCGAGCAGCAGCACGCCGTCCAGCGCGCGGCGCGGCACGCGCGGACGCTGCGGTGCGGTCGGAGAGGCGTTCGTCATTTCAGCTAGCACGCAACGATGATCAGTCTTCTTTCGCGCGATTCGCGTTTGCTTCGTCGATCAGTCGCGACATCTGCACCGCGTGCTCGATCGTCTTGTCATAGTGGAAATGCAGCGTCGGCACTGTGTGGATATGCAACCGCTTGAAAAGCTGGTTATGCAAATGGCCGGCTGCGTGGTTGAGCGCGTCCTGCGTTTGCGCCGGATCGCCGGTCAGCGTCGTGAAATAGACCTTCGCGTGCGCATAGTCCGGCGTCAACTCGACGCTCTGAATCGTGACGATTCCGATGCGCGGGTCTTTGACCTC
Source organism: Paraburkholderia rhizosphaerae (assembly GCF_004366595.1). Lineage (GTDB taxonomy): Bacteria > Pseudomonadota > Gammaproteobacteria > Burkholderiales > Burkholderiaceae > Paraburkholderia > Paraburkholderia rhizosphaerae. Next base: position 77,315 of record NZ_SORE01000019.1, read on the forward strand.
GCGAAGCAAGTCGGACAGATCACGTTGGATCTGATCCGCGATCTGTACATTGCGATTGGGGGAAGTACGTTTTTTCGGCATGTTCAGTCAGGCATAAAAACACAGGGCGGAGCCGGCTCAGCGCCCGCTCCGCCCTGGTAGCGCGGCGCTCCGGTTACAGCGTACGCGCGACTTCGGTGACCTCGAAAACTTCGAACTGGTCGCCTTCGACGATATCGTTGAAGTTCTTCACCGACATACCGCACTCGAAGCCCTGGCGCACTTCCTTGACGTCGTCCTTGAAGCGCTTGAGCGAATCGAGTTCGCCAGTGTGAATGACGACGTTGTTGCGCAGCACGCGCACCGACGAGGTCCGCTTGACGACACCATCAGTGACCATACAGCCCGCCACCGAACCGACCTTCGGCACCTTGAATACCTGGCGCACCTCGACCATGCCAGTGATGACTTCGCGCTTCTCCGGCGCGAGCATGCCCGACATCGCCGCTTTGATCTCATCCACCGCGTCGTAGATGATGTTGTAGTAGCGGATGTCGACGCCGTTTGTCTCGGCCAGCTTGCGCGCCTGCGCATCGGCCCGCGTATTGAAGCCGACGATAACCGCCTTCGATGCCGTCGCGAGGTTGACATCCGATTCGCTGATACCGCCGACCGCGCTGTGCACGATCTGCACGCGCACTTCGTCGGTGGACAGTTTGAGCAGCGCCTGCACCAGTGCTTCCTGCGAACCCTGCACATCCGCCTTGACGATGAGCGGCAGGTTCTGCACTTCGCCTTCGCCCATTTGCTCGAGCATGTTTTCCAGTTTCGCGGCCTGCTGCTTCGCGAGCTTCACGTCGCGGAACTTGCCCTGACGGAACAGTGCGATTTCGCGCGCCTTGCGGTCATCCGGCATCACGATCATTTCTTCGCCGGCCGCCGGCACTTCCGACAGACCCTGGATTTCAACCGGGATCGACGGGCCCGCCGACTTCGTTGCCTTGCCGGTTTCGTCGAGCATCGCGCGCACACGGCCATACGCACTGCCGGCCAGCACGACGTCGCCGCGGTTCAGCGTACCGGACTGCACGAGGATCGTCGCGACCGGGCCCTTGCCCTTGTCGAGTTTCGCTTCGATCACGAGGCCCTTGGCCGGCGCCTCGACCGGCGCCTTCAGTTCAAGCACTTCAGCCTGCAGCAACACGTTCTCGAGCAGATCGTCGATGCCCTGGCCGGTCTTCGCCGACACCGGCACGAACGGCGAATCGCCACCGTATTCTTCCGGTACGACGCCTTCCGCGACCAGTTCCTGCTTCACGCGGTCAGGGTTCGCTTCCGGTTTGTCAATCTTGTTGATCGCGACGACGAGCGGCACACCGCCCGCTTTCGCGTGCGAGATCGCTTCCTTCGTCTGCGGCATCACGCCGTCGTCGGCCGCGACCACGAGAATCACGATGTCGGTTGCCTTCGCGCCGCGTGCACGCATCGCCGTGAACGCCTCGTGACCCGGCGTATCGAGGAACGTGATCACGCCGCGCGGCGTTTCGACGTGGTATGCGCCGATGTGCTGCGTAATGCCGCCCGCTTCGCCGGCGGCGACCTTCGCGCGCCGGATGTAGTCGAGCAGCGAGGTCTTGCCGTGGTCGACGTGACCCATCACTGTGACAACCGGCGGACGCGGCAGCGCTTCGGCGTCGCTCACTTCGCCTTCGACCAGCATCGCTTCCGGATCGTCGAGCTTCGCGGCCACCGCGTGGTGCCCCAGCTCCTCGACAACGATCATCGCGGTTTCCTGATCGAGCATCTGGTTGATCGTGACCATCTGGCCGAGCTTCATCATCACCTTGATGACTTCCGAAGCCTTCACCGACATCTTGTGCGCGAGATCGGCCACCGTGATCGTTTCCGGCACGTGCACTTCTCGCACGATCGGCTCGGTCGGTGCCTGGAACGAGGTGGCTTCCTGATGCTTGCCACGCCCCTTCGGACCGCCGCGCCAGCCGCGATCGACGCCGCCGCTGGTATCGCCGCGCGTCTTGATGCCGCGGCGCTTGGCTGCGTCGTCCTGCCAGCCGCCTGCTTTACCGCCCGCCTTTTTCTTGTCGCCAGCGGGTGCGGACGGCGACGACGGCGTCGTCGACGCCGGCGTAGCTGCCGCGGGCTTCTTCGCCGCCGGACGCGCCGCCGGCGTTTCGCCAGCCGGCCGTGCCGGCTTGTGCAGCGTGCCCTTCGCCTCGGCAGCCTTCGGCTGTTCGGCTGGCTTTTGCGCCGCGGGCGCCGGTTCCGGCGCCTTCGCCTGAGCCGCCTTACGCGGCGTGTTCATCATTTCGCGAATCGCGCGCGCTTCGGCTTCCGCCGCCGCACGACGCTTCGCAATCTCTTCCTGCTCGGCGCGCGCCTTCTCCGACGCGGCACGCGCGGCATCCTCGGCCTTCTTCGCCGCTTCGCGCTGCGCCGCGCGTTCCGCTGCCGCGCGCTCGTCTTCCTGTTCCTGATCAGCGGCGCGTTCGGCTTCCGCCTGCTGCTCGCGCGCAGCCGCTTCGGCCACCGCAGCGGCGCGCTTCTTCACCGCCTCTTCTTCCGCGCGTTGCCGCTCCGCCTCGGCCGCCTGCTCGCGCGCCTGGCGCTCGGCCTCTTCGCGCTCGAGACGTTCCTGGCGCTCCTTCAGCTCCTGAGCCTGCTGCGCAAGCAACTCGGCCTGCTGGCGCGCTTCTTCCTCGCGACGCTGCAATTCGAGATCTTCAGCCTCGGCGGCAGCCGCGTGCTCGCCCTGATCGGCCGATTCGTCACGGCGGACAAAGGTGCGCTTCTTGCGAACTTCGACCTGAATGGTACGAGCCTTACCCGTCGCGTCGGACTGCTTGATCTCCGACGTGTGCCGCCGCGTCAGCGTGATCTTGCGCTTGTCGGCGTCCTGCGAGCCGTGCGACTTGCGCAAGTGGTCGAGCAGACGCGCCTTGTCGGTTTCCGACAAGGCGTCGTCCTCACTCGCTTTCTCGACGCCCGCCGCCTGCAGCTGCTCGAGCAGCACGCCTGCAGGCATTTTCAGTTCCGCGGCAAATTGGGCTACGTTGTTACTCGCCATTCATTCCTCTTAGTGCAAGGACCGATTCCTTGCTGTTAGCATCGGGTCGTGCGGCCATCCGGCATCGATACACATCGGCGCCTGCCGCGTTCAGGTCAGTGGTTCATGGTCATGTCACTTTGTCACTGAAACCAGTGTTCACGGGCCTTCATGATCAACGCCTTCGCGGCGTCCTCTTCCATGCCGGTCATTTCAACCAGCTCGTCTACTGCCAGTTCCGCCAGATCGTCGCGCGTTTGCACCTGATGTTCGGCAAGCTTCGCAAGCAGATCCGCATCCATACCGTCGAGGCTCTTCAGATCGAGCGCCACGCCCTCGACCTTCTCCTCGTTCGCGATCGCCATCGTCAGCAACGCATCGCGCGCGCGATTACGCAATTCGTGAACCGTGTCTTCGTCGAATGCCTCGATCTCGAGCATCTCGTTGAGCGGCACATAAGCGATCTCTTCGAGGCTCGTGAAGCCTTCGTCGATCAGGATGTCAGCGACTTCCTCGTCGACATCGAGACGCGCCATGAACAGGTCACGCAGGACGCTGCGTTCCTGATTCTGCTTTTGCGCAGACTCGTCCGGCGTCATGATATTGATCTGCCAGCCGGTCAGTTCGCTGGCAAGACGCACGTTCTGGCCGCTGCGGCCGATAGCGACCGCCAGTTCGTTTTCGTCGACGACGACGTCCATCGAATGCTTTTCTTCGTCGACGACGATCGACTGGACGGCTGCCGGCGCAAGGGCGCCGATCACAAACTGGGCGGGATCTTCCGACCATAGCACGATGTCGACGTTTTCGCCACCGAGCTCATTGCGCACGGCCTGCACGCGCGAGCCGCGAATGCCGACACAGGTACCGATCGGATCGATGCGCTTGTCATACGCGACCACGCCGATCTTCGCGCGCACGCCGGGATCGCGCGCGGCCGCCTTGATCTCGAGCAGGCCCTGTTCGATTTCCGGCACTTCCATTTCGAACAGCTTCATCAGGAACTCGGGCGCGGTGCGCGACAGTTCGATCTGCGGACCGCGAGCGGTGCGATCGACCTTGCCGATATACGCGCGTACGCGGTCGCCGACACGCAGGTTTTCTTTCGGAATTAACTGGTCGCGACGCAACAGCGCTTCGACACGGCCCGATTCGACGATGAAGTTACCCTTGTCGAGACGCTTGACCGTACCGGTCATGATGCTTTCGCCACGCTCGAGGAAGTCGTTCAGAATCTGCTCGCGCTCCGCGTCGCGAACCTTCTGCAGAATCACCTGTTTCGCAGCCTGTGCCCCGATACGGCCGAATTCGATCGACGGCACCGGTTCTTCGAGGAAATCGTCGATTTGCGCGTCGGGTTTCTGCTCGCGCGCTTCGAACAGCAGGATTTCCTGGTCCGGCTCCTGCAGACCGGCTTCGTCGGGCACCACGCGCCAACGGCGGAACGTTTCATGCTCGCCGCTCTCACGGTCGATATGAACGCGAATGTCCGCGTCCTCGTCGAAGAGTTTCTTGGATGCCGAGGCGAGCGCCGCTTCAAGCGCAGCAAATACGACGTCCTTGTCGACGTTCTTCTCGCGTGCCAGCGCATCCACCAGCATCAACACTTCGCGACTCATTGTTTGCGGCTCCTAAAGTCAACTTTCGGAACGAGGCGTGCTTTATCGATATCCGCAAGCGTGAAATCCAGCATCGCGGCGCCTTCCTTCCCTTCAAATTCAAGACCAATCGTCTCGCCTTGCGGAGCATGCAAAATACCCCGGTACGATTTACGTCCGTCCAATGGCTTTTTCAACGTGATCACTGCTTCGCTACCCGCGAAGCGTTCGAAATCCATCAGTTTCTTGAGCGGCCGGTCGAGCCCCGGCGACGATACTTCGAGCCGCTCATAGTCGATATTCTCGACCGTCAGGACGTGCTGGAGCTGACGCGTGACCTTTTCGCAGTCTTCGATCGCGATGCCGGCAGGCTGGTCGATGAACACGGTCAGCATGCCGCGCCCGGTGCGCTCGAGATCGACCAGTTCGTAGCCAAGGCCCACGACCGTCGTTTCAATCAGTTCCGTCAGTTGCACAATGCCCTCTAGATGTTCGCGCGGCGCGCCTGCCGGTTGCCACGGCGGAGTTGCCGCAGTGGGGTTGCCAGGCGAGGTTGCAGAACCTGCCACGAATGACCATCGAACACCACCACAGCGGGCCGCGCCAGGCCGACGTGCGTGTGCTTGCCGAGATGCTGAACCACATGTCGAACGCATCGAATTGCGAACTTGCGCGGCAAAAAAAAATGGGCGAAACGCCCATCATCTTATTGCCGGTGGTCGCACCTGAGCCGCACGCAAAAACCAGACTCTTAACCGCACGCCCAGCGACTTCGTGATTGTAGCCATTTTTCAGGACAAACGCAAACCGCGAGGCCGCCGAGGAGGCGCATTCGCGCTTGCTTTGGCGTCAATCGAGCGGAAAAAACCAGGCGAAAGACGACTCCGCGACGTGGCGGCGCAGAGTCGGCCGGCCGTCTCCGCGGGTCTGACGTTCAGCATCGCACGCGAGATCCGTTGAGCCTGTTAATCCGGCTGCGGACCCACCGTCAGGCGGTTTGCGCCTCAGGAAAATTGGGTCTACCGGCCGCGTGTACGGCCGCGTGGCGCGCGGTTTCCGTTTGCGTTCGGATTGTTGCCGCGATTCGCGTTGCCGCCGCGGTTCGCGTTGCCGCCGCCGGCAGCGCGGTTGCCAGCACGATTGCCGCCATTGCCCGCGCCTGCCGCGCCCGCCGCGCGATTGCCACCGCCCGACGGCGCACGGTTGCCGTCGATGTCGCGTCCGCCACGGCCACCCTTGTTCGGCGTGCGTGCGTCGCCACGATTACCGTTGCGGTTGCCAAAACCGCCGCCGGGACCACTGTTCAGCGCTCCGAACCCGCCGCCGGACTGGCCGCGGCGCCCGCCGCTACCGCCACCGCCTCGCTGCTGCTGATCGAAACGGCCATGCGACATCAGCACAGGCTCGCGATGTATGAAGCCCATCGATGTCTGCATCGGATCGGGCTGGCGGCGCTCCTGCGACGCGTTACGCCCGCCGCCCTTCTCTTCGCTTGGCGCCTTCAGTCCGACCGACGCCATCAGGCTGCGCACCTGGTTGTCTTCGAGTTCTTCCCAACGACCACGCTTCAGACCGCGCGGCAGTGAAATCGGACCATGCCGCGTGCGAATCAGACGGCTCACCATCAGGCCGACTGCCTCGAACATCCGGCGCACTTCGCGATTGCGCCCTTCCGCGAGCGCCACGTGATACCAGTGATTCGTGCCTTCGCCACCGCCGTCGCGGATACGCAGGAAGTTCGCCGGACCGTCGTCGAGTTCGACGCCGCTCAACAACTTCTGCCGCATACCCTCGGCGAGTTCGCCGACCACGCGCACCGCGTACTCGCGCTCGACGCTATAGCGCGGATGCATGAAACGGTTCGCCAGATCGCCTGACGTCGTCAGCATCAGCAGACCTTCGGTATTGAAGTCGAGCCGGCCGACCGCGAGCCACTTCGCGGTCTTCATCGGCGGCAGCTTGTCGAATACCGACGGACGGCCTTCCGGGTCCGCGTGACTAACGATCTCGCCAGTCGGTTTGTGATACAGCAGCACGCGCGGCGGCTTGTTCTGCAACTTGCGCTTGACCGGCTTGCCGTTGATGCGAACGAGGTCGGTCGGCATGATGCGCTGGCCAATATGCGCCGGCTCGCCATTCACGGACACACGGCCCGCGACAATCAGCTCTTCCATCTCGCGGCGCGAACCCATACCGGCTTCCGCCAACACCTTGTGAAGTTTCGGCGCGTCGTCGTCCGGCGCGAGTACGCGCTTCGGTTGCGCCGGACGGCCCCGGCGCAGCATCGGCGCGCGCACACTGCCGCCTGGGCCGCCGTTCGACGAATTGTCCGCATCGAATGCAGGCGACGTGACATACGAAAAGAGATCGTCGTCCGTCGCCGCGTCCGGCGCGGCCTGCGGGCTGTTCTGGCCGGGGCCGCGCCGGTTCTGGCGTGCGCCTTCGCGCGGCGCGGCGCCGCGCGGCTGCTGCGCGTCGCGCTTGCCGCCCGTTCGACGACCGCCTTGACCTTTCGCGGCAGCGTCCTTACGCGGCATACGCACCTGAGCGACCACCTCGCCATCCGGCGGCGCTTCAGGCACAACCGGTGCCGGCTGCGCATTGGCGACCTCGGCGCCCGGCTTGCCTTTCGCGCCCGCTCGGCGACGCGCGATCAGACTGCGCGGGCCGCGGCGCAAACCGCGTCGCGGACGCTCGCCGCCTTCTGTGTCGGACGCCTCGCCTGGGCCACCCGGGTCACCCGCACGGCTGTTGCGTTCCGCAGCGCCGGCCGGCGCGGGCGCCGCGCGCGTGTCGTCAGACGGCGCAGGGCGGACCGCGCGCTCGGATTCGGGCGAATCGGTATCGTGGATGTCTGTCAAAACAACCTCAAAATGTCAGATCTCGCGCCCGTTGCGGGCGCGGCAAATAGGTTCGGTTACGTCAGGCGCTGCGTGACTCGGGCTCGTCGTCCGTCACCACGCCCGCGTCTTGTGCGGTGTCCCGGCGGTCTTGCGGACCACCCTGCGCCGCATGAGTCGAATGCGGCCCGATTGCGGGCTCCGCTTCACTGCGAAGTTCGCCACGATGTTCGCGGTCCGGTTCGCCGTGATACTCGTTGCGTTCCTGCACGGCCGCGGTAGAGGCCGATTCGTCGTTGTTTGCGTTGTCAGCGGTGGCTGCCGCGTTGCCGTGCGGCGCTTCATCCAGCTGATCCGCCTGATCTGCCTGATCCGCAGCATCATGCGCATGTGTATTCGCGGAGCCCGCTTCGCGCGCTACGGCGCGTTCGGTGTCGCCACTGACTGCGCCGCTTGCGAGGCCAGTCCGTGCACTCGGATTGCCATCGTCCGAATCGCCGGCCGCCGGGAGATTTCCTTCAGGCTGTCCGACGTGCTCGCTATCCGGCTGCGCAAATCCCGCGCCCGGTGCGCCCGCTTCAGCCGCGTCGCTCGATGAATGAGGTCCGATTGCACCGGGCGCCATCGCATCATCGGCGGCCAAGCCGTGCTGCATTGCTTCAGACACGCCACCTTCGCCGGTCGTCGTAGCGTGTTCGTCGGTGCCGCCGCTCGCGCTCGCCTCATCGCTCGATGCCTGTGCGTCCAGCGTGTCGCCATCGGTGAATTCGATCGAATGCTGCGCGAGCAGATCGACATTCGCCTGGGCCGACGGATCGTCAAGCGGCGGCAGTTCGTCGAGTGCCTTCAGGCCGAGGTCGTCGAGAAACTGGCGGGTCGTCGCGTACAAAGCCGGACGGCCCGGCACGTCGCGATGACCGATCACCTCGATCCAGCCACGGTCTTCGAGCTGTTTGACGACCTGCGTATTCACCGTCACGCCGCGAATTTCTTCGATATCGCCGCGTGTAACGGGTTGCCGATAAGCGATGATCGCCAATGTTTCCAGTACCGCACGCGAATACCTGGGCGGTTTTTCCGGATGCAGCCGATCGAGATACGTGCGCATCGCCGGCTTGCTCTGGAAGCGCCAGCCCGACGCCAGCGACACCAGCTCGACGCCGCGCCCAGACCACTCGTGCCTCAGGTCTTCAAGCAACGTGCGAACCGTATCTGCCGACACGTTATCGGCAAAGAGCTTACGCAACTCACCGAGCTTTAATGGCTCCTGCGCGCAGATCAATGCAGTCTCGAGGACGATCTTCGCCTCTTGGGTATTCATGCAGCTAGGTCAGACCCTGTGGTCAAAAGAACCGGATCAAACAGACGACAAGCAGTAGTGGAACTGAAGACGCGCTCGCCCGATTTTGATCGGTCATATTGATGGGAGCACGCACCGGGGGGAGGCAAAACTGGCATTCAGGCCAAACCCAGCCGGACGACGGAGCAGCGAAATTCCGGAAAGGAACCGCGTGACTGGGTGCCATATTACGCAAAAAGATTCGGTGCGTAAAGCGAGTGGGGGTCACCAGGGCCCGAAGCCCGTTCAGTGCGAGGGGCCAACTTCGGCCAACAGCGTGATGCCGGTGGCCTGGGCCACTCGATAAAGCGCGACAAAGCCGGAGGAGCCGGCTAGTGAACGCCGGCAACGCACGAGCGACGGGAGTGGTCCGGCATGTCGCGGCATCGCCCGACGCGCGCGCTCACAAGCCGCTCTGCCAGGCACACTGAGCCAAGCCCACCCCGCTAAGCCCGCTCAGCCGCCCACCGTCCTTCGAGAAACCTTCGTAGCCGCGCAACCCCTTCGTCGAGTCGCGCCGTGTCGCACGCATAGCACCAGCGCACGAAGCCTTCCCCCTCGGGCCCAAACGCACTGCCCGGCGCAAGACCAATGCGCGCATCGCGCACCAGCGCCTTGCACAGGTCAAGGCTGCCCGCGGCGGCGCCCGGCAGCGAGAAAAACAGGTACATCGCACCCGCCGGCGCCTTCACGTCGACCTCGGGCAACGCCGATAGCGCCCGCACCAGGTGGTCGCGCGACGCCTTCAGTTCGCCGACCAGCTGCTGCGTAAAAGCCTCGCCTTGCTGAAGCGCGGCGAGTCCGGCCTGCTGAACGAAGGCCGGCGCGCAGGACGTGTTGTATTCGATCAGCTTGCCGAGATCGTCCATCAACTGCGCGGGCGCAACGATCCAGCCGAGCCGCCAGCCGGTCATCAGCCACGCCTTCGAGAACGAATTCACACAGATGACCCGTTCGTCGCGCGAAGCCAGATCGAGGAAAGACGGCGCTACGCCATGCTCGTGACCGGCGTAGTAGAGCCGCTCGTAGACCTCATCGGCGATGACCCAGATACCGTTGCGCCGGCAATGGTCGAGCACCGTGCGCTGTTCATCGCGAGTCATCACCCAGCCGGTCGGGTTGTTCGGCGAGTTCAGCATCAGCAGCTTCGTCGCCGGGGTCAGGGCGGTGAGCAGCCGTTCGAGATCGAGCGTCCAGCCGCGCGGACCATAATCGAGCGCCACCGTTTCCACGTGTGCGCCGAGAATTTTCGGAATCTCGACGAGATTCGGCCACAGCGGCGTGACCTCGACCACGCGATCGCCCGCCCCTACCACCAGTTGCGCGGCGAGCATCAGCGCGTTCACTCCGGCGCTCGTGACCGCGACGTGATCGACTGCGGTTGCGCCGTGCAGTGTGCTCACGTAACCGGCCAGCGCCGCGCGCAACGGCGCAATGCCGAGGTTATGCGTGTAGAACGTCGCGCCGGCGGCGAGCGCTTCGCTTGCCGCGTTGCGGATAAAAGGCGGCGTCACGCGGTCGGACTCGCCGAACCAGAATGGCAGCACATCGTCTAGCCCGAAGCCGGCGTTGGCCACTTCACGAATCTGTGACGGCCGCAGCGCGCGCACCGCGTCGCGCGCATGGGGAAAGAGGGCTTGGGACAGGTCCGTTTCGCTCATCGCGGCATCCAGGCAGGTCATCGGAAAGGCGATAGTTTACATCGCGAACGCTGCCTGTCCGGTTCGGCCGACGATGCGATGCGATGCGCACATTCGGAGGATGCGCGCTACGCTCGCATCGATTGAATAGCGCAACGCCTCGGTTCGCGTAAGCATGCCTGCACGCGCGGATGCAGGCGCCCTTGCGCTCAACTCAATGGAGATCTTCAGTGCGCGCCGGCACTTGCGTGATCAAACCCCACACCGCTTCAGCGGCCGGCGATAACGACCGGTCACGCCGCCGCACCAGTTCAACCGTACGCTGCGCGCGCGGCAATAGCGGCCGGGCGACCAGCGTTGCGTCGGCCGGCAGCGGCAGCGCGAGCCACGGCAACACGCTGACACCAATACCCGCCTCGACGAGGCCATACACCGTCGCCGGATGGCCGAGCTCCTGAACCACCGTCGCATGCACGCCGTGCTCGGCCATCGCCGCATCGATAATCGGCCGGCTTCCGGATGCGTAGTCGAGCATCACGAGCCGCTGTCCGTCGAGTGCTTTCCATTCGACCTGCCGACGCTTTGCCAGCGGATGATCGGCACGCGATACGAAACAGAACGAATCGGTCATTAGCGGCTCGGTCAGCAGGTCTTCGGCCGCGTTCGGCCCGACGACCACGCCGAAGTCGACCTCCCCGGATTTCACCCGGCGCACGACATCGCTTTGCACATCGTCGCGCAAGCCCAGTGCGATATACGGAAACTGCCGGCCGCATGCGGCAATCACCTGCGGCATCAGGCGGCATGCGATCGTCGGGCTCGCCGCCACGACGACGCGCCCGCGCCGCTGCTCGCCGATCTCGCGAATTTCGCGCAGCGCGTCGTCGAGGTCGCTCAGCAGGCGCGATACGCTCGCGACGAGATTGCCGCCCGCATCGGTCAACCGCACCTCGCGCGTCGTGCGATCGATCAGCTTCAGGCCAAGCTCCGCCTCGAGTTCGCGCACGCATCGGCTCACCGCGGACTGCGTCAGGCCGATCTCATCGCCGGCCCGACTGAAGCTCTGCAGCCGCGCGACTTCGATAAACACGCGCAATTGGCGAAGCGTCACATTCATTTGGGCCCCTCATCAATCTCGTCGTTTAATGCGAATTGTATGCGCGAATCATCGAGGGTCGCGCGCGACCGCATTGTTGCCACCCCATTTCGCTGCAGCGCAGCAATATAGCGCGAACGCACGGACGGCGGGCCTCGTTGCACAAGATTGGTGATTGTCCTGATTTGCGTGTCAGGTTTTTTGGATTCTCATACGGGCCTGGCAAGCACCCGTCCCGGCTTGATTTAACGGGACTTTGAGGCGGTCGACGACCGATTGGCACACTTCATGCGTTTAGGTTCGCACAAGGTCGGCGCCGAATGCGGTTTATGCAATACCCGCCGCGGCAAGCCCGACCCCGCCTGGCATCCGGCTCGACGCGCGATCTGTGCAGCATTGAACGGCTTCACGCGCAAAACCGGATGCATCCAGAGTGCGCGGCGCGGGGCAGCGCACCGGAGTTAGCTTCGCTGAGGTGAAACATGATGCTGTTCGACGATTTGAAAGACAACGAGTGGGCTTTGGTCGAGGCGTTGTTCTGTGCGGAGCCGGCGCGGAGCGAACGCCGCGGACGGCCACGCGTGGAGGCACGCGCCGTGGTCAATGCGGTGCTGTGGGTTCTGTCGACAGGCGAAGGCTGGTCCAAGCTGCCTGGCCGCTATCCTTCTCCGCCGACCTGCCGTCGCCGTTTCGACGAGTGGCAGGCCGACGGCACCCTCGCCGAAATAGTCAAACGCCTCGGCACCAGCGGCCGTCAGATTTCGTTGCGCGGACGCATCGGCGCGACGGCATCCAAGCCGCCTGCACCGCCGAGCCGCGACCGCCTACGCGGCGCATTCTGGACCAATCCCGAATCGTGGCGCGCACCGGTGAAAATGGCCTGACGGCCACTCCCGTCACCGCCTACTGATTGTCGCGACGGGCGCCTCAGGGCGCCCGACGCATATCTGGCGATCCCGCCGAGGCCGTTGCAACGGCCTCGGACCCATGCCGCCACCCGCAGCCGCCCGGCTGCGATGAAACAACCATTTACTATTATTTACAGCACGCTTTCTTCAGCGGGACTAACGTTGCACTATGCAAACCAGTCGGAACTGACCGTCCTGACGGGAGCCTTACCATGCGACCAATGTCCCTGCTTATGTGCGGCATTGTCGTCTCAACACTTGCCGCAACCGCTGCGGCCCAACAACGGCCGCAAGGCTGGAACTGGAAACCGGACCAGCCAGCGACGTTAGAGGCGTGGCAGCAGGCGGAAACGCGTAATCACGATTTCACGCCGCCGACGCCGCGCGGCGACTTGCGCGGCGACATTGCCAGCAATGTGCGCGCACCGCGCAGCGATGCGCCGTCACGCGACGACGCATCGCGCCGCCGTCCACCGCCGACTCATCGTTGACCGGCGACGGGTGGTTGGGCTCACCCGCCGCCGTTCATGCCGGTGGACCAGTGCTGCAGCATTCGACCAACGCCGGTGTGCCGCGCAAGCGCGGCGGCAGCGCTGTGTGCGCACCTCTGCGCCTGAGCAACCCAATCGATAAATACGGGAACCTGGTGCGGACAGGCCAGTCTCATTCATTGCCATAAGCACAGCGTGGCAGAAGTATCCGGTACGCCCGTATCCTCGCGATACGGGCTTTTTTTGCCTCGGGGGTTCCACCGCCGCGTACAGGATCGCGCACGCCTTCTCCCGCGGAGCCGGCACGGCGCCGTCGACGCATGACACCGCTCGCGTGTCATGCGGTTACGGACCAGAGCGGTCCGCGTCATCCGTTCTTCAGAGGAGCGCCTTACTGCCTGCTAGAGCGCCGCCGCGCGGGGCTCGGCCGCCACGTAGCCGGTCATGCGTCGCGCATCCCAGTCGAGCGCTTGCTCGTCGCGCGCAAGCCGCGCAAATTCCGCTCGACCGCGCTCGGTCAGCACCGCGATATCAACCGGTGCATGAAAGCCGGGCGCGGGCGCAACGGTGCGTTGTCGCACCGTGTCCATCATGCCGAGCGAGCGCAGATATTCAAACACACCGGGACGTTTTGCCCACGGCACCTGGCGATATTGCACACGCCGCAATGCTTCGAGTACCGCTTCATTAGAGTAAGTGGTCATCTCACTTCTTTCTTAAAGTGCAGCCATCGTATGTGTCGCGCGACAGTGGCCTGACGGACGGCAAACAGCGCCGACGAAGTCTCGCCGTGCCGCGCGCCCCGCGGCCATTCTGCCGGCCGCCGTCTGTTTCATTCCGGCCCCCGTTGACCGGCATGGTGACGTTCGCTGCGCGCTAAAAAGTGCGGCGATGCAGCGGTTACCCGCTACGATACCGAACGCGCCAATACTCCGGAACAGATGTTCCAAAACGATACGTTACCCCAATCAAATTGATCCTATTCATTTTATTGACGCTTTTTTTTGCAGCATTTCTGCTAATGAAACGCGCTCGGGTAGTGATCGCCGTGAGCGCAGCGGTCGTTTTCTGGCTGATCGCGGCAGGCTGGCTTACCGCGCCGCTGCTTGCCCGCGTGCAGCCTGCCCGCGCCTACACCGGGGATTTGCCGGCATCCGCGTTCACCGCACGCACCGCAATCATCCTGCTTGGCGGCGGCACCGAGTACGCGAAGAATCGCATGCTGATCCCGAAGCATGACGTCTTTGCGCGCATCGGCAAAAGCGCGACGCTCTACGCGCAATGCAAGCGCACGGCGATCGTCTGCGATGTGATCGTAAGCGGCGGCAATCCGCAGCATCACGCTGCAAGCGAAGCCGACACCTATCTTCCGTGGCTACTGCGCGCGGACGTACCGCGCACCGACATCGTTCTCGAAAACCGCAGCCTCAATACGTATGAAAACGCGCGTAATGTCGCTGCTATTTTGCCGCACGGATATTACGGTTCTTTGATTCTCGTCACGTCCGCGTACCAGATGCCACGCGCGCTGCTCGATTTCCACCGGTTCGGTATGGTGCCGCTGCCGGTCGTGTCGAATACACGGCACGCGCAGCGCGGCGTGTTGCCGCGCTATGAGAATCTGGTCAGCGCGGAACTCGCTTTGCACGAACTGATAGGAATCGCCCAGTTTCATGTCTATCGCGCGCTCGGCTGGTTTTGAACGCGTCAGCTGATCCGCATCAGTGCGGATGTCGTGCACCTGGCAATTTGTTTAGCGATCCGACATATCATTCACAGGATAACGAACGGGCGCAATGCTAACGCTGTACCAACAGGCCCAAAACGGGCTAGCCAGCGCCCGTCCGCTATCGCGGCTACGCGGGCACAATCGCGCATTCGTCGCAATCGTCCCTTTTTACCTTTTACCCATCAACCTGGCCGATGTGGCGCACATCAAGCCCGTTCGCGAAGCCGTATAGCGCGGGCGTTCGCGGCTTCCCCGCGCGATCGTAACGAAATGTAACGGTATGTGAAATCTGTTGCTGCGTCACCGCTGGGCTGAACATTGCTGGATAGAATGCATTTGTCTTTCCCCTTGGACAGGCCATACTTGGGTCCATAACCACTCTCTCCGGAGGTTAGCGATGAAGAAAGTGTCCCTCGCAGTCCTGGTTTCCCTTTCGGCGTTGACGAGTGCCGCGTATGCCCAGCAGGACAAAGGCATCGTGATGAGCACCGATCCCGCGAAGGCCGCCGAGTTCGAGCAGCACGCACAAGACGTGCAAAACCGTCAGCAGGCCATGGATACCGCACCGGCGCCTCAGCACCACAAGGGCACGATGCATCACAAGAAACCGAAATCGGAGTCCGCTCAGTAACGGCGGCACGCATACGCGTACTGCCCGCGCCGGATCCGGCGTGGTGACATGCAACGCGGCTCGACGCGCATACCAGACAAAAGGCCGGAACCGTACACACGGTTCCGGCCTTTGTCATGATGCGGCTATGCTTCGACAAATATCTCGCCCACACACAGCGCAGCGCCATCTAGCGACGATATGCTAAAGTCGCGCCGGAATCCGATGGAACCGAATCAAACGTGCGCACCGAGGTGCGGAGGAAAGCATGAGCAACATCCAGCTGGACATCGAATGGACCGAGGCCGCCTCGCGCAAGATCGAAAAGCTGATGCCGCGTGGCAGTCAGGATGCGTTCCTCGCGTTGCCGCCAGTCGAATGCCTGCCGATGGAAGGCGACGTGCTGTTTCTCGGACCGGCGGGCAAGCAGCAACCGTTCATCGTCGCGGAGCGCCAGTATCACCATGACGGCGACGCGGACTGGACCATCATTCTGATTCTCGACGTTCCGCAAGCAACGCACTGATTCATCGCACGCAAGACCGCGCGCACCCCGTCATATTGTGAGCTCGCGCGACACGCGAAGCGCGAGCACGCGGTTCAGATGATCTTCTTCAGCACCCGGATTTCGGAGTGCTCGACCCAATCCGCAATCTGCTTCCGATACGCCGCGATATGCGCTGACTGCGCGTGCGTCGCAAGTGCGTCCTCGCTTTCCCAGCGTTCGTAGAAAACGAAGCGGCGCGGCTCGCGCAGGTCGCGATGCAAGTCGTACTGCAATGCCCCCTGCTCCGCGCGCGATGGCGCAACGATGCTTTCGAGCGCGACGCGCAACTGTTCTTCACAACCCGGTTTAGCGACCGAGATTGCCACGACTGCGATTTCACTCATTGTCGGCTTCCTTGTTTTGTGCAAAATCAAAGAGGATACCCGCGAAGCCGAAGTCGCGCCGGACGCGCTGCACCACGCGCGCAATCCTGTCGCGCGGCCGCACCGGGATTCTTGTCCGGGTCTGTGATAACCCGAACATTCGCGTAGCCTTCGATTTGCTAGACTGCTTCGGGCAAACTCGCCGGTGCCGCACCTGCCAGCCTTGCCCCGCACGCCCGTCAGCGCGGCGCATCTGCCGCGCGTAAGCTTCGCGCCGCCGCCGTATGGTTTTCCTGCTACCCGGTCCCACCACGCGCCGCACGCTGCATAGGACATTCTGACGCCATGCCAAACGTCGACGATACGACGCTCACTGGCCTCTTGCAGCACATGGTGCTGGAAGAGACAGGCTGGGCCGCACCCTGGCGCACGATCACGCTGCGCAGCGTGTTCCAGCCGGTCGTGTCCATCACGCATCAGCGCGTGGTCGGGTACGAAGCGCTGTTGCGAGCGTTCGATCCGATCGGCCACCCGATTTCTCCGGCCGTGCTCTTTTCCGGCACGCGCTCGACCGCCGATGCGCGCGCACTCGACCGGCTCGCGCGGTGCCTGCATGTCGCGAATTTCATGGAACAACGCATCGACACCGGCTGGCTGTTTCTGAACACACGGCCGCAGGTGTTCGAAACCGGCTGGCCGCAGCGACCATTTATCGACGAACTGTCACAGCATTTCGGACTGCCGCAGGAACGTGTCGTCATCGAGGTGCTCGAGCAACCGGCCGACGATGAATCCGCGGTCGCAAGCATGCTGGCCGCGTCGCAGCCGCGCGACTTCCTGATCGCGATCGACGACTTCGGCACGGGCTTCTCGAACTTCGACCGCGTGTGGCGCTTCCGGCCGGACATCGTCAAGCTCGACCGCTCGCTCGTCGCGCGCGCCGGACAGCGCGACAGCGACAACGCGTTGATCAATCATCTGATTACGATGCTGCATCAGTCCGGCACGATGGTGCTCGCCGAAGGCGTCGAAACGGAAGACGAACTGATGACGCTGATGCAGGCCGACGTCGATTTCGTGCAAGGCTTCTGGTTCGGCCAGCCCAAACCGTCGATCAAGGCCGCGAGCGCGCGCGTGCCCGAACTGATCGGGCAGATGTGGCGACAGTTCGCCGACTATGAACGCATGCACGCGCGCTATCAGCGTCCGGAATTCGAGGGCTTCACCGAAGCGGTGCTGGCCGGCGCGCAGATTTACGCGCAGTCAGGCGATCTGGAACAGGCCGCGCAGCCGGTCTTCAAGATTGCCGATGCCCGCCGTGTGTTCGTGCTGAACGAGCGCGGCGAGCAAACGCAGCCTTCGATCACAGCACGCAATACGCCGCCGCCATCACCGCGGCTCGCGCCACTCTTTCCGGACACGCGCATCAACTGGTCGCGGCGCGCGTACTTCAAGCACGCGTTGGCGGCGCCCGGGCGCGTCGCGATGATGGGTCCGCACTGCTCGCTAACCGACGGCGAAGACTGCTATACCGCAGCGGTCGCGGTGCGTCTCGATGGAGAACTCAGCGTGTTCTGCGTCGACTTCCTGCCGGGCAAGCAGCGCTAACTGCATCAACGCATCGTTCACTCTTCGCCGACCCTGCGCCGGCCCGATTTCACTTCGCCGCGATGCGACTTGCCGTCAAGACGCCGCGTCTGCGATGCGCGTGTCGGCCGCGTCGCGACGCGCGCCTTACGGTTTACGCTAACGCTCGCAATCAGTTCGTCGAGCCGGGCGAGCGCGGCAGCGCGATTCATCTCCTGCGTGCGGTACTGCTGCGCCTTGATGACGACCACGCCATCGCGGGTAATGCGACTGTCGTGCAGCGCCAGCAGGCGCATCTTCAGCACGTCCGGCAACGATGACGCGCGCACGTCAAAGCGCAAATGAATTGCGCTCGACACCTTGTTGACGTTCTGTCCGCCCGCCCCCTGCGCGCGCACGGCAGTCAACTCGATCTCGTTCGGCGGAATGACATGGCGATAGGTCATGATGGAGGCGCGGCGACACGACGCCAGCGCAAAAAAAAACCGGACGGCGGCGCCGCATACAGGCGGCGCCGAGGCAAACACGATCCGACAGCATAGCAAACGCGTCGACGCCGCTGAACCTGGCCTAACGGACAAGGTCAGACCGAAAATAAAATCAGTTAGACTCGCCTGCAGTTTTGCCCTGCATCATCCCAACATCTAGCACGCCCGGTCCCGTTCGATGCGCTACTCGGTTGAGATCAAGAAATTCCTGTACAGCCAATATTTCTACGGTGGCCTGCGCATCGCCGTGGGTGTGTCGTTGCCCGCGGTGCTGTGTCTAACGGTATTTCACAATCGCGAACTCGGCTTCACGATCGCGACCGGCGCGCTCGGCGCGTGCGCGGTCGATATGCCCGGCCCGCTCAAGTACAAGCACAACGAGATGCTGGCGTGCAGCGTGATCGGCTTTCTCGCGGCGCTCGCGACCGGACTCGCGACGATCAACGCGTTCGCGCTGTGGAGCACCGTCGTGCCACTTACGTTCGTGCTGTCGCTGATCGTCGTGTACGGCAACCGTTGGCCGCAGATCAGCTTCGCGACGCTGTTCATGATGACGCTGACGCTCGAGGAGCACTTCACGCCGTTGCAGGCGCTCGTGAACGCGTCGTGGATTCTGCTTGGCGGCCTGTGGTACACGTACTGGTCGACCTTCGTCAGCCGCTGGATGGTGCATCGGATCGAACAGCAGGCGTTGGCGGAGAGCGTATTCGCGTGCGCGGATTACCTGCTCGCGCGCGCCGACTTCTTCGATCTCGATAACAATCTGGACGACTGTTACCGCAATCTTGTCGCGAAGCAGATCGCCGCGGTCGAGCGCCAGGATGCCGCGCGCGACATCGTGCTGCGCAATCTGCCGAGACTGAAGAGCGGCCATCTCGAACCGGCGCGCGTCACGCTGTTCAATCTGTTTATCAATACCGTGGACCTGCATGAACTGTTCGTCGGCGCGCATACCGACTATCCGCTCGTGCGCACGACCTTCGGCGGTTCGGACGTGCTGATCTTCTACCGCGACCTGATTCGCAAGGCCGCGGCGGACCTCGAGGACATCGGCCTCGCGGTGCTGCAGGATCGCCCGCCGCGCGCGCGGATCAATATCAAAGCGGAACTGCGCGCGATCGAGTACGAGCTCGACCAGATGCGCAAGCAGGGTCTGCCAACGAAGAACGCCGAGGCGTACGCGGCCGTGTCGTCATCGTTCAGACGCCTGTGGAGCGGCACACGCATGATCGACAGGATGCGTCGCAGTCTCGCCGACCCGACATCGTCGATCGAAACGGAACTGCGGATCGACCAGGCGCTATCGAAATTCGTGTCCAGCCGTCGCGTGCCGTTCCGGCAGATTTTCTCGAATCTGTCGATGGCGTCACCGAGCTTTCGCCACGCGCTGCGCGTGACGATCGGCGTCGCGGTTGGCTTCTGGCTCGGACGGCTGCTGCCGCTCACCAACGCGTACTGGATCGTGATGACGGTGATCATCATCCTGAAGCCCGGCTATTCGCTGACCAAACAGCGTAACGGCCAGCGTATCGTCGGGACGCTGATCGGCTGCGCGGCGAGCATCGTGCTGATGATGTTCGTCAAGGAGCCGCATATCCTGCTGGTCGTGATGTTCGCGTCGATGGTGATGAGCTACAGCCTGCTGCTGTTCAACTACACCGCGAGCGTCGTATTCACGTCGTCCTACGTGCTGCTGATGTTCCATCTGCTCGCGCCGGGCAGCATGCGGATCATCGGCGAGCGCGCGATCGACACGGTGGTCGGCTGCGCGATCGCGATTGCCGCAAGCCACCTGTTCCCGTATTGGGAATACCGGCTGATGGGCAAGCTCGTGAACGACATGATCGCCGCGACGCGCCAGTATCTGGAAGCGAGCTGGTGGTGGAGCGGCAAGCCGGCCGTCGTGGTCGCGCCCGCGGTGGTCACCGAAGCCGGTGCGCGCGCGTCGGGCGTCG
The DNA here is from genome assembly GCF_004366595.1 of Paraburkholderia rhizosphaerae. Lineage (GTDB taxonomy): Bacteria > Pseudomonadota > Gammaproteobacteria > Burkholderiales > Burkholderiaceae > Paraburkholderia > Paraburkholderia rhizosphaerae. The sequence goes on from NZ_SORE01000019.1 coordinate 97,509, forward strand.
TCATCGCGACCGAACCCGTCACCGGCACGGCGGGCCGCCCCGCGGACGCGTCCGCGGATACACCCGCAGGGGTTCGCGGCTCCGCCAGCGCGAGGACCGGCGAACACGTCGACAGCGAACCCGGCATCCACATGGAAACGCGCGCCGTCAACCCGAAGGACGGGATCGATTCGAAGGACGAACTGGTCGCGACCCTCGCGGCCGCGACGGCGACCGCGATTCCTGCCGACCAGCCTGCGGCCAGCGCGGCCGGCGGGCGCACAGCGGCGTCGAACGCCGCGAGCTCCGCGGCAGCAGGCGCGCTCGATCGCGATTTTCGCTACCGTCTCGCACGCAAGAACGTGCATATCGCGTTTGCCAATCTCGGCCAGGCGTTCCAGCGGATGATGCTCGAGCCGAAGTCGGCGCAGAAGTTCGTTCCCGAATTGAACAATCTGCTGGTGCGCAGCCACGTGCTCGCATCGGAGATCACCGCCGCCGCACCGCTGCTGCGCACCGTGGTCCAGGCGGATCGCCATACGCAGCAGCCGCTGCAGCGCGGGTTGAGCGTCGTACGCGAAAACCTCGAGCAAGCCGAAGCGGGCACGCCGCCGCCCGCCGATCAGGCGGACCTGATGAAGCGACTGACCCGCGAACTCGACTCGATGGTGATTGACGCGGAAAAAGCGCCGGAGAGCGTCGGTAAAGCCGACGCGGTCAATGAATTGAAGCTGCTCGCGCATCAGTGCAAGCAGATGCTCGCGGCGTCGTGTCTGATTCGCAAGGATGCAAGTGTGATCCGGCTGCCGGAAAATTAAGCGGGCCGGTGCTGCGTCAGTGTGCCGCAGCACCGGAAGCGTTAGCCGCACTCGCCGCATCCGCGGCGGACGCTTGCACGGGGGCTGACGCGGTGATCGGCGTATCGTCCGGATTCTCGCGATCGAATTCGCGCTTCTCGGTGATCGCGTTATACAGCACGGTCGCGATCACCAGTGACACCACGACCACGATCAGCACGGCGACACGGAAGGTCGGGTTCTTCTTGCGCGGTTCGTTCATCTGAAAGCTCTGCCTGCGGTTAATTCGACAAAGCGGGCATTCTACGCTGCCCTGCCTTGCGGAGGGCTTGCAGTCCCGCGTTGCGATTCGAACCTGGCGGCGCTCCGACGATGTCCACGAACTTCAGTGACCGCCCGTCACCGCCACCGAGCGCACCGGCAGCGCGGTCGAATATTTGATCTGCTCCATCGCGAAGCTGGAGCTGACATCGTAAAGCGGCACCGAACGGATCAGTTGCTTGTACACACGGTCGTAGTCGTCGATATCGGACACCACCACACGCAGCAGATAGTCGGTCTCGCCGCTCATCCGGTACACCTCGACCACCTCCGGAATATCGCGCACCGCGCGCGTAAACGCCTCGGCCCACGCTTCGGTGTGCTGGTTCGTGCGCACCGCGACGAACACCGTCGTGCCGACGCCCAACTTGCGCGGATCGCACAACGCCACCTGCGCGCGGATCACGCCAGCCTCCTTGAGCCGCTGCACGCGCTTCCAGCATGGCGTCTGTGACAGGTTCACCCGCTGCGCCAACTCGGCAACCGGCATTGTCGCGTCCTGCTGGAGCAACTCAAGCAGCTTCCTATCGATGATATCCATGGATGATGTCCATTTAGTTTTTGCTTACGGATAGAAAAATTTTCTATCCTGGCGCGTTCCAGAGAAATTATATGAAAACTCTTTCTCCGCGCAAACCGGTATAAATGTGACTGCCCGACCACGCAAAATCATCAAGAACACCGGAGCCCCCGATGCGCGATTCCATTCACCCGCTCAACGCCGATCGTCACGGCAAACACACGTCGCGCTGTACCGCCGCGTCAAACCGCATGACGCTTTCCGTGCAGCCGGCGCCATGCGCAGCCCATGCGATTGAGCGTCTGCGCGCGGCGCTTGATGCCGCGTTCGATGCCGCGTTCGATGCGTGTCGGCAGTTGCCCGATCCATCGCATGACGCGCGCTTTGCCCGCGCGGTGCGCACCGCACTCGTCGAAGCGGCTGCCGATCCGCACCTGCTCGCGCCCGCGCATCGCGTAGCCGCCGCGGAAAAATACCAACGCCACCTGCTCGCCGCCGATCCGCTTGGCCGCTATGCGATCGCATCGCTGGTCTGGTTGCCGGGCCAGATGAGCCCCGTACACGCGCATCACACGTGGTGCGGGTATGTGGTGCTCGACGGCACGCTGAGCGAAGCGATCTATGAGTGGAACGAGACGGAAGACTACGCGGTACCGCTTCGCACGCGGGGGCGCGACAGTGGCGCGGTGTCGTACACGCGTGCAGGTCGCGGCTGCATTCACAGGCTGGGTAACGCGAGCGAAGCGACCGCCATCTCGCTGCATGTGTACGGCGTTCCCGACACGCAGTTCGCAACCCATGTGAACGACGTGGTGCGCTGCGCAGATCACGCGGAAAGCACACCGCGGGACGCAATCGCCGCGGTGCCTGCCTGAACCGTATCCGCGCGTTGCTCACCAGGCACGGCACCGCGTTGTGCGTGTCGATCGACTGATCGACCGATCGACGATGGTTGTTCTTGCAACCATCATTCGAGTGAACTTCGTCAGCTCTTCCCTGCTTCACCTGCCGTCGGAATCTGTGGCGGCACCGATGCGGTCTGGCCGGTGGACGGCGGCGCCGGGCGCGGTTCGTGTGAAACATCGCGTGCGGGCGGCGTCGCCAATCCGACACCGGCCGTGCCGCTGCCCGCGACAGTCAACTCCGGCGTCGCCCCACTCTTTGGCCGCAAAACGCTCATTCCCGCGTCTGCATGCGCGGTACTTGCCGGATTCATTTCATTGACGGCGGCCTCTTGCGCCGACTGCGCGGCCGCGGAATCGTCGGCAAACGGCTCGCCCTGATCGTCCGGCGCGCCCGTGAAAATGCGCATCTGCGGAACCGGAATCTCGATGCCCGCTTCGTCCATCTTGCGCTTCAGGCGGAGATTGAATGCGCGCGCGACGCTCCATTGCTGAAGCGGTCGCGTCTTGATCTGCCCTTTCACAACCATCCAGTTCGGATCGAACCGGTCCAGTCCCCACACTTCGACGGGCCCAAGCATCTCGCGCCGGTAGCGGAAATCGGCCATCAGGTCCGCGCCGACCGCACGAATCAGTTGCGTGACCTGATCGACATCGGCCGAGAACGGCACCCGCACTTCGAACACTGCGTACGCAAAGTCGCGCGACAGGTTCTTCACGATCTTGATCTGCGAGAACGGAATCGCATGGATCGCGCCCTGTCCGTCGCGCAGCCGCACGGTGCGAATCGACAGATATTCGACCGTGCCCGCATGCCCGCCGTCGACGTCGATCCAGTCGCCGACCGAGATCGTATCTTCGAGAATGATAAAAAGCCCGGTAATCAGATCGGCCACCAGCGATTGCGCGCCGAAGCCGATCGCCAGACCGATCACGCCCGCCCCCGCCAGCAGCGGCGTCACATTGATGCCCAGATTGGCTGCGGTCACGATACCCGCGATGGTCAGAATCAGCACGAACAGCACATTGCGCAACAGCGGCAGCATCGTGCGCGCGCGCATGCTCGGATTGCGCGCCTTGTTGCGCGGATTGGCCGGATTGAGCGCCTCGAGAATCGCGGTGTCGATCAGAATCCAGACGAGCCACGACAGGAACAGCGTCCCGACGATCGCCGACATCGCATGCGCGATGCCGCGCGCGGTCACGCTTTCCTCGATGATCTGCGCGAGCGACACGTCCCACAGCCGCGACGCGAGTTCGAAATACGCGAGCCAGATAAACAGCATCAGCAGCGTGCCGGCGAAACGCGTGAGCCGCGTCACATACGGCGAACGGCGCCGCCGCCGCGCGCTTTGCGGTCGCGTGATGCGTATCACGATGGCCGACAGGAAGAAGGCCAGCACCAGCAGCAATGCAGTGACCACCGAGATTTGCAGTACGTTTTCGCCGCTACCCATGCCGCCGATCGTCGCGACCACCGACGCGATCGCGAGCACCAGCATCGGCAGATGCCATAACGAGCCGAGCACGTCGAACGCGTCGGTCGCGACCTTGTGGCCATGCCGCTGTTCGTACGAACGGTTACGGATCAGATGCGCGACCGGCCGGCGAAACGCAATCGCAAAGTACGCGGTCAGCGCGGCGGCGGTCATGTTCGACACCGTCGACACGAGCGCGGCGAGATTCGTACCGAGCTGATGGGCCACGTCGTAGTTCGTCGCCGCGTCGCCGAGCGCGCTGCAAATGCCGATCGCGAATAGCAGCCGGCGCGCATGTTCGATCAGCAGATGCACGGCCGCACGCCGATGGCCGGAGCCGAACAGCGAGAACATGATCAGGCAGATCGCGGAGAACACCGCACCGGCGACGATTGCGTATGCAATCACCATTGCAACCGTGCGGCCCAGCGCGTCAGGCATCGAGCGCGCGAACATCAACGCGGCGAGAAACGCGACGATCCACGGTCCGACGCGGCGCAGCGCGAAAATCAGCAATTCGCGTGTGGTCGGATTCGCGTTCAGTCTGACGACGATCCCGTAGCGCGCGTGCACCTTGCGCTGCACATAAATCAGCGCGGCCGCGCACGCGCCCCAACCCGCGAGCATCGCGAACATATCGAGCAGGATGCGGCCGAACTTCTCGCGGCCCTGGCTCGACACGATCGTATACAACTCATTGCCTGCCGCATTCAGACGTCCGGACCAATAGCTGACCGGCGTGCGTCCATGATTCACATCCGCCTCGACCGACGCGATACCCGAAGCGATCGCGCCTAGCAGACCTGGGCTCGGTTGCGCGGGTGCGACCGGTCCGATGGTTTGCGTGGCTTCGCGCAGCTTCTTCAGTTGTGTGACGAGCGCGGTGCGCTGGCGGTCGTTATCGAGTGTGGAGATGACGCTGTCGAGCGACCGGTTGAGTTCGGCCTGACTCGCAGGCGACGGCGCGGACGCGGCTTGCGCAGCCGATGCGGATGACGCAGGCGACGCAGTTGCACTGTTGATCAGGCTTTGCAGCGCAGGCAGCACAGGACCGCCCGCGGCGTATGCGATGCGTGGCGCCGGCAGCAAACAGCAGGCGAGCGCGAACCCGGCGCACAGCGCGCCACGCGCGCGGTATGCGCAGCGGCCGTCGCGCCCCGCTGAGTGCACGCAAACCCCCATGCGAACCCACACGCGAAACCGCGCGAAAGACCGCACGCTAACAGGTGCAACCTCACGTACAACGGCGCGCATAACCACGCGCACAACCGCGCGCACAGCAACACTCGCTGCGAGCCACGCAAGCGAGAAGCACAACGAAAAGATCGCAAACGCCGACATGGCGAAGCGCGCCAAACGCTCACCGGCGTTCGACGCGGCTCGACATTCGCGCCGCGGCGGACATGACTTCATGACGGGTCGGTGACTAAACGGCAGACGGCCAAGTTTAGCCGCAGTTGCGCCCGCAAGGCCGCATCAAATGCGGGGATTGCGTAACGGAATGTTAGATCGCTTGCGCAGATGCGCAACCCGCGTTCCGCAGCGCAGCATACGCAGACGAATACCCGTCAGCCGACACGCGCGACGGACGACGCGACCGCGCGGCTACTTGTCCATCTGCTTTTGCGCGTCGCTCGTATCGCCAGACGCGGCCGCGGAATTCGCCGCGGCATCGCTTGACCACTGCTGCAGCCGGCGCCCTGCTGCGTCGAGCCCCGCGCCCGCGGTGCCAGCGGCCTTGCCGAGCGCGGCTTGGGTCGCGCTCGCCGCACCGTGCAGATTGGCTTGCGCGGTCGCTGCGAGATGGCTCGGATCGATATTCACGGTCGCGGCCGGATTAGACGCATCGGAGGCCGCTGTCGCGAAGTTCTGCTCAACGGTCGAGCGCGCAACGTCGGTCTGTTGCCCGACATAGCTCGACGCCTGATCGAGCTTTTGCCCAGCCTGCTGCGTCATATCGTTGAGTCTGCCGGTGGGCTGTCCCGCCGTCGCCTCATTTTTCCCGCATGCGGCAAGACCGCCGAGCAATGCAATTGTGAACACGGTACAGCGAACCAGCAGCGGACGGTAGAACGGAATCATTGAGGAATGTGCGCCGCGACAAGCGGCTTTTGCATGCGAAAGCGTTTCAATGATACGCCGTTGCGTTCGAGGTCCTCTTCCGCGAGCACATGAAACCCGGCCCGCTCGAAGCTGCGCTTCGCGCTCGCGCTCGCATGCGCGGTCAGCATCGGTGTGCCCGCCGCGCGCGCCACCGCCTCGAAGCGCGCAAGCAGCGTCCATGCGATGCCCTGCCCCGCGAACGCAGGCGCCGTATACAGCATCGATACATGATCGGCCGGATGCAATTGCCCGAATGCGGCAATTGTGTCATTCGCCACCGCGACGAGCGTCAGGCCCTGCGCAAGACGCGAAGCGAACGCGTCGAGATCGTCAGCCGACGCCGCCCACACCGTGCGGCCGGCGTCATCGTAATGCGACGCGGCGAGTTGCATCACCGCGTCACGAAACAGTACCGCGAGCGCAGGCGGATCGCCGGCCCGAAGGGTTCGCCATTCAATATGATCGATTGCCATTGCTTCACCATTCTTCGTGTTGCTGTCGTGCTTCTGTCGTGATCGAAGGAGTAGACTCGTCGGCGACCCACGTGTTCCATCCTCAACGGAGGCATTCGATGGCGGCAAAAAAGATTCTCTTTTTAACCGGTGATTTCGCCGAAGATTATGAAACGATGGTGCCCTTTCAGGCACTGCAGGCCGTCGGTCATCGCGTCGATGCGGTGTGCCCGGGCAAGCGCGCGGGTGAACGGATCAAGACCGCGATCCACGACTTTGAAGGCGACCAGACCTACAGCGAAAAACCCGGCCATCAGTTCACACTGAACGCGACGTTCGACGAAATCGAGCTCGCGCACTATGACGCGCTGGCCATTGCTGGCGGCCGTGCGCCGGAGTACCTGCGGCTCAATCAGAAAGTGCTCGACGTGGTGCGCCATTTCGCATCGGGCAGTAAGCCCATCGCCGCAATCTGCCATGCCGCGCAGTTGCTCGCGGCCGCCGACGTAATACGCGGCAAACGCATTTCCGCGTATCCCGCGTGCGCGCCCGAGGTCAGGCTCGCGGGCGGCGAGTACGCGGACATTGCGATCGATGCCGCGCACACCGATGCGAATTTCGTCACTGCGCCTGCATGGCCCGCGCATCCGGAATGGCTGCGGCAGTTCCTTGCGGTGCTCGGCACGCATATCGAACTCTAAACGACTCACGCGCATTGTGCCGCTGGCACGGCGATTCCGCGCGCGAGCGGCACAAACTCGAGCGTTTGAGACAAATCCGATGGTTTGAAGATCAGGGCCTCTCTAAAGTCGACCGCTGACTTTTTGAGGCCCTTTCGATGGACCTGATCAACTGGATCATCATGCTCGCCATCGCCTGGATTGCGGTGGCGTTTTTTTGCTGGCGCGAGCGCGCGGACTGGTCGATTGAAAATCGTGTGCGACGGCGCGCGGGGTCGCGCCTGATTGCGCAAGCGGTATTCGCGATATGGAGCGCCGCGCTGATCGTGGTGCGCGGGTTCGCGTTCACCAGCGTACAACGCATGCCGGAGACGACACCGCACGCGCTACTGATCGTTGCCGCGTTGCTTGCGGTGTGCGGCGGCTACTGGCTGATTCGCGGCGTGAAGCTTCTTAAGGCACGCAGGCTCTTCACTGCATGGTGAACAGGCGGAATAGACGCGGAACGAAGGCAGTACAACACGCTGAGGGTCGCGCAGCCGACAACAGCGAACGCGAATCGACCACATATCGACCGCGTATTAGCGCGTACTCAGCGGCCAGATCGCAAAGCCGAGGTCTTGTGTGCCGGCCGTTTCCTCGGTTACTTCTTCCGCCTGCGGCAAACGCGAAGCGGAATCGGGCAGCGACAGGAAGAACGTCGTGCCGACATCCTCCATCGATTCCGCCCATACGCGCCCGCCGTGACGCTCGACGACGCGGCGCACCATCGCAAGGCCGATGCCCTCGCCCGCGGCGATATCGCCGTGCAAGCGCTGGAACGCATTGAAAAGGCGTGGCAGCGCGACCTCCGGAATGCCGAGCCCGTTGTCCTTCACATAGAAAATGCGTAACGATTGCACACCCGGCGGAGCCGGCGCGGTGCCGATTTCGATGATGCCGTTGCGATCCGGATGCAGATAGTTGACCGCATTGCCGATCAGATTGGCAAACACCTGTTCGAGCGCGGTCGCATCGCCCCATACGCGCGGTAGCGTATGCACGACGACCCGTGCGCGACGCGCGCGAATCGACACCTGCATCGCATCGATCACGCGCTGCACAATGTCGCGCACATCGACCTGCTGACGCCGGTACTCGACACGGCCGACGCGCGACAGGCGCAGCAACGCATCGATAATGTGCGACGCGCGCAGCACCGCGGTCTGCAGGAAATGTAATGCTTCGCCGATGTCGCCATCGATGAGCCGCTCGATATGCTCGCGCTCCGTGCGTGACAGCGACGATTGCCGCACCGCTTTGCGCAGGTCGTCGCACGCGTGCAGCAGTTCCTTCGAAAAGCCTTGCAGATTGACGAGCGGCGCACGCAGATCGTGTGACACGCTATAGATGAAGGTTTCGTTTTCCTGGGTTTGCTGACGCAGACTTTCATTCGTGCGCGCGAGTTCGCCGGCGCGCCGCGCGAGGTCGAACTGGAAGCGCGCCTGCAAGCGCTCGGCTTCGAGCAGGCGGCGGCTCGTTTCATGCAACGTGCGGTCGAGGCGCGCGATTTCATCGGTACCGGTATCGAGCGGCGCGAGCGGTTCGTTACTCGCAAGACGGCTCGCATTATCGGACAGCAAATCGAGCCGGCCGCCGACGCCGCGCGTGAACAGCCAGCACGCGATCGCCACGAACGCGAGCGAGCCGAGCACCGCCGCGACAATCAGCACTTGCTGCCGCGCGCGCGCCGCTGCCGCCGCACTCGTGCGCAGCGCATCGAGCCGGCGTTCCTCGGTCTGAAACGCGGCGACCTGCATCCGGAAGTTATCCAGCACGTCGGCGTTCGCGAGATCCTTGAAGCGTTCGATCACGTCGTGCCGCCGCCCTGAGCGCATCAAGTCCTGCAGGCGATCCGACCACTGCCGGTACGCTTGCACGGCCTGGCGGATCTGCACCGCGCGCTCGACTTGCGCGGGGTCGTTCGACACGGTCTCGGCGAGCTGGTCGATGCGCCGGTCGGTGTCGATCCACAGCGACACCGGTGTGCCGACATCGCGCACGCCGCCTACCGCCGCGCCGCGCAGCCGCAGCGACTCGAGCAGCACCGGCTCGAGAATCGCGGTGGTCTGGCGCAGCACGTCCTCACTATGCAGACTCCAACGCTCCGCTTCACGCGCGTCCGCCTGCGCCTTGACGATGCCAGACAGCAACGCCAGTTCGATAACGGCCGGAATCGCGATGAGCAATAGCCCTTTGGTGGTCAGTCTCATTGAGGCGCGAGAAAAGTTCGAAGCGCCGCCAGGCGGCGCACGCGGGACCGGACATTATGTCGTTGTTTGAGTAGCGTGACAAAGATCGCGCGACGTACTCATGCAAAGAACGATAGTAATTGAAATGGAAGATTTCGCCCGATAATGGAACATCGCATCGCCCTTTTTTCGGGCAACGCACTTTGATAGTGCGCGCAAGCGATGCAACGCGGCCCGCGTTCGTAGTGAGGCCACGCGCTGCCGCCCGCCCGTCAGCCCAATTCAGTGCGGCCTTGCACTCATTCAATGCGTTTTCGAACCACATTGGCCCACTTCTTGCGTCCAATGCCCGCTTTTTGCGCAAAGCAGGTTTCAACGACCCATGGAAAACCTCAAAACCGGCACCGACACCCTCTTTCTGCTGCTCGGCTCCGCAATGGTGCTCGCGATGCATGCGGGTTTCGCGTTTCTCGAACTCGGCACGGTCCGGAAAAAGAATCAGGTCAACGCGCTCGTGAAGATTCTCGTCGACTTTTCCGTGTCGACGATCGCATATTTCTTTATTGGCTACACGATCGCTTACGGCGTGCAGTTTTTCGATAGCGCGAAAACGCTGGCTGAGCATGACGGTTATGCGCTGGTGCGCTTCTTCTTCCTGCTGACCTTCGCGGCCGCCATTCCGGCGATCGTGTCCGGCGGCATTGCAGAGCGGTCGAAATTCAACCCGCAACTGTTCGCGACCTTCGTGCTGGTCGGCTTCGTTTATCCGTTTTTCGAAGGGATCGCATGGAATGACCGCTTCGGCATCCAGGACCGGATCGCGGCATCTTTCGGCGCGCCGTTTCATGACTTTGCCGGCTCCGTGGTCGTGCACGCATTCGGCGGCTGGGTCGCGTTGCCGGCCGTGTTGCTGCTCGGCGCGCGTCACGGGCGCTATCACCGCGACGGACGCATCGCCGCGCATCCGCCATCGAATATTCCGTTTCTCGCGCTCGGCGCGTGGGTGCTCGCGGTCGGCTGGTTCGGCTTTAACGTGATGAGCGCGCAGACCATCGACCATATCAGCGGCCTGGTCGCCGTCAATTCGTTGATGGCGATGGTCGGCGGCACGCTGACCGCATGGCTCGCGGGCCGCAACGACCCGGGCTTCGCCTATAACGGTCCGCTGGCGGGGCTGGTCGCCGTTTGCGCCGGCTCCGACGTGATGCACCCGCTCGGCGCGCTGGTGACGGGCGGCATCGCCGGCGTGCTGTTCGTCCATATGTTCACCTGCGTGCAGAACCGCTGGCGCATCGACGACGTGCTCGGCGTATGGCCACTCCACGGCCTGTGCGGCGCATGGGGCGGCATTGCGGCCGGTATCTTCGGACTGCGCGCGCTCGGTGGTCTCGGCGGCGTGTCGTTCGTGGCGCAACTGGTCGGCACGCTCGGCGGGGTCGCGATCGCCACGTTGGGCGGCACGATCGTGTACGGCATCATCCGCGCGGCAGTCGGCCTGCGTCTCACGCAAGAGGAAGAGTTCGACGGCGCCGATCTATCGATCCACCGGATTTCGTCGACACCGGAACGCGAGACCGTGCTTTGAGCGGGTGTAGGCAAGCCGACTGAGTAGCGGCGCGTGCGAGCCGCCATCGCGCATCCGCTACGCGCCGCACAACCCGACTCTGCCCGCCTCGCAGCCGATGCCGCCCCGTTAGCGGGGCGGCAATGATAGACTTGCGCACCGGAGATGGCATTCTCCTTTAACCGCCCTCGTGGCTGATGATGCCTGCTTCGTCCGGCTGACCTCGGACGCTGCGTCATCACGCCGGTCGTCCAGCGTTGTTCGCGTGTGGTTCATCGTCAGCCGGGTTCGTCGACGTTTCCGACTTTCCAGGCCTTTCCATGTATCTGCTATCCATACTTGCCGTCGGCATCGGCGGCGCGCTGGGCTCGCTGTTCCGCTGGTTTCTCGCGATCCGCCTGAACGGCATCTTTCCCGCGCTGCCGCTTGGCACGTTCGCGGCCAATCTGATCGCCGGCTACATCATCGGCGTCGCGGTCGCCTTCTTCGCACGCAATCCGAACCTCGCGCCTGAGTGGCGCCTGTTTGTGATCACCGGTCTGATGGGTGGCCTGTCAACCTTTTCGACGTTCTCCGCTGAAGTCGTGCAACGACTGCAGGAAGGGCGCTATGGCTGGGCAGCGGCAGAAATTGCGGTGCATGTGTCGGCGTCGCTCGTCGCGACGATTGCGGGGCTGGCGACGGTTGCGCTGGCAGCGACCCGCTAATAACAGCTTGCCGGCGAGGGTTGACTGGCGGCAGCGCGGCTAGCGGCGCTCACGCCGCACATCGGGCATCAGCGCGGCAATGTCACGACATTGCCTTGTTGACGGCCGGGCCGTGTGCCGAAACGATAAGTCGAACGCCCGGCCTGCTTTGCCGTATACATCGCTGCATCGGCGACGTCGAGCAATTGCTCGACCGCATCGACACGATCCGGCCAGGTCGCAATGCCGACGCTCACGCCGAGCGGAAAACGCCCGCCGTAATCACGCTGTCCGATCTGCTGTACGCGCTCGATCAGCCGTCCCGCGAGCTCGCGCAACTGCGCTTCGTCGCTGTAGCCAGGTACAAGCAGCACGAACTCGTCGCCACCGACGCGCGCCAGCAAGTCCTGCTGGCGCGTCACCGTGCGCAGTGCCTCGGCAATACGGCGCAACAGCGAGTCGCCGGCGCTGTGACCGAGCGCATCATTGACACCCTTGAACCCGTCGATATCGAGGTAAAGCAGCGCAAGCCGCTCCGCGCCTGGCGCGGCGCTGCGTTCGCCCTGCTCGTCGAGCAGTTCGAGCAGCCTGCGCCGGTTCGGCAATCCGGTAAGCGGGTCGTGCGCGGCGGCCTTGTCGAGTGCCTTTGAGTGGGCGCTCATTTTGCCGAATGCCCGCCGTTGCACGAACAGCGTATACACCAGCAGACCGCAGATCAGCACCGCCAGCGCCGCGAGCGCGGCCGTGCCCCACACGATCCGGTCATGCGCATCGCGCACCGCGGCCGCGCGCCGCGCGCGCCAGTCGTGCAGCAACGCGCCGAGGTCGGCGCGCAGCGAATCCATATAGCGCTTGCCCTCGTTCGTCTGCACGAGCGCGATCGCCGCTTCCCGATTGCCTGACTGCGCAAGTTCGACGGTGCGCGCGAGCTCGGTGACCTTCATCGTCTTCGCGTGCTCGATACGGCGCACGAGTTCGACCGATTTCTCGTCGTTCGTGACGACTCGCTGCAACTGCAACACCGTATCGTCGAGATCCTCGACGCCGGCTCGATAGGTCCCCAGATAGCGTTCGTCGCCCGTTAGCAGATAACCGCGCTGACCGGTCTCCGCATTCTCCAGGTCGTGCAGCACCCGGTTCGCCGCGCCCAACACCGCGAAAGCGTCCTCGTCACGCAAGCCATCTTCGACAATCTTGCGCGCCTCGAAAACAAATAGCGCGGCGGCAACGATCAAGCCGATCGCCATCACCGCATAGAGCGACAGAAAGCGGTTTCGATCAGCATGGGCAGAACGGGCAAGACGCGACTGCAAAAAGAACTCCAGGCGGTAGCGGTACGGGCTACATGATAGCGAAACCCGCGCAAGCGGCCGATATCCGGCGAACATTACCGTGCCCCTGAACAAAACACCTTCTCACCGCGAAACGATCGACAGCGTTGACAATATTGACATCGATGTCAAAATCAATCGGAATCGAATTATCCGGATCGACCCGACTGGCATTGCCGATGAACGGCACCGACTTACCCAGCCTGCTTCCCGACCTGTTGCCGCGGCTCTGGGCGTTCGCGCTGCGCCTGTCGGGCGATCGGCATGACGCCGAAGACCTCGTGCAGCACACCTGCTTGCGCGCGCTCGAACGACAGCATCAGTTGAAAGCGAATACCTCGCCGCTTAGCTGGATGTTCGCGATCGCCCATTCGGTCTGGCTCAACGAGCTGCGCTCACGCGGCATTCGCGGCCGCACGACGGTCGGATGGGATGACGCACTGCTCGAGGTCGTCGCCGACCCGAACGCTCGCACGCCCGAAACACGGTTGATGTACGCGCAGATCATTCAGGCGGTCGCGCATCTTCCTGAAACCCAGCGCGCGACGCTGCTGCTGGTTGCCGTCGAAGGACTGACTTACAGCGAGGCAGCCGCGGCGCTTGGCGTGCCGATCGGCACTGTGATGAGCCGTATCGCGCGCGCGCGCCGTTCGATCGGTGCGCTGCTCGATGAACCGGCACTGCACGCTGTCGAACCGACGCCTTCGCGCGACGTGGATAACGAACTCATCTAAGCGATGTGACGCGATTCGCCATGGCGCGGCACGATCGACCGCGCCACCGTCGCGGTGAAAATGGAACGCTTCAACTGAGTGCTTATTCCATGTCAAACATTAAACATGAAGTCATTTCACGCAATAGTGTCATCTACGCTCCACCGTTTATTCGTTAGTACGCATGCGGCGACAATCGGTGCGTTTTTGACAGACCGGCTCGCGCCCCCCGGTAATTGCGATGCGCATGCGTCAAGTCAATTCCCCTTGCTGTTGCAAAAACCGATTTTTTTGTAAATACACCTGATCCAGTTCGGCATTAATCGGCTGTGTCGGGTGTTATGTGCTTCGTGTGGACTGCGCTCAAGCAGTCTTCATGCAGTCTTCTTTTCGCGGCGGACAACCCGGTCGTGCGAATCAGCCAGGCAGCAGCCTCTATCGAGGCGGCGCTGTGCGTGCTCGTCCGTTCGATTCGCCTTCGTTTTAAAGCGTTAACTTGATTCGGCTGGGATACCAATATGCTGAAAAATTCAAAGCGGATGATCTGGGCGTTCAGTGCGCTCATTCTGATCGGCGGGGCTGTTGGACTCGTCGCGTGGCGTAACGGCGCGGGCCCGGTCAGCTCCGCCGCGGCCGCCGATCACGCGGCGCCACCGGCGGTCGAAGTCGACGTCGCCACCGTGATCTCACGACCGATCATAGACTGGCAGGATTATTCGGGGCGGCTCGAGGCGATCGACGCGGTCGAAATCAAACCGCTCGTGCCCGGCACGATTGTCGCCGTACATTTCAAGGACGGCGCGCTGGTCAGGAAAGGCGACCCGCTCTTCACGATCGATCCGCGCCCGTACGTCGCCGAAGTCGATCGCGCGTCCGCGCAGCTCGCGATGGCCGTCGCGCACGAGAAGTACACCGATGCCGACGCCGCGCGCGCGGACCGTTTGCTGCCCGACAACGCGATTGCGAAGCGCGACTACGACGAAACACAGAGCCGCGCGCGCGAAGCGATCGCTCAGGTGAAGGCGGCGCAGGCCGCACTCGAAGCCGCGAAGGTCAACCTCGACTACACGCACATCACCGCGCCGGTGTCGGGGCGCATGTCGCGCGCGCTGCTGACGGTCGGCAATGTCGTCGCGCCCGGTGCGAATGCGCCGGTGCTGTCGACGCTTGTATCGGTGTCGCCGATCTACGCGGCGTTCGATGTCGACGAACACACGTACCTCGACTACCTGAATCGCGACTCCGGGAAGCCGGTGCCCGTTTCACTCGAACTCGCGAACGAAACCAGCTACTCGCGCCAGGGCGCGATCTACTTCGTCGATAACCATCTCGATACGAGCTCCGGCACGATCCGCGTGCGTGCGCGCTTCGACAACGCGGACGGCTCGCTGGTACCGGGCCTCTATGCGCGCGTGCAGGTCGGCGGCGGCGAACGGCATCCGGCGATCCTGATCGACGATGCGGCGATCGGCACCGATCAGGCGAAGAAATTCGTGCTCGTCGTCGACCACACGAATCACGTGCAGTACCGCGAGATCGTTCAGGGCAACCTGCATGAAGGCCTGCGCGTCGTCACGAGCGGCCTGAAGACGGGCGACCGGATCGTCGTGAATGGCATCGAGCATGCGCGTCCCGGCGATCTGATCAAGGCCCACGACGTCGACATGGCGACCGCCGCACACGCAAGCGGCCCGGCGGCCTGATCCAGCGTGACCCGAGCGGGTGGCCCGCTCCGGCTACCTGATGCGGCCACCTCAGTCCGATAGGCGCAACGATCGCGAGCGATCGATACCGAGCGGCGGCCCGCGCCACGCGTATGAACCGCGCGGCGCCCGCCGGACGACGAAGCCTGTGAAATACGACGGAACCTCATCATGAACATATCCCGATTCTTCATCGACCGGCCGATCTTCGCGGGCGTGCTATCGATGCTGATTCTGCTCGGCGGCCTGATCTCGCTCGAGCTTCTGCCGTTTGCCGAATATCCGGAAGTCGTGCCGCCCTCGGTGGTCGTGAAGGCGCAATACCCAGGCGCGAACCCGAAGGTGATCGCGGAGACCGTCGCATCGCCGATCGAGGAACAGATCAACGGCGTCGAGAACATGCTGTACATGCAGTCGCAGGCGAATAGCGACGGCAATATGACGACCACGGTCACGTTCAAGCTCGGCATGGACCCGGACCTCGCGACGCAGCTCGTGCAGAACCGCGTGAACCAGGCACTGCCGCGCCTGCCCGACGAAGTGCAGCGCCTCGGCATCACGACCATCAAAAGCTCGCCGACACTGACGATGGGCGTGAACCTCGTGTCGCCGGACGGCCGCTACGACATGACGTATCTGCGCAATTACGCGCTGATCAACGTGAAGGACCGGTTGAGCCGGATTCCGGGCGTCGGCGAAGTGCAATTGTGGGGCTCCGGCGACTA
Organism: Paraburkholderia rhizosphaerae; assembly: GCF_004366595.1. Taxonomy (GTDB): domain Bacteria; phylum Pseudomonadota; class Gammaproteobacteria; order Burkholderiales; family Burkholderiaceae; genus Paraburkholderia; species Paraburkholderia rhizosphaerae. Next base: position 113,694 of record NZ_SORE01000019.1, read on the forward strand.
CGCGATGCGCATCTGGCTCGATCCGCAGAAGATCGCCGAGCACAACATGACCGCGACCGACGTGGTCAACGCGATCCGCGAGCAGAACATTCAGGTGGCCGCGGGTATCGTCGGCGGTGCGCCGTCGAATGCGCCGCTGCAGCTGAACGTGAACGCGCGCGGGCGCCTGACGACCGCCGACGAATTCCGCGACATCGTGCTGAAAGCGTCGCCGGACGGTGCGGTCACGCACCTGGGCGACGTCGCGCGGGTCGATCTCGATGCGCAGGAATATGGGCTGCGCGCGATGCTCGACAACAAGCAGGCGGTGATGATGATCATCAACCAGCAGCCTGGCGCGAACTCACTGGCGATCGCGCAGAACGTGTACTCGACGATGAAGGAACTGAAGGCCGATATGCCGGCCGGCGTCGACTACAAGATCGCGTATGACCCGACCGAATTCGTGCGCGACAGTATCAAGGCGGTGATTCACACGCTGATCGAGGCGATCGTGCTGGTGGTGATCGTCGTGATCGTGTTCCTGCAGACCTGGCGCGCGTCGATCATTCCGCTGCTCGCCGTGCCGGTGTCGATTGTCGGCACGTTCTCGCTGATGCTCGCGTTCGGCTTCACGATCAACGCGCTATCGCTATTCGGCATGGTGCTCGCGATCGGTATCGTGGTCGACGATGCGATCGTGGTCGTCGAAAACGTCGAACGGAACATCAGCAACGGGCTGACCGCGCGCGAGGCCACTTACGCGGCGATGCGCGAGGTGAGCGGACCGATTATCGCGATCGCCTGTACGCTGGTCGCGGTGTTCGTGCCGCTCGCGTTCATGAGCGGGCTGACCGGCCAGTTCTACAAGCAGTTCGCGATGACCATCGCGATCTCGACGGTGATCTCCGCGTTCAATTCGCTGACGCTGTCGCCGGCGCTGTCCGCGCTACTGCTGAAGGACCACCATGCGCCGAAGGATTGGCTCACGCGGGTGATGGACAAGGTGCTCGGCCGCTTCTTTCATCACTTCAACCACGTGTTCAACCGCGGCTCGGAGAACTACAGCAAGGGCATTAGAGGCGTGATCGGCCATCGCGCGATCATGCTGGGCGTCTATGCAGTGCTGCTCTTCTGCGCCGGCCTGATGGCGAAGATCGTGCCGGGCGGCTTCGTGCCCGCGCAGGACAAGGACTACGTGATCTGCTTCGCGCAACTGCCCAACGGCGCGTCGATCGATCGCACCGAAGACGTGATCCGCCAGATGAGCGAAATCGCGCTGAAGCAGCCCGGCGTGCAGCACGCAGTCGCGTTTCCGGGACTTTCGGTGAACGGCTTCACCAACTCGTCGAGTGCCGGCATCATGTTCGCGAAGCTGTATCCGTCGGCGGAGCGCGGCAAGGGCGAATCGGGCAATGAAATTGCCGCGGCGCTGAACCAGAAGTACGCGGGCATCAAGGGCGCGTTTGTCGCGGTGTTCCCGCCGCCGCCGGTGCTCGGTCTCGGTACGCTCGGCGGCTTCAAGATGCAGCTCGAGGACCGCGGCGCGCTCGGCTACGACGCGCTCAATAGCGCGGTGCAGGCATTCGTGAAGAAGGCCGCGCAAACGCCGGAGCTCGGGCCGACCTTCTCGAGCTACCAGATCAACAACCCGCAACTGAACGTCGATCTGAACCGCGTGCGCGCAAAGCAACTGGGCGTGTCGATCACCGATGTGTTCGATACGATGCAGATCTACCTTGGCTCGCTGTACATCAACGACTTCAACCGCTTCGGCCGCGTCTATCAGGTCCGCGTGCAGGCCGATGCGCCGTTCCGCGCGAACGCCGCCGATATCGGTTTGCTGAAGACACGCAACGCGGCGGGCGAGATGGTGCCGCTGTCGTCGCTGGTGAAGGTGACGCCGACTTACGGTCCGGAAATGGTGGTGCGCTACAACGCATTCACGGCCGCGGATATCAACGGCGGTCCGGCGCCCGGCTTCTCGTCGGACCAGGCGCAGGCGGCGGCTGAACGGATTGCCGCGCAAGTGCTGCCGCGCGGCATCAAGTACGAATGGACCGACCTCACCTATCAGCAGATTCTCGCCGGCGACTCCGCGCTGTGGATCTTCCCGATCAGCGTGCTGCTCGTGTTCCTCGTGCTCGCCGCGCTGTACGAGAGCCTGACGCTGCCGCTCGCGGTGATCCTGATCGTGCCGATGAGTCTGCTGTCCGCGTTGACCGGCGTCTGGCTCACACGCGGCGACAACAACATCTTCACGCAGATCGGCTTGATGGTGCTGGTGGGGCTATCGGCGAAGAACGCGATCCTGATCGTCGAATTCGCGCGCGAGCTCGAGATGAGCGGGCGCTCGATCGTCGAAGCCGCGATCGAGGCGAGCCGCCTGCGGCTGCGGCCGATTCTGATGACGTCGATCGCGTTCATCATGGGTGTGGTGCCGCTCGTCGTGTCGGTCGGCGCCGGCGCGGAAATGCGCCACGCGATGGGCGTTGCGGTGTTCTTCGGGATGCTAGGCGTGACTTTCTTCGGGCTGATGCTCACGCCGGTGTTCTACGTCGTGCTGCGCAAGCTGAGCGGTGACGAGCACCTGGTCGACAAGCACGGCAATCATCCGCATGTGCAGGTCGCGCAATCCGTCTATGAAGAATAAAGGGCACACGATGAAAACACTTCCAATCGACGGGTTCATGAAGAGACCGGCACTGCTGCCGGCTTTGCTGACCGCCTTGTTCACAATGGCTGGCTGCTCGCTTGCGCCAACCTACAAGGTGCCGGACGCGCAGGTCGCGCCCGCTTACAGGGAAACGGCGCCCGACTTCACGCAGACGGCGATCAAGGTGCCGACCGACGGCACCTGGAAAACCGCTCAGCCGTCCGAGGCGATCGCGCGTGGAGAATGGTGGACCATCTTCAACGACACGACGCTCGACTCGCTCGAACAGCAGGCGCACGACGCGAACCAGAACGTGAAGGCGGCGGTCGCGCGCGTGAAGGAAGCGCGCGCATTGAATCAGGTCGCGCGCGCGGGCTTCTTTCCGACGCTCAACGCGGGCTTCGGTCCGACACGCCAGCAGATCTCCGCGGTGTCGTTCCTGCAGCCGGACGGTACGCATATTCCGGAGCAGACGATCTGGCGTGCCCAGGCGAGCGCATCGTATGAGGTCGATCTGTTTGGGCGCGTCGATTCGGACTACAACGCGACCAAAGCAGATGCGCAGGAAACCGAGGCGCTGCTGCGCTCGGTGCTGCTCGCGTTACAGGCCGACGTCGCGCAGAACTACTTCGGGCTGCGCGAGCTCGACGCGGAGTCAGCCGTGCTTGCGAACGCGGTCGACCTGCGCGAGCAGGCGCTCAAGCTCGTGCAGGACCGCTTCAACGACGGCGAGATCAGCGAGCTCGATGTCGCGCGCGCGAACGCCGAGCTCGAACGCACGCGCTCGGACTTGATGACCGTGCAGCGGCTGCGCGCGGCATCCGAGCATAGTCTTGCCGTGCTGCTCGGCAAGACGCCGTCCGAGTTCACGTTGGCGGCCCATCCGCTGACACCGGTCGAAGTGCGCATCCCGCCGGGATTGCCGTCGGCGCTGCTCGAGCGGCGGCCCGATATCGCCGCGGCCGAGCGCGCGATGGCCGCGGCCAACGCGCGCATCGGCATTGCACGCGCCGCGTACTTTCCGTCGCTGGTGCTGACCGGCAACGCGGGCTTCGAGGCCGCGACGCTCGCGGACCTGTTCCGCGCGAGCAGCTGGGCGTTTCTCGCGGGGCCGGCGGCCGGCACCGTGCTCACGCAGACCCTGTTCGACGGCGGCCGGCGCAAGGGCAATCTCGCGAACGCGCACGCGCAGTTCGACGAGCAGGTCGCGAACTACCGTGAGCAGGTGCTGGTTGCGTTCCAGCAGGTCGAAGACAATCTGTCGGACCTGCGCATTCTGGAAGGCCAGACCCAGACGGAAGGACGCGCGGTCGACGCATCGTCGCGTGCCGCGCATCTGTCGCGGGTCCAGTACAACGAGGGCGCGGTGAACTACCTCGATGTGATCGACGCGGAACGCACGGTGCTGGATGCGCGCCGCGTGGCGGTGCAACTCGAAGGCGTGCAGGCGGCATCGACCGTCAATCTGATTCGCGCGCTCGGCGGCGGCTGGGGCGACGTCATGCCGAAACCGCCGGAAGAACCGAGCCTCGCGAAGCAGTAAGCGCGCCTGGCGCTCCGCACGATAACGGCGTTCGGAGCGCCAGCCGTTCACGGACGCGCAATTCGCGTTACGTCAGGCCATGTGTCTGTTGGCGTGTGCAACAGGCACATGCAACAGGCACGTGCAACGGGCACGTGCAACGGGCGCGTGCGGCGGACGCATGCAGCGCCCGCGTGCGCCAGCCGTGGAATCCCAGCGTAAGACAGCGCAGCGCGTCGCGCCGCACACTCATTGCGCTGCGGCGCGCGGCTGCACCTGCACCGCCACGGCCGCTTCGAACACCGCTCGCACCGAATCGCCAGCCTTCACGTGATCGATATCGATGCCGGGCGACACATCGAGGCGTACCGTGCGGGTCGGTCCGCGCAACACGATGACCCGCTTCTTCCGGTCGACCTGCTGCACGGTCGCTATCACATCGACACGGTGCACCATCGCAGTACGCCCTTCTGACGCCGGAACCGCCGCACTGGTGTCGACCCGCTCGCGAATACCGCTTCCGCGAGTTTTATCGAGTTGCAGCAGCAGCGCATGCTGGTACGCGATGTCGAGCATGTCGCCGACATGCAGCTTCGACACATCCGCAATGGCCGGGTCGATCGCGACCTCCTCGACTTCGCCGTGCGGCCCTTTAATAGTCACGCTATTCGCGCCCGCATTGACAGCTACCACCTGCGCTTGCACGCGAACGGGTGGAAGCGCGGCAACCGCGCCGCGTACCGCTTGCGGTTCGGAGCTTTGCGCATTCGCCACTGGCATGTTGAATGTCACTGAAACCAGTAATGCGGCGGCATAAATTTTCGCGTAGTCAACTGGCATTCAAGTCTCCTTATTCAATACATGATTACCCGACATGAATACACCGCTCTGATTTCCTTCCACGAGCGCTAAACGACTTGAATATACCGGCTCAATAATATGACATTATTTATTCAAATCAGATCGAGACATTGAAATCGGCGGCGGCGGTCTGTGGAGGATATAACATCGCAAATCAAAACCCTGATATATCAAAGAAATACAGCCCGCCGATTGACGACGGCCGCCTGCTTCGCCCGTGCAATAGGCGTCCGCGCCGGGTTACGCGCTTGCTCGATCCTGTGTTCAATGCAACGCCGAATAAAACCCAATTGATATACGTTGCCGCACATAAAAGCCGCGTCGATTATAAGACCAGGCTCATCGTTATGCTATCTGAATCTTCATTTCATAGGGAAAATACATTACATTCAGCAGACGATGATATTTTCCTGGAAAGTGTCAAAGACGGTAAAAAGCGAACTATTAATATCTGAAAAGAAGACGTTCTTACATTGATCGGATTGGGATGCGCGAGGGTCGGACGTCGCGTTTTCCGCGAGGGCCGCTTTAGGGCGGAAATCTTACGTACTTCCGGACAGTGGCGCGGTGCGCCCCCGAACGGATTTCCTACGGATGAAACGAAAATGCGATCCATGACTGAAAATTTGCCGAGCGTTGCCCGCAGAATGTTGGCCGGCAGGATGTTGACCGACGGCGCCACTGTCGATGCCGTCGCTGACGCGCTCCATATATCGGCCTACACCGTGCGCCGCTACAAAACCATTCTCGATGACGGCGGCCTTGACGCATTGAGCAAAATCAGTATTGGCGGCCGTACTTCGGTGCTCGACGATACCGCGCGGCAATGGATCGCCGATGCGTTGCGCGGCTCGGCGAAAGAGCATGGCTTTCCGAGCGACGCGTGGACCAATGGACGATTGCGCGAACTGATCGGCTCGCGTTTTGGTGTGCACTATTCACGCGTCTATACCTGGCAGATCGCGACTGACCTCGGCCTTGGACACCGGTTGTCGAAATCGCGTCGCTAACGTACCCGCAGCAGCAAAACCGCCGCCGCTCACTTCTCCCCTGATTACAGCGCGCGAAAAAAAGGCGCCACGTAACCGTGGCGCCTTAAAAAAGTTCTAGCCATTCCGAGGGCCGTGCTAGAACCTGAGAGACAGAATCCGAAAGCCGCGCGCGCGTCACCTGCGTCGAAAGTCAGGTGTGCTAGCCACGCAAACATATTGGGGAATCCACACGATGTGAATACCACGGCGCGACGACAAGATAATGAAAGCAGCCGCGCCCAACCTGTAAAACATAAACCTGCGCTTTCGAAATGAAGTTCCATTTTTTATGGTTATGCTGACCAAGTCAAGCAAAATCTTCCCGTGCCCGCTAATCCTGAAAAACCGTTCAGGTACAATGAAACGGACACTTAAACGTTTCGAGCCGCGCGCATCGGACACGGCGTGACATACTCATCGCTGCACGCCAATATGGTTAATCCGGAATGAAGTTTCAAAAAAATTAACATGAAAAGGCCATCGACCGCCGTTGCCGTTTCCACTGTTGCCGCCGGAACGATCCGGGAAAAGGAAGGGACTGGCGAGGAAGTCACTGCGCTCGCGCGAGGCTTGACCGTGCTACGCCAGGTCGCCGCCGCCCATGCGCCCATTAGTAACCGCGAATTGACCGCGCTGACCGGCATTCCCAAACCGACCGTTTCGCGTATTACCGCGACGCTCGTCAGCGCCGGCTTTCTGTTTCAGTTGCCGGACAGCGAGCGCTTCGTATTGACCTCGTCGGTACTCGAACTCAGCAACGGCTTTCTGCGTAACTTCGATATTCGCGCGCGGGCCCGCCCCTTTCTGCTCGAACTCGCCGAACGGACATCGCTGTCCGTCCATCTCGCGGTGCGTGACCGGCTCGACATGGTTGTCATCGATGCGATCAAGCCGCGCTCGGCGGTACTGGTATCGCGGCTCGACGTCGGCTCGCGGATGGACGTCGCGCGCACCGCGGTCGGCCGCGCGTATCTGTGCGCGCTCGATGCGGCTGAACGCCGGCAGCTTCTGCTCGGCCTGCAAGCAGCCACCGGCGACGACTGGGCATCGCTTAGCGGGCGTTTGGACGCCGCGATGCGGGAAACAGCCGAACGCGGTTTTTCGATCGCGCTCGGCGAATGGTACGAAGGCCTGAATGCGATCGCCACCGCGTTTATCGGACCGTCCGGCGAACGCTATGCGGTCAACTGTGGCGGCCCCGCGCTTCAGTGTCCGCGCGACTGGCTCGAGACCCGCGCGGCCCCGGCGCTGATCGAATGCGTCGCGAAAATAACGCGGGAAATCGGCGGCACACCCGGCCTGCACGTTGACAACTAGCTTTGTGCGCGACGCGTTGCCGCGCAACCGCTTTCCGCGCGATGCCTTCCCGTGGGGCGCCGTCCCGCGCGGCGTCGTTTTCAATCTGTAACCTACGTAACCTTGCGAAAGAAACCCGCTCTGGACTGTAACCAGGGGGGGACGTAGCATCATGCTTTCCTGCGGGCCATGCCCGCCGGTGCATCGCAGTTGCGAGGGGGTTCGACCGCCGCGGCAGCCGCACCGCCAAAGCATCGGCGCGTCGATACTGACGGTGAAAGCGAGCGCCGCGCGGCATCGGCCCCTGCGTGCCGCGCGCGACGCGCCACCTGCACGCTGACGCCGGACGCTGCGTCCGGACGGTCTATCGCCGTTTGGCCTGACGCGCCGCATCACGCTCTTTGCCTCGCTCTTTGTCCGGCTCGAGTCTCTGCTTTGACTCATTTTTAACGCCGCATCGCGTTTCGCTCATCGGCCGCGCGCCTACCGATGAGTGCTCCACACGCCCGATCCCTGTGCCGATCGCCATATCGATACGCGGATGACCGTGTAGAGTCGCGATGCTCCGTAGATTTGCACAACACACACGTCAGCCAGTTGATAGAACCGATGGACGAAAAACAAAAGCAGTCGGAACCTTCCCGTCATCCGACCCCGGCGCCGGCTTCGGCATCGACCAACCCGCCCCCCGCGCCGCCGGGCGGCGGACCGCGGCGCGGGCGCGGCCGCTGGCTGCTCGCTGTCGTTGTGGTGATCGTCGTGGGCATCGTGCTCGTGCGCTGGCATCCGTGGCGCAAGGCCGACGAAAGCGCCGGCGCGAGCGGCGCGGCCGGTGCGAGCGGCGCTCGCGCGAGCCGCATGGGCGGCGGTGGGCGGCGCGGCGCATTCGCGAACCAGCCGCAGCCGGTCAAGGTCGCGTCGGTCACGCAAGGCGACATGCCAATCGTCATTAGCGCGCTCGGCACGGTCACGCCGCTCGCGAACGTCACGGTCCGCACGCAGCTCGCCGGCACGCTGCAGACGGTCGCGTTCCAGGAGGGCCAGATGGTGAAAAAAGACGACGTGCTCGCGCAGATCGATCCGCGCCCGTACCAGATCTCGCTCGCCAACGCGCAAGGCACGCTCGCGAAAGACACCGCGCTGCTGCAAACCGCGCGTCTCGACCTGAAGCGCTACCAGACGCTGCTTTCGCAGGACTCGATCGCCAGCCAGCAGGTCGACACGCAAGCCTCGCTTGTCAAGCAATACGAAGGGCAAGTGCAGTCCGATAAGGCGAATATCGACACCTTCAAACTCGATCTGACCTATGCACGTATCACCGCGCCGGTTGCGGGCCGCGTCGGCCTGCGCCAGGTCGACCCGGGCAACTACGTGACGCCGGGCGACGCGAACGGCATCGTCGTGATCACGCAACTGCAGCCGATCAGCGTTATTTTCACGACGTCCGAAGACAACCTCCCCGCGATCCTCAAGCAATACCGCGGCAATAAGAAGATGTCCGTCACCGCGTACGACCGCACGAATACGACGTCGCTCGAATCCGGCTACCTCGAGACGCTCGACAACCAGATCGACACGACCACCGGCACCGTCAAGCTGCGCGCGAGCTTCCCGAACACCGACAACATGCTGTTCCCGAATCAGTTCGTGAACGCGCGGCTGCTGGTCGACGTCATTCATAACGCGACGATCGTGCCGACCTCCGCGGTGCTGAACGGCTCGATCGGCCAGTTCGTCTATGTGGTGAAACCGGACAACACAGTCACGGTGCGCACGGTCAAGGTTGGACCGGTCGATGGCGAACGCACCAGTATCCAGTCCGGGCTGCAGGTCGGCGAGCGTGTCGTGATCGATGGTTCGGACCGCCTGAAGGAAGGCGCGAAGATCACGATTCCGGCGGAACGTGCGGCCGGCGCATCGGCTGGGTCGGCTGCGTCGGGTTCGTCCGCCTCGGGCGGCCAAGGCGCTTCATGGGCCGCCGGCGCCTCGGCCGCGTCCGGCGCGCACGCTCACCGCCATCGCCGCGCATCGGAAGCGTCGTCGCAATAACGGACCCGCTTCAAGGACCTGCCCTCACGCATGAATCCATCCCGCGCCTTTATCCTGCGTCCCGTCGGCACCGCGCTGCTGATGGCCGCGATCATGCTGGTCGGTCTCGTCGCGCTGCGCTTTCTGCCGCTGTCCGCGCTGCCCGAAGTCGACTACCCGACTATCCAGGTGCAGACGTTTTATCCAGGCGCGAGCCCGGACGTGATGACCTCGTCGGTCACCGCGCCGCTCGAGCGCCAGTTCGGGCAGATGCCGTCGTTGAACCAGATGTCGTCGCAAAGCTCGGCGGGCTCGTCGGTCATTACGCTGCAGTTCAACCTCGACCTGCCGCTCGATATCGCCGAGCAGGAAGTGCAGGCGGCGATCAACGCGGCCGGCAACCTGCTGCCGTCCGACCTGCCCGCGCCGCCGATCTACGCGAAGGTCAATCCGGCCGACGCGCCAATCCTCACGCTCGCGATCACATCGAAGACGCTGCCGCTGACCGAAGTCCAGGACATCGCCGACACGCGCCTCGCGCAGAAAATCTCCCAGGTCGGCGGAGTCGGTCTGGTCAGCCTGTCGGGCGGCCAGCGCCCGGCGGTGCGCATTCAGGCGAACCCGCTTGCGCTCGCGTCGTACGGTCTGAATCTGGATGACCTGCGCACCACCATTTCGAACCTGAACGTCAATACGCCGAAGGGCAGCTTCGACGGCCCGTCGCACGCGTACACGATCAACGCGAACGACCAGCTCACCGACGCCGCCGCGTACCAGGATGCGGTGGTCGCGTACAAGAACGGCCGGCCGGTGATGCTGACCGACGTCGCGAAAATCGTCCCCGGCGCGGAAAACACGAAGCTCGGCGCATGGGTCGACGGCACGCCCGCGATCATCCTGAACGTACAGCGCCAGCCCGGCGCGAACGTGATCCAGGTGGTCGACAGCATCAAGAAACTGCTGCCGTCGCTGCAGCAATCGCTGCCGGCCGCACTCGACGTGCAGATCGTCACCGACCGCACGACCACCATCCGCGCATCGGTGCGCGACGTGCAGTTCGAACTGTTGATGTCGGTCGTGCTGGTGGTGCTCGTGATGTACCTGTTCCTCGCGAACGTCTATGCGACGATCATCCCGAGCCTGTCGGTGCCGCTGTCGCTGATCGGCACGCTTGCGGTGATGTATCTGTGCGGCTTCTCGCTCGACAACCTGTCGCTGATGGCGCTGACCATCGCGACCGGCTTCGTCGTCGACGATGCGATTGTGATGATCGAAAATATCGCGCGCTACGTCGAACAAGGCGATTCGGCGCTACAGGCGGCGCTCAAAGGCTCGAAACAGATCGGCTTCACGATCATCTCGCTGACGGTGTCGCTGATCGCGGTGCTGATCCCGCTGCTCTTTATGGGCGACGTGGTCGGGCGCCTCTTTCACGAGTTCGCGATCACGCTCGCGGTGACCATCGTGATCTCGGCGGTCGTCTCGCTCACACTCGTGCCGATGATGTGCGCGAAGCTGTTGCGCCACACGCCGCCGAAGGAAAGCCACCGCTTCGAAGCGCGCGCGCACGCGTTTATCGACTACGTGATCGATCGCTACGCAGTCGCGCTGCGCTGGGTGCTCGACCGCCAGCCGGCCACGCTGGTCGTCGCCGTGCTGACGCTGGTGCTGACCGCGCTGCTGTACATCTACATCCCGAAGGGCTTCTTCCCGGTGCAGGACACCGGCGTGATCCAGGCGATCACGCAGGCGCCGCAGTCGGTGTCGTATCAATCGATGGCCGAACGCCAGCAGCAGCTTGCCGCCGAGGTGCTGAAAAATCCGAATGTCGAGAGCCTGACGTCGTTTATCGGCGTCGACGGCACGAACATCACGCTGAACAGCGGCCGGATGCTGATCAACCTGAAGCCGCGCGACGACCGCGACGACACCGCGAGCCAGGTGATCCGCCAGATTCAGGCCGAAACGTCGCATATCCCCGGCACGAAGCTCTATATGCAGCCGGTGCAGGACCTGACAATCGACTCGACGGTGAGCCCGACGCAATACCAGTTCATGCTGACGGACCCAAATATCAACGAGTTCCAGACCTGGGTGCCGAAGCTCGTCGAACGGCTGCAGCAGGTGCCGGATATCGTCGACGTCGCGACGGACTTGCAGAGCAACGGCCAGTCGGTGTACGTCGAGATCGACCGGCCGACCGCCGCGCGCTACGGCATCACCCCCGCAACCGTCGACAACGCGCTGTACGACGCGTACGGCCAGCGCATCATCTCGACGATCTTCACGCAGTCGAACCAGTACCGCGTGATTCTCGAAGCGACGCCGACGCTGCAGCACTACACCGATGCGCTCAATTCGATCTACCTGCCCTCTTCGACCGCGGCCGGCGGCCAGGTGCCGCTGTCGGCCATCGCGAAGTTTCATGAGCGCCCGGCGCCGCTGCTCGTCACGCACCTGAGCCAGTTCCCGGCCACCACGGTGTCGTTCAACCTCGCGCCGGGCGCGTCGCTCGGCGCCGCGGTCAAGGCGATCGAGCAGGCGGAGAAAGAAATTGGCTTGCCCGCGTCGTTCCAGACGCGCTTCCAGGGCGCGGCGCTCGCGTTCCAGGCATCGCTGTCGAACGAACTATTCCTGATTCTCGCGGCGATCGTCACGATGTACATCGTGCTGGGCGTGCTGTACGAAAGCTTCGTGCACCCGATCACCATTCTGTCGACACTGCCGTCGGCCGGCATCGGCGCGCTGCTCGCGCTGCTGGTCACCGGGCACGACCTCGACATCATCGGCATTATCGGCATCGTGCTGCTGATCGGCATCGTGAAGAAAAACGCGATCATGATGATCGACTTCGCGCTCGAAGCGGAGCGCGAACACGGCAAACCGCCGCGCGAAGCGATCTACCAGGCGTGTCTGCTGCGCTTCCGGCCGATCCTGATGACGACGATGGCCGCGCTGCTCGGTGCGCTGCCGCTGATACTCGGCAGCGGCGCCGGCTCCGAATTGCGCCGGCCGCTCGGTATCGCGATTGCGGGTGGCCTCGTCGTCAGCCAGTTGCTCACGCTGTTCACGACGCCGGTGATCTATCTCGCGTTCGATTCGCTCGCGCGCCGTCTGCGCGCGCGCTTTGCACGCAACGCGACGCCGCCCGCCACCGATGCCGGGAGCTGACCGATGAATCTGTCGCGTCCGTTTATCGCGCGCCCGGTCGCCACCACGCTGCTGTCGATCGGCATCGCGCTCGCCGGGCTGTTCGCGTTCTCGAAGCTGCCGGTCGCGCCGCTGCCGCAGGTCGACTATCCGACCATTTCCGTGCAGGCGTCGCTGCCGGGTGCGAGCCCCGAAACGGTCGCGACCAGCGTCGCAAGCCCACTCGAGCGGCACCTGGGCGCGATCGCGGACGTCACCGAAATGACGTCGTCGAGTTCGGTCGGTTCGACCCGCATCACGCTACAGTTCGGGCTCAATCGCGATATCGACGGCGCGGCGCGCGACGTGCAGGCAGCCATCAACGCGGCGCGCGCGGACCTGCCGGCAAGCCTGCGGCAGAACCCGACGTATCACAAGGTCAATCCGTCCGATGCACCGATCCTGATTCTGTCGGTCTCGTCGAAAACACTGCAGCCGGGCCAGCTGTACGACTCCGCCGCGACGGTACTGCAGCAGTCGCTGTCGCAGGTCGATGGCGTCGGCGAAGTCGACGTGAGCGGCTCCGCGAACCCGGCGGTGCGTGTCGAACTGGAACCGCACGCGCTGTTCCACTACGGAATCGGCCTCGAAGACGTGCGCGCGGCGCTCGCATCCGCGAACGCGAACAGTCCGAAAGGCTCGATCGAGTTCGGCGACAACCATGTTCAGCTGTACACGAACGACCAGGCCAGCAAGGCGTCGCAATACAAGGATCTGGTGATCGCCTACCGCAACGGCGCCGCGGTGCATCTGTCGGACGTCGGCGAAGTGGTCGACTCGGTCGAAGACCTGCGCAACCTCGGCCTCGCGAACGGTACGCGCGCGGTGCTCGTGATCATCTACCGGCAGCCGGGTGCGAACATCATCGAAACCGTCGACCGGATCAAGGAAACCCTGCCGCAACTCGTCGCGTCGCTGCCGCGCGACGTGCAGGTGATGCCCGCCGCCGATCGCTCGACCACCATCCGCGCGTCGCTGCTCGACACCGAGCACACGCTGATGATCGCGGTCGCGCTGGTCGTGATGGTCGTATTCCTGTTCCTGCGCAACTGGCGCGCGACGCTCATTCCCAGTGTTGCGGTGCCGATTTCGATTATCGGCACGTTCGCGGCGATGTACCTGATGGGTTTCTCGATCGACAATCTGTCGCTGATGGCGCTGACGATCGCCACCGGCTTTGTCGTCGACGACGCGATCGTTGTGCTCGAGAACATCGAGCGGCATATCGGGAATGGCGTGCCGCGCATGCAAGCGGCAATCATGGGCGCGCGCGAAGTCGGCTTCACCGTGCTGTCGATCAGCATTTCGCTGGTCGCGGTGTTCCTGCCCATCCTGTTGATGGGCGGCATCGTTGGCCGGCTGTTCCGCGAGTTCGCGCTGACCTTGTCGCTCGCAATCGCGGTATCGCTGGTTGTGTCGCTGACGCTGACGCCGATGATGTGCTCGCGCCTGCTGGTCGACGCGCATCAAAAGAAAACGCCAGGCCGCTTCTCCCGGTGGCTCGAGAGCGGCTTCAACCGGATGCAGGAAGGCTACCGGCGCACGCTCGGCTGGTCGCTGCGCCATCCGCGGATCATCCTGATCGTGCTGCTCGCGACCATCGGCCTGAACATCTGGATGTACATCATCGTGCCGAAGGGCTTTTTCCCGCAGCAGGACACTGGACGGCTGGTCGGCGGCATTCAGGCGGACCAGAGCACGTCGTTTCAGGCGATGAAGGTCAAGTTCGCCGAGATGATGCATATCGTGCAGTCGAATCCGGAGGTCGACACTGTGGTCGGCTTCACCGGCGGGCGGCAGACCAATGCGGGCTTCATGTATGTGTCGCTAAAGCCGAAGCCCGGCCGCAAGCTGTCTGCCGACCAGGTGATCCAGCAACTGCGCGGGCCGCTGTCGCACGTCGCCGGCGCGCGCACGTTCCTGCAGGCGGTGCAGGACATCCGCGTCGGCGGCCGGCAATCGAATGCGCAGTATCAGTACACGCTGCTCGCCGATTCGACGCCCGATCTGTACAAATGGACGCCGCGCATCACCACCGCGCTGCAGGCGCGGCCCGAGCTCACCGACGTGAATTCGGACCAGCAGGAAAGCGGCCTCGAGGCGTTCGTGACGATCGACCGCGCAACCGCCGCGCGCCTGAAGATCACGCCTTCGCAGATCGACAACACGCTGTACGACGCGTTCGGCCAACGCCAGGTGTCGACGATCTACAACCCGCTGAACCAGTACCACGTGGTGATGGAGGTCGCGCCGAAGTATTGGCAGAGCCCCGAGATGCTAAAGGAGGTATGGATCAGCACGACCGGCGGCACCGCGAGCGGCTCGCAATCGACCAACGCGACCGCTGGCACCGTGACGATGACCAACGCGTCGGGCAACGCGACGGGGGCCACTGCGGGCGGCACATCAGGCACATCAGGCACGTCGAGCGCCGCGGCGATCGCCGCCGATGCGGCGCGCAATCTCGCGAATAACTCGATCGCGGCAAGCGGCAAGTCGAGCGCATCGACGGGCGCCGCGGTATCGACGTCGCAGGAAACGATGGTGCCGCTGTCGTCAATCGCGAAGTTCGGGCCGGGCAACACGCCGCTCGCGGTGAACCACCAGGGGCAATTCGTCGCGTCGACGATCTCGTTTAACCTGCCGCCGGGCCGTTCGCTGTCCGACGCGACCGCTGCGATCGAGGAGACGATGGCGCAGATCGGAGTTCCCGCGACCATTCACGGCAGCTTCCAGGGCACCGCGCAGGCGTTCCAGCAGTCGCTGAACGACCAGCCGATCCTGATTCTCGCCGCGCTCGCCGCCGTATATATCGTGCTCGGCATTCTGTACGAGAGCTACATCCATCCGCTGACCATTCTGTCGACGCTGCCGTCCGCCGGCGTCGGCGCATTGCTCGCGCTGCTGCTGTTCGACACCGAGTTCAGCATCATCGCGCTGATCGCGGTGATCCTGCTGATCGGCATCGTGAAGAAGAACGCGATCATGATGGTCGACTTCGCGATCGATGCGTCGCGCAACCGTGGGCTTTCGTCGCGCGAAGCGATCGAACAGGCGTGCCTGCTGCGCTTCCGGCCGATCATGATGACCACCTTCGCGGCGATGCTCGGCGCGTTGCCGCTCGCGTTCGGCCGCGGCGACGGCGCGGAGTTGCGCGCGCCGCTCGGTCTTGCGATCGTCGGCGGGCTAATCGTGAGCCAGATGCTGACGCTCTATACGACGCCGGTCGTCTATTTGTACATGGACCGGCTGCGCCTGTGGTGGGAAAACCGGCGCGGCGGCGCGAGCCGGCCGGCCGCAGCGGCGGAATAAGCAGCGGAAAAACTCACGGAATAACCGACGGAAAACGCGCCGCGCCGCGCCGCGGCTACAGCTTCTGCGCGATCGCCAGCGTCAGGATGCGTTGCCACTGGCGCGCCTGCCGCTCGCTTTGCATCGGCAACTGCCAGACCGGCCGCGCGGTGTCCTTTACCGCAAGGCCGACGCGCCAGCCGCTGCCGTCGCGTTCGGCCTGCGCGCGTTGCAGGTCGCCGAAAATATAGTCGCCCTGCGCGCTGCCGAGGCGAATCGTGCAAAGGCCCTTGCCCGCGGCAAGACGCACGCCGCCCCACGATTCCTTCAACTCGTGGGTCCAGTCGCCATCATGGATATTCGGTGCGATCTCGCGACGGCGTCGCCACCACCACGCGCCTTCGCCAATCACGACAAGCGCGGCAACCACCGCGGCGCCGATCGCGACACCCACGCCAAAGCGCTCGGCCAGCGCATCGTACGCGTGCACCGCGCCGTAGATCACGCCAGCCAGAACGAACAGTGCGATAAAGATTGGCATCGTGCCTCCGTCATCACGAAAGTCGACACAATTGACACTATTGACCCAATCGACGCGGCGCGCCGCGCCCCCGTCATTGCGACTTATGCGTCGCCGCCCACTGTTTCACCGCCCGCATCGTATTCTCGACATGCTTGTCCGGCGACATGCTCGTGTATTCATAGAGGATCTTGCCATCCGGCGCGATCACATACGACACGCGGTTCGCCATCGAGCTGTGCATCGGCAGCCCTGCATCGTATTCGCCGATCACTTTCGCATCGGCGTCGGCCGCGACCGGGAACTTGCTACGGCACTCGCTGACCGAGAATTGGGTCAACGTGTCGATGTTGTCGTGCGACACGCCGATCACGGTCGCGCCGTACTTCTTGTATTCGTCGACTGCATCGGCGAACTCGTGCGCCTCGATCGTGCAGCCTTTAGTGAACGCAGCCGGGTAGAAATACAGCACCACCGGCCCCTTCTTCAGTGCGTCGGAAAGCGAGTAGGTGTAGGTCTTGCCGCCGAGCGACGCTTGCGCGGTAAAGTCCGGCGCGGTATCGCCGGGCTTGAGCGTCGCGCCGGCCGTCAGCGCGAAAAGCGCCAGCCCGGCGCACACGCCGGCTGCCGTGAAGGCTTGCACCAGGGTTCGTTTCATCTGCGTTGCTCCGGTTCGTTCGGCGGGCGTGTCGCCGGCGCTGCGCCTTTACCCGCGACGCATGCGCCGTTCGCCGTCATGGATGTCCATTCGCTATTGGAGCACAGATTGCGCGCGATCCGTACCCGTCACACCGGGGATCGCGGCGATAAGCCGTGACAGGCGGTGACAGGCCGCGACAGGCGGGCGACGCTCAGTTGCCGCCCGCATGCGCGCCGAACCAAGCGGCAGCCGACAGATTCAGTTCGGCGATCACCGACGGCGTCAATACGGAAAAATGCGCGAACGTCTCCGCTTGCAGGATCGCCTCGGTATCGGCGCCCTGCCCGGCTGCTTCGGCGACGCGCAACAGCGCGCCCATCTCGCCGTCGCGCTCGACGATCGCGTTGCGGATCAGCGGCGACAACCCGAGTTTGTCGAGCGCCTTCGCAGGTGTCGCATCGACCACCACATGCACGAGCGAAAAGATGCCGGTCATGAATGCCGCATCGGCGAATTCCTCGTCGCCGGGCCGCAGCAGGCGCGCGGCCAGTTCCATGAAACGCGAACGCGTGCCGGCCAGTTGCACAAGAGGATCGGAGCTCCACGGCAACTCACCGCCGCCCGCATACAGCAGCAACTGCGCCCACCGCGCGATCTGCCGCGTGCCGGTTGCGATAATCGCTTCACGCAGCGAAGCGATATGCCGCCCCAACCCGAATGCACTCGAATTGACCAGACGCAGCAACTGCACGACGACGTTCGGATGGCGCTTCAACTCCGCCTCGAGCTCGAACAGCCCCGCATCGCGCGACAGCAACGCGAGCAGCCGCAACAGCGCCGTGCTCGATGAGCGGCTACGGTGCGCGGCCAGCACCTGCGGCCGCGCGAAGAAGTAGCCCTGGAACAGATCGAAGCCGAGATCGCGTGCCTGCAGAAAGTCCTCTCGTGTTTCGACTTTTTCGGCGATCAGTGTTTTGCCATGGCCACGCAGCGTCGCGGTCAGCGTCTTCAGCGAACTGCGCTCGGCCAGCAGAAAGTCGACCTTGACGATATCGGCGTACGGCAGCATCGCATACAGGCTTTCGGACAGTTCCCACACGTCGTCGAGCGCAATCCGGAAGCCAGCCCGGCGCAACTCGGCCAGCCGCGCGAGCAGCCTTGCATCGACGGTCACCGTCTCGAGAATCTCCAGCACGAAGCGCTGCGGCGACATCAGATGCACGATGTCGTCGAACAGCAACCGCCGGCCGATGTTGATATAGCCGCGATGCTGGCCAAGCACGGCCGGCACGCCGATCGCGCCGATCGTGCGCGCGACGACCTGCGCGGTCGCCTGTGCGTCGTCGGACACGCGCGCGTGGTTCTGCGCACTGTCGCGAAACAGCAACTCATACGCGTTGAGCGCGCCGCTGCGGTCGAGGATCGGCTGGCGGCCCAGATAGACGAACTGGTGCGCGCCACGCGAGCCGGCCTGCGCATGATGGCCATGGTGGGCCAGACCGCCATGGCCCAGGCCGGGATGGCCCAGGCCGTCCGACGCAACGCCGGCGAGCGGCGTGGACACGGGCGACTGCCCGAGCCGGGCAGTCGCCCTGTCGGTGCCGGTATGGGCGCCTCTCTCGGTCCCAAGAAGGTCTCTATCGTCGAACGGTTCTGACATGGATTCGTGGCGGCGTGGGTTCAAAAAACAGCTATCGTGCAGGCCAGTGATGGAAACGGTCCCACTGACCGCCGCGCATCGTACCAAAACCGAACCGCCCCACGAACATCCGGTTTAACGGAACCTGGCGGGCGGTACTTTAGTGAAACCTTGGGTGTGATGCAGCGAGCCTGGCAAAATACGCAAGCGCGCGGGGTGAAAAGGTCGAAAAACGCCACGGCGACGCAGTGCGGTTGCGATCAATCATGCCTGCGCGATGATTTTTTTGAACGTAGGCTAAAGATTTTCCCGCATCAGCCGTTATGTTGCTCTGATGGACGTCTTCCCATCTCCCGGCTGGATGCGGTAACCGGCATGCAGGCTCTGCTTCGCATGCGACGAAACAGGATTTTCAGCAACTTACATGGAAGCGAACAGGAACACCGCACCTCGACGGGGCTGGCTGCGCACGGCGTTCGAACGCCTGCGTGCGGCACGCACCCCGCGCGGCGCGCAGGCGCAAGCGGCAGGCGCCGGCGTGGCGGCCCTTGGTCTCGAGCAGACCGTGGGCGCCGTCGACTTCCTCGCGCATGTCGACAGAGACTTGCGCTTCCTGTATGTGACCGACGCCAGCCTGCGCTTTATCGGTTATCACCGCGAGTACCTGGAAACCGTCACGCTGCACGACCTGGTCGCGCCCGCCGATGCGACCCGTCTCGAAGCGGTGCTAACGCGCGCGGAAGCGAGCGGCGCGGTCGAAAAGGTCTCGCTCGATCTGGTCAAGTCGCTGACCTACCCGGTCGCCGTCGAATTGCGCGTCGTGCGCAACAGTCACGACGGCATCGAAGGCTATGCGATTGCCGGCTTCGACGTGTCCGCATGGCGCGCGAATGAAGCAAGCCTCAAGCGCGCGCTGCACACCGACCACCTGACCGGCATCGCGAACGTGCCGGCCCTCGTCGATGCGCTTCGCGAAGCGCAATTGCACGCCGACGCGAACAATACGCCGGCCGCGCTGCTGCTACTGGACCTCGACGATTACCAACGCGTGAACCGCGCGCTAGGTTACGACGCCGGCGACGAAATGCTGCGCGATACCGCGCGGCGCCTGTCGAACATGACGACGCAAGGCGAAGTGGTCGCCCGCGTCGCGAGCGACGAGTTCGCGATCCTGCTGCCGCCCGCCGCGTCGCGCACCGATGCCGCGATCGCCGCCGAAGCGCTCGCGCGGCGGCTGTTGACCGCGATCCAGCAGCCGTACACGTACAACCGCCAACCCGTACATCTATCGGCCAGCATCGGCATCGCGCTTTATCCGGACGTGCAGCACTCGAATGACGCGACCTCGCGCGACAGCCAGCTGCTGCGCTGGGCCGACCATGCGCTGTTGCGTGCGAAGGCCGCCGGCGGCAATACCCTCGCGTTCTACGTGCCCGACGACAGCCCGGCCGACGCCGAGCGCCTGAAGCTCGAATCGGACCTGTACGACGGCGTGCGCAACGGCGAGTTCTCGCTGCATTTCCAGCCGATCACGAGCAGCCAGTCGCGCGGCGTGGTCGGCGTCGAAGCGCTGATCCGCTGGCATCATCCGCTGCATGGTCTGGTGCCGCCGTCGATGTTCATCCCGCTCGCGGAGTCGGTCGGCCTGATCAACTATCTGGGCAACTGGGTGCTGAAAGCCGCGTGCATGCAGCTGATTCAATGGGACGAGAAAGGCATCAAGCTGCAATACGTGGCGGTCAACGTGTCGCCGCAGCAGTTCCGCGACCCGCGCTTCACCGATAACGTGCGCGAAGCGATCGCACTGACCGGCATCGATCCGCGCCGCCTCGTGTTCGAGATCACCGAGACGCTGCTGATGCACGATCCCGCGCATGCCACCGCGCTGCTGGCCGAATTAACTGCCATCGGCATTCGGTTCGCTGTCGACGACTTCGGCACCGGCTACTCGAGTCTCGCGTATCTACAACGTTTCCCGCTTGCGAAGCTGAAAATCGACCGGAGTTTTGTCGAGAATCTGCTAACCTCCCGCAACGATCAGGCAATCGTCAGCGCGGTGGTCGGCCTCGCGCAGACACTCGATCTCGAACTGGTTGCCGAAGGCGTCGAAACGGAAGCGCAACGTGCATTGCTGACCCAGATGGGATGCGATCATATTCAGGGGTGGCTCGTCTGCAAGGCGCTGCCGTCCGAAGAACTCGCGCAGCGCTTCGAGTCGCGCTCGCTTTATCTGCACGACGAGGCATGACGCGCGTGGCGCGCGGCACCGGCGGCCGGCACGAAGTGCGCGGCTGGCTACTCACTGGAACACGTATGGCTTTTGCGGGACTCACATGTTAAAGGCGGCGCTGCTCGACAGGCTCTGGGGCAGGATGAGCGAACGCGGCGATTTTCCGATGCTGTCGCAATCGCTGCGCACGACGATGGCCGCGGTCAAGAACGACGAACTCGACTTCACGTCGCTCGTGCAAGTCGTGCTGTCCGACTTCGCGTTGACGCACAAGGTGCTGCGCCTCGCGAACTCGGCGATGTATATGGCGTTCGGCGGCAACATCACGACGGTCTCGCGCGCGCTGATGGTGCTCGGCATGGACGCAGTCGGCCATCTGGTGGTCGGCCTGCAGATCGTCGATCACTTCCATCACAGCGTGCCGCGCCGTATCGATGCGAAGCTCGAACTGAATCGCACGATGCTGTCGGGCTGTGTCGCGCGCAAGCTGACCGAACGCGGCGATCTGCGCGCCGGCGAAGAGGCGGTGGTCTGCACGCTGATGCGCCAGGTCGGCAAGCTGCTCGTGGTGTTCTATCTGGATACCGAATGGGACCAGATTCGCCGCCAGCTCGATGCGGGCATTGCCGAGAAGGACGCGTGCGTGAGCGTGCTCGGCGTCTCGTACGAAGAGATCGGCATCGAGGCCGCGGTGCGCTGGCGGTTGCCGGAAATCATTCGCACCGGGATGACCGCTTACGATCCGGCGCGCGACGACGATTCGCGTCAATCGCAATGGATGCGCGCGGTCACCAACTTCTCGACCGACGTCGCGAACCTGCTGACCGCGCCCGACCTACCGGTCGCGGTACGCGACGCGCGCATCGCGGAGCTTGCGCAACGCTATAGCCGGCCACTGAACACCGACGCGGACGTGCTGATCGAGATGAGCATCGCGCTCGCGCGCGAGGAAGCCGGCGACGGTGTGATGCGCGAGATCAACGAGCTGCGCGCGAGCGCCGACGCGATCGCACGCGAACCGCTGGTGCCGGAGGAGCGGATTCGCGCGGGTGTCGAAGATTTGCGCGCGCTGCCGTCGGATAACGCGCTTGCGCCTGCGCTAACGTTGGCGTCCGAAACCGTGCTCGCCGGGCTGGGTTTTGACCGCACGGTCGTGTTCGTGCGACAGAACAGCGGCACGTTCAAGGCGCGCATGGGCTTCGGCCCGAAGGTCGATGCGGTGATGCCGCAATTGTCGTTCGCGAGCGCGTTCCAGCCGGACGTGTTCCATCTGGCGATCGCCAACTCGGTCGGCATTTTCATCGAGAACGCGCGTGACCCGAAGATGGTCGCGCGCCTGCCCGACTGGTATAAACGTTCGTTTGGCGACGCGCGATCTTTTGTGCTACTGCCGGTGATGCTCGACAATCAGTCGACAGTCGCGCTGCTGTATGGCGACTGGATGCATTCCGGAGAGTTGCGTCCGATCACGCAGCAGGAAATGGCTGCGTTAAACGAGCTATCGCGGGAATTGCGGCGTTTTTTCGCGCGTGCGCCAGTGGGTGAACTGGAGATGCTTTGATAGGGGTCGCGTGAACGGGATGCACACGCTTCGCGCGAAACCTGGGTGTCGGTTCGGAAACTGAAGCGTACGAAACGCGCGCGCACTCAAACACGGCGTGCGCGGCGAGCACGGCCTCTCGTCAATCTTCGATCCGCTCAAGCCCTTCCGCATCCGCGCTATGTTCGGCGATGCCCGCCCACGCGGCCGCGGTTAGCGCCAGTTGCGCAGCTTCGGCGGTCGTCAACGGCGCAAGCGCCTGGCACGTCTGGTCGGCCACGTCCCACGCGCCGCGCTCGAGCGCTTCGATCAGCGTGAGCAGCATGCCGAGCGCGCCTTCATGGCGCTCGATCGCATCGCGAATCGGCCGCGTCAGCATCAGCACATTCAGCGTGTTTTCGAGCGAACCGCCGAACACCGCGTCGACCAACGAAAACACACCCGTCAGAAACGCCGCATCGGCTTCATCGCGTCCGGCATCCGGCAAGCGCGCGACGGCGAGTTCCATAAAGCGCGCGCGCGTGGCAGCCAGTTGCAGCAGCGGATCGTCTTCAAGCGCAACCTTGCGGCCATCCGCATACAGCAGCAATTGCGTCCAGCGCGCGATCTTGTCGGTACCGGTCGCATTAATCGCATCGCGCAGCGTCGTGACGCGCAAGCCCAGCGCGAGGCCGCTCGCATTGGCAAGCCGCATCAGGTGCATCACCAGCACCGGGTTCAGCTTCAGTTCCGCTTCGAGTTGCGCAACCGTCGGCTCACCGGCAAGCAGTTGCAGCAGGTTCAGCAGCGCATGGCGTGGCGCGCTCACGCGGCGCGCGGTCTCGCCGGTGTGCGGGCGAGCGAAGAAGTAACCCTGAAACCGGTCGAAGCCCAGATTGAACGCGGTTTCGAATTCTTCATGCGTGTCCGTGCCGAGCGCGGTCAGCATCTTGCCCGCCGATTTCAACACGCTCGCAAGCTTCGGCAACAAAGCGGGCGGCGTGCGCCGCAAATCGATCTTGACGGTCTCCGCGTACGGCAGCAAGCGCGCAAAACGGTCGTCGACCTGTGTCACGTGATCGATCACGAAGCGAAAGCGCCGGCCATGCAGCGCGATGATGCGCGCGATCAGTTCGTCGTCGACATTGATCTCGGGCGGCAATTCGAAAATGAAGCGCTCGGGCGGCAACGTCTTCACCGCTTCGTCGAGCAGCAGTTCGCGCGTCGCATCGATGTAAGCCCGATGACCGGTCAGCGCGAGACGCACGTCGGAACTCATCAGTGCACGGATCAGCGCGCCGATGCACGCCTGCGCGGAGACGCCGGCCGGAGATTCGCGGTCCGCGGCGTCCGATGCGTCGCTATCCGCGTTCGCTTGCGCGGTAGCCGTGACCTGCTGGATTTTCAGTTCGAAGCCGCACAGCATGCCGTCCCGGTTCAACAGCGGCTGGCGGGCAAAGTACACGTGATGCGTGTTTTCAGGGGTGCCGCCCAAAGTCGCCTCAGTGAAACCCGAAAGGCCATGTGCCCGGCCTTCCTGCTGGACTGCGGTGGTGGTCATGCGGCTCCCCTTTTGCAAAGCGCGCGCGGCGCTTTGAGCTCTCATCTTATTGGTGCAGTTTCGGCGGACCCGGCGATTTGCAGCGCTTCGCGGCAAATTCGCTGCGCATTCGCAAACGGTTGCGCGCGCAGCCGGATTTGTTTGCCCGGGGATTTTAGCGCACGCATGCCTTCCGCGGACAGCGAAATTATGCGTGCGCAACGAAACTTCGCTTAGTGCAGCGATGCGAGCGCGTGCTGTGTCGTTTCGACGACCATCAGCCCCGCGCGCAGCCCCGGCTTGACCGATGGGTTCGGAAACACGATCCGCTCTTCCGGATGGCTGACCGTATAGCGATAACCGCCGTCGCGCGCGAGCACGGTGTTCTGTGCGTAGGCGGTGAAATTCGGCACGTCCGCCTCGACCAGCAGTTCGAACGCGTCGCTGTGCTTGGTGATCTGGTCGATCACCGTGAAGACACGTGGAACCGAAGCATCGGTAGCGCTCAACGGCGTGGACACGCTGAGCGCTTCGCCTGCAATCAGGCGGCGCAACGCGGCATCGGCGCCGGCGAAACGCGTCAGATCGTTGCGCCCGAACGGACGCACCTTGCCGAGTTCCAGCGTGCACGCATCGGCGCCGCACGCTTCGGATGTGAAGTGCGAATACGTGCTGCCTTTCGTCGTATGCACGAGCACCGCCGCGATCCGCGCGTCGCGCAGCCATTCGAACATCGCACGCGACATCGGTTCGCCGGTATGCGGCAGCAGCGCGAAGCGCTCGAATACCGACGCGCGGATCGCCGTATGCATGTCGATATGCCAGCGTGCGCCGCGCCGTTGCGGTGTATTCGCGAAGAATTGCGCCGCCGCGCGCTCGAGCGCCGCGGCACGCGGCGCTTCCGCGCTGTCTGGCAACTGAGCGTGGCGGCCGCTGAACAAGCGGTTCAGATCGTCGTCGATATAGCGGCACGCCGCGCGCATCGCCGCGACATTGCCGAGCACAACCAGCAAGCGGCACGCGAGCGGCGCGCGGCCGGCGCCGATATCGCGCACCAGCAGCGACAGCAACTCGATCGGCGCGGTTTCGTCGCCATGAATGCCCGCGGACGCGAGCACGCTGTGCACCGGTGCGTGCGCGTGCGTTGACGTTCGTGGGTCCGCGGCCGGATTCGCCGCGACGCCCGATTCCGCGCTCGCGGCCGGCTCGAATTGCAGCACGCCGTCTTCCAGCCAGCGCCAGCGCACGCCGTTCGCGCACACCTGTTGCTGTTGTTCGAAAGCGGGCCGCTTGCCGGCCAGCGTAAAGCCAAGAAAGTCGTCGAGCATCATCGCGTCTGCCGTGTTTTCAGCGTTGAAAATCGTACAGGGAGCCGATCCGCAGAATTTGCGTCAGTTCGTCGAGCGCGGTGCGCGACTCGTTCAACAACTGCGAGTCCGCGAGATCGGCCGGCGCGAGCCGATCGCGATAGTGTGTGTCGATCCACGTATCGAGCAGGCCGAACAGCCGGTCGTCAATCCATACACCGGGCGCGACCGCTTCGCGCTCCGCGTCGGTCAATACGACGCGCAGCCGCAGACACGCCGGGCCGCCGCCGTTCTTCATGCTTTCGCGCAAATCGAACACCTTCACCTCGCCAATCGGCCCGGACGCCGACACCAGATCGTCGAGATACTGCGCGACGCGTTCGTTTTCACGGCACTCCTGCGGCACGACCAGCACTTGCGTGCCGTCCGCGCGCATCAGCAGCTGGCTATTGAACAGATACGACGTCACCGCGTCGGCGACGCTCACCCGCGCATCCGGCACTTCGATCACATCGAACGCCGCGTTGCGCGCCGCGAGCTTCGCGCGCAATTCGTCATAAACCGCGCTTTGCCCAGCAAACGCGAGCTGATGGCAAAAGAGCGTCGTCGCGTTGCCGACCGCGATCACGTCGTTATGAAACACGCCTGCATCGATCACGTCCGGGTTCTGCTGCGCAAACACGGTCGTACCGTCCGCGAGCCCGTGCCGCTGCGCGACCGCGCGGCTCGCTTCGAAGGTCTGCCGCGCCGGATAGCGCTTCGGCTCCGGACCGCGCCGGTATTCGCTGCGGCCGTACACGAAGAACTCGACGCCGCGCTCGCCGTACGCCGAGCAAAAACGCGTATGGTTCGCCGCGCCTTCGTCGCCGAGCGCCGGCGTGCCGGGCAGCGCTTCGTGCACCGCGAAACGGCTTTCATCGGCGAAGATCGTGCGCAGCGTGCGGCGCGTCGACTCGTGCTCGATCGCGCGATGCAGCTTGCTGCACAGATTCGCCGGCGTGAAATGCACGCGTGCGTCTTCGGTATCGGCCGACGGACTGACCGTAGCCGCATTCGCGGTCCACATCGCCGATGCGGAACTCGCCGCCGCGAGCAGTTCCGGCGCCTCCTTCGCGACCTTCGCTATCAGGTTCGCGTCCGCGCCCGAAAACCCAAGCTCGCGTAACAGACGCAGCGACGGCCGCTCCTGCGGCGGCAGCACACCCTGACGGAAGCCGAGGTCGGCAAGCTGCTTCATCTTGCGCAGCCCCTGCTTCGCGGCCGCCTTCGGATTCGCGACAGACTTCTCATTGGACAGCGACGCGACATTGCCGAACGACAGCCCGGCATAGTTGTGAGTCGGGCCGACCAGCCCGTCGAAATTGGCTTCGGTGGCTTGCATCGTCCAATCCTTAAAAATGAAGACCCGGCGACACGTTCGCGGGCATTTGCAAGTGCTCGCTTTCCACCGACGCCATCGGGTACGAGCAGTAGTCGGCCGCGTAGTACGCGCTCGGCCGGTTGTTGCCGGAGCGGCCCGTGCCGCCGAACGGCGCGGCAGACGACGCGCCATTGGTCGGCCGGTTCCAGTTGACGATACCGGCGCGAATTGCGCGCTGGAAATGCGTCCATTGCGTTTCGTCGTCGGCAAGCAGGCCCGCGCAGAGGCCGTACGCCGTATCGTTCGCGCGTTCGATCGCGTCGTCGAACGTGTCGTAGCGGATGATTTGCGCGAGCGGGCCGAAATGCTCTTCGTCCGGCAGATGCCGCAACCCGGTCACATCGAGAATCGCGGGACTGGCGAAACCGAGTTCGGGATCGCGCTGAGCCATTTTCAGCAGCACGCGCGCGCCGGCATCGACGAGATGCGTCTGCGCACGGACGAGCCGCGATGCCGCGCGTGCGGTAATGACCGCGCCCATATACGGTTGCGGGTCCGCATCATATGTGCCGATGGCGATGCGCGACGTGACATCGACGAAGCGCTCGATAAAGCGCTCGCCGAACGCATTGTCCGGCACCAGGATACGCCGCGCGCAGGTGCAGCGCTGCCCGGCCGACAGAAACGCCGATTGGATCGTGTGATGCACGGCGGCGTCGAGATCGGCGACTTCAGCGACGACGAGCGGATTGTTGCCGCCCATTTCGAGCGCGAGCACGATCTCCGGACGGCCGCCGAACTGCTTGTGCAGCAGCGTGCCGGTATCGGAACTGCCGGTGAAAAAAAGGCCGTCGATCTGCCGGTGATTCGCGAGCGCGACGCCGGTGTCTTTTTCGCCCTGCACAAGGTTCAATACGCCCGCAGGCAGGCCCGCCTCGTGCCAGATCTCGACGGTTGCGCGCGCAACGGCCGGCGCCAGTTCGGACGGCTTGAAGACAACCGCATTGCCGGCGATCAGCGCCGGCACGATATGCCCGTTCGGCAGATGCCCGGGAAAGTTATACGGGCCGAACACCGCGACCACGCCATGCGGACGATGCCTGAGCACCGCGGTGCCATCCGCGATCGCCGTGCGCTTTTCGCCGGTGCGTTCGTGATAAGCCTGAATCGAGATATCGACTTTGGCCGCCATCGACGCGACTTCGGTGCGCGCTTCCCACAGCGGCTTGCCCGTCTCGCGGCCGATCGCCGCGGCGAGCGCCTCCTTGCACTCCGTCAGCAGCGCGGCGAAGCGGCGCGCAATGGCGCAGCGCGTCTCGAACGGCGTCGCCGACCAATGCGCGAACGCGCGGCGCGCACTCTTCACCGCGCGCTCGACATCGTCGGCGGATGCGCTGTTGCCTTCCCATACCAGCGCATTCGTGCCGGGGTTGCGCGATGCGAATGCGGGGCCGGTGCCGGTAGTCCACGCACCATCGATAAAAAGCTCGCTCATGATCATCCCTGTTTGTGTTTCGGCGCGTGCGCGGTCGGCATCACGCGCACCGGGTCGCCTGTTGTGACGCGCAGCGCCGCTGCTGCTTCCGGCGTCAAGCGGAACGCACCATGCTCGACCACGCCCGTTACCATGCCGACGCGGAAATCGTGCAGCGACGTGTTGGACACGAGCGAGCGCGGTGCATCGGAACGGGCGCCTGGCCGCGCGTCGGTTGATGCATTCGACGGAGCATCCGGTGCGGTACGCGCGGTGCCGATCTCGACCGGCACGACCACGCTCTCACGCACCGTACGCAGATCCTCGATATGGCATTCGAGCACCGGGCCCGCATCGAAGATATCGACGTGGTTTTCATACCGCAGCCCTTCTACTTCGAGCATCTTGCGCGCAGGTAATGTATCGCTATGCGTGAGGCCGACACAGTCCTGCGCCTCCTGCGGCAACAACTCGACGTACACCGGAAAACGCGGCATCAGTTCCGCGAGGAACGACTTGCGGCCATGCGAACTCAGATAGTCGGCCGCGTTGAAATCGATCTGGTAGAAATGCGAGCCGACCGCGCGCCAGAACGGCGACGAGCCTTGCGCATCGAAATGACCGCGCATTTCCGCGCAGACGCGCTGCGGGAAGCGCTCGCGGAATTGCGCAATAAACATGAAACGCGAGCGCGACAACAGGCCACCGACACCGCCCGCCCGGTAGCGCGGGCTCAGG
The DNA here is from genome assembly GCF_004366595.1 of Paraburkholderia rhizosphaerae. Taxonomy (GTDB): domain Bacteria; phylum Pseudomonadota; class Gammaproteobacteria; order Burkholderiales; family Burkholderiaceae; genus Paraburkholderia; species Paraburkholderia rhizosphaerae. The sequence continues at coordinate 142,514 of NZ_SORE01000019.1, forward strand.
AACAATGAGCACACTTCCGCATAACCGGTCAGATCGTGCGAAATGTTCAGCGCGCGCATCAGCGTCCAGATGCCGAGGTCCTGGCTTGCATGCACGACCGTGCTCACGCGGTAGTTGTAGAACGGCTGATCGAGGCCGACCGCGGTTTCGATGCCGCACACGCCGGCCACATCGCCGCTCGCCGTGTCTTCCATCACGAACAGGTAGCCTTGCTCGTGCGGCGAAGCGTTGTCTTCCAGCGTGCGCCGCGAGCGCGCGATACGCGCTGCGAGCGCATTGCGATCGGGCTTGAACGAGGTGAGGCCCGGACCGGTTTCCTGGGCCAGCGCGACAAGCGCGTCCAGGTCGTCCGTCTGCACGACACGCACGACGATCATTGCGCGTCCTCCGAAGCTGGTTGGCTGCCGTCGAAGTCCGGATCGTGATGCAAGATCACGCAGCGAACCGGGTCGCCATCGCGCACATCGAGCGCGGCGCGCGCCGCTGCCGACAACGGCGCACCGGCGCTGCACGCGCGCGGTAAATCGGCGAGCACGCAACGGAATTCGCCAGGGCGGTTGCTTGCCACCATATAGACAGCGCCACGCGTGTCACCGGCGGGCGCGCTTGTGAGATTTTCGTTCGCTGCACGCACGGTGCGGGTTTCGTTGCGTGTCACACACGCGCTGCGATCGACTTGCGCGGTCAGCACCGGCCCCGCATCGAAGATATCGACATAGCGGTCGGTCTCGAAGCCTTCTTCGAGGTGGATCTCGTACGCGAGCATCGCTTTCTCGTCCGGTTCGCCAAGCACGCGCTGCGCCGCTTCCGGCAAGAGCGGCACATAAATCGGATAACTCGGCATCACTTCCGCGATAAACGTACTGCTGCGTCCGCCCGATTGCACTTCGATATCGGCGAAATTGCGCCCGAAGAACTTGCGACCCACCGCTTCCCAGAACGGCGACACACCCGCATCGTCAGTCACGCCAAGCAGCAGCGAAAACACCTCCGGCGTAAAACGCTTGCGGTTCGCGGCGACATACATCATCCGTGCGCGCGACAGCAGATGCGCGGCCGCCGCGCCGCGCAATTCAGGCGCGATATAGAAACCCGCGAGCCGGCTCTTGCCGGTCAGTTCATGCGACATCGTCAGTGCGTGGATCTTGCGGTTCACATGCAGCTCGCGCGATGCGTGAATCAGCGCGTCGTTGCGAAACACATAGAACGGTTCGGAATAGCCGGCCGCCGCGACGATGCTCGCGGTACCGAGCAAAGTGCCGGTTGCGCCGTCTTCGAGCACGAACAGATAAAACTCCTCGCCTGGAAAATCGGCGTCCGTGCGAAACGAATCTTCCGACAGAGCGACGCGCGCCTCCAGCGCGCGCCGGTCGTGCGGCAGCGAATGCAACACTGGCTGCGCGGTGCGCGCCATCTGTTCCAGCGCATCGAGGTCGGCGAGGCGACCGGGGCGTACGAAGAGCATCGTCGTTCCAGTAGGGTCCGGACAGGTTGCTGGTGCGTGATGTTTAAACGTAAAGCGGTGAAGACGTATAGCGGCATGCGTGCGAGCGTCGACCGCGATTTAGCGGGCCGGCGCTCCGGCGGTCGCGCCAACCACTTCTTCGATCGCCTTCGCGAGCCGCGCGACACCGTCGCGCAGATCGTCGAGCGGAATGATCAGCGACGGTGCGAAGCGCAGCACGTCCGGCCCGGCCATCAGCATGATCAGACCGTGCTTGCCGGCCGCGGTGACGAAGTCTTTCGCGCGCCCCTTGAACACGCCGGACAGTTCCGCGCCGATCAGCAGCCCCTTGCCGCGCACCTCGCTGAAGATACCGAAGCGCTGGTTGAGCGTCGCCAGCTGCTGCTGCAATTCGGCGCTGCGCGAGCGCACGCCGGCCAGCAGTTGCGGATCGCTGATCAGTTCGACGACCTTGAGCGCGATCGCCGATGCAAGCGGATTGCCGCCATACGTGGTGCCATGCACGCCGACCTTGAAGTGCGCAGCCAGCTCGTTGGTGGTCAGCATCGCGCCGATCGGAAAACCATTGCCAAGCGATTTCGCGCTGGTCAGGATATCCGGCGTCACGCCGGTGTCCTGATACGCGTAGAAATGGCCGGTACGGCCGACACCGGTCTGCACTTCATCGAAAATCAACAGCGCGCCGTGCTGATCGCACGCTTCGCGCAACGCGCGCAGGAATCCCGGATCGGCCGGGATCACGCCGCCTTCGCCCTGGATCGGCTCGACCACGACCGCGCAGGTCTTCGGGCCGATCGCCTCGCGTGCCGCTTCGATATCGTTGTAAGGCAGATGGACGATGCCGGCCGGCACCGGTCCGAAGCCTTCCGAGTATTTCGGCTGCCCGCCGACGCTGACCGTGAAAAACGTGCGGCCATGGAATGACTGCGTGAACGACACGATTTCATATTTGTCCGCGCCGTGCCGTTCGAACGCGACACGCCGCGCGAGCTTGAACGCCGCTTCATTGGCCTCCGCACCCGAGTTCGCGAAGAATGCACGATCGGCGAAGGTCAGTTCCTCGAGACGCTTCGCGAGACGCAACACCGGCTCGTTCGTGTAGCCGTTGCCGATGTGCCAGAGCTTCGCGCCCTGCTCGTGCAGCACTTTCAGCAATTCCGGATGCGCGTGGCCGAGCGCGGTCACGGCGATGCCGCCGGCAAAGTCGATATAGTCGCGCCCTTGCGTGTCCCATACGTGGGAACCCTGGCCGCGGTCCGGCACGAACGATGCGGGCGAGAACACCGGCACCATCACTTCATCGAAAGTCTGGCGGGTCACATGCTGGTCGTTCATGGCGAATCCTCGTGGCGGCTCCTGGTGGTATTGGCAGTAGTGTAGAAAACCCTGAGCGCGCCGTCTTGCGCATACGCGACGTGATCTGTCGGAGTCGCGCGCAATGGCGCGGTGGCGCGGTGGCGCGGTGGCGCGGTGGCGCGGTGGCGCGGTGGCGCGGTGGCGCGGTGGCGCCTGTGCGCCTGTATGCCGACGCGGCGGCACGGCACGGTAGCCACGTAGCGCCCGCTCGCCGGACCATCGGACTATCGAACGACGCAAACTATCGTCCGTCGCGCTCCGGCGGCTCGATCAGCGCGGCCGGGCGCGGCTCGTCCGGCCGCGCGCCCGCGCGCTGCTGCTTTTCGAGCCAGTTACGGCGGTCTTCGCGCGGCGTCACATCGAAACGCTCGCGGTACGCGTTGGAGAAATGCGCAGCGGATGAAAACCCGCACGCGAGGCTGATCTGCACCACCGACTTGCTGGTCCGCTGCAACTGCGTGCGCGCCTTGGCGAGTCGCAGCCCCAGATAGTACCTGGATGGCATCGCGCCCAGATACTGGCGAAACAATCGCTCGAGTTGCCGTCGCGACACGCCGACGAGGCCTGCGATCTCATCGGTGGTCAGCGGATCCTCGATATTCGCCTCCATTAGCAGCAACGCGTCGTTCAGGCGCGGATGCCGTTCGCCCGGCGCGGTCACGAACGGAATGCGCTGCCGCTCGACGCCCGCGCGCAGCGTGCCGACGCCAAGCGTGTCGGCGATCCGTTCGGCCAGCTCCTGCCCATGGTCGCGGCCGATCATCGCGAGCATGAAATCGACGCTCGCCTGGCCGCCCGCGCAGGTCGCGCGATCGCGATCGATCTCGAAGATCTGCTGCGTGACGATCGAGCGCTCGAACTGCTCGGTGAACTGCTGATAAGTCTCCCAGTTCACGCTGACGCGATAACCGGACAACTGCCCCGCCATCGCGAGCCACCAGACGCCGTGATGAATGCCGGTCACAAGCGGCGTACGCTGCCCAACCCGCGCGAGGCTCGCGAGAAACAGCCGATAGTCGGCAAACTGCTGGAACCGCTCGCTGATCACGATCAGCCAGTCGCACACGATCGCGTCGCTGAACGCGGCATCGGCGGGCCATTGCGCGCCGCCGGACAGCGGCACGGGCCGCCCGTCCCACGAGCAGACCTGCCAGCGGTACAGCGCACGACCGTCGATTTCATTCGCGAGGTTCAGCGCATCGATGATCGGCCCGACTCCCGACATCGACACCGGCGGCAACGCGACAATCGCGACTTGCAGCGTGCGAGCGGGACCTGCCGGCGAACGCGCGTCTTTGGACATGGAGTTGGACAAATGCGGCAGATCGGGCTCGAAGTGTAGCGATCCCGCGCTACTTCAGACTGCCCGACAGAAACTGCTTGAGCCGCTCGCTCTTCGGCGAGCCGAGCACTTCGACCGGCGGCCCTTCCTCTTCGGTGCGGCCTTGATGCAGGAACATCACGTGATTCGACACATTGCGCGCAAAGCCCATCTCGTGCGTGACGACGATCATCGTGCGGCCTTCCTCGGCGAGCTTCTGCATCACTTTCAGCACTTCGCCGACCAGTTCCGGGTCGAGCGCGGAGGTCGGTTCGTCGAACAGCATCACGTCCGGGTTCATCGCCAGCGCGCGCGCAATCGCCACACGCTGTTGCTGTCCGCCGGACAGGTGCGACGGATACTGCTTTTCCAGCCGCGGCGCGAGACCCACCTTCTCCAGATACGTGCGCGCGCGCTCTTCCGCGTCGCGGCGCGACAGGCCGAGCACGTGAATCGGCGCTTCGACCACGTTTTCAAGCACGGTCATATGCGCCCACAGGTTGAAGTGCTGGAACACCATCGCGAGCTTAGTGCGAATGCGCTGCAACTGCTTGTGGTCCGCGACTTCGAAGTTGCCGTACCGGTCGGCTTTGGTGCGTACCGCCTCGCCGTCGACGATGATCTGCCCGGCGTTCGGCCGCTCGAGAAAGTTGATGCAGCGCAGGAACGTGCTCTTGCCCGAGCCGCTGGCGCCGATGATGCTGATCACATCGCCCTTCTGCGCGTTCATCGACACGCCCTTCAGCACTTCGTTGTCGCCATAGCGCTTGTGGATATCCTGCACGGCGAGCTTGCAGGCTTCAGCGGGAGCTTTATGGAGCAAGATATTCTCCGATGCAAAAAGGGACGGTCGGACCGCGTGGTCAATGACGCCGCACCGCGAGATGCGCAAGCCAGTGCTGCTCGGCGCGCCGGAACGCGGCTACCAGCGCGAACGATACCGCAAGATAAATCAGCGCCGCGACACCGAACGATTCGAACGAACGATAGGTGGCCGAATTCGCGTCGCGCGCGACCTTCAGGATATCCGGCACGGTCGCTGTAAACGCGACCGTGGTCGCGTGCAGCATCAGGATCACCTCGTTGCTGTACAAAGGCAAGGCGCGGCGCAGCGCGGAAGGTAGCACAACCCGGCGATACAGCGTGAAGCCGCTCATCCCGTACGCGCGCGCCGCTTCCACTTCGCCGTGCGACGTCGAGCGGATCGCGCCGGCGAAGATCTCGGTGGTGTACGCACAGGTGTTCAGCGCAAACGCGAGAATCGCACAATGAAAACCGCTGCGGAAGAACGTGTCGAGCATCGCGTGCGAGCGAACGAACTCGAGGCTGTACAGACCGGTGTAGATCAGCAGCAGTTGCACGTACAGCGGCGTGCCGCGAAACACATAGGTGTAGATGCGCACCGGCGTCGACAGCCAGCGGCGCTTCGACACGCGCGCAACCGCGAGCGGCACGGACGCGACAAAGCCGATGCCGATCGATGCGACCAGCAGCCACAGCGTGACCGCGAGGCCGGACAGCCGGTGGCCGTCCCAGAAAAGAAACGCGCGCCAATACTGGTTCAGGATGTCGATCATGCGCGCCTCACAGTTCCGCGTGCCGCACACCGATCGAATAGCGGCGTTCGAGCGCGATCAGCACGAGGTTGGACACCGTCGTAATCGCCAGATAGATCAGCGCCGCGACGAGTATGAAGAAGAACATGTTGAACGTGCTCTTGCCCGCGTCCTGCGCGGCTTTCACGACATCCGCGAGGCCGATGATCGACACCAGGGCGGTCGCCTTCACGAGCACCTGCCAGTTGTTGCCGATACCCGGCAGTGCGAAGCGCATCATCTGCGGAAACATGATCCGCGTGAAGACGCGCATCCCGTTCATGCCGTACGCGCTGCCTGCTTCGAGCTGGCCGCGCGGCACCGCGAGAAACGCGCCGCGAAACGTCTCCGTGAAGTACGCGCCATAAATGAAGCCGAGCGTTAGCACGCCGGCGACGAACGGATCGATGTCGAATTGCGGCCAGTCCAATGCGTCGGTCAGGTTGTTGACCGCGATCTGGATGCTGTAGAAAAGCAGCAGCATCAGCACGAGGTCGGGCACGCCGCGGATCAGCGTCGTGTAGGCGGTCGCCAGTCTGCGCAGCACGCCGTTCGCCGATAGTTTCGCCGCCGCGCCGACCAGACCCAGCACGACCGAAGCCGCCAGCGACAGCACCGACAGCTCGATGGTCCGCACCGTACCGTCCACGAGCAGCGGGCCATAACCGTATAGAACCATGCGCGCCTCCTGTCGGTTGATCGTGAATGGCGCGCAGTCTGGCAGGCGAAAAAAATTAGCTCAATCCGATAACCGATGCGGTATTGCGGCGCAGCATGCACGGCAACGGGTGGCCGACCGCGCGCAATGCCCGGATGCATGGGCGCGCGCGATGCGCGCCGGGCGGCTGCGTGTGGCCGCGGTGCGCGGCGAATTCGCAAGTTTGGAGTCGCTTTTTCGATAGACCGGCGAGGCTCCGGTGCATCAGGTGCGCAGGTTTGGGTGCGGCGAGCCGCCGGTTCCGCGCTTACGCGTCGAGCAGCGCGCGAATCGCGGGCAGCATCGCCTCGACGGCCGCGCGCCCTTCCGCAATCGCCGGCTCCGCGCGATGAAAGTCGAAGATGCCGAGCCCGCCCAGGCGCGGCTGGATCAGCACGTCGGCGGGTTCGCCCGCAAGGCGGCTGCGCGTGATCCGTACCTGCATGATGTCGATGCTCTGCGCGATCGCGCTCAGCATCGACGGCACGCGTGCGCCCGGTGCGCGCGGCGCGCGCACGTCGCTCGCGCGCGCGGCGTCTTCGAATCCCGGTGCAGGCTGCAGCCAGCGTGGCCACGGCTTGCCGTTGCGACGCAGCGCGGGTGGCACGGCGGGCGCAGCCTGATCGGCGAGCGCGGTGTGGCGCGTCAGCATGCCGGCCTGGGGGCCAAGCGGGTCCGCGCGCGGGTTGGGATTCAATGCAGGCGCGGGGTCGGACTCAAGCGAGGGTTCAAGCGCGGGTTCAAGCGAGGGTTCAAGCGAGGGTCCGAACGCGGACCCAGTGGCGGACCCCAGCGCAGCCCCGGCCGCAAGCTCACGCGCGCTCGCCGGCACGTTCATCCGCGGCACGGCGGAGCCCGGCATCTGAAGCATCGCGCCGAAATCGCGGCCATTCAGTATGTCGTTGTTCAGATCGACCGCAATCACGCAGTCCGCGCGCATTCCGCGCGCGACCGACACCGGCACCGGGTTCGCGAGCCCACCGTCGACCAGCCACACGCCTTCATGCCACACCGGCGTGAAAATGCCGGGAATCGCAATCGATGCACGCACGGCTTCGACCACACTGCCTTCCTGCAAACAGGTCTCACGGCCGGTATCGAGTTCGGTCGCGACCGCCGCGAACGGCATCTTCAGGTCGGCGATCTTGCAACCGTTAAAGCGCTCGGCAAACACCTGGATCACTTTCTTGCCGCCGAACAAACCGCCCGAGAAGCGCAGATCGAGCAGCCTCACAACCGACTGCCACGTCAGACGCGACGCCCACTCTTCGAGCCAGTCGAGGTCGCCGTTTGCGTAGACCGCGCCGATCAGCGCGCCGATCGACGTGCCGCAGACCACGTCCGGTTTAATGCCCGCGTCGTGCAGCGCGCGAATCGCGCCGATATGCGCCCAACCGCGCGCGGCGCCTCCGCCAAGCACAAGACCGATCCGTTTGTAACGACGCCGATGCACCAACTGCAATCCTCTTTCCGTGTTCTGCTTTGTTTATGGCTCGAAACGCGAGTCAATGACCGCGTATCACATCCGAACGCGACGTCGTGTAGACGACGTCATTCGCGTCGAAGTGCACGTTGAAGAACCCTTCCCCGGTCACGCCGCCCTCGCGCCACTTCCAGCTCCAGACGGTTTCCGGCTTGAGCCGATAGACGGCGATTTCGCCGGGCTTACCGAGCAACCGCCGCACTTCGTCCTCGGTCATGCCCGGGCGGATCTTCGCGAAGTTCGCCGCGGTCAGCACCTGGGTGACCGCCAGCAAGCGGCCGTCCGGGCCGATGTCGACCATATAGGTGTTGAGCCCTTCCGGGCCGCGCGGATACTCGAGGCGCTTCGAGCCGTCGGTGAAGTGACGCTCGGTTTCGGGCTTGCCCATCTGCTCGCGAATCTGCGCTTCGGTCGTCACGCCGGGCGTGAGCCCTTTGAGCAGCAGCACGTCCGGCTTGATCGAGTTGAAGAATTCCTTCAGCTTTTGCACGGCATGCCCGGTTTGTTGATCGTCGCAGCCGGTCAGCGCGATGGACGCTCCAAGCATGGCCGCGATCAGCGACGTGTAGCGCGATGTGTAGCGAAAGGCCATCGGATAAGGGTCGGTGACAGACACGTCACGAAGTCAACGACGTCACAGCATACCGCACGTGCGCCGCGCAGCGCCTGTCACAGGTAAGTAAAAACAGAAACAGGAAGCAAGCGGCTGTAAGGAAGAGAAAGGTCGGCCGCGACGCGATGGCGGGCGTCCGGACGCGATGTTCGACGATGTTGCACGCCACCCGCTGAGGTAGCAGAGGTAGCACAACAACGGCCGTGGACGTTTCATCCACGGCCGTTGTGTGCCCACCGTTTTGATCGGCCGCACATGATGCGCGGCCGTTTGGCCCCTCGACTATGCTAATTCCGCTCATTCGCCAGTTGTTGCCAATCTATCGTCGCGCGAAGAAACGCGCGAGAGCGCGTTTACACCGAATCGGCTGACAAATTGCTGCCGCGCTCGTCTCGATGTGCGTGTTTCTGTCAGCGCGGTCGGCACGCCGGCCATGCTCGCTGGACGCGCGTTCGGCAAACATCCGACTGAGCCGGCCGGCCTGCTGCGTCCGGGAGTGCACTGCGTAGCCGACCTACGCGTGACGAGCTGGGCCGACCGGCGTCGAAGTCCGTGGAAGGCCGCGGTCATGATGACTGCGCCAGTGTCAGGCTAGCGCGGGGGCCGGCGCATTTCTGTGCGAATTCACACGCTGTCGTGCGGCACACGAGCGCGGCGGCGTTCGTGTCAGCCATGTGTCAACTGTGGCAGCCGTGGCAGCCGCATCCGCTGCCCCAGCCGTTGTCAGCCACGTCAGCCTGCAACACCTGCTGTTTGCGACGTCGGCTGCAACACCCTAAAGCGATTGTGGGCTTATCGCCGCCGTCAGCGGAATTGAAAGCGCTTTGGCACAATCCGCTTTGGCCTGCGCATGCTTGCCACGCGCGCTCCGTATCGCGATCGATTTGGCTTGGCGACCGGTTTGCATCCGGAGTGAAAGACGCTTTGCGTTCCGACTCGCGCGCTGGCATGCGCTTACGTACTTCATTCCCGCATCTGACGCGGCCGTTCGTCGGGCCGCCGCCCACCGCCTATCGCCCTATTGCCATGATTCCGTTTTCCGTTCTCGACCTGTCTCCGATCACTGCCGGCTCGACCGCCACGCACGCGTTCCACAACACGCTCGATCTCGCGCAGCATGCGGAGCGCTGGGGCTACCGGCGCTTCTGGCTCGCCGAACATCACAATATGACCGGTATCGCGAGCGCGGCGACGTCGGTAGTGATCGGCTACGTCGCAGGCGGCACGCAGACGATACGCGTCGGCTCCGGCGGCGTGATGCTGCCCAATCACGCACCGCTGGTGATCGCCGAGCAGTTCGGCACGCTCGCGTCGCTGTACCCGGGCCGCATCGATCTGGGTCTGGGCCGCGCGCCGGGCACCGACCAGACCACCGCGCGCGCGTTGCGGCGCGATCTGCAAGGCAGCGCGGACTCGTTCCCGGACGACGTCGTCGAATTGCAGCGCTACTTCGCGGAGCCGGTCGCCGGCCAGCGCGTGCGCGCGGTGCCTGGCGCGGGTCTGAACGTGCCGCTGTGGCTGCTTGGGTCGAGCCTGTTCAGTGCGCAGCTTGCCGCGGCGCTCGGTCTGCCGTTCGCGTTCGCGTCGCACTTCGCGCCAGATCACATGCTGACCGCGCTGAAGCTGTACCGCGCGCAGTTCCGGCCATCGGCGGCGCTCGAGCGGCCGTATGCGATGGTCGGCGTCAATCTGTTCGCTGCCGATACCAACGACGCCGCACGACGGCTCTTCACGTCGCTGCAGCAGCAGTTCATCAACCTGCGACGCGGCACGCCGGGACAGTTGCAGCCGCCGGTCGAGCGCGTCGAAGCGTCGGAGTTCGAACTGGCGAGCGTCGCGCATTCGCTCGCGTATTCGGTGATCGGCGATCGCGACACGGTGCGCGAGCAGCTGAAGTCGATCATCGAGCAGACCGGCGCCGACGAATTGATGCTGACCGCGCAGATCTACGATCACGCAGCGCGACTGCGTTCGTTTGAAATTGCCAGGCAGGTGCGCGACGAACTGAGCGCGGATAACGCGTGACCGATTCGTCGCGCTGGCGGCTGCGCGATGTAATCGGGTAACACCGCGCCGCGATGGCTCTATGGACTGTGATTGCCGAAGCTGCCTCCCGGCAGGCTACCCGGCAACCCCCCGGATAGCGGGCTGTTCGACGGCAGACTTCCGCCCGGCAGGTTGCCGAACGGCGAACTACCGATTGGCCCGCCGCTCCCCGAACCGCCACTGAGCGGCGCTCCGGCGGCGGGGAATGACATGCCATCCGTCGGCGTCATCCCACCATTCTGTAACCCGCTCGTCGCCCCGTCGCCGGCGGCCGGTGGTCTTCCCCCTTGCGTCAACGCGGGCGTCCTCGCGACGAAGACCCAGTCCATGTAGCTCTGCTTGTCCTCGAAGCCGCGAAACTCGGCGGCAAAGTGCGCAATCTGAATGGGGTGCGCAGTGGACGCACTATGCAGACCGACAATCGTCTGCCCGTCCGGCGATCTGATCAGTACCCAGTCGTCCTTGCCGGTCATCGGGTCCGCATACACTTTGCGCAGGTGGCGCACCACATTCGGATAACGCGGATCGCGCACGAGATCTTGCAGCGTGCGAGGTTGATTCGGCTGGCCCAGCGGCGTTGCATTTGCATAGCTCAGTAGCGCGCGCTGGAATTCATGGCCGGTCGCCAACAGTTCTTCCTCCGCCATGCGCCGCTGATAGACAGCACCGAGCTCGATCTGCGCAGCCGCCGTCACCGCAATAATCGCGATGACGATCAGCAGCGCCAGATACGCGAATCCGCGTTGCCCCGCCGCGAGCCGCCCGGCTGTCCCGCGCTTGCGCGTACCCGTGCGTCGATGCCCGCCTCGAGCGCCGCGCAGTCTAATATTCCTCATAGGGTTTGCCGTCGCGATTCGTGCCGTCCGCGCCGCTCTTCAGGTCGTACACGTTGCCCGGCAACTGCTCGTCGGGCGGTGGCACGATGTGCCACGTCGTCGCGCTATCGGTAACCGGATCGAACGGCAAACTGCGCAGATAGTGTTTGTCCACCATCTCCTGCAGCGAGTCAGGATAACGCCCCTGGTCACCGTAAAACTGGTCGATCGCGATGCGCGTGACGTGCAGATTCTGCGCAAGGATCTTGTCTTTCGACGTATCGATCGAATGGAAGTACTCCGGCAGAGCCAGCGTCATCAACAACGCGATAATCGCCAGAACGATCAGCAGTTCGATCAGCGTGAAGCCCGCGCGTTCAGGCAAACACCGTTTCATCGTGCTCACCATCTCCGGTAGGGAACGCCGTTCAGGCCGACGCCTTTGGACACCGAATAGACGTCGTACACATCGTCGCCTTCCTGCGGGTCTTCCGCTTCGCTCGCGTAGCAGCGTTTGCCCCATGTGGCCGCGTCGGCGAGTTGCGGATCGTCGTTCATCGGGTCGCGCGGAATACGTCGGAGGAAGTACATCTTGCTACCTTTCGGGTCGGTCTGGTCGGGTACGCCGGCCACCAGCAGTTCGAGGTTCGGCGGATAGTCGGTCGCGCCGGCCTCCTTCTGGATGCGGCCGTCCTTGCTCGCGGTCTGGTATGCATCGATTGCGTTGCGAATTTCATGCAATGCGGTACGCAGTTCCTGTTCGCGTTCGCGTTGGCGCATCACCTGGGCAACCGGAATCGTCATGCAGGCGAGCACGCCGAGAATCGCCAGCGTCACCAGCAGTTCGATCAGCGTGAAGCCGCTGGCCGCACCCCGCGCATGGCGGCGTCTCATTTCGCGATCACCGTCACGGCGTACGGCGTCGTCGGCGGTACACCGGTCACCGGCACGCCGGCTACGCCGATCATCGAGCCGGGCGTCACCTGAATCGACGATTGCGAAGCCGGCGCCAGCGCGCGGAAATTCAGCACCGCGAAGGTGCCTTGCGCCGCCGCGCCGGTGCCGCCCGATATCGAATCGGCCAGAATCAGCTGGCCGTTGTTCACCCGGCTCGAAAAGCTGGTAGGCGCACCGCTCTGCTTCATGAAGTCGCCTTCGGTCACGCCGGTGAACTGCAACTTCGTGTTGTCGAACGTGACGGTGGCCGGCACCACCGTCACCGGCTGGTCGGCTTGCATCATCAGCGCGACCGTCAGCGAGTCGCCAACCTTCACTTGCGGCGGCCCCTGCAGCGTCATCTGTGCGGTGCCCGCCGCGAGGCCGGCGCCGCCGACCACCGCCGGATCGACACCGCTGCCCGCGAAACTGCCGACTCCCGCCACGCCGCCCACGCCGCTGCTGCCGCTGCCGTAACCCGACGGATAATTCGACCCGTTAGCGCCATAGCCGCCACCGCTGGACGCGCCCGATGCATCCGCGCTGCCCGAACTGGAACTGCGGTTCGAACTGCTGCCCGACGTCGTCGATCCGCCGCTGTACGTCGTCACCACGCTGCTGCCGTTCGACTGGACCATGCTCTGCATGTTCGATTCAGTGCCCGCCGTGAAGTACGCGGAGTTCGCATCCGGGCGCTGGATATTGCGGATCAGGTGCGGCGTGATCGCCAGCACGATTTCCGTGTTGTCGTCTTCGTCCTTGGTCGCGCCGAACAGGCGGCCGAGCACCGGCAACTGGCCGAAGCCCGGAATCTTGTCACCCGAGGTGCGCTCCTGACTGTCGATCAGGCCGGCCAGGATGTCGGTTTCGCCATTTTTCAGCTGCAGCACGGTGCTGGCCGTGCGCGTGCCGATTTCATACGCGGTCGTGCCGGACGATCCGGTCAGCGTCTGGAGCAGACTGCTGACTTCGAGCGCCACCTTGATGCCCACCGTGTCGTCCAGATAGATGGTCGGTTCGACGTTCAGCGTGAGGCCGATATCGATGTAGTTGACCGACTGCGAAACGAAGCCGGTCGAAGTGGCCGTCGACGTGATGTTCGGCACGCGCTCGCCGATCAGGATCTTGGCCTTCTCGTGGTTGCGCACGCGGATGCGCGGATCGGTCAGCAGTTTCGCGCCCGAATCGGTCAGGTTCGCATTGACGGTAGCCGAAAGCGACGACACGCCGACGGTGTGGGAAGTCTGGTGAAACAGGTCGTTGAGCGACAGCGAGGGCGACGAACCGTTCGTTGAACCGGTCGTCGTCCCCAGCGAACCGAACGGGTTGCCGAACGAGCCGCCGATCGCGCTGCCCGCGCTGCTGGCTGAACTGATCACGCTGCCCACCGGCAGCGGCGTGAGTGTCACCGAATCCGGCCATGCGACGCCGAGGTTCTGTGTCGCGTTGCGCTGCACTTCGATCACTTCCACTTCGAGCATCACCTCGGGCTCGGGCACATCTTCGAGCGCCACCAGCTTTTCGGCGAGCTTGATCGCGTCAGGCGTGTCACGCACGATCACCATGTTGAGCTTCTCGTCCACCACGATGTCATGCGACTTGACGATCGTCTTCAGCGTCGTGGCCACGGTCTTCGCGTCTGCATTCGACAGGAAAAAGGTGCGTACCGCGAGCTCCTGGTAGTCTTTCAGCTTGGCCGGCGTATTCGGATAGACCAGCACGGTATTCTCGTCGAGCACCTGCTGCGCCAGCTGATTGGTCGCGAGCACATAGCGCACTGCCGCTTCGATCGTGCTGTTGCGCAGGTAGATCGACGTGCGCTGATCGGTGCGCACATCCTTGTCGAACAGAAAGTTCAGGCCCGCGCTGCGCGAGATCACTTCGAACACCTGCTTGAGTGTCGCGTCCTTGAAGTCGATCTGAATCGGCTTGCGGTACGCGGCCGCGAGCGACGCCTCGACCCGTGACGCGCCGCTATCGGCGCCGAGGCTACGCTGCAGTGCCAATGCGCGCTTGTGCGTCGGCGCTTCGGTCAGCACCTGCGCGATGAGGCGGCGCGCGCCGTCGGCATCGTGTTTCGCGGCCAGCGCCTGGGCGCGCTCGACCAGCGTGTCCAGCCGGTTCTCGTTTTCGAGTGCGACCAGCCCCGCCAGCGCGCGTTCGTTAGCCGGCTCGAGCGTCAGCGCGTGACGATACGACTGGCGGGCGGCTTCACGCGCGCCGCTGGCAGCCAGCCGGTCGCCCTGCTCATCATCGTGATCGACCGTGTGCTCGCGCACCGCGAGCAGAGTCTCGCGGTATTGCGCATCACGCGGCTCCTGAGTCGAGGCTTCCTGCAGCTTCGCGAGACCCTCGTCCACTTTGCCTCGGGCGACCAGATCCTCGCCGTCGCGATAGGCCTTTTCAGCCGCGCAGCCGGCCAGCACCGCCGGCAGCGCAACACTGAGCACTAGCACCCGCCAGTTGCGCAGCGCAAAGCCGCGGGCGACGTGAAGTTTCTTTCGAGTGGAAAATTGCGTACGCAACGATTGCTTCCTTTGGCGGCCCGTCAATCGGCGCTGCCAATATCAATGGTTTGAACCGCTTTCTTCGGCAGATAAACGAGTGTCAACGTCGGCGGCTTGATCGATTCGACGCGATACATCGAATCGATCAACATCTGGTCGTGCACGATCAGGGTTTCGTCGCCGCGCGCCAGATACACCTCCCAGGTGCCGCCCGATAACTTCTTGCCCAGATACGTGAACGGCAACACAGGCTCCGCGGGTATCGGCGGCAGGGGCGGAATCTGCGCATTTGCCGGCGCCATCGAAGGCAGCGCCGGGGCCCACGACTGGCTGCCGAACAGTTCGTGGCGGCCGCCGCCGGTCTCGTGAAATAGCTCGGCGCGCGGCCGCAGTGCGAGGATGACGGTTGCAGCGGGCGTGCCGTCAGCGCCATTCGCGCGGTTTGCCGCGGCTGCCGCCGGCGCCTCGCTACGGCCCGCGTGCGGCGCGGCTTCGACCACCTGGTCCGGCGGTGTACGGTCCACGAACAGCAGCAGGCCTGCGCAAACGACGAACGCGACGGCGAGCGCGATGTGCGTCGTTTTCACCGGTCCACCTCGCTGGCTACAACCGCGGCGGCGGCGCGCGCGGTGGTGGCCGGTGCGACGCTGCGCGACGTTGCGCTACTCGATGCGAGGGTGGCCATCGTAGCCCGCGTCACCGGCGCAGCCGGTCGCAGAAACACCGTGAAGCGCAAGCTCGCCTCGATCGTCTGGTCGTTCGCCGAACTGCGCTTAAAGCGCATGTCGTCGAGCGACGCATACGGCACCTTCAACAGCACTTTTTCGCAGAAGCGTCGCAGGCTCGCGTAATCGCCCTTCACCGGCAGCACGATCGTGTAGGTTTCGAAGCGACCGACACGGTCGTCGCCCGGCTTGTATTCGGTCTTGTCGAGCTTGACGCCGGCTTCAGCGGCCGCGTCGAACAGACGCATCACCACCTGCTCGGTGTGGCCCGCGTCGCCGAGCGCGGTGTAGAACGCGGCCAGCCGCTCGGCCGCCAGCGTCGCAGGCGACACCACCGGCCTGGGAAGCGGCGTCGAACGCGCACGTGCGACAGCGCGCGCCTCGTCGACGATACGCGCCGCCATCCCCGGCAGCAGCACACACCACATCGACGCGGCACCCAGCACGAACGCGCCTGCCGTCAGCGCGCCCAGGCTGGCACGGCGGAGCGCCAGATGCGGCCGCAACAGCGCGCGGGCGAAATCCGGCATCTTCACGGCGCGGCCCTGCGCCACTGCGCTTCAATCTGAAAGCGCATCACGCCGTCGCTGTGATCCTTCGCAAGCTCGTTCCTCACCAGATAAACGCGGCCGAACAGCGGCTGCTGCTGCAGCGACTTCAAATAGCCGATCATGTCTTCGCTGCTGGCCCCTTCTGCTTCGATCCGCAGCAGTGCACGGCTCGCATCCGGCGTGATCGACAGCAACGCGATCTGATGCGGCGTGGCCGCTTCAAGCGCGTCGAGAATGTCGTCCCACGGCAGGTTCAGGCGTGCCACCGCGGCATTGACGGCCGCGCCCTGTTTCGGGTCGACCGGTGCGCGCGCAACCGTTAAGCGCACGCGCGCCGCGCGGGCGGCGCGCTCGGCCAGATGCCCGGTTTCCTCATCGAGAGCGTCGAGCCGCGTCAGCAGTTTTTGCGCACGGACGCCGGCCAACAGACACATCAGCAGACCGGCAAGCGCCAGCCAGCGCAGCGCCGGATGCGTGCGGTAGAGCAAGCGGCGCACGCTGAAGGGTGCGAGATCGATATGCAGACGTCTCACGGCGCGGCACCGCCCCATGCGAGTTGTGCAAGCGCCGGCAGCGCCGTGGTTTGCGCGAGCGCGGGCACAGCTGCGTTGCCGGTCAGGCACCAGCGCACGCTGATGCCTGAGCCGTCCGCGGGGGTCCCGATGGTCCCTGCGCTTGTCCCAGCGCTTGTCCCAGCGCTTGTCCCAGCGCTTGTCCCCGCGCTTGTCTCCGCGCTTGTCCCTGCCGTCACCGAGGCGGGCGCGGCTCCCACCGGGGCGGCTACGTACCACGCATCGATCTGCGCCCCGTGCACGTGCAGCACAGAAGGCGGCGCCATATTGTCGAGCAGCGCGGCACGGACGATCTGCTCCTGTAGCCACGCGAGCGGCGGCGTCTGTTCCGGCAACATCAAATTGCGCACCGCCGCGAGGCGCGCGTGCCGCGCCGCGCCGGACACCAGCCCGAGCGTCAACGTATGACCATGCAGCGTCGCCAGCCACGCATCGGCGGCTACGCGCCGGCGCCAGCGGTTCCACGCGGCGACGAAGTTCGGCGCAACCGTCGCGAGGCAGCCGCGCTGCGTGCGTACCGCAAGCTGCAGCGCCGTATGCAGACGTTGCGATACCGCACAGGCGAGGAACGGTGCGCCCGCCTGCCAGTCGGCAACCAGTTGCCACGCGGCAGCCGATTCGCCGTACAGCATCTGGAAACGCAGGCCGGCCGCCGCACGCAGATCGTGCATCCGCGCGCTGTTGGCCGGCGGCGTGACGATGAAGTAGCGCACCAGGTCGTCGCTGAAAGTCGCATAGACCGGCATGCCTTTGCCGCCCGCTTCGTCAAGCGCGGTAGCGATCTGCGCGGCGAGTTCGTCGGGCGCGGCCGTAGCGATATCCGCGAGCGGCCTTTCCGCCACGCGCGGTGCCGTCTTGCGCGCACGGCCAAAACGCGGTGCATCTATGCCCAGCACCGCGACGGCACCGCGCGACAACGCCAGCCGGCAGTGGCCGCGGCGTGTTGCAAACGGCGCAGGCCAAGCGGGCATCGAAAACTTACGCATTGAGCGTCACCCGCTTCACTTCGGCCAGCGTCGTCTCGCCACGTTTCACCTGCGCCAGTGCCACTTCGCGCAGATGACGCGTGCCGTTACGGCGCGCCTTGTCCTTCAC
>NZ_SORE01000020.1 GCF_004366595.1 Paraburkholderia rhizosphaerae
GAATCAGTTTGCTATTCTGTTTGGCGATCGATTCACGCAGGCGCGCGGCTAACGATTCCTTTAACCGCCTCACCCACAAAAATGCGGACAGGTTCGCCGCCCGGGAAATATAAGAGGCACCGGAGTCGCCTGAAAGGCGACTCCGAATCACACCGTCTACACCAAGCCGAGTGGACCCTCCACCTACAGAGGTTTTTCACATTCGATTGCTATACGGCCGAGCATCCTGCTACTAGCAAACATCGAATTTGAATTGATCAAAGAATAACAGCGGACTACAAATATAGCCCGCCGTTCGTTAAGACACGAATGCCAAGCCTACCCTACATCGAGCAGTTGAACACACCGACGCCTTGATACTGCGCACCGTTATTCAACGTCGTCTTATACGCAGCGACGATCAGAACCTTGCCATCCCCGCCGTCGCCCAGCGTAATCTCGATGCCGGCGGGTTGTGAACTGATAAAACTCCCAACCGACGTGGCGGAAGGCGATTTAATAGTCGCGGTGCTATTTGCGGCACCGGCGCTGCCTCCCGCGGATGTCTGCAGCGAGATCGCGGCAGTCGCACCGGTGGTGTCGAAGGCCAGCGTGGCTGACCCGGTGCTGGCACCGGCATAGGCTGACGATGGCACTTTGCTGCCGGCTATGTAGGTTGGCGCGGTGTACTTGCCCGAATCACAGTGATAAGACCCACTGGTCGGCAGCATCGCAAGGTCGTTTACGAGCACATAGTGAGCGGCAGCGTTCGAAACGCCGTCCAGTACCGAGGTTTTATCACCGGAAGTCACGGTCCCCTTTGCCCAGCGCCCCATCGCAAAGAACGTGTCACCGTAGACGTCGTTGACCGCGACTTCGCCCGTCAAGCTTATATTGTTGATCACCGTGACCGCCCCGCTGGCCGTCTGACTCAGACTCGCAAGTGTCCCCACGACGCTCGCGCCGTTGCCGATCCAGATGTAGCGAGCAGCTTGTGCTTTTGCGAAGGGCGCGGTCGCTGCGGTTGGAGTCGGCGTCGTATCGGTATTCGTTTGTGCCGTCTGGTCGCCCGCGCTATTCGAAGGGGCGTCGTGGCCACCACCACAGCCGGCGATGCCGAACGAACTGGCGAGCATGACAGAAAGCAGGAGACGTTTTTTCATCTGTGAAACTCCCTTTAGAAGATGCTCGCAATGCGAGCAAGATTTTGTTTTGAAATGACAATCCGACAGCGCAATGCGCGGTGCACGCACATCCACTGCGAGATGACAGACGACGGTCGGGTGACATTGCGCGCTCCAGCTTTCTCCTGAAGCCGGAAGTTCGAGTTATTGACGACTAGTTAGGAATTCGAAAATTCATTCACGCGCATCTGACTGCTCCACGCGAGCTATCGATTCCGGATTCTGTAGTTTTCGCGGTTGCCTGTTCAGCGACCACGAGGACATAAGTTTCGGCGCGTTGCACAAGGAAAGCGCGTGAACGCCCAAAACCGACCGAGAGGTTATATCGCAGGCGTTTTGCAATCCATCAGATGGATCGGATTTGAGATGAAGAAAAATCGGTATGCCGTGGTGCGTTCGTCACGGGGACCGGTTTTCGTCAGGGGAACAGTATGTGCGCCTTGCCATCGTTCGCGTAAACACCAGCATCCCGGTATTTTCACACCCACACGTCAAACGCCTGATATATCATATATCAAGGTCAGTCCCCACCCATACCCGCCATGTTCGATCCGTCGTTGCTCGGCCGTTTGTCCTTCACGCACGCTGAGCCGTCTAAAGGTCCGCTGCCACCGGGACGCCACCGGCTCGGCATCGCGGACGACCGCGACGCCATCCTGTTCGTGCCCGACGGCATCAGCGAAGACACGGCGGCGCCGCTGCTTGTCATGTTCCACGGTGCCGGCGGCTTCCCGGAAAAAGTGCTGCCGTACATCGAAGGCCACGCGCAGCAGCATCGTTTCCTCGTGCTCGCGCCGCATTCGACTTTTCCAACCTGGGACATCGTGATCGGCGGCAACGGCCCGGACCTCGAACGCCTCGGCCGGGCATTGACCGAAGTTACTTCGCGTTACCAGGTCGACCGTCGCCACCTCGCCTTCGCGGGCTTTTCGGACGGCGCAAGTTACGCGCTGTCGATCGGCGTGACCAACGGCGATATCGCGAGTCACGTGATCGCGTTTTCAGGTGGCTTCTTTTCAGTCTTCATGCAGGAAGGGACGCCGAAGGTTTTCATCGCACACGGCCTCGCGGACGAGCAACTGCCGATCGCCACCAGCGGCCGCGTGAATGCGGCAAAACTCAAGGCCGCGGGCTACGATGTGCAATATGTCGAATTCAACGGCCCGCATGCCATTCAACCGTCGATCGTCGACCTCGCGGTCGAGTTCTTTCTGAAAGAACGTCAATGAAACCGGCCTGAGAAAGGCATGGGAAAGCTGCAAGCAAGCCGACGATCAGACAACGCAACGCCGAACCATCAGCGATACGCAGCGCTCAACAGCGCCTACCGCCGGAGACGAGTCAATGGATTTTGAAATACCGGAATCACTGATCCACCCGCTGCTTGGGATGATCGGCACCAGTTCGCCGCTCGCAAGACAACTGGAAGCACACGGTATCTGCCACGGCAACATGGTCATATCGAGCAAACTGTTCGATGCGCAGTCATTGAACTCGCTGTACATGCTCAGCAAGACGCAGGACGATCGCGGGCTGATGTTCCAGATGCTCGCGCTCGACGGCATCTTCAACGCGCCACACGCCCGTGTGATTCCGTCACTGGATCAACTGGTGCCGGGCCTGATCGCGTATCTGTCGCGCGACGCGATCGACGGCTGGCTGTACCGCCGCAACAAGGACGGCACGCTGCTGCCATGGCTCGTGAACCGGATGCGCTATGTCGAGCCGGAGCAGGGCATGCCGTATGTCGTGGTCGATATGATCGCGAACACGATGCAGTCGGCGAATTCCGAACAGACCGACTACAGCAAGCGGCGCTCCGGCATGACCACATCGCTGATGTTCAACCGCAGCGACATCGTCGATCGCACGATTCCCGAACTGCTCGCCGAATTCGGCTTCTACAAGGAATGCGCGGAATTCAGGAAAGAGTACGAACAGCACGCGCAGCGATTTCTCAAGCTGCAGCGGCGCTTCGGCGCGCAGTTTCTCGTCACGCGGGCGGCCTTCACGATCGATGCGAAGGGCGCGCCCGAACTGGCGCGCATCGTCGACGGCGTGACCGCGAAGTGCGTGAACGACGAAGAAAGACTCGAGCGCCGCTTCGAGATGACCTGCGACCCGAGCTTCTGGCGCAATGCCGGCATCGAAGCCGGCTTCGACAGTATCCCGTTGCATTGCTATGTGCATCTGTTCCACCTCGAATGGCACAAGAATATCTGGGCGCACGTGCAGCATCTGACCGAGTATCGCTACCAGCCCGAACTGCGCGACAAGCTGGTGTTGCCCGGCAATCATCGTGACCTGATCGATATCCTGACGTCGAATAGGGAAGTATTCGTGCAAGATTTCGTGCAAGGCAAATCGGGCGGCACGACGATCCTCTGTCAGGGCGCACCGGGGCTCGGCAAGACGCTGACCGCGGAGATCTATTCCGAAGTGGTCGGCAAGCCGCTGTATCGCGTGCATTCGGGGCAGCTCGGCACGACGGCTGCGTCAGTCGGTGCGGCGCTGACCGGCGTGCTGCGCCGCGCGATGCGCTGGGACGCGATTCTGCTGCTCGACGAAGCGGACGTCTATATCCGGCGGCGCGACAACGATCTCGAGCACAACGCAATCGTCGCGGAGTTTCTGCGCACGCTCGAGTACTTCAACGGCCTCATGTTCATGACGACCAACCGGATCGGCGACGTCGACGATGCGATCCTGTCGCGCTGCATTGCGACGATCCACTACGAGCTGCCGTCGAAGGCGGATTCGACGCGCTTGTGGAAACTGCTTGCCGAGCAGTTCGGCGCGGACCTCGACGATGCGCTGATCGAGGAGCTGACCGTTCGCTATCCGAAAGCAAGCGGGCGCGATATCAAGGAGTTGTTAAAGCTCGCGACACGTTACTGCAAGGCAAAGCAGTTGCCGCTGAGCGAAGACGTATTCCGTTTGTGCGCGTTGTTCCGCGGACACGCGTAACGACCGCAACGCACGCCTACGCGCATCCCGGCACGGAGCACGCGCGCTGTCACGCACCTGGCCACTCACACACCGGACACACACCACACCGCACGTTGCCCGCGAACCTGCACGCAAACGCATCGAATGGGACAATCCGCGAGCCCGTCGACACGACGGCTTTCGATCATCTGACTTCGATGTCAATTAGCCCACAGGAACGGAGACACCCACATGCGGTTTGTTCGTCAGTTATTCGTTATCGCAACCATCGCAACCACGGCGAGCTTCGCCGGCGCGGCACATGCGCAGATGCCGCAGCCGGCCGGCGGCGACACCGGTAGTTTCGCAGAAGGTGATTTACCGCTTGAAAGCGGCCAGTCGATCAAGGACTTCTCGATCAGCTATGAAACCTACGGCACGCTGAACGCGGACAAATCGAATGCAATCCTGATGGTGACCGCGATCAGCGGCAATCATCACCGCCTCGACTATCTGATCGGACCGGGCAAGGCGCTCGATACGAACCGCTACTTCATCATCACCACCGATGCGATCGGCAACGGCCTGACCACGTCGCCGTCGAACAGCACCAAACAGCCGGGCATGGCGTTCCCGCGCTTCGTGATTCGCGATATGGTCGAGTCGCAGTATCGTCTCGTCACAAACAAGTTCGGCATTACGCATCTGTTCGCAGTGGTCGGCGCGTCGATGGGCGGCATGCAGACACTGCAGTGGGGCGTGAGCCATCCGGACATGATGGATGCCCTGGTGCCGATCGTGCCGCTTGGCCGCACGCCCGCATGGACGCAGACAGTACTCGAACTCACGCGGCAGGAAATCATGAGCGATCCGGCGTGGGACGGCGGCCATTACAAGCAGGGCCATGAACCGGAAAAAGGCATGCGGCTATGGGCCGGCACGCTCGCGTTGATCACCCGCACGCCGGAGCTGATGAAAAACACGCTGCCCAATGCCGACGATTCGGCGGCATGGCTGCGCAAGACGCAGGACGGCGCGTGGAAGAATTTCGACGCGAATAACTGGATTTACCAGACGTGGGCGTACGACGCGCACGATCTCGGCACGACGCCCGGCTTCAACGGCGACTACTATCAGGCGCTGCGCTCGATCCGCGCGCGCATGCTCGTGCTGGCCGGTGTCGGCGACCTGCTGAATCCGGAGCCGGAGGCGCTCGAAGTCGCACGCTACGTGCACGGCGCGCAATACGAGTCGATCGAGCCGCGCTGGCCGTCCGGGCACTTTTCGGCAGCCGGCGTCACGCAGCCGGAGGTCGACTTTCAGAACCGCGAAATCGGCGCGTTCCTGACGAAAGTGGCGGCGCAAAAGCATCTCGATTGAGCAAGCCGGGCCGACGACGCAGGCGGCAAGCGTGAATGGGCGTGGCAACAGGCGGGGAGCCGGGCAGAAAATTAGAGGGCCGGCTCTTCAGGATTCGCGAACGCTTGCCGTTATCCCGACAGTAGTGCGTCCGCACAATTCGCGTTCCTGTACAACGATTCGCATGATTGACGGATACGGCCCGCGCAGGCCCGATGTTGTTCGTATTCGTCGCGAACGTGACCCGATGACCGCAGACGCCAGCAAGGCTGTCATGAAACGTCCACACAATCGCGGTAACTGACCGATTTTCCGCGCCGGAGGCCCAGTGATACGGCAAGTACTAGGTAGCCTGCTTCTGACGCTATGTTGTATCGGCGATGCCAGCGCCGCGGCCGGCGGTCCCGACTGCTCGCGGCCGTTCACGCTCGCGCTGCACGATCATGGGCTGCTTTATTCGCTCGATACCGACTCCGGCATCGACAAGGACTTCGCCGACGAACTCGCGCGCCGCAGCGGCTGCGAGATCCGCGTCAGCCTGATGTCACGCGCGCGCATCTGGAAGCTGATCGAATCCGGCGCGCTCGACTTCAGCCTGTCCGGCATCACGAACGAAGAGCGCGACCGGTACGCGTCGTTCGCGTGGTACTTCAGCGACAAATACTATCTACTGGTACGCAAGGACGCCGGCATTCACGCACTGTCCGATTTCGAGCACGACGACCGCTTCCAGCTCGGCGTGATCCGTAGCTTCCGCTATAGCGATTCGGCCAACCATCTGGTTGACACGCTTACCGCCGAAAACCGCGTAAGCCTCGCGGGCGGCCTTGAGCCGTTGTACCAGGCGCTGCTGCTCAAGCGCATCCAGGGGATGATCATCGAGCCGTTCGACTATCCGGCCATCGACGACAAAAGCATCCGCGATGTCACGACGATCATTGAATTCAACGATCCCGCGGTGCCGCACGGCCTGATCATGTCGAAGAAGGCGCTCTCCGTAGAGCAGCGCGACAAATGGCGCGCGCTCGTCGACGAGATGCGCGCGGACGGCACGGTGCGGCGGATTTTCCGCAAATACTTCAAACCCGACCTGGCCGATTCCATGGTCGATTTCCAGAAGTCGCCGTGAACCGGGCGCGCCTTATCCTGATCCCGATGCTGGTCCTATGCTCCGCGTTGACGTTGACGTGGACGGTCTGGGATCACGAGCGCCACGCTTCGCAGCACGAACTGCGCTCGCAGTTCAGCTACGCGCTGGGCGACGCGGTGAGCCGCATCGAGCAGCGGATGGCGTCGTACGAGCAGATGCTGCGCGGCGTACAGGCGCTGTTCGTCGCGACCGGCACGCTCGAGCGCGAGCATTTCCGCGATTACGTCGGCGCGGTCAATGCAGACGCGAATCTGGCCGGTATCCAGGCGATCGGGCTGATCGAGTGGGTGCCGCAGGCGGGTATCGCGCGGCATGTCGAGAAGATGCGCGCGCAGGTCGGCGCGGACTACGCGATCGAACCGGCAGGCTCGCGCGACAGCTATGCGCCGGTCATCGAACGGCTGCCGTTCGCCACCGACCGGCACACGGTGCTGGGCTTCGATGCATGGGCGAGTCCGAAGCGCCGCGACGCGATGGAGAAGGCGCGCGACTCCGGGCTCGCGACGATTTCCGGCAAGGTGCAGCTCGCGTCGGATCTCGGCCAGCTGGATCAGCCGGGTTTCGTGATGTATCTGCCGGTCTATCAGCAAGGCCGGCCGCTCGACACGGTCGAGCAACGTCGCGCGCATCTGCTCGGCTGGGTCTACGCGGCGTTCCGGATGCACGATGTGATCGCGAGCCTGTACGGCGAGGATCCGCCTGGCCTGTCGCTCGCGATCTATGACGGCGTCGAACCGTCAGCCGCGGCGCTGCTGTACCGCTCGGCCGATCAGCCGGCGCAGCACGTGCCGTCGGACCTGTCGGCGCATGAATATCTGGTGGTCGACGGGCACGACTGGGTATTGTCGATGTCCGCGCAGGACCGCTTCATGAAGCGGTTCGGTCGCAATGCCGAATGGCTGATCGCGGGCACCGGCGGCGGCCTGTCGGTACTGCTCGCGCTGCTCGCGTGGATCATGGTGACCGGTCGCAGCCGTGCGATGCGGCTCGCGTCGACGATGACGCGGGAGCTGCGCGAAAGCGAAGAGAAATTTCGCGCGATCGCGGACTGCACGGTGAACCTGGAAGTCTGGTGGGGACCCGACGGCAAGCCACGCTGGATCAATCCATCGGTGCTCGAATACACCGGTTACAGCGTCGACGAATGCATGGCGATGCCCGACTTCGCCGGCACGCTGATTCACCCGGACGACATGCCGCGCGTCGCGCCCGAACTGCTGAAAGGACGCCAGGGGCTGCGCGGCGGCGACCTCGAATTCCGTTGCATCCGCAAGGATGGCGCGCTGATCTGGCTATCGGCGTCATGGGTGCCGATCTACGACGCGAGGGGCTTGCTGACCGGCTTCCGGATGAGCGGTCGCGATATTACCGAGCGCAAGCGCTTCGAAGAGGAGCTGCGTATCGCGGCGGTCGCGTTCGAGTCGCTCGAAGGCATGATGGTCACCGATGCGGACGGTACGATCCTGCGCGTGAACTCGGCCTTCACCGTATGCACCGGCTATACGTCGGAAGAGGTCGTGGGCCGCACGCCGCGCATCTTGCAGTCGGGCCGGCACGACCGGGCGTTCTATCGCGACATGTGGGAAACCATTCATCGCGAAGGCGGCTGGCAGGGCGAAATCTGGGATCGCCGCAAGAACGGCGAGATCTATCCGAAGTGGCTGACCATCACCGCGGTGACCGGCGAGAACGGCGCGGTTACGCATTACGTCGGTACACATCACGACATCACAGAACGGAAGATTGCCGAGGAGCGGATCAAGGAACTCGCGTTCTTCGACGCGTTGACGCGGCTGCCAAATCGCACGCTGTTGTGGGACCGGCTCAGGCAGGCCATCGCGGTCAGCGCGCAGACCGGCACCTGCGGCGCGCTGCTGTTTATCGATCTCGACAACTTCAAGACGCTCAACGACACGCTCGGCCACGACAAGGGCGATCTGCTGCTGCAGCAGGTCGCGCAGCGCCTGTCCGGCTGCGTGCGCGAGGGCGATACAGTGGCACGGGTCGGCGGCGACGAATTCGTGGTCGTGCTGGGCAGCCTGAGCGGCGCGCGCGGCGAAGCAGCGAACCAGACGGAAGCGATCGGCGAAAAGATTCTCGCGGTGCTCGGCGACGCGTATCAGCTCGACGGCGTCGATTACCGGACCAGCGCGAGCATCGGCGCAACAGTCTTCCTGGGGCATGAAGCATCGATCGACGAACTGCTGAAGCAGGCCGATCTCGCGATGTACAAGTGCAAGGAGCGCGGCCGCAACGCGCTGTGCTTCTTCGATCCGACGATGCAGACGGTGGTGGTCGAACGCGCGGCGCTTGAGGCCGCGCTGCGCCGCGCAATCGATGAAGACCAGTTTCTCGTGCACTACCAGGCGCAGGTCAGCGACGGCGACCGCGTGACCGGTGCCGAGGCGCTCGTGCGCTGGCAGCATCCGGAGCGTGGCATCGTCGCACCGGCGGATTTTATTCCGCTCGCGGAAGAGACAGGTCTGATTCTCGCGCTCGGCGACAAGGTGCTCGAAACCGCGTGCGTGCAGCTCGCGCAATGGGCGAAGCAGCCGGGCATGGCACACCTGACGATCGCGGTAAACGTCAGCGCGCAGCAGTTCCGCGAGCCGCGCTTTGTCGAAAAGGTGCTCGCGGTACTCGAACGAACTGGCGCCAACCCGTATCAGCTCAAGCTCGAACTGACCGAGAGCGTGCTGGTCGACAACGTGCAGGACATCATCGAGAAGATGGCCGCGTTGAAGGCCAAAGGCGTCGTGTTCTCGCTCGACGACTTCGGCATCGGCTACTCGTCGCTGTCGTATCTGAAGCGTTTGCCGCTCGACCAGTTGAAGATCGACCGCTCGTTTGTGCGCGACATCCTGATCGATGCGAACGACGCGGTGATCGCGCGGACTATCGTCGCGCTTGCGCAGAGCCTTGGCCTTGGGGTGATCGCGGAAGGCGTGGAGACGGAAGCGCAGCGCGATTTTCTCGCGGGCGCCGGGTGTCACGCGTATCAGGGGTATTACTTCTGCCGGCCGCTGCCGGTCGAAGGGTTCGAGGCCTTCGCGGGCACCTTCGACGCGCAGCCGCTCGCGTAGCCGCTCGTGTAGCCGGGGAAGGGCGGCGGCTCGACAGGCCGCCGCCCGCACGGCTGCGAAACGTGCGTTATTTGACAGCGTTGACCAGCGACGGATCGATATAAGCGCTCACGTCCTGCGACTGCTTGTACACCGCGTTGCGAACATTGAACTTGTCCGCATTGGCGCTCGACCCGTAGATCGAATCAAGTCCGTCACCCTTGACGAACGCCTTCTTCGCCGCGGCCGCGTCGAGCAGATGGGTGCCCTTCAGCAGCGGCAAATACTGCTCGGGCGACAGGCCGACTCGCCCCGCCATGATCTTGACCGCGTCCGCCTGCGTCTTCGGATCGTTCACATACGAGACGCAGCGGTACCAGACCTTGATCACCTTTTCCCAGTCTGCTTTGCGCGTTGCGAGGCTAGCCGGATTGACGGTGATCGCGTCGTAGATCAGTCCCGGCGCGTCCGCCGACGTGAAGACCGGATGCGCGCCCGGCACGCGTTTCAACGCTTCGCCGGCATTCGGCTCCCATGCGCCGACCGCCGCGATGTCCTGCGACGACGCCAGCACTTGCGGCAACTCGTTGGTCTTCGCATTGACGAGCGTCAGGTCCGATTCCTTCATCCCGTGCTTTTCCAGCGCGGTATCGAGCAGCAGGTGGTCGACGAGCCCGACTTCGACGCCGACCTTCTTGCCCTTTAACGCCTCGATCGATTTCATTGACGGCTTCGCGACGATCATGTCGTTGCCGCTCGAATAGTCGGTCAGCAAGATCATTACGTTCTTTGCACCACTCGCGCCGGTGACGAGCGCGTCGCCGTTGGTCGCGGCGACGCCGTCGAGTTTGCCGGCCGAAAACGCGTCGAGCGATGCCGAGTAATCGAACCATTCAAAGTCAACCGCGACGTTCTCCTGCTTGAACCAGCCCTTGTCGATCGCAACCTGGAACAGAACCCAGCCCGGCCAGTCGCTATAGCCGATTTTCAGCGGCGCGGCCGCATGCACGGATGCCGACGTGAAGCCGACCGCAAGTGCGGCCGCCGCGCCGGCAAGGCCACGGCGCAGCGTGCGGGATGCGACGAGTTGAGCGCGTGCGTATTCAAATGCTTTCATTGTGTGTGCTCCAGGAGACCGGGTGAAGTGTTATCGAATTGGATCGCCGTGGCGCGCGCATCGTGTGCGCATGCCGGCGTCATGACCGGTTTCCTGCGCTGCACGGGAGCCAGCCACGGAGAGGCACGACAGCATTCGCTATCGCGGATCTCCCGGGCTTTTGTCCCGCCGTGTAGTGCGGCCGCGAAGCATCGACGCTTCACGGCCGCACCGGGCTGCTCTCGGACCAGACGTTCGCTTGAACCGGAACCCTAGCATCCCTAAGATGCGACGCTGCCGCACCTCTCGACGGTTGCGCGAAGCCAGAAGCATGCCAACTGACAAGACGGGATTGCGGGTGCGGCAGTCAGAGCCGGGTCCGGGCGATTTTCGGCTTCATCGATTCACCAGCACGAGGACCGATGCACTTTTTATGTGCGAGCAGGCTCGTAAAACGAGCGTGCCGCGTGCGCATGCGCCGGCAGCGCGCAAAACGTAGTCAGCGTATCAGCGCCACTGTCGGGCAATGACGGCGCAAAGCGGTTGCTCCTCACATTGAAAATACGGCCGGTTGCGCGCGGCTTCTTTTCGAATGCCGACATGATCGCGTCTGCTATATCGGCGCTTACCTCCGCGAGCGCACGGCTCTGCGCATCCACAAGCGCATCGTAATTATTCCGGTCAACGCGCTGGATCACGATGGACCTGCCGTTAAGCACCCGCTTGAAGTCGGGTGTCAGTATTGACCATCCAACCGAAAGCACTGCGCCTTTGCCGGGCGTAGCATCAAAGGCCCGTACATTGAGCGCGATTCGAACCGTTGGCCTGTCAGCGGTATGCGCGTCGGACGCGGGAGCGCTTCGCAACAGCCGTTTCAGGTCGATCGCTAGAACGGTTGCAATCTGCGCTTTCAGCGGCTCGCTCCACCGGGCACTTTCCACGACCCGAACCTGTTCAGGGTTGATGCGCAGCACGAGTTCCGGCCGGTCGACTACTTCGGGAACAGCTACATAGTCGACGACGATCGACAGCGGGATGCCGAGGTCCCGCTTTTGACGTAGTTGCTCCGAGTTCAGCGTATAGACGCCTCCAGAAGGGCCATGCGCGCACCCACCTGCCAATAGCAATGACAACGTCGACATAATTAACCAGCTTGAGCGCTTCACCTTCGACCTCCATCCTGCGAGTGACTTTTGAAGTACGTCGGAGCGGGGGCGCATTCGCGATATGGGCATCCACGCTAATCTGACAATTAGATTCGGAAAACGAATCATTTTGGCATCGACTTTATCGTGTCGCAGATTATGTGCCCAAGTGCCATCGCGTTGATACAGGTCAATCCGATCATCGTCGTGCGCACTAGCCTTTCATACAAGTTTCACGCGCCATGCGAATCCGCGAGCAGATAAATGTGAAACCTTGACTGATTGCGCTTGCAGGCGCGGGGCGCAATTCCCCATTGAATATTTAGTGAAGGGTGTAATGATGCGAAAGACCATCTTTTTCAGAGCGGCTTCGATTGCGATAGCAGTGGTATTTGTCGCTGGATGCGCGAGTAGCAATACGCCGACACAATCGGAGTATTCCGGTTTCCTTAAGGATTATTCAAATCTTCATGAAACCACAGACCCGGATGGCGAAACCTTCCTGCGATACGTCAATCCGAAGCTGAACCCGACGAACTACAGTGCGGTAATCGTCGAACCGGTAACCATGTATCCGAAAGCCGAGCCGACAGACCAGCTGAGCCAGGCGACGATCGACCAGGTGCGCAACTACAGCACGGCTTGCCTGAAACAGGCGATCGGCTCACGAGTGAAGGTCACGGAGACGCCCGGTCCTGGCGTTGTCAACCTGCGGGTCGCGATCACCGGAGTCGCCAGTTCGGCGGAGGGACTGCAGCCGTACCAGGTCTTGCCGATGGCGTTCGTGGCAACGATGGCCATCGACACTGTGGCGGGTGCGCCGCAGAAGGCGAAGCTGCTGGTCGAGGCGTTGGGCACGGACAGCGTGTCAGGCGAAGTCTTGTCGAAGGTCGTGCGCACGCACACAGGCGAGCGTTTGCAGCGGGTCGCATCAAACGAGCCTGTCATTACATTCGAGTCGGTCAAACCGATCATGGATCAGTGGTGCGATTCCGTTTCCAAAACGGTTTCGCAGTATGTAAGACCCCGGTAGCCGGCGAACCGCAAACCGATTTCGGTGTCACCGATCGCTGCGTGCGATCAAACGGCGGGGAGCACCTATGTGGATTTATCGTGTGAATGAACCGCGCCTCGGCGCGGTTCGGGTGCGCGAATGGCGACGCCGTGCGCGTCACGCGGTTGCGCTGCTGCTTCTATCGCTGGTTGTATCCACTACCGGGCTCGTGTTGCTCGACGAGTCGAACGCGCCGTTCGGCAAGCGGCTTTTCACGGCCATGTGGGACGCGGTCAATCTGACGACCACGCTCGGCGACTTCTCCGACTTCGACGAGCGCCAGAAAGTATTCATGCTCGCGGCGATGTTCGTGACGATGCTGGTGGCTGCGTACGCGATATCCAGACTGACCGGCATCCTGTCCGGGGATGACGTGATGGTGTTCAGGGAGAACCGCGCAATGGAGCACAAATTCGAACGTCTTGAGAATCATGTCGTAGTGGTCGGTTACCGGTCACTTGGGCAGCGCATCGCGGCGAAGCTGCGGCAGGCAGGCGAAACGGTAATGGTGCTCGTCTCGGATGATGCGCTGGCCGATCTGGCCGCCGAACATGGTCATCTGGTCATCCTCGGCTCACTTGAAACATTCGACGATGCACTTCGGCGCGCCCGGCTCGACAGCGCAAAGGCGCTCGTCGTGACGACGCCTGATAGCGACGCGAACCTGGCGGCTACGCTGCTCGCGAGTTCCTTGAACAGGTCGCTGCCGATCGTCGTGCCGGGCGAAAACGACTTGAGAAAGACCTTGCTGGAAAACGCCGGCGCAGCCGAAGTGGTGATCAGCGACGAGATTGTCGCCGATGCGCTGATCGGCAAGCTCGCCGCTCACGCGGAGGCTACATCATGAAGGCGCTTACTCCGAGCGGAACCCCGTCGCACCGGATTCCGCTGCTGCAAGGCGTGTTCCCTTTTTCGCGCGCGCAGTTGCCGGGCGATGTCGTCGCGGGCATTACGCTGGCCGCGTTGGGTATTCCGGAGGTGATGGGGTATACGAAGATCGCGGGCACGCCCGCGGTGACCGGTCTTTATACGATCCTGTTGCCGCTGGTCGCGTTTGCCTTCTTCGGCGCATCCAAACACCTCGTCGTCGCGGCGGACTCTGCGACTGCGGCGATTCTCGCAGGCATGCTCGTGAGCGTTGCCGCACTGGGCAGCAGTCAATATGTCGGCCTGACGGGCACGGTGGCGCTCGCTGTCGCCGCGATGCTCGTGCTGGCGCGAATCTTCCGGCTCGGATTCCTCGCTGATTTCCTGTCGCGCAGCGCATTGATCGGATTTTTGACCGGCGTCGGCATCCAGGTTGCGGCCGGCGAACTGGCGGGGTTGATCGGACTGGCGAAGCAAGGGCATGGCCCCATTTTGCAAGTGGTGTCGGTGTTTCAGCGGCTCGGCAGCGCAAGCTACGCGACGGCAGGCCTCTCGGCGGCGGTGCTGGTTATCATCGTCGGCTGCAAGCGCCTGTCGCCGCGTGCGCCCGGCGCGCTCATCGCGGTGATCGGTGCAATCGCGGCGAGCGCGTTCCTCGGCTTTGCTCAGCATGGAATCGGTGTAATCGGCGAAGTGCCGGGCGGGATGCCATCGCTGACGTTTCCGACCGTCCGTTTGGCCGAGTTGAATCAGGTGCTGGCCACGGCGGCGTCATGCTTCATCGTGATCATCGCGCAGAGCGCCGCGACCGCGCGCGCCTATGCGAACCGGTATAACGAGCGCGGCGACGACAATCTGGACATCATCGGTCTCGCAGTTGCAAATGCAGCAGCGGCGTTCACCGGGACCTTCGTCGTCAACGGCAGCCCGACCAAAACCGAGATGGTGGACGATGCCGGCGGGCGCAGCCAGATCGCGCACCTGACAACGGCGGTCATCGTGCTGCTCGTCCTGCTTTTCATGACGAAGCCATTAAGTTATCTGCCGACGGCGGTGCTGTCCGCGATCGTCTTCATGATCGGCCTGAAACTCGTCGACACAAAGGGCATGGCGGAGCTCTTTCGCGTGCAACGCGACGAATTCGTTGTTGCGCTTATCACCGCGTGCGTCGTGGTGTTCGTCGACGTGATGCATGGCATTATCGCCGCCGTCCTGTTATCGATCATCGACAACACGCGTCACAGCTACCGGCTGCGCACGCGCGTGCTCACTCGCAGCGAAACCGGGCACTGGGTTCCGCATGCGGTGGCGCCTGGTCTGTTCGCCGCGCCGGGGATCATCGTCTATCGTTTCGAAGCGGATCTTTTCTACGCGAATGCCGGCCGCTTCATGGACGAAATTCTGAAGCTCGTGGAGCAATCCCAACCTTCGCCGCGCTGGATCGTCGTCGACGCGTCGCAAATCAGCAATGTCGACTACACAGCGGGCAAGACGTTGTTGCAGTTGCACGATGAGTTGACGCGACGAGGCGTCGGTATTGCCTCGGTCGCCATGCCGGAAGGTGTGAGCAGCGAACTCGAGCGCTATCGGCAACTCGGGAAGCTGACCGATGCGCGTCCGATCTACCCGACGGTCGATGCCGCGATCGACGCGCTGCGCGACGCGAGCGCACCGGTCGCAACGTCAGCGCCGGCTGCGAACACGTAGCGCGAGCCTCAGCCATCGCGGACAAATGGAGAAAAAACGTGGCGGCGATCAATGGGCAGTCGGGCGGCGTGCCGCTGACCACCGAACGCGAAACCTCGATCGATGCGCAAGCACATCCGCTACCCGTCTTCCATGGTCGCGGCCCGCGCGCGTCGCGCATCGACGCGGGAAAAGCGGCCCGCCGCCGCGTGCCCCGATCCCGTCTCGCGGACTGCGAACTTCCGCACCGGGATGGCATCGCGCTGCTCGAAGCATCCAACGAAGGGCGGCTCGCCGAGCTGATACCCATACGATATGGACGTATGGTCGCGAGCCCGTTCGGTTTTTATCGCGGCGCCGCGGCACTGATGGCGTTCGATCTTGCACAACTGCCCCATACCGACATTTTTGTTCAACTGACCGGTGACGCGCACCTTGCGAACTTCGGCCTGTTTGCCAGTCCGGAACGGCGTGTGCTGTTCGGGCCGAATGATTTCGACGAAACACTGCCTGGACCATTCGACTGGGATGTACGCCGGCTGGCGGTGTCGTTTGTCGTCGCGGCACGGGAACGAGGATTCGGTGCCCCGGTCCAGAGCGACGTCGTGCGGCGTTTTTGCGCGACCTTTCGCCACTATATCGATGCGTTCAGCGAAATGGACGTGCTTGATGTCTGGTACCACCAATTCACCGCGGACAGCATGCTCGCACACGCAGACTCGCCTAAAGAGAGAAGGATGGAGCGAGCTGTCGTCACGCGCGCGCGGAATCGCACGTCGCACACCGAGATGGAGCATTCGACGGCGAGGGTCGGCGGGCGTCTGCGGATCAAGGACGACCCTCCTCTCGTCTACCACTACCCGGTGACGAACCGCCGGAACGCCGCGTTGTTCGACGACACGGTTCGCCACTTCATTGCCGATTTCCGCGACACATTGCCCGACGAACGACGCGCGCTATTCGATCGCTACGAACTGGTCGATATTGCGGTGCGGGTCGTCGGCGTCGGATCGGTCGGCACGCGCTGTTGGGTTGCGTTGTTCATGGCCGAGGGAAAATATCCGCTATTTCTACAGATAAAAGAGGCTCGCGCTTCGGTGCTCGAACGCTATCTGCCGCCAAGCCGCTACGCAAATCACGGACAACGTGTAGTGACAGGCCAGCGTCTGCTGCAGTCGGCTAGCGATATCTTCCTCGGATGGGCGACGTCCCGGATCAACGGCACGGACTTCTACGTCCGGCAGTTGCGCGATATGAAGGGTGCATTCGACCTCGCCGTCTTCGATGAGCGCGATCTGAGCGAATACGCCGCTTTGTGCGGGCATGCGCTCGCGCATGCGATGGCGAAGTCGGGCGACCCAGCGCTGATAGCGGGATATGCGGGGTCATCCGAAGCATTTGACGACGCGCTTACACGGTTTTCCACAACATATGCCGATCGTAACGAACGCGACTGGATGGTGCTCAAATCAGCAGTCAAGGCCGGACGCATACGCGCGATACGTGAGTAGTTACCCCCGGGTCTGTCCATCGTTTTGCGCGGTGAAGATCACTGGAAAGGATGCATTCGTGAGCATCCGGTCAATGATTCAGCTCGCCGCGTTACGATGAATCGGGTCGTACCGCGGTGGACCAGCTGACGAGCATCGCCGAGCGCTTCCGACTGAGCTAACCGACAATGCGCCGTCCCACGTTCAGCTCCGCGCTATTAAATGCAATGACCGTCGGGCTTCTGATGTCGGCGGCCACCGCAAGCGCACAGGAGCTGGAGCCGCGAACCTATTCGGCGTCGCCCGTCGGAACCAATTTCGCCGTTCTCAACTACACGTATCTGACGGGCAACGTTCTCACGGACCCTTCGCTGCCGGTCTCCAACGTCAAGGCCAGCATCAACGTTCTGTCGCTCGGCTATGAGCATACTTTCGGACTGGCCGATCACACCGCGTCTATCGCGTTCTCAATGCCCTATACACGCGGCAATCTCAGCGGCAACGTCATAGACGCTCCGACGGAGGTGTACCGGGCGGGTGTCGGAGATATCCGTGTGCGCTTTGCCTTCGATGTTTTCGGTGGCCCGGCACTGCGTCCGGAGGAGTTTGCGCGGCGTACGCCCACGACGTCAGTAGGCCTTAGCCTTACGATGTCCGCCCCGACCGGGCAATACGTTCCATCCCGGCTTGTCAATGTGGGCACTAACCGGTGGGCGTTCAAACCGGAAATCGGCCTGTCGCAACCGTGGGGAAACTGGTTCTTTGAAGCCACCGCAGGTACATGGTTCTTCACCAGCAACAACAATTTCTTCCGCGGGAACACGCGTAGTCAGGACCCGCTTATGACATTGCAGTTGCACGGCGGATACAGTTTTCGCACGGGATTATGGATTGCCGTCGATCTCGGCTATGCCGCCGGTGGCGGTACGAGCGTAAACGGCGTGGCTGCCGATGACCGGCAGTCCAATTTGCGGTACGGGCTGACCTTTTCCGTGCCGCTGTCCCACAGTTGGTCCACGAAGCTCGCATTGTCGAATGGATACATCACGCGAGCGGGCGGCAATTACAAGCAGGTCTCCGTCACGTTGCAATACCACTGGTTTGATCGCTGATCCAATGCGCGATTGACGGACTCGTGACGGCTGCGCCTGTCTCCTGGTACAGCAAATTGACGTATGGAAAAACATCGGGCCGGTTTGCTGCATCGACCGGTGTCTGCGGCATAGGACGTCGTTGACATAGGTCAAGCTGTGATCGATTCCGGCGGCATAGCGTATGTAGCATGCGAAGCAGGAGAACTGAACGAGTTAAGGTACGGCTCCGTGCGGCTGCGTTTCCACAACCGTCGAGCAATTCGCTAACGCCGCGATAGACCACGCAACGCCTGGTTGCGCATGCATCGACCCGCCCTCGCGAAAGGGGCTAACCGGTTCTCAATCTCGCGTTGATCGAACGAGGACGTGGGCGTGTTATTCAACGCACCGCGGACGCGTCGCGACGCAGGAGTGAACGATGCATCATCTGAGCATCGCGCTGATCATATTTGCTGCTGTCTTCTGCAGTGCTCTGTTGGGTTTGTATTTGCGCACATTGCTGCCCGAGCATCATCTTGGCGAAGACTCGATCGGCGTGGTCAAACTGGCGACCGGCCTGATCGCTACGATGGCCGCGCTTGTGCTTGGCTTGCTGATTTCGTCGGCGAAGAGCTCGTTCGATACGGTGAATGCTAGCGTGACGCACGACGCCGCCAGTGTCATCCTCCTCGATCGCATGCTCGCGCGCTATGGCCCGCAGACTCAGGATATCCGGACCATGCTGAAGCAGATTGTCTCCGTGGCGGTCAGCGAGGTGGCGTCAGGCGACCCTCGACAGCTTGAAAAATTGCACAGCGCCCAGGGCATCGACCGCGTGGAATATCTCGTGCACCGCATCGAGGAACTCTCGCCGCAAAACGACAATCAGCGGCGTTTGCAGGCGCGCGCGCTCGAATTGGCGGAGGATGCGTTAGCCGTGCGCGAGCTCGGCCTGCTGCAGGCAGCTGGCTCGATTCCCGCCGCGCTACTGATTGCCCTCGTGTTGTGGCTATGTATCATCTTCGGCGCGTTCGGCCTATTCACACCCGCGAATGCGACGGTCACCGCCGCGCTATTGCTAGGCGCGCTGTGCACTTCCGTCGCAGTCTTCCTGATCCTCGAAATGAATACGCCACTCGACGGGATGGTGACGGTATCGCTGGCGCCGATGCGCGAAGCGCTTGCGGTTCTCGGGCACTAGAAAGACTTCGCTGATCAGGATCAACTCGCGAGCCCGCAGCGATCCTAACCTCTTTAACAGGATGCCGCACGACGGAGCGGGTTCATGATGGATAGGATCGGACTCGTTGGCACGACACTGCTCGTCGTCATGCTCGCGTTAGCAGGCTTTGCTTCGGGCGCGCAAGCTGCGGACGGCGAAACGCTGGCCAACGTGAGGGCTCGCGGTGTCCTGCGCTGCGGCGTGAGCGAGGGGATCGCAGGTTTCTCTTCCAGGGATGCTGCCGGACAGTGGACGGGCATCGATGCCGACTTCTGCCGCGCACTGGCCGCCGCGGCGCTGGGCGACGCGAGCAAGGTCGAGTTCATCCCGCTCAGGACGTCCGCGCGGTTTCCCGCGCTGGCGACGCGCGGGATCGATGTCCTGTCCCGTAGCACCACGTGGACACTGCTTCGGGAGGGAGCGCTCAAGGTGCAGTTCGCAGGTGTGCTTTTCTACGATAGCCTGGCTTTCATGGTGTCGGAAAAAAGCGGGCTACAGTCGGCTGCTTCGCTCAAAGGCGCCACCGTATGCGTGCAGAAGGACACGTCCACCATTAACCATCTGACCGCTTACTCGGACGCGACCGGT
Source organism: Paraburkholderia rhizosphaerae (assembly GCF_004366595.1). Classification (GTDB taxonomy): domain Bacteria; phylum Pseudomonadota; class Gammaproteobacteria; order Burkholderiales; family Burkholderiaceae; genus Paraburkholderia; species Paraburkholderia rhizosphaerae. Next base: position 19,884 of record NZ_SORE01000020.1, read on the forward strand.
CTGGGAATCATGCCACTCGTGCTGGAGTCCGCGAACGACGCGAGCGATGCGTTCTTCGCGGGCCGCTGTGCCGCATTTGCGGCGGACTCGTCTTACCTCAATGCGCTGCGCCTGCGCGCGCCACGCGCAGCCGCGGCATTTACGGTTCTTCCAGAGCGGATCGCCAAAGAGCCGCTTGGACCCGTGGTACGAGGCGATGACGTTTCATGGCTAATCCTCGTGCGGTGGGTACTGCTGACGCTGATCGAAGCCGAAGAGCTTGGCGTGACGCGCGACAATCTGCAGACGCGGATACAAGATCCATCGATCCGGCAGGCGCTCGTTCCGGACGATACGGTCACCCGCGCGATCGGCGCGGAACCTGGATGGACATTGCGGGCATTGCAAAGTGCGGGCAACTACGGAGAAGTGTTCGACCGCAATGTCGGTGCTCACAGTCCACTTGGCCTCGAGCGCGGGGTGAATGGCCTGTGGACTCGCGGCGGCCTGATGTATGCGCCTCCATTTCGTTGAAGCGTGTGAGGGATCGCATGAGCGAACTGCAGATCTATCTCGTCGTGGGTGTGTTTTCAGCGGTCATCGTCGTGATCGCGTTCAATGCGGTCGACATGGCTGTAGCGGCGCTCGTCGGCATGTGCGCGCTGATCGCGCTCAACATTCTCGACGAGCAGGATCTTGCCGCAGCGGCACGAACGGCCGCGGGCCCAATCAGCCTGTTGTTCGGCGGCATGGTGGTCGCGCGCATCCTGGCGACGACGGGTCTTTTCGATCTGATCGGCGATCTTTACTTGCGGGCGACCGGCGGCAGCGGCAGACGCTTTCTGCTGCTCCTGATCGTTATCGTGGCGCCTTTGTGTGCGTTTTTGCCAAACGCCACGACGGTGATCCTGCTTGCGCCCATCATCGTTCGCGTGGCGACCGCGCTCGAGGTGGACATCGTGCCACCTCTGATTTTGAGCGCGATCGTCAGCAATGCGGCCGGGCTGCTGACGCTGGTTGGCGATCCAGCGACGTTCCTCGTCGGTAGCTCGATCGGCATGACGTTCGTCGAGTATCTGAGGCGCGTGAGTGCGGGCGCGATCCTCACGCTGGTCGTCGTGCCGCCGTTGCTGCCGTTCCTGATGCGTGACATCTGGAATGTACGGCGGACTTTACCCGCTTTCGCGCACCGTGCGCGGATCACCCGGCCGGTGTACGCCGGTCTTTCGCTTGCGGTGCTGGTGGCGATGATGGCGCTGTTCGTGTTCGGCGAAGATCTGCCTGGCCGCATCGTGCCGCCGGTGGTTGCACTTATCGCGAGTGCGCTGGCGCTGCTCGTCGGGTATGTGTCCAGGATCGAGCCGACTGAAAGTGTGCTACGTGACGTCGACTGGAAGACGCTCCTGTTCCTTGCGTGCATCTTCTGCGTGGTCCAGGCGATGGTGAAGACCGGACTCCTGCAGGTGATGTCGGCGAGTCTCTACCAGCTTTTCGGTGCGCGGTTACCTCTTGTCGCGTTAGCGCTGATCGTCGGGATCGGCGTGCTGTCGTCACTGCTTGCAAACGTACCTGTCGCCGCGGCGTCCATCGTCATGGTGAAAGGGTACCTGGTAGCGGCGGAATTCGTGCCCGATATCGCGCTATCAGACCGGTTTTCCGCGTGGCCCGCGGTCACGCTGCCGGTGTTTATCGCGATGATGTTCGGCGCGACGCTCGGTGGTAACGCGACCCTTGTCGGATCCGCGGCGAACATCGTCACAGCGGGAATTTGTTCCCGCGAAGGCAAGCCCGTCACATTTGCCCGGTTCCTGCGCTACGGGTTGCCGGTGACGATTGCGCAGCTCGCGGTGTCCGCTGTCTACGTATTGATACTTGCTCGGTTCATGCGTTGAACGAGACCTGGCCTGAGGCCTGATGAGCCCCATCAGAGTCTCGATGCGCAGCATATCGACACAACACTGAGTCCGCGTCCGGTTGTCGAAGCGTTGCGTTTCACATGTAGCATTGCATCGAATTTCGAATAGAAAAGGGATTGCAATGCGCTTCGAGCTGTTCAAGACGTTCTGGGGTTTTACCGGTAGCCTGCGCGACGCAGGCGCTCAGGTCCGCGCTGCCGGATTCGACGGCATGGAAGCGCAGGTGCCGGCCGGCGAAGCGGAGCGCGACCGCTTCGCCGCGGCGCTGGCTGACGAGCAGCTGGAATTCATCGCGGAGATCACGACCGCGGGCAGCTACGTGCCTGAGCGCGGCGCGACGCCGGACGACCACCTGCGCGATCTGGAGGCGAAGCTGATCTGGGCGAAGCCGTTGCGGCCGCGCTTTTGCACTGTGATCGCCGGTTGCGACGCGTGGCCGGCGGCCTGGCAATTCGATTTTTTTGCGCGTGCGGTCGAACTCGAGGCAAAGCACGGCATGGTCTGCAGCTTCGAGACGCACCGCAGCCGCTCGTTATTCAATCCATGGATCACGCGCGATGTCGTGCGTGCGGTGCCTCAACTGAAGCTGACCTGCGACTTCAGCCACTGGGTGGTCGTCTGCGAGCGGCTGCTCGATGGCGAATGGGAGACGCTCGCCGAACTCGCGCCGCGCGCGCACCATGTGCACGGGCGCGTCGGCTATCCGCAAGGTCCCCAGGTACCGCATCCGGCCGCGCCCGAGTACGCGGACTGTCTCGCGTCGCATCGACGCATCTGGGAGTTGCTGTGGGACGCGCAGCTCGCGAACGGCTACGCGACGACGACGATGACACCGGAGTTCGGCCCCGACGGCTATCTGCATACATTGCCATTCACGAACGCGCCGGTGGCTGACCTATGGGAAGTCAATACATGGATGGGGCAACAGGAGCGGCGCCATTTCGCCGCATTTCTCCAGCAGCGCGATGCGGGCGATCCGGTATCGCGCGACACATCGGTGTTGCGTACGCCTAACGCGGCGTGACGCGCTTCATTTGCAGTTCGATGAAGCGCGCTGAAAGCAAGACATAAAGCGCGCGGCGAACAGTAGTCAGAAGAGGCATGGGTCGCGACAGAGAGAGGAGGGCCCGGTTTAAGAGCAACGCCCATGCCATCGCGTAAGCGCGCCGAAAAGCGCGGCCCGTCGACCAGACGCGGACGTCTTTCGCACGATGATGGCGCTTGCACGCCTTTGAATGGTGCGAGCTCGCCCCGTGCGAGGGCGGATTGCACGTTGAGCGCACACGCTGCGTGAATGCAGTCGACTCGCGCCTGGCACTGCAAACACTGGATCAACCCGCGCCGTGCACAATGTACTGAAGCGCTGGCACAGTACTCGCTTTAACACGCGGCGAGAGGTGCGAAGCAATTTGCATCATCTTCAGGGTCGCTAGGGTTCCGGTTGTGCGGCAGCGCCGCGCAATGTCTGGTCCGAGAGCAATCCGGTCTTGCCGCCCACCTTGTACGAAGGCGCCGGCGAGGCTCCACGGAGGGATAAAAGCCCGGGAGGTCGCGATGTCGTTTGTCGCTCCTCTCACGCTCAATCCCCGATTAACAGGAGCCTCCCCATGCCGTCGAATCCCCCCGTCGACCTCGCGCCGGTCCCGCATCCGCTGTGGGAAACGGTGATCCCAGCCGGCACGCACTGGTCCGGTGTACTGCGCCGCGGCGTCGCTTTGCGTATCGTCGATCTCGAAGGCGGTGCGAATCTGGCGGCCGTGTTCTACCGTCAGGAAGACCCGCTCGAGCGCTACAACATGGCCGATACGCTGAAGGCGCAACACACCGCGCACCTGACGCGCGGCCATGTGCTGTACTCGGACATGGGCCGCGTGTTCGCGTCCATTACCGCCGATACGGTCGGCTGGCACGATGCGTTCGGCGGCGTCGGCGACGCGCGGCTATTCGAGCGGAAATATGGTGTCGCACGTTATCAGGCGCATCGCAACGCGATGCTCCGCAACGGACGCGACAGCCTGCTGCTCGAACTCGCGAAGCACGGGCTCGGCACGCGCGATCTCGTCGCGAACGTCAATTTCTTCAGCAAGCTGGCGCCCGGAGACGACGGTTCGCTGGCATTTGTTGCGAACCATTCGCGCGCGGGTGACGCGGTCGATCTGCGCTTCGAGATGAATACGCTGGCCGCGTTTTCGACCGCGCCGCATCCGCTGGATCCAACCGATGCGTATCAGCCGAAGCCGGTCAAGCTCGTCGCGTATCGCGCTTACCCGAGCGACGGTGCCGTGCCGTCCGATGACCCGTGCCGCGCGCACTGCGCGGAAAACGAGCGGGGCTTCATCAACACTGACCGTCTGTTCGTCTAAGGAGCGTCGCCATGACCATCATCGAAAGCAAGCTGGACACGCGCGACGCGGTTTACGATTTCACGCTGCCGTCCGGCGAACCGTGGCTGCATGAAGTGAAGCGCGGACAGGTCTTCCGGATTCTCGATCTCGAAGGCAACCAGGCCGTCGATACGCTGTTCTATAGCAGTGCCGATCCGCTCGAACGCTATAGCGCGCAGGATACGATCCGCAAGCAGTTGAACCTGTATCTGAGCGCGGGCAGTGTGCTGATGTCGAACCTCGGCAACCCGATGCTGACCATCGTCGCCGACACCTGCGGCCGGCACGACACGCTCGGCGGCGCCTGCGCGGCGGAAAGCAACACGGTCCGTTATTCGCTCGACAAGCGCCACATGCATAACTGCCGCGACACCTTCCTGCATGCGATCACACACTGCACGTGCGGCGTCGGCACGCATCTGACGAAGCGCGACATCGTCAGCAACATCAACTTCTTCATGAACGTGCCGGTCACGCCGCTCGGGAAGCTGACCTTTGAAGACGGTATTTCCGCGCCGGGCAAGTATGTCGAGATGCGCGCCGAGATGGATGTCACGGTGCTGATCTCGAACTGCCCGCAACTGAATAACCCTTGCAACGGCTATAACCCGACCCCTGTGCGGCTGTCGATCTGGGAGGCGCAATGAGCGGGCCGCGGCGCTTCTCCAAGGTGCTCGTTGCAAACCGTGGGGAGATCGCGTGCCGCGTGATCCGGACGTTGAAGCGCCTTGGCATTGCATCGGTCGCCGTGTATTCGGAAGCCGACCGTCACGCGATGCATGTGACGCTGGCCGACGAAGCCGTTTGCATTGGACCCGCGGCGGCCGCGTCGAGCTATCTGAACGTTGCCGCGATCCTCGATGCGGTGCGCGCGACCGGTGCGCAGGCGGTGCATCCCGGCTATGGGTTTCTGTCTGAAAACGCCGCGTTCGCGCAAGCGTGCGAGGACGCGGGCGTGCGCTTTATCGGTCCGCGGCCGGAACAGATGCGCGCGTTCGGCCTGAAGCATACCGCGCGCGAACTCGCGCAGGCGAACGATGTCGCGCTGCTGCCCGGCACAGGATTATTGCCCGATGTCGGCACGGCGCTGCGCGAAGCGACATCGATCGGCTACCCGGTGATGTTGAAAAGCACCGCGGGCGGCGGCGGGATCGGCATGTCGCTGTGCCGTAGCGCGCAGGAACTGGAAGCGGCGTTCGCTTCGGTCGTGCGTCTGGGCGAAGCGAACTTTGCGAACGCGGGCGTCTACATCGAGAAGTTCGTCGAACACGCGCGACATATTGAAGTGCAGATTTTCGGCGACGGCCGAGGCGAGGTCATTGCGTTGGGCGAGCGTGACTGCTCGGTGCAGCGGCGCAATCAGAAAGTGATCGAAGAGACGCCGGCGCCTGGCCTGAGCGCCGACGAGCGCGCGACGCTGCACGCGAGCGCGGTTCGACTCGCGCAGGCGGTGAACTATGAATCGGCCGGCACGGTCGAGTTCGTGTTCGACGCGCAGGCGCGCCGTTTCTATTTCCTCGAAGTGAACACGCGTCTGCAGGTCGAGCATTGCGTGACCGAGGAGGTCACGGGCATCGACCTCGTCGAATGGATGATTCGCCAGGCTGAACGTGCGTTGCCGCCGCTTGATTCGCTTGTGCCGTCCGCAAGCGGCGCGAGTATTCAGGTGCGCGTGTATGCGGAAGATCCGCACAAGCAGTTTCAGCCGAGCGCGGGGACGCTCACCCATGTGACGTTCGCGCAAGACGCGCGGGTCGATACGTGGGTCGAAGCCGGCACGGAAGTCAGCGCGTTTTATGATCCGCTGCTCGCGAAGCTGATCGTCAAGGGCGCGACGCGAGAGGCCGCGCTCGCGGCGCTGTCCGCCGCGCTGGAGCAGTCGGAGCTTTACGGCATCGAAACGAATCTCGACTATCTGCGCGCAGTGGTCGGCTCCGATACATTCACGCGCGGCGCGCAGACCACCGCGTTCCTGTCGCGGTTCGTGTTCGCGCCGCATACGATCGACGTCCTCGACGGCGGCGTGCAAACGACCGTCCAGCAGTTGCCGGGGCGGCTCGGCTATTGGGACATCGGCGTGCCGCCGTCGGGACCGATGGACGATCTATCGTTCTCGCTGGCGAACCAACTGGTCGGTAACGCGCCGGATGCGGCGGGCCTCGAGTTCACGATGGTCGGTGCGACGCTGCGTTTCAATACCGGCGCGCTGTTCGTGCTCGGCGGCGCATCGCTTGCCGCGACGCTCGACGGCAAACCCGTACCGTTCTGGCAGGTGCTGCGTGCGGTGCCCGGTACGGTGCTGAAACTCGGCGGCGTGACCGGCGCCGGTGTACGCGCGTGCGTGGCGATCAAAGGCGGGCTTCAGGTGCCCAATTATCTCGGCAGCAAGGCCACGTTCACGCTCGGGCAGTTCGGCGGACATGCGGGCCGCGCGTTGCGCAAGGGCGATGTGCTGCATCTGGCCGCTGATGCGAATACCGGCGAAGCGGGCGCCGTGCTCGACACAGCACGCATTCCAGCCCTCACGCATGACTGGACGTTGCGCGTCCTGAACGGCCCGCACGGTGCGCCCGATTTCTTCACGCCCGACGACATCGCGATGCTGTACGGCACGAGCTGGACCGTACACTACAACTCGAGCCGCACGGGCGTCCGGCTGATCGGTCCGGCGCCGAAGTGGGCGCGCACGGATGGCGGCGAAGCGGGACTGCATCCGTCGAATATTCACGACAACGCGTACGCAATCGGCGCGGTCGATTTCACCGGCGATATGCCGGTGATTCTCGGCCCCGACGGCCCGAGTCTTGGCGGCTTCGTCTGTCCGGTGACCGTGGTGGCCGACGAGCTGTGGAAGCTCGGGCAACTGAGGCCTGGCGATACGGTGCGGTTCGCGCCTGCGCAAGTCGCGGATCAGCGCGCGCAAGCGGGTGCCGCGCCGATGCGGGCCGACGCCGGTCGACCGGTGGAGCGTGCAAGCCGCCCATCGGCGCCGCAGATCGCCCTCCACGAGGATGCCTGCGTGCTGTATCGCGATCCATCGGCAGGCGACGGCATCGGCGTCGTCTACCGGCAATCGGGCGATCGCAATGTGCTGATCGAGTACGGTCCGCTGGTGCTCGACCTGAACTTGCGGTTTCGCGTTCACGCGCTGATGAACTGGCTCGACGCGCACAGCCTGCCTGGCATCGTCGATCTGACGCCGGGCATCCGCTCGCTGCAGGTGCATTTCGATCCGCGCGTGTTGTCGCGCAATGCGCTGCTCGATCATCTGCAGCGTGCGGAAGCGGAGCTGCCGGCGGTCGACGGAATGCGTGTGCCGAACCGCGTCGTGCATCTGCCGCTGTCGTGGGACGACCCGTCGACACGCATCGCGATCGAGCGTTACATGCAGTCGGTGCGGCCCGATGCGCCGTGGTGTCCGAGCAATATCGAATTCATTCGCCGCATCAACGGACTCGCGAGTATCGACGACGTGAAGCGCATCGTGTTCGACGCGCGTTATCTGGTGCTGGGTCTCGGCGATGTGTATCTCGGCGCACCGGTTGCGACGCCGCTCGATCCGCGCCATCGGCTTGTCACGACCAAGTACAACCCCGCGCGCACATGGACGCCGGAAAACGCGGTCGGTATCGGCGGCGCCTATCTATGCGTGTACGGGATGGAAGGGCCAGGCGGCTATCAGTTTGTCGGCCGCACGGTGCAGATGTGGAATCGCTATCGGACCACGCGCGAATTCACCGCAGGCAAGCCGTGGCTGCTGCGCTTCTTCGACGAGATCCGCTTTTACGAAGTCAGCGAAGCGGAGCTTGCTGAACTGCGCGCGGATTTCGTCGCCGGACGCGCGAGCCTGAAGATCGAAGCGTCGACGTTCGATCTCGGCGCGTATAACCGCTTCCTTCGCGACCAAGCGCCGTCGATCGGCGCATTCAAGACATCGCAGCAGGCGGCGTTCGAAGCCGAGCGTGAACGTTGGCGCGCGGCGGGCACCGCCGAATATGCCGGTGAGCCAGCAGGCGATACCGATACGCAGCGCGCAAGCGCAGCGGGTGGCCTGGCCGGTTCGGCCGATGCGGCTGCGCTCGCGGAAGGCATGCGCGGCATCGTCGCCGATGTATCGGGCAGCGTCTGGAAACTGCAGGTCCGCGCGGGCGAGCGCGTCGCGGCCGGGCAAGTCGTGGCGATCGTCGAGTCGATGAAGATGGAAGTGTCGATCGAAGCCGCCGACGACGGCGTGATCGAAACGATCGATTGCGTGGAAGGGGCGGCGATCGTCGCCGGACAGCGGCTGATGACGGTGCGCAGTGACGTTGCCGCGGAGGCTGCACAGGAGGTCGTGTACAAATGAAGCCAGACAACACAGCGCCGCAAGCGCTGACGATTGCGACACTGCGCGCACGCTATCGCGCGCGCACGCTGTCGCCTGCCCAACTGGTCGACATGATCGCCGCGCGCACCGCCGGCGACGATCCGCATCACGTGTGGATCCGTGCGCTCACGCGCGACGAGATGATGCGCTACGTCGATGCTCTCGAAGGCAACGACCCGGAGACGCTGCCGCTTTACGGCGTGCCGTTCGCGATCAAGGACAACATCGATCTGGCCGGTGTGCCGACCACGGCGGGTTGCCCGGCGTACGCGTACACGCCGCAAAAGAGCGCGGCTGTCGTCGAACGCCTGATTGCGGCGGGTGCGATTCCGGTCGGCAAGACCAATCTCGATCAGTTCGCGACGGGACTGTCCGGCCAGCGTTCGCCGCACGGCGCATGTCGCAACGCGCTCGATCCGCGCTATGCGTCGGGTGGTTCGAGCTCCGGCTCGGCGGTCGCGGTCGCGCTCGGTCTCGCCGCGTTTTCGCTTGGTACCGATACCGCCGGGTCGGGCCGCGTGCCCGCGGCGTTTCATGGGCTCGTCGGCTTGAAACCGACTAAGGGTGTGCTGAGCACGCTCGGTGTGGTGCCGGCCTGCAAGTCGCTCGATTGCGTGTCGATCTTCGCGCACACCGCGCATGACGCCCAGCAGGTCTTCGACGTCGCGCGCGGGATCGCCGACGGTGACCCGTACGCGCGCGCATGGACGCCCGCGCAATCCGGCGTTGCTGGCGATCGCGCGGACGCACCGGCCTTGCGCGGCGTGCGCTTCGGCGTGCCGCGCGCGACGCAACTCGAATTCTTCGGCGATACGTCGTACGCGCAGGCGTTCGACGTGGCGCAAGCGCGCTTGCGCGAAGCCGGCGCTGAACTCGTGGAAATCGACTTCGAACCGTTTCTCGATACCGCACGCCTGCTTTACGAAGGACCGTTCGTCGCCGAACGGCTCGCGGCGATCCGGCCATTCTTCGAGCAGAACGCGGACGCGCTGCATCCGGTGATTCGCACGATCATCGGCGGCGCGGCGAAGTGGAGCGCCGCCGACCTGTTCGCCGCGCAACACAGACTCGCTGAATTGCGCATGCGGGCCGAACCGGTATGGCAGCACATCGACGCGGTCCTGATGCCGACCTCCGCAACCACCGCGACGGTCGACGAACTCGAAGCCGACCCGATTCGCGTGAACGCACGCTTTGGTTATTACACGAACTTTGTGAATCTGCTCGATCTGTCCGCGCTTGCGGTGCCGGCGGGCTTTTGCACGACCGGCGCGCATAGCGGGCTGCCGTTCGGCGTCACATTCGTCGGACGCGCGCATCAGGACGCCGCGCTGCTGCAGCTTGCGTATGCTTGGCTCGGCGAAGCCGTCGAGACGCAGACGCAGACGCGTGCGGTGGAGCGGCCGGCGTCGACCAGCGCATCGATTCGCGTCGCGGTGGTCGGCGCGCATCTGCAAGGCGAACCGCTCAACGGGCAATTGACCGAACGCGGCGCGCGCCTGATCGAAGCGACCACCACCGCGTCGACGTATCGACTCTATGCGTTGCCTGCCGTGGCAAGCGGCGGTGTCGCAAAGCCAGGGCTGGTGCGCGTGCCGGCGGACGGCGCACCGATCGCAGTTGAAGTGTGGGAGATGCCGCTTGCCGCGTATGGCAGTTTCGTCGCGCAAGTCCCCGCACCGCTTGGCATCGGTACGCTGACGCTTGCCGACGGCAGCGCGGTGCAAGGCTTTCTGTGCGAGACGAGCGCGCTCGATGGCGCGGCCGACATTACGTCGTTCGGCGGCTGGCGCGCGTATCGCGCGAGCCGCGCCGCGCGATGAACCGGGGTCGCACGATGCGCGCGGGTTGTGCCGGCTCCGATGTGCTCGCGCAGACCGGCCTCGCCCAGATTGGGCTCGCGCGTGCGAGCAATGCAACGAACCCGCAGGGAGATTTGAATGACCGCACAAGCACGCGCAAGTAGCCGCAGCCGCAACGACTGGCTCGCGGTGCGCCGCGAACTGTCGACAAAAAGCCGCTGGACGCTCGGGATCGGCTCGTTCCTGCTGCCCGTTCTCATCTGGTGCGTGCTCAGCTACGTACCGTTCGTCTGGCATCCGCAAATGCTGATCGGGAACCCCGGCAGCGTCGACTATTTCCAGCCGGGTATGCGCATCGACAAGGCGACCTTCAATGATGAACTTGCGCAGGCGCGCGCGAAGCACGCGGCGCTGCCAACCGGCGTACCCGCCAATCCGGTCTATCTGCCGGCGCCGCATGAAGTGCTGCGCGCGTTCTATACCGCGTTCACGACGCCGCCCGCGACACGCGACGGGCCGTGGCTGCATCAGAGCCTGTGGCACAGCATCCAGGTGATCTTCTGGGGCTTCGTGATCTCGTCGGCGATCGGCGTGCCGCTGGGCATCGTGTGCGGCACGTATAGCGCGCTCGCGCGTCTGCAGGAGCCGTTTATCGAGTTCTTCCGCTATTTGCCGGCGCCCGCGTTCGGCGCGCTGATGGTCGCGATTCTCGGCATCTATGATGGGCCGAAGATCGCGATTATCGTGATCGGCACGTTCTTCCAGCAGGTGCTGATCGTCGCGAACACGACGCGCAAGCTCGACTACGGACTCTTCGAAGCCGCGATGACGCTTGGCACGAAGAAGCTGAAGCTGCTCACGCATGTGGTGATTCCGGGCGTGCTGCCGGATCTGTATCGCGATCAGCGGATTCTGCTCGGCTGGGCGTGGACCTATCTGATCGTCGCGGAACTGGTCGGCACGAGTTCGGGCATCACGTGGTACATCACGCAGCAGGCGCGCTATGAGCATTTCGACAACGTGTACGCGGCGATCATGATGATCGGCATCATCGGTCTGGGCACGGATATCGTGCTCGCGTTCTTTGGCCGCAAGCTTTTTCCATGGGACCGTACGCTGAAAGCGTAGGCGCGCGAGCGTTGATCTGACTCGTCAACCCGACTCGCGACCCGTCTGTTTCCACGCCTATTCACAGGAATTCATCATGTTGAATCCGCAACCGGTTCCGTCCTATCTGCTGCAGTCCGACGCGGTGCGCGCACGCTTCGAGCGTCTGAAAGCGCGCGAAGTGATTCTCGACGTGCAGGACCTCGGAAAGCGTTTCCCGACGCCGCGCGGCGAGCACGTCGCGCTCGATGGCATCCGTTTCCAGACGCACCGGCGCGAGTTCGTCTGCGTGATCGGGCCGTCCGGTTGCGGCAAGTCGACGTTGATCCGCATCCTTGCGGGGCTCGAGCGGCAAACCAGCGGCGAGGTGCTGATCGACGGTCAACCGGTCGATGGGCCGGGCGCCGAGCGCGGCATGGTATTTCAGGGCTACACGCTGTTTCCGTGGCTCACGGTGAAGAAGAACGTGATGTTCGGGCTGAAGATGAACGGCATGGGTCGCACGCAGGCCGAGCGCGAGGCACTCCAATGGCTCGATCTGGTCGGGCTCGCGAAATTCGCCGATGTCTATCCGCACCAGTTGTCGGGCGGCATGAAGCAGCGCGTTGCGATTGCGCGCGCGCTCGCGAACCGGCCGCGCATCCTGCTGATGGATGAGCCGTTCGGCGCGCTCGACGCGCAAACGCGCGCGAAGATGCAGACGCATCTGCTCGACATCTGGCGCAATATCGATGTGACGGTGCTGTTCATTACGCACGATCTGGATGAAGCGATTTTTCTCGCCGACCGCATCCTCGTGCTGAAGGCGAACCCCGGCGAAGTTCAGGAACTGATCGAAGTGCCGGTGCCGCGGCCGCGCGACTACGCACAGGTGACGTCGCCAGAATTCATCGCGACCAAGGCGCGGCTCGAAGCGCTGATCCATCCGCCGACGGCCGTGGGCGACGATCACGACGACGGCGTAAAGCCGCATATGATCCGGATGACTGACGTGTCGGATAACGTCGAGTGATGGTGGTTGCGGTTAGCGTTGAGCGCTCAGCGAGCCGCTTTAGTCATCGAGCGGCACTTCGAAACGTGTCCGGCAACTCGGGCACTCGACCGGCGTGAATTCGCCCTGCGCCGCACGCAACACGAGTGGCTGCTCTTCGCCGGCGAGAAAGCAGACCGGGCACGGAAACGCTTCATGCGACCTCAGGCGGTGCCAGCGATCGACGTAGCGCTCCATGTCGTGTGGCGGCGCGCCGATCGCCTCGAGGTGGTCGAGCAGCACGTGAAACAGAGCGGGATTTTGCATCGATGTCCTCCGGTCCCTTTCTGCCGATCGTCGGGTGAATGAATGCGGCGGCGCCCGGGATTGACGGCGCGGGCCCGGCACGCGTTGCGTTGCAGGCGGCCGCTTCGGCCGTGACGCGTGCTAACGCGCACCGGTCGTCGCTCTCACATGATAGGCACGTGTGCGCACGTTGTGACCCATGCCGGGCCCCTCGACCCATCCGCGCAGCATCGCGACACGCGATAACCCCCTTTTTTCCGGCCCGAGCGCATTTCCGCGTTTCAAATCGTAAGTTTGCCGGACTTAAGTTCCGGTTAAGAGTTCGCTTCTACATTGATACCGCCGCGCGAGTCGCGGGCCATCGCGCCCGCCTCGGCGACCGCTTTCGTGAACTACCGGGGGGTGGTGAACGAAGACCATCGTCGACTCCTCGTCGACTGCCGCAAGGCGAAGATGGCGGCGGTACCGGCTGCTATCCGGCTTGCAACGGGCCGGCGGCGACCTTAAGGACCCGGCTCCTAGCCGGGTTTTTTCTTGCCCGTGCACACCGTGCGCGTCGCATGCCCGATCAGCTGGCATGGAAAACTGTATAAACATACAGTATAGTATCCGTCGAATTCCAGCTTTTCCGCGGCGGTCAACCGACTGCTCCGATCAGGCGTACATTCACTGCTTCGTGTGTCGCCTGCGCTTGTGCACCGCCGGCCGCGCTCCCAACCGGCGCCCCCCGGTGCCCCGACGCGCAGCGCACCGGCGTGCACTGCGAATGCGCTATCTTCGCGCTTCTACCGGTTTTCACGCGTTATTTCACGCTCAAATTGACGGATGGCAAATTGGCATCTCATGGAACGATCCGCATCCGCGGAGCCCGCCAGCACAATCTGAAGAACGTCGACCTCGACTTGCGCACCGGCGAAATGACAGTCGTCACCGGGCCATCGGGGTCCGGTAAATCGAGCCTCGTGTTCGACACGCTCTATGCGGAAGGGCAGCGCCGCTACGTCGAAACCTTTAGCGCGTATGCGCGCCAGTTCCTCGACCGGATGGACCGGCCGCAAGTCGACCGCGTCGACGGCGTGCCGCCCGCGATCGCGATCGATCAGACGAACCCGGTGCGCAGTTCGCGTTCGACGGTCGGCACGATGACCGAACTGAACGACCATTTGAAGCTGTTGTATGCGCGCGCGGCCGAATTGTTCGACCGCAAGACCGCTCAGCCGGTGCGGCACGACACGCCCGAAACGATTTTCGCGGACCTTGCCGCGCGCACCGAAGCAGACGATCCACGCGTCGCGATCACGTTTCCGGTCGAATTGCCGGAAAGCACGAGCGATACCGAAGTCGAACAATGGCTGTCCGCGAGCGGCTACACGCGCGTGCAGGCGCAGCGCGAGGTCGCGTCGCCGACTGGTCCGCGCAAGGTGCTCGATGTCGTCGCGGACCGGTTCCGGCTGCATCAGGTCGACAAGGCGCGCGTCGTCGAGGCGATCGAAGCGTCGCTGAAACGCGGCGGCGGCCGTGTGAACGTCTATGTGCTCAACGAAGCGAAAGATGCGCAAGGCGACGCGGTCGCGGCTGCGGCGCCGCAGGTGTGGCGCTTCTCGACGGGCCTGCACAATCCGGATAGCGATCTGCGCTACGCGGACCCGCAGCCCGCGCTGTTCTCGTTCAATTCCGCGTATGGCGCATGCGATACATGCCGCGGCTTTGGCCGCGTGATCGGCGTCGACCTCGGCCTCGTGATTCCCGACGAACGCAAGACGCTGCGCGGCGGCGCGATCAAGCCGATGCAAACGCCCGCGTGGAAAGAGTGTCAGGACGACCTGATGCGTTACGCGGGCAAAGCGAATATCCGTCGCGATACGCGGTGGTCGGAACTGACCGACGCGGAGCGCGACTGGGTGATCAACGGCTCGCCTGACTGGGGCGGTGACTGGCAGCGGCAGTGGTATGGCGTCAAACGCTTCTTCGGTTACCTCGAATCGAAGGCGTACAAGATGCACATTCGCGTGCTGCTGTCGAAATATCGTAGCTACACACCGTGCGAAACCTGTGGCGGTGCGCGTCTGAAGCTCGAGTCGCTGTTGTGGCGCCTCGGCACGAAGGCCAATGCGGACGCGGTGCTCGATCCGGCGCAGCGCTTCATGCCGCGTGGCGTCGACTGGACACGCGCGCAGCTCGAAGCGGTGCCGGGGCTGACCGTGCATGATCTGATGCTGCTGCCCATCGAGCGCATCCGCCGCTTCTTCGACGAGATTACGCTGGCCAGCGCATTGCTCGACGATGCATTGAAGCTGCTGCTCGCCGAAGTGCGCACGCGCCTGAAGTACCTGTGCGACGTCGGCCTCGGGTATCTGACGCTCGACCGGCAAAGCCGCACCTTGTCAGGCGGCGAAGTGCAGCGGATCAACCTGACCACCGCGCTCGGCACATCGCTGACGAAAACGCTGTTCGTGCTCGACGAGCCGAGCATCGGCCTGCATCCGCGCGACCTGAACCGGATTGTCGAAGCGATGCAGCGCTTGCGCGACGCGGGCAATACGCTGGTCGTCGTCGAGCACGATCCCTCGGTGATGCTGGCGGCGGACCGTCTGATCGACATGGGGCCGGGGCCCGGCGAGCGCGGCGGCACGATCATCTTCGATGGCGCGCCGCAGGCGATCCGCACGGCCGGCACGCTAACCGGCGAATATCTCGGTGGCCGCAAGCACGTGGCCGACGCCGCGCACTGGTCGCGCCGTCCGGTCGATGCAAGCACGCCGCGTATCAAGCTCGAAGGCGCGCGCGAACATAACTTGCGCGACGTCGACGTCGAGATACCGCTGCAGCGGCTCGTCTGCGTGACGGGCGTATCCGGCTCCGGCAAGTCGACGCTCGTGCAGGATGTGTTGTATCCGGCGCTTGCGCGCCATCTCGGCAAGGCGACCGAAACGCCAGGCGCGCATCGTTCGCTGTCCGGCGTGGAACAGATCAGCGACGCGGTGTTCGTCGATCAATCGCCGATCGGCAAGACCACGCGTTCGAATCCGGCCAGCTATGTCGGCGCATTCGATGAAATCCGCAAGCTGTTCGCCAAAGCGCCGCTCGCCGCGCAGCGCGGTTACGGCGCCGGGGTATTCAGCTTCAACTCGGGCGACGGGCGCTGCCCAACGTGCGGCGGCTCGGGCTTCGAGCATATCGAGATGCAGTTCCTGAGCGATGTCTATTTGCGCTGCCCGGACTGCGACGGACGGCGTTACCGGGCCGAGATACTCGAAGTGAAGATCGAGCGCGGCACGCGGGCACTGAGCATCGCGGATGTGCTCGAGCTGACGGTCAATGAAGCGGTCGAGTGTTTCTCCGGCGACGCGGAGGTGCTGCGCGTATTGCAACCGATCGTCGACGTCGGTCTCGAATACGTGAAGCTCGGCCAGCCGGTGCCGACCTTGTCGGGCGGCGAAGCGCAGCGGCTCAAGCTCGCCGGCTTTCTCGCGGAAACCGCGCAGGCGGGCAGCGCGCGCAACCGGAAGGAAGCGGGCGCGGCGCGTCTTTTCATGTTCGACGAACCGACCACGGGCCTGCATTTCGACGATATCGCGAAGCTGATGCAGGCGTTCGGCAAGCTGCTCGCGGGCGGCCATTCGCTGATCGTGATCGAGCACAACCTCGACGTGATCCGCGCGGCGGACTGGCTGATCGATCTCGGCCCCGAAGGCGGCGACGGTGGCGGGCTGGTGCTCTGTGCGGGCACGCCTGAACAGGTGAAGCAGTGCGCGGGCTCGCATACGGGCGTCGCGCTCGTGCAATACGACAACGCAATGGGCCTCGCGGTCGAGCCCGCCGAGGCGGCATCCGACGGTGTGCCGCTGCAGGCGACGCTCGCCGCCGCGCGTGCGCGGCGAGCCGTCGAAGGCGAAAACGTGGTGCGCATCGTGAACGCGCGCGAGCATAACCTCAAAGCGCTGGACGTCGACATTCCGCATGGGCGTTTCAACGTGATAACCGGCGTGTCCGGTTCCGGCAAATCGACGCTTGCATTCGACATCCTGTTTCATGAGGGCCAGCGCCGCTATCTCGAATCGCTGAACGCGTACGCGCGCTCGATCGTGCAGCCGGCCGGCCGTCCGGAAGTGGATGCCGTGTATGGCATTCCGCCGACCGTCGCGATCGAGCAGCGGCTTTCGCGCGGCGGCCGCAAGAGTACCGTCGCGACCACCTCCGAAGTCTGGCATTTCCTGCGGCTGCTGTATGTGAAGCTCGGGCTGCAACATTGCATTCACGACGGCACGCCGGTCACGTCGCAAAGCATCGAGTCGATCGCCGCGCAGGTGCTGCGCGATCACAAGGGCGAGCACGTCGGCATGCTGGCGCCGCTCGTTGTGAATCGCAAAGGTGTCTATACCGATCTCGCGAAATGGGCGAAAGCGCGCGGCAATACGCACTTGCGCGTCGACGGCGAGTTCGTGCCGGTCGACCCGTGGCCGAAGCTCGACCGCTTCCGCGAACATACGATCGAACTGCCGGTCGGCGATCTGGTCGTGTCGGCGGACAACGAAGCGCAGTTGCGGCGTCTGCTCGAGCAAACGCTGGAAGCCGGCAAAGGCGTGATGCACCTGCTTGCACCGCTCAACGGGTTGCAGCGCGCAATGGGCAACGGCGGGACCTCGAAAGTCGGCGAGATCAAGGTGCTGTCGGTCAAGCGTGCGTGCCCGGTGTGCGGCACCAGCTACCCGGAACTCGATCCGCGGATGTTCTCGTACAACAGCAAGCACGGCTGGTGCACGACCTGCGTCGGTACCGGCCTCGCGCTGACGCGCGAGCAGCGCGCCGCGTATGACGACACCGTGCTCGCCGACGACAATCGCGGCCGCGAGCAGACGCTGCCGTCGGACGAGCAGGAGCCGGAAGGGGTGGGTGATGAGCCATGCCCGGATTGTCACGGCACGCGGCTGAACCCGACCGCACGCGCGGTGACGTTCGACGCGCAGCCCATCGTCGATGTCGCGCAATGGACCGTGTCCGAGACGCGTCGCTGGATCGACGGGCTGCGGCTCAAGGGCCGTGAAGCGGGGATTGCGCGCGACGTCGTCAGCGAGATTGCGAGCCGGTTGCAGTTTCTCGAGGAAGTCGGGCTCGGTTATCTGAGCCTCGATCGCGCGGCGCCGAGCCTGTCGGGCGGCGAAGCGCAGCGTATCCGCCTCGCGGCGCAACTCGGCAGCAACCTGCAGGGCGTCTGCTACGTGCTCGACGAGCCGACCATCGGTCTGCATCCGCGCGACAACCAGATTCTGCTGAACGCACTGCGCAAGCTCGGCGATAAAGGCAATACGCTTGTCGTTGTCGAGCACGACGAAGATACGATCCGGCGTGCCGATCACATCATCGATATCGGTCCGGGCGCGGGTAAGCGTGGTGGCACGCTAGTCGCGCAGGGCGGCGTCGACGATCTGTCCGCGCGGCCCGACTCGCTGACCGGCCGGTTCCTCGCGCAGCCAATCCCGCATCCGCTGCAGGCGCGGCGGCCGGTCATTGCGCCGGGCAAGCGCGCGGCGGCCGTGCCCGAGCAGTGGCTCACCGTGCACGGCGGCAAACTACACAATCTGCGCGACGTGACGGTCGGCATTCCGCTTGGACGTCTTGTCGCGGTGACGGGCGTCAGTGGTTCCGGCAAGTCGACGCTCGCGCGCGACGTGCTGATGACCAACCTGCTCGACGCGGTCGGCCGCTCGGTGCTGTCGTCACCCGCGACGCGGCGTGCGCGCAAGGCCGCGCAAGCGGACGAGCCGCGCGCCGACCGGCGCTCGAGCGTGCTCGCCCGCAGTGCGCCGCGGCCGGCACTGAATGTCACGCACATGTGGCAAGGATGTGCATCGATCAGCGGCTGGGAAGCGATCGATCGCGTGCTCGAAGTCGATCAGACACCGATCGGCAAGACGCCGCGCTCATGCCCGGCGACCTATATCGGCGTTTGGGATGCGATCCGCCGGCTGTTTGCCGATACGCTCGAGGCGCGGGCGCGCGGCTACACCGCGTCGCGCTTCTCGTTCAATACCGGTGACGGACGCTGCCCCGCTTGTGAAGGGCAGGGCGTGCGCACGATCGGCATGAGCTTCCTGCCGGACGTGAAAGTGCCGTGCGATGTGTGTCATGGGCAACGCTTCAATCCGGAGACGCTCGCGGTCACCTGGCGTGGCAAGAACATCGGCGACGTGTTGACCATGGAAATCGACGAAGCGGTCGGATTTTTCGCATCGATGTCGAATATCGGGCACCCGCTGCAATTGATGAAGGATGTCGGGCTCGGCTATCTGACGCTCGGTCAGCCGTCGCCGACGCTGTCCGGCGGCGAAGCGCAGCGTATCAAGCTCGTCACCGAGCTATCGAAGGTGCGCGACGACATCACGCGGCGCGGGCAGAAGGCGCCGCATACGCTGTACGTGCTCGATGAACCGACGGTCGGGCTGCATATGGCCGATGTCGCGAAGCTGATCCGCGTGTTGCACCGGCTCGCGGATGGCGGACACAGCGTCGTCGTGATCGAGCACGATCTCGATGTGATCGCCGAAGCCGACTGGATTATCGATCTCGGGCCGGAAGGCGGCGTCGGCGGAGGCACGATCGTCGCCGCGACTGATCCTGAAGGCCTCGTCAAGGTGCGGGCGAGCCATACCGGGCAGGCGCTTGCGCCCGTGCTGGCGCGGGGAGGCGTGGCGCCACAGGAAGCGGACGACGCGCGGAAGGTGGGGTAGGTGTTTCGCCGCCGCGCTCAATCGACGTTGAAGTGCACTCGCACGTCCTGCGTGCTGTCGATCGGCTCGCCGTCTTTCATCGCGGGGAAAAAGCGCCACTTCTTCAATGCGTCGAGTAATAGCTGGTTAAGCCGCGGGTTATGAGTCGGCTTGATTAGCTCGACGTCGACCGAGCCGTCGCGATGAACCGAAAAACGAGCCGTCGCGATCGCCTGAAATGCGTCTTCGCGCAAGTCGTCGGGTATGGATGGCAGCGGTTGCAGGATCGCATGCGCGGGACCATTGCCGGCGCTGGCCGACGCGCTTGGCGAGGATGCCGTTGCGGGGCCCTTGGCTTCCTGCTGCGGTCCGTTTGCCTGCGTCGCTGGTGCGGCGGGCGTCGCTGGCGGGGGTGAGTTTGCGGACGGTGTGGAGGGCGGCGCAAGCGTCGGTTGCGTAGGCCGTGCGATGCTCGGCGCGGCAGTGGCGGTTGTCGCTTGCTGCGATACGTCGTGCGAAGGCGTCGGCTTCTCGAGCGCATGCGGCGCGGGCGCAACACTGTGCCGCCCGGCGTGCGCAGGCTTCGGCTGCGCGGCTGGCGCAGGCGTTGCCGGTTGTGGCGTGCGCGCTGTCCGAGCCGCGCGCGAAGCCGGCTGCTGCTGCGGTTGGGGAGGCGGCTCAGGTGGCGGCTCAGGTGGCGACAAACGCACCATCTTCACGTCGAGTGCAACCGGCTTCGGCGCGTTCTTATTGTTATCGGCAAGCCACAACCCGCGCACGAAGCCTGCTGCAAAGCCGAGCCAGATCGCGACCGCCGCGAGCACGCAGACCAACGCTCGTGGAGCGTGCGCATCCAGCAGGTTTCCCACGTGCAGCGGCATGCGGTGCACGCTATCGCGCAAGTTATGGCGCGAGTTATGGCGCACGTTGTCGGTCACGTCGCAGTCCACGCGTTGTCGACCGCGTCGCGGGTCACCTTATTGATCACGCTATTGATCACGCTGGACGGCCACCAGGAAATGCTCCGCGCCGCCTTCGCGTGCACGCAACATCGCCTCGACGACGATCCCGTTCGACGCCGCCGTATCCGCTGCGATCACGACATTGCCATCTGGACCGACCAGGCGTTTGATCGTTGCCGCGACCTGATCGAGCGTGACCCGTTGCCGATCGATTTCGATATGACCGTCGCGTGCAACCGCGAGCGTCAGCGGCTGTTGTTGCGCTAGCGCTTGCGCGTGCCCTTGCGGCAGATTCAGCCGGATCGCGTCGAGCCGCTGCATCGATAGGGATGTCAGCATAAACGTCGCCAGCAGGAAAAACATCACATCAATCATCGGAATGATCTCGATGCGGCCGCGTTTCGCGGTGCGAGAGCGTCGCAGTTTCATACGACGCCGATCGCACGCGCGTCGTCCGCAGTGCTGGCAGCACCGGCGCCGATCAGCGCCTGTTCGCGCGTTAGCCGGATATCGGCGAGCCATGTGCTGGTGAACGTCTCGAGCTCTTCGACGAGCCGGTCGATGC
Source organism: Paraburkholderia rhizosphaerae (assembly GCF_004366595.1). Taxonomy (GTDB): domain Bacteria; phylum Pseudomonadota; class Gammaproteobacteria; order Burkholderiales; family Burkholderiaceae; genus Paraburkholderia; species Paraburkholderia rhizosphaerae. The sequence goes on from NZ_SORE01000020.1 coordinate 40,948, forward strand.
GCCGCGAAAAGTAGTTGAACGCGAACAGCGCAACGAGCGCGATCACGAGACCGAGGGCGGTCGCGATCAGTGCCTGTGCGACGCCGCCGGTCACGCCCGTCGGATTCACGAGGCCGCTGCCGCCGATCAGCCTGAACGCGTGCATCATGCCGACGATCGTGCCGAGCAGCCCGACGAGCGGCGCGGCCGTCACGATCGTCTCGAGCACCCACAAGCCGCGCGACATGTCGCGTTGCACGTCGAGCGCAACCGCACTCGCGCGCTCTTCGATCCACCACACCGGCTTCGTGAATTCGCCGACGAGCGGCGCCATCAACCGGCGCAGCGCGTGCTGAGGCGGTAGCGTAGCGAGCAGCGCGCTGACGTCGCCGCCGTATGACGCAATGCCGGGCACCTTCGCGAAGCGGAAGAACACGACCAGCCGATCGAGGATAATAAACAGCGCGACGAGCGCGAGCAGCGTCAGCGGATAAACAATCCACCCCGCGACCCGCGCTGCTTCGACAATACCGAACCAGTCTTCCATCGAAAATTCCCGAAGACGTTAAGCGGGATCAGAAATACTTCGTGACGCCGGCGTAGAACGCGCGATACGGGCCGAACTGCGGCGCGCCGACACCGATCCCGGAACCATCGCGCAATTCGTACACGCGGCCGAACGCATTCACCACCGCGCCGCGAATATCCACTTTGCCGACCATCGGCGCATTGATGTGTTCGATCACGCCGAGATTGACCTGCGCGTACAGCGGCAGTTTGTCGGTGTTCGCGAAGCCCGAGCGCAGGCCGCTGCCGACCGTGCCGTCCGCGGTAAACGTCGTCGTGTGCCACGTGTACGAGCCGCCGAATGACGCTGTGACGCGTTGGTCGTGATCGAGGAACACGAAGTGATTCGAGATGAACGCGAGTTCGTCGGCGCCAAAGTTGAACTGCGCGGAATCGATGTCCTTGCCCTGCGCGCGGCTATACGCAACGTTCAGATATGCGGCGACGTTCTCGTGCTTATAGTTCGCGGTGAACTCGACACCGTAGACGCGCCCATACCGGTAGTTGAACGGCGCGAAGATCAGTGCGGTGCCGAACTGGCCTTCGTCGAGCAGGTTGTGCGCCTTCTTGTAGTACGCATCGAGCCCGACCGTCACATCGGACCCAAGCCGTTGCGTGACGCCGATATCGTAATAGTCGTCGCGCTCGGGCTGCACCGGGTCGTTCTGCGTGACCTCCGGCGCGTTGGTCGTGCCGGCGAAGCGGCCGATCGTACCGCTCGACACCAGTTCGAACGACGGCGGCGTGAAGTAGCGCGCGTAGCCGGCGTGCAGCGTCGTTGCGGGCGTCAACTGATAGACGGCGCCGATGCGCGGACTCAGTTGATGCGCGGACACGAACTCGTTCATGCCGTCGTAGCGTAGACCGTAGTTCAGCGTCAGCTTGCCGGTTATTTTCCACTCATCCTGCAGGTACGCGCTGTACAGGTAGCCGGTCTTGCTGCTCGAATCCTGTAGCGTGATCGGTACGTCGGACGCCTGATTGCCATCGGCGTCGGTCGGAAACACCGACACCGTGTCGCTGAATTGCGCGTGTTCCTGCTGCAATTGCACGCCGCCGCGCAGCGTGTGCGAACTGTTCAGGCGCCAGGTGGTGTCGGCTTGCAGCGTGTTCGCCGTGTCGTTGTGGAAGTCGTTCGACGCGACGCCGTTGAAGATCAGATCGCCGACCGGGTCGGGATTGAACTGTGTGCGCGTATAGCGCGTGGAAAGCGCGACCTGATAGTCGAAGTCGCCGCCGTTCGTGCCTTGCAGCGCGATCACCGCATAATTGTTCAGTTCCGACTGCGTTTCGTTGAGATTCGCCGAGTTGAAGGTCGGCGTGCCGGCGAGCGTGAATACGGGTGCAAGACCCGGCGTGTTCGGGATCTCGAACTGGTTGGCCGCGGTGCCGAGCATCACGGAGACGCGCGTGAGCGGATTGATCAGATACGACATGTAACCGAACCCGCTGCCCTGGCGCGTATGGTCGTGAATCGGCGATGGACTGGCGGTCGGCGCCTCGATGCCGAGATTGTTCACACCGAGCGAGCCGGTGAAGAAGTAGCTGAAGTCGCCTTTGCTGCCGTACACGTCCGCACTCGTGCGCAGCGTCTGATGGCTGCCGCCGAATACATCGATTGCGCCGCCGTCGCCGGAATCGCCGTTCTTCGTGTGGATGTCGACGATGCCGGCCGTGCGGTCGCCGTATTGCGCGGGCAGCGCGCCGGTCAGCAGATTCACCTGGTCGATGATGCGTGTGTCGAGCGATTGGCCAAAGCCGCTGATCGGTTCGGGAATCTGAATGCCGTTGATCCGGTATTGCAGGTCCGCATGATCGCCGCGCACGTGCACCTGACCGAACGAGTCGTTAGCCACTCCTGGCGCTTGCAACAGCACCTGATTCAGCGGCGTGTTCTCGCCAAGCGGCATTGCGCGGATGTCCGCGTTCGTGATCCGGTAGATGCTGCTGCCCGTTTCCGGAGACAGTCCGTTGCGCGCCTGATCGAGCCGCTTCGCCGCTACGTTGACGTCGAGCGTGTCGTCCTTTTTGAGCGTCAATGCGAGCGGGACGGCCGTGCCGCTGGTCGTGTCGGCGAGCTTCGTGGTCGCCTCGAAGCCGGTGGCGGCGACCGCAACCGCGTACGTGCCGGGTGCCACGTCCTTCAGTTCGAAATGACCCGATGTGTCGGTGCTCGCGTGGCCTGCATCGTCACCGCTCGCGGTCTTGAGACGGACCTGCGCATGGGGGATCGGCTTGCCGTGTGCGTCTTCAACGGTACCGCTCAGCGTCGTGGCCGAAGCGGCGGCCCATGTGTGACTGCCGGCAAGCGCCGTGAACAGCAGCACGGTGGCTTGCGCAATGTGTGTGCGAGATTTCATTCCGGACAAAGTGAATCGGATTGTTGGTCTTCTTGCGGGTCCGCTCTGGCTGTTCGCCAGCGGACTCCTGTTGAGGTGCGCCCGTTATCGCGGCCAGGTGAGCCCGGCTCGTCGTCAAAGTGCAGCGTGTCGAATGATATAACATAACATTTCCAGATGGCATTAAATATTTGCCGGGGTTGAGTGGCGTGAGCGTCGATTGATGTCCTTGATCCGATGTTTGCCGGTCATCCAGCCGGCCGTCGCGCGAGACACGCGCAATCGGAATGTTTATATTGTTTGTTCGCTCCGCCGACCCGTAGCATGGCGGGCCGTTATCGCACGAGGAAGGTGTGCGATGTGATGCCGTGCTCGTTCAAACAGGAGATTCGCGATGGCCGATCTTTCCGCATTTCCAATCACGAGCCGGTGGCCCGCGCAATATCCGCACCGGCTGCAGCTCTATGCACTGCCGACGCCGAACGGCGTCAAGGTTTCGATCATGCTGGAGGAGACCGGGCTGCCTTACGAGCCGCATCGTGTGAGCTTCGACACCGCCGATCAGAAGACACCGGAATTTCGCTCGCTGAATCCCTACGCGAAAATCCCGGCGATCATCGACCCGAACGGACCAGAAGGGCAGCCACTCGCGTTGTTTGAATCGGGTGCGATTCTGCTTTATCTCGCGGACAAGACCGGCCGGTTTATTCCGCAAAACGCCGCGGGTCGCTATCAAACCATTCAGTGGCTGATGTTTCAGATGGCCGGCATCGGGCCGATGTTCGGGCAAGTCGGGTTTTTCAACAAGTTCGCCGGCAAGGACTTTGAAGACAAACGACCGCGCGATCGTTATGTCGGCGAGGCGAGGCGCCTGCTTGCCGTACTGAATGACCGGCTCGCGAGCCGCGAGTGGATCATGGGCGACGTCTATACGATTGCCGATATCGCGGTATTTCCGTGGGTGCGCAATCTGACCGGGTTCTACGAAGCGGGCGAACTGGTCGGCATTGCAGATTTTGGCCATGTGACACGTGCGCTCGATGCGTTCGTCACACGTTCGGCGGTCGCTCGCGGATTGAACATTCCTGCGCCGAAATGATCATCGGCGCGCGTTGGCAATCGTGCAATCGCGTGTCGTTACGTGCAGACTGACCCGCTCGCGGAAACTGGCCGCATCGAAGCGTGGCCCGGCGTCGAGCGCGGCGGAAGCGCGGATCTATGGCTCGGTCTGCAGACCGACTACGACTTGTGGCATGCGCGCAAGCATGCGCCAAAAAAGGTCAAGCCAGCACCGATGCCTGAAGCGTTACAGGCGGTCGCGTGAGCTGATGCGCCGCGCTATGCGGAAGTGCGAAAAGCATTCGGCATAGCGGCGGCGCTCGGGCGACGCTGCAGCCGTCAAACGGTCGTCCGTTGGCATAGCGGATCAAGTGCGGATAAAAGGCTGGAACAAAGCGCGCGTCAATGCGCGGATCAACGCATCGATGCGGCGACGAACGCGGCAATCGCGTCATTGAGCGCGTTCGGCGCCTCCGCATGGGGCGAGTGCCCACAGCCTGCCAGCTTCGCGCACCGCGCATGCGGCACCTGTGCAGCGATTCCGTCAATTTGCGCCATCGTTCCGTAGTGGTCGTCGAAGCCTTGCACAGCGAGCAAAGGACAACGAATTGCGCGCAGTGAGTCAACGATGTTCCATGTTTTGAACGGCGCGCTCAACCAGATATCGCACCAGCCATAAAACGCCGAATCGACGTCGGCGTGATAGCGCGCGAGCTTGCCACGCAGGCCCTTGTGCTCGTAGGCAATACGGGTTTCGACGATGCCCGCGACCGACAGGTCTTCGACGAAAATATGCGGCGCGATCACGACGGCTCCGGCGAGGGCGTCTGGAAAGGCGCTGGCATAGAGCAGTGCAATCGAGCCGCCGTCGCTGTGACCGATCATCCACATCCGCGCGCGTTCGGCCGCGGCGAAGTCAAGCGCGTCCAGCAGCGCGGGCAGTATCTCCCGAGCCTGTATCGACAGATAATCGACGGGTAGCTTCAAGTCGTGCGGACGCGGTGTCGAGCGGCCATAGCCGGGCCGTGAATAGACGAGCCCACGCATGCCGAGCCGATCGCACAGCGATTGTGGCCAATCCTTCCACATCGCGACGGAGCCCAGCCCTTCATGCAGAAATACGGCCAGCGGTGCATCGCGCCAATGCGGGTTGAGCCATCGGTACTCGATGACAAGCGCGGGCCGCGTCGCGCACGCGGGCAGCGTGGCAAAAGCGCTGTGGGCGTCCGCTGCGATGTCGCGGGCGGGCCGTGTCGGATCGGTTGGGGTGTGCATCGTATCAATGGCCTTGATGGGCGCTAGTCCGGCAAGGCGTCCCGTCTTGCCTGTCCGGAGTTCATTGGCGCTCCTCTCGTGCGTCTGTTCCGCCACGCGAGAGCGAAAAAGCGAGCCCAGTAGACGTGCGCATTGCCAAACTGCCGGTTTCGGTCTAGCTTATTCCGCCACCGCATATGTTTAAAGCTCAAAATGCGTTGCCGAAATAGAGTCCGTTTGCTACAGTCCGCGCACTCTGCGGCACGCACGATGCTGCAGGCATCGTATTGACGGAAAAAACAAATTTACGGAGTTCACAGATGAAGTCGATTCGATCTCTCCTTCTGATCGGCCTGTTGCAGGTTGCGACCGCGACGGCGGCGTTCGCCGCGGATGGTCTCGCCCAGGTCAAATCCGCCGGCGTATTGAAGATTGGTACGGAAGGCACGTACGCGCCATTTTCGTTTCACGACGCGTCCGGTCAGCTAACGGGCTTCGACGTCGATATTGCGCGCGAAATCGCGAAACGTATCGGCGTGAAGCCGGAGTTCGTCGAGGGAAAGTGGGATGGGCTGATTGCCGGCCTCGATGTGAACCGCTATGACGCGGTGATCAACGAAGTCGCCATTACCGATGCGCGCAAGGTCAAATACGATTTCTCCGATCCGTATATTGTGTCGCATGCGGCGCTGATCGTGCGCTCGGATAATACGTCGATCAAGTCGTTCGATGACCTGAAGGGCAAGAAGTCGGCGAACACGCTTACGAGCAACTTCGGCAAGCTGGCGGCCGCGCATGGCGCGGAGGTCGTGCCGGTGCAGGGTTTCAACGAATCGATCGACCTGTTGACGTCGGGCCGCGTCGACGCGACCGTCAACGATTCGCTGTCGTTCCTCGACTTCAAGAAGCACAAGCCGGACGCGAAGGTGAAGATCGCCGCCATCGATACGGGCGAACAGAGCGACAAGTCGGCAGTGCTGATTCGCAAGGGCAACCCGGAATTGAAGGCCGCGATCGACAAGGCGCTTCACGACATGAAGGCGGACGGCACCTACGCGAAGATCTCGGACAAGTACTTCGGCAAAGACGTATCGCAATGAGCGTGACTGTGCCGGAGCGCGCGCGAGCCGCCAATAAAACACGCATCACGCGAGCCTGAATCATGCCTGCCTGGCTACATTTGATGGGGCAGTCCTTGTGGCCCCTGCTGTACGCGGGCCTCGTCTTCACCGTTCCGCTGACGCTCGTGTCGTTCGCGCTCGGGTTGACGCTTGCGTTCGTCGTCGCATTGCTGAGGCTGTTCGGCCCGCCATGGGCGGTTGCTGTCGTGCGCTTTTACGTGTGGCTGATCCGCGGATCGCCGCTCCTCGTGCAGCTGTTCGTGATCTTCTATGGCTTGCCGAACGTCGGTATCGTGCTCGATCCGCTGACAGCGGCGATCATCGGCTTTTCGCTGAATGTCGGCGCGTACAATTCGGAAGTGATTCGCGGCGTCATCGAATCGATTCCGAAGGGTCAGTGGGAAGCTTCGTACTCGATCGGCATGACGCGCGGGCAGGCGCTGTGGCGTGTCGTGCTGCCGCAGGCGGCACGCGTTGCGTTGCCGCCGCTGTCCAATTCGTTTATCTCGCTCGTCAAAGATACATCGCTGGCGGCCGTGCTGACGGTGCCGGAAATCTTTCAGGCTGCGCAGCGGATCGCGTCAGTGACCTATGAGCCGCTGATTCTCTATACCGAAGCCGCGCTGATCTACCTGCTGTTCAGTTCGGTGCTGTCTTCCGCGCAAGTGCGGCTCGAGCGCCGGTTTGGGCGGCACGCGCTTTTCCAGTCGAGCAGCTGATGATTCGTCTCGAGAAAATCGACAAGTACTTCGGCAGCCATCGTGTGCTGAGCGAGGTTGACCTCGCGCTCGAGCCGGGCAGTGTCACCGCGTTGATCGGGCCGTCCGGCAGTGGCAAGAGCACGCTGCTGCGCTGCGTGAACCTGCTGGAAATTCCGGAGGCGGGCACGCTGGAACTGGGTGATTTGCGCGTCGAGTTCAGCCGCACGAGCAAGCCGCCGCGCGACACGGTGCTCGCGATTCGCCGCCGCACCGGCATGGTGTTTCAGAACTTCCAGCTGTTTCCGCACCGCACGGTGCTCGAAAATGTGATGGAAGGGCTGACGACCGTGCAGAAATGGGATCAGGACCGAGCCCGATCGCGTGCGCTGGAGTTGCTCGAGAAAGTCGGTATCGCGCACAAGTCCGACGCGTGGCCCACGACGCTTTCAGGTGGCCAGCAGCAACGGGTTGCGATCGCTCGCGCACTCGCGCCGTCGCCGGACGTGCTGCTGTGCGACGAACCCACGTCGGCGCTCGATCCCGGTCTCGCGGCAGAGGTTGTCGAGGTGCTGCGTCAGCTCGCGCAGGAGGGCATGACGATGCTGATGGCGACGCACGATCTGCGCCTTGCCGCGTCGATTTCACGCGACGTGCTGTTTCTCAGCAACGGCGTGGTGGTCGAAGCCGGTCCGTCGCGCGACATCTTCACTCGGCCGCGCGAGCAAGAAACCGCGAACTTCGTGTCGACGCTGACCCAAAGTCTGCCCGACGCGTGGGCGGACTGACTGGCGGGACGGCAGGCCAAGCACGTGCGCACCCGGCACACCGGCAATCGGTCTGCACGACGACGCTCGGCGTGTTGCATGCGGCGCGCCGCCCCGGCGAGCGTTCCGGGACTCCAGGCTACAATGCCCGGCAGATCAAGAACGGACGATTTATGAACACCCGCGTCTTCACCCTCGCTTCCTCTGCCGTCGCGCTTGCGCTGGTCACGGGATGTACGGCCGTCTACAAGAATTCCGTCACCTGTCGAGACCAGATGCGCAGCGTGGCGGGCGGCGAAATGGCGGCGTCGGAGACGTTGACGATCAGTCATACCGGCGCGGCCATTCGCGGCAGCCGCGTGGTGGTCGAGGGCGCAATTGTCAGCATGGTGCCGGCGTCGTCGGTCGCGGCGGCTACAGCGGCGTGGGCGAGACCCGCGGGTGCGGGGGCGCACGCCGCATCGGCGCCGTCAGTACCGCTGGCGGTGGCGAGTCCGATGCCACCGGCGACTCCGACGACGCGGGCCTGGCCGCCGTCGTCGGCGATCGGGGTGGCGGGCGTTCAGTCGCCTGTGTTCGAGGCCGCGCCAGCCGGTAGCAACGCGGTCGCGCCGAAAACCACCACGCGAAATTCGAACAGGCCGGTCAGGCTCGCTATTCCCGCCGCAATGGAATGCGAATTCGATGGCTTGAGTCTGAAGTCATACCGCTGGCTTGCGCCAGGCAGACTGGTCCAGCGTGCCGATAGCGGCGCTGACGCGTCTCCGCAGTAACCCGTCCCGTCCGGAACGGCGGCGGGTATGCTGCTTGCCGTCAGCTGTCGCGATGCAACATCGGCAAGGCCGACGCAACCTCCGCGACGGCACCTCCGGGTCGCAACATCGGCGTCGCAACATCGGCGTCGCATCGCTTGCGTACACGCCGCACCCGCGGTGCTACGATTTCCTGTGCCTCAAAGCAGGAGTTCAGCATGGACGGCTACATCAGACACCAGATAGAAGGCGCGTTGGTCGATATCGACGTGATACCTGTCGCGCCGCGCGGTTTCTGCGCCCGTTTCCGGATTTTCCGCGATACCGCCGACGAGCCCGAATGGCATCGCGTGCACGTGTCCGGCAGCGTGTTCGACACGGCCGCGGCCGCCGAAGAGGCCGCACGGTCGATGGCGCTCGAGAAGGTGCTGGCGCGCGGCGCCGAGTAGTCAGGCGCGTCGTCCGTGCGGTATCGCGATGGTCAAGCGCCGGTGACTGCCATCGTCCGCTCGACCCGTTGCAGCACGCGTTCGCCGAATACTTCGGGCCGGCCTTCGAAAAAGCGCTGGGCCGCGCGGGTTTCAATCAGCCGGGTACGTAGCGCTTCGCGCTCGTCGTGCCGGTCGATCAGTCTGACCGCTGCGCTCACATAGTCGTCGACAGACGACGCGACGGTCCATGCCGGCATGCCCGCGCGCTCGAACAGCGCGCCGTCGATGCGCTCGAACACTTCAGCTCCCGTTTTGCAGACTCCCGGCACGCCAGCCGTGAACGCGTCGACGATACCGTTCGTATTGCCGAACGGGAACGGACTGAGAAACAGATCCGCGTGCTGGACGCGCGCGAGGTAATCCGCGTATGGATAAAAGCCGTGCACGGTCGCGCCGGGCAGCGCGAGCGCGCTCACGCGTCGCATATGCTCGAGCAGCAGGCCATGCCGCGCGCCGGTCATCAGGTGGAACTGCACGGGCGTCCGGGCGGCATCGCGAACTCGCGCGCACGCGTCGAAGAAGCGCGGATTGAGCTTCATGGGGCTTGCGGTGACGACGATCTGCAGCGTGTCGCGTCGCGCGGGCATGACAGGCGTGAGCGGCGGGAGCGCGCTGGACGCCACATACGGCTGGCCGCCGCGTGGCAGCACCAACAGGTTTTCGCTGAAGCACGCGGGGTCGCCGACAAAATCCTCCTCGACACTGACGTAGTCGATCCGCGCCGAACGTGTCGTGGCCGGATGACCGAGCGCCGCGATCTGCAACGGCGCGACGCGCAGGTTCGACATGAAAATGGTCAGCACGAACATACCGACGCTCGGCATATAGAGCACATCAGGATGCTCCGCCTGCGCGAAATCGCGAACGGTCTTCAGGCATTCGCCGACGTAGTCCGGTTCCTTGAGCTCGATGAAGCGGTCGAACAACGCGCGACCAACCTCATCGACCGCGTAGCCGAAGCCGAACCCGACCACCTCGAAATGCGCACGCGCGGCGGCGAGCGTACGCGAGTGGGTTCGATAGATCGAATGGGCACTGCCGAACCACTCGAGCACGACGATCATCAGCGGCTTTGGCCTGCGCTTGCGTTGCGTCACCGCGGGTGCCCGCTCGAACTCGAGATCGTCCAGTCCCAACTCGTCCAGCTTGCGGCGCACGAGCACGTTGATGTCGTCCTTGATCGCATGCCGGCGCGGCGTATCCGCGTAGCTGCAGAACATGTACGCGTTATGCAGCACACCGGTCGGCAGCCTGTCGAGGCTGTCGATCCGCTCGAGCTTGCCCGGTAGCCATTCGAGCAGCGCCTCGCGTTTGCCGTGCGCGCCTCGCGAACCATGGAACTCGGTGGACAGCAGCGCGAGCGCGAGATTCGCGGCGGTGACCGGTGCGCGTGCCCAAAGCTCGCTCAGTTCGAGTGTCAGGTTCGATTCGCTCGAATACAGAAGACATCGTTTGTATAACGATCCGTCCGCGGCGTCAGACGGCGCGCCGCGGTGCGAATCAGATGCAAAACAACGCGCGATGTGATCGGCGTTGCCGAGCGCCGTGGCGGCGAACAGCGCGCCAAGCGACGCGTGCACTGACATCAGTGCGGTGAACACAGACGTTTGCGGGCGAAATGCCGGGTCGGCGAAGAGCGCGGTGACTGCCGCGGCGGCCCGCGCGTAAAAGCGTTCCCGCTGCAGGTCGGCCGGCAGGCCGTCGATATCCGATGCACGAAAGTCGTGGTCCAGTTCGCCACGCTTGTGCTGGAGCAAGGCAAGCAGCACGGTCAATTGTTTGGCCGCGTTGTCGTGCTCGCGAGCATAGACAGATTGCTCGAAGTCGTCGAGCACAAATGAAGTGTCCATCCAGGTTCGGTGAAAAATATGGATCGCTAATTGTATGGGAGGCGTTGTATTGCGGAAGCCGTCATTGCGTGCGCGGCCATCATTTTGGGAGTTTTCTTGTATCGAAAGATCCGCAATGTTTGTAGGATGCGCCTGTCGTCGATGTAAGCAAACTTGTCGATCGACACGGTGATTCCGTCGATGCAGCCATACGTCGACGGTTTTATGCGGATCGATGTGATCGCGGCGCGGTCATCGGGTACGGAGGTTTTGAATGTCGATTGTTTGTTAGTGTTGATTCGGTATCCAAATAAACAGAAGTGAGAGCGGGTCGTTCCGCCGGATCCGGGTGGCGGCGCGGCGTTGGCTCGAATTGGTCGGGTATTTACATGTTGCAGGGCTAGAGATGAAGAACAAACGATATGTCACGCGTGCGCGCGAAAAATATGCATCGGTGGTGGCGTCGCAGCGTAGTGCGCGTCGGCGAATGTCAGCGGGAAAGACGCGGCTGGCGGCGATTGCGATGGGCATCGGTGCGGCGACGCTGGCTCACGCCGCGAGCGCGGATGACGTGCCGCAAGCGGACCTTGTGCCGCTTCCGGTAATGCGGCAACTTTTAGCGGTTCAATCTGTGCGGCCGCTCGGCGCGAGTCTGCTGGCCGCGGCGCCGGTCACCGACTATATCGCGGTGAGCCCGAACATCACTCCGGGCGTGTCCACGCACGCATCCGACGATCTCAACGCGATGGCGGTCGGGCCGACATCGGCAGCCACGGGCATCAAAGCCACCGCGGTCGGCGCGGGTGCGTTTGCTGCGCGCAGCGAGTCGACCGCGGTGGGCGCGGGCGCGGGCGCATTGGGTCTGCGCACGACCACCATCGGCACGGCCGCGACAACGGGCTTCGAAGCGGACGGCGCGGTCGCTATCGGCTATCTGGCGCGAGGCGATCGTGACGGGACGCTGGCGCTCGGTAGCTCATCGCAAGCGGTGGGTGCACACTCGGTCGCGATGGGTTCGAACGCGGCCACTGCGATGGACGCGGACGGTTCGCTTGCGCTAGGCACGAACACGTTCGCGACCGGCGCGGGGAGCGTCGCGCTCGGTGCGAACTCGCTGGCGGACCGGCAGAACGCGGTATCGGTCGGCAAGGCGGGGCTGCAACGGCAGATCATCAACGTAGCGGCCGGCACGTCCGATACCGATGTCGTCAACCTCGCGCAATTGAAGCAACTCGCGGCGGCGTTCGGCGGCGGCGCATCGGTGAAAGCGGACGGTACCGTGCTGCTGCCCACCTATGGTGTCGGCGGCAACGTGTATCACAACGTTGGCGACGCGCTTGCGAATCTCGATGGCCGTGTGAATGCGAATACGGGCCGGCTCGACGATCTGACCAACGTGGTGAACAACATCAGCGGCGCGAGCACGGGCCCGATCCGGTACTTCAATGCGAACTCGGTGCTGAGCGATGCGTCCGCGACGGGCGACGAAGCCGTCGCGATCGGCGGCAACGCGCGGGCATCGGCGGAGCGTTCGGTCGCGCTGGGCGCGGACTCGATTGCGGATCGCGACAACGTCGTGTCGATCGGTTCGGTCGGGCGCGAACGTCAGATCGCGAATGTCGCCGCGGGTACCGCGGAGACCGATGCCGTCAATCTCGGCCAGTTGAACAGCGCGCTGAGTCAGATTATCAACGAGCAGCCGCGCACCGCGAATCCGTTCGTGACCGTGAACGGCAATGCAGCCAGCGAGGCTGCGCAAGCGAGCGGCACGCGTGCTGCGGCGCTCGGCGCCAATGCTGCGGCGAACGGCGCGGCGGCGCTCGCGCTCGGCGCGAATGCGAGCGCGAACGGCGACACGGCCAGCGCGGTCGGCGCGCAAGCAGTCGCGAAAGGCAACCAGGCATCCGCGTTTGGCTGGAATAGCGTCGCGTCCGCCGATGGCGCGGTTGCGCTCGGCGCCGGTTCGGTCGCTGACCGTGCGAATACGGTGTCGGTCGGCAGCGCGGGTGCCGAACGGCAGATCGCGAATATCGCGCCGGGCACGCGCGGCACCGACGCCGTCAACCTCAACCAGTTGAATGCGGCCGTCAACCAGACGAACCAGGCGCTCAACGATCTCGACAGAAGCACGCGCAAGGGTATTGCGTCGGCTTCCGCTTTGCAGATCGTGACGCCGTATCTGCCGGGACGCACCACGCTCAATGCGAGCGTCGCCGCGTATCGCGGACAAGCGGCGCTGGCAATCGGCGTGTCGCGCTGGAGCGAGAAGGGCACGTTCAATTTCAACGCGGGCGTCGCTTCAGCAGGCAGCAACAGCACGATCGTCAAAGCGGGCGTCGGCATCGTGATCGGAGACTAAGGCGCCGGTCGATCGTAAAAGAAGGGGTTACCGCCGCGCATGACACGGCAAGTGCACACGCGCGGCGCACGCGAGAGGAAATGACATGAAACAACTGGTTATCGCCGCGGCGGCAATTGCATTGTCCGGTTGTACGGGGCACGCAGCGCGCGAACAACTCGATATTCGCAATCCATCCGTCGCGCACGGTGGATTCGGCACGCCGCAGGACACCGCCGCGGGCGCGGCGGTCAAAGCGTGGACCGACACCTACACGCCGATCAAGCGCCGACGCGCGGCGCTCGACGCGTTGCAGAAAAGGCTGGATCGGTTGGGGGAGAAGAAAGATTCGTATGCGGGCGCGAAGGCGCAATGCTGGATCGAGACCGGCAATGCATCGTTCGCCGCACGCGACGAATGGGGTTTCGTCGAGGAATCGATCGGCGAGGCGACGGAGCTGATCGAAGGTCTCGAGTCTGGCCGCACGTCCGGCGCGAATTCGGGCAATTTCCGGACGACGGCTACGCGGCCGCTGCGAACGGCCGCGCAGGTGCGTCCGGACTTATGGGCGCAACTGGCCGCACTGCGTGCCGATGCGCGTTTCGCGGGGTGCGCGCCAGCGCAGAAACCGGTCGCCTGCGCCGAGGTGGAGCTGACGCGCGCCGGACATGACGCGTGGACGCACGCATTCGTTGCCGCGCAGCAGCGCGTCGATTCGTTGCAAGCACAAGTGCGCGATGCGTCTCAGGCGCTGACCGCGTGTGCCGTCGTGCCACCGTTAGCGGCGGAACCTGAAGTGATTTCGCTGTACGCCGATGCGTTGTTCGAATTTGGCCGCGGCGATCTGACCGCGATCCGCGATGAAGGACGTCGGCAGCTCGATCAGATCGCGGTGCGCCTGCGCGCGCTCGATGCGATCGACCGGCTGGTCGTATCGGGCTATACGGACCGGCTCGGCTCCGCTGAATACAACCTGCATTTGTCGTGGCTGCGCGCGGATACCGTGCGCCGCTATCTGGCGGACAACGGGGTGAACGTGCCGATCGACGTGCGTGCGTTGGGCAAAGCGCAGCCGGGCAGCGCATGCGCAATGCGCGAACGCGCTGAGTTGATCGATTGCCTCGCGCGTGACCGGCGCGTCGAGATCCGTGTCGTGGGTGCACAGCGCAAGCGTGCATAGAGCGTGCATAACACAGCCACGCACCCGCGCTGACTAATCCGGCCTGGCGCTCAGTCGCACGGTCGCGCCGGGTTGCCGAGCCAGCGACTACGCCGCTGTTGTCGCCTCTTGAATCGCGACATGGCCGCGTAGTCGCCCGCGACGCCCACCCGGATGCCGCAGCTCAAAACGCGTAAAACGGCCCATTGCCGGCGGCCGTCGGCCGCGCTTCGATCGCGGTATAGATGCGTCTTCCGAAAAAGAACGGCAGGCCCCAGTCGAACATCGTGGTCGATACACCTGCGAGGTTGTCGAATGCGTTATTCGAACTGGCGAACAGCGCCTGCGCGTTGGCAATCGAAAACGATAGTGTCACGGCAGCGCCGTCGACGCCGGTCATCGTAGCGGTTTGCGTCGCTTGCGCGGGTGGACAGTACCAGAGTCCGCATTGCGCGAGCGTCGCGCTTGCGAAGAACATGCCGTTCGAGCCGCTGTCGATGAAGCTGCGCGGCCATGTCTGTCCGTCGGCCGTGGTGGCCAGATACCCGGTCTGCGCATTGACCCTGAGCACGGTGGCGCCGCCAAGCGTGTTATTGGCCTGCGTGCCGATGCCGAAAATCAGCTGGCCGGTGAGGGTCCGCGCACCGGCGTCGGGCACCGACGGCAACTCGATGATCACGCCGTTGTTGTTCTCCAGGAAACCCGCCACCGGGTTAGTTACTTGCGACGCGAGCGGTTGCGAACTCGACGCGCACGCACCGCCCCCCGCGTCGCACACGTAATACCAGCGCGGCAACGCGTTGCGCGTGCACACGCTGCCGCAGTCGGCGGCGAACAGGCCGATGCCGAGAATGCCGTTCACGGGCAGCACCGCCTGCGTCATCATCGGCGGGCCGGAACTCGCGCAGTCCGCGGGCACCGTCGGCAAAGTCGGATCGGCGATCACCTGAATCGGCAAACCGGCGGCGAGCTGTCCGGCGATCCGCACATCCGCGGTACGCACGGCACCCCACGTGTAACCGGTGCCGAACACCGCGCAGGCGCCGCTCACGGTGCCAGTGCCTGCTGCGCCGCCTGCGCCGGCCATGGCCGGCAACGCGAGTGTCGCGGGCAACGCGCTTGCGAAAAGGCGCAACCCTTGCGATCCGGTATCGACCTGGACGTTGTCGATCGTGGTGCAGTCAGCGGTCCCGGGCGTGCAGACGATGACGCTCGTCGTCAGTATGTTGCGCAAGCGGTTCGGCAATGCGTCGACCTTGATTGGTTGCACATTTGGCGAACTCGATTGAGGAACCGACGGCATGACGGCCGGCGGACTGTTAGCGGGCGTCGCGGGCGGCACGGCGGCAACGGGAGGCTGGGCGGCGCCGGCGTCAGTGCCGCTGCCACCACCACCGCCGCATGCGGCAAGCACAGCGAGTGAAGCCACAGCGATTGCCGCCGCCGCGGCGCGCGAGCAACGCGTCGCCGCGGCGGCCCATCTCGCGCGCGTCATCCGCAATACGGGGAGCGCGGCAGCAGGGTAAAGAGCGCTTCGTGTACACACGACTCCTCCGTCATTGCAGGTTGGTCATTGAAGGTCGGCAGGCGAGATGCCTGGCGGGATAACGGCAGGTAGCCACGCACGGCCCACATAGCTGCGCATCTGACCACCGGAATCGACGATCACATCAGGCTGCGCGACGCGCGACGCATGCAGGCTGCCGGCCGTGGCGAGCAGCGCTGTGGCTTTAGCGCGATACGACGCCTTGTACTCGCCGAGCAGACGGTCCAGGTTGGGCATCGTGGGGCCTTGCCAGGTGTACGCGAAGATCAACCCGTCGCCAGTCGCGTATTCGCGGATGGTCGTGCCGCCTTCGTCGGTCCAGCCGCGTATCCGTATGCTGGCATCGGCCAGGTCGTTCACGATGGCTTCGCTCGCGGCGCTCGGCGTCGTGGACATCGTGCCGCCGAGCTGCGCGCGCACCGGCGATACCGTCAACAACAGCGCCGCGCTTATTCCCGCTGCTGCGGCAGCGCGCATGGCGGGGCAGTTCATCGCGAATTTCATTGTGAAGGTTTCCTAACTTTTTTGAGATCGCTAATTCAAGATAGCATCCGATCTTTTTGACCCATCAACCGGGCGGGATGCGTGACGCCGCGAAGTCGAAAAGTGACGCTGCGGAAAGCCTGGAATTCCGAGGAAAAACAAAGGACTTATCGCGAATTCGACGGATTGCTCGAAATGTGCCGGGAACGTTGAAGAGTGTTAAATTTCGGGTCGCCGAAGCACAGGCCGATTGCACACGTAGTCGCATAAAACTGTGCCGTCGGGGTCGGAACAAAGGGGTTGAGCAATGGGGCGTGGGCGCGTCGCATTGCGGTCAGCGCGACGATGGCGGAACGCCGGCGTTGCCGCGCATACGCGGCGAAAAAAGGTCCGGGAAATCCCGGTTTTTGCCATCGCGGTCGCCGGACCGGTAAAATAGCGGGTTGATCCACGGATACTGCCGTGGCGTAGCGGAAGGATTCCCAGAACATGACTGATCTTCGTCTCACCAAGCGGGTTGCAGCATTGCTGATGGCAGGCGGACTGGTCGCCGGCTGCGGCACGTCGTCGCCGACCAAAATCGACTACAAGAGTGACCAGAAATCGAAGGAAGCATCGCTCGCCGTTCCGCCGAACATGATCGACGAGACGGCCGATCAGCGTTCGCTGCCGCCGCAGGGCGGGCAGACGTCTCTTTCCACGCTGCAGCAGGTGCAAAGCTCGGCGCCGCCGGAAACCGCGGTGGTGCCGACAGTAACGGGCATGCATATCCAGCGCGACGGCACCGAGAGCTGGCTCGTCGTCGACAGCGAATCGCCCGATCAGGTATGGCCGCAGGTCCGCCGGTTCTGGCAGGAACAGGGCTTTTTGCTGGTCGTCGACGATCGCAAGAAGAGCGTGATGGAAACGGACTGGAATGAAACCCATCCGTCGATCAACGACGGTCTGATCCGCAATACGCTGTCGAAAGCGATGGGCAACTCGTACGTGACGTCCGAGCGTAACAAATACCGCACGCGTCTCGAGCCGGCGCCGAACGGCGGAACGTATGTGTTCGTCAGCCAGAAAGGGTTGCGCGAACAGCTGACCGGCGCGAACAACGATTCGAGCACGTGGGTCGCGAAGCCGAACGATCCGGCACTCGAAGCCGAATATCTGAAGCGCCTGATGGCGTCGCTTGTCCAGGCGCAGGCGCGCGCTCAGGCTTCCGGGTCGGCGAAGGGCGGCGACATGCAGAATGTCGCGCTGTCGCCGGCCGGTGCGCAGACCGCGCCGGGCGCGGCAGCGGGCACCTCGTCGTCGGCCGCGAATTCGGCCGCCGCGGCCACCGCCGCGCAAAACGTCGTGCTTTCCGCACAAGCGCCGGAACCTGCAACGAATTCGACGGACAGCAGCGGTACCGACACCTTCGCGCAAGTCTCGGGGTCGGAGCTGATGCTGGGCGAACCGTATGATCGCGCGTGGCTGCGCGTCGGTCTCGCGCTCGATCGCAGCAACTTCACGGTCGACGACCGCGACCGTACGCGGGGTATTTATTTCGTGCGCTACGTCGACCCGAAAGATATGAGTTCGGCCGAGCAAGGTTTCTGGAGCCAGGTGTTCCATGGCCGCAAGGAAAAGGTCGCGAAACAGTATCGCGTGAACGTGCGTGCGATTACGCCGAACCAGACGCGCGTCGCGGTGGTGGACGACAAGGGCGGAATCGATTCGTCGTCGCAGGCGAAGCAGATCATGTCGTTGATGGTCGATCAACTGCATTGACAGGCGCCAAAGGCCACCGCGCACGGTGGCCAGAAATGCAAAAGCCGCGAGACGGGAATGTCTCGCGGCTTTTTCGTTTGATGAAGCGTTTTTTAGCCGGCCGCGGCAATTCCGATCGGCAGCTTCAACGCTTTTCAGCCGCTGCGGGCGATACGCTACCGCGCGCGCCAAAGCCGGGAATCCGCTTGACGACACCGGTTGCGAGCGACGTGCCGACGAGAATCACGGCGCAGCCCGCGAGCATGCCGGCGGACACCGTTTCGCCAAGAAACAGCGCGCCCCAAAGAATGCCGAATACCGGAATGACGAACGTGACGGTAATCGCCCGCGCAGGGCCGGCGACCGCGATCAGATGGAAGAACAGCATGTACGCGATGCCGGTGCAAGCGATGCCCAGGCACAGCACCGAGCCCCACGCGCGCAGCGTAATCGGTGCCGCGGGCCATTGCGCGATGGCGAGCGGCAGCAGCACGATGGTCGCGCCGATCATCGTGCCGGTCGCAACCGTCAGTGCATCGACGCCCATCAGATGCCGTTTCGTGTAGCTGGCCGCGATGCCGTACAGCAGCGTCGCGCCCAGCGCCGCGGCGGCGGCGAGCGCGGTGGTCGCCGGCGTGGCGCTCAGGCCGTTCGCGGCCGGCGCGACGATCTGGTCCCATACGAGCATCAGCACGCCGGCAAAGCCGATCGCTAGGCCGATCGTGCGCAGCGTGCTCAAACGGTCCTTCAGCCACAGGAACGCAACGACCGCGCCCCACAACGGCGTGGTCGCATTGATCACCGATGTCACGCCGGCCGACAGCGTAAGTTCCGCGTAGGCGAACAGGCAGAAGGGCGCCGCCGAGTTCAGCACGCCGACGATAACGAGCGGCCATGCGCGCTGCCCGAGTGTTTGCAGCGACGCGCGCAGCGGCCGCCGTGCAATCAGCACGACGATGAGAAACAGCGCGCCGATGCCGACGCGCAGCGCCATCAACGGCGCGACGCCGAAATCGGCGACACCGATGCGGATAAACAGAAACGACGCGCCCCAAAGCGCGGCGAGGATCAATAGTTGAACGATGTTGGTCGGGGTCATGGGCGGGGCGTCGCGCGCGGTTGAGTCGGAACGCGCACGAATGTTAGCACCCGTAATCGGCCAAACAGTTCACGCTGGAATGAAATAGCAAGAAGCGGGAAGGTAATTTCAATGCAACACCAAGGTAACCGCAAGAAGCTGGGCGCGCGGCACGACAAACCCGAAACCGAGGCGCGGCCGTGTTAAAGCGTCTATAGAATTCGCAAAAAAACGGGCGGCCCGTTGACGGCGCCGCCCGTTTCTATGGGTGAACCACCGCGCGCCGTCATTCCCGACGCGCGGCAGTCGTCACCGAACGCGAACGTTCAATGTGGAATCATCCCCTGCAGATAATTCTGCTGCAGCCAAACGATGATACCGAGCACGACCGTGAGGAAGATCGAGTGCTTGAAGGTCTTCGCGAACACGACCCCTTCCTTGCCCTTGAGTTCGGTCGTCGCGACACCCGTCGAGATGTTTTGCGGCGAGATCATCTTGCCCATCACACCGCCCGACGAGTTGGTCGCGGCCATCAGCACCGGATGCAGATTCAGCTGATTCGCGGCCACCACCTGCAGATTACCGAACAGCGCATTACCCGACGTATCGCTGCCCGACAGGAACACCGCAACCCAGCCGAGGAACGCCGATACCAGCGGGAAGAACGCGCCGACCGATGCGACACCGAGACCGAGCGTGTAGTTCAGGCCGGAGTAGTTCATCAGGTAGGCAAGCCCGACGATCGTCGCGACCGTGAAGATCGCGATACGCGTCTGCACCCACGTGTCGACGACGGCGCGGCCGAATTCAGACGGTTTGAGGCCGACGACAAACGACGTGATGATCGCCGCGACGAGAATCGCGGTACCGGTCGCGAGCGGCTGGAAGTCCCACACGGCGCCATACGGCTGGTTGTACAGCGTGATGAACACCGCTTTGTCGAGGCCGGGCCACGGCACCTTCACGTCGCCGATCAGGTAGATCCGCGCGACCGTCCAGATAATCACGACTGCCGACACGATCAGCCACGGGTACCAGCCTTGCACGCCGCTCACTTCGGTGCGCACTTCGGACGCGCGATCCACGTTGATCGCAAACTCCGGATCGGGCGCGGGACGCCAGACACGCAGGAAGAGAATGGTCAGCACGAGCGACACGAGCGACGACAGCACGTCGGTCAGGCTGTAGTTGATGAAGTTCGACGTGACGAACTGCGTGAGCGCGAAGCTGCCGCCCGCCACGAGCAGCACCGGCCAGATGGCCAGCATCTTGCGAAAGCCCGAGTAGACGATCATCACGTAGAACGGCAACAGGAACGCGAAGAACGGCAACTGACGGCCGACCATCTTGCCCAGCGTATCCGAAGGCAGGTGCGTGACCGCGCCGAGCACTGTGATCGGCACGCCGAGCGCACCGAACGCGACCGGCGCGGTGTTGAAGATCAGCGTGAAGGTCAGTGCTTCGAGCGTCGGGAAGCCCATCATGATCAGTAGCGAACTCGTGATCGCAATCGGCGTGCCGAAGCCCGAGATGCCTTCGAGCAGCGCACCGAACGAGAAGCCGATCACGACCAGCACGATGCGCCGGTCATTCGGAAGGTGATCGATCATCCACATGCGGAACGCGGCGAAGCGGCCTGAGCGCACGGCGATGTTGTACAGCAGGATCGCGGTGACCACGATCCACATCACCGGCCATATCGCGAACACCGCGCCGGCAAAGACCGAGTTCAGCGCAAGGCCGACCGGAAAATGCCAGCCGAAGATCGCGACGATCAGGCCGACGATCAAGCCGGCGAGCGAGGCCTGCCATGCAGGCCGCCGAGCCCAGCCGAGTAGCACGAGTACGACGAAGATGGGTAAAGCGGCAACGATAAACGATGGGAAAAGCGAATTGCCGATAGGCGTCAACAGCTGGTGAAACATCACGTCTCCTTCTTTGTTGTTTCGAATCGCCATGGTTCTGCGCCATATCGCGCATGACATGAAGAGTCGAGAGCGAGCAGTACGGATGGCGGTGACATCGCGCGAACGCGAGTCTCGTTTTTAAGCGGGCGTAGCAGTGGCAACCGCAAGCATAGAGCGCGCGCTGATGCAGTCAATAGGGAAACTACCTTGAAACGTAAATGCTCTATTTCTGATCCGCACGACTAATGCACGACATTGCCCGATGAGGCAAACGTATCTGGACGGTCTTCTATTCCGGTGTAAAGCAAATGAAGGGTAAGTGAATAAATGAAGGGTTAATGGATTAATGCACGACGCGCGTTATCCACTTGCGACTCGCCGCGCCTATGCCTAATGGTGGTGACCATGACCGTGGAATCCGAAGCCGAAGCCCAACGAGACGGACGGACCGTACCAGCCGGGTCCGCCATATCCGTAGTACGCGGGATACGGATAGTAGGCTGGATAGGCCGGATAGGGGGGATAGTAGGCGGGTGCGACGGCGACCGGGGGCGATGCATAAATCGTGGAAGGCGCGGGCGCTTGCGGCGGCAACGGTGATTGCGCGATTGACGGCGGCGGTGCTGCGCCATCGCTATTGGCGTCGACGCCCGCATCCGGATCGGCTTCTTCCGGTTCGGCCTCGGGGCCTGCATTGTCTGGGCCGAGCGCCTGGCCACGCTGTGCCGCGGCGGGCGGGATCGGCGATGGTGGTGCAATCGGCGCGCCCGTCGTGGTGGTCGGGGTGGTCGAGTAAGCAGCAGGATACGGCGAACCGCTGTAGTAGCCGCCGTATGGATACGGGCCGACGTAATAGCAGCCGGATAGCGCGAGCACAACGGCGGCACCGCTGACGCGCGCCGCCGTGGGAAACGGGTTCATCACTTACTCCTGCTTCGAGGTCGCGACGCCGCGCCGCGTGGCGTGCATGAATATGGGATGCGACGAGCATACGTCAGCAGTTGCACACCGGCGTTGCAAAGTGGTAACCGCATATTTCACAGCATTGCAAAACATCGCTGGACGATACGCGCGACGCTAGCAATGCCGCTGCGTAGCGTAAGGAGAAGTGTTGTCGGTAAATCGTAAGCAGTGGCCGCACATCGCCAGATCAGACGGCCCTCGAAGTGCAACTGACCCAGTCACCCAGCCACCCGGTTACACAGTGACCGTTATCGTGCCGCTCCAGGTGGTGGCGTCAAATGGTGACGCGTGTCTGCGCGATTACTTGCCGACTTCGTGACCGATTACACCGCCGGCCGCTGCGCCGCCCACCGTCGACAGCGCGTTGCCGCCGATCGCCGCGCCTGCTGCCGCACCAAGACCCGCGCCGACCGCCGTATCACGCCCCTGGCGCGACATCCCTTCGCATGCGCTCAGACTTGCGACGACCATCGCAATGGCGGTCCACGCTCCAATTCGCTTGATCGATTTCATGATGTCACTCCTTATTCTTGAACGGGCAAGCCGCGAGTCGTCCGCGACCCTTTGACCCTTGTGTTCGATGTTATCGCCGGGTGCCGTTTCGATTTGTGTGGGCTTGTCAGCAAATTGTCGGTTCGGTAATCAAATGTTTCGTTACCGCTGGGTCTAATGCAAAGCTACCGTCTGCGCGTTTGCTGAACGCGTAAAAAAACCCGCGTGTCGATTGGCACGCGGGCTTCGCATTGCACTGCGTCACGCAAAGTTTGCGCGACGCGTGTGTCGATGCGGTGTTTTTACTGGCGCTGATAAATCTCCGCGCCGCTCTTCACGAATTCGACCGCTTTCACTTCCATGCCTTTACGCAGCGCTTCGTCGTCGCTGACGCCCTGTTGCGCGGCGAATTCGCGTACGTCCTGCGTGATCTTCATTGAGCAGAAGTGCGGACCGCACATCGAGCAGAAGTGCGCGACCTTTGCGGAGTCCTTCGGCAGCGTTTCGTCGTGGAATTCACGTGCTTTATCCGGATCGAGACCGAGATTGAACTGGTCCTCCCAGCGGAACTCGAAGCGCGCCTTCGATAGCGCGTTATCGCGCACCTGCGCGCCCGGATGGCCCTTCGCGAGATCGGCGGCGTGCGCGGCGAGCTTGTACGTGATGATGCCTTCCTTCACGTCGTCCTTGTTCGGTAGGCCGAGGTGTTCCTTCGGCGTTACGTAGCACAGCATCGCGGTGCCGAACCAGCCGATCATCGCGGCGCCGATACCCGACGTAATGTGGTCGTAACCCGGCGCGATATCGGTCGTCAGCGGCCCGAGCGTGTAGAACGGCGCCTCGTCGCACCATTCGAGCTGCAGGTCCATGTTCTCCTTGATCAGCTGCATCGGCACGTGGCCCGGACCTTCGATCATCACCTGCACGTCGTGCTTCCACGCGATCTGCGTGAGCTCGCCGAGCGTCTTCAGTTCGCCGAGTTGCGCTTCGTCGTTCGCGTCGTAGATCGAGCCGGGGCGCAGGCCGTCGCCGAGCGAGAAGCTCACGTCGTACGCCTTCATGATTTCGCAGATGTCCTCGAAGTGCTCATAGAGGAACGACTCGCGATGGTGCGCAAGACACCACTTCGCCATAATCGAGCCGCCGCGCGACACGATGCCGGTCATCCGGTTCGCGGTGAGCGGCACGTATTGCAGGCGCACGCCCGCGTGAATCGTGAAGTAGTCGACGCCTTGTTCGGCCTGTTCGATCAGTGTGTCGCGGAAGATCTCCCATGTCAGGTCTTCGGCCTTGCCGTTGACCTTTTCGAGCGCCTGATAGATCGGCACCGTGCCGATCGGCACCGGGCTGTTGCGGATGATCCATTCGCGCGTTTCATGAATATGCTTGCCGGTCGACAGGTCCATCACCGTGTCGCCGCCCCAGCGGATCGCCCAGGTCATCTTGTCGACTTCCTCGCCGATCGACGACGTGACCGCCGAGTTGCCGATATTCGCGTTGATCTTCACAAGGAAGTTGCGGCCGATGATCATCGGCTCCGTTTCCGGGTGATTGATGTTCGCCGGAATGATCGCGCGGCCGCGTGCGACTTCGTCGCGCACGAACTCGGGCGTGATTTCCTTCAACGCATTCGCGCCAAACGCGGCGGCGCCGAATGCCTGGCCGGGATGCTGACGGCCCATCATGTCCGCGAGCTTCGCGCCATTCGGTCCGCTTGCGCGCAGACTCGCGAGATATTCGGCGCGCCGCTGGTTCTCGCGAATCGCGATGTACTCCATTTCGGGCGTAACGATGCCTTTCTTCGCGTAGTGCATTTGCGACACGTTTGCCCCCGCGACCGCGCGGCGCGGCGTGCGATGCAGGCCCGGGAAGCGCAGTTGCGCGGTGGCCGCATCGGCGGCGCGCTCGCGGCCGTATTCGCTGGTGAGGCCGGGCAGCGACTCGGTGTCGTTACGCGCTTCGATCCAGCGCTGGCGCAGCGCGGGCAGGCCGGCGCGGATGTCGATGCGCGCGTCGGGGTCGGTGTACGGGCCCGACGTGTCATACACATAGACCGGCGGATTTTTCTCGCCGCCGAAGCCGGTCGGCGTATCGGCCTGGCTGATTTCGCGCATCGGCACGCGAATATCGGGCTGCGACCCGGTGACGTAGATCTTGCGCGAATTCGGCAGCGGCGCGACGGCGGCCGCATCGACATGCGCGTCGGCGGAAATGAATTTCGGATTGGCGTTCACGTGGCTCTCCTGTGGCGGACCGCTTCTGTTAGAGCTACACGGGAGACGAGAGGAAGTGGGACGGGTTCGCGAGAGGTTGCAGACTGAAGCGGCGAGACCCGAACGCTTCCCTGCGCTGGCATTATCCAGATCAGGTTCAAAGGGTATTTCTCACCCACGCTACGCGATATTGGCAGCCGGCCCGGCAGATCGGCACAATGCGCGACCTGCGGAAAACGGCGGACAACGATGCGTAACGCAGGACCCCCGCGTTAGCAGCGAACAAGATACCCTGGCTTGGCGGTGCTTGGCAACCCGTGCCGACGTGGGATCACGACTAAACGTTTCGCGTGCCGGAGTATACCTATTCGTGACTGCGCGCGACCGCACGGCCTGCTAGCCTGTCGAGGCTCTCGTTAGGGTCGACATCAACGTCGAAAAATTCAGTGCCGCGCACCGGTGTCGCCGCTCATACGATTCGAACCGGCCGTTCACCCATCACCTGATAAAAATTTTCGACTGCCGGTGTCATATCGGCGATGGCGCTTCGACAAACGTTCGGATCCGGTCAGCGGACCGCGCGATGAGGCCTTTCAACGAGCTTCTGAGAGGCGGGTTTCATCGCATGCAGGCACGCGTGGCGATGTCAGCCGCGCTGTATGGCGAGGTCTGTAAGCGGATTGAACGCAATGATCGAAGCCTGGCTGCGCGCTCGATCGTCGCTCGCAATGCAACGCACAACAGAAGGCACAACGTAAGAGGAACGTATGATGGCAACCCCCCACGCCGACGCGCCGCAACGCCCCGCGCAGGCGCGTACCGCGCCGCCGCCTGCTGCCGGTTCGCGTCCGGTTCACCCGCTATGGGTGCGCATTGGCCACTGGCTCAATGCCCTCGCCGCGATCGTGATGATGCTGTCGGGCTGGCGAATCTACGACGCGTCGCCGGTCTTTCACAACTTCTCGATTCCGCCGAACCTGACGCTCGGCGGATGGCTCGGCGGTGCCCTGCAATGGCACTTCGCGGCGATGTGGCTGCTGGTGTTCAACGGCATCGTGTATGTCGCGCTGAATCTCGCGACCGGCCGGCTCGTTCGCAAGTTCATGCCGGTGTCGCCGCGCGCGGTGCTGCGCGATCTGATCGCTGCGCTGACCGGCAAGCTGTCGCACGCCGATCTGAGCCACTACAACGCGGTACAGAAGTTTGCGTATCTGTTTGTGATGGTCGACCTGCTCGTGCTCGTGTTGTCGGGCCTGGCCATCTGGAAGTCAGTGCAGTTTCCGCTGTTGCGCGAGTTGATGGGCGGCTACGACAACGCGCGCATCGTGCACTTCTGCGCGATGGCGTTAATGGCGGGCTTTCTCGTCGTGCATCTGGCGATGGTCGCGCTCGTGCCCCGCTCGCTGCTCGCGATGCTGCGCGGCCGGTAAGGAGAACGTGATGAACGACCAGAATCCTCGCGGACAAATCCGCAAACTCGACCGCAGCCTGATTTTGCAGGACGCGAAGCGCGAACTGGCGATGCCGGCGCGCCGCCTGTTCGGCAAGCAGTTGCTGACGCTCGGCGGACTGTCGATGCTGACCGGCTGCTCGCTGACCGACGACGACTCCGTCAACAAATTTCTGACCGCGGTATCGCGCCTCAACGATCGTGCGCAAGCTTTCCTGTTCGATTCGAAACAGCTCGCGCCAACGTACACCGAAGCACAGATCACGCGACCGTTTCCGTTCAACGCGTATTACGACATCGACCAGGTGCCGCAGGTCGACGCGTCGACTTACCGTTTGCAATTGAGTGGCCTCGTGACCGGCAAGCGCACGTGGACGCTGCCCGAACTGGTCGCGTTGCCGCACGCGGAGCAGATCACGCGGCATATCTGCGTCGAA
This sequence comes from Paraburkholderia rhizosphaerae, assembly GCF_004366595.1. GTDB lineage: Bacteria > Pseudomonadota > Gammaproteobacteria > Burkholderiales > Burkholderiaceae > Paraburkholderia > Paraburkholderia rhizosphaerae. Next base: position 67,610 of record NZ_SORE01000020.1, read on the forward strand.
GGGTGGAGCGCGGTCGGGCGTTGGGGCGGCACGCCGTTCGGCGACTTTCTGAAGCGCGTCGGCGCGGACACCAGCGCGAAGTACGTGGGCTTCAAATGCGCGGACAACTATTACGAAAGCATCGATATGCCGACCGCGCTGCATCCGCAGACGCTGCTCGCGTTCGATTACGACGGCCAGCGTCTACCCGCGCAGTACGGCTTCCCGATGAAGCTGCGGATGCCGACCAAGCTCGGCTACAAGAATCCGAAGCACATCGTCGAAATTTTCGTCACGAATACGTACCCCGGCGGTTACTGGAGCGACCAGGGGTACAACTGGTTCGGAGGCTCCTGATGCGCGTTAGCGTAGTTGCGATAAACGCGCAGCAGCAGCTTCGGAAGGCACCCGGCACCGCCGGTTCATATCAAATCAGACTGGATACACACACGGAGTCAATCATGAAAAAACTCGCCATGATCGCAGCGGCAGCAGCATTCCTCGCGACCGGGACGGCAGCGTTTGCGCAGGCAAGCGGCGCGATGTCGAACGATTCGATGTCGCATGGCGCGATGTCGAACGACAAGATGTCTCACGACAGCATGTCGAAGGACGGCATGTCGAAAGACAAGATGAAGCACGACAAGATGAAGAAGGGCGGCGACGCGATGGGCATGGGCCACGAGGCGTCGGGCGCAATGGGGCAGTAAGCGCGACGGCGCCGATGCGCCGTTCGGTTTAGAGCTGCATCAGGCCGCCGGGGCGATCTCGGCGGTGCACGGGAAGCCGGGCACGTAGACAGGCGTGCGCCGGCTTTCTGTTTTCCGAAGCGTGCTTTCGGATGGGACCGCGGTGAAAAGCGCAGTGAAAAGCGCAGTGAAAATGGCCGCAAGCACTGCGTCGCCTGCACGTTTCGTTACGATTCTGTCTCCGGCGGTCAAAACGGTTACTGCATAATGCGGGGGCGCCGCTTGCGCAACCGGTTGCGCGTCGCTTGCAATCATCCTGTGATCGATTTGCGATTCGCTCGATCGGGCGTGAGCCGCACCGTCCCCCCGCCTTGTTCTACCGTACTACTGCCATGCGTTTCAGCCTTACCCGCGTCGCCGCCGCCGCGCCCGTTCGCGCAGCGATCGTTGTCGTGTTGCCGCCCGGTCGCCGCCGTCCGGATGGTGCGCCGACCGGCACCGGCGGGTGCGGCTCATGCGCGTGACGCGTGCCGGGCGGTTTCCGTTCCGCCTGCCCGAATCGACGGGCGGCCGCATCGCGCTCGCGCTTGCCGTCGTCTACCTGGTCTGGGGTTCGACGTACCTGTGTGTGCACGTCGCGCTCGGCTCGTTTCCGCCGCTTCTGATGTCGGGCCTGCGCAATTTCTTCGCCGGTATCGGCCTCTTTATCTTTGCCATGCGGCGCCGCCCGCCATGGCCGCGTATCGAGCAGATACGCAATGCCGCGGTGGTCGGCACGATGCTGGTCGGCCTGTCGAGCGGGATGCTCGCGTACGGGATGCGCACGGTCGGCACCGGCACCGCGGCGGTGATGGTCGCGACCGTGCCGCTCTTCGCTACCGTGATCGCCGCGTTGGCCGGCCGCCGTATCGCACGTGGCGAATGGTTCGCGGTCTGCCTCGGGCTGGTCGGCATCGTGATCCTGAGTCATGGCAGCACGTCGCAGGGCTCCGCGGGCGGCAGCCTCGCGATTCTGTGCGGCGCGCTGTTCTGGGCCGGTGGCGCGCACCTGGCCGGGCGGCTTTCGCTGCCGTCCGATCTGTTTCTGTCGACTGCATTGCAAATCGGGCTGGGCGGTGCGATCTCGACGCTGGTCGCGTGGGTGTCCGGTGAACGGATGCTCGAGCTGCACTTTCTTCCCGTGGTCGCGTTTCTCTATCTGATGCTGATCGGCACGATGGCCGCGTATGTTGCGTACGGCTATCTGATTCGCCACACGAGTCCGATCGTCGCGAGCAGCTGCATGTATGTGAATCCGCTGGTTGCGGTCGCGCTGGGCGCGCTGCTGCTCGCCGAGCCGGTCACGCGTTCGACGGTGATCGCGACGGTCGTCATTCTGTCGAGCGTCGGGCTGTCGTTCTGGTTCGACTACCGGCGACGTCCGCGAGCGTAAGCGGCGCACACACCGAACCGCGCGACGCGACGCGGTTCAGTTCAACGATCGCTACGATCCCGATGTGGTAACCGCTGCACGAACCGTGTAACGACGGCTCGTCGCGGCTCGTCCGGCGTGCTAGCGCGTTTGCATTGCCAAGGGCGGCTACGCATTTCGATGAAGTCTTCTAACTGTCCAGGTCCTTTATCTGACAGGTCACCTTTGATGTTTGCAGTGCGTACTGCTGTGGTGCGGCACACAGCTTGCTGAATGCGGTCGTCCAAACGACGCTGATCGCGACGATCGACGAGCATCGATTCGCCGTACTCGGCGACCAGGGACAGGAAGGCATGCCGCCGTTTGGAAGGTCCGCTGCGCAACTGACCACAACAACCGGACGCGCAGCGGCGCCTGCGGTACGCCCCACATCAACGGGCACCCGGATGCCCGCTATCAGGGAGGTGGTAAATGAAGCTCATCCGTACGATTGCGACGCTGGTCGGAGCGGCGTCTTTGGTAGCGGCGTGTGGCGGCGGGGGCCACGACGTCGGCAAGGAACTCGGCCTGACCAACCCGGTGATGCACTTCGTGCATGCCATTCCAGGCGGCCCAAGCGTCGACTTCCTCGTGAACGGCGCTGCGCTGCAGTCGAATATCAGCTACAAGCAGGTGACGAATTTCGCGAACGTCAACACCGGACAGACGGTGGTCGGCTATGCGCCGACGGGCAGCACGACCGCGCTGGCAAGCGGCACATTCTCCGACGTCGCGAAGGGCCACGAATACACGGTGATCGCGGTGCCGGGACTGACCGCGCCCGACATTGGCCTGATCGACGACCCGTTCGACAAGGGGCTATTGTCGAACAGCGCGCGCGTGCGTTCGTTCAATGCGTCGGTGAACGCGCCGAATGTCGACCTGTATCTGGTGCCGGCGGGTACCGACGTCAACGCGGTAAGCCCGACGTTGGCCGGTGTGTCATTCAAGAACGCGGTGCCGGCTTCAGGACAGGATTCGGTCTATCTGAGCGGCGGCACCTATGTGCTGATCGCGACGACCGCCGGCACGAAGACAGTTATTTTCCAGTCCGATCCATTCTCGCTGGCGAACAACGCAGACTGGCTCATTACGACGGTGCCGATCGCCGGCACGCTCAGCCAGCTGTTGCCGAACCAGATTCACCTGCTGGTCGCGCAAGGCGGCAACACGTCGCAACCAGCGCTCGAGCTGTCTAATACGATAAACGGACAATAACGACGGTGCATCAGGGAGGAGCAGTACTAGCGGCCCGCATAGGCGGGCCGCTTTTTATTGCTGCATGGTCAATGCATTCAGTAGATCACTTGTTCTTCTCAGCCGAATTGGTGATCGCATTGCCGCCCTTCGAGATATCCTGGCCGGCGCCGGAGACCGTATTGCAGGCAGAGAGCGTGGCCGTGCCGGCAGCCACGAACAAAAGCAGAGCGATGAGTCGAGTCATGAGTCTTCCCCTTATGAAGGATCCACGATTGAGTTCGCAAGTGTGCATCGGGCACGCTGCGTATCGTTTCGACCCGGCCGAATACGCCAGCCGATTCCGGTCTGATTTCAGTCCGCAGCAAGCGGCGTTCCCGCCCAACGGCGGGCGACCGGAGCGGGCACGCGCGTGCGTCGGCATGCGGGTCCGTTCCGTGCTAGCCAGGGAATGTCGATCGCTTGATACGAGGAGGAAGCCATCATGCTGAAGTGGGCGCTGTTCTTCGCCATTGTGGCCGTGATCGCCGGATTGCTGGGTTTTACCGGCGTGGCGGCGGGCGCCGCGGCGATTGCGAAGATTCTGTTTATCGTGTTCGTCATCCTGTGCGTCGTGTTTCTCATACTCGGCTTTGTCGTGACGAAGAAGATCGTCGACTAGCTGCGCTAGCCGCGAACAACAACAACGCATCATGGAAAAAAGGAGCGTCGTCAAGCTGCACTACGCACTCGTGTTCTTTGTGATCGCAATCATCGCCGCGGTCTTCGGTTTTACCGGCATCGCGGCCGGCGCGGCTGAAATTGCGAAGATCCTGTTCTACATCTTTCTGGTGGTGTTCGTCGTCACGCTGTTGCTGGGCGTGTTCCGGACGTAGCCATTTCAACTTTCCGTACGCGCGGCGTCACGCGATAAGCGTGCGCCGCGGTCCCCACCAATCCTGTTAGGAGCCAGTCAATGTCGAAGTCATCTGAAGCGCAGGGCACTACGATGAAAGGCCCGTTCGTGATGGACCTCGAAAAGATTCGCGCACAGGCGCGCAAGGATATGGACGACGGTCCGGTCACGCAAAGCTACAAGGCGGACCGGGATACGGTGCTCAGGCTGCTGAACGGCGCGCTTGCCACCGAACTGGTCTGCACGCTGCGCTACAAGCGTCATTACTTTATGGCGAAGGGCATTAACTCGGAAGCGGTCGCGCAGGAGTTTCTCGAGCATGCGAACGAAGAGCAACAGCATGCGGACCAACTGGCCGCGCGTATCGTGCAACTGGGCGGCGCGCCGGATTTCGCGCCGGACAGCCTGAGCGCACGCTCGCATTCCGAATACAAGGAGGGCACCGACCTGACCGATATGATTCGCGAGAATCTTGTCGCCGAGCGAATTGCGATCGATACCTATCGCGAAATCGTCCGCTACCTGGGCGACGCGGATACGACGACCCGGCGCATTTTCGAGGAAATCCTGGCGGTCGAGGAAGAGCACGCGGACGATATGGCGGATCTGCTCGCGAGCCGTTGACGACGAGGGTTCCCGGCGGACAGGCGGATCAAGGCCGGGGACGCGCACGCGCGCCGCACGGGGCGCTAACGGTGGTTGCGGGCGCAACGTTGGCCGCGCGTGAGACCGGATGGGCGATGCCGCGCGCGAGCGCATTCGTGCGCGGCGGCGCTCGCCATCACTGCGACGGGGCGAGCGTACCGCGCCCGGTGCGCAGATGGTTCCATGCGGCAATGCCCGTGAACAGCAGCCCGGCGATGCTCACGCCGACCCAGCCGAAGCGCGGCCACACTAGCGCCGCGACCAGCGAGCCGAGTGAGCCGCCAATGAAATACGCGACCATGTAAACCGTATTCACGCGGCTGCGCGCGTCGGGCTTCAGCGCATAGATGCGCGACTGGTTCGAGATCTGCGCGGCTTGCACGCCGATGTCCAGCACGATCACGCCGATTACGAGACCCGTCAGGCTCGATCCCGACAGCGCGAACAACACGAACGATGCGGCGCTTAGCGCGATCGATAGCGTCACGACCGCGCGCGGACCGCGCCGGTCCGCGGATTTGCCGGCAAGCGGCGCGGCGAGCGCGCCTGCCGCGCCGACGATGCCGAACAGCCCGGCCGCCTGCGGCCCGAGATGAAACGGCGGGCCGGCGAGCAGCAGCGCGAGGGTCGACCAGAAGATGCTGAACCCCGCGAACAACGCGCCGCCGGTGACCGATGCTTCGCGCAGCCCACGCAATTCGGTAGTCAGATGCCACATTGACGCGAGCAACTGGCCATATGGCAGCGTCGACGTCGGCTTGCTGCGCGGCAGACGCAACACGATCACGACCGACAGTGCAATCAGCACCACGATCGACGCACCGAACACCGCGCGCCAGCCGAAGTATTCAGCGACAAAGCCCGCCGCGGTGCGGGCGAGCAGGATGCCGAGCAACAGGCCGCTCATCACGATGCCGACCGCGTGGCCGCGTTGCGACGACGGCGCGATTTCGGCCGCGAACGGCACGGCCTGCTGCGCGATCGTCGCGAGGATGCCGATCGCGAGGCTCGCGGCCGCGAGTATCGCAAGTGTTGGCGCGAAGGTCGCGAATAGCAGTGCGACGCACAGCGCGGCGGTTTGCAGAAGGATCAGCGCGCGGCGGTCGAAGCGGTCGCCGAGCGGCGCGAGCAGCAGCATGCCTCCCGCGTAGCCGAGTTGAGTCGCGGCCGGAACGATGCCGACCCACGCGGCGCCATGCGGAAACGACTTGCGCAAATCGTCGAGCAGCGGCTGGTTGTAATAGATGTTCGCGACCGAGATACCGGCGATCGTCGCGAGCAGCAGCAGCAGGCTGCTCAACGAGCGATCGGACGGCACGGAGCTTTCGGAAGTGGACATGTGCGGCTGATGGTTGGAACGGCGAACTCTGATCGGCGGAGTGCCCTCGTGCGGAGCCCCCGATCGGCGGGAATATGAAAGGGGCCGTTAGGCACACGTGGTTGCGCGCGACTGTCGGCCGGGCATGGGGCGCCGGCGCGCGACACGGCGCGCCACGCAAAAGACCCATCGCGACGCCCACCGGGCGTGCCCGATGATACCGGACGCGCGCCGATTTCGCACCGGCGCGGCGAGCTTGCCGCTGGTTCGCTACGCGTTCAGCGAGTGGCGTCGATTCGTCGCATCTGCTCGTCGTGTCGGTTGGCGGTCAATCGATCAGCGCGCCGGCGGGCTCATGGAACGGGTACGGACCGTCGCCCTGATCGACATACGCGTGGTGCGTGACCAGACCCGATGCCACGTCATACCGATGCAGCGCGAACGCAGGTGCTTCCATGCGAAACGCCGACGGCGCGTCGTCGCGCAGGTCGAGCGCCACCTGATGCGCGGGCGCGGGCACCGCCGACGCGATCGTGCCGCCGAAGCGCGCGAACATCGGCCGGTGCACGTGTCCGCAGATCACACGTTCGATATTCGGATGATGCGCGATCAGCGCTTCGAGATTGCGCGTGGCGCTGGGCTCGAGGCGCACGCGGTCCATATGACCGATGCCGGAGACGAACGGCGGGTGGTGCAGCGCGACGATCACCGGCTTGCCTTTCGTCGCATCGAGCTGCGCGGCGAGCCACTCGATGCGCGCCGCGCACAGCGTGCCGCCGCTTGCGCCGGGCACCATCGAATCGAGTGCGAGCACACGCAGCGGGCCGACGTCGACCGCGTATTGCACGAATTCGCCGCCGTCGAACAGTTCCTGCCGGTCACTGAACACCGTGCGCAACGCGGCGCGGTCATCGTGATTGCCGACCAGCAGGTAAAAAGGCATCTGCAACGGCGCGAGCAGCGCTTTCAGATGCTCGTATTGCTCGACATCGCCCTGGTCGACGAGGTCGCCGGTCACGATCACGGCGTCCGGGCGCGGCGCGAGTGCGTTGAGCGCCGCGACGCAGCGGCTGAGGTACGCGGCGGTATCGACGCGGCGATACGCGAGCGCGCCGGGACGTTTGATGTGCAGGTCGCTGATCTGGGCTAGCAGCATGAAAGCCTCTGACTGTTCACGAAAGGGCAAGGGACGGATGTCGGATGGGACGTGGGGGCGCGTTTCACGAAGTCTTGCGTCACGATAGCGCAATCAGTGCATCCTCGGCGATCGAGATGCCGACCGCGGTGCCGCGCGCAAGCTCGACCCGCCCCGCGACGTCGACGATCAGCGCGTCGGGTGCCGCATCGCGGATCGTGAGCCGCGTGCGTTCGCCGAGAAACACCGCATGCTCGATGGTGCCGCGCAATTGCGCGTTCGACGGGTCGGCGAGCCACGCGTCTTCGGGCCGGAAGAACACTTCGTGCGCGGCGTCGGCGCCGTTTTGCGCATCATCGGCCGCCGCCGCGCGAGGCGGCGGCGCGGGCACGGCGCCGCCGCGCGTCGTGAGCATGCCGTCGCGCCATGCGCCGGCCAGCCGGTTGATCGTGCCGATAAATTGCGCGACCGCGCGATTGGCCGGCCGGTAGTAGATGTCGCGCGGTGCGCCGATCTGTTCGATGCGGCCGTGGCTCATCACGACGATGCGGTCGCCGAGTTCCATCGCTTCGGCCTGGTCGTGCGTCACGTAGACGGTCGTGATGCCAAGCTCGCGCAGCAGCGCGTTCATCTCGCCGCGCAATGTGTCGCGCAGCCGCGCATCGAGTGCGGTCAGCGGCTCGTCGAGCAGCAGCACGCGCGGCCGCGGAGCGATCGCGCGGGCCAGCGCGACACGTTGACGCTGACCGCCCGACAGTTGATCGACCGGCTTGTCCGCGTGTTCGGTGAGCCGCATCATCGCGAGCAGCTCATCGACGCGGCGGCGCGTCTCGTGTGCGGGCACGCGGCGGATCTTCAATCCATAGCCGATATTGCCGCGCACCGTCAGGTTCGGGAACAGCGCATAGTTCTGAAACACCATGCCGACCGCGCGCCGCTCGATCGGCAGCGCGGTCACGTCTTCGTCGCCGAAGTGCACGCGGCCGCCCGTATCGGGCGTCTCGAGACCGGCGATCAAACGCAGTGTGGTGGTCTTGCCGCAGCCGGACGGTCCGAGCAGCACGAGCGTCTCGCCCGCGCCGATCCGCAGTTCGAGCGGTTCTAGCACGCGCGCGCCGCGATACGTCTTCGCGCAATTCGACAGTGTGATGGGCACGGGGGCGAGCTTCATGATGTCAGTCCGTTGGCGTCGGAGCGGGAAGGGTGCGCCACAGCGGTGTCTTTTTGCGCGCGCGCGGCGCGTCGCTGGCCGGTTGCATCGACGCCGAGCCATTGCATCGCGACGAGCAGCGGCATCGTGATGATAAAAAACACGATGGTGTAGGCGCTGCCCACTTCGATGCGCATCGACGCGTAGGTATCGGCGAGGCCGACCGGCAGGGTTTTGGTGTCGGGCGTGTGCAACATCCACGTGAGGTTGAATTCGCCGATCGATAGCGTGACGACCGCGAGCGCGCCGGCGACAATGCCCGGCCGGATATTGGGTAGCACGATCGTCACGAAACGCTGCGTGAAGCTCGCGCCGAGACTTGCCGCGCCTTCTTCGAGTGTGCGCAGTCCGGCGCTCGCGCAGACCGCGGCGACCGCGCGCACCATGAACGGCAGCGTGAACACGACATGGCCGACGACGATAAACGCGGCGCTCAGCCGGAACGCGGTGAAGCCGCCATAGACGACCAGTAGCGCGAGCGCGGACGCGAGCCCCGGCAATGCGACCGGTAGCACGAGCATCTCTTCGATCACGCGCGCCACGCGCGTATTGCTGCGCGCGAGTGCATAACCGGCCGGCACGCCGGTGAGCAGCGTGATGACAAGCGTGGCCGCGGCCACTTCGAGCGACAGGAACACCGACGCGTGATACTGCGTCCACACTTCGCCGAGCCAGCGCAGTGTGAGGCCGCTCGCGACACCGCGAAAGTAGTTGACGGTGAGACCCGCGACGATCGACATCACGATCGGCACGATCAGAAACGCGCACAACGCGAGCGTGACGAACCATTGGCCGGCCGCCAGCCAGCCGCGCACAGGCGGCAATGCGAGCGCGCGGCGGCGCCGCTGCGTGGTTGCATCCGGACGCGTATCGAGCATCGTATTCATGCGAACGGGCTGGTCTTCGTGCATGCGGCAGCCGCTATGCGGTGGCGGCGACGGCCGCGCCGGTCGCGCTGCGCGCCACCGCTAGCACCGTCCACGTGACGATGCCGAGAATGATCGACAGGCCGGCGGCCGTCACCATGTTCGCGCTTAGCGTGAACTGCGTGTAGATCGTCATCGGCAGCACGTCGATATCGGTCGCCAGCGTAAAGGCGGTGCCGAACGCGCCCATCGATGTCGCGAAGCATACGGCGCCCGCTGCGATCAGTCCCGGCGCAAGCGCGGGCAGCACGATGTCGCACAGGATCCGCCACGGCGACGCGCCGAGCGAGCGAGCGGCTTCCTCCAGCGACTTATCGAGCCTGGTCGCCGATGCCATCACGGTGACGATCACACGCGGAATCGAAAAGTACAGATAGCCGATGAAAAGGCCGGCCATCGAGTACGCGAAGACCCAGCGGTCGCCGGTCAGCTTCATCGACAGCGAGCCGATCAGGCCCTGGCGGCCGGCTAGCATGATCACCATGAAGCCGACCACCACACCCGGAAACGCGAGCGGGAAGGTGAGCAGGGCGAGCAGCGTGCGCTTGCCGGCGAATTCGCGGCGCGCCAGCAGCAGCCCGGCGATCACCGACAGCACGAGCGTCGTCACGGTCACCGCCGCCGACAGCACGACAGTCTGGCCCAGGCTGCGCATATAGCTCGCGTTGGTCACGAGTGCCGCATAGGTCGCGAACGGATGACCGTCGCCGCTGACCTGCACGAGCACCGCGATCGGCAGCAGCCAGAACGCGATAAACACCGACAGCGCCGGCGCGATAAACGCGATGCGCCAGCGCTGCGGGAACGTGATGTCGTTCAATGCATCACCTGCAGATACTGCTCCCCGAAGCTTTGCTGCTTATCGGCCATCTTCGCGAAGTCGACGGCTTTCGCGCGCGCGTAGTCGGTGGCCGGCAAGAACCTGCTTGCCGCGTCCGAGCTTATTTCGTTCGCACGCACCGGTCGCAGATACGCATTCGCCCACAGCTTCTGACCTTCGTCGGACAGCACGAAGTCGAGCACCTTCTTGCCGTTCGCGTCGTGCGGCGCGCCCTTCACGAGGCTCATCACGTACGGGACCGAGATCGTGCCTTCCTGCGGAATCACGAATTCGACGTTCGCGTGATCCTTGTACTTTGCGCGGTACGCGTCGAAGTCGTAGTCGAGCAGGATCGGAATTTCGCCGGACAGCACGCGTGCATAGGCGGTCTGCTTCGGCACGATCGGATCGTTTGCCTTCAGCTTGCGGAACCAGTCGAGGCCGGGCTTGAAGTTGTCGAAGCTGCCGCCGAGCGCCTGATTGACCGCGACCGCGCCCGCATAACCGACGAATGAGCTCGACGGATCGAGATAGCCGATCATCCCTTTGTACTCGGGCTTGAGCAGGTCGGCCCATGAACGCGGCACGGGTTTGCCTTCGAGCGCGTCCTTGTTGACGAAGAAGCCGAGCGTGCCCGAATGGATCGCGAACCAGTAGCCTTGCGGGTCCTTCATATTCGCGGGGATGTCGTTCCAGTGCGCGGGCTTGTACGGCTGGATCACGCCCTTGTCCTTCGCCTGGAACGCCGACGACACGCCAAGATAGACCACGTCCGCGACCGGGCTCTTTTCTTCGGCGATTAGCTGCGCGATCGCCTGGCCGGAGTTCTTGTTGTCGAACGGGACGCGAATGCCGGTCTTTTGCTGGATCGCTTTGATCTGGCTTGCCCAGTCGGCCCATTCCGGCGGGCAGTTGTAGCAGATCGCGGATTCTTCCGCGTGGGCAAGCGGTGCGGTGGCGAGGGTGCCGAGCACGGCGACGGCTGCAACCGTCGCTGCACACGCGGCGGCGGCAGTGCGTGATGCAAGACGGCGTAACAGCGTGTCGATTTTCGTGGGGCGAGGCAGATTCACAGCGTTTCTCCAAGGCGGTGTGAAAAGGGCGAATACGAAGCGCCAGGGCATCGGCGTGCGACACGCGCAGAACGGGCGCTCACGCTAGCCGGCGGAATGCGCAGCCTTATACGACGGCGCGTCCAATCGCGCGGCGGCTCGCGTCGCTTCGTGCGAGCGCCTCGCCGACGCCGCATCGGCGTGGTTCGAAATGGCCGCGATCGTCGCCCCTTCGCGTAGCGTGTGCGGCAAGGTCAGCGACAGCGAAGCGTCCGCGTAGGTGCCGTCGATCCGCGAAATCAGCCGGCGCCATGCGGCGCAGCCGATCTCCCGATTCGGCGAACCGATACTCGCCAGCGGTGGCGCGAGCAGTTCGCCCATTGCGAGGCCGTCGAAACCGAGAATCGACATGTCGCGCGGTACGTCGAAGCGCGCGCGGCGCAGCCCGCGCATCACGACCATCGCGAGCAGATCGTTGCTGCAGAAGAGGGCGGTCGGGCGCTGGTTGCCGGTCAGATGCGCGAGCACCGAAGGCGCGAGTTCGTTCGCGTTGAAATCGATTTCTAGCGCGGGGGCGGGCGTGAGTCCGGCCTGTTGCATCGCCTGCGAGTAGCCGACGTGGCGCAGCCGCGCGCGGTCCGATGCGGCGAGTGTGCCGGCCAGCATCAGGATGCGCCGGTGACCGTGCGCGATCAGCATACGCACGCCTTCGAACGCGGCCAGGCGATTGTCGACCGACACCGATGGGCGGCGCACGGTGTCGTTGTGCATCAGCACGTAGAGCATGCCAGCGTGGTCGAGTTCGTCGAGCAGCGGATGGGTGTCGGCGTCCGCGACGGTCAGGATCAGACCTTCGACGCGCTGCTCGCGCAGCGTCTCGATTGCGTGGCGTTCGCGCTCGGCGTCGTATTGGGTGGTCATCAGCATCAGCCGGAAGCCTTGCGCGGCGGCAAGCTCGTCGATTCCCTGCAGGCATTCGGCGAATACGGGGTTCGCGATGGTCGGCAGTACGACGCCAATCAGGCGGCTGCGTTCACCGCGTAGCTGGCGGCCGAGCGGGCTTGGCCGGAAGCCGAGCGCTTCGATCGACTGGCGGACTTTTTCGAGCGTCACCGGGTTCACGGTGTGCGGCGCGTTGATGGCGCGCGAGACCGTCGCGATCGAGAATCCCGCGTGCGCGGCGACATCTTTGATGGTCGGAGTCATCGTGTCGGCAGGTTCGTGTAAACGTTTTCACTGGCCGATTATCGATAGGGAATATGACGAAGGCGTGACGTGCGACGGGCTGATACGCCGTTTTGGTGCGGCTTGCCGTGCGATGGTAGAATCCCGTCCGCCCTGCCGGGGTGATGAAATTGGTAAACATAGCGGACTTAAATGATTGAGTGCCTGGTCGGAAACGGCCAGTGCAGAACCCCTCAAATTCGGCGAAACCCCTGGCCGGCCCTGAGCCGCCGCGGCAACGCCGAGCCAAGCCCGCCGGCGCTCACAAGGCGAAGGTGCGGAAGGTGTAGAGACTAGACGGGGGGCGCCTAAGGTGGTGCGTGGTGGTGGCCGATTGATGTGTTAGCGGAATCGGCGCCGCGGCGTGCGGCGATGGCGAAGGCATAGTCCAGCGCACGAACGGGAATGCCGAACGGTACTTGCCCGGCGTCGAAAGACGTGGTGTGAAGAAAATCCGCCGCTTAACAGCTTGCCGGTTCGAGTCCGGTCCCCGGCACCACTTCTGGTTTATCAGAGGGTTAATCAGCCCGCTACTTTCCCCAGTCATACAGGGGGGAAGGCTCATCAAGGTCAAGCGGGCCTAAATCCTTTCAGCATCAGATCGACATCGACCCTCAGCAGGAGCTGGGTATTGCGTACCGCTCGAAATAGCGGTGAGCGCCGATCGCGCGTAGCACGGTGAGTGCGAAACTGGAATTCACCGATTCGTCGCATTCGACGCGGAGCGCGGCGCGTCTTCAATGCCGGAAACATCAGGCGCGTCCGCCGGCAGCCTGACATGCCGGAGACTATCGAGCGCCGCCTTGCGTTCGATTTCGGCGGCCGCGCGTGTCGTGAAGATCTGATACACCGCATCGATCAGGACGTCCTGCTCCTTCATTTCCTTGTCATTGAAGAAGGCCATGTGCCCGATCACTTCGCCCCGGGTGCCGAAGATAGGTATGCCGTAGTAGCTCTCGTATGCCTTGTCCCGCGGAAACAGCTTGCCGACACCCGACGCATGAAATACAGGACGGCCATTGCTATACACGGCTTCGCATGGCGTGCCCGCAAGTTCGAATTCGATGTTTTCGCGGAAATCGTCGCGAAGCCAGTACGCGAGCGTCTGGGCGCTTCTGGGCGGCCAGCCGATGCACTCCGTTATGAAGGCGCACGGCACATCGAGCGCGGCAGCAAAGTGACGTACCAGTGCACGGAAAAAGGCCTCCCCGCCCATGCCAGCCGTACCTTCCACAATGTGCTGCAGCACGCGCTCGATATGCTTCACCCGCGTGATATCCGTATCAAGCGCGACGATACGCAACGGCTTCCCGCTTGCATGACGAATCACCGTGCCAAGCGAGCTCACCCAGCGATACTGACCGTCCCGGTGCAGGAGTCGGAACTGATGTTCGAACTGGCGCTCGTTTCCTTCCATGCCGCGCTTCAGCCTCGCATCGACGCCCGCGAGGTCAAGCGGATGGATATGCCCGCGCCAGTTCTCGATCGAATCCGGAAACTCGTCGTCGCCATAGCCGAGCATGCATTTCCAGCGTGTGGATGGAATGAACTCGTTCGTCTGGAGATTCCACTCCCATGCGCCGTCGTCCGCGATACGCATCGCGAGTACGTACCGCTCCTCGCTGTATTGCAGCTCGACCGCAAGCGCCGAGCGCCTGGCTTCGGCAGCGTCCAGTGCGTTACCTAGCGACTTTTCCCTGTTCCGAAGTCGTTCGACGGCGCGCTGCACGGCCACCAGTTCGTCGGCTGTGTTACCCGACGCATCCCGGGCGGCGACGTCGCCAACCGTATGCAGAATTGCCCGGAGCGGACGACACAAGCGGCGCTCAACCGCCGCGGCGAGCACAACCAGCACCACTGCAAGCGTCGCTGCAACGACAACCAGAAGACCCGATCGCAGATGTCCGGCAACCCACGCGGGAACGGGACTGGTAGCAAGCCCGACGAGTATGAGCAGCGCACACGCGGTAGCCGGCCAGATCAGCTTCCATTTGAGACTCATGCGAAGGGCCCCAATATCTTGCGCCGAAGAGAATGCCACTGTTCCCAAAGATAGGCGAACATCCCGCGCTGCACCAGCGTGCCTCGCCGGGCGGCCTGTTGATGGGCGAGAAAAGCCGGGAGAAAAATTCGACGCAATCGTGACGGTTTCGTGATGACTATCGACCACAGTAACGTTCATTCGTATCGGCGACGAGGGCGCTCAGATGCGTGTCCCTGCCATATCATTCGCTGCAGCGCAGTCCGTGCCGGCCTTGCCGGGCATCGGCCTGCGCCCGCCTCACTATCAGCAGATCCTGCGGGAACGACCGTGCGTCGGTTGGTTCGAGGTTCATAGCGAAAACTACTTTGGCGCGGGCGGTCAACCCATTCACTATCTGGAGCGTATCCGTGACGCGTATCCGCTGAGTCTGCATGGCGTCGGACTCAGCCTCGGATCGACAGGCCGGCTCGACACGGATCACCTCCGGCATCTGTGCGATCTGGTCTCCCGGGTTCAACCCGGACTCGTGTCCGAGCATCTGAGCTGG
Source organism: Paraburkholderia rhizosphaerae (assembly GCF_004366595.1). GTDB lineage: Bacteria > Pseudomonadota > Gammaproteobacteria > Burkholderiales > Burkholderiaceae > Paraburkholderia > Paraburkholderia rhizosphaerae. Next base: position 82,681 of record NZ_SORE01000020.1, read on the forward strand.
GGGCGTGTCGGATCGAACCATCTCAACGACCTTTTGCCGTTGCCCTACACGGAAGAGGCGCTCGATGTCGTGTGCGACCACATCGACGAAGTGCAGGAACGTCTTCGCCGGCAGATTCTCGTTGAAAACATCTCGAGCTATCTTCAGTTCTGCCATTCGACTATCCCGGAATGCCAGTTCATCGCGATCGTCGCCCGGCGCACGGGTTGCGGCATATTGCTGGACGTCAACAACCTTTATGTGAATCAAGCGAATAATGGCGTCGATCCCGTTGGGTATCTGGACGCGTTGCCGGTCGACGCGATCTGCGAAATCCATCTTGCCGGCCATGAACGTGTCGGCAGACTGCTTCTCGACACCCATGGCGCGCGGGTCGCGGCCCCGGTCTGGGAACTGTATGCGCGGGCGCTCGACCGCTTTGGCCCGGTTCCCACCCTGATTGAATGGGACACCGACATCCCGCCGCTCGAAGTGCTGCTCGAGGAATCCAGCCACGCCGCGGCAGTCATGAGGACACACCATGCATTCGCTTCATGATTTACAGGCCGCCTTTGCGCGCGCGGTTCTTGAGCAGGATCCGTCTGGAATCGACTGGACCGTCTGCGGTGACGACAGGCAAGACCGGCTGGCGGTCTATATCGGCAACACGCATCACAATCTTCGTGAAGCGCTGCGCGCCGTCTATCCCGTCGTTGACAGGCTCGTCGGCGAGCCGTTCTTTGACTACGCGGCGAACCGCTACATTCGCGACCATCCATCGCAAAGCGGTGATATCCAGCGTTTCGGCGACAGCTTCCCGGCTTTCCTCGATCATTTTCCGCCCGTCGCGTCGCTCAGCTACCTCGCCGATACAGCGACACTCGAATGGCTCGTGCACGAAGTCTTCCATGCAGCCGACCACGCGCCGCTGCCGCTGTCGGAATTGTCGAGCCTCGCCAGTGCGAAATGCTCAACCCTACGCTTCAGGCTACATCCTGCATGCCGTCTGTTGGCATCGCCGTTCCCGGTGCTGAGGATCTGGCAAGTCAACCAGCCCGGATCGCAAAGCGACGAAAGCATCGACGCGAGCGCCGGCGGTGATCGGCTTCTTGTCCAACGTGCCGGCTTCGCTGTGAATATCCAGGCGCTAGCGGCCGGTGAGTTCGCGATGTTGCAGGCACTGCGCGAAGGGCAAACCGTGGACGACGCCTATGAGCTCGCGCTGCGGCAGGCGCCGGCCTTTGCACTCGGCGAATTTATCGAACGCCGCATCCTCGACTCGACCATCGTCGGCTTCGCTCTTTGAGCGCTAGCACGCCAGCACAGTGCTTATGCCATCGCGAGGTCGACAGTGAAGGTAGTGCCAAGACCCGGCGTGCTCTCGACGCGAATCCGCCCGCCATGCAATTCGATGATGCGGCGCGTGATCGCAAGCCCAAGGCCCGCGTTGCCTGCGTCGCTGGATTCGCCTCGATCCGCGCGATAGTAGCGATCGAAAACATTGCCGATATCGTCGTGATGGATGCCTCGTCCTGTATCGCTCACCTGAAGCTCGACCCGGTCTCCGGTCCGACGGACGCCGACGTTGATCTCACCGCCGGCCGGTGTATAGCGCATCGCGTTTTCAATCAGGTTCTCAAGCACGCGTTCCATCATGCCAATGTCGGCGCGGATGGGCGGACAATCGGCGCACACGCTCGCGCTTAGCCTGAGGTCCCGTTTGTGGGCACTGAGCGCAAACTTCTGGACGACGTCCTGCGCAAGTTCGCTGATTGGAAATGCCTCGACCTGCAGCCTCACCTCGTTCGCCTCGAGTTTGGTGAGATCGAACAGGTCCCGCACGAGCCTCGCGAGCCGCTCGCAATGCTTCACCGCGATCTGCAGATACCGGTAGCGGTCGTCCTGGGACAATCCTTCGTCCCTGATCAGCACCATCTCGAGATACCCCTGCATGGATGCGAGTGGTGTTCGAAGATCATGAGATACGTTGGCCAGCAGTTCGCGTCGCTGCCGGTCCACCTGCTCAAGCTGCGCGAGTTGGGTTGCGATTCGCTCCGACATCTCCTGAAACGCGCCAATGATGCGCCCGATCTCGTCGTCATTGCCGTTTTGCGTATCGACTCGAATCGGGTGCGCGAAACCACTGGCCCGGAATGCTTCAATCGCGCACGCGAGTCTGCGAAGCCTGAGTGTGAGAAAGCGGAAGACGACAAGCGCGGCGATCAGGCTGAATACCACCGTGCCGACCACCAGATTGGCCACCAGTTCGAATAATCGCTGCGTCTCGAACATCCGTTGCGACGTAACAATCATGATGGCGCCGATCGCGACGAATACGACCATCAGCGAAATCGCGAGACGACCATACAGGGTGGCGAACAGTCGGGAATCAGTGTTCGGGCGCATTGCGGAACTTGTAGCCGACGCCCCATACCGTCTGGATGTATTCGGGCGAGTTCGGATCGATTTCAATCTTCGCGCGCAGCCGGTTGATATGCGAATTCACCGTGTGCTCATAGCCGCTATGGGTATAGCCCCACACCTGATCGAGCAGTTGCCCGCGTGTAAAGACGCGACCTGGGTTCTGCGCGAAATGAAGCAGCAACTGGAACTCCTTGGCCGTCAACAGGATCGGCGTACCACGCACGATCACGTCGCGCTTTTCGACGTCGATCTTCAGATCTTTGCATTCGAGCAGCGTGTGCTCGCCGGCGGTCGTATTGGCGAGCATATCGACGAGCCGGAAAATCGCCTTCACACGCGCAACGAACTCCAGCACGCTGAACGGTTTCGCGAGATAGTCGTCCGCTCCCATTTCGAGGCCCAGCACCCGATCGAGCTCGGTCGATCGCGCCGTCAGCATCAGGATAGGCGTATAGCGGCGTTCCGAGCGAAGACGCCGGCAGATCTCGAGGCCATCGACCCCTGGCAGCATCAGATCAAGCACCACCAGCTCGTACGGCCTGGCAAGCGCTTGCGCGAGTCCCGCCCGCCCATCGTTGAGTACCGTCGTCTCGCAGGCGAGCCCCGCGAGTTGCATGCGCACGAGTTGGGCGATGTCGTTGTCGTCTTCGATCACCAGAACGTTGCGAGACATGACGGCCATCCTCACTGAACTGTCAGGCGCACGGCACTGCCTGCGAGAACGGGCAAATGCGTTTGTGTCTAGATCATTCTAGATCGCCAGCGCGGTCTGTCCAGCGCGCCCACGCGTCGTGACAAAAATTTGACTTTCGGGCGATAAAGCCGTGAGCAGCGTTTCGCACACTTCATCCCGGGACACAGGCAATCGCGCCTGACCTCATCACCACCCTGGAGGAAGCATCATGAACAGCGAACGCATCATTCAAGGCGCCATCGCGAGTCTGCTCGCCATTGGCGTCGCGACAGCGAGCACGGTCTCGTTTGCCGCCGGCGACTTCGAGAAGTGCGCAGGCATCGCGAAGGCCGGCAAGAACGACTGCGGCACCAGCAAGAGTTCATGCGCCGCGACCGCAAAGACGGACCGTGACACGGAAGCGTGGATTCTCGTTCCCAAGGGCACGTGCGAAAAGATCGCCGGCGCTCATCTTCAGATGTCCGAATTCGCGAAACCCGGCGGAAAAAGCGGTGTTCTCAGTCCCGCCGCCAAAGCGGCCGCGGCAGGTTGATATCGGCCGCCCCGTCCCGGCGCCGCAACCAGTCGCATGTGGCGCCTCCTGACCCATGGCTGGGTTCATCACGACCCCGAGGTTCCAAAATGAAGATCTCATCGCCCCTTTCCGCGACGCGCGACGTTGAACCCCCGAACGTCATGCACAAGGCAATTTCGCTGTACCGTTCGGCGCTGCGCGCACTGGAGTTCGCCACACCTGTGCTCGACCTCGGCATTCGCATCGCCATCGGCCTGGTGTTCTTCCAGTCTGGGCTCACCAAGCTCGCGAGCTGGTCTTCCACGCTCGCACTCTTTCAAAGCGAGTATTCGGTGCCGCTTCTGCCGCCCGTGCTGGCTGCCTATCTGGGCACGGCCGCCGAACTGGGCTTGCCAATTTTTCTCGTGCTCGGGCTCGGCTCGCGATTCGCGGCATTCGGGCTATTCATCTTCAACATCATTGCCGTGATCTCTTACCCGGGGCTGGGGGAAGTCGGTCTGCGCGATCACCAGTACTGGGGGCTCTTTCTGCTCGTCACGCTGCTGCACGGCCCAGGCAAGCTGTCGCTCGACTACCTGATCGGCCGCTGGCTCGGTCACACGTCGTCGCGCTGCTAACTACGGCGCAGCTGTCAGCGGGCGCCGGCCAGCGCGCGCCGCGTCCGGCGGCGTCCGATCCGCCGAAGCGCATTTGGGCAATGGCTCTTGCGGAGCAATCTCATGGGCAATGTCATCCCTGGCGCGACCACAGCGACACTCGCCGCGCTCTGCGCGCTCGCCGTGGGCGTTGCGATCCGGCGCGGGGCGTCCTGCGCCGTGGCTGCCGTCAACGAGATCATCGACGAGCGCAAATGCGGGCGTCTGCTGGCTATCCTCACGGCGTTCATGCTCGTGCCAGGCGGTCTGTTCATTGCGAAATCGCTCGATGCGCTGCCATCTCTTCCGGCTGGCGCGCCGGTGACTCACGCGGCGGTCTTGGGAGGCCTGCTCCTTGGACTGGGCGCGTCGGTGAACGGCGCGTGCGCGTTCGGCACGATCGCGCGTATTGGCGCGGGGCAGTGGAGCTACGTCGCAACACCGATCGGCTATTACGCGGGCTGTCACATCGCCGCGCGTGGACTTGCGATTGCGATCCCATTTCCCGTGCATGATTCACCGGCTCTATATGCGCCTGCTTCCATCGTGGTGTTGCTCGGTGTGATATCCGCAATGCTTGCAGCCTGTGCGCTGCACTCGCGCCACGCAGGATCGACGACGGGCATGCGATGCGCGAATCCGGATGACGGGCATCGCGTTTCGTGGTTGCCGCGCGGCGCAACTGCCGCAATCGGTATCACGTTCGTGCTGCTGTTCGTGCTCGATAGCGTCGGGACATCTGCCGATACGCTCGCCGATCTCGCACAGGGTCGCCCTGGTGGCGCGACGGCCTCGCGTGGCCTGCTGTTCGGTGCACTGATCGTGGGTGCCATGTCAGCCCTGATCAAACGCGCAATGCGCGGCGAACACGCCAGCGGGACGCGCGTCACACCATCGCAACTGGTGCGCTGTTTGACTGGCGGTGCGTTGATGGGCTGGGCAAGCCTGATGATTCCCGGTGGTAACGATGCGCTCGTGCTGCTGGCGATGCCTCTCTTGCGGCCTTATGCGTGGGTCGCGTTTGCAGCGACAGGTTTCGCGATCGGTGCGGCGTCGTTGTCGCGCCGACTGTTGTGCGTGCGCCGGCAACGCAAAATGACGGAGCTTGCATAAGCCATCTGCCTCATCGGCAGTCTCATTGTGATCGACAGCTTGAACGATGAGATGGAGCTCGCGGTCCGGTTGTTGTGACAGAAAAGTGAACTCCGGGCGACGCGTGTGTGAGGAGCGATTCGCATACTACCTGATAGACCCAGGCCGCTCCGGTCGATGGGTGCGTAAGGAGATGACATGGAAACCGGGAAAAACATCGTGATCGTCGGCGGCGGCTTTGCCGGTACGACGCTCGCACAGGCCCTCGAAAGGCGCTTGCCTGCGCCCTATCGGGTGGTGCTCATCAGCGACGAAAGCTTCACCACCTTCAATCCGATGCTAGCTGAAGTCGTCGGCGCCTCCGTCTTTCCTGAGCAGGTGATCGTGCCGATTCGCCAGATGATCCAGCACTCTCGCTTCATCATGGCAACGGTAGAGGACATCGACTACGAGCGCCGGACCATACGTGGCACGACGCTGGCCGGCACTCGCGAGATCCCCTTCGAGCACCTGATCTTCGCGTTCGGCACGCGTGCAAACCTGGAACTCGTATCGGGCATGAAAGAACACGCGTTGCCGCTCAAGATGATCGGCGATGCGATGTTTATCCGCAATCAGGTTCTGCGACGGCTCGCATGTATCGAACTGGAATCGGACCCGGCGATCAGACGGCGCCTTGGACATTTCATCGTGGTGGGCGGCGGATTCTCCGGCGTCGAGGTAGCGGGCGAACTGGCCGACTACCTCCACAGCGTGCGGCACTTTTACAAGCTCGTACGCGACGAAGAACTTGCCGTCACGATACTTCACGATGGAAACCGGCTATTGCCCGAAATGCCGGAAGCGCTTGGCGTGATGACTGCGCAGCGAATGGCGGAAAGGGGCATCGACGTCCGGCTCGGCGCGCGTGCATCGCGTGTCGGCGCGCAAGGCGTTACGTTGCAGGACGGCGAGTTCCTGAGCGGTTCAACGGTGATCTGCACGATCGGCACGAAACCCAACCCGTTGATCGAGCGGCTGGCGGCGCGCATCGCCTTGCCTGTCGAGCGCGGCCGGATCGCGACGCAAGGCGACATGAGCGTGCCGGGCTTTCCCGTCTTCTGGGCAGCAGGAGACTGCGCGCTGGTGCACAACGAGGCGACCGATCAGCCGTCGCCGCCGACAGCCCAGCATGCGGTCGCACAGGCACATCAACTCGCGGACAACCTGGTGCGCCGTCTGGCGGGCAGACAGACCCGCCCGTTCGCATTCGTGGCCAAAGGCACGATGGCGACCATCGGCCACATGAAGGGTGTCGCGTCAATCTACGGGATACGTTTGACCGGCCTGCCCGCATGGCTACTGTGGCGTGCCTTCTATCTCTCCCGGATTCCGACGCTTGGCCGCAAGCTGAGGATCTTTGTGGAATGGAGCTGGAGTATGTTCTTTCCGATAGACATCACCCACCTGCGCTTCACGCGCTCGAACGAGGCCGATGAAATCAATGGCCACGTGCCGCCTCGCGGCATGCCGACCGATGCGAGCGCACGCAAGCTGTAACGGCTGGGTCGCGCGAGATGATAAGCGCAGCGCGTTTATCTCGGGCATCGAGCTTTACGTCGATGGCGCGGTGGCAAGGAGCCACGCGGCCGTCACGAAATCTGCTGCACTTCGCTCATTAAAAATGATGAATTTAACGCGATAAAAAAGCTTGCATTCCACGGGCGGAAAACTATCTTGAGTTAACAAAACGACTCCAGGCTCGGCACCGGAGGAGACCCATGCCGGCTACCCGTATGATGATTGCGCGTCGCGCGGGCGTTAGCGTCGCCACGGTAGACCGTGTGCTGCGCGACGACCATGGGGTTCGCCCTGAAACCGCTGAACGCGTCCATCTCGCGCTTGCGACGCTGCGTGACGAGCGGGCAAGCCGCGGCCGGCCCGCGAAGACGACTTCATTCCGGGTCGCCTTTGTTCTGCCGCAAATCAACTCCCGCTTTCTCAACCAGGTCGAGCGTGATGTCGCGCTGTCGGCGAGCTTCTTTCGCGAGCATCGCATCGTCCCGTCGTTCTATCGTTGCGACCAGTCTAGCCAGCGCGACGCAACTTCCCTCGCCGGGCAACTGATTGACTACGATGCGCTCGTGCTGGTGCCGCTCGATTATCCGTGGGTCGAGAGGATGATTCAGGACATGGCCGATGCAAACGTGCCGGTGGTCACGGTGTTCTCCGACTTGCCGTCGAGTGCTCGCGCCGCATACGTCGGTGTCGATAACCGCGTCGCGGGACGAATTGCCGCGCTGCTCATGGGGCGCTTCATCGGCTCGCGCATCGGTACTGTGGCCGTGTTGTCCGCGTCGTCGCGGCTACACGATCAACTCGAGCGTCGCATCGGCTTCTCGCAGGTTCTCGAAGAGGATTTCCGCAACCTGCGCTGGGTCACCGAACCCGATTTCACCGAAGACGACGAGAGCGCGGGCCTCGCTGTGCAAGGGCTGATTGCCGGACACCGCGATCTGGTCGGCGTATATGCGACGGGCGGCGGCATTTCCGGCATTGCATCCGCGTTACAGGAATTGGGCAGCAAGGCGCGCGTCGTTCTGATCGGCCACGAATGCACCAGCGACACCCGTGCGCAACTCGCCGAGCGCGCGATTGACGTGATCCTCGATCAGGACGTGCGAGGCATCGTCCATTGGGCGGGCCTTGCAGCCATCAATCTGCTTAACGACGTGCGTGGTACGCCAGGTATCCCAACCCCCGAAACCCGAATTTATCTTCGTGAGAATGCGCGTGCCTGACACTCGCGACGCGCGGACGATGTGCTGAATCCGCCGAAGCCCGAATACAGCGCCCGGCGCATGGGCACTGTCTGTTATCAGGTTGGAGACCCGAGGAAGACAAGGAGAAGACAAATGTTACGTCTTACGTCAGCAAGGGTGATCTCGACGCTCCTGGCGTCGATGGGGCTTTGCTTCGCATCGGCCGCACATGCGCAAGCCAAACAGTTGACGTTGTGTTGGGCCGCGTGGGATCCGGCCAATGCACTCGTCGAATTGTCAAAGGACTTCACAGTCAAGACCGGCATCAATATGAAGTTCGAGTTCGTGCCGTGGACGAGCTACGCGGACCGCTTCCTCAACGAGCTCAATTCGCACGGCAAGCTGTGCGACCTGATCATAGGGGACAGCCAATGGATTGGCGGAGCGGCCGTCAATGGGCACTATGTGAAGCTCAACGATTTCTTCGCGAAGAACAAGATATCGATGAACGATTTCGTTCCGGCAACCGTGGTCGGCTACGCGGAGTGGCCGAAAAATACGCCGAACTACTGGGCGTTACCGGCGATGGCGGACGCAGTCGGGTGGACGTATCGGAAAGACTGGTTTGCAAGACCTGAACTGCGTGCCGAGTTCAAACAGAAGTACAAACGCGAGCTCGAGCCGCCCACCACGATGGATGAACTCAAGCAGACAGCGGAATTCTTTCAGGGAAGAAAAATTGATGGAAAAACCGTGTACGGCGTCTATATCTTCACCGAGCGCGGTTCGGAAGGCATCACGATGGGCGTGACCAACATGCTCTACAACTATGGCTTCGAATATCAGGACCCCAGGAAGCCTTATCACCTTGAGGGCTTCGTCAATTCGCCTGGCGCAGTCAAAGGGCTTGAATTCTATAAGGCGCTTTACAAGTGCTGTACCGCGCCCGGCATGACCAACGCGTATATGCAGGAAGGGCTCGACGCGTTCAAGTCCGGTCAGGTCGCGATGCAGATGAACTGGTTCGCGTTTTTCCCTGGACTGTATAAAGACCCGAACGTCGGCGGTGACAAGATCGGTTTCTTTGTCAATCCGAAGGAAGTCAAGCAGTTCACGCAGCTTGGCGGACAGGGCATATCGGTCGTCTCGTATTCGGACCACAAAGCGGACGCGCTCGAATACATCAAGTGGTTTGCGCAACCCGACGTGCAGAAGAAGTGGTGGCAACTCGGCGGCTATTCGGCGGCCAGGTCGGTCGTCGATGCACCGGACTTTCCAAAGAGCGCGCCGTTCGCGCCGGCCTTCCTGAAGTCCATGTCGATCGTCAAGGATTTCTGGGCGGAACCCGCGTACGCCGAGTTGTTGCTCGACATGCAAAAGCGCGTGCACGACTATGTGGTAGCCGACAAAGGCACCGCGCAAGAAGCGCTCGATCTGCTAGTCAAGGACTGGAACAAGGTCTTCAAGGCAGAAGGAAAAAACTGAAGCTGAAACAACCTTAACGTGCGGAACGCCGGGCCGAATGGCCTGGCAGATTCCGTATCAAGGAGTCAGGCATGTTGGCAAACAAGCCTTTTCCTGCAGAAGGGTTGGGGGCGAAAACGCACGCGCGCGCGGCGGCGCGCCTGCGCGGACTGTCCGATCGGACCATCGCCTGGCTATTTATTCTCCCGACCATCGTTCTGCTGCTCGCGATCAACCTCTTTCCGCTGATCTGGGCATTACGGTTGTCGTTTACCAACTTCAAGTCGAACATGCCTAGTGTGCCGGCGCGTTCCGTCGGCATCGACAACTACACGGACATCCTGACTGATGAAGACATCTGGTATGCGATGCAAGTCACCGCGCGCTTCGTGTTCTGGTCGGTCGGACTCGAAGTGTTGCTTGGGTTCGGGCTTGCGTTGCTGATCAACCGGCAGTTCCGCGGCCACAGCTTCTGGACGACACTGATCCTGCTGCCGATGATGCTGTCGCCCGCCGTCGTCGGCAACTTCTGGACATTCATACTGCAACCTCAAACGGGCCTCTTCAACGACATCGTCAGCTTTTTCACGGGCATTCCGCCTGGCTCGTTCTCGATGATCGGTGATGTACCGCTCGCGCCGTGGACCATCGTGATGGTCGATACATGGATGTGGACGCCTTACGTGATGCTGATCTGCCTCGCCGGTCTACGCTCGATTCCCGATTACATCTACGAAGCGGCCGAAGTGGATCGGGCTTCGCCATGGCGCCAGTTCTGGTCGATCACGCTGCCGATGACGCTGCCGTTCCTGATGCTCGCCATTCTGTTTCGAGGCATCGAGAACTTCAAGATGTTCGACATGGTGAATCTGTTGACATCGGGCGGTCCAGGTTCCGTGACGGAAACCGTGTCGATCACACTCAAACGCGCCGCATTCGAGAAGTGGCAAACGGGTTATTCGTCCGCGCTCGCCATCATTCTGTTCGTCGTCGTATTCGGCGCCGCGAATATCTATGTGAAGGCACTGAACAGGGTGAAACAGCGATGACAGACCTTGCCCTTCAACAATCCGTGGTGGCGGCTTCGCCGCGCGGAAAGACTTTCGCCGCTGTCGTCGTGATCGCGTATGCGCTGATCGCGGCATTGCCGATCGCGTGGATCATCCTGACGAGCTTCAAGACTCAGGAGGACGCAATTGCTTATCCACCCGTCGTGATGTTCCAGCCATCACTGGAAGGCTACGTGAATCTGTTCACGATCCGTTCGCGGCAGACGCCGGAGTTCATCGCGAGCCTGCCACCCGCGCAGACCTGGTATGACCGCGATGTGCGCAAGCGCAATCTGGTGATCGCCGGGCCGTCGAAGGTTGTGCCTCGTTTTATCAATTCGCTCGTCATCGGCTTCGGCTCGACGTTTCTCGCGGTATTTCTCGGCACGCTCGCGGCGTATGCATTCTCGCGCTTCAGAGTACCGATGGCCGACGATCTGCTGTTCTTCATTCTGTCGACACGGATGATGCCGCCGATTGCCGTCGCGATTCCAATCTATCTGATGTACCGCGCACTTGGTCTGGCGGACAGCTATCTGGGCATGATCGTGCTGTACACGGCGGTCAACGTTTCGCTGGCCGTGTGGTTGCTCAAGGGCTTCATCGACGAGATCCCGCGCGAGTATGAGGAAGCCGCGCTGGTCGACGGTTACACGCGTCTGCAGGCGTTTATCAAGGTGGTGCTGCCGCAAGCGATCACCGGCATTGCGGCCACCGCCATCTTCTGTCTGATCTTCGCGTGGAACGAGTACGCGTTTGCATTACTGCTGACGAGCGGCGACGCGCAGACGATGCCGCCATTCATTCCGTTCATCATCGGCGAGGGCGGCCAGGACTGGCCGGCCGTCGCGGCCGCGACGACCTTGTTTGTTCTGCCGATCCTGTTCTTTACCGTCGTGCTACGTAAGCACCTGTTGCGCGGCATCACTTTCGGAGCGGTGCGCAAATGAAAGTGCAATCGACCCTGCCACGTCGGCGTCTATTTCGCCGGCGCTACTGCGAAGGTGCTTCGACGGTGCTGATCGGCGTCGGCATCGCGATGCTGGTTCAACCGTTCACCGTCGCTCTCTATACGTGGTCGTTTCCCGTCATCCTGGTGGGCGCGCTGGCGTTCGTCGTGACAAGTCACTTTCCGGACTGAGCCATGTCGACGATCGTTCTTTCAAATCTGCACAAGCGCTTCGGCGACTTTACGGCCGTGCGCAATACCAATCTGACGGTAAGCACCGGTCGCTTTGTCGTGTTGCTCGGACCGTCCGGATGCGGCAAGACCACCACCTTGCGCATGATCGCCGGACTCGAGCTACCGACGTCGGGGCAGATCCGTATCGACGGCGAAGACGTCACCACATTGCGCGCGCGTCAGCGCGACATCGCATTCGTGTTCCAGATGTTCGCGCTCTATCCGCATATGAGTGTGCGCAACAACATCGCGTTTCCGCTGAAAAACGAAGGCATTTCGCGTCGCGAGATCGCCGCGCGCGTTGAATCCGCCGCCCGGATGCTACGCATCGAATCGATCCTCGACCGCAAAACCGGCGGACTGTCCGGCGGCGACCGTCAACGCGTCGCGCTGGGTCGTGCAATCGTGCGACATCCGAAGGCCTTTCTGATGGACGAACCACTCGGCACACTCGATGCCGATTTCCGCGAACTGATGTGCCTCGAACTACGAAAACTGCATAACGCGCTGAACGCGACGACCGTCTACGTGACGCACGATCAAAGCGAAGCGATGGCGATGGCCGACGATGTGGTGGTGATGAATCAGGGCGAAGTCCTGCAGTCCGCGGCGCCGCACGAGATCTATCATTTTCCCGCCACGGTGTTTGTCGGCAATTTCATTGGCAGTCCGCCGATGAACTTTCTGGCCGTTGACACCGGCGTCGAAGCGGGTGCGGAACGGGTCTCGCTAGGCGGCGCATGGGTGCCGGTACCACGTGTCGACGCGTCCGCAGCCAAGGCGCTATTGGGCATCCGGCCCGAGCACATCCTGCTCGACGAGCGGGGTCCTTTGCGTGGCTGCGTGATTGCCGACGAGTATCTTGGCTCGCATCAGATTCTCGTCGTCGATACGGCGCTTGGCATTGTCCGCGTGAGAGTTGGCAAAAGCGACGGGCGGGCGGCCGGGTCGCAGGTCGGGTTGTCCTTTCGCAAGGAACACACGCTGGTCTATGACGCAGCCAGCGGCAAGCTGCTGCCGGGTGCCGCGCGCCAGATGGTCGTCAATGGCAACGGCAATGGAGGCGCTTATGTCTGAGATCCGCTTGCAACAGGTGACGAAGCGTTTCGGCGATATCGTCGCAGTGGACAGGATGTCGATCGACGTGAAGGAGGGCGAATTCGTCGTATTGCTCGGGCCGAGCGGCGCCGGCAAGACGACGACGCTGCGGCTGATTGCCGGACTCGAACGGCCCGACGAAGGCGCGATCTTCATCGATGGCGAAGCGGCGACCGATGCGCATCCCGCGGATCGCGACGTCGCGTTTATCTTCCAGCAGTACTCGCTGTATCCGCATCTGACCGTCTTTGGAAATCTCGCTTTTCCATTGCGTTCGCCGCGACGGCGCCTGCGCGAGGCGGAAGTGACCGCGCGCGTGCAGGAGGTGGCCCAGATGCTGCATATGGAGTCGAAGCTCGGCAACATGGCGACGCATCTGTCGGGCGGCGAGATGCAGCGGGTGGCGATCGGGCGCGCGCTGGTGCGCCAGCCCAAAGTCTTTCTGATGGACGAGCCGTTGTCGTCGCTCGACGCGAAATTGCGCGAGGAAATGCGCATCGAACTGAAGCGGCTGCATCGGACCATCGGCGCGACGATCGTCTACGTGACGCACGATCAGGTCGAGGCGACGACGCTGGCCGATCGCATCGGCATCCTGGAACATGGCTGCATTGTGCAGATGGGCACGCCGCGCGAAGTGTATGGCAATCCGGCATCCCTTGGCGCGGCACAGCGTCTTGGCTCTCCGCCGATCAATGTGCTGCCCGCGACGCTGTTCGATTTCGCCGCTTTGCCGGAGGGTACGTCGACGGTCGCGATCCGTCCGGAAGATATCGTTCTGCACGCGTTGGATGCGCGCGATGTGCTCAACTTCCGCGTACTCGAGTATTCGCCGCTTCGACATCTGCTGATTCTGGATCGCGAAGGCACCGCGATCGCCGCGACGACGATGACCGAGCGCAATTTTGTGCCTGGGCAAACGGTCGGCGCATCGCTACCGCCGCGCAGCCTTCTCTACTTCGGTTCCGACGGCAGGAGGATTCCGGCATGAACGGCAAAACGGTTATGGCGTGCATCGAGGCTGCGAATGCGACGTTGAAGGAACATACCGACGAAATCACCTTGCTCGATCAGCAGATTGGCGACGGCGATCATATTTTTAACCTGCTACGCGGATTCGACGCATTGCTTGGGATGCGTGCCGAAATCGAGGCGATGACGTTGGCCCCCGCGTTAGACCTTGCCGCGTCCAAACTGCTATCGACGGTGGGCGGATCGTCGGGCCCGCTGCTCTTTTCGATGTTGCATGGGATGGCGAAAGCGTCGGCCGATCGTGCGGATGTTCCGAGCCTGAAGGACGCCGCGCGGGTCTTCGCGGCGGGGGTGGACGCCGTTGCGCAGCGCGGCAAGGCGGGCATCGGCAGCAAGACGATGATGGACGTGCTGATTCCCGTCGCATCGCGCTTTGCGGAACTGGCTGACAGCAACGCTTTGCCGGAAGCCGTGCTCGATGCACTACCACAGGTCGCTGAAGCGGGCATGCTTGCCACCCGTGACATGCTCGCGACCAAGGGCCGCGCGTCCTTTCTCGGTGAGCGCTCGCGCGGTCACATCGATCCTGGTGCGCGGTCGAGCCAGTTGATGATCGGCGCGATATGTGCGCGGCTCGCGCAATACAGAGAGTGAAAGGAGCGTAAGCCATGAAGAAATTCATCAATCAGGTCGACGACTTTCTGGCCGAGAGCCTGGCGGGGTTCGCCGCTGCGCACAGTGATCTTGTGGTCCTCAATCAGGAGCAGGTATTCGTGCGGCGCAAGACGCTGAAGCCGGGCAAGGTCGCGCTGGTATCGGGCGGCGGGTCGGGGCACGAGCCGCTGCACAGCGGTTTCGTCGGCTACGGGATGCTCGATGCCGCATGCCCCGGCCAGGTTTTCACTTCGCCGACGCCCGATCAGATGATGGCGGCGGCAAAGGCCGTCGATATGGGCGCGGGCACGCTGTTTATCGTGAAGAACTATTCGGGCGATCTAATGAACTTCGAAATGGCGTCCGAGATGTCAGATCTGCCGAATGCGATGGTGTTGATCAACGACGACGTTGCCGTCGAAAACTCCAGCTATACAACGGGGCGGCGCGGCGTAGCGGGCGCCGTGATCGTCGAGAAAATGGTGGGAAGCCTCGCTGAAGCCGGGGCGGACCTCGAACAGTGCAAGGCGTTTGGCGATCGGATCAACAATCGGACCGCGACCATGGGCGTCGCGTTTTCGAGCTGCACGGTGCCCGCGGCGGGCACGCCGACGTTCAAGATCGGCGACGATGAAATCGAAGTTGGCGTCGGAATTCATGGCGAACCAGGGCGGCGGCGTGCCCGCTTTGCCGCGGCAGATGTGATCGCGGGAGAACTGCTTACCGGGATCGTCGCCGATCTGAAGCCGAAGGCCGGGTCGGACCTGCTGGTGCTGATCAATGGCCTTGGGGGGACGCCGCTCGGTGAACTCTATCTGTTGTTCAATTCGACTCGCCTATGGCTGCAACAACGGGACCTCAAAATCGCTCGCGCGCAGGTCGGTTCGCTGACGACCTCGCTGGAAATGGCCGGTGCGTCGATTACGTTGTGCGTGCTGGATGACGAAATGACGCAGCATTGGGATAGCCCGGTGCATACGCCGTCGCTGCGATGGGGGGTGTAGCTGGGGCTCCTGCCGATCGCTGGGGATTCCCCCGGCGGCCCGCGGCGCCGCCGGTCAGGGCGCCTCCAGGTCCATCGCCACACGCGCGATGGCGTCGGCATGGATGATCGCACTGTCGACCGTCGGGTAGCCGGGGTCCTTGCCGTCAAATGCGAGCGACAAGTCAGTCCCTCCGAGAACAACGACCTCGGCTCCCTTATCCCGGTACAGCTTGCGACCCGTCTCGTGAAAATAGTCGAGCTGCTCCGGCGTCGCGAATCCCGCAACAGCGATCGCGACGTAGTAAGCCTGGACGCGGTCGAGTTCGTCTGGGTCGACCGTCACGACCTCGGCTGACGATATGCCATACAGACCAGACTCCATCACGGCACGCGTTCCGAGAACGCCGACACGAGACAAACCCCGATCAGCGAACCATGCGTCCAGCACAGGGATCGCATTGATGAGCGGCAGGCTGGAGAGGGCCGCCAGTTCCCGGATGCAGAAGTGTCCTCCCATGGATGTGACCGCCGCCGCTTCACAGCCGCCTGCGCGCAACTGTTCGATGTACCTCGCGAAGACGGCCGCTTGCTCGACGGCACGGCCTGCCTGCAGGTTCGCGACCAACTCGGTGGTGTCGGCGTGAGCGATAGTCAGAGAAAGTCTACGTTGGGCGTCAACGTGGGCGCGCACCAGCCTGCGGTAGTAAACCTCGGTCGCCGCGGGGCCAATCCCGCCGATCAAGCCAATGTGCATGGCAATACCCCTTTAAGTCGAATAATCCCTTTTCGCGTCTTTCCGGTGCGCCATGCTTGACGCCCATGACAGAATTAACCAGCATCCAGATCGCGTTGACAAGGTCTGTCAATAATAGTGTGGGCACCCCGCGGCAACCCGCATCCTGCCGGAATCAGATATTCGGCATAATCGTTCGACCATTCACCCCGCAGCAGGAGCGTATGTCATGGCGACCTATATCGTCTTTACGAAGGAAAGCACGCAGGATCAGGCTGAACTGGACGTCTATCAAAGCAAGGTAGGTGACACTTTCAAAGGTCATCCGGTCAAAATTCTCGCGGCCTACGGTCCTCAGCAGGTTCTGGAAGGGGACGCGCCAGAGGGCGTTGTGATCGTGGAGTTTCCGTCAACGGAGGCGGCGCGTGCGTGGTACGACAGTCCGGCGTATCAGCAGGTTGCGCAGCACCGGTTCAGGGGCGCACGCTATCGCGCCGTTCTCGTCGAAGGCGTGTGACCTGGCCCGGGCGTTCGAATCCTTTCTCCGGACGAGGCCGGAGCACCTCCGCCCCCGAATCTCGCCATAAAACCATACACATCAATACACAAAAATGTCGGCGATCGCCGTCGGAGGCCCGCTTCGGCGGGCCTTCTCATTTCTCGATGGTTGCGCGACGCACGGCCATCCGCAAAATACGCAACCTCCTCAAGACGCACAACAATCTGCCGATAACTTCAGACAAACGCCAATAGTTCGCCACCTGCGGCGGCTGGCGGTATCCGGACACGTCCCCCTCCGATCACCAGATATGTCGACTCCAATTAGCGGCAGTAGTCTCACCGGGTTGCTGGGCTCCCTGATTCCGACGAATCCCAGCGACTCGTCCGCCAACGCGCATCGGACCAGATCCAGCCAGGCGGGCACGCTCGCCGACCCCGGCTCCCAGTTGGCCGCATCACTCGCCGCTGCGCTGCAGGCGCAGGTAGCCAGTGTCGGTCAGTTGATGCAGGCATTCGGGCAGGCGGTGCAGAGCGCAACGACCGTCGATCCGTCGACGGGCGTGCGCGAGGTGTCGGCTGCCGCGAGCACCCAGTTGGGCTTCGCGCTCAACGGCTTTCTCGTGCAAAACGGCTTTAGCCAGCAGCAGGCCGACGCGGCGACCAAAGACTTCGTTGCCGAGTTGGCCAAAGGCGGTCCGGTCGATCTCAACGCGAGTTTCGACGAGTCCGTTTCTGTCGCATCGTCGATGTCCGCCAGTTACGGTTCAACGACGATGTCGGCTTCGTCGGTTGCGGTGAATGAACGCTCGGGCTCGGTCGCAATCGAGTTCGATGCGACAACCGGCAAGATATCGATCTCGCTGAAGGAACAGCAGATCAGCGCAATTACGACGGTGACGCAGATCAGCGGTCCGGCTGCATTCACGCTGCCGATGCTGGCGCTGCCTCAACCGCAGCAGGACGGCATTTTGAGTCTGTTGCCCGGCCAAGGCCATAACAAAAACGGCAACGGCGCCAGCAATGATGCAAGCACGGATCAGAATGCTGCCGCGCAGTCCGGCGCGGCCAACGACAAGACGGCGTCCAGCGACGCGAACAGCACGTTGAGCGCGCTGCTCGCCGGTCTGTCGCAACCGACGCTGCACAGCACGCAGGAAGCGCTGGATCTGCTAGGCCAGATGATCAAGGCCGTGCAACCCGGCAACGTAGCGGGTGATGCGAACGGCGGTGCGGCAACGGCGGACGGTACGCAAGGCGAATCCTCCTCAGGCGGTTTCTCCGTAACCATCGGCTTCACGCAGACGTTGTCGATCTCGCTGCGCGATCTGAAAGGCCACGGCGCAACGCTGTTCAAACGGCCGGATGGCAGCACGGGCGCGATGTCGTTCGAGCCGACGCACGTCGAGGTTTGAGGGTGAGACGCGCGGTGCGATGCGGTCGCGCCGCGCGCCCTCTGTAACTGCGCTTACGCGCTTACTCGCCGTCGCAAACAGCGCGGCGACGGACGGTGTAGGTTCATGCAGACGCAATAGCAGAAGAAACGCATCTGCGCGCCGGTTCGATCGATGAGTGCGCGCAGGTCATCGCGAGGCAGTCCCAAGCGCTGCACGAGATATCGGAGATGGGGCTCCAGGTTGTCGCTTTTCACCGTCGATCCGAGCGCTCGCCACCCGCGTTCCATTCGTCTAAAGTAACTGCACCCGCGCCCGCGCCCGCGTCGCCCAACCCGTGCACAACGAATCATCGGAAAACCAACCAGATGAGGAGCAGAGCAAACATGCAACTGATCGGCATGATGGATTCCCCGTTCGTCCGTCGCGTCGCGATCTCGCTCGCGATGTATGGCCTTCCCTACGAGCACCGCGCGCTATCGGTCTTCCGTAACTTCGACGAATTCGCGAAGACTAATCCGATCGTCAAGGCGCCGACGCTCATTACCGACGACGGCACGATGCTCGTCGATTCGTCGTTGATCCTCGACTATCTGGAGCACAAGGTCGCGCCCGAGCGGCGGCTGATGCCCGAAGACCTCGTCGCGCGGGCCAAAGCGCTACAACTGATCGGCTTCGCGCTTGCCGCATGCGAAAAGACGATGCAGCACGTGTATGAAGATATGCTGCGGCCGCGAGAAAAACGCCATGAGCCATGGGTCGAACGCGTTCGAACTCAACTGCATGCCGCTTATGCTCAGCTGGAAACGGCAGTCGCCGCGCACCCAGGCAATGGCTGGCTGCTCGGCGACCGCCTGATGCTGCCGGATATCACGGTCGCGGTCGCGTGGCGCTTCACCCAGTTTATGTTGCTGAACGAGATCGATCCGGCACGATATCCGGCGCTCGCCGCATTTTCCGCGCGGGCCGAGGCGCTGCCGGTGTTCGTCGAGACGCCGCTCGAGTAGCGAGCCATCAACGCGTTGCGGCACGCGAGCCCGGGGGCGCGTGCCGGGATTGTTGTCCTCCGTCGACAAGTGACTTCGGATTTGCGCCATTTATCCACAGGTGGCCAATCTCTAAAATTGCTTCCATTGGAAATAAGTTAGCGGCGCGCCCCCGACAGGCTGCGACGCACTCTGGGAGCAGTCATGAAATCCTTGATCGAGCGGCAGATCTATCATCCGGCAGTGGTGCTGCCGATGCTGTCGCTGATGCAAATGATGGTGTCGACGGACTTCAACCTCGGGCAAGTTGGCGTGCTGGTCGCAACCAACGGCGCACGCGCGGCGCTGCAGCGCTCGCGCGAGTTGATGTGCCATATGGTGTGCCACGGCGAAGAACGGCCGCACTAAGAGCCCCCAACAGACCAAACACCGAACCGAAAATCCGCATCCCGCGTCCGCAACGCGCGGCCGCTGATGGAAACCGGGCCCTCGACGCCCGGTTTTCTATTGGCGAAAGCCTTTGGCATGGGCCGTTGCGACGCTCAAAAGGCATTCTCGTCGTGCTGGCGTAAGATGACCGATTCTCGACTGCGCTTTGGGAGATTTGCCATGCCACAGCACTTCGACGCAATCGTGATCGGTACAGGACAGGGCGGCTCGCCGCTCGCCGTCCGGCTCGGCAAGAGCGGCCGCAAGACGGCCATCGTCGAGCGCGAACTGTTCGGCGGCACGTGCGTGAATGTCGGCTGTACGCCGACCAAAGCTTATGTGGCAAGCGCGCGCGCCGCACACGTCGCGCGCCACGCGTCCGAATACGGCGTGAAGCTGACCGGTGAAGTCACCGTTGATCTCGCCGAGGTGAAGGCACGCAAGGATCGCATCATCGGCCAGTCGCGTACCGGCGTCGAAAAGTGGCTGCGTACTGCGCAAAACGTGTCGGTGTTCACCGGCCACGGCCGCTTCACCGGCCCGCGCACGATCTCGATCACAGACCCCGACGGCAACGTCAGCGCCGAACTGAGCGCGGATGAAGTCTTCCTGAACACGGGTACGCGGCCGGTCATTCCGAAGATTGACGGCCTCGAACGGATTCGCTATTACACGAACTCGACATTGCTCGATCTGACCGAACTGCCCGAGCACCTGGTCATCGTCGGTGGTAGCTATATCGCGCTCGAATTTGCGCAGGTGTTCCGCCGTTTTGGCAGTCGCGTGACCGTGCTGGTGCGCAGCGAGCGGTTGCTCCAGCGCGAAGACGCGGACTTCGCGCAAGCCGTCGAAAAGGTGCTCGCGCGCGAGGGCATCGCGTGTCGCTTCCACTCGGAGCCCGTGCGCATCGAGCCGTTGAATGGCGAAGGTTCGACCGCTGCGCGTGTGTCGTGCGCGTCCGGCATTCCGGTCGATGCATCGCATCTGATGTTTGCGACCGGCCGCCGCCCGAATACCGACGACCTCGGCCTCGACACGGCGGGCGTGCACGTCGACGCACGCGGAACGGTTCCGGTCGACGGGCAATTGCGCACGAATGTGCCCGGCATCTGGGCGATCGGTGACATCAACGGGCGTGGCGCGTTCACGCATACGTCGTACGACGACTATCTGATCGTCGCCGCGAATCTGCTCGATGGCGACACGCGCAGTGTCGACGACCGGATCATGGCGTCCGCGGTGTTCATCGATCCGCCGCTCGCGCGCGTCGGGCTATCGGAAACGGACGTTCGTCAATCCGGCCGCCCCGCGCTGATCGCGACGATGCCGATGACGCGCGTCGGCCGCGCGCGCGAAAAAGGCGAAACCGACGGCTTCATGAAGGCGCTGGTCGACCCGCAAACGAAGCAGATTCTCGGTGCGACCATTTACGGCGTGGATGGCGACGAAGCGATTCACACGTTTATCGACATCATGACCGCGCGTGCGCCGTATCCGACGCTGCAATTCGCGATGCATGTGCACCCGACGGTCAGCGAGCTCGTGCCGACACTACTCGATGGCCTGAAGCCACTCGAATAGCGACGAGGCCGCGCGTTGTGAAACTCGCTCCGAGATTTGCGCCCGGCGCCGCCGGCAATTTATTCAGCCCTGTCGAACATGGCCCGCACGAGCATGTCGATGTGCTGGCCGAACGGGGCGATCTGACCATCGAGCGGATCGTGTCGATGGCGCATGCGAGCCCGGCCGGCTTCTGGTACGACAGTCCTCGTGACGAATGGGTCGTGCTGCTGACGGGCGCCGCCGCGCTCGAATTCGAACACGACGCCGCGCGGCACGAAATGCGCGCCGGCGACTATCTGCTGATCGAAGCGCATCGTCGCCATCGCGTCGCATGGACGCATCCCGACCAGCCGACCGTGTGGCTTGCGGTTCACTATTCCGCCGAAGTCGACAAAGCCCCGGATGATCGCCGATAATCGGCCGCAGCGCGGGCGCTGGCCCCATGTGCGGGCAGCACCGTCGTCATCCAACTGGGATAAAGGAAACCGGCAGATGGGCAAAGGGCGAATCGAGGCGTTCAGCGACGGCGTGATCGCGATCATCATCACGATCATGGTGCTCGAACTCAAGGTGCCCGAAGGATTCGATCTGGAATCGCTGCGGCCCGTCGGGCCCGTGTTCTGCGCGTACGTGCTGAGCTTTATCTATGTCGGCATCTATTGGAACAACCATCACCATATGTTCCATACCGTGCAGAAGGTTAACGGCGCGACGCTCTGGGCGAATCTGCATTTGCTGTTCTGGCTGTCGCTGCTGCCGGCGGTGACTCATTGGCTCGGCGAAAGTCATCTGGCCGCGTGGCCGACCGCGCTGTACGGCGTCGTGCTGTTGATGTGCGCGATTGCGTATTTCATTCTTGCACATGTGATGGTGCGCCACCACGGTCCCGATTCGACGCTCGCGCGCGCGCTGGGCTCCGACCGCAAAGGCAAGCTATCGGTCGCGGTGTATCTGGCAGGCGCGGCGCTCGCGTTCGTCGCGCCGTGGATTTCCGCCGCGCTCTACGCATTGATGGCGGCGATCTGGCTGGTGCCGGACCGGCGCATCGAACGCGTGCTGACGGAGTGACCTGCGATGGCTGCGTCGTCTTCCGCTGCTTCGTTTTCCGCATCGTCGAAAGTCGCGCGGATCGGTTTGATTTCCGATACGCATAACCTTGTGCGGCCCGAAGCGCTGCGCCATCTCATCGGCTGCGATGCAATCATTCACGCCGGCGATATTTGCGAGCCGGCGGTGCTCGATGCATTGCGTGACATCGCGCCGGTCACCGCGGTGCGTGGCAACAACGACTTCGGCCCGTGGGCCGACGGGTTGCCCACGCACGCAACGCTGACGGTGCACGACATCACGATTCTCGTCGTGCACGATATCGCCGATGTCGGCGCGCGGCGCGAGCCGGTGCGTGTGGTCGTCACCGGACATTCGCACCAGCCGCGCATCGACGAGCGCGATGGCGTGCTATTCGTGAACCCGGGCAGCGCAGGGCCGCGGCGTTTCAAACTGCCGATCTCCGCGGGCCTTCTGCTGATCGACGGCGCGCAGGTCCACGCGACGCTGCATACGCTGATCGCGTGAGCGTGAGCGCGGCACGCGCATTGCTATCCCTGCTGGAAAGACATCAATCGAAAACGCAACGCGCATCGATGCCGATGCGCGTTGCGTGGTCATTGAAGCATTGCGTGGTGTTGATCGCACCGACGCAAAGGGAGGAGCCGTGATCCAGCGACCCATTACTCTATGTGTGGCTTCACTTGTCGCCGCGAGTGCGATAGGTGCGGCAGCGGGCGCCGCCGCGCAGGGCGCGCCGCAATCGGTGACGCAAACACGCGTCGACGTGGTTCAGATGGGCGCGGGGTTCCGCGCCTCCAGGTTGACCGGCGCGACCGTCTATAACCGCGATAAGGATCGCATCGGCACAATCGACGATGTCATCCTGTCGACGTCCGATCACAATGCGTTCGCGATTCTGTCGGTCGGCGGCGTGCTTGGCATGGGCAAGCACTACGTCGCGGTGCCGTTCAGCAGTCTGCAGATCAGCGACAAGCAGGTGATGTTGCCCGACGCGACGAAACAGTCGATCGAAGCGATGCCCGAATTCAAGTACACGCCGGATTAGGTTCCGGCGTGCATCGTCATCAGGATGCTCTCTCAGGCGCGCACCGCGGCGGTCGCCGCATAGGCTTCTTCGAGTTCCGCCGCTTCGCGATGGCCGCGCAGCACCGCATGCGCTTCCGCACGGGTCGCGACGCACGGCGCGGAGCCGAGC
This sequence comes from Paraburkholderia rhizosphaerae, assembly GCF_004366595.1. Taxonomy (GTDB): domain Bacteria; phylum Pseudomonadota; class Gammaproteobacteria; order Burkholderiales; family Burkholderiaceae; genus Paraburkholderia; species Paraburkholderia rhizosphaerae. The sequence continues at coordinate 106,034 of NZ_SORE01000020.1, forward strand.
AGCGGCTTTTTCGCGGTCTCGCGCAACGCGACCACCGACACCACGCCGATCAGCGACGCGCCCATCAGATAGTACGCGGGCATCATCAGATTGCCGGTGTGCTCGACGAGCCACGCGGCCACCAGCGGCGTGGTGCCGCCGAACAGCGACACCGAGACGTTGAAGCCGATCGCGAGCGCACCGTACCGGATCCTGGTCGGAAACAGCGCGGGCAACGCGGATGGCATCACGCCGGTGAACGTCGACAGTAGCGCACCGAGAATCATCAGGCCGGCGAACACCGGCAGCACGGTGCCCATGCGAATCAGCAGCAGCGCGGGCACCGACAGCACGAACAGGCCCACGCAGCCGAACAGCATCACCGGCTTGCGGCCGATGGTGTCGGACAGGCGGCCGGCGTAGAGCGTCATCGGCATCATCAGCACCATCACGAGCAGCACGAGGAACAGGCCGTGCGTTTCGTTGAAGTGCAGCGTCGCCGACAGGTAGCTCGGCAAATACGACAGCGCCATATAGTCCGTCACGTTGAAGATCAGCACGAGGCCGACGCATAGCAGCAGCGGCCGCCATTGTTGCGCAAGCAACTCCCGCAGCGTTTGCTTGGGCCGCGCTTTTTCTTCGGCTTCACGCGCTTGCGCTTCCTTCCTGAACGCCGGCGTTTCTTCGAGTTTCAGGCGGATATACAGACCAACGAGGCCAAGCGGCCCGGCGATCATGAACGGCACGCGCCAGCCCCACGACAGCAGCGCATCCTGCGACAGCGTCGCGGTCAGGATCGCAACCGTGCCCGCGCCGAGGATATAGCCGACCAGCGTGCCGAATTCGAGGAAGCTGCCCATAAAGCCGCGCCGGCGATCGGTCGAAAACTCCGCGATAAAGGTGGCCGCGCCGCCGTATTCGCCGCCGGTCGAGAAGCCCTGAACCAGACGCGCGAGCAGCAGCAGTGCCGGCGCGAGGATGCCGATCGACGTGTAGCTCGGTATCAGGCCGATCGCGAACGTGCCGACGGCCATCATGATCATCGTCATCGCGAGTACGCGCTGGCGGCCGATGCGGTCGCCCAGCGGCCCGAACACCATGCCGCCGATCGGCCGCACGACGAACGCGGCGGCGAACGTGCCGAAGGTCGCGATCAGTTGCGCGGACGGGCTGCTCAACGGGAAGAACACCTTGCCGAGCGTGACGGCGATATAGCTGTACACGCCGAAGTCGAACCATTCCATCGCGTTGCCAAGCGCCATGGCGCCGACGGCGCGCTTAAGAAGGCTGTTGTCGACGATCGTGATGTCGTCGAGCGACAGGCTGTTTTTGCTGTTGTTGTGTCGCCAGAAGCCGTTGCTGGAAGCGGTCAAAGTCAAACTCTCCAATGACTGCGGCCTGACGCGTGTCCATGTATGCGCGTCAGCCACGGTTGCTGGGAAGTGCGTGTTCGTCGACGGCCGGCTTCATCGGAACTCCCGCGCAAATCTCACGGAAATCCGGTCTACAGGATGCGCATCGCGGCATTGGTCGCGGCGCAAAAAGTCAGCGCGCGTGGGTCGCGGGTCGTCGCGAACTTGCACTCGGTCAGGTACTGCTGCAGGTTTGCATCCGCCTGGCGATGAGACCAGAGCCCGCGAAGCGGGGCGGATACAGGATGGCGCGTGCAATACGGCAGGTGCCGGAATTGCGATGCGCCTGTTTTGAAGGGCTTGAATGACTGCTGGACCGTTTGCCGAACCGGCAGATTGCGGTTGCGACGCGCGCGGACGGTGACGTCCGGCGAAAAGTCCGACAAGCCCTCTGGTTGAAAACGATTCGATACCGGAGGCGGGCTATGCGGCGAGCGGGCGCGCAAAGAACGCACCGATTCCGGGGCGAACGGCGAAATGCAGGTGACTTGCTGTTAGAACGATGAACATGTTAGCACGATGACGGAGGATCGCGCAAACCCCTTGTCCGGCAAGGATCGCCTGAAAGCGCTGCATCCGTTGCTGGGCGGGGGATGCGGCTTTTTTCAGCGGCGTGGCGCGAACGACCCCAGCATAGGGGTATCGGCCTAAAAAAATAAAAAAATCCGCGCATTGAGCGCGGATTCGATGTGGTTTGCGGCTGGCTTCCGGGCGAGGTGCGTTCCACACTCCACGGCCCATTGCGGTGCCGTCGGCCGGCCAGAAGAGGCCGGCGACCATGCAACGCGATGCAGCGCTCAGCCCTGCGACGGCGGCACGTACCCCGACGCCTGATCGGCGCCTTCGCCGAAGAAGAACTTTTCAGTCTGCTTCATCAGATACTGGCGCGCGCGAGGGTCGGCCATGTTCAGGCGGTTCTCGTTGATCAGCATCGTCTGCTGCTTGAGCCATGCCTGCCAGGCTTCCTTCGACACGCTTTCGTAAATCCGCTTGCCGAGTTCGCCGGGCAGCGGCGGGAAATCGAGGCCTTCGGCTTCCTTGCCGAGCTTCGTGCATTGAACCATGCGAGCCATGCTGTGCTTCTCCTGATAAATAGGGGGGGCGGTCGCGGGTAACGCTCACAGCTGCTTCATCAGCACGAGCGACTTGCGTTGCCAGTTATAGAGGCGGCGGCGGTCTTCCGGCAGGTCGTCTACCGTTGCCTTCACGAAGCCGCGTTTGAGGAACCAGTGTTCGGTGCGGGTCGTCAGCACGAAGATGCGATTCAGGCCGCGGGCGCGCGCGCGTTGCTCGATGCGCCGCAAAAGCCGTTCGCCGTCGCCGGAGTTCTGCGCTTCCGGCGCGACGGTCAGGCACGCCATCTCGCCGATTCTTTCCTGCGTGTACGGATAGAGCGCCGCGCAGCCGAACAGCACGCCATCGTGCTCGATCACCGAGAAGTGGTCGATATCGCGCTCGATCTGGTGCCGGCCGCGGCGCACCAGCGTACCGTCGGTTTCGAGCGGCTCGATCAGCGTCAGAATGCCGCCGACGTCGTCCGGCGTCGCTTCGCGCAGGCTCTCGAGATTCTCGTAAGAGATCATTGTCCCGACGCCGTCGTGCAGGAACAGTTCGAGCAGCAAGCTGCCGTCGAGCGCGTAAGGAATGATGTGCGCGCGCGCGACGCCGCCACGGCATGCACGAATAGAGTGCTTCAGATAGAACGCCGCGTCGCCTTGCACTTCGCCGCTTTCCTGCAGCTTGTACGCGTCGTCGAGCGACATTTCGCGCACCAGTTCGCTGCCTTCGACCAGCCCGTCGGTCTCGGTCAGAAACACCAGCTTGTCCGCGCGCAGCGCGATCGCCGCGGCCGATGCGACGTCTTCCATCGCCAGATTGAACGCTTCGCCGGTCGGCGAGAAGCCGAGCGGCGACAGCAGCACCAGCTTGCGGCTTGCCAGCGAGTGGCGGATCGATTCGGCATCGATCTTGCGCACCACGCCGGTATGCTGGAAATCGACACCGTCCAGAATGCCGACCGGCCGCGCGGTCACGAAGTTGCCCGACACGACGCTGATGTGCGCGTGCGCCATCGGCGTGTTCGGCAAGCCCTGACTGATCGCGGCCTCGATGTCCAGACGCACTTCGCCGGCGGCTTCCTTGGCCGATTCGAGTGCGCGCGCATCGGTAATGCGCATGCCCTGCGAGAATTCGGATTGCACGCCGTGCAGGCTCATCTGCTCTTCGACCTGCGGTCGCGAGCCGTGCACCAGAACGATCTGGATGCCCATCGCCTGGAGCAGCGCGATATCGGACACCAATGCGTTGAGGAGCCCCTCATGCACCACTTCGCCGCCGAAGCCGACGACGAACGTCTTGTTGTTGAAGCGGTGGATGTACGGAGCGACCGAGCGCATCCACTCGACGAATTGCGCATGCTGCGCGGGACTGGCAATCGCGCCGCCGGACGAGACCGGAGCGCTCGCGGATGCGGGGTGAAGGTCGGTTTGGGAATTCATGCCCGGGATTATAATGCGCCCCCATGTCGAATGTACCCAAAAGTCCCACCGCTTCTGACGTGAAAACCACGCCTGAGCGGGGACCCGAACCGTCGCGCGACGTGCGCGACAACCCACGTCCGCCGCAACAGCCGCGTGCGCCGAAAGACGCGCGTGCGCCACAGGTTCAGCCCGGGCCACGCGACGCGCAAGCGGCGCGCCAACCACGAGCGCAGCGCCCGCCGCAAGAGGCAAGCTCGCCACAAGGTCAGCAACGGGCAGGCGACACGCAAGCGACGCGCGAGCCGCGCGCGCAGCCACAATCGCAGCGCCCACCGCAAGCGCCGCGTGCAGCGCGAGCGCCGCGCGTGATCGAACCGAATCCGGTCCCGCCGATTACGTTCCCCGAAGCGTTGCCGGTGTCCGCCCGGCGCGACGAGATCGCGCGCGCGATCGCCGGTCACCAGGTTGTTATCGTGAGCGGCGAGACCGGTTCCGGCAAGACGACGCAGCTGCCGAAAATCTGTCTGTCGCTTGGGCGCGGGCTTGGCGCGGGCGGCAGCGGGCTGATCGGCCACACGCAGCCGCGCCGGATCGCGGCGTCCGCAACCGGCCGGCGCATCGCCGAAGAACTCGGCACGCCGTTCGGCGAAGTAGTCGGCTATAAGGTGCGCTTCACCGACAATCTCGCGCCGGGCGCGTCAGTCAAGCTAATGACCGACGGTATTCTGCTCGCCGAGACGCAGACTGACCCGCTGCTCAAGGCGTACGACACGCTGATCATCGACGAAGCGCATGAGCGCAGCCTCAATATCGATTTTCTGCTCGGCTATCTGAAGGAAATCTTGCCGAGGCGGCCGGACCTGAAGCTGATCGTCACGTCGGCGACCATCGATGCGGAGCGCTTCGCGCGGCATTTCGGCAGCGAGGACAAGCCCGCGCCGGTGATCGAGGTGAGCGGGCGGCTGTATCCGGTCGAACTGCGTTACCGGCCGGTCGCCGAGGAGAGCGTGGCGGTTAAATCCGCGCAGGGCACGCTGTCGCGTGAGCGCCCGGACCGGCCGGAGCGCCAGAGATCGCAGCGCGAGACCGATCGCGACCTGATCGACGCAATCGTCGATGCGGCCGACGAACTGTGCCGCGAAGGCCCCGGCGATGTGCTTGTGTTTCTGCCCGGCGAGCGCGAGATTCGCGACGCCGCGCAAGCGCTACGCAAGCATCATCCGCCGCACACCGAAATCCTGCCGCTGTTTGCGCGGCTCTCGGCGGCCGAGCAGGAGCGCGTGTTCCGGCCGTCGAACGCGCGCCGCATCGTGCTTGCGACCAACGTTGCGGAAACCTCGCTGACGGTGCCGGGCATCCGCTATGTGATCGACACCGGTCTTGCGCGCGTGAAGCGCTATTCATATCGCAACAAGGTCGAGCAGCTGCAGGTCGAGTCGATCTCGCAAGCGTCGGCGAACCAGCGCGCGGGCCGCTGCGGGCGCGTTGCCGATGGTATTTGCATTCGTCTCTATGACGAAGCCGATTTCACCGCGCGGGCGCGCTTCACCGACCCGGAAATTCTGCGTTCGTCGCTTGCGGCGGTCATCTTGCGGATGAAGTCGCTGCATCTGACGGCGATCGAGACGTTCCCGTTTATCGAGCCGCCGCCCGGACGCGCGATCGCGGACGGCTATCAACTGTTGAACGAATTGGGCGCGGTCGACGACGACAATGCGCTGACGCCGCTTGGCCGCGAACTCGCGCGGCTGCCGCTCGATCCGCGCGTCGGCCGGATGATTCTCGCCGCGCGCGATCAGCAGGCGTTGCGGGAAGTGCTGATCATCGCGAGCGCGCTGTCGGTGCAGGACCCGCGCGATCGGCCGATCGACGCGCAGGAGCAGGCCGATCAGGCCCATCGCCGGTTTGCCGACGAACGCTCCGAGTTCTTGCAGTGGCCGAAGATCTGGGCATGGTTCGACGAAGCGATCGCCCATAAGAAATCGAACCGGCAGCTCACCGACGCATGCCGTGCGAACTTCCTGTCGCATCTGCGGCTGCGCGAATGGCGCGATGTGCACTCGCAATTGCTGACGGTGGTGCGCGAACACGGCTGGCGGCTCAACGAGTCCGACGCGACCTTCGAGCAGATCCATCTCGCGCTGTTGACCGGCCTGCTCGGCAACCTCGGTCTGAAGGCGGACGACGAACCGTATTACCTCGGTGCGCGCAGCATCAAGTTCTATCTGTGGCCGGGGTCGGCGCTTGCGAAGAAGGCCGGGCGCTGGGTGATGGCCGCGGAGCTCGTCGAGACAAGCCGGCTGTACGCGCGCGGCATCGCGAAGATCGAGCCGGAATGGATCGAAAAGGTCGGCGCGCATCTGCTGAAGAAGTCGCTGTCCGAGCCGCATTGGGAAAAGCGCGCTGCGCAGGTGAGCGCGTATGAGCGCGCGATGTTGTACGGCTTGCCGATTTACCACCGGCGGCGCGTCAGCTTCGGCAAGCAGGACCCGGCGCGCGCGCGGGAGCTGTTTATTCGCGGCGCGCTGGTCGAAGGCGAGTTCGACACGAAGCTTGCATTCTTTGCGCACAACCGCAAGCTGCTCGCGGAGATCGAACAGCTCGAGCACAAGTCGCGCCGCCAGGACGTGCTGGTCGACGACGAATTGATCTTCGCGTTCTACGACGCCGCGATTCCGCAAGGCATCCACACCGGCGCCGCGTTCGAGCGCTGGTATCGCGACGAGCTGAAGAAGCTCGGTCAGCCGGAGGACAAACCGCGCTTGCTGTATCTGTCGCGCGACGACCTGATGCGTCATGAAGCGTCCGGCGTGACCACGGACCTGTTCCCGAAGCGCCTGACGATGGCCGGCAACGAGATGGCGCTCACCTATCATTTCGAGCCCGGCTCGCCGCGCGACGGCGTGACGCTCGCCGTGCCGCTTTATGCGCTCAATCAGGTCGATGCGCGGCGCACCGAATGGCTCGTGCCCGGGATGCTGAAGGAGAAGGCGCAACTGCTGCTGAAGTCGTTGCCCCAGAAGCTGCGCCGGCATGTTGTGCCGTTGCCGCAATACGCGGCGGGCTTCGCGGAACGTTCGAGCGACGGCGCGCGCTTCGGTGCGGGCGGCCTTGTCGACGCACTGATTGCCGACGTGCGCGGCGAGACGCAGGTCGCGTTGAAGCAGGCGGATTTCAAGCTCGAGACCTTGCCCGCGCACCTGTTCATGAACTTCAAGGTGATCGACGAGCACGGGCGGCAACTCGCGATGGGGCGCAACCTTGCGCACTTGCGCGCGGAGTTGGGCGGCGAGGCGCAGCAGCAGTTTCAGAAGCTGGCGGCGAACGCGACGCTCGTCGATCAGTCGGGCGATGCGTTGAGCCGCGGTGCGACGGCAGGTGCCGCGCGCGGGGCAAGTGCGCCAGGCGCCGGCTCCGGCTACGGCGCTTCGCCGAGCGGGCCGGGCGCAGCCGGTGCGACTAGTGCATCAGGAGCGGCGCGCGGCGGCGGTGGCCGCGCAGGCGCGGGTGCGCCGGTCCCGCACACGGCGCCGCAAGGCGCGAGCGGCGCGCCGGCCACCGCGCTATATGAAAACCTGACGACCTGGAATTTCGGCAAGCTGCCCGAGCTGCTTGAAATTCGCCGTCGCGGGCAGACGCTGTTCGGCTATCCGGCGCTCGTCGATCGCGGCACGCATTGCGACGTCGAAGTGTTCGATTCGCCGGACGAAGCCGCGCGGATTCATCGCGCCGGGTTGCGGCGACTGTTCGCGCTGCAATTGCGCGAGCCGATCAAATACCTCGAAAAGAATCTGCCGGGCCTGCGCGAAATGGCGATGCAATTTATCGCGCGTGCGACGCAGGAGGAATTGCGCGATCAACTGATCGACACCGCGCTGGATCGCGCGTGCCTGCAAGACCTGCTGCCCGACGACGATGCGAGCTTTCACGCGCGGCGCGACGAAGGCCGCAGCCGGTTGACGCTGCTTGCGCAGGAAATCTCGCGGCTGGTCGGACAGATTCTTAACGAGTACGCGACCGTGCTGAAAAAGCTTGCGCAGGCGAAGTCGTTCGCGGCTGCCTATGCGGATCTGCAGAGCCAGCTCGATGCGCTGATGGTTAAGCGCTTTGTCGTCGATACGCCGTATTCGCAGTTGACCCATTTCCCGCGCTATCTGAAAGCGATCGGTCTGCGCATCGACAAGCTGAAGGCGGATCCGGCACGCGACGCGCGGCAGTTCGCGGAGTTTCATCCGCTGTTGCAGCATTATCAGCGCGCGCTGGCGCAGCGCGGCGGCGTCACCGATGCGCGGCTTGCCGAATTTCGCTGGCTGCTCGAAGAGCTGCGCGTGTCGCTGTTTGCCCAGGAATTGCGTACGCCGATGCCGGTTTCGGTGAAGCGGCTGTACAAGGTCTGGGAATCGATGCAGCGCTGATGCGGTGGCGCGAAGCACGCCAAAAAGGACGCGATGCCGTCGGACGTGAAAGCCGGCATCGCGCCAAAAAGATGCAGGCGCGCGAGGGAATGCCTGCATCTGTCCCGCCAATCCCTCCGAGGCTTTGGCGGGCGCGGACGCGCTTACCAGTGCGTGCCGGCGCCGAGCGCGAGACCTGCTTCGCCGCGCGAGCTCGCGGTCCCTTGCATCCTGACCGCCCACTGGCCGGTGTCCGACAGTTGCGACACGCCGATCGCCAGTGCGGACTGTCCACCGTATGTTCCGCCCGCCAGCGCGACCATGCCGCGGCCGGGCATCATCGCCTGCGGTAACGCGGCGACCGCGAGTGCGGCGGCGGTGCCGCCGTATGCGTCGCGGCGTAGCGAACGGATTTTGTCGTCGGTGTAGCGGTTGGCGGCGCCGAGCGCGCCGTTCATCGATTGGGTCAGCTGGTTCAGGTTGACCGCATCGGTTCCGTCGATGGCGGGCGCGACGTGTGCGATGCGGCGCTCGTTGCCGGGCGAGCCGATCGATACGCTGTTCGCGCGATCGGCGACCGAACCGTAGCCAAGCGCGACCGAATTGTCGGCGCTTGCGGTTGCCGATGCGCCAAGCGCCAGCGCGTGGCTGCCGCTGGCGCTTGCGTTGGCGCCGGTTGCGATTGCGTTCGTGCTGGTGGCGCTTGCGTTGGCGCCGGTTGCGATTGCGTTCGCGCCACTTGCGTTCGCGTTGACGCCGCTTGCGATTGCGTTCGTGTTGCTTGCGCGCGCATGGACGCCGAGCGCAACCGCGTTCATCCCGGCGGCCTGTGCATGCGCGCCTAGTGCGACGGCATTCGTCCCATCCGCCTGTGCGTCGGCGCCGAGCGCGACCGCTTGCTCCGCGCGTGCGCGCGCGCTCGCACCCGCGGCAATAGAGTGTGCGCCGCCGGCGAACGCCGCTTCGCTCGCGGCATCTCCGGCCGCGCCGAAAAATGGGCTCGCTCCGTTGGCCGCGACATTGCCGACTGCGCTGGCGAGCATCGTCGACAGCTGACCGAGGTTAACCGCGTCGTGCGCATCGTGCGCGTCCGCGACGTTATGGATCTGGGTGCCGCCGCTGCCCGGCTCGCCGTTCAGCACGATGCTGTTGCGGTTGACCGAGCCGTCCCCGTTCGACTCGTAGGTCAACGTGTTCGCAAGCCGCGCCGTCGCGGCGTCGATCTTGCTGTCGAGCGCTTTGAGTTGCGCGACGTTGACCGCATCCTGATCCGCCGCGCCGGCCGCGACTCCGCTAATCGTGCGTTGGCCGACGTTCACTTCGCCGGCCGATGTTTGCGGCTCCGGCAGCCCGTACGCGAGATAGCCGGCGCGCGCGCCGACCTGCGTAACCGACCCGGCGCCGAGCGCGACGCTGTTCTCCTGCGCGGCGAGTGCGTTCTGGCCGAGCGCGAGCGACGCGCGACCGCTCGCGCTCGAGTAAGCGCCAAACGCGGATGACCTGTCCCCGGTTGCCGCCGAGTACGCGCCAATCGTCGTCGCGAGCAGGTTCGCCCGCGCATTGACGCCGCCGGCGAACGCGCCGGTCGCCGTGCCGAGCGCCTGCTCCCCGATCGCGACCGCGTCATAGCCGGCGACGCTCGCGCCACTGCCGACCGCGATACCCGCCCAATTGCTGACGCCCGCGCCCCAACCAATCGCAATGGCCCGGCTGGCGAGCGCATGGGCGCCCGCGCCGACCGCAAGCGCCTTGCTGCCCGACAGGATGGTGACGCCGTCGGTGCCGTCCAGTAGCCCATCCGCGTCGAAATACTGCTGCGCGGCCGGAATGCTGGCGTGCGCGGGCCGCGCTGTGCTGATCGCGATCAGACTCGCGAGCGCAATTTGCGCAATGATCAAAACGCGCAGTTTTGCGTGCGCGCTTCCAGTTGTGAAAGCCGTGGCCTGCCAGACTTTAATCGTGCGATTCGTTTTGGCTATATTGATCTCATTCATGTGTGAAAACCTCCAGGGTGTGTGTGGGCAACACGCCGCCGGACGAAGCCGGCGCGCGTTCGTCCTGAACGGGTGCGTGATCGGAAGAAGCGATTCTCCGGCGTCGGGGTGTACCCGCGATATGAGTAAACTCTTAAAACTGGATTGGCCAATCGTAATAGGACGGTTCTTTTAATTCGAATATTCGACTGTCGATTTTCAGATGATTATTTGTTCAATCGGAAGTAGATAAAGAAAATCCGGTTTAAGCCAATCAAATCACCGATGAGTCATCCGCGCCCGATCGGAAACTACCGCAATACTCATCACCGTTTCTGATTTTCCCGGCACCGCTGCCAACGTGTTGCGGCAACGCGCCGCCGATCGGAAATTCCTGCGCATCGTCAACCGTTAGGCGCGGCAAACGTTCTACAATGGCGGCTGTCTTCGGTTGTGAGTCTTCATGCGCAAATTTTCCCTTACCGGCTTGATCAGCACGTTCCCGGCAGGCGCGGCGCTAGCCGCGGCAGCGGTCCTCTTCTCCCCGGCAGTTCAAGCGAACAATGTGATCGTGCTCAATTCGGGCGAAGCAACGCTGAGCCTGATCGACGAGGCGACGCGGCAAGTGGTCGACACCGTGGCGACCGGCAAGGAACCGCACCACCTGATGGCGACGCCGGACAATTCGTCGCTGATCGTCGCGAACTCGGTGTCGAATAATCTGCTGTTCGTCGACCCGAAGACCGGCAAGACGCAGCGCTGGATCGAAGGCATCGAAGACCCGTACCAGATCGGCTTTTCGCCGGATCGCAAGTGGCTGGTTACCACCGGCCTGCGTCTGGACCGGCTCGACATCTATCACTATGACGGCCACAACATGGCGCTCGCGCAGCGCCTGCCGCTCGCGGTGATGCCAAGCCATATGGCGTTTTCCGCCGATAGCAAAACCGTGTTCGTCACGTTGCAGGTGTCTGGCGAACTCGCGGCGGTCGATCTGCCGACGCAGAAGGTGAAGTGGAAAATGAAGGTCGGCAAGGTGCCCGCGGGGCTGTGGATGACGCCCGGCGAAAAGTACCTGCTGATCGGCATGACCGGCGCGGACTACGTCGCGGTGGTCGACTGGAAGAACCAGAAAATCGTAAAAACGATCCCGACCGGCAAGGGCGCGCACAACTTCCGCTCGCTGGCGGATGGCCGGCACGTGGCGGTGTCTAACCGGGTCGCGAACACGATCAGCATCATCGACGAAGACACGCTCACCAACGTCGGCGACATTACGGATTTGATGCCCGGCCCCGACGACATGGAACTTTCCGCGGACAAACGCTATCTGTGGGTGACATTCCGCTTTGCGAAGCACATCGGCATCATCGATCTGTCACAGCGTAAGCTGATCCAGACGATTGCGGTCGGACGTTCTCCGCACGGCATTTATTTCTTCGACCGCGCGCCGGTCACCGCACCAAACGGTGCCTGACGCCGGCGGTTCACGGGGCGGTAGGTTGAATCAGGCAGCGCGATACGACGGCTTAACGCGACACTCAGCGCAACACAACGGTTTCGACGAACGGCAAGCATCATGTTCCATCTGATCTTCTCCACGCTCGATAGCGCCGTGTCGGCGCTGCAAACGTCGTTGTACGAGAACGTCGTGCAGCCGCTGCTGTTTCACTTCGGCCTGATGGACTACGACGAAGACACGTACGACAGCCTGTATTGGGTGATCGTCGGCGTGTTCGAAGTACTCGCGATGTACGCGGTGCTGCGGCCGCTCGAAGCGCTGCGTCCAGTCGAAGAGTGGCAGGACCGCAAGGCAGTGCGTGTCGACGTGCTGTACACGTGGATCGCGAAGCTCGGCATCCTGAACCTGTTCTTCTTCTTCGCGCTGCAACCGTTTTTCGATGCGGTGCAAGGCTGGCTGCGGCTGCACAATATCGCCAACCTCGAAATCGACAACCTGTGGCCCGGCGTGACAACCATCCCTGTCGTCACGTTCGTGATCTATCTGCTGGTTCTCGATTTCGCCGGCTACTGGTATCACCGCTGGGAGCATCGCTTCGGTGTCTGGTGGGAACTGCACGCGGTGCATCATAGCCAGCGCCAGATGTCGCTTTGGTCCGACGATCGCAACCACCTGCTCGACGATCTTCTGCAAGCGTGCTTTTTCGCGCTGATTGCGCTGTTTATCGGCGTACCGCCTGCGCAGTTCGTCGTGCTGGTCGCAATCACGAATCTTGCGCAAAGCGTGCAGCACGCGAACATTCGTCTGTACTACGGCTGGCTCGGCGAACGGCTGCTGGTCAGCCCGACCTTCCACCGTCGTCATCATGCGATCGGCTACGGTCATGAAGGGCTCAAATACGGCTGCAATTTTGGCGTGCTGTTCCCGTGCTGGGACATGCTGTTTGGCAGCGCGTCGTGGAGCCGCGAGATGGAGCCGACCGGCATTCGCGACCAGCTCGACGGCCATCACTACGGCGACGGCTTTTTCGCCCAGCATTGGCTCGCATTTGTCCGCATTGCACGGCGCATCGTACCGAAGCGCCGTGCGCCCGGTAGCGATGCCGCGACGCTCTGACACAGCGCGGTCCGATTCATAAATCCCGCGAGTCCGCGGCCCCGCAGAGCCGCAGGCGATCGCTCAACCCCGCCTGGTCCCGCTTTACGCGTTTGGCCACCGCGAGTTACCGCGGATGTACCGCGTGGTTTATCCTTTCCACGTTCGTACGGTTTCTTTTCCCAACGTTTCTTTCACCGGCATCCGCTCGCATGAATGACCTGTTGCGCTCGTTCGGACGCGCGCTCGCCAGCGTGCTCCACCCGCGCATGCTCTGGCTGACCTTTGTGCCGTTCCTCGCGGCAGCGGTCGTCTGGGGCGCGATTCTGTGGTTTTCGTGGCAGACGCTGATCGGCGCGACCCGCACGTGGCTGGACGGCTGGTCGTTCACGAACACGCTCTACCATCTGTTCGACTGGCTCGGATTCTCGTCGCTGCATGCGGCGGTTGCGCCGTTTATCGTGATTGCGATCGCGATTCCGCTGATCGTCGTGTCGGTGCTACTGCTGATCGCGACGCTTTCGATGCCGACCGTCATCAAGCATCTGTCCGTGCGGCAATTCCCGAGCCTCGAAATGCGGCATGGCGGTACCTGGTATGGCAGCCTTGCGCATTCGCTGTGGACTACCTTCGTGTGTCTGGTCGTGCTGGTGATTACGCTGCCGTTATGGCTGATCCCGCCGTTTTTCGCGCTGATTCCGCCGCTGCTGTGGGGCTGGCTCACCTATCGCGTGATGACCTACGACGCGCTCGCGCTGCACGCGAGCAGCGACGAGCGGCGCATTCTCGTCCGGCGGCACCGGTTGCCGCTGCTACTGATCGGCGTCGCGAGCGGCTTGCTCGGTTCGCTGCCGACGCTGCTGTGGGCATCGTCGGTGTGGCTGATCGTGCTGTTTCCTGTGATGACCGCGGCGACCATCTGGATCTACGCGTTCATCCTCGTGTTTTCGGCGCTCTGGTTCGGCTACTACTGTCTGCGTGCGCTGCAGCGGCTGCGCGCGGAACAGCAGGGGCCGCACGGCACGGCGCCGGTTCCTTACTGATCCTGCACTTCAATTCGGGCATCTCACTTTACGAGGCGGCAATGGCATTTGGCGTGATCATCATCGGCGACGAAATCCTGTCGGGCAGACGGGTCGACAAGCATCTGCCGAAGGTCATCGAACTTCTGAAGGCGCGCGGCCTGCCGCTTGGCTGGGCCGAATACATCGGCGACGATCCGCAGCGGATCACCGACACGCTACGCCGCACCTTCGAGAGCGGCGACATCGTGTTTTCGACCGGCGGGATCGGCGCGACGCCCGACGATCACACGCGCCAATGCGCGGCCGCCGCGCTCGCGGTGCCGCTGGAACTGCATCCGGAAGCCGCGGTGCTGATTCGCGAGCGGATTCGCGAGATGCATCCGGCCGACGCGTCGAAGCCCGTCGACTATGACTCGCCGGAGAATCTGCACCGGCTCAATATGGGCACCTATCCACGCGGCGCGTCGATTATTCCGAACGGCTACAACAAGATTCCGGGCTTTTCGATCAAACATCATCATTTCGTGCCGGGCTTTCCGGTGATGGCGTGGCCGATGATCGAATGGGTGCTGGATACGCAGTACGCGCATCTTCATCATGCGACGCCGCACGCGGAAAAATCATTGCTGGTATTCGAGTTGCCGGAATCCACGCTGACGCCGCTGATGGAGAAGATCGAGGGCGACTTCCCTGGCGTGCGCGTGTTCAGCCTGCCCAGCGTCGGCGATGCAGAGCGAGGGGGCATCTACGCACGGCGCCATATCGACCTCGGCGTGAAAGGCGAGCCGGAAGCGGTTGCGGCGGCGTTCGTCAAGCTGCGCGAAGGCGTGCACCTGCTGGGCGGCGATATCGTTGAGTTGGAGCCGGCCGCGCCGCGCGCGTGAATGTCGCGGAAGTGAAGGGTGGTTCAGTGACGGTGACGGATGCGGGGCTCGCAGGCGCACGGGGCGAACCGCCGCGCGCACCGGGTAGCGCTGTCAGCCCTTTGAGCCGGTCTGGTTCGAGTCCGGCCCGGGCGATGCTTCGGGCAATATCATCAGGCGCCAATCCACGGCAAGCCGCGGAAGCACCACCCCGACACGGTCTTCCTGTGTCCCTGGCTGTCCTTGTCGCCTTCGAATCCCTCGAGCAGGTCCATCATCTTCGTGAACCCGGCCTGCGTCGCGGCGACGGCCGCCAGCTTCGAACGCGCGGCGCTGCGGCACAGCAGCAGCACCGGCGTGTCCGGCGTGGCGACCTGGCGCAACTGATCGACGAATTCCGCGTTCGGCACGGCGCCCGGATAGCGGGTCCACTCGATGTGCGCATACTGGCCGTCACCGACAAGCGGGCGGCCGACCCAATCGAGCTCCGCACGCGTGCGCACATCGACGAGCCGCACGCGCGGATCGAGTTCGAGCAGCTCGAACGCCTCTGCGGGGGAGAGCGCGCCCGCATAGGGAAGCTGATTGTCGATGCGGCGCTTGTCGGCCTGCGCGTATAACTGTTCGAGCGTGGTCATGACGGCGTGTCTCCTTTGGACCAAAGGATTATTCTAGCGCGCCGCGCATCGCGCGCGTACCGATGGCGCCGTCGCCGAATATCGTTCAGCCGCGGTATCGATAAGCCCCACAAAGGTGCAAAATATCGAATGTGCACCAAATTAAGGATTTGAGCGGCGGCGCACATTCGATGTGCACGCTATCGGTGCAAAACCTTGCACGGCAATTTATCGCCGTTCGCGCAAAACGTGCGACGATTCACAGCAACGGCGCGCCGGAGAATCCGACGCGCATCGTCGGCATATTGGTTGGCACGGAAGCTGCTTTTATCGGTGCCGTTCGGCTCCGCCCGCGTCGCAAATTAAAGCTGCAGAACCCTGTAGACGCGAGGCAACGGGTCAGCTAGATTGGCGGCGGCTGAAACCGCCGAATTCGTTAATCAGGAGATTAGGTTATGAGTAAATCCGTGGCCGACGTCATGCAACTCGTCAAGGACGAGGACGTCAAGTTTGTCGACTTCCGTTTTACCGACACGCGCGGCAAGGAACAGCACGTCTCGGTGCCGGTGTCGGCATTCGACGACGACAAGTTCGAAAGCGGCCATGCGTTCGACGGTTCCTCGATTGCGGGCTGGAAGGGCATCGAAGCATCGGACATGCTGCTCGTGCCGGATCCGAACACTGCCTTCGTCGATCCGTTCTACGAAGAATCGACCCTGGTGCTGACCTGCGACGTGATCGAACCGTCGGACGGCAAGGGCTACGAACGCGACCCGCGCTCGCTCGCGAAGCGCGCTGAAGCGTACCTGAAGAGCACCGGTCTGGGCGACACGGCATTCTTCGGTCCGGAACCCGAATTCTTCATTTTCGACTCGGTGCAGTGGAGCACCGATATGTCGGGCTGCTTCGTGAAGATCGGTTCGGAAGAAGCACCGTGGTCGTCGGCCAAGGAGTTCGAAGGCGGCAACACCGGTCACCGTCCGGGTCCGAAGGGCGGTTACTTCCCGGTTGCGCCGGTCGACACGTTCCAGGACATGCGCTCGGAAATGTGTCTGCTGCTCGAGCAGATCGGCATCCCGGTCGAAGTGCATCACCACGAAGTGGCGGGCCAAGGGCAGAATGAAATCGGCACGAAGTTCTCGACGCTCGTCGAGCGCGCCGACTGGACGCAGAAGCTGAAGTACATCGTGCACAACGTCGCGCACACGTACGGCAAGACGGCGACCTTCATGCCGAAGCCGGTGGTTGGCGATAACGGCTCGGGCATGCACGTTCACCAGTCGATCTGGAAGGACGGTCAGAACCTGTTCGCGGGCAATGGCTACGCCGGCCTGTCGGAATTCGCGCTGTACTACATCGGTGGCGTGATCAAGCATGCACGCGCGCTGAACGCGATCTCGAACCCGACGACGAACTCGTACAAGCGCCTGGTGCCGCACTTCGAAGCACCGGTGAAGCTCGCTTACTCGGCGCGCAACCGTTCGGCGTCGATCCGTATTCCGCACGTGAGCAATCCGAAGGGCCGCCGTATCGAAACGCGCTTCCCGGATCCGATGGCGAACCCGTACCTGCTGTTCTCGGCGCTGATGATGGCGGGTCTCGACGGCGTGCAGAACAAGATTCACCCGGGCGAAGCCGCCGACAAGAACCTGTACGACCTGCCGCCGGAAGAGGACGCAAAGATCCCGACCGTGTGTGCCGGCCTCGATCAGGCGCTCGAAGCGCTCGACAAGGACCGCGAGTTCCTGACGCGCGGCGGCGTGTTCACGGACGGCATGCTCGACGCTTACCTCGAACTGAAGGAAGCGGAACTGCAGCGCGTTCGCATGACCACGCACCCGGTCGAATTCGAACTGTACTACTCGCTGTAAGCGGCGATGCGCTTCGCCGTAGTTGGCGAAGCGCACGTCCCACGCTGACTAGAAGAACCCAAGGGACGGCACTGCCGTCCCTTTTTTGTTGGACCACGCGCAACGTTTGCGGCGCACGAGACGTGCGCTTCTTTATCGTCTCATTCACGCCGGACTGCATGATGGTACTGAAGAATCTGATCAAGGCTAGAAAAGGACAGGGCCAGGGCGAGCCGTTATCGGACGACGTGCAACTCGTCGAATCGGGGTTGCTGCTGGGCTTCGAAGCATTGCCGACGGTGGTGCTGGTGCTGGAAAAGCGCACGCTGCGCGTGGCGTTTGCGAATCCTTCCGCCGAATCGATGCTCGAACTGTCGCGCCGCCAGCTGACGCAGATGGCGTGGCACGACATCTTTTCGAATGCCGATGAACTGATGGAGACGATCGCGGCGATCGCCGATCACCGGTTCAACGCGACGCATCTCGATGCGGTGCTCGAACGGCCGGGGCATGAGCCGTTGCATGTGCATGCGGTGGTCGGTTTTCTGGAAAGCGCGCAGGATTACGTGCTGCTCGAACTATTCGAGAACGAGCGGCATTTGCGCACCGACCGTGAAGAGCGCATTCACGATCTGACCGCAGTCAACAAACAATTGATCCGCAATCTCGCGCACGAGATCAAGAACCCGCTCGGCGGCATCCGCGGCGCGGCGCAACTGCTCGAGTTCGAACTGGGCGCGCGCGAGCGCGACGAACTGCGCGAGTACACGCAGGTCGTGATCAAGGAATCGGACCGCTTGCAGACGCTAGTCGATCGTCTGCTTGAGCCGCATCGTCATCCGCATATTGTCGGCGACGTGAATATTCACGAGGTCTGCGAACGCGTGCGCGCGGTGATTCTCGCGGAGTTTCCGCGCGGGCTCACGGTCGTGCGCGACTACGACGTTAGCGTGCCGGACTTGCGCGGCGACAAGGAGCAGTTGATCCAGGCGGTGCTCAACATCGTGCGCAATGCAGCGGAAGCGCTGCGTGAACGGATCTCGCAAGGCGATGCGCGCATTGAATTGCGGACCCGCGTGGCACGCAAGGTGACGATTGCGAAGCGCCTGTGCAAGTTGGCATTGGACTTGCATATCATCGACAACGGGCCGGGCATTCCCGAAGAAATTCGCGATCGCATTTTTTATCCGCTCGTGTCGGGGCGCGAGGACGGCAGCGGTCTTGGATTGACGCTCGCGCAGACGTTCGTGCAACAACATGAAGGGCTGATCGAAGTGGAGAGCCGCCCGGGCCACACCGAGTTTCAGATATTGCTGCCGCTCGACAGCTAACACGCATGCGCCACAAGCGCGATGCGCGCCGATGCTGAACACGGCGCACCACAAGACTTCCGACGACCTATATGAAGCCGATCTGGATAGTAGACGACGACCAATCGATCCGTTGGGTACTTGAAAAAGCGCTCGCTCGCGAGAACTTCGCGACGCGCAGCTTTGCGAATGTGCGCGAGGCGGCGGGCGCACTCGAGCACGACAGTCCGCAAGTGCTGGTATCCGACATCAGGATGCCGGGCGGCTCCGGGCTCGAATTGCTGCAGACCGTGCGGGACCGCGTGCCCGGCTTGCCGGTAATCATCATGACTGCTTTCTCGGATCTCGATAGCGCAGTGGCCGCGTTCCAGGGCGGCGCGTTCGAGTATCTCGCGAAGCCGTTCGATGTCGACAAGGCGGTCGAACTGATCCGCCGCGCGGTCGACGAAAGCATGCGCGGCGAGCCGACGTGGGACGACCGCTTGGCCGAAGCGCCGGAGATGCTCGGGCAGGCGCCTGCGATGCAGGATATGTTCCGCGCGATCGGGCGGCTGTCGCATTCTGCGGCGACTGTGCTCATTACCGGCGAATCAGGCACCGGTAAGGAACTCGTTGCGCGTGCCTTGCACCGACATAGCCCACGCGCGAGCGGACCGTTCATTGCATTGAACACGGCGGCGATTCCAAAAGATCTACTGGAATCCGAACTATTTGGCCACGAGCGTGGCGCATTCACCGGCGCGCAGGCGATGCGCCAGGGGCGCTTCGAGCAGGCCGAAAACGGCACGCTGTTTCTCGATGAAATCGGCGATATGCCGTTCGACTTGCAGACCCGGCTATTGCGCGTGCTATCGGATGGGCAGTTTTATCGGGTCGGCGGACATAACCCGTTGCGCGCGAACGTGCGCGTGATCGCGGCGACGCATCAGAATCTTGAAGCGCGCGTGCGGCAGGGGTTGTTTCGCGAGGACTTGTATCACCGGCTCAATGTGATCCGGCTGCGCTTGCCGGCATTGCGCGAACGAAGCGAGGACATTCCGCTGCTGACGCGTCATTTCCTGCAGAAGAGCGCGCGCGATCTGGGAGTCGAGCCGAAACGCGTATCGGATGAGGCGCTCGCGTACATGACGTCGTTGCCGTTTCCGGGCAATGTGCGGCAACTCGAGAATCTCGCGAACTGGTTGACCGTGATGGCGCCTGCGCAGACGATCGAGATCAAGGATCTGCCGCCGGATCTGGTGTCGACGCAACCGACGCCGGTTGAAGCGACGAACGGCGCTGCGGTGACCGGCGTTGCGGCGGACATAGCCGCTGTCAACGGTGTGGGTGCAAGCGGCCTGTCAGCGCATACAGGTGGGGTGGTGGTGACACCCGGTGTGATGTCGCCGGCGCCGACGTCCGTGAGCGCATGGGAAGGCGGCTTGCGTACCGAAGTCGCGCGCTTGCTGCGCGAGAACTCGCCGGATGTAATGGACGAGTTGTCGCGTCGCTTCGAAGCCGCGGTGATACGCGAAGCGCTCGATTTCACGCGCGGGCGCAAAGTAGAAGCGGCAGAGCGGCTCGGTATCGGCCGCAATACGATCACACGCAAGATTCAGGAGCTGAATCTCGAGCCTTGATGCGACGGTTCTTCGACGTTCAAGCAGCAAACGACGGCTCGATGGTCCACACCATCGAGCCGTTTTTCATTCCGTCAATGCAACGACCGGCGCGTGATCGGACGGCTGGTCCCATTTGCGCGGCGTCTTGTCGACGTCGCAATGCGTGCAGCTTTCCGCGAGCGGCTTCGACAGCAGGATGTGGTCGATGCGCAGGCCCGCGTTGCGGCGGAACGCGAGCATCCGGTAGTCCCACCACGTGAAGGTTTTGTCCGGCTGATCGAAAAGACGGAACGAATCGACCAGGCCCAGTTCGATCAGACGCGCAAAGCCCGCACGTTCCTCCGGCGATACGAGGTTCTGGCCTTCCCATGCCTTTGGGTCGTGCACGTCGCGGTCTTCCGGCGCGATGTTGTAGTCGCCGAGCAGCGCGAGCTTCGGATGCTGCGCGAGTTCGCTCGAGATCCAGTCGCGCATTGCGTCGAGCCAGCGCAGCTTGTACGCGAACTTGTCGGTGCCGGGCGCCTGGCCGTTCGGGAAGTACGCGCTGATCACGCGAATGCCGTCGATCGTTGCGGCGATTACGCGCTGTTGCGGATCTTCGAAGCCGGGGATGTTGCGCACGACAGTTGCTTCGTCCACTTGCAGGCCGTTTCGCACGAGAATGCCGACGCCGTTATACGTCTTCTGGCCAGCGAACCAGCTGCGATAGCCTTTTTCCTCGAGCTCGGCGCGCGGGAATTTTTCATCGGGGAGCTTGAGCTCCTGGAGGCAGAGCACATCGGCCTGGCTGAGTTCGAGCCAGTCGACTACGTGCTGTTGGCGGACCTTCAGCGAGTTGACGTTCCAGGTGGCTAACTTCATTGCGCTTCTCGTTGATGGTGTGGGCGATGGTGCGTTCGCGTTGCGTATTGCGTTGCGTATTGCGTTGCGTGGAACAACGCACATGCGAATCTTACCGCGATCGGGTGCGGAGACTATCGAAGGTCGGTTGATCGAACGCGCGGGCGCGAGTGTTCACGGATTCCTCTCGTTGATTTGCGAAGAATCTGAATTATGGTTTGACGGATTGCAGACTGATTCAGTACAATTCGCTTCCTCTGACGCGGGGTGGAGCAGTCTGGCAGCTCGTCGGGCTCATAACCCGAAGGTCACAGGTTCAAATCCTGTCCCCGCAACCAAGTATTTCAAGGCTTCTAGCCAGGTCGTGCGTCGCGTGTGAGTTGCCCGATTTACGGTTAGGGCAATCCGAGGGCAAATCGCGCGCATTTTCGGCGAGCGATTGCGACTCCTGAACCCGCCTCGAGCGGGTTTTTTGTTGCCTGTCCGTTTCGTGGGCGACGGTCTGCTGCCCGTTGAACACGGATACATTGCTTCAATGGCTGGCTATGCAACCTGATGTGGCATTCGATTCGTCGTCGTCCAGTCCGCCAGAATCTGCTGCGCCAGAAAATCACACGGCGGTCTTGCCGACCGCGCACTACGCGCGAGCACCACTTCGAGTTCCGCCAGCGGCGGTAGACCTTCAGCCTCTCCCAATTGCACGAGGTGTTTCGGCACACTGCACAGCGCGAGCGGCGCGAGTGCGAGTCCGGCTTCAACCAGCGCCGCGTTTGGAATAACTGCGCGGTTCGTGGCGATTCCCGGTGCGTGCCGCATCCTTGCGGCCTGTGGTGCGCTTTACCCGCTGCGTGGCAGGCGCTCGGGCCCGGTGGCCGCTCGCCGCTGCAAATCACGGAGGTTCAGATCGACAGGCCGCGGCCTGCTCGCAAATGCGCGCGGCGACCAGCTTGCTGAATCCGAAGCTCGCGCCAGTCTTCCTGTCGCTGCTGCCGCAGTTTATCGACTAAGGCGAGGGTCGCGTGTTCCGGCAGTCGCTGACGCCGGGCAGTTCACTGATTCTTGCGTTTGAGTCCGCCGATGCGTTGGTCGCCACTTTGATGCGTGGCATTGGCACGCGTAGGCTATGCGTGTGCGGAGTTATGGTCACGACAGCGGCAGTTCCGCGTTCGCGTTTGGCGATCGATCTTCGGTGTCGCATCATTTTAGTGTCTTGGACGATCAATACGATCGCGGTCGCATCAACCGACCAACTCGATTCGTAATTGAACGGAGTCCGCCCTGCAATGCCAAACACTACAGAAGCATCATCGTCATTCGTTCCTATGCAGTTTCCGGGAACGCCATCGCATCAGCCAGCAAACGAATCCGGCGAAACCACGGTGAGTTCAAGTAAGGCACCACTGAACCATCCTTCATTCGAGAGATTGACGCCACGGTCGACGGCTCCGACGCCGTCGCACGGCGCCAGACGCCACGCCACATTGCCGCCTAATACGCCTGGTGGAAGTCGGACTTTCAAGAAAGGTGCTGCGTCGGTTCCCGGAGGCGCATCGACCGACCGCGAGCCTGCGGTGCATGACACCCCGGTGAGTGACAGCGATGTGCGCCACCTGGCATACTTGAACGACGGGAACGACTTATACGACTTGGGCGATGCGAGCAATACGAGCGATACCAGCGCAATCGCAAGCTCGCCGAACGTGCCCAAAACATGGCAGCTTTCACAGCACTTGCCGGTACTGGAAGCCAGGTTGGAAGAGCAGCGAACGCGAGAAGTCGATACCGTAGCCCTTGCTGGAGTTCTCAATGAGGTGCGATTTCATCCACTCAATTCCAACAAAGTGGCTGGAACTGTACCCAAGAACAACACACTTGTCCGCGGCATCTCGGACGCGCAACTCAGACAGTGGTACGCGGCGCTGGGCATATCCGACGAGCAGATCAAAGGAATGCGAAAAGCCGCACTGATGGCGGGCCTCATGATTCCGACCAGTGGTTCGGTGTTCAGTCTGATCAGCTACATGCTTATTCCTTTCGCGACCCAAAATGTCAAGAATCCATGGATCTCGGCGGGCGTCAGCCTTGCGGTGGTCGCGGCGCAGCCGTTTGCCACGTCGTTCATGCAGTCTTTGGTTATCGGAGGAATTGACTATTACAGACGCCGCACGAACGTCGATTTGAAGGTGGACAAAACGACCATCAATTCGAGCGCAACACAGTCCGAAATTAAACAGAACATCGAAGAAAACGCCAAAAGGGCGCGCGACAGTGAGCAGAAGATTACTGAGCTGCTCGATAGGTACAACCTGCGCAATGCGGACGGGCTGGTTGATGCCGATATCGACGAGATCAATGCGAAGCTTTCAAAAGAAGATCTGGAGGAACTGACTGAAAATTGCAGGGTGCATCTGGATAACGTGATGACGCTTTGCGCACACTCAGGTCAGATGCATGCGCTCGACGGCGCGCACTATCGTCAGTTCGAGTCGAGCATTTTGCAGATCATACCCCGCACGGTGCGCGCCGGCAGCGGTGCGCTCGCGCCAATTGCTAAAATGCCGGGCGCCAATGCGCCTCATTCGGTCCTGGACGAAATCCCTCACAAATTTTCACCGAAAAGCGTGACGGCAATGACGGTTTCCATCGCTGTATTTAGCATCGTGTTGCAGCATGTGCTGGCCGCGAAAGACGAGCTCAATGGACTCACGTACGAGCACAAGCTGAACATGCTGCATGCCGATATCTTCACGACGACAGGAAAGAATGCGGCGTATCTAAGGGGAGAAATAAAACCGGAGGACATCGACAAAGACAAGTGCAGGGATATGGTGATGCTTCCGGAGGCGACGATGGTGCTACGCGTTGCCGACCAGCTCGACGCAGAACTGAAGAAATTGAAGCAGGAAAAGGAAAAACTGGTTAAAGCGAAAGACGCCAACAAAGGAGACGGTCAGGCAACACACGACGTGGAGGCCGCGAAGATCTCTGCGTTAGAGACGGAAATCGAAGCTTATGAGGAAGACGTCAAGAGCCTCCGTAAGCTCACATTGCCAAACTCTATGAGTGACCGTACGAAGGAATTGCTGGAAGACGCGCTGAATGGTTCATTGAGCTTTGCGGCAAGGGAGGCATGGGGAAAGCTGACAAAGCCCCTCGAATACGTGTCGCAATTTATACAGCGGCTAGGGCAGACATTAACTCTCCTGGTCCTTGGCAGCGCTGGAGCAACGGCGGGAGGGCGCCTGGCCATCGCGGCGCGTGGAGGCAGCAGCAAGGTTTCATTGGCCGAGCAGTTTTATATCTCTATTGCCGGCATGGTGGTCGGATTCCTTGCGGCGATAACTCAAGCTTCTGTAACCAACATCAAGAATCAACGTCGGGACGCCAGCGCTGATAAACCAATGAGTTGGTTGACGCAACTTGGTAAAGGTACATTGGCGCCACTGTTCTGGATGGCCAATGAGCTACAGAGTCAGTGGGGTCGGTCCGCAGCCAGCGACGCGTTCGACGACGTCACCCCCTTCATGCAACAAGCGAGGGAGTTGAACGCCTGTCTCGAACGCCTCGCTGAATTGTCCGATTCTCCCTTTGCCGGGATAGGGTCACTGGACGACATCGATGCAGCTGACGCCGGTAGCGTGTTTGTTCCGGATCGCTAAGTGTTTGTTGCGGATCGCTAACTTGGGAGAAGAATCCATGCGCGCAGGTGGCCGCGTCGAAATCACGCCTTGGGCGTGATGCCGCAGCACGCGGAAGCAATGAATCAACTTGCCCTTGCCGGCGGCTGCTATATTCCAGGCAGCAGCCGGCGCCGGGCATGTCGGTCACCGGCGCGATGATGAACCGGCAGGGGAAGCGCCCCGGTCACCCGGCGCTGACCTCCGCGTCGATTGTCGAACGGGTGCACAAAGCGGAGGCCTCAAAGGTCAAGCTGTCTAAAGAAGTGGATTACCTCACGACTGACAAAGAGTCGTAACCCGAAAGGGCGGCGAGCCGCGACGCAGTCAGGCGAGGCTGCCCGCGCGGGACCGATGCCCGATTCGGCCGTCTTGCATTTACGCCGGTGGCTGAGGTTTCCGGCCGACCGCTTCGTAGTGACCGCCGAGATCCCAGACCACGAGCCGATGGGTGAAGTCGTGCTCTGGTTTGCCATCCGCAAAGAACGTTCCCAGTTTGTACACGGGATGTTCATCTCTGCCGGCCTGGACGACGGCGACCGCGACGTTCAGGTTATAGCGTGTGTTGATTATATTCAGCAGCGACGAAGCGCAGCCGTTCCGCTGTTTGTCAAGTAACAGCTTCCGTTTGCGATCATCGGTGCGATTCAGGTCGCTTTGACGAATACCATCAACAGACTTGTCATACTCGGCGCGGATCGCGCGCACTTCGTCGTCAAGACTTGCGTAGCGCCAATGCGGTTCGAGTTGCTGCACTAGCGCATAGATCGCGCAATTGTTGTCTTTTCCAGAATTTTCGATTGCGTACAATCCCTTGCTTTCGAGATGCATCCGGAATTCTTTATTGGGCTCGGATAGCGCAAGCATTGCTTCCTCGTCGCTTAGCCCAGCTTTCGATTGCTCTTGTCCAATATGCGAGGCAGGGGTATCGGGAACAGCCGGCCGAACGCGGCGCTGCGCGGGGTCCGTTGTGTTGTCCTCACATATCAGTTTTTGAAATGCATAGTCATTGAGACTGCGCTGGATACCGTCGTTCAGTGCAGCGCGGGTGGCCTCGTTCAGCTCTTGTGGCGAGCCGCAGTTTAGCGCGATCCATTGCTCTGTCGACAAGAAGCTCTCGATCTTTGGGTTAATGTTCCTTTCCCGGAACGATTGCAGGTCTCGCAGAGGACTATTTGACTTCGAAGGAGGGGGCCGGGACTTGATGGGCGTTTCGTGTCCATGGCGCGAGCCGGGCGGCATGGTGTAATCGCTAGAGCCGCTGGTGGTTCTGCCGTAGCTGCTGAATCGCTCCGAGTTGTCTAGCGGGTCTGCCACGTTGCGGTCACTCCGTGTCCGAGTATGTGAAGGCGCGCATCGGGCCGTCGCGGTTGATCGTGAACACGGAGCGCAAATGCGTGCGTGGTCAGCCGAAGTTTAGCGGCCCGCATGAGCTGCCCGCAACGCGCGGCGCGAAGCATGAGCAGACGACGCGAAGCCCGATCATGCGCAGCAATGCGAGCGCTCGCATGACGCTATGGGGCGTCGACCGGTACGCGGCGTGCGCGGGTTGCAACCACGCGATGCGTGAAAGCCGGCGGGGATTCGTGCGGCGCACGCGTGATCGCGAACAGCAGTGCGTCGCCGGCCGCCAGATTGCGGTTGGGCCTTGGCTCCCAGTTCACGAGCTTGGCTTCGAGCGTGAAACCGAGCCGGGTCATCGTGCTGGCCGCGTCGCCTTCGGGTGCACAGTACGCGTGAATGCGGCACAGTTGCGGCTGCGCCAGCAGCCAGCCGATTAGTTTGAGCAGCGTGGCAAGCCCTGCGCGACGTCGGCGATGGCCTTCACGGCGGCTCGTGATCACGCCAATTTCCGCACGCGGTGGCGTCGGCTGCAGTTCGATGGCGGCGACGAGGCGACCGGTGTCCCGGTCTTCCATCGCCCATGTGAAGCAGGTTCGGCTGCTCCATCCCAGGCGACAACTGCGGATGAATGTGCGCGTTTCCTCCGCGTTGCGATGGGTCGGAAACGGCAGCCATTCGGTTACCGAAGGGTCGCCCAGCAGCGCATCGAATAGCGCATCGGCGTCGGCATCGGTGAAGGGTCGCAGCCGCAGTTCGTCGGTTTCGATAATCGTCGGCGGGCAAAAAGTATTCATTGACGCTCCTTGCATCGGCATCGAGTGTGCGCACTTCAGCGCGCGAGCGTCTCGGACGGTGCCTCCTTGTACATCTTGCGATAACCGTTGAGCAGCGTCGAGCGGTGCTGCACGCCCCAGCGGTTGGCGATTTGCAGCACGCTCGACCCATGCGAATCGTCAGCCATCAGCTCGTCGCGGATGTGCTCCATGCGCCTGCGGCGAATCAGTTCGCTTGGCGACAATCCGAGGTGGGCCTTGAAGGCGGCCTGCAACGCGCGCTCGGTGACGCCTATGTAAGTCGCCACCTCGCGTACCGACAGGTCCGGGCGTTCGAGGTTTTCGATCAGGTAGCGATACGCGCGGCGATATTTGCCGGGCAGTCGCGCACTGATGTCGTCGGGAGCGGGCTGCACGCGCTCGGCGGCCGTGGTGGGCAGCGTGGCACTGTCGGCGCGCACGTGTTTCATCGACATCAGTGCATAGCGGCCGTACAACTGCGAGGATTCGTGCAACCGCCCCTGTTGCTGGCGCATTTTGGACTGGCAGTACAGATATTCGAGGTACCAACGCGTATGCTGGTTGCCTTGCATCGGCGTGTCGCGGAACATGTGCAGCATCGTTTCGGCGATGTTCGGCGCTTTGCCCGCGAGTGCGCCGAGCGCGACTTCGATACGCAAACTGCGATGGTAGTCGTCGAGGCCGGCGGCGACGCTCCAGCGTAAATGAGCGTCGATCTGGCCGAGCGCCGCGTGGCCTCCGCGCGATAGCGCCGGCAGATGTTGCAGAAAATCGGTACGCCGCGTGAGTACGGCGATTGCGGGCGTGTGCTCATCCGACAGTGTCGGCATGCCGTCGCCCACATGAAAGGGCATGAATTCGAGAATCACCGAATGCCAGTAGATGTGGTCGGCAAGCTGCGCCGATGCGCGCAGCCGGTATTGCACGAGCAGATCCAGGCGCAACGTATCGATAAGCCGGAGCCAGCGATTGTCCGCTACGGTTGAGGCCAGCTGCGACATCGCTTCCAGCCGGCTGCGGACGCCGTCGAGGCGGCCCAGATCGAACAGCACCAGCGCGGCGCCGACGAGGCTTTCGAGACGTTGCACGCTGCTTGCCTCATCGTCGTCGATGATGCGCTTGAAGCACATCAGGGCCGTGCCCAGATGATTCTGGAACAGCGCCTGCCAGCCCGCATTACGGCACAGCGCCGCGCGCATCGAGCTGCGCTCGCTGCGCATCGCCTTCTGCGCGCGCCGATACATTTCTTCCGCGTCTTCATGGCGGCCTAGCACCAGTTGCACGTCCGCATACGCCTGCAGTTCGGCACGGCTGGGCACGTCGCCGGGACGGTCATGGTCCACTCGCGCGGCGGCCACGACGGCGGCGTCCTGAAACTGGCCCGCGAGCATCTTCATGCAGTACGTCGACGTAGGATTTGACGATGAAAGAGCGGAGGCAACTGCGAAGTACAAGGTGGACGACATGGTGCAGCTCCTGCAGGACGATTCGTTGAGGAAAACGACAATGCGATGGTGTCGTTCGTTAGACGTATCGTTGCACCCGGTGCGAATGTGCTCAGCAGTTTTTGACGTTCTGTTACTTTCGGCGGAATGGGCGGAAGAGGGGGCGAACGCTTTCGCGGCACACCCGACGCCCAAAATGCAGCGGCACACAAGACTCGCGTCCTGTGTGCCGTTGAACGGCTATGCGACGCATCGCGCGATGACACGTTGCGATACGCGCATCTCTGTGCTCAATGCCTGGACAGTTCGTAATATTTCTGGGCTAGCTCCTTCCAGAATTGTAGGACGCCCGCGAACATGTTGAGCATGACGCTACGGAATTGCTCCAACAGGTGCATGCGTCGCTGGAGATCGTGCAGCTCCTCAATGCTTCCCTGCTGCGAATGCGATGGCGGCGAATAGGGCGGCGGCGGATAGGGCGGGGGCGAATCATGAATAGGGTCGTGCGGGGGTAGCTTTCCCTTCTCGCTATCCAGCCCATGCGCCCCGCCTGGATACGCTGGCAGTTCCAGCTGCGGTGGGTAGTCCGGATCCGGCGCGCCTTTTCCTGTCTTGTGATCCGCTGGGGGATCCGTATCTTCGATGCCAAACGCCTCGTCGAAGGAGACGTGAGTCGGATGCGTCGCGTGGCGTCGCTGGGAAGGCCGTTCGGAATTGTGGGGGCTGGGCGAGCGGGTCATGCCGGGGTCTTCTGCCGGGTCCGGGAAATGATCGAGGAGGGAGAGACTTTGCCGACTCTGCGACCTCGAGGACGCGGGCGTTTCAACGTAGGTGTTCCCGTCGTGTGTTTGAGAATGCGATGAATGGGTAGACGATTGGACATCGTCGGGGCTGGTCGGCCGGGTCATGCTGGTGGAGTGCAACCCGTTCAGAAGGTGCTGGATGTCGCCCGGTTGCCACGCTTTCGAGGGGCTCGGGGAATGGATAGCGGAATCAGCCCGCATGCTGGCCGGCGGTGCAGGCGCGTGTCCCATTGGCCGCCCGCTCGGGAGGCGGTTGGCTCGGGCGGAGGGGCGACTCGAAAGTGACGTTGCACGTGAGCCGGTGTCAGCGTTGCGAGGCGAAATTCCCGATAATGCCGGGGGAGTCGACATCGTGCTCGATGCCAGCGGTGTGCGAACGAAACCGCTGGCCTCATTGTTCCCTTCGGAGTGATCCCTGAGGGTACTGTCAGGGCTATCTGTCACATAAACGTGACCTACTTCATTCCCGTCACCCACGTGCTTCTCCATGAAAGATGTGGCGTTTTTGCGCGGGCTGTGCATGCGTTGCCTGACTGTCCGCCATTGCAGCTTTATAGGCGCGTGCCGTCGTGCATGCCGCATGTCACGCGAAGCCGGGCTGCGTGATCCGAATCCGCCCTGTCGCGCTCACATCTCTAATGTCGGCGAGCCGAAGCCTGTGTCGGGGACACGAAGCAAGCTGCGTATTCAGGCACCACCATGGTGGACTTGATTCATTGGCATCGCTAATTTGCATAGCGATGCCGGCATGCCTCGTGACACGAGTGCGGCGCAAGCGCGCTTGCACGCAACGCGCGCGGTGTAGCCACACCGCTGCCGGCCCCAACCTTTTCGATGGAGAGGACCGGACAGATGATTCGCGTAAGCCCCTGTTGCCCAGCATCCCTGCGCCGCCACGGCAGCCGCGTCGCGCTTGCCGCGTGGTGCGCTTTCCTGTGCATCAGCCGTCCCGCACTCGCCGACTGTTTCGACACCGCAGCGTCCTATCAAGGCGTCAGCGCGCTGGTGCTGCGCGCCATCGCGTGGGTCGAGTCGCGCGGTAATCCGGCGGCGGAGCATCGCAACGCGAACGGCTCCGTCGACATCGGCGAGCTGCAGATCAACTCGATTCACCTTCGCGAACTGGCCAGCTTCGGCATCGGCGCACAGGCGCTGCGCGACGAATGCGTGAACATCTACGTCGCCGCGTGGCACCTCAAGAAAAAGATGGTCAAGTACGGCAATACCTGGAACGCGGTCGGTGCGTACCACTCCGAAAGCCCGAAACTGCGCGACGCGTATGCGCAGTCGATCCAGCGGACATTGACCCAGTGGGGCGTATGGTCGGCGCCGCGCTGAGGCGAGCCGGCACTGCAGAAGGTCGGCACTGTCGTTTCAGGCGCTGGATATCCGTCGCCCTTCGGCTGCGCTACTGCCGCGCGGCCGCACCGACCGCCGTCGTCATGCGCAAGTCGGGCCCGGTCATTTGCATGCAGGTACGATTTAATGAGTGATCCAGACAAAATTACGAAATCTACCCGCCGCGCCGAACCCCGGCAGCATGCAGCGTTGTTCGGCCAACGGCCGGTCACCGTATGGTTGACGGGTCTGAGCGGCGCGGGCAAGTCGACGCTCGCGGCCGCGTTGGCGCAGCGCCTTATCGCGCTCGGCCGGGCCTGCTGCACGCTCGACGGCAACGTGCTAAGCAGCGGCTTGAGCCGCGACCGGGGCTTCTCACCGGCCGAACGCATCGCGAACATCCGTCGCGCCGCCGCACTCGCACGGCTTCTGAACGACAACGGATTGATCGTCATTGCCGCGTTCATGTCGCCGAGTCGGGCCGAACGCTCGCTTGCGCGGTCCATCGTCGGCGTGACGCGCTTTGTCGAGGTTCACGTCAGCACACCGCTGGGCGTTTGTGAAGCGCGCGATCCGAAAGGGCTCTACAAACGGGCTCGCGCAGGCGAGCTGCGTCCGTTCATCGGCATCGACACGCCGTATGAAGCGCCGTCGTCGCCCGCGCTCACCATCGATACCAGCGCGCGCGATCGTGCGAGGTGCGTCGACCATCTGCTTGCAACGCTTGCACCGATGATCGCGCCGTCCGCGCGGCGCCGTGCACGAACGGCTGATGATTCACGAGCGCCGTCCAGCGAACGGCCGCCACTGGCCACATGAGGAAAGCATGACTTTTGTCAGAAATGCATGGTATGTCGCAGCATGGAGCGCGGAGGTGCCGGAGGACCGGCCCTTCTCACGTACGCTGCTGGGCGAGCCGGTGATGTTGTTCCGCGATGCACAGGGCCGCGCGCTCGCGCTTGCGGATCGCTGTCCGCACCGCTTCGCGCCGCTGCACAAGGGCGATGTGCGCGACGGCACGGTGGGCTGTCCGTATCACGGCCTGCGTTTCGACGGCACGGGCCGCTGCACGCTGAATCCGCATGGCGACGGCCGGATTCCCGAGGCCGCGCGCGTGCGCAGCTATCCGCTTTGCGAACGTCACGGCGCGATCTGGATCTGGATGGGCGAGCCCGCGCGAGTGGACGCCGCGAACGCGGCGCTGCCGGACTTTTCGTTCATCGATCCGGCGCAGAACGAGGTGAGCACCGGCTACCTGCGTACACGCGCACACTATCAACTGAGCGCGGACAACCTGCTCGATCTTAGTCACTTTCAGTACCTGCATCCGGACACGCTCGGCAGTGCGGCAATCGCGCGGGACCCGGGCCGTTTCGCCCAGGCGGGCGACACAGTCCGCGCGCACCGTTGCGCGCAGGCCGAAGAACTTCCGTCGTTTGTCGCGCAAGCGTTCGGCGTGCCGGCGGGGATGCGCGTCGACCGACATCTGGAAGTGCGCTGGGATCCGCCCGGATTGATGGCGATCGACGTCGGGGTGGCACCGGCCGGCATGCCACATGGACGCGTGTCGCGTTCTGCCCATCTGCTCACACCAGAGACCCGGACTAGCACGCATTACTTCTTTGCGTTCGGGGTGCCGAAGACGCTCGGCGCGGCTGCGCGAATGCTGGTCGACTACGCGCTTGCCGGACTCATGACACCGTTTCGCGACGAAGACTTGCCAATGCTCGAAGCGCAGCAGGCTGCACTCGGCGACGCCGATTTTTGGGCCTGCCGGCCGGTGCTGCTGCCGATCGACGGCGGCGCAATCCGGGCGCGCCGGGTGATGGAAAGCAAGCTTGCCGAGGAGGCGCAATGAGCGGACTAACCGCTGAATTGCGCGGCTCCACGGCGCATGCTGAAACGGCCCACGTACCGTCGGGGCCTAAGACATCGGTCGCAAGCGGTGGCGCTGCCGCTCACGGCCCGACGAAGTACGCGGCCGGGCCGTCTGCGGTATGCAACCTGAACGAGTTGTGGATCCGCTGCATTCTCGACGTGGTCGCAGCGACCGGCGTACGGCGCGCGGTGTTATGCCCGGGCGGCCGGTCATCGACGACAGTGCTGGCTGTGCACGATCATCCCCAGTTCATCGATGCGCTCGTGTTCACCGACGAGCGCAGCGCAGCCTATGCCGCGGTCGGCATGATGAAGGCGTCGCGCGAGCCGGTGCTGATGGTGACGACGTCGGGCTCGGCGGTGGCGAATGCCGTGCCCGCGCTGACCGAAGCCGACGAGTGCGGGTTGCCGCTGCTACTGCTGACTTGCGACCGCCCGCGCACGCTGCGCAATAGCGGCTTCGGCCAGATGATCGATCACGTCGGCGCATGCCGCGCATTCGTGCGCGCGAGTATCGATCTGCCCGATCCCGCAAGCGATGTGGTAGCGCTCGCCGCGCTGCGGCGCGACGTGGCCGCCGTGCTGGTGCAATGTCGCGGAGCGAAGCCCGGTCCGGTGCATGTCAACGTTCCGCTAGGTGGCCTTTACGATGCTTCCGAACCGCAACCGGTGCCTGCTGATGCACTACGTGAGTCCGCTCGCCCGGTGGCGCCGCTCTCCGTGGCGCCGCGCGCGGCGAACGACATCGGCGCGCTGGCGGCCCGGCTCGGTTTGCGTGCCGGGATGCGCGGGCTGGTGGTGACCGGCCCGGACTGCGACGTGCCGCTCGCATGGCTTACGGAATTCGCACACGCGGCGCGCCTGCCCGTGCTGGCGGACACCGGCAGCGGCTTGCGCGGCAGCGGGTTGGATCAGGTGCTCAACGGGCACGATGCGCTCGCGCTGCATCGTGCGGTGACTCGCGAGCGGCCCGATCTGGTGATCCGTTTTGGGCTGACGCCCGTCATGCCCATCGTGCAGGACTATCTGAAAACGCATCCGTGCCCGACGATCAAGATCTCCGGTGCACCCTGCGAGCGCGACTATCTGCATTCGAGCTTCGAACCGCTCGTTGCGCCGAGCCGCGACGAATTGCGCGCATTGGCGGCCGCACTCGCCGGCGGCGACGCGGCGTGGCTCCGTGCGTGGCAGGCAGCGGAGCGC
Source organism: Paraburkholderia rhizosphaerae (assembly GCF_004366595.1). Classification (GTDB taxonomy): domain Bacteria; phylum Pseudomonadota; class Gammaproteobacteria; order Burkholderiales; family Burkholderiaceae; genus Paraburkholderia; species Paraburkholderia rhizosphaerae. The sequence goes on from NZ_SORE01000020.1 coordinate 139,417, forward strand.
GAGGCGGCGAGCGCGCGCAACGACGTGCTGGACGCGCTCGACTGGGGCGAGTTGCCAGCCATGCGCGAGCTTTATGCGCACGACGGCTTCGCCTTTCTGCATCTGGGCAATTCGATGCCGATTCGCCACGCGGATTTGCTATACGACACACGAGCGAACGGTCAGGCCGTCTACGCCAATCGCGGTGTATGGGGTATTGACGGGACCCTCAGCACCTTCATCGGAGAGGCGCGCGCGCGCGGCGACGCGGGGCTGCTGGTGCTTGGCGATCAGGCGTTTCTGCATGATCTGCCGGCGCTTGCCACTGCCCAGCGGGTTCAAACGAGTGCCTGCGTGTGCGTGCTCGACAATGGTGGGGGCGCGATTTTCGATTTCCTGCCGCTCGCGCGACTGCCCGGCTATGAGACGGCGATCCGCAACCCATACAGCTTCAACGCCGCGGATATGGCGCGCGCGTTCGGCTTGCGCCATGCGCGCGCTGCGAGTCGCGACGAACTCCGTGCTGCGCTCGATGCGGCATGCACGCACGTTGGCGTGACCGTGCTCGAAGTGCGCGTCGCGCCCGGGTCCGCGGCTGCCGGCATGCAGCGAGTCGCGCTCGCGCTTCGCGCGGCCGCCTTCAAAACCCCTTCGCACCCGGCCCACCCATGACCAGCAGCTTCAATCACCGCCTTGCACGCCATCTGCGCTTCCTCAGTGCTGCCGAACCCGACAGCGTGTTTCTGGACGACATGCAGCAATTGATCGACGACGCACGCACCGCCGCTTGCGAACGCCCGCCACGGCGGCGCGGCGACGTGCTGCGTGTGTTGTTGCTCGGCTATGTCGGCGCGGGCAATACCGGTGCCGACTTGCGTGCGATCGAGATCATCCGGCAACTGCGGCGGATCTTCGCCGGCCGGGCGCTCGATATCACGCTGTTTACCTGTGGCGAACTGATCGACCACCCGGTGCTCGCATCGGTCACGCGTTTCCAGCCTGAATCGCTGTATGTGCCCGACGCGCTTGACGCCGCGCTGCCGCGCTTCGACGTTGTGCTCAACGTCGAGGGCTCGACCTATACGTCGAAGTTTTCGGATGCGCTCGCCGGCATGTTGATCGGCGGCGTCGCGCTGGCTGCGGCGCATGGCGCACTGGCTTGCGCATATGGCGTCGACGCAGGCGCGATGACGCCGCGCCTCACGCGCTTCGCCGCGGCGAACGCGACGGATGCGCTGGTGTTTTGCCGCAGTTCGGGCGCGTCGCGTCAACTGGATGCGCTCGGGATCGCGCCGCGCGCTGGCGCGGACACCGCGTGGCGTTTTCGCGCCGGGGCGGCGGATGACTTGCCGCCATCGTTCGCGGCGCTGTGTCCGAACAATCCGTATTGGTGGCCCGTGCGAACCGACGCGCGCCGCGCCTACCTGCTTGACGGCGCCGACGTGGAATCGCCGCTGCGTCACGGGCCGCTGACTTTTCATACGTGGGACGAAGAGCGCGCGCGACGTTTCGCCGCCTACAAGGCGGGATTCGCTACGGTAGCGGCGGGGTTGCGCGCGCAGGGCATCGAGCCCGTGCTTGTCGCGATGGAACGGCTCGATCTGGCCGTATGTGATGAGATCGCCGCGTTGCTGCCGTTCCCGTTGCGCATCGTCGCGCGCGGCCGCGACTCGCTCGACGCGGTGGCTGCCGCAGTCGCCCATGCACGCTGCGTCGTGACTACGCGATATCACGCGGCGGTACTCGCGATCGCGCACGGCGTACCGGCTGTGGGGGTGTCGATGGATTCGCGCATCGACCGCCTGTTCGATGATGCAGGTGTGCACGGCTGGACCTTCAGTTGCGACGATCCGCTATTCGGCGCTCGGGTGCTCGAGCATCTAGCCTCGTGCGGGGCGGCCGAACGACGTTCGTTGCGCGATGCCTGCGAGCGGTTCGTCGCGACTCAACGGCAATGCTTCGACGAAATGGGGCTGACGCTGCGAGACACGCTCGACGCCTTCGTCGAAAGCTGAGGACCGTGCAGCGTCACCGCGTACTCGTGAGTTTCTGTGCGCAACGGCGATAGCCACGCTGGACAACCGACGGTTTGGCGCAATCGCCTGGTTCGTGTCATTCGGACGCGAACCAGGCATTCCTTGTTATTTCTGCTGCAAGCGAGGCCCGCTGGATGAGCCACCGCCGGGCGAGCCGCCCCCGCCAGGCACACTGTAGCTGTTCGGGTCCCCGCCGTCCCCGCCCCCGCCCCCGCAAGGCGATGGCGTGGGCTGCGGGTTCGGCATATTGCTGCTCAACGAGTCCATCACCTGTTTCATGAATTTGTCCGCGAAGTTCTGCGCTTTGGTTCCGAATGAATCGGCCTGGTTCTTGATAAAGTCCAACCCGTTGTTCAGGCCGGGGAATGTACCGCTATTGCCTGGTATGTCGATGGGCATATCGTCCTCATGGGTAGTCAAACAGGAAAATGCGAGCGGCCATGATGGGCGGCCGGCACGCTGCATGACAATCTATCGGTGGGGAAAAACATGTTATACGGCGCCGCGAAGGCGTTGAGCGGCGCACGAATTGTGCGGATGCCGTGTCCGTGCGGCGTATGGTGCGTCACGCTTGGAGGCCGCGGCGGTGCGGCATTCGTTTATGTTCCGAATTCTAATAGAGGCGAAAGGTGGTCTGCTGTGAAGAGCGCGGTTCGCGCCAAGCCGTGGAAGTAAGGTCTGGTGACGCAGTGCGTAGATCCGGTCGGCGTTCGGGTGAGGCAACGGCGCTTCGTGTAATGGTTCGGTTGCGCATGCATCGAATTGAGAATGGTCGTCGGCAATGTGTCGTTTGAGCGTGTTCGAAAAATGTTCAGGACTGCGCGTTGTCTTCTATTTAATTTTCACTCTATTGGGTGGCCAACCATGATGGATTCAGTAACAGGCGACAGCATCGTTCCGCAAGACACCAGTGTTCCAACGCAAGCACATCGGAGTGGGACAATCGCGCCCCCTCCCTCGCCAGTTTCGAGTAGGCCTCACGCGGTGCATGGGACCGTATTGGGGCCGCTCGAGGGCGCACGTAATGCGCTGAAGCCAGGGATGCCTTACGAGCCGGTCAAGCCAGTGGTGAAGGTAACTGACGATGTTGAAGGAGAGGTCGAGTTCGCCACGGCTCGCGAAAAGCGCATGACCGGAAAACAGGCGGAGTTTGAGATAACGAATGCACTGGACAATAGAGCTAGGCACGCCGCCAAACTCAATTTGGCGCCAGTCGTGATGAACACTGATCTCGATATACTGGGAAACAACTTCGATAAGGCGAAGAGTCTCCTGAACGAGGGCACCGAAGCGTCCGTCGTGTTGAAGGCCGACGGCTATGGTCTTGGTGCGTCGGAAGTTGCGCGGGAGCTCGAACAGAGAGGTTGCAATAAGTTCTTTGTCGCGGCGCCTATAGAAGCCATTGACTTGCGTGATACTGTCAAGCCACAAACGAAGGTGTATTTGCTTAACGGATGCACCAGTGATGAGATAGCCCATAACCTCGCGCGAAGGGGAATCACGCCGGTGCTTAACAGCCCGGAAGAGGTGAGGATCTGGAACGTAACCGCTCGACAGCGGGGTGAGAAGTTGCCGGCCATCTTGCAATTTGAAACCGGCATGCATCGCGAAGGCATCGATACCGGTGAGCGTAAAGGTATCAAAGCCCACGAGCGCAAAGAGCTCGCGCTCGGCAGCCCCGAGCTTGAATTCATCGAGATCGAATATATTATGAGCCATCTGGCCACAGCCGACGAAGCCGTGCCCGACACGAACGCCGCCATGCCCGGATTGCGTAAGCCCAGCGAGGCGATGGAACGGCAGCGCAAGGAATTCGATGAAATCGCCCTTGAATACCCCGGCGTTAAACGCTCGCTCGGGGCTTCGGCGGGTATGCACGTCCCCGATTATCAATACGACCTCGTGAGAATGGGCGGCGTAGTGCATGGTCAGCAATTGTTCGCGGACGGATCGAGCGATTACGTTCAGCCGGTTCGGGTTACGGGCAACGGCACGGTGAAGGTGCGTCACCTGAAAGAAGGGGACGCAGTCGGTTATGGTGGCACGTTCGTAGCGCCAGGCCCGATGCGGGTGGGGACCCTCCAGGCGGGTTATGCCGATGGATGGCCTAAGCAAGGCGGGGGCCACGTGCTTATTAACGGGCAGCGGGCGCCGATCATTGGAAAGGTATCCATGGACATGATGACAGTCGATTTGGAAGGGATTGACCTCGGTGACGAGAGCGAGATTCAAAGGCGCCGTATGGACCCCAACGCTTCAAGCTATTTCCCCCACCATTTCGACGGCCACAAGGACACGCCCAAAATGCTGGAGCTGGACTGGAAAAATGCAAAAAAACCGCCCACGATCGAATATATAGGTCCTCAGCAAACCTTCGACGATGTCGCTAAGAGGGCAGGTACGAATGCGTCGGAGTTGTCGATTAACATGGGCAAAGGGCCACGCGTTGGGAAGCGATTCGTCAAGGGCGACCAGTGACGCACCGGTGGTAAGCCACTGTGTTGCATGAAAACGGCCCGCGTCAGTGATGACGCGGGCCGTTGTTTTCAGCAGCGCGCGAATTAGCTGCGGCTACGCGGGCGGTGTCCCGCTGTCTTCGGCGGACTTACTACTACTGCTCGTCTTGATCGAATTCCTGCTGATTGACGGCCGTGGCGACGGCGGCAACGCAGGCGGATCCTGCGAAGGCAGGTACTGTGGATCAACGAATTCGGTGCCTGCCTCCGTGTCGTGGACGTTTCCGCTGTTCGCGGCGCCGACTGAGGCGGAGTCGACCGGGGGGGCGTCGTCAATGGGCGCGTCTTCGATGGACGCGCCTCTGCTACCCGGCCTTTCGCCTTCGCGCAGGTCGGAAAGCGCCATCGAGCGGGTCGAATTCGGGCGGGTCCAATTCTGGTTATGCGAGGTGTAGACTACGTCGCTCCCGTGCTGCGAGCCGGTGTCCGGGTCTTGGGTCGCGGGCGGTTGCGGTTGCCCGGAACTCGCATTGGCGAATGGTTCATACAGGATGGCAGTGAGCGCAAAGAAATAGAGATTGTTGAGGTACTCCTGCTTGGTCGGGTCGCGGACGTATTGCGAAATGATGTTGGACCCGATGATCGACATATCGAGAAAGGCGGAGCGAACCGGAAACGGACCCAATGCGCCATTGATGACGTTGTGCCGCTGATAGCCGGCATCGGTGGTTCTCAACTGTAACGTTTTGCGGTCGAGCGCCGCACCTATTCCGCCGAAAGCGACGTCTTCGACAGATTCGCCCGCACCGTTCAAGCCGCCGCGAATCAGCGCATGAGAGCCCTGGATGCCTGCGCCCGCAATGAATGCTGACGGACCCGACGGTGACGCGAGTTTCGACATGCCGAGGTTCACGAGAAACTGATCGATCCCGTAGACGAGGCTGATCAACGCAAAATGCAATTTACTCGGCGGGTTGTCTCCGGCATTCAGGTTGTTGAGCCGCAGGCGCGACTGCACGACAATGTCGCGCATGAACGTATAGCAGGTGAACGCGAGAATCTGTGACGCGGAGGGCGCCATTTGCCCAAACGCGATGCCTAACACCGTCGCGAGCAGCGCTCCGCCGGCCATGATCAGGCGCGAGCGTTGGCTGGCTGCTGTCTCCGTGCCGTGCATCTTGTCGCGCGCGAGGCCCATCATCAGCAGCATAACCGGCAATAGTGTCGTCAGCGTGGCAATCGCTGTGCGTGTGTTGTTGTTCGCGCCCGCATCTGTCAAGGCATTCTCGATTCCGTAGCTGAGCAGTTGTCGCAGCGTCGTCGGCACCACCACGGCTAACGAGTTGCGCACGGCGACGTTCAGGATGGATTCGAAAGTCTTTGCCGCCTGACTTGTGAAATCCTTGTTCGCGAAAATTTGTGCGCCGTATTTGTTAACAAACGCGAGGCATATCGCAAACGCGCGTTCCTCCCGCGTGGGCGTCGCGCTCAGAAGTGAGTGTGCGTCCCGGACGAGAGCGTCAACGTCCACATCGGTGTGCACGCTGGCGTCACCTGGATGACGGGCCGTTCGTATCACGTCGGACTTATGCGACGGGCCGGCTGGCGGCGCCGACACGTGACGCAGTTCGCCGTGATCGATGAATTCCCGGAGACTACGCGTTGCGTCGGAGTCGTCATCTTTCGAGTGGTCTACGAGTTCCTTGTCAAGCGAGTCAAAAAGCTCAGTCAATGGCTTGTCGAGGTCCGCTGAGCTCGAGCCCGTATGCCCGGCAGTCTTTAGCTCATCATGCAGATGGCTCCGTAGAGCCTCTATATCCGCGTTGCCAGGAGCGGCCGCGATCATGTGATGGCTCGATGGCGGCGGCGTTCCCGCCCGGGAGTGCGAGCGTGTCGTCGAATGGTGCTGGCTTGACGGCGGTCTGGCGGGCAGATCTTCGAGCACATAACCATGTTGTTTCGCTGATGAACTGGTTTTATGGTCCGGCATGACGGTGGACGGTGGATCCAGATCCGTTCGCAGGTGCGGTGCGGAGTTTTGCGAAGAGGACGCGTATATATCGGACATGATGCCTTCCTTACTTTAGAGGGAGTAACGAGCGAACCGAAATGTCATGACGATGCCCGACGGCATGCAAGCGGCCCCGGCTCGCGCGGATTGTTACGTTGCGCGTAGTGCGAACCGATTCTGCCTGGATGACGATTCGTCACAAATGGCAGCCCGAAGCAATAGGAATTGACGCGAAGCGCATTCGCGCGGACGCCCGCAGCGAAAACGCGGCCGGAGCGAGGCAAACAGGCGAAGGGGAAACGGAGCAGGACAGCAGCGTGCGCGGTGTCGCGGCGTTGCGCCGCTGGAGAGGGTATGCACAGCAGCGGCGGTCCGCACCGCCGTGCTGCCGTCAGTACCGGTGAAACATTCGCTGCAATTCGGCGCTCCGCGCTTCGCGCGTGAGCGCGAGCATCAGCAGGATACGGGCTTTCTGCGGTGCCTGGTCATCGACCACCAGCCAGTCATATTTATCGTCCGGCTGCGCGCCGTTGCGAATCACCACCCCGCTGCCGGTGCGCGATGCGCGCACCACATGCAGCCCTTCACGCCGCGCCCGCAATAGCGCGCCGACCACGTGTTCGGCGACGTTGCCGTTGCCCGTTGCCGCGTAGACGATGCCGCTCATGCGTGCGTTCGTCACCGCGTCGACCATACCCGCGTCGATGCCGCCGTGCGCATAGACGATGCCCACTTCGGGCAGCCTGTCGATCTCTTCGATCGACCACGGCGTTTCGAGCGTATGGCTGCGCGCCGGCTCGCGGTAGTAGCGCGGCATGCCTTCGACGACATAGCCAAGCGGCCCGTACGGCGAGCGAAACGATTCGAGTTTGAACGTGCTTGTCTTCACAACGTCGCGGGCGGTATGGATCTCGTCGTTCGATACGACGAGCGTCCCTTTGCCGCGTGAGGCCGGACTGCTGGCGACGAGGATCGCGTTGTACAGGTTCAGCGGACCGTCGGGACTCAGCGCCGATGGCGGGCGCATCGAACCGACCACTACGACGGGTTTCATGCTCTTGAGCGTCAGATGCAGGAAGTAGGCCGTTTCGTCGATCGTGTCGGTGCCGTGCGTCACGACGACGCCGTCGACGTGGTCCTGCTGCAACAGGCGGGAGATGCGCGAACCGAGCAGCAGCAGGTGCTCGGTTGCAAAGTTTTCCGAGCCCATCTGCAGCAGTTGCTCGGCTTGCAGGTTCGCGAGCGATGCGAGTTCCGGAATGCCCGACAGGATTTCATCGACCGACACAACCGAACACGCATACGCGGACGTGTTCACCGACGATTCGCCGCGGCCGGCAATCGTGCCGCCGGTGCCGATTATGGCGATGTTGGCCTTCACAGTTGGGGTCCTCCTTGTTGGGTATGCGCGCGGCCAGTCAGCCGTGCAGCGCAAAGGTGCCGCGATCGATCTGCCCGTCGCGACCGTCGATCCAGTCGGCGAGCAATTGCGCCGAGCCGGTCGCAAGCGTGAAGCCGAGCGCGCCGTGGCCCACGTTCAGCCAAAGGTTCGGATACGGCGTCGGCCCGAGGATCGGTGTGCCGCGCGGCGTGGTCGGACGCAGCCCGGTCCACTCCACTGCAGCGCTGTGGTCGCCAGCGTGCGGGAACATCTCGGCGGTCTCCTTGCGCAACGTGGCGAGCCGTCGCGGGTCCGGCGTCAGCGAATAGCCAGTCAAATCCGCCATGCCCGCGACGCGCAACCGGTCGCCGAGGCGTGCATAGACGATCTTCCGGCTGAAGTCGGTCACGCTGAGCCTTGGCGCAATCGAGGTTGCGCGAGTCGGAATCGTCAGGCTGTAACCTTTGAGCGGATAGATCGGTGCGCGTATGCCCAGCGGTTTCAGAAGGCGCGGGCTAGCCGCCCCCGCGGCCAGCACAATGCAATCGGCCGCGAGCGGCTTGCCGCCGCTTTGCGCCACGACGCGGCCATCGGCCGTGCGGTGCAGCGCGTCGATGTTCGTGCGAAGCCGGAATTGCACGCCGCGCTCGACGAGCAGCGCTTCAAGACTCCGGCAGAAACGATAGCAATCCGCGGTATCTTCGCTCTCGGTGTAAATGCCGCCAGCGAGCCGGTCGCGTAGATGTTCCAGCGACGGTTCCAGTTTCACGCACGCATTGGCGTCGAATGCCTGCTGTTCGCAGCCGAGTGTGCGCTGGAACTCCAGCAGCGCCGTTGCCGCATCGAATGCGTGCGCGTCGCGGTGCAGCACCAGCTTGCCGGAGCGTACATAGTTGAAGTCGAGCGACGGCTCGTCGCGGACCATCTGATGCATCAGCGTGCGGCTCAGAAACGACAACGCGAGCAGTTGACGCGTCGTGCGGTCGCTTTGTGCCTGCGTGCAGGCGCGCACGAATTCGGCACACCAGCGCCATTGGTCGAGGCTGGCCGACGGCCTGAAGCGCACGGGTGAATCACCGCGGCACAGCCACCCCGGCAGTTTCGACAGCACGCCGGGACCGGCGAGCGGCGCCACATAGCTATAGGACAACTGGCCGCCGTTGCCATAGCTGGTCTCATGCGCGACGGCGGCGTTGCGGTCCACCACCGTCACGTGATGTCCGGCGCGGCGCAGATAGTAAGCGCTCGACAGGCCGATTACGCCGGCGCCCAGAATCAGAATTTCCATAGATATCCTGCGAACGTCCGTGCGCCTGATCAGGTTTGCGCGGCGAGCGGCCGGTACGCGAGCGCTTCGATTTCGACCGCCGCCCCGCCGACGAGCTTTGCCTGGGTGGTCGACCGCGCCGGCCTGCATGCGCCGAAGAAGTCTGCGTAGACACGATTGAACTCGGGCAAATCGTCGATGTCCGCGAGCCATACAGTGACTTTCACGACGTCCTTCACGTTGCAATCGGCCAGCGCAAGCGCTCGCATCAGGTTGGCAAGGGCCTGAGCTGCCTGGCTGCCGACGTCTGCTTCTATCAGCGCGCCGGTGCTGTCGCGCGGCAACTGACCCGAAGTGAACACGAAGTCGCCGGCCCGTACTGCGGACGACAGTGGTGGGGCGCTCGCGGACGGAGAAGACCCCTCAGGATTCAGGTAGACGATCGGCATCGGTTGCAAAGTTCCAGTAAATCGGGCGAGCGCCTCAATGGCAGCACGGGATGGCTGCGAATGTACGTGGAATCCCGGGGGCGGGAATTGTACCGATCAGCGAAAAAATAGAACAAAGACGACAGGATGCAACAACGTAGAGGCGGTCGCGCGCGGCGGGGTCGTTTCAGGTATGGGCTGCCGCGTGCCGGTCGCCGTTTTCGCGTTCCGCCTCCGCGATGCCTGCCGATGCGCGCAATTTACCCGGGGTCACGCCGTACGCCTGCTTGAACACGCGAATGAAGTGCGCCGAATCCGCGAAACCGCACTCATACGCGATGGCCGTTACCTTCTTTGCTGTATTCAGCAGCATCCAGCGCGCGTAGCGCAATCTGATGCGCCGATAGAATTCATTGGGCGAGGTGTTCACCTCGGCGACAAATGCGCGCTCGAGGTTGCGCACGCTGGTACCCGACATCTTCGCGATCACCGAGATGTTGAGCGGCGCTTCGAGGTTTTCCTCCATCAGCACGATCGCGTGCCGCACGGTGATGTCTTCGACGCTCAGGTACCCGAGCGCACGGCGCCGCTCGACGAACGACGGGCCGCTTTGCCGGCTCACCGTCATCTGGTGGACGACCTTCGATGCGCGGTCGGGCCCACAATGCAGGCCGATAAGGCGGGTCGCGAGTTCGATCACCGAAACGCCGCCGGCGCATGTGATGCGGTTGCCGTCGATCAGATAGTCGGCGTGCGATCGCACACGCAAGGCCGGGAACATCTTTCGGTAATCTTCCAGATGGAAGCTGTGCACGCACGCGACGCGGTCGTTCATCAGGCCCGCGCGCGCCAGCACGAAACTGCCGGTGCATATGCCGATCAGTGCAACGCCGGCGTCCGCCGCCTGCTGCAGATAATCCCAATATCTCGGATCCACCTGATTGAGATACGGTAGCAAACCGCCAATCGCGACGATGTAGTCGAACTGCGTGACGTCGGGAAATGCGGCCTGTATGGAAACCGTGACGCCGCAACTCGAACTGACCACCTCGTTGGATGCGCCGACGATCTTCCACGTACAGCGTAGCGGCCGGCTCTGGTCGCCAAGATCGGCCGCATGGCGCAGCGCGTCGCATAGTCCTGCGAGCGATAGCAGTGGAAAGCGCGGCCATAGCAGAAAACCAACATTGAGTTCGGCGCCCAGGCGGTCGGTCGTCTGATCTGTTGCGCCCGATGTGTCGAGACGGTCCACCAGTTCCCGAGCGGTGGACCGGTTCGGATCGGAGACAGAATATTCGGTAGTAGCCACAAGCACGCCTTTGTCGGTAAACGCCGCCAGTATAAGGGCGCACAACGCGTGCTGCGGGCTGGCGCATTTGTTCTGTTTTCGGGCAAATGGATTCAATGCCGTTATTTTCTTTCTGGCTAAATTCCCGTCATCCATTGAACGGAATCAGTCCGCGCACGTGCGATGCCGAATCACATATGCCGGGCGTTGGATGTTCGCTGGTCGCGGGGAGCGTCAGGTCCGCCGGGTCCGCTTGCCGTAGGGCGGCGGAGCGGCGAGGCGGATCACGCGTTCTGACAGGAACCATACGAGTGAAGGTGAAGCATGAGCAGATTCATAACGGTTCGTCGCACGGTGACGATCGGCATTATGGGTGGGTTGGTCTCGGCCAGCATCGGTGCTGTGCAGGCGGACGAAATCGTGAGGATCGGACACGTTGCGCCGTTGACGGGCCCGAACGCGCACCTCGGCAAGGATACGGAAAATGGCGCGCGGCTCGCAGTGGAGGAGATCAACGCGAAGGGGCTCGTGATCGGCGGCCAGAAGGTGACGCTCGTGCTGGATGCGCAAGATGATGCGTCCGATCCGCGTCAGGGCACGCAGGTCGCGCAGAAGCTGGTGGACGATAAGGTCGTGGCCGTTGTCGGCCACATGAATTCGGGAACGAGCATCCCGGCATCGAAGATTTACAGCGACGCGGGTATCGTGCAGGTTTCGCCGTCGGCAACCAATCCTTCATATACCCAGCAAGGATTCAAGACGACGTACCGCGTCGTCGCGACCGACGCGCAGCAAGGGCCGGCGCTTGCCAACTATGCGGTGAAGACGCTGAAGGCGAAGACGGTGGCGATCGTCGACGACTCGACCGCTTATGGCCAGGGTCTTGCGACGGAGTTCGAGAAACAGGCGAGGGCGAATGGACTCACCGTGTTGTCGCACGACGCGACCACCGACAAGGCGGTCGATTTCCGCTCGATTCTGACGAAGATCAAAGGCGAAAATCCCGACATCATCATGTACGGCGGCATGGACGCGACGGGTGGTCCGTTCGCGAAGCAGGCGCGTCAGCTTGCGATACGCGCGCGGGTGATGGGCGGCGACGGGCTATGCGCGGACTCGCTCGCGCAGCTTGCGGGGGATGCGGTCGGCAACGTCGTATGTTCGATCGCCGGCATGCCGCTCGCGAAAATGCCCAATGGCCCGGCTTTCGAGAAGCGCTATGAGGAGCGTTTCAATCAGCGCGTTCAGCTCAACGCACCGTTCGCGTACGACGCCGTGTACATCGTCGTCGAAGCGATGAAGCGAGCTGGCTCGACACGCCCAGCCGACATCCTGGCGGCGATGCCCAAGACCGACTTCACGGGTGTGCTGGGCGAGACGCAGTTCGATGCACGCGGCGATCTGCGCCAGGGCGCGATCTCGCTGTACGACTACAAGAATGGCAAACAGACGCTGCTCGACGTCGTGAAGATGTAGCGCGGTTACCGCGACCTTTAGTTGTTGTCTCGGTGTCGCCATGCAACGGCACGCATGGGTGCACGGTACCGCACCCGGTCGCTGCGATCTCACAGCCGCGGGTCGTGGGTTGCATTACCGACACCCTTCATCGGCCCTACCAAAGCCCGCTGACGCGCGCCGGTCCCCCCGCGCGCCCTTTTCTCTTGCCATCATTCGCCATCGCGCAGCGCCCGTGATATGCACGCTCGCGCCGCGCGCGTGCGGGCGGCTTATCGACGGAGACTCTTTAGATGGATATTTTCATCCAGCAGATCATCAACGGACTGGTGCTTGGTAGCGTCTACGCCATCATCGCACTGGGCTATACGATGGTGTACGGCATTCTGGGCATCATCAACTTCGCGCATGGCGACGTGTTGATGATCGGCGCAATGGTCGCGTTGTCGGCGATCGGCGTGCT
>NZ_SORE01000021.1 GCF_004366595.1 Paraburkholderia rhizosphaerae
CTTTACGTTCGCAATGTCCACGCCCGTGTTGTCCGATTTCACGCGCACCTTCACGTTGTAATCGACCACCCTTTTGACTGGCACCAGAATTTTCAAGGTTTGGCTCCTCCTGCCTGGTTCGATAGATCGGCGCGAGCGCGGGGCGCGGTGTGCGCGCCCAGACTCGCTGCATGGTTCAACTCTGGCAGAACAGGCGCGTGATGGGAATTGTCGATTCCTGAAGTGGCCATTAGGCGTGGGCTAATCGGCGGATGAGGACTACTTCGACGAGTGCTGGCCGCGCCAGATTTTTTCCGCGCATTGACGCGGCGTGGCGTTCCGGAAAAGTTGGACGTTGTCTGAGCAACCTGTGCGACGGTCCGCGATGCGGTTGCACGGTTTGCAGCTTTGGACGTGAATATCAATCGCGTCAAGCACTTGGCATAGCAGTGCGCAGGATGTCCACAGGCTTGTTCAAGCTAACTGTGGATAAGACGGCGCGCCGGCGAAGGCGCGTTGCCGTATTGCGGGCACGGTAGCGAATTCGAGAAACATCAAGCACTTGCGCATGTCATGCGCAGGTTATGCACACCCTTGTCCAGTGAAACTGTTGATAACGCGGCGGAGGGTTTGGTCTGTCCTTGCGTTCGATGTTGCGGCCGTCTGGTTGTCTATTCGCGTGTGTTGTGTTCTCCCGGTCGCGACGAACATGCAGACTACATTCGAAAGATCGCGCTACCATATTCACTCTTCCGCACCCCCTTCCCAAGCATTTTCCATGCACTTCGACTTCGTCGACCTGAGCCTGATGACCGCGCTTGCGGACACGAAGAACCTCGCGCGCGCCGCGAGCCGCTGCCATCTATCCGCGCCGGCCGCCAGCAACCGCGTCAAAAACCTCGAAGAAGGGCTCGGTTTTCGTCTGCTCTATCGCACGAGCCAGGGCATGACGCTCACCCCCGCCGGTGAAACCTTTGTGCGCCACGCGCGCCTCGTGCTCGAAGAAACCGAGCGTCTTGCCGCGGACATGCAGGACTACGGCGAAGGCATCAAAGGACACGTGCGCGTGTGGGCCAACACCACCGCAATCAGCGAATTTCTTCCCGCGGTGTTGAGCCAGTTCCTCCGCGAGCATCAGGACGTCAACATCGAATTGCGTGAAGTGCTAAGCGGCGAGATCGTCAAAGGCCTCACCGAAGGCGCGACCGACATCGGCATTGTCGCGGGCAACGTCGATACCGGTCACCTGGAAACGCTGCCGTATCGCGACGACCGTCTCGTGCTCGTCACCGCGCCCGATCATCCGCTCGCGCAACGCGACGCGGTCGACTTTGCCGAGACGCTCGACGAAGACTTCATCGGGCTGCCAACATCGAGCGCGATTCACTCGTTCATCAACATCGCCGCCGATGCACTCGGGCGGCGCATCAAGCTGCGCATTCAGGTCGGCAATTTCGAGGCCGCTTGCCGGATGATCGCGGCGGGCGTCGGTATCGGCATCGTGCCGGGCTCCGTCGCGTTGCGGCACGCAAATACGATGCACATCAAGATTGTCCACCTGAACGACGCATGGGCAGAGCGCAAGCTGAAGATCTGCGTGCGCAGCGTCAAGGACCTACCACAATTCTCCCGCGAACTGATCGACATGCTGACCGCCGAAGCAGACTAGCCGCTGCAGTGCCGGACCATGCGTCGCAACGAAATACGCTACATTGTTGCCCGGAATTGCGGGCTTGGCCGACAGCGCGTGCGGGACGCGTGACCGGTTCGGGGTAGCCGTGGCGACACGGAAAGCAGACGCATCATCGGCCGCGATTCCTTGTGACTGCAACAGAAAAAGGACAGGTCGATGAAAATTACGCAGTGGCTACATCTCATTCCTTTAGTCTTACTAAGCGCGTGCGCTGTCAGTAGTAAGAAAGGCGCGTCGCCGATGGCGGGCGAACCCGGTGTGATACGGGAATTCCAGGTATTGTCGCAAGCGCCTGCCTATAACGGCGCGACACCGCCGGACGCGGTCGGCCCGTACGAGGTGATCACCGGAATTGTGCACGGCGAACTCGATCCGGACAGTGCGGCCAATGCGCGCATCGTGAACCTGAAAAACGCACCGGTAAACGCGCGCGGCTATGTCGAGTATTCGACGGATGTCGTGATCCTCACGCCGCTGCATCCGGTCGACGGCAAACGCGTGGTGTTCTATGACGTTGTCAATCGCGGCCGCAAGTATGCGCAAGATTATTTTATCGGCGGCAAGGGACCACTCGATTCCGGCGGCGCGCCGGCGTCCACGTTCCCGTCGCTGCTGCGTGACGGTTATACGATCGTATGGAGCGGCTGGCAGGGCGACCTGCCGCAAACCGGCAAGAGCACCATCGCGGGTTCCGCGCTGCTCGGTACGCGTTTCCCGGTCGCGACCCGGCATGATGGCAGCCCGCTTACCGGCTTCACACGTGAGGAGTTCGTGCCCGACTTCGCGGAAGGCGCGCCGACCACCATTGCGCTCAGCTATCCGCCCGCCGATGCGAACGACAACGCGTCTGCCACGCTGAGCGCGCGGCAATCGTGGCAAGTCGACGACGCGCGCGCGACAAGCCGTGCGTCCGGCAATGAGACGCTCACGTATGACGCACCGTCCGTCACGGTGCACGACTGGAAATACGTGCGCAACGAGCAAGGCGGTTACGCAGTGACCTTCACGCCACCCACCGCGGTGCCGGGTCCGCACGGAACCAGCGTGCCGCCTGACGCGGGCACGATCTACAGCTTCGTCTATCGCGCATCGCAACCGACGGTCAACGGTATCGCGTTCGCAGCGGTGCGCGATCTGATCTCGTTCCTGCGCTATCAGCCAAGCGATGAAGAGGGCAATCCAAACCCGCTCAACGGCCTGAAGCAAGCACAATGCGCGGGCGCGCATTGTGCGAACAAGTCGGCGAATTTCGACGTGGCGATCGGCGAAGGCATCTCGCAGTCGGGCCGCTTCATGCGCGACTTCCTGCATCTGGGCTTTAACCAGGACGTCGACGGCAAGCGTGTATTCGACGGCATCATGCCGATCGTACCGGCCGCACGCGGCACCTGGACCAATATGGCGTTTTCGCAGCCCGGCCGCTGGTCGCGCGAGCACGAGGATCACTTCACGCCCGGCTTCCAGTTTCCGTTCGCCTATAACGTAACGACCGATCCGGTCAGCGGGCAGACCGACGGCCTGATGCAGCAGTGTCTCGCGACGCACACCTGCCCGAAGATCATGCAGATCGACGGTGAATTCGAATGGTGGGGCGGCGGCGCATCACTGGTGGTCACCGACGGTGCCGGCAAAGATCTGACGCTGCCGCCCGACGTGCGCTACTACCTCGTCTCCGGCACGCGCCATACCGGCGACCAGGGCGTGACGACGGGACTCTTCACCCAACCGGGCGCAAACAGCGTGTGCGCGCTGCCGAATTCGCCGGTTGCGCTGCGGCCGGTCGTGCGCGCGCTGATTCCGCGGATGGTCGACTGGGTCGCACAGGACAAGACGCCGCCGCCGTCGCAGTACCCCACTGTTGCACACGCAACCGCTGTGGCACCCACCGTCGCGGCGACCGGCTTTCCGGACCTGTCCGATGTGATGGTGCCGAACGGTCCTGCCGCGAAGCCGTTGCAGCTACATGTGCAGTTCGGGCTAGTCAATCCGGTGTTCGTCACCGATTACAGCAACGCGGCGCCGGTGGTCGATACCGCAAAACGCTATACGGTGCTGGTGCCGAAGGACGATCGTAATGGCAACGCGCTAGCGGGCGTGCGCGTGCCCGACCTGCAGGTGCCGCTTGCGACTTATACCGGCTGGAGTTATCGCGCGAGTGGCCATGCGGCGGGGGAGAGCTGCCTGTCCGCGGGTTCGGCGATTCCGCTCGCGGTCAACGACGCGGAAAAGAACGGCGGGCACGATACGCGCGCGTCGCTGGCTTCGCTGTATCACGGCCGCGCGGATTACGTCAGCAAGGTCGCCAACGCCGCGCATCAACTCGTCGACGATGGCTACTTACTGCCGGCCGACGCGGATAACCTGTTCGTCGCGAACGCGCGCAAGGTCTCGCCAGCGTTGCTGCCGAGCCCCTGATACCGCGTGCGTGCGGCGCGTTTAGCCGCGTACGCGGAATACCGACACCGCCTGCGACAGCCGCTGCGTCTGCCCTTCGAGCGACGCAGTGGCGGCCGCCGCCTGCTCGACGAGCGCCGCGTTCTGCTGCGTGACGAGATCCATCTGCGACACGCTCTGGCCGACCTGGCCGATGCCGGCGCTTTGTTCCTGCGAGGCGGCGGCAATTTCGCTGATGATGTCGGTCACCTGCTTGACCGAGCGCACCACGTCGGCCATTGTCGTCGCTGCGCGTTCCACTTCGACGTTGCCGTTACTCACGTCCTGCGCGGCGCCGTGAATCAGCGCCTTGATTTCCTTCGCCGCCGTCGCGCTACGCTGCGCGAGGCTGCGTACTTCCGATGCGACCACCGCGAAGCCGCGGCCGTTCTCGCCCGCGCGCGCCGCTTCGACGGCTGCGTTCAACGCGAGAATGTTGGTCTGGAACGCGATCCCTTCGATCACCGCGATGATGTCGACGATCTTGTTCGAACTGCCGGCAATCTTGTGCATCGTCTCGGTGACCTGGCTCACCGCTTCGCCGCCGCGTGTCGCGGTGTCGGATGCACCAATCGCGAGCCGGCTTGCCTGTTGAGCGTTGTCAGTGTTATGGCGCACCGCGGAGGTCAACTGCTCCATGCTCGATGCAGTGGTTTGCAGCGACGCCGCCTGTTCTTCAGTGCGCGACGACAGATCGGTATGGCCGCTTGCAAGCTCGTGCACGCCGGCCTCGATCGAATGCGCGCCCTGGCGCACCGCGGTCACGATGTCGGTGAGGCTCGTCTGCATCGCCCTCAGCGCGTCGAACAGACGGCCGATCTCATTGCGTGACTCGTGCGCGATCCGCCCGGTCAGATCGCCGCGCGCGACGCGCGACAATTCGTCGACCGCGTCGGTAAGCGGCTGCACGACCGCGCGGTTCAGCAACTGATAGACAAGCACGATCAGCGCCGCGGCGACGATCAGCGTGCCGCTTACCAGATACACCATCATCTGATATGAGTCCGCCTTCGCCGCGCGAATTTCCGCCGAATCGGCTTGCACCAGTTTGAAGAAATCTTCTGCGGCGTGGCCGAACGCAGCACTTGTGTCGGTCATCTCGCGCTCGTTGACCGCTGCATAACGTTTGCCGTCGCCCGCGTGCAACGCGTCGAACAGCGCGTCGAGCGCGGCGGCATGGGCCTTGAACGTATCACCGACACGATCGGCCGCGGCGCGGCTCGCATCGCTCCACTTCGGCACCGCCGCAAACGACGCGTAGTTTTGCTTTGCGAGGTCGTAGTAACCGGAGGCGGCGGCGAGCGCGCCCTGTTCCTCCTTGCTGTCGGCGCCCGCGCCCGATAGCAGCGCGATATACGCACGCGCGAGCGCGCTGCGCGCCCGCAGGTTGTTGATATAGACGTCTTTCAGGCCGATTACTTCGGTATCCTGGACGCTGATCTTCGCCGACGCGGCATTGTTCCGCTGCAGCGACACGATGCTCAGCGCGCCGATGATCACAATCAGTGCGCCGAACAGGGCAAGCACGGCCACAAAACCGGCGCGTACCGGGAAATTCTTTAAGCTCATCGCGGTTGATTCCGAGGGTCGATTGCTGGACCGGCGCGCGCGTCGCGCAACACCGGGGATTCACGTGGGCACGGAAAGCCGGTGGCGCAGCGAGATGCGCAACTGGCGGAGTGCCTGATCACCGCGGTATATCGGCCGCAATCTGCGGAATCTTGACGAACGTGCGATGTTTACTCAGGTGCGTTTCACAGGGCTGCATGACGCTGGCGGTCATGCCAGGGTTTCTACTGGTTTGCGCGAGGCTGTCAGGTCACTAGCATGAGCTACTTGGTCAACTGGTCGACCAGTTGACCAATTGAAAGGTTCTAAGTCATGGCGGTGTGCGGGCGGTTGAAGGTGCGGGCGGCACGTGAGCGCTCCAGAGCGTCCGCGGCACGCGGCGGCATGTCTCGCGGGCCGAAGGAGATGGAATGAGTTACCTGTACGACGAGAAGCTCGACGGAGCGCTCGAGTCGCACGATCGGGATACGGTCGTGGCGGAACTGCAGAAGTTGCTGCCGGACCTGCAACTGCTGCATTCACGCGAAGAAGTGCGTCCCTTCGAATGCGATGGGCTGTCCGCGTATCGCACCGCGCCGATGCTGGTCGCGTTGCCGGAACGCGTCGAACAGGTGCAGGCCATACTGAAGTATGCGCACACGCGCCGGATTCCGGTGGTCGCGCGCGGCGCGGGTACCGGGCTGTCGGGTGGCGCGATGCCGCTGGAAAAAGGCATCCTGCTCGTAATGGCGCGCTTCAACAGGATTGTCGAAATTGACGCGGATGCCGGTATTGCACGCGTGCAACCCGGCGTGCGCAACCTTGCGATCTCGCACGCGGCCGCGCCTTACGGCCTTTACTACGCGCCTGACCCTTCGTCGCAGATCGCCTGTTCGATCGGCGGCAATGTCGCGGAAAACGCGGGCGGTGTGCACTGCCTGAAATACGGGCTGACCGTGCACAACATTCTGCGCGTCGACATGATCACGATTGACGGCGAACGTCTGACGCTCGGCTCCGACGCGCTCGACAGCCCCGGCTTCGATCTGCTCGCGTTGTTTACCGGCTCGGAGGGCATGCTCGGCGTCGTGACGGAAGTAACCGTCAAGCTGCTGACCAAGCCGCAGAGCGCGAAAGTGCTGCTCGCCAGCTTCGTTGATGTCGAGAAAGCCGGCGGTGCGGTCGCGAAGATTATCGGCGCGGGGGTGATTCCGGGCGGCCTCGAGATGATGGACAACCTGTCGATTCGCGCAGCCGAAGACTTTATCAAGGCGGGTTACCCGGTGGACGCGGAAGCGATCCTGCTGTGCGAGCTCGACGGCGCGGAATCGGATGTCGACGAAGATATCGCCTGCGTCGATGGCATTCTGCGCGAGTCCGGCGCGACCGATGTGCGGCTTGCGCAAAACGAGGCCCAACGGCAGCGTTTCTGGGCGGGCCGCAAGAACGCGTTCCCCGCGGTCGGCCGCATTTCACCCGATTACTACTGCATGGACGGTACGATCCCGCGCCGCGAACTGCCGCGCGTGCTGAAAGGTATCGCCGATCTATCGACTGAATACGGCCTGCGAGTCGCGAACGTATTTCATGCAGGCGACGGCAATATGCATCCGCTGATTCTGTTCGATGCGAATGTGCCCGGCGAAATGGACCGTGCCGAAGGACTCGGTGCGCGCATTCTCGAGTTGTGTGTCGAGGTCGGCGGCAGCATTACCGGCGAACACGGCGTCGGGCGCGAGAAGATCAACCAGATGTGCTCGCAGTTCAATAGCGCCGAGCTGACCGTGTTTCATGCGGTCAAGGCGGCATTCGACGAGTTGGGCCTGTTGAACCCCGGCAAGAACATCCCGACGCTGCATCGCTGCGCGGAATTCGGCGCGATGCATGTGCATCACGGCGCGTTGCCTTTTCCCGAACTGGAGCGTTTCTGATGCGCCGCGATTTCGAATCCGTCGACGACAGCATCCGGCTGATCGACCAGGTCGCTTCGGCGGCGGCGCGGCGCGTGCCGCTGCGCATTCGCGGCGGCGATAGCAAGGTGTCGCTCGGCCGGCCCGTCGAAGGCGAAGCACTCGATACGCGTGGACACCGCGGCGTGGTGAGCTACGACCCGACCGAACTGGTGATAACCGTGCGCGCCGGAACGCCGGTAGCGGAACTGAATGCGGTACTCGATGACGCCGGCCAGATGCTGCCATGCGAGCCGCCCGAGTTCGCCGGGCAGGCGACGGTCGGCGGCGCGGTTGCGAGCGGCCTCTCGGGGCCGCGTCGTCCGTGGGTCGGCGCGGTGCGCGATTTCGTGCTCGGCTGCCGGTTGATCACGAGCGAAGGCAAGTATGTGCGCTTTGGCGGCGAAGTGATGAAGAACGTCGCCGGCTACGATCTGTCGCGCCTGATGGCCGGTAGCTTCGGTTGTCTCGGCGTGATCGCGGAAGTGTCGTTCAAGGTGCTGCCGAAACCGCGTGCGCAGTACAGCCTGTGCCACGCGATGAGCGCGGCGGAAGCGCTCGACCGAATCGTCGAGTGGCGTCGGGCGGGTTTACCGGTTACAGGCGCGTGTCATCTGAACGATGCATTGTATTTGCGCCTCGAAGGCGGCACTGCGTCGGTGCAGTCGGCTGCGCAACGGATCGGCGGCACAGGTATCGATCCGTCGTTCTGGACCGATCTGCGCGAACAGCGTTTGCGGTTTTTTTCGGACCCTGCGTGTCTTTGGCGCCTGTCGTTGCCCAACGGCGCGAACCTCGCGGCAGTGCCCGGCGAGGCGGCGCTCGACTGGGGCGGCGCGCAGCGCTGGCTGAAGAGCAACGCGCCGGCCGCGCAGATCCGGCATCTCGCCGAATCCGCCGGCGGACACGCGACGTGCTTCACGCCCGCAGCGGGCGTCGAACCGTTCCATCCGCTGCCTGCGCCGCTACTGCGCTTTCACAAACAATTGAAACAGAAGCTCGATCCGCACGGCATCCTCAATCCTGGGCGGATGTACGCCGAACTGTGAGCCCCATCGAGAAAGAGAAACAGCATGCAGACGAACCTTTCCGATCGCGCACGCAGCCTGCCGCGTGCCGAGGAAGCCGATGAAATCCTGCGCTCTTGCGTGCATTGCGGCTTCTGTAACGCGACCTGTCCGACCTACCAGATCCTTGGCAACGAACTGGACGGGCCGCGTGGGCGTATCTATCTGATCAAGCAGTTGCTCGAAGGCGGGGAGGCAACCGGGAAGACGCAGCTGCATCTCGACCGGTGTCTCACCTGCCGCAATTGTGAAACGACCTGCCCGTCGGGCGTGCGTTACCACTCGCTGCTCGATATCGGCCGCGCGGAACTCGAAAGTCGCGTCGAACGGCCGCTGCGCGAGCGTGCGCTGCGCGCCGGGCTGCGTCATGTGATTCCGCGTGCCGGTGTGTTCAATTCGCTGCTGAAGGCCGGCCGTGCAATGCGGCCGATGTTGCCGAAGGCGCTGGGCGACAAGATTCCGGAGAATACGGTAGCGGCGAAGGCGCGCCCGGTTCAACGTCACGCGCGCCGGATGCTGATGCTCGAAGGTTGCGTGCAGCGGTCGCTGTCGCCGAATACGAATGCGGCGACGGCGCGTGTGCTCGACAAGCTCGGTATCAGCATCGAAAACGCACCGCAGGCAGGCTGCTGCGGCGCGACTGACTACCATCTGAATGCACAGCAGGCGGGACTCGAACGCGCACGCCGCAATATCGACGCATGGTGGCCGGCTATCGAGGCAGGCGCCGAGGCGATCATCCAGACCGCGAGCGGCTGCGGCGCATTCGTCAAGGAGTACGGCCATCTGCTGCGCGACGATCCGCGCTATGCACAGAAGGCACAACGTGTCAGCGAGCTCACGCGCGATCTGGTCGAAGTGCTGTCAGCGGAGAAACTCGACACGCTGCGCACGACCGAAGCGGAGCGCCGCGTTGCGTTTCACTGTCCGTGCACGCTGCAGCATGCACAGAAACTCGGCGGCGCGGTGGAGGGCGTATTACAGCGGCTCGGCTTCGAATTGACCGCGGTGCCCGATGGACATCTGTGCTGCGGTTCGGCGGGCACGTATTCGTTCACGCAGCCCGAGCTGTCGAAGCAGTTGCGCGACAACAGACTCGATGCGCTCGAGAGCGGCAAGCCGGACCTGATCGCGACCGCGAACATCGGCTGTCAGACGCATCTGGATGGCGCGGGCAGAACGCGGGTGCGTCACTGGATCGAGATCGTCGAGGATGCGCTGACGGATGCATGAGTGCGCGGTACGACGGGCGCGTCGGGTCCCGTTTCGGGAACGCCTGAAGCGCGGCTAACGCGACGCGTTTTCGCGGATAAACTCGAGATGGGTGCCGAGCGCACTGCGCGCGGCGCCCGGATCGTGCTTGCGAATCGCTTCGTAGATCGTGCGATGCTGCTGCACCAGATAAAACAGATCGGCATTACGCTTCTTGAACGTCGCGTAGGTTTCTTCGATCGACTTCTGCACCAGGTTGTGGATGCCGTGCATCACGTGCACGAGCACGATATTGTGCGTTGCGTCCGCAATCCTCAAATGAAACGCCGCATCGAGCTGCGGTAGCGTGGCCCCGCCGTCGGCGACGTCGTATGGATGATCCTTGCTGAACGCGGTTTCCAGTTCGGCGAGCGCTTCCTTGATGCTCTGGATATCCGTTTTGGTCGCGCGCACCGCGGCAAGCTCGACGGCGACCGCCTCCAGCCCTTCACGCATTTCCAGAATATCGCCGGCGGCCTTGCGGTGGCGTGCCATCAGATGCGCGAGCGGATCCGCGATCAGCGGCGCAGTGGAATTCGCGACGACATACCCGCCTCCCGCCTTCGCCTGTATCAGTTTGCTGCCTTCCAGACGCAATAGCGCTTCGCGCAGCGACGGGCGCGACACATTGAGCTTCTGCGCCAGATCGCGTTCGGACGGCAGCGATTCGCCCGCCCGCAGCGTTCCATCGACGATCAACTGCTCGAGCTGGTCGCAGACCGCATCGGAGAGTCGAAACCGTGGAGGCGGAACGATTGGCGAATAGGACATCGGCGTGGTGCTCCTTCTGGCTTTCGGTTGTTATGTTGGCAGAGAGCGCGGCCGGCGGGCTCCCGAACACAGTGTATGGCGGCGAGCGCCGACCGACTGTGCGTTAAAACCCGCTGGAAACCGGCAAATTTCAACGGGCAACTGTAGCCAGTAACCGGAATCGGGTCAATTGCGGCGGAAAGATGTGTGCGAACGCGGGCAATCGATATTCCGCAGCGGGCGCGCGGATCGCGAGGACGTCGATGCGGGTTGGATGACTGACTTGTGCTGACGCGGGCGCATCGCGCCGCTTTGAACGCGGAGGAAGCGAGTTAACCCGCGAACCAGGCCGCGGGGCGGCTTAATGAACGGTCTGTACGGATGCACTCGGCGTTTGTTGCGCCGACCGGTCGGGCGTCGCGGCATTGTCGCGCGCTTGCTGCGCGATATCCCGCTGCGCAAGCAAGTCGATTTCGTGCTCGAACTTCGCGAGCGCGGGTGTCAGCCATTCACGCAGAAAGTCGACGAGGGTGCGCGTTTTTGCGTCCAGATAGCGGCGCGACACATAGAGCGCGTAAACATTCATCTGCCGCAGCCGCCACTGAGGCAGTACACGCACAAGTGCACCACTGCGCAAATCGTCGACGGCGTTGTAGGCAGCCAGCACGCCGATGCCGGCACCGGATTGCAGCGCGTAACGCATTGCGTCCGGCACGTTGGTCTGGAACGGCGACGTTTTCACGGTGACGATGCTCGAGCCGTCGGCGCCTTCCAGAGGCCACTCGTCAAGCGGCATGCCGGGGCATGAAAAACGCAGCAGCGTATGTTGCGCGAGATCTTCGGCGCGGGTCGGTATGCCATGTCTTTCCAGGTACGCGGGCGACGCGGCCAGTACCGCATGAGAGGAGCCCAGCTTCTGCGCGATATAGGCGGAATCGGGCAATTGCATCGAGCCGACCAGCGACACGTCATAACCGTCTTCGACGAGATTCGGCATGATCTGCGCGACTTCGAGATCGACCGACACGTCAGGGTGCCTCGCCTGATAGGCGATCAGCGCTGCGGTGACCGCGCCGCGCGCAAGACCCGGCGCCGCGTGCACGCGCAGCCGCCCATGCGCATGCGACATCGCATTGCGCGCTTCGACGGTTGCATTGTCCAGTTCAGCGAGAATCAGTTTTGCGCGTTCGAAGTACTTCGCGCCTGCTTCGGTGACCGATAGATGCCGCGTGGTGCGATGAAGCAGCAGCGTTTGCAGTTCATCTTCGAGCAGCGAGACCGCACGCGACACCTGCGCGGTGGTGACGTTGCTCTCTCTCGCAACGGCCGTAAACGTACCCGCTTCGACGACGCGCACGAATGTGCGCATGCTGTGAACCATGTCGACCATGACAAACCTCATCAGCGGCGTACCCATCGCCACACGGCAAATCATGCTGCCATAGTTAGACACGAGTGTCAAGAATGGCTGGCTGGAATTGAGGATTGGGGGCGATTACCGCAATCTGCGTAAAGAGTCTCTATCCGAGTAAACCCTTAAATGTCGGGCCGGTGATGACTAGACTTCGAATCAACGACGAAATGCGACCGACGCATCGATCGTCGAGGTTTCAACTGATCTTTACGAGGCGATTCATCATGAACATCCGACAAGTTTTGATTGCATCTGCTGTGCTTTCCGCATTGGTTGCGCCGGCCGCGGCGTTCGCGCAGCAAAATTCGTCTGTGACGCGTGCGCAGGTGAAGGCTGAACTGGCGCAACTGCGTGCCGCGGGCTATCGAGGCGATACGGAGGCCGGGTATCCGAACGAACTCGACGCGGCGCAGGCGCGCGTTGCGGCGAAACAGGCTCAATCCGCGGCGGCTAGCTCATATGGCCCTGGCACCGCAGGGACATCCGCTGCGGGCGGTGGTGCGACGCCGGGCCTGAAGCCGATCTATACCGGTCAGTAAGCCGATACGTTCAGGCTTCTGGACGCAGGTGTGGCAGGCGCGTAATCGCGCTGCGATCGCGATATGACCGGCGCCGCGGTGTTCGACGTGCGCGAAGAAGGGTTGCTGAAACATGACCGGGTCGAGCGTAGCGCGCTTGAAGTGGAGCGCAATATCGAGCGCTTCAGGCTCGCCGCGTGATGCGCTTGCGCGCGTGCATCGGGACCGGTCTCGACCCGTCGATCACGGCGCTTACAGCGCCTACAGCGCCGCATCGACAAGCAGCGATGCCTTCAGATGACGTATGCGCTGATCGACAAAGTAACCGCCGCCTTCGACGTAACGCAGGTAACAGCGGCCGCAAACCGTGCATTCGGAGACGGTGCAGCGGTTATAAGGGAAGAAGCGCGGCGCGATGGGCGCGTTTTCGGACCAGTAGCGTGTGCCGTGCGGATGGTATTCGGCGAAGGTCGCATCGTCTTGCGGTTGTTCGGCGAGCGTGCCGGCCTCACGCAGTTGCGCTTCGGGGATCGACAGCGGCAGTGTTTGCCAGCCGTCGGTGGGCGTTGCGTTGCACGCGCATGGGACGCTGACCGCTTCCGAACGTGATGCGAGTTCGGACAGGGCGGCGAAGTCGAGAAGGGGAGGTGTGGTCATTGGATGGTGAATGGCATGCATGGCGGGCGTTGCGATCTCGCGGCGGATCTCCCAGCGAATCTCGCGGTGGGTGAGCGGGATAAGCTGGCGCGCTTGTCCCGCGTTCAACCCGTTACCTACCTACCGACGCGAAAAGCCGCAAGCTTCGCACATTCGGGCGCGGCATGCGTAATGCCGGTGCATGCGGCCGGTGCATGCGGCCGGTGCAATCCGGCCGGCGCAATCCGGCCGGCGCAATCCGGCAATTGCAAATGCCGCGAGTGAGGATGCATCAAGCCGTGCAGCGCCCGATGCTTGCATCATTGCACCGCACTCGATTCCGACAGCGCCTGGCTTTCCTTCGCGACCGCACGCTCCGGCAGCAGGTAGGCGATCAGCGCCGCAAGGAACGCGGCGACCGCAAGCGCGATCAGCGCCGCGCCGAAGTGCCCGGTGAAGTCTTTGATGATGCCGACCAGCCACGGTCCGAGCAGTCCGCCGAACTGGCCGATCGTATTGATCAGCGCAATGCCGATCGCGGCCGCCGCGCCGGTCAGGAATTCGCCGGTGAGCGTCCAGAACACCGCGAGACAGCCCCAGATGCCGCCAGCCGCGATGCACAGCAGCACCAGCCCGATAAGCGGCTGCGAAACGAATGCGCATGCGAGCAACGCGAGGCCGCCGATCGCCATGCAGATCACGATATGCATCCGCCGTTCGCCGACGCGATCCGAATGGCGCGCGACCAGATACATCGACACGGCCGCGCAGCAGAACGGCAACGCGCTAACGAAGCCAACCTGTAAATCGGACATCGTGCCCATGTTCTTGACGATCTGCGGCAACCACAGCAGCACACCGTAGAACGCGGTCAGGAAGCAGACGAACAGCAGCGACAGGCTCCATACGCGCGGCATCATCGCGATCTTGACGAACGGCATGCTCGCTGTTTTCGTGAGCTTCGACGCTTCGGCTTCGAGTTCAGCGACGAGCCACGCGCGCTGATCGTCGCGCAGCCAGGTTGCGCGTTGCGGACGGTCGGTCAGCCAGAACAGCACGAAAAAGCCGAGGACCACCGCCGGTACCGCTTCGAGCAGCAGCATCCAGCGCCAGCCGGAGTATCCGTGCACGCCGTCGAGCGCGTGCATCAGGATGCCCGACAGCGGCGAACCGATCGCGGACGCCACCGCGGTGGCCATGATCACGCCCGCATTCGCGCGCGACCGGTAACGCACCGGAAACCAGAACGCGAGATACGCGACCACGCCCGGAATAAAGCCTGCTTCAGCGACGCCAAGCAGAAAGCGCAGCACGAAGAACGAGGTTTGCGTATGCACGAACGCGAGTCCCGCGGACACGAGCCCCCACGTGATCATGATGCGCGAAATCCACATTCGCGCGCCGAAGCGATGCAGCATGATGTTGCTCGGCACTTCAAAGAGCGCATAGCCGATAAAGAAGATGCCGGCGCCCAGGCCGAACACCGATGCGCTGAAGCCGAGCTCATGGTTCATCCGCAGCGCGGCGAAGCCGACATTCACGCGGTCCATGTAGTTGATGATCAGCAGCACGAACAGCAGCGGCACAAGGCGCCGATAGATGCGGCTGATCGTGGATGCTTCGAGGGTGGGGTTCAAAATCGTCTCCTGTACTGGCGCGGCCTGCCCGGCTGCGCAATCTTGGGTTTGTAGCGCAATTGGCTTGCGCGTGCCGGGAGCGCCGCGCGGGCCGCGCCGCCAGAGGCGCGGCACGTACCGCCGCTGCGCTGCGACCCCCGTCGCGGTTGAACGTTAACCTGCCGCCGCGGCGTTCGATGCGACCGCTAGCGGATTGAGCACGTTGATCGGTTCGCCCGCGCGCCACGCGATCAACTGCTCGATTGCAATGCCGAAGTAGTGTTCGTACGTGTCTTTCTCGACGTAGCCGATATGCGGCGTCGCAAGCACGTTGTCGAACGCGAGCAGCGGATGGTTTGCACCATAAATCGGCTCGTGCTCGTAGACGTCGACCGCCGCAAAGCCGGGACGGCCTGCTTTGAGCGCCGCTTCGAGCGCGCCCGGCGCAACCACTTCGCTGCGGCTCGTGTTCACGAACAGCGCGGAGGGTTTCATCGCCGACAGATCCTGCAGCGTGATCGCACCGCGCGTGGCCGGCAGCAGCCGCAGATGGCAGCACACCACATCGGCTTGCGCGAAGAATTTCTGCCGGTCGCTTTCGCTTTCAATGCCGTCGGCAAGCGCGGCCGCGCGCGAGGTTTCGTGATCGTCGAGCGCGACCACGCGCATGCCGAACGCGCGTCCGTAGCCGCCGACCACGCTGCCGATCTTGCCGTATCCCGCGATGCCGAGCGTGCGACCCTTTAGCCCGATGCCCAGATGTCCTTGCCATAGGCCCGCCTTCAGCCGGTTCGCTTCGACGTGGACCTTGCGCATCGATGCCATCACGAGCGCCCACGTCAGTTCGGCCGCGGCCGTCGTCGCCGAGCCTTCCGCCGAGACCGGAATGCCGCGCGCGGTGCACGCGGCAAGGTCGACGTGATTTGCCGCGCGGCCGGTCTGGCTGATGAACCGGAGCTTCGGCAGACGCGCGAGCAGCTCGGCCGTCACCGGCGTGCGCTCGCGCACCAGCAGCAGTGCGTCGGCATCGGCAAAACGCGCGGCTTGCGCATCGACGGACTGCAGCGTGTCGTTATGAATCTCGACGTCGAATTGCGCGGCGAGCTGCGCATAACAATCGAGCGTGCGCACGCAGTCCTGGTAGTCGTCGGAAATAATCACTTTCATTGCGGTCTCCTGGCGCCCGTTCAGATCTTCGACCAGGGCGCGGACATCACGAGCTGGTTTTCCTGGCGCTCGATATACCCTTGCGCGGTCATCTTTTTGTATTCGGCCCAGTCCGGGTCCGCTTCCATCGCGGCGCGGCGCCGCTGACGGTCTTCGAAACTCTCGTAGCCCCACAAATGCACAACCTGGTTCAACGTGCCCACTTCGGAGATGAAGTAGCCGAGCGGGTCGCCCACGTGCCGACGTTGCACCGGCAGACCATACTTTTCATACAGCGCCAGATAGGCCTTCAACTGGCCCGGTACGATCGTGTAGCGGCGCAGATCCACCAACATCCGTGTCTCCTTTCGACAATTCATGTTTGAAGCGCCGAGTCTAGTGGTGGCGGATGGGGGAATACAATCGATTAAATTCGCTTGATTCACGAGCAAAATCGATGAATGACAAGTCTTTCAATTCAGCTTCCAAACGCCTTTCGATCCGGCATATCCGTGCGTTTGTCGCGGTCGCGATGCATCGCAGCCTGACGCGCGCGGCCGAGTCGCTATTCGTCACACAATCGGCGCTCAGCCTGACGATCCAGCATCTCGAGGACGATCTCGGCGTCATGCTGTTCGACCGCTCGACGCGACGTCTCGACCTGACCCAGGCGGGCCACGAGTTTTTGCCTTCGGCTGAAAGGCTGTTGCAGGATTTCGATTCGTCGATCCGCACGATGCGCGCGCTCGGCAAACGCGAGCGAGGCAAAGTGGGTGTGGCGGCGGTGCCGTCGGTGATGGCGTTGCTGCTGCCGGAAGCGGTGGCAGTCTATATCGATGCGTACCCGAACATCGATATCTATTTGCGAGAGGACAATTCGGAAACGGTGCAGCAGCGCATTATCAGCGGCGATGTCGATTTCGGCATTTGCAGCCCGTGGGAGCACGATCCGGAGCTCGTCTTCGAGCCGCTTTTCGAAGACAGCTTCGGTGTCGTCTGCGCGCCGCATCACGCGCTGGCTGCTAGCGACGGCGAGCTGTCGTGGCAGGAGGTCGCCGGGTACCGGATCATCGGCTTCAGCCCCGACCTTGGCATGCAACACCAACTAAGCCGCACGCCGGGCTTGAGCATCGAAGTACGCGAGCCGCGCTACCGTGTGTCGAATACGTCGACCATTGAAACACTGGTTGCGCGCGGTGTTGGCGTGTCGATCATGTCGGCGCTGGCGGCGCAGCGCGCGCCGCTGGACAAGCTGAAATTGCGGCTGTTATCGCAGCCGGTGCTGACGCGGACGGTGGGTGTGCTGCGCCGCGAGGGCAAATCGCTGTCGCCGGCCGCGGCGACGATGCTGCAGTATGTGCGCGCCGCGGTGCCGCAACTCGCGCGTTTTCCGGGCGTACGGGTCGAGCCATCGCTCGTTGACGATGCGCCGCGCGTTTGATCGGAACGTTGAGCGGTGCGATTCGCTGGCGCAATGCCCATCGGGTACGAAAGACCTGGCATGCTCGATGATTTATCGGCGCGCGTTCAGCGCTTTTTTCTTGCCGACCGCCGCGATTTCGCTGATTTCGCGTTTCTTCGACGCTTGATCAGCTTGGCGAGTGACTTCTCCTGACTGCCGTTCACTTCAGTCCAGCGCGCGGGTTGCGAGAAGACCCATCGCGACGCCGTGGTAGTCCTCGCTTTGTTCTTCCCACGTCCGCCGCGCTTCGCGGGCCTTGCGTGCGCGTCGCGCAGCGAGTGCTTTTTCAACGGACCGTTCAGAAATCTTCGTATCGATCCGGTCGACGATGATTGCAAACAACGCCGATACGACACCGACCATGATTCCCATTCCAATGAAAAGTGAAAGAGCGGGGGTAAAGCTCATTTTCGACTCCTGATTGCGAACTGAATTTGTCTGATTCGTCCGTTCGGCGCGCTGCGGCGAACTCGAATGCTGACAAGCGTAGTGCCGGTGAATGAGGGCAGAGTTAGCACACGCGATTCGCTATGCAGGAACCCGAAAGGTGCAATGCCGCCAAACGCGCGCAATTTTAGAAGAGCCCGCTTACCTAACTGACGAGAATAGGGTGCCCTTGCGAAATCGCACGGGTTTTTCAATCTAGTCACGACGGAGATGACGGAATGTCCAAACCGGAACAAGTCGACACGCTGATCCTCGGAAGCGGTCAGGGTGGCAAGCTGCTCGCGTGGCATCTCGGACGCTCAGGGCAGAAGGTGGCGGTGGTCGAGCGCCAATGGGTCGGCGGTTCGTGCCCCGCGGTCGCGTGCCTGCCGAGCAAGAACGAAATCTGGAGTGCGCGCGTCGCGCATCTCGCGCATCACGCCGCGGCGTTCGGCACAACAACGGGCGCGGTGAAGACCGACCTCGCGAAGGTCCGGCAGCGCAAACGCGAGATGGTCGAGCGCGAGACGGCCGCGCATCTGCACTTCTATCAGTCGACCGGCGGAGAACTGGTGATGGGCACCGGCCGCTTCGTTGCGCCGAAGACGATCGAAGTCGCGCTCAACGACGGCGGCACGCGCACGCTGACCGGCGCTCAGGTCGTCGTCAATGTCGGTTCGCATGCAGCGATACCGGAGATTGCGGGGCTCAAGGACGCGCGACCGCTCACGCATATCGAAGCGCTCGAACTCGGCGAACTGCCCGAGCATCTGATCGTGCTCGGCGGCGGCTATATCGGCATCGAAATGGCGCAGGCTCTGCGGCGTTTCGGCAGCCGCGTGACGATCATCGATCACAATCCGCATTTGATGCATCGGGAGGATCCGGACATCGCCGACGAAGTGCAAAACATTTTGCGTAGCGAAGGAATCGAATTGCTGCTCGGCGCGCAAGCGTTGAACGTCGCGGGCCAATCAGGCAAAGACGTGCGCGTGACGGTGCGCGTCGCGGACAACGAAAAGATCGTCGACGGCAGTCATCTGCTGGTCGCGACCGGGCGCATTCCGAATACCGCGGACATCGGCCTCGACAAGACCGGCGTCGAACTGGACGAGCGCGGCTATCTACGCGTGAACGAGCGCTTGCAGACGAGTGCGCCCGGTGTCTGGGCGATCGGCGAATGCGCGGGCAGTCCGCACTTTACGCATGTGTCGGTCGACGACTTCCGGATCGTGCGCGACAACATGGCGGGCGGCACACGCAGCACGCAGGACCGGCTGGTGCCGTACTGCATGTTCACTGATCCGCCTCTCGCGCACGTCGGCCTCAATGAGAGCGAAGCGAAACGCCGCCAGGTTCCGGTGCGGGTCGCCAGGCTACCGATGAAAAACGTGCTGCGCGGCGAGGCCACCGACGAGACGCTGGGCTTCATGAAAGTGCTGGTCGGCGCCGACGACGATCGGATCGTCGGCTTTACGATGCTCGGCGCGGAGTCGGGCGAAGTGATGGCGGCCGTGCAGACGGCGATGCTCGCGGACCTGCCGTATACGAAGCTGCGCGATGCAGTGATCGCGCATCTGACCTACGCGGAGGGACTTGGGCCGTTGCTTGGCAACGTGCCGGCGCGCGCGGGCTGAGCAGGGCGGCCACGGCGCGAAGACGATAGTGGTTGTGCACGCAACCTGCGAAGGCAGGCGCCGGCAGCGCTTCGCCAGGCCGTTTCATCAGCGCTTCATTGAGGGCATGCAAAGTCCGCGTGGTTCGAGTCGACCACACCCGGGCCGCACGGGGGCGGACTCGGGGCAGACCCGGCCAGGCCTTGGCCCGACCCGGCCTGAGCGGCCCGAAACCGGGCTGGACCCGATTCGTTACAATAACGCCGCCCATTCACGAGGAGAGAATCTGATGAAATTTGCATTGTCCGCGCTGACCGCCGCTGTTTTCGCCACCGCCGCCGCCGGCAGCGCGTTCGCCGCCCAAGGCTCGACGCAGAAGCTGCCGTCGGGCGTGATCGTCGAGACGCTGACGGCCGGCACGGGTGCGCAACCGGTCGCGACCGACGTCGTGCGCGTCAACTACCGCGGCACGCTCGCGGACGGCACCGAGTTCGACAGCTCGGCCAAACATGGCGGCCCGGCTGAATTTCCGCTCAATCGCGTGATTCCGTGCTGGACCCAAGGCGTCGCGACGATGAAAGTCGGCGGCAAAGCGAAGCTCACGTGTCCGGCCGCGACCGCCTATGGTCCGCGCTCGATCGGCATCATTCCGGCGAACAGCGACCTGACCTTCGAAGTTGAACTGCTCGCGATTGTCAAGTAAGGCCCGCGCGTTCCGCTTTCTTCCGCTTTCCGTAGTCTGACCGCCAGCCGCGCCGCCGTCGTGCAATGCGACGCCGGCGCGGTGCCGTATCGGTTATGCGGCCACGATGTGTGTCCCCTGCCGGGAAACATCGCGTGCAACGGGGCATGCAGCGAAAAATGCGTGCCGCGTGTTACTGTGAGCAGTCGCGCGTCGGCGCGGCAGCCCGCCGCGAACTGACCGGCGGGCGAGCCCGGCGCCATTGCTTCACATCGCATGGAGGCGCCTTGGACCATCCCCTGATCGTCGGTTACGCGATCGTCGTTGTCGATCTCGCCGTATGGCGCTTTCGCCTGCCACCGCAGGAAGTGCCGCGGCTTCTGTCGCGCCTCGTGCTATTCGCGGCGCTCAGTTATGTGCTGTTCGCTTCCGGCCTGAGTCCGTTCTCGCAGGCGCCCGTGTTCGACTCGGTGCCGCAGCACGTGGCCGGCCAGGTGCTCGAGATCATCTGGTGGCTGATGGGCGCGCGGCTGCTCGGCATGACGCTCGACACGCTGTTGCTGCCGCGCGCATGGCGTCGCCAGCGCCTGTTTCAGGATGTATTCGGCGCGCTGGTGTTTCTCGCCGCAGTGGTCGCGTCGCTTGGCTTCGTGCTCGAGTTGCCGATTCGCGGGCTGGTTGCGACGTCCGGCGCGCTCGCAATCGTCCTCGGTCTGGCGATTCAAAGCACGCTGAGCGACGTGTTCGCCGGCATCGTGCTGAACACGACCGAGCCGTATCAGATCGGCGACTGGGTCGCGATCGACGATGTCGAAGGCCGGGTCGTCGAGATGAACTGGCGCGCGACGCATCTGCTCACATCACAAGGCAATGTCGTGATCGTGCCGAACGCGGTGGCCGCGAAAACGAAGATCACCAATAACAGCCGGCCGGGCGCGCTGCATGGCGTGAAGGTCAGCCTCGAGATCTCGCCGCAGGAGCGGCCCGCGACCGTGATCGGCGCGCTCGAGCGCGCCGTCGCCAGTGTCACGTCGCTGATGTCGGACCCGGCGCCGTATGTGAATGCCAAGCACAGCACGATCAATTCGGTGCTGTATGAGGTGACCGGCTACGTGAACGACATGGGCAAGAAAACCTCGGTGACCAACGAACTGTTCGACCTGTGCTACCGGCATCTCGCGTCGGCAGGCGTCGAATTGCGTTCGCTCGGTGTGCCGGCCGCCGCGCCGATGATCGACGATCCGCGCGAGGCGCTGTTGCGGCGCGTCGATCTGTTCTCGACACTGAGCCGCGACGAAATTCAGAAGCTTGCGCCGCTGCTGCAGCGCAAGGAATACGAGGCCGGTGACGTGCTGCTGACAAAGGAGGTGGTGCCGGAGTGTCTGACCATCGTCGAGTCCGGTATCCTCAGCGTCACGATCGACGAGCCCGCCGGCACGATCGAACTCTCGCGGCTCGGCCCCGGCGATACGATGGGCGAGCAGGGGTTGCTGGCCGGCATGCAGGCCCGTGTGCAGATCGCGGCGTTGAGCCGGGTGATCGTCTACCGGTTGCAGAAGGACGATCTGACGCCGCTGCTCAAGCGCAACCCCGATGTCGCGAAGCAGATGTGCGAGTTGCTGTCGCGGCGGCAGGACAAGCTAAGCCGCGTGTCGTCCGCCGACGCGCCAGTCTCGCATACCGAGCAGGGGCTGTTTCAATGGCTGCTCGACGGCATGCGCAAGCTGCACGACCTCACGTTCTGAGTACATCGCCACGCGCGCGGCGTTACAGGTCGAGCACGAGGGGCGCGCCGCCGCTCGCTTCCGGGCTGGCGGGCACCGCGCAGCAGATCAACGCTTCGTGATCCGCGACCGGGTACTCCGGCGGGTTCGGGTACGCAACCGCGCCGTCGACCACGCGGGTGCGGCAGGTTCCGCAACTGCCGCCCCGGCAGCTGAATTCCGGCGATAACCCCTGCGCTTCCGCGAATTCCAGCAGGGTGCCGCTCGCTGGCGTCCAGCGCGTCTGCTTGACCGATTTCGCGAACACGACGGGCGTCGGCGCGGTCGCGGGCGTGCGCGTCGCGGTATCGGCGCAAGCTGGCACCACAGCGCCGCTGCTATCCGCTTCTGCGGACTTCGCATCGCGGGTGCGGGTGAGGCCCGATGGCCCGAACGCTTCGGCGTGAATCCGCACGTCGTCGATATTCATGTTGCGCAAGCCGTCGTACAGCGATTGCATGAAGCCGGCCGGCCCGCACAGATAGAAATCGTAGTCGTCCAATGGCAGCGTGCGTCGCAACAGAGCGATATCGATCCGTCCTGCGTGATCGAAGTCCTTGCCTTTGATTGCACGTTGCGCATCGGACAGCGCGCGCACCACATGCACCGCGCCGCCGGACAGGCTCGCGAGATAGTCGATCTCGTCGTTGAACGCGCGCTCTCCTGCGGTGCGCGCGGACTGGAACAACCACGTCGGCCGCATGCGCCGCGTACGCAGCCCTTCATACACGATATGCCGCAGCATCGCGATCATCGGCGTGATGCCGACGCCCGCCGCGAGCAACACGGCCGGCCGCGTTTCGTGTGCATCGAGTGTGAAGCGGCCCGCGGGCGCGCGGGCTTCGATCACGCTGCCCACACGCAGCGTGTCGTGCAGATGCCGCGATACCTTTCCATCGCGCTTCACGCTGATCCGGTAATAGCCGTCCGCCGGACCCGATGAGATCGTGTAGGTGCGCAGCAGCGTCTTCGTGGACGAAGGTGCAGAAGTCGGCGCGGACGCAAGCGTCGATGCGCCCGCGGTCGAACTGGCGGCGGTATCCGGCAGCACGACGCGAATCGGCAAATGCTGTCCCGCCGCATGCGGAATGATCCCGGCGCCATCGACCGGCTCCAGATGAAACGACCGGATCGTCGCGCTTTCGTCGACGATTTGCGCGACCTTGAATGGGCGCCAGCTTGCGGCGAGCGTCGCTGCCTGCAGACGACGTTCCGCTTCCGTCCAGTTGCCGGTCATCAGCGAATTCAGCGACCAGCCGTTCTCATGAAACACCCAGCGCAGCGGCAGCGTGCCCGCGCGGTACACGATGCGGCGCGGCGTCACGCGCCACAAGCGCTCGGCGCCCTGAAATGAGGCGACGTCCGGCGAGTCGAGCTCGACGGTGGCGTCGCCGCTAATCTGCAGCAGATCGCCGCTTGCGAAGTCGACGAACACGAGGCCCACATGGCCGTTCACGACGATATTGCCGAGCGTCGCGAAAAACCGGTTGCCGGCGAAGTCGGGCACGGTCAGCACGCCGTCCGCGCCGATGCGCACGAAGCCGGTATTGCCGCCGCGATGCGACACATCGACCTCGCGATGCGACCCGCCACGGTCCGCGTACGATGCTACAAAGAACGTATCGGCGCCAGCGATCATTTCCCGTGCGCGATCCGTTAACGCGCGGCTAATCACCGGTTCGGCGTCCGCCGCCACCGCGGGGTCGCGCGTGAACGCGAAATTGCGCAGCTGGATGTACTGCGGGCAATTGCCGAAACTTTGCGCGACATCGACCGAGAATCCTGTCGCGCTGTTTTCTCTGACGATGCCGTTCATCCGGTTGCGCCGGCGCGTATGCAGTTCGATGCCGAGCAGGCCGACCGCAGCGCCGTTATATATCCCGGCGGAAACCGGGTCGTGCGAGTCAGGCTTCGCGTTCACGCGCAGCGTGTGTGCGCTCGGCGCGTGCATGAAACCGGGCTTGCCGGCGACCAGCGTCGCCCACACGTCACCGTCGTGATCGACTGAACCCAGCGCGACAAACGGCAACTGCGCGAAGAATGCGCGATGCTGATCCGGCATATGGTCGCGCAGCACGCGGCGCCCGAGGTCCTTCATCTGGTCCGCAACGCCCGCCTGCCGTTGCAGCGCTACCTCGCCCGCATGCCATGGCGAGTCGGCTTCATCGAACCATCCGGGAGGGGTCATGTCCATCACTGCGCTCCTTCAGAATCTGCGAGTTCCGTCCTGTTCCCGCGCTCGAGCCAGCGCGCGGCCGCGCCGCTTACTGGTGCGCCGCCAGCCCGGCCGGCGTCTTCTGGAACGGCACGAAGCCGGGCAATGCTTCGATGCGGCGCAGCCACTTGAGCACCTGCGGGTAACCGGACAGATCGACATTGCCTTCGGGCGCGCTCGAGATATAGCTGTAAAGCGCGATGTCCGCGATGGTGGGTGCGCTGCCGACGATATAGTCATGGCCGCCCAGCGTCGCATCGATCAGACCGAGAATGCGATGCGCGCGCTTAATCACTTCGTCCGCATTCATATCGCGGCCGAACACGGTGATCAGACGTGCGGCGCACGGTCCATAAGCAATTTCTCCGGCCGCTACCGATAGCCAGCGTTGCACACTCGCCTCGCCGAGCGCGTCTTGCGGCAGCCAGTCAGTCTTGCCGAACTTGCGCGCAACGTACACAAGAATGGAATTCGAATCGGGGATCACGGTGTCGCCGTCGACTAGCACCGGAATCTGCCCGAACGGATTCAGCTTCAGGAACGGCGGCGACTTGTGCTCCGCAGCCGCGAGGTTCACTTCGATCAGCTCGTGCGGCACACCAAGCAGCGACAGGCCAAGATGAGCGCGGTGCGAATGGCCGGACAGCGGGTGGGAATAGAGTTTCATGGCGCGAGTCTCATGTCGAATGAATGGCCCGGACCATCCGGACCACTGCTTCGAAGTGTAGGAGCGCGGGGTGCGTTTCTGAATACGTGGCGAGCCCAAAGCATTTTTCTCGTTGCGAGAACAATGCGCGGGCCATCGTGTGAATGCGCGTATTTGAGCCGCGCAAGCAGATCGATGAGCCGTTCAAGCATGCCGGAGCATGGGCTCTGCCGCTACACTGCGTGCGAGGCAACTCTGTTTCGGCAGCAGGTACGTTATTCAATGAACTTTGGATTTTTTTCACTGCCGCTCGGTCCGCTGATCCTGTTGGTGAGCGTGATCGCGGCGTTGGTCGCGGGTCATTTCGCGGGTAGGCGCGCAGCGGTGGCGGTCGACCAGTCGGTGTTCAATGCGCTGATCGTCGGACTCGTCGCGGCGCGGCTCGTCTTTATCGGACGGTACCTGCCCGGCTATGACGGCAGTGTGGTGAAAATGCTCGATTTCCGCGATCTGGGTTTCGACATGGCCGCAGGCGCGATAGCGGGCGCATTGGTGGTCGCGTGGACCGTGCTGCGGCGGCCTGCATTGCGCAAACCGCTGCTCATCGCAATGGCCGCCGGCGTCGCCACCTGGAGCGCTGCGACGGTTGCCGCGCAGTTCGCGCAGCCGCCGCAGTTTGTGCCGCAGGTGTCGCTCGTCGATAGCGACGGCCAGTTGCGTCCGCTCGCGCGACACGATGGCAAGCCGCTCGTCGTCAATCTGTGGGCGACATGGTGTCCGCCGTGTCAGGCCGAAATGCCGGTGCTCGCGCAAGCGCAGACGGACCATCCGCGTGTCGATCTGGTGTTCGTCAATCAGGGCGAAACGCGTACGGTGGTCGACGGTTATCTCGCATCGCACGATATCCGCATTGCGAACTCGATGTTCGATCCCGGGCTTGCCGTCGCGCGCGCGGTTGGCGCGGCCGGTTTCCCGACGACGTTGTTCTACGATGCGCAGGGCCGATTGCTCGCGCGGCACCTGGGCGGGTTTTCGCGCGCGACATTCGAGCAGGCGCTCGAACAGTTCTATCCGGAAAGCCCGGCGCACAAGCAGGAGGCCTCGCGATGAGCGGCTGCCGGTCGTGCCGGTTACACCGGCCGCATGCCGTGCCGCTGTATGACGACAGCGGCCGGCGCTTCCTTCGTGCTGCCGCCGCGTCGCTATTCGTATTTTTCACCCTCTGGAAGGGGACTGTCATGACTGCCTATGCTGAAGCACCAGATGCCGTTCCCGCATCGCTTGTCACCGTGCAGAGCCAGTACGATTTCGCGACGACGGTTGCGCGCCTGCGCGATACGCTCGCCGCGCGCGGGATAACGCTGTTCGCCGATATCGACCAGAGCGAAGCCGCGGCGGGTGTCGGCATGTCGCTGCGGCCGACGCGGCTATTTCTATTCGGCAATCCGAAATCGGGAACGCCGGTGATGGATGCGTATCCGCATGCGGCGCTGGAGTTGCCGCTCAAGGCCGTGGTGTGGGAGGACGCGGACCAGCATGTTCATATCGACTATCAGGATGTGGCGAAGACGCTCACGCCGTATGGCGTCGATGCGTCGCAACTGGCGCCGTTGCAGCCGGTGGCGGGCTTGTTACGCGCGGTGGCCGGGCAGTAGCGTGGTGCGCATTCACGAATGACCGACCGGAAGCTGACACAGTTGTCGCTCGACATCTGCCAGTTCGCCGAGCCTGGTGTATTGCATGTTGCGCACATCTCGCAACGAACTGTGCACGCGCTCGACCTCAGTCCGTAATTGCGCGATCAGCGCACTTTCTTCACGCCCATCCGCGCCGGCCGCCTGCAAATGGCGCAATGCATCCTCGTAGGTTCGCAGCTTCTCGTAACCGCGGTCGATCATCGCGAGCATCGATTGTTCCGAGGCACTCAGGGATCCGAGAGCCTGTTTCAGGCTATCGCGCCTGTTTTGCAGATCCTGACGCATGGCCGCGCTGCCGGGTCCATCTGGACTGCCGCCGGGCAGCCCGGTGTCGCGATGTGGCGCCCAGTTGCCTGCAGAAGTCTGGCGGATCGGAATGCCCGGCTTTGTCGGGTCCTGCAACTGCACGACGCGCGACGTACCGTTCGCCGCGTCATTGCGTATCGCGTAGTAGTCGGCGCCAATCGGCACGTAAGGCTGGCCTGACGCATCGATCAGCATGCCGGCGTGCTGCGGATCCGAATGCAGGTCGCCGGTCGGCTTACCGATGTACGCATCGGGCAGTGCTGCGGCTGCGGTGGTCTGAATCGCGCCGGACGCGTCGTGAGCAGCGACGGGTGGTCTACGTGCTGCGACGGTCCCGTGCTGCGCGGGCGGCGCCTGTCGTACGAGGTTGGGCGCACCGGCTTCGGGAGGCGGAATTTGGGTTTCGCTCGGGTGCAATATGCTGGGTTCGATATGAACCTGGCCCGTTTCCAGATGCAGTAGTGGCATGTGCGGCAATCTCCGTGAAGAATGAACGCGCGCTACGTTCGCGGCGGCCTGTCGGACCGTTTCGCTAAACGAATCGCGTACCGTTGATTTACTCAGAGATTTGCATCGCAATGTGATGCAATAAGCAAGTTTGCCCGCAACCTCGCGGCTGCCGCGGGGCCAAGCTTCGGCGCTCGCGGCCGAGAGGATCTACGTCGAACGTGGCGGCAATTGAGAAAGGCTTCGATCGATGTCGCGGACGTTGCTGCGTATAACGTGCAGCGCGTCCCGGATTCCCCTTAACGACCTGTGTGTACGCGATAGCCGCTCTTTTATCTGATTGATCATGCGTTCCTGTTCCGCTACGTCTTCGCCGCGGTTTTGCATGTCGCGCAGACGGGCCTCGGCGCGTTCCCGTTCACCGTCGAGCACGTCGATCATTCCAAGCGAGCCATGCTCCTGCGCGCTCAGGCTGTCCGCTTGAAGCAGATTGGCGTTACGGGAATGCTCGAGAGTCCGGCGCTGCGCTTCCACACGTGGATCGTTTGGGCTACCGCCGCGCAAGCCGGTGTCCTCGCGCGGCTTCCAGCGGCCCATCTGATCGCGCGCGATCAGGATTTCCGGTTTGACCGGGTCCTGCGCCTGATACACACGCCATGTGTCGCCCGTGTGATCGTCGCGAACCGCGTAGTAGCGGTCGCCGATCGGTACGTATCGTTGCCCTGATGCATCGACGACTACGCCTGCGTGGAGCGGATCCGTACGCAGATCGCCTTGCGGCTTGCCGATGTAGCGCTCGGGCAAACCGGCCGGTAAGGTTGCGATACCGGTAAAAGCACTGGATTGCGGTCGCGTTGCGGCAGGCCTGAGAGGGGCTGCCGCAGGCGCGATCGCGCTACCGGTCTGCGGCCCGTGTTCCCGTTGCGCGGTGGTGTCGGAACTGGACGCGCTGCTATCGCGCACGCGCGGTGATTCTGCCGGCGGTGTTTCGATCGGCCCCGATCGAACCGGCTCGGGATGAGTACGGACCACGATTGCAGGGCGGACGATCATCGCGGCATTCTCCATCGTAAGAAGTCACAGCAAACCGCTATTCGACATCGCTTGATATCGACTCGAGTTCTTCGATCCGCTGCCTCGCGCGCAGGATCGACTCCGACGTGTGCTCCAGCTCAGCGGTCGTGGTGGTGATCATCGTCCGCAGCGTAGCGATGTGCGTCGCCGTCTGATCGACCAGGCGCTGCAACCCCGCCATCCCGCCTGTCATGATGTCGATCCGTTCGGTCATCCGCTCGAGTCCGGTCCGCATTGAGGGTTCCGGGTCGCCGCGCTCAAGCTGTCGTGCGTAGTAGCCCGCCATGCCCTGGGCGAAGTCGCGTTCGCTGCGTACCGCGTCGAGGTCCGCACGTGCTTCGTCGCGAAACGTTTCGTGTCCGCGCAGCATGTCGCGAAGATCGAAGATGTGCTGACGCTGACCGATTCGCCGGAGTGTCAACTCGTGCAGCGACGCTTGCGTTGCGCGAAGATCGGACGCTATCTGGGTCCGCGTCGGAATCGGTCGGCCGCCTCGCATTCCCACTTCGTGATGCGGGCGCCACTGGCCCTCCGGATCGCGGCGGACAGGAATGCCGGGCGTCGCCCGATCTTGCAACCGGACCGCGCGCCACGTTCCGTTTGCAGCGTCGTTACGCACCGCGTAGTAGTGGTCGCCAATCGGAACATACGGCTGGCCGGTTTCATCGGTGAGCACGCCTGGGTGATGCGGATCGGACTTCAGATCGCCTTGGGGCATACCGATGTAACGGGCGGGGAGCGAGATGGCTCGCGTGCCGTTCGTGCCGGCGGCGGCGCCTGTCATGCGACGCGGCGGCACTCCGATGACGTGGGATGCGCCGGCTGGGAGCGGGGAATGTGTGCTGGACCCGGTGCGTTGCTGCGTCGTATCCGCTTGTGCCGGCGGCGGGCGCTGAGTTTCCGGCATGCGGGTTTCCGGCGAGCCGGTTCCGCAGGGTTCGGCAGTCAGCAGGTCATGGACGGCGGGCAATCTGATCATCGACAAACGCTCCGGGCAATGACACGCGCGAGCGGCTGCGTCGCTCACGGGGCGAGCGCGCGGCGCTGCGGCGCTTGAGCGTCATTAACCCAGAAACCGCTGCGGCGATGTCGTACCAGGAGCGAGCAGATTGTCAGTCGATCGCCGATTGCTTCACGCTCGTCCGTTCAAAACTTCTCTGGCTCTTTCTCCCATGCGACCTCGATCGCATGCAGCGCACCGAGCACGATCGAGCGGTTCAGCGCCGCGGCCAGCACGCCGTCGCGTTCCTCATACGCTTCGCACAGCCGCTGGTGATCCGCGCAGGAACGCTGCAGACGGCCAGGCAGCGATGTGCTCAGATGCCGCAGCCGGTTGGTGCGCATCTTCAGCGTATCGAGCACTTCCCTGAAGATGTTATTGCGGCTCACGCGCAACTCTTCGTCGCGAAACGCGACGTTCGCCCAGAAGTAGCCGTCCACATCGTCGCGTGCCGCGACGTCCGCGAGACGTTGGTGCGCGCGCCATAGCGCGGCGATATCGTCGTCGTTCGCCTGCTCGACGATCGCGTACGACACCTGCGCATACAGCACCGCGCGCAACTGGTAGATCTCGCGCACGTCCTTGATGTTAAGTGTCGACACTCGTGGCCGCCGCCGCGGCGACCAGTCGACCAGTCCTTCGCGGCTCAGCACGAACAGCGCCTCGCGCACCGGCGTGCGGCTCACGCTGAAACGTTTCGCGAGATCGACCGAGTTCAGGTCGTCGCCGGGCCGCAGGCGTCCTTCGATGATGCCGCGCGCGACCCAGTCGACGATTTCCGCCACCCGTGGCGAATCCGCTTCCTCGAGCGACGCCGCGCCCGCGGCCATACCGGCCGCCGCGTGTCTGCCCCCATCCCTGACCATATTCTGTTCCTCGCTCAACTGCCCGCCGCTGCGCTGCACGGGGCCAGATTCTAACAAACCGGCGGCGTCCGGCGACAGGCGGCCTACGCGTTCCGGAACTTAAAGTGTGCACACTTGATGAAGGTTTTGCTTGAGTTTACCCGAATCAACCAGCATACTCGGTCTAAGTGTCGACACTAAAGTATTCAAGGCACGCACTTCCCGTTCAGAGACAGGA
Source organism: Paraburkholderia rhizosphaerae (assembly GCF_004366595.1). Lineage (GTDB taxonomy): Bacteria > Pseudomonadota > Gammaproteobacteria > Burkholderiales > Burkholderiaceae > Paraburkholderia > Paraburkholderia rhizosphaerae. Next base: position 30,418 of record NZ_SORE01000021.1, read on the forward strand.
GACGTCGATGTACATGGACAAAGAACTCGCAACGACCGCGAATGGCAATGCGAGCGTTTCGGCGCGGCTCGACCGGTTGCCGCCCACGCGCTATTTCAGAGGACTGGTCGCGCGGATCGCGGTTGGGGGCTGGTTCGAGTTCTATGAACTTTTCATGGCGGCGTACGTGTCGCTCGGGTTGATCCATGGCGGCCTGTATCGCGCGACGACCGCGGGGCTGTTCGACATCAATGGTTTCGCGAGCTTTCTGGGTTCATTCTTCGCGGGCATGTTCGTCGGCACGGTGGCGCTCGGCGGCATCACTGACCGCTATGGACGCCGCGCGGTATTTACCGCGGCGATGGTCATCTATTCAATCGCGACCTTTGTCGCCGCTTTTCAGGCAACCCCGGAGGCGCTCGACGTATGGCGCTTCATCGCGGGCGCGGGCATCGGCGTGCAGTTGCTGACGGTCGATACCTATATCTCCGAGCTCACACCGTACAAGACACGCGGCCGCTACATGGCGTTCAGCATTCTGGTGATCCTTACGTCGGTGCCCGTCGTCGCGGTGCTCGCGTATGCGCTGGTGCCGCGCACGGTGCTGGGTCTCGAAGGCTGGCGATGGGTGATGATCGTCGGCTCGGCCGGCGCAATCGCGATCTGGTTCGTGCGGCGCGGCTTGCCGGAGTCGCCGCGCTGGCTCGAGAGCAAGGGGCGTCACCAGGAAGCGCTTGCCATCGTCGACCAGATCGAAGCGCGCGTGATCGCGGAAACCGGCCAGCCGCTTGCGGCGCCGGAACGGCAGGCGTCGGGCGCCGCGGACCCGCACGCGCAGGGGGCGCGCAGCGAGCAGGGTTCGTGGTCCGAGATGTGGAAGGGCCGCTATCTGCCGCGCACGATCATGCTGTCGTTCTTCAATTTCTGCCAGACCTTCGGCGTGTACGGCTTCGGCTCCTGGGTGCCGGTGCTGCTGTTCTCGAAGGGCATCACGATCACGCACTCGCTGCTGTACACGATGGTGATCGCGTTCGCGACACCGCTGGGCGCGATCGGCGCGATGACCTGCGCGGAACGGCTCGAGCGCAAGTGGCAGCTAGTGGGCTGCGCGCTGGTGGTAGCGGTTGCGGGCGTGCTGTTCGGACTCGCGCGCGACACCGCGACGATTCTGATCTGCGGCAGCGCGGTGACGATCGCGAATAACTGGCTGATCGGCATCTTCCATACGTACCAGGCCGAGCTGTATCCGACCCGTATTCGCGCGCGCGCGGTCGGCTTCGTGTTCAGCTGGAGCCGGGTCAGTTCGATTTTCGTGGGTTTCTGGGTGGCGGCTCTGCTCAAGCATTCGGGTGTGACCGCCGTGTTCGTGCTGATTTCGTCAGCCATGTTAGTGATCGTCGTGATGGTCAGCGTGCTCGGCCCGAAGACCAACGGCGTTCGTCTCGAGGAGTTGTCTCAATGAGTTTTGTCGCCGCCGCATTTGCGCAGGGCCTTTATGCGCTCGCGCAGCGTCCGCTGCCCGCGGAAGTCCAACGGGAGGCACGGCGTTCGTTTATCAATGTGGTCGGAACGTCGATTGGCGCGTCGCGCCATCCGGGTGTCGATGCGATTCTGTCCACCGCGAGCGATTTGCGGGTCGCCGCGCTCGCACCGGTGCTGGGCCGCACCGAACGCGTCGATGTCCATTTTTCGGCGCTCGCCACCGGCTTTGCCGGCCATCTCGACGATTTCGACGACACTCATCTCGCGACCGTGATTCACCCGGCCGCGTCGGTGCTCGCGGTGCTGAGCGCGCTCGCGCCGGAGACAGAACCGGACGGCGCGAAGGCGCTGAGCGCGTTTGCGCTCGGCTGCGAGGCACAGTTGCGCGTCGGCGTGTCGATCTCGCCGGAGCACTACGATCGCGGCTGGCATATCACCGGCACGTGCGGCGTGATCGGCTGCGCGGTGACCGCGGGCTTGCTGCTCGGGCTCGATGAACAGCAGCTCACGCACGCGGTCGGCATTGCTGCGTCGATGTTCGTCGGCCATCGCGAAGCGTTCGGCACGATGACGAAGCCGTACCACCCCGGCAAGGCCGCGTCGAACGGTATCGCCGCCGCGCGCCTCGCGAAGGCGGGGCAGCACGCGCAAGCGGATATTTTCGAAGCGCAGGGTGGTTATTCGCACTCGATGTCGACCAAGGTCGATTTCGATCTGATGAACGGTGCATTCGGCGAGCGCTGGGAATTGCTGTTCAATACGTACAAGCCGTATCCGTGCGGGATCGTCGCGCATCCGGCCATCGACGGTGGCCTCGCGCTGTCCGAAAAGATCGCGAACGCGGCCGATATTGAAGCGATCACGCTGCGTTGCCATCCGCTCGTGCCCGAGCTGATGGGCAACCCGCAACCGAAGGATGGCTTGCAGGCGCGCTTCAGCGCGATCCACGGTGTCGCGGCGGCGTTGTGCGACAAGGTGGTCGGCATCGCGCAATACGAAGACGCGCGGGTCGTGCAGGACGATGTGACGGCCGTGCGCGCGAAGACGACGCTCGCGCCGGACACGTCAGTGAACCGCGACGAAGTGTTTATCGAGGCCCGTCTCAAGGACGGCACGACGGTCAAACATCACGTCGGGCATGCGCGCGGCAGTCTCGCGCGTCCGCTGACCGACGCAGAGCTATTGAACAAGGTACGCCTGCTGGTGGATCCGCTGCTTGGCCAAGGCACGGCAGTGAAGCTTGCCGCTGTTGTCGACGGTATCGCCGAGGCGAAGAATCTCGATGCGCTTTTCGCGCTTTGCACTCCGACGAAGGAATCGAATCATGCATAACCCTGCTGCCCATTCCGCCATATCCGATGCGCTCGTCAAATTCGCGTCGGGCCCGTTGACCGAGCAAGGCGCGGCGGCTGTCGCGGCCGCGGCACGCGCCGTCGCGCATGCGCGCTCGAATCTCGCCACGCTGAACCATGCGGGCCGTCAAACCGCCGCGCTGCTGCAATCGCAAGGCAGCGGCCCGAACGACACGCGCGTGCAAGCGTGGGCGCTTGGCGCGACGCTTGCGAACGAGCAGCCGGCGACCACCGCTACGCCGGTGCTCGCGGCGGTTGTCGCGACCGGCGAGCTGGTGTCGGCCGACGCCGAAGAGGTTGCTGTTGCGGCGGCAATCGGTATCGAAGCGGCGCTGCGCATTCGCAATGCGGTCGACAGCGACGAGTTTCGCGCGCGCTGGAATGTCGCGTCGGCCGTCGGTGTGCTCGGTGCGGTGCTCGCGGTCGCGCGCCTGCTGAAGCTCGACGGCACGCGCATGCGCAACGCGCTCGGCATCGCGGCGACGCAGTCGGCAGGGCTTGCGCACAATGACGGCCAGGCGCTTGCCGCGCTCGAAGTCGGCAAGGCCGCGGCGGATGCGATCGAGGCGGCGCTGATGGGCAAACACGGCTTCACGAGCGCGCCGGCTTCGATCGACGGCCGGCGCGGTTTCGCGGCGCTGATGGCGTATCGTTTCGATGCGGCGGCGATTACCGAAGGGCTGGGTGAAGCGTGGGCGTCGCTGCGCTGATGCGCTAATTCTCTGACGCTGGTGGTTCATGTGCGGTGCGGTGTGCTGTCCGTGTTTGGGTGGCCGCTGCCCGCACTTTTGCATGGATGAAATCGCTGCCGCGCGACGGGCCGGAAAATTCAAATAGTGCGGACAGGGTGTTGTTGGCGGGTTGACCGGTTGAGCGCGAAGCTCACGCGCATCGTGCATCTTGTGCGATCGAGCGGAAACCAGCCGTCGCTCAGGGTCGTCGCTGATGGTCGTTTGTGGCAGACTATGTCGCCATTGCAGCCGCCATCAGTGAGCGTCACGCATGCGTTCATCGCAATTCACACAGATAGTCTGTGCACTACCGTCGCGAATCTCGCGATGAAACAGCGCCTGACATTTTGCAATCTGGCAGCCGCCATGGTCCTTTCGGTGCTGCTTGTCACAGCCTGTTCGCGACAGGACAGCGTGTTTTCAAGGGCGCCTGCGCTGACGCTGCACTCGCATGCGTCGCTCACCGCGGTGGCCAACTGTATTGCTTCAAGATGGCAGGACAGCGCGCGCCATCTGCGCCGCGTGCAGACCGGCGGCATCGTCACGCTGAAGGCTCAGTCCTTCTTCAAGGGCGTGACCATCGGCGTACGGCTCACACGCCAGTCAGGCGAAACGTTCGTTCAATACTTCGAGCGGCGCGTCGCGACGCCGCTTTACGCGGCGATGGTGCGCGATTGCGCGATGCCATCCGGAACGATTTCGCCTGAAAAGGTCAAACGAACCCAATAGGTCCTGTCGTCCGGTTCTGGCAGGTCAATCGCCCGAAAGCGCTGGCCATCGGGCACGAATTGCCGGTCAACTGCTTGTTCCGCCACCGCTCACTCATGCACGATCCCTCGAAGCGCAGCCCTTTTTCGCGTGTGGCCCACCAGTATGCGAGGCAACGGTCGGCACTCGTGGCCGCAACGTTCGCACTTGCATTCGTTGCGCTTGCGTTGCGCGCCTTCTGGGTTCAATGCGTCGACTACGGGTTTTATCAATGGCAGGGCAACCTGCGGCAGATGCGCGACTTCCAGATCCACGCGATGCGCGGACGCCTGCTCGACCGGGATGGCCGGCCGCTCGCGCTGAGCTTGCCGACCCGTGCGCTATGGATCGATTCGAGCGATGTCGACGACGTGCCGCTGAACAAGGTGTCGGCGGTCGCATCCGTGCTGGGCCTTGATGCGAAACACGTGTCCGCGCTGTTCGCCGCGCATCGTTCTTTTGCGTATCTGAAGCGTCAGGTGCCGGATGCCGTCGCGCTGCGCGCAATGCGCGTCGATCTGCCCGGCCTCTATATGGCGCGCGACTATCGGCGGTTCTACCCGGAGGGCGGGATTGCAGCGCACGTGACCGGCTTTGCGGGTGTCGACGGCGCCGGGCAGGAAGGCATGGAGCGGGTCGACGACCGGCTTCTGACCGGCGTCGACGGCAACCGGCGCGTGCTGCGGGACGCGCACGGTCGGGTCATCGACACCGTGTCGCTCGTCAAACCGCAAGCGGGCAAGGATGTGACGCTGTCGATCGATCAGGCGATCCAGTACGCAGCGTTCAAGGCCGTCAAGGACGCTGTCGCGCGCAGCGACGCGCGCGCCGGGTCCGCGATCGTGCTCGATGCGCATACCGGCGGCATCCTCGCGCTGGCGAACTGGCCGACGTACGATCCGAACCGCCAGTCGGCGCGTCACGGCGACGGTGTACGCGATCGCGCGGTTACCGATGTGTTCGAGCCCGGCTCGGTGCTGAAGCCTTTTACGATCGCGCTGGCGCTCGCGCGCGGCGTGATCTTGCCCGATTCCATCGTGCCGACGGACGGCGGGCGCTTGCACCTCGATCACGCGGTCATTCACGACGACAAGGATTTCGGCACGCTGACGGTGTCGCAGGTTTTACAGAAGTCGAGCAACGTCGGCACCGCGAGTATCGCGATGCTGCTGTCGCCTCGCGATATGTGGACCAATTTCCGGGCCATCGGTCTCGGTCGGCCGCCGGGCGCGGGACTACCGGGTGCCGCGTCGGGCAGCTTGCGGCACTACGCGCACTGGCGGCGCATTGAACAGGCCACCATGTCGTACGGCTACGGTTTGTCTGCTTCGCTGCTGCAACTGGCGCAGGCGTACACCGTGTTTGCCAATGACGGCGTGTTCGTCCCCGCGTCGATTCAACTGGCAACCGGCTCGCCAGTACGCGGGCGGCGCGTGTATCCGGCGCAAGTCGCGCGCGAGGTGAGGGCGATGCTCGAGACGGTGATCTCCGCGGACGGCACCGCGCCGCAGGCGTCCGTGCCCGGCTATACGGCCGCCGGCAAGACCGGCACCGCGTACCGCTGGACGCCGGACGGATACGACCACGACCAGTACCGCGCGTCGTTCGTCGGCATGGTGCCCGCCGACGCGCCGCGCGTGATTATCGCGGTGTCGATCGACCGGCCGCACGTCGGCTCGCACTTCGGCGGCGCGGTGTCCGGCCCGGCGTTCTCGGCGATTGCGGCCCGCACGATGAGCATCATGAATGTGATGCCCGATAACCCGACGGTTCATTTCGTATCGGGTCCACGCGACCCGTCGACATAGGTGAGGGTGCTTTCACATCGGCACGACGCGCTATGTGCGCGTGCAAATAAGGGCCGTTGCAATGCCCACAAATTTAAGTTTCGTTTAAGTTTCGCCTTTTACGGTTTGCGTTCCTCGACCTCCATGGCCACGCCGTTCCGATGCCATCGCACTCGTTCAGTCGATCCGCCGCGCACGGTATCCGTGCACCCGTTCAGCGGGAATAGCGACGGCGCGTCTGTCATCGCGGGTCGAGCCGCACATTGGTGCCCTTCATTTACAAGCGGGCTTGTTGATCGCCGCTGTCAATCTTCCGTGCTCTTCCATGCCTTTTCCCGTAGTGGCGACGCTCTCGACGCGCGCCGGCAAAGTCATACTCGTTTGTGCAATCAGTTCAGCCTGCGCGGCGTTGCTGTTCTCCCAGTCGTTTTCCGTGCCCAGCAAAAAGCCGCGTGCCGATGGCGACGATGCGGATGAGTTGCCCGCGCAGCCGTTAAGCCGTGACGCCGAAGCGTCGCGTGCCGCGCGTGCGGCTGCGGCATCGGCTCCGCAGCAGGCGGCGTCCGCTGTGCCGGACGTCAATGCGGCCAACGCGGCGGCCAGCGCGGCAACAGACGCTGAAACCAACGCCGCAAAGAGCGCCTCATCAGCGCCGCCGCCGGCAATGACCGTCCGATCCGTGCCGTTGCACACGAGCTTCGACGACGCGATGCAGCGTCTCGGTGTCAACGCGGCAACGACCGCGCTGCTCGTGCACGCATATGCAGGCGTAATCAATTTTCATCGGGATCTTCGCGAAGGCGACACCGTCAGCATTGTGGTCGCGCCACCCGCCGCGAGCGGGCCACGCAACGCAGCGGACAGCGAGCCGCTTGCCGTGCGCGTGCAACACGGGACCACGTCGCACGACCTGTTTCTGCATCGCAATCTGCAAGGCAAACCGTTTTACTACACGAAGAGCGGTGCGGCCACGACGCCGTCGTTCGAGCGCTATCCGCTCGCGTATTCGCGCGTGTCGTCGGGCTTTGCGTTGCGGCGGCTCGATCCGGTCACGCACCAGTGGCAGAGCCACGACGGCGTCGATCTGGCGGCGCCGGCCGGCACGCCCGTGTATGCGACCGCGCGCGGCACGGTGTCGTTTATCGGCCGCGAACGGGGTTACGGGCGGATCGTCGTGCTCAACAACGTGCGGCCTTATCAGACGGCGTTCGCGCATTTGTCGCGTTTTGCAAAGGGGCTGCACCGCGGCAGCCGCGTGCGTCGCGGACAGGTGATCGGGTATGTCGGCTCGAGCGGTTGGGCGACAGGCCCGCACCTGCATTTCGAGGTGCGTGTGCATCACGTGCCGCGAGACCCGCTGACGGTCGCGTTGCCGGGCAATGACGCGGGCGGCCTGCACGGTGACGAGCAAGCGCGCTTTGCCGCGCAGGCGCAGCGTCTATCCGCGCTGCTATGACGCGCGGCGTCGCGCGTGACCGGACCAGGCCAAGCCTGTGGCTCGCAGCGGCCATGCTGGTTTTCATCGGTATGGTTCCGGCGCTCGCGTTCGCGAAGCGCGCGGTGCCGCGGCCGGCGGTGTCCTCCCGGGCGGCGATGGTCGTCGACCTTTCGACCGGCAGGACGCTCTACACGAAGCATGCCGACGAACAGATGCCGATCGCGTCGCTGACCAAGCTGTTGACCGCGATGGTCGTGCTCGATTCGAAGCGTTCGCTGCTGCGTCCCGCCCGCATCACGAATAACGACGTGGACCGCCTGAAGGGGTCGCGCTCGCGTTTGCCGGTGGGTTCGCTGCTGCTGCGCAAGACGATGTTGCACATCGCGCTGATGTCGTCGGAGAATCGCGCGGCATTTGCGCTGAGCCGGGATTACCCCGGCGGACGCCGCGGCTTCGTGCGCGCAATGAACCGCACTGCGCAGCGGCTGCATATGAAACGCAGCCATTTCGTGGACCCGACCGGTCTTTCGCCGCACAACGTATCGACTGCACGCGATCTGACACGGCTCGCGCGCGCCGCGTACCGGTACAAGACGATCCGCAGCTACACGACCTCGCAAGAGCAACGGGTGCTCGGCGGCGCAGGTCCGCTGATGTACCACAACACCGACCCGCTGGTGCGCCGCGCGGCCTGGCATGTCGGCTTGCAGAAGACCGGCTTTACCAACGAGGCGGGGCATTGCCTGATTGTCATCACGCCGGTACACGGACACGCGATGCTGATCGTACTGCTGGGCGCTCCGACGCCGAGCTCGCACTTCCAGGATGCGATCGACCTGCGGCGCTGGCTGGTGAGCACGCACCACGCGCGCCGCAAGCATTAGCTAGCGATGGCGTAAATTGAAGGGAATGAACGTTTCCAGTCAGGCGTTTTATTCAATATGCGGCTCTAATTGCGTTGCCGGTTCGCTCGAACACGACGCCGATGGGCCGCGTCGTCTTCCTTCAAGGAGTGTGCGCAATCATGTTAGCCAACGCTGTGGCCCGAGCCCGCCAGTCTTCCGCGTCGTATCGTATCGACGACGGTTGTGACTGTTCGCGCCGTTCCGGTCAGTCACGAGCCCCATTCATGCGCGGCACGCTCGCCGCGCTAGCGGCGGTTTTCGGACTCGCGTTCTCGGGCGCCGCATTTGCGCAGCAGCCGCCGGCCGGCATCAAGATCGAAACCTTGCTGAAAAGCGACAACTCTTGGGACGGCACACGCTACCAGTCGTATCCGTCGGGGCAGCCGCAACTGTCGGTACTGAAAATCGAAATTCCCGCGCATTCGGTGTTGCCATGGCATACCCATCCGATGCCGAATGCCGGCTATGTGCTCGCGGGCGAGATTACCGTCGAAAAAAAGGATGGCGAGAAACAGACGGTGCGGGCAGGACAGGTGCTGCCTGAGACGGTCGGCAGCGTGCATCGCGGTGTAACCGGAGATAGTCCGGTTACGTTGATCGTTTTTTATGCGGGAGCGGATGGAATGCCGCTTTCGCAGCATCCGTGAAGCGGCTTCGCAAAATAATAGCGGGCGAACGGCTGCGTGTGGCGCGGCAATCAGCGAGAATGCGGGTCTCGATTCGTCTGATTTGCGACCTTCAACGGAGAAAAAATGACTGGGAAGACGGCTCAAGCCCGCCGGCTAACGGGCGCGCGCGTCGTGCTGGCAGCCGTGGCGGCACTGGCGCTGTGGCACGGTGCGCCGCAAGCGGCGCACGCGGATACGACACTGCTCAATGTGTCTTATGACGTCGCGCGCGAACTCTACAAGGACATCGATCCTGCGTTCACCACTGAATACAAGCAGAAAACCGGCGAGACGGTAGACGTGCGGCAGTCGCACGGCGCATCGAGCGCGCAGGCGCTGTCGGTGCTGCAGGGCTTGCCGGCCGATGTGGTGACGATGAACCAGCCGAACGATATCGATCTGCTCGTGCAGCAGGGGCACTTGTTGCCGGCGGACTGGCGCACGCGTTTGCCGCATGACAGCGCGCCGTACACGACGACGATGGTGTTTCTCGTGCGTAAGGGCAACCCTAAGCACATTCAGGACTGGGACGATCTTGCAAAGCCCGGCGTTCAGGTCGTAATTCCGAATCCGAAGACCGCGGGCAATGGCCGCTATTCGTATCTGGCCGCATGGGGCTACCGGAAGATGCACGGCGGTACCGACGCGCAGGCGCTCGATTTCGAAAAGGAGATTTTCCGTAACGTGCCGGTGCTCGATACCGGTGGACGTGGCGCGACGACGACGTTCACGCAGCGCGGCATCGGCGACGTGCTGGTGACGTTCGAGAATGAGGTCGCGTTGATCGATAGCGGAGTGGGCGGCGGCGGATTCGATGTCGTCTATCCGTCGGTGAGCATTGTCGCGGCGCCGCCGGTGGCGATGGTCGATAAGGTGGTCGACAAACGTGGCACGCGTAAGGAAGCGCAGGCGTTTCTGAATTTTCTATATTCGCCTGCCGCGCAGGAGATCATGGCGAAGCATCATTTGCGGCCGACTGATGCGGCCGTGCTGGCGAAGCATCAGAGCGAATTCAAGCCGATCAGGACTTTTACGGTAGAGCAGATGTTCGGTAGCTGGCAGAACGCGCAGCAGGTGCATTTCGCGGATGGCGGGACGTTCGACAGGATTATTGTGGATCGGAAATAACAAGGCGCGCGGGGTGGATGCCTCGCGCGGCGCAACTCCAGGCATCAACATCTATGTCGTGCACCGTCTAAAGCTGCTCGAGAGTGCCTGGCCGCTCTTCACCCCTTGCTAAACCGCGCCAAAAACTGCTGCGCACGGGCCGACTTCGGCGCGCCAAAAAACTCATCAGGCGACCCCGATTCGACAATCTGCCCACCATCCATAAACACCACCCGCGACGCCACCTGCCTTGCAAATTCCATCTCATGCGTGACGATGATCATCGTCGCCCCTTCCGCAGCGAGCGATTTCATCACCGCGAGCACTTCACCGACCAGTTCGGGATCGAGCGCACTGGTCGGCTCATCGAACAGCAGCACATCAGGTTTCATCGCCAGCGCGCGGGCAATCCCGACGCGTTGTTTCTGCCCGCCCGACAAGCGCGACGGAAACTGATCGCGCTTTTCCGCAAGCCCCACACGCGCGAGCAACGCCTCAGCCTCCGCACGTACCGCCGCACGGTCGCGCTTCAATACATGCAGCGGTGCTTCCATCACATTCTCGATCACGGTCATATGCGGCCATAGCGCGAAGTGCTGAAACACCATGCCGATTTTCGCGCGCATCTGCGCGAGGTCCGCATCGCTCATCTTGATGCGCGTGTTGTCGCGCACGCCCATCCGTTTGCCGGAGATATGCACGCTGCCCGCATCGGGCGTTTCCAACCAGTTGACGCAACGAAGCAAGGTCGACTTGCCGCAGCCGGACGGCCCAAGCAGACAGATCGTCTCGCCTTGCGCGACCTGCAGCGACACGTCGCGCAGCACCGTATTGCTGCCAAACGACTTCGAGATGCCGTTCAGCATCACGACAGGGCGCGCGTCGCCACGTGCGGCCAGTGACGCGTCGTGCAGCGTCTGCGTGGTTTTGGCGGCGGCCCACGAATCGGTAGGGGAGTTCACGCGCGGCGCTCCTCAGCAAGTTTGTTCAGCATGCCGGTACCGGCCTCGATCGCGAGACACACGCACCAGTAAAGCAGCACGGCCGTTACAAAGGCCGCGAACGGAATGAAATAGGTTGACTGAATACCGGTCATTTCGTGCGTCAATTCGTCGACCGCAATCACGGTCAGAAACGCACTGTCCTTGACGATCTGGATCACCTGGTTGCCGATCATCGGCATCGCGCGCAAAAAGACCGGCGGCAGGATGATCCGGCGTAGCAGCGTGAAGCCGGAAAAGCCGTACGCCTTGCCCGATTCGACCAGCGCGGCGGGCAGTTCATGCCATGCGCCACGCAGCAATTCGGCCATATACGCGGTGTTGTACAGGATCAACGCAATCGCGCCGGCCCACCAGTTCGACAACCGGATGCCGAGCGTCGGTAGCCCGAAATAGATCAGGTAGACGAACAGCAGAAACGGCGCGCAGCGCATCGCATCGACATAGGCGGTGGCCGCGCGTGCAATCGGCTTGCGCTGAGACATCAGCAGCGGCGTGACTAGCGCGCCGAGCACGAGCGATGCGATTCCCGAGCAGACCAGCAGAATCACGGTATTCAGCAAGCCGGACAGCACGTCGGCACGTTGGGCCCAGATTGTCGCGAAGTCGTGGATCATGCGGCTTCTCCGTGCCGCGCGCGCCATTCGATCACGCGCTGCACGCGTAGCAGCGCATAGACAATCACACCGTACAGCACGAGCGCGAACACAAAGGGCGGCAGCGGCTCATACGTATTCGAGCCGACCCGTAGCGCCGCGCGCGTGATTTCGACGATACCGATCACCGCAACTGCCGGCGTCGACTTGATCTGCAGCGTCATTTCATTCACAAGGCCCGGCAAACTCGCTCGCCAGATCTGCGGCAGCACGATGCGGCGCATCCGCGTCATGCGCGGCATCGCGAACGACAGCGCCGCGTCGTACTGGTCGCGTGGAAACGCAACCAGCGCGCTGCGCCACACCTCGCAGTTGAACGCGGATGTGCTGACTGTCAACGCGACAATCGCCGCCGGAACCGGATCGAGCGACAGTCCCAACTGCGGCAGCGCGAAGAAGATCAGCAGCGTCAGCGTGACGGTCGGGCACGAGCGCACGATGCTCACGTACGAGTACACCGCGCGATCGAGCACCGGCAGACGCGCCCAGCGGATCAATGCGAGTGCGAGACCGAGCGGCACGCCGAGCACGATGCTCGCCAGCGATAGCGAGATCGTCGACAGCGCGCCGCGGGTGATGCTCCAGTAGTCGAATGCGGTCATCGGACAGGGCTCGCCGGTAGCATCAGTTGACCGACTGCGGCATCGATTCGAAGCTCGCGCCGAACCACTTCTTTTGCATCTGGTACATCTCGCCGCTCTTGCGCAGATCGAACAGCACCGCGTTGATCATCTGCAGCGCGGCGGTGTTGCCTTTCTTCACCGCCCACGCGATATACACCGGCTGGCCGACCTTCTGGCCGAGCACGAACGTGTCCGGGCGCGTCTTGATCAGCGAATTCAGATTGATCTGCGTGTTCGCGACCGCATCAAGCCGGCCAACGCCCAGGTCCTGGTAAGCCTCCGGATACGACTGATACTCGACAATCTGTTTGATGCCCTGGCCGCCGTGCTTCTTCTTCAGTTCGTCGTCGTACGCCTTCAGGTCCGACAGCATCGCGCTGCCGGTTTGCACACCGACCACCTTGCCAACCAGATCGTCGCCGGTCTTGATGCTCGAGCCTTTCTTCGTCGCGTAGTACGTGGTCGATTCGACCAGCGGTGTCGTGAAATCGAATGTGTTCTTGCGTTCCGGCGTGACCAGTACCGCAGTGACCGCCATGTCGTACTTGCCGGTCGTCACGCCGGGCAGGATGCCTGGCCACGGCATGATCTGCTGCCGCACGTCGACCGGCAGCTTCTTCTTCACGAGCGCGAGCATCTCGTTGTCGTAGCCGGTCGGCTTGCCGTCGTCGACGAATTCGAACGGTTTGAAGTCGTCTTCGGTCGCGACCGTCAGATAGCCGCGCGCCTTGATGTCGTCGGCGCCCGCCGCGCTGGCGGGTTTCGTCAGGCCGAAGCCAAGGCCGGCCGCGGCGAGTGCGGAGAACAGCGCGAGCACGCACGCGCGCCGTGCGACTGCGCGCGGTTTGGCCGGGACGGCGGTGACGCGAGTGAAACGGCGAACGAGGTGAAACGGGCGGCACGGCATGTCATTCCCCTTTGCGGTTGGAGGCGTCGGTCGGTGAGTCGTCGCTGCGAACAGCGATATTTGTTTGCACACTGATGAGTTCGGTCGCCACGATGCAAATGACATGCCAGTGATCGACGTTTCCACGGCTGCAAGGTGCGCACGCGTGCAGCACATCCGGGCGCTGCGTCATGCGGCCGGATATCCTGTACGGAAGCGCACCAAAGCGTTGCGGCGATGCACGTTGTGCTGCGTGTTTTGCACTCGAATGGACGCATCGGAGAGACGGCGCGATAAGCTAGTACAGCCTCGTTTCTTCCTGATACGATGTGTACTGACGATATCGCGAACACAAGGAAATGCGACGATGACCGAGGCCGCCAGATCGGGGCGCCACACAGACGGCTATGCGGAAAATCGCGCGAACAAGCCCGCGCATGCACTCACGATGGCCTTCGAGCGATGACTACCCGAGCACCCAGCAAACGGATTGCGGCAAAAGCCGCGCCCGCGCCGGCGCACGCCGCGGATGGCTCCGAATGGCGGCACACCGCGCTTGAAGTACGGCCGGGCTTTCTGATTCGACGCCTGCATCAGATTCACGTCGCGCTGTTTATCGAAGAGTGCGCGCCGGAAGGCATTACGCCGGTGCAGTACAGCATCCTGACCGCGCTCGATCAGATGGGGCCGTCAGAACAGATCGCATTGTCGAACGCGGTCGGTCTCGATCGTGCGAACACCGCGGACGTCATCGCGCGGCTCGCCGAGCGGCGCTTTATTCAACGACGCGGTTCACGTACCGACAAGCGGAAGAAGGTCGCCGAACTGACCGACGTCGGGCGCGCGCTGCTGGCGCGGCTCGAAACAGGCGTCGAGCGTGCGCATCAACGCACGCTGGCCGCGCTGCCCGCGAAGGACCGCAAGCAATTTATCGAGTACCTGGTGCGGCTCGTCGAAACCAACAATGAGTTGAGCCGCACGCCAATCCGGCGTGAACGCAAGAGCGCGGCGGCAACGGGCGACGCGTAAAGCGTGCGTGACGCGCGGGTCGGAGTCGTCTTAGCGTCTGAACCGGCTTCAGACTGAGCGCGCGAGCGCGTCATGCACCGCGCGCGCAACGGCAAGCACGCCTTCGTCGTCGCCGCGCGCGCCGATCACCGACAGCCCGAGCGGCGCACCGTCGAACGATGTCCAAGGCAGGTTGACTTGCGGCAAGCCGGCCAACCCCGCGATGCACAGCATCTGCTGCGAGCGCACGCGCGCCTCGTCGACTTCGACGCCGGATGCGCCGATCAGCGGCGCGATCCACGGCAGCGTCGGCATCACGATATAGGTATCGGATTCGTCAAAGACATGCGCGAGCGCACGGATCGCATCGCTGCGCACCCGTTGCGCGGCATGCACCTGCTTGCTGTTGATGGTGACTGCGGCTTGCATGCGCGCGCGGATATCGGCGCCGAAGCTATCCAGATGCTGCAACGCCCATGCGCCGTACTGCTGCGCGATTTCGGCCGCTTGCAACACACGGAAGCTCTGCGCCCACGTTTCGGGCGCGAGGCTCGCCGATGTCAGCAGGCTGGTGTCGAAGCGCTCGGAGAGCGTATCGAATACCGATGCAAACGCGGTTCGAACCTCGATGTGCAGCAACGTGACGAGATCGTCGGGCAGACACACCATCACGCGCTCGGGTAACGTGCGGGTTTCGCTGTGCGCGAGCGCATTGAACACGTCGGTCAGCAACGCGCCATCGCGGGCGAACCAGCCGACCGTGTCGAAGCTGTGCGCGAGCGTGAAGCAGCCGTTGGTCGCGATGCGTCCGTGCGTGGGGCGGATGCCCCAGATCCCGCAATAGCTCGCGGGCAGCCGGATCGATCCGCCGCAGTCGGTGCCGAGGCCAATGTCCGCGTGGCCAGCTGCGACGGCGACCGCCGAACCCGAAGACGAACCGCCGGGTATGCGCTGCGGACTCGCCGGGTTGCTGGGCGTGCCGTAATGAACGTTCACGCCCGCGAGACTGTAGGTCAGTTCATCGGTGACGGTCTTGCCGACCCACTGTGCGCCGTGTTCCAGAAGCGTCTGCACGGCGAATGCGGTGGAGGTTGCCAGCGGCTGCTGCGCGGCCCATGTGGGGTTGCCGTCGCCCGCGCGTAGCCCTTTGACGTCGAAGACATCCTTGACCGCGAGTCGCTGGCCGACCAGTGTGAGTTGCGATGTAGTTGGCGCAACGGAATGGGCGGCGGTTCGCGCGGCAACTTCGGCGGCAACTTCGGTGGCGACTTCGGCAGGCAATGCGCCGAAGCCATCGCGAACGAATGCGCCATTAAGGCCCGGTTCAAGCAGGGTATTCATCTGTTAAGCCATCCAGCTCACGTGTGCGGCGACGACGCGCCAATCTCCACCGATTTTCACCCAGGTCTGGGTTTGACGCCCAATGCGTGCTTCACCTGCGCGCGTAAACGTAATGTTCGCGACTGCGTAGTCGTAGCCGAACGTCGTAATCGAACGATCGACGATGGTGCGCATCAGGTTGCCACCTGGCCGCTGCGCGCGGAACGCGCGGATTTCGTCGTACCCATGCAGGTTTTCCGTCGCGCCGTAACGCAACGTGTGCGGGCTATTCCAGAACAGCGTGTCGAGCATCGCGACATCGTTGGTCGTGAGCGCGGTTTCATACGCGTCGAACGCGGCGCTGACGGCGTCGTAGGTAGCAGGGTCGTTGATCAGCATGGTTGGGCTTACGAAATTCGTTGTCAATGATCGCGGTCCTCCTGTCTCGTTTCGCCGAAACGGGGCCGGCGGCACGTAGCATACGATGCGCGGATTACAGTGCGCGCAACGCGGCTTCGAACAGGGCAACCGGCGCGGCATAGACGCCGCGGCCGACGAGGCCTGCGCGTCCATCGGCGCCGATCATCGCGATCGCGGCGAGCGGTTCGACGTTCTGCCGCACGACCGCTGCGGCATCGAGCGCGCTATGTAACCTGCCGAATGCTGGATGCGCGCCGGCGAGCAGCGCGGGCTGCGCGCTGTGCCAATCGGCGGGCAGCCATGCGGCGAATGTGCTCGCGGGCTCCGGCGCGAGCGCGAACGCCTGCGCGCCGAAGCCGGCCGCATCGATTATGCCGCTGTCGCCCGTCAAAGGCGCGACGGCGGCGTGCGTCGCGTGGTCGAGACGCGGACCGGCGGGCGCCCCGGCCGCGCACGTCGTCCATACCGAAGGCCGGCCCGCGAGCCGCACGCCGGCTTCGCGGCCGTTGCCGGCAAGCGCGACGACCAGCGTCGTCGCGGGGTCCGCGTCGCGCGCCGTGGCGGACATCATCAGATGGCAAGCGGCCATCCATAGCGTCAGGAAGAACAGCGGCGTATCCGCAAGCATCGCATCGACCGGTCGCGCTTCGATGAATGGCGATAGCTGCGCGCGCAGTGCCGCCGTCGCCGCGCTGGTGCGTGCATGCAGGTCGTCGCCGTTCGCAAGGCCCGTGGCCGCAAGCGCCAACAGATCGATCGGCCCGGTTCGCCCGAGCACCGCGACGAGTTCGCGCGCGAGCACCGTATCGCGCCATGCGAGCCGCTCGAGCACGGCGGGGTTGCGGCTGCCGAAGCGGATCTGCGGACCCGCGCCGCTGCCGGCGAGCGACCATGCGCGATGCGACGGATCGCGCGGGTCGCCGACTTCGACCAGCGTCGACGAGGGTGAGACGACGGCGGCGAGTGGCGTGACCACGCCGAAAGACTGCGCGTTGACCAGTTTCACCTGACCGCTCGCGATCAGTTGTTCCGCCTGTGCTTCGGTGCTTGCCCATTTCTCGTACAGACAGCACAGCACGGCCGACGACCGTACCGGCGCGGCGGGGTCGCACGGGTTCGCGTACGGAGGGCCCGCATGCAGCAACGTGAACTCGGGCAGGCCGAGCGCGTCGCGGGCGCTCGAGACTGCTTGCCAGTGCGGTCGTACCGCATATAGCCGCGCGAGCGCGTCGCGGTTTGCGTCGTTCGACGCGGGTGCGTTGCCCGGGGTCATCGCGATGTCGCGCCCAGGCGCAGCCAGCCGCGTATGCGCGACCACAGGATTTTCCAGAACAGATTGCCGAGGTCGAGTGGGGCGTTTGCTGGAGCGGTGACTTGAGCAGTGTGCCGTACGCTTGCATTTGCCGCGTCGACGCCCGGTTTCGTGTGCGGCGGAGTCTGCATCGCGCGCGTCGTGGCGGCGTCAGCGGATGCAGCGCTTGATTGCGGCATTGCTGCGTTCACCGGTACAGACGGCGCCGCGTCGACTTCAGCTTCTGCTTGCGCTTCGTTTAACGCGATTGGCTGTGTCCCGTGCGTTGCAGCGAGCGCCGACGCCGACGCGGTTTGCCCGGCGCGCGCATGCGGCGACGCATCGAGCTTCGCTTTCAGATTCTGCGCAAATGCGTCGGTCAGGCGCGTCGCGAGTTCCTTCACGATGCCGCCGCGCGAAAACTGCGCGAGACTGCCCGCGATCGTATAGTCCACTTTCACGTCGACACGCGTTTCGCGCGACGCGATCTCGTGCAACGCAAATGCCGCGATGCCCTTCACGCGCGATGCGCTTTTACGGTCGACGCCCGCGCCGCTGACGCTGCCGCGCTTGCCGTGTTCATCGAGCGTCATCTCGCCGTCGCCGGCGAAGCTGGCGGCGATCGGACCGAGCTTCACGCTCATCACAAGCTTGAGCGCGCCGTTTTCCGGCGGCGCGGTAAGCGACGCGCCGGGCAGGCATGCGACGATGCCGGGTGTGTCGTGAAACGACGCCCATACGTGATCGAGCGGATAGGCGACGGTAAAGCTTTGTTCGATTTCCATTGGGTCTCGCTCGCGGTTGGAACAGCGGGGTGGTGGAACCGGTTACGCGGTCGTCACCGCGGGCACAGCGGCCGCCGCCGGCACGTGCGGTTGGGCGGCCGCCGCGCGGCGCGCATCGAGCACGCGCCGGATCGCGCGGACAATGCCCACATAGCCGGTGCAGCGGCACAGATTCCCGGATAGCTCATAGCGCACGCGCGCATCGTCGGCGTCGGGCACGCGCGTGACGATGTCGTGCGCGGTGACCAGCATGCCCGGCGTGCAATAGCCGCATTGCAGCGCGTGTTCCGCGGAAAATGCGGCGCGCAGCTCGTTCATCAGTGCGTCGTCGTCGAAGCCTTCGATGGTGCGGACCTGTGAGCCTGCGCACGCGATTGCCGGCGTAATGCACGAGCGCGCCGGCGCACCGTCGATCTGCACCGTGCACGCGCCGCAAACGCCCTGTTCGCAGCCGATGTTCGTGCCGGTCAGCAGTTGTGCCTCGCGCAGGAAATCGGCCAGATGCGTGCGCGGTTCGACGAAAGCGGCAACCGGCTTATCGTTGAGCGTGAGTTGCAGCGGTTTTACGAGCGCGTGGGTCATAGCGGATTCCTGCCGTAAGTGCGAAGCGTCGCGATCGCGCGTTCCAGCGCCACGCGATGCACCTGGTATTCATAGCTGCCGGGTTCCAGTCCCGCGTCGAGCAGATGCGGGTCCGGTGCGGCGGGCGATGGATCGTCAAGCAACGCGTGCGCATTTTCGATGCGGTGAGGGGCACCGTCGAGCGCGCCGATCACCGCACGGCAGATGCCGGCGGCCGCGTCGTCGATGCACAGCGCGATCGCCTCGGCGAACTCGCCAGGCTTGCGGTTGAATTTGTAGTAGCTCCAGCGCGCGGCACTCGTCAGTTTTCTGATGCGCACGCCGGCGAGGATTTCGTCGGGTTCGAGCGCCGTCGTGAACGCGCCGGCCATCCAGTCGGCGCTTGTGACGATGCGCTCGCCGTGCGCGCCGATCACCAGAAAGTCCGCGTCAAGGCCGCACATCACGTTGATCCAGTCGGCGGCCGGGTCTGCGTGCGCGAGACTGCCGCCGAGCGTGCCGCGATTGCGCACCGCGCGATACGCGATGCCGCGCGCGACATAGCGCATCAGTCCCTGCGTGTAATCGTCGGCTGCGCCGTCTTCGATTTGCGCGTGCGTTATGCCCGCGCCCAGCACGCCGAACGCGCCTTCGTCGCGGCACGCGCGCAGAGCGGCGATACCGCGCAAGTCGACCAGCGATTCCGGTTGCGCGAAACGCAGGTTCATCATCGGGCCAAGCGACTGGCTGCCTGCGACAAATTTGCCGTTGCCGCCGCTCGCGGCCATCACGCGTATCGCTTCGTTGAAGTCGAGCGGCTTTTCATAGTCGAATGCGGCAGCCTTCATACGGTCGCTCCTTTCGTCGCGCGTTCACGCGCGGTGGCTCGCGCAATGGCATCGAGCACCACACGCGGCGACACGGGCAGGCATGTCACTTCGGCGTTAAGCGGGCGCAGCGCATCGTTGACTGCATTCGCGATCGCAGCGGTCGAGCCGATCGCGCCGGATTCGCCAATGCCCTTCTGGCCGAATTCGGTGTAAGGAGCCGGTGTTTCCATATGCTCGATGCGGATCGCCGGCACTTCCGTCGCGCCGGGCAGCAGATAGTCGGCGAGCGTCGACGCAAGCGGCTGGCCGTCTTCGCTGTACGGCATCGCTTCGTAAAGCGCGGTGCCGATGCCTTGTGCGGCGCCGCCGTACACCTGGCCGTCGACCACCATCGGATTGATCAGCACACCGCCGTCTTCGACAATCACGTAATCGAGAATTTCAGTTAGCCCGAGCGCGGTATCGACCGCGACGACCACCGCGTGACACGCATAGCTGAACGTGCCGGTGTCGCGTTTCGCCTGATAGGTGGTGGCGACTTCGAGGCCGCGCCGGTCGACGTCGGGCGGCAGCCGTTGCGGTTTCAGGTACCACGTGTGCGCGATCTGCGCGAGCGTGCATGACGTGCCGTCAGGCGCAATGGCTGCACCGTGTTGCCAGCGCACCTCGGCAACCGGCGCTTCGAGCAGCCATGCGCCGATTTTCAGCAGTCGCTCTTTCAGTTCTTTCGCTGCCTGACCTACCGCGCCGCCCGCCATCACGATCGAGCGCGAGCCCCAGGTGCCGGTCGAGTAGGGCGTGACACCGGTATCGCCGAGCACGACGCGCACGCGATCGGTGTCGATGCCGAGCACGTCGTGCGCGATCTGCGCGAGCGTGGTCTCCATGCTCTGGCCATGCGAATGGACGCCCGCGCGCACTTCGAGCACGCCGTCCGGCGTCACGCGCAACACCGCGGGCTCGCGGCCGGGCACCATCGGAATGCCCCAGCCGTGATAAACGGACGTGCCGTGCGCGCCTTGTTCGCAGAACACCGCAATGCCGAAGCCGATCCGGCGTCCGTCCGTTTCAGGTTGTTGCTGCCGCGCGCGCACCGCGGGCAGATCGATCGCCGCGACCGCGCGGCGCACCGCCTCCGGATAATCGCCGCTGTCGAAGTGCTTGTTCGTGATGTTGTCGAACGGCATTTCATGCGGCTCGACGAGGTTGCGCAGCCGCACTTCATGTGGCTCGAGACCGGCGGCCACCGCGATCGCATCCATCATCGTTTCAATCGCATAGCAGACGCCGGTGCGCGCGACGCCGCGATACGGCAGGATCGGCGGCTTGTTGGTCGCAACCGACCAGGTGCGGCAGCGGTAGCGATCCAACTTGTACGGCCCCGGCAAAATGCTGCCGACTTGCGCCGCTTCGAGGCACGCGGAAAACGGATACGACGAATACGCGCCGGAGTCGACGGTCGCTTCGCACTCGATCGCGAGCAGACGTCCATCGTGGTCCGCATACGCGGTGATGTCGTAGTCGTGCTCGCGGCAATTCGCGTTCGCGCTCAGTTGCTCGCGGCGGTCTTCAAGCCAGCGCACCGGCCGCTCGAGCCGCATCGCCAGCCAGCCGCAGCAGACTTCCTCGGGCAGCAGAATGCCCTTATAGCCGAAGCCGCCGCCGACGTCCGGTGCGATCACACGGACTTGACCTTCGTCCAGACCGAGGCATTGAGCGAGACCGGTGCGCGTGATGTGCGGCATCTGCGCGGATGTGTGTACGATCAGTTGCGCGAGACGCTTGTCCCAGTGCGCGACCACGCCGCGGCCTTCGATCGGTGCCATGCTCTGGCGCGCGGTGCGCAGGGTGCGCTGCACGCGGATCGGCGCGTGGCGGCGGAGCTCGTCGAGATCGGTTTGTGTTGCTGCTGCACTGGTGGCATCGACAAAGGTTTCGAGAAACACGTTGTCGCCCCAATGCTCGTGGACGAGCGCCGAGTGTTCGCGGCGCGCGTCGAGCATATCGACCACCGCGGGCAGTTCCTCGAAGTCGACGAATACCTGGGCGGCGATGTCTTCCGCGTCGGCGCGCGTCGCGGCGACGCACATCGCGATCATCTCGCCGACCTGGCGGACCTTGCCGCGCGCGAGCACCGGCTGCTCCGACGATTTGAAGCCCGGTAGCGCCGAGTTCGCAATGATCGGTTGAACGCTGTCGAGATCGGCGTGCGTATAGACCGCGTTTTCAAGGCCCGCGGGCTTTTCGATGCCGACGATATGACCATGCGCGATCGGACTGCGCACGAATGCGACATCGAGCATGCCGACCATCCGGATGTTGCCGACGTATTCGCCGCGCCCGCGCATGAAGCGCTCGTCTTCCTTGCGCGTGAGCGACGCGCCGATGCCCTGCGGACGGTCAGGCGGCTGCGGTGCGGGACGTTTGATCATCTGTGGTGTTTCCTCGCGGCGTGGCGCCGGGTATGACATTCATTCAGGCGGCCCGCGCGAGCGGCAGGCTCGGCGAGTCAGCGTCGTAGCGCACGCCGTCGCGCACGCACAGTGCGGGGGTGAGCATCCGGTCGGTGACGATCTGCGTGCCTTCGTTGTCCTCGAGCACCCAGCGGCCGCGCCGGTCGTCCAGCACGCTGATGTCCGCGATGCCGCCGGCCTTCAGTGTGCCGAGTTCGCCTTCCATGCCGACCATGCGCGCCGCGTTCGACGTGACCATGCGCACCACGTGATCGAGCGGCAGGCCGAGCGCGAGCATGCTCGTCATCGCGCTGACGAGGCTGAACTGCGTGCGGCCGAGAAACGAGTGCTCTTCGTCCGGATGGCTGTCGGGCGTGCCGGCCGGCGCGGGCAGATGCGTGTTGTAGCCGTGCATATCGGCGCCGAGCGTATCCGGCATGACGCCCGCGTCGAGCACGATGCGCGCCGTTTTGAAGCTGAAGTGCGAACCGTGGCCGACGTCGACCTTCAATCCGCGCGCAATCGCTTCGGGCACGAGCGGGTGCAGTTTGCCGTTCTGCTCGACAAAGCCGCCCGGGTGGCGGCTGAACGGATGCGCGAGGATATCGCCGGGTTTCAGCGTTTGAACGACCTGATTGAAGATCGAGTCCGGATTGACCGGCAGGCCGCCGCGCTCGGGCTTCGGCCACAGTTGCCCGAAGTGGATGTAGACGGGCAACTGCGCGTCGCGGCCGATCTGCGACGCGATTTTCATCACGTCGAGGCCCCAGCGCGCGAAGCCGCCTATCTCGGCATGCGCCTTCACGCCTTTCACGAGATCCAGATTGGCTTGCGCAGCCTTGACGGTCGCGGCCGCATCCAGGCAATCGGGGCGATAGAGCTCCGGATAATAGTGCCCTTCGAGTCCGCCGACGATATATGCGGAGATAAACGACAGCACGCGCGTCTTCGACGGCGCGGCGATGAAATGCCGGAACCCCGGCATCGTGATACAGCTCGGGCCGCCCTGATCGACGAGCGTGGTCACGCCGGACTGAACGCCGCACATGTCCGCGTTCAGTCCGAAGCGGCCGGTCACGTACTGGTACACGTGTGCATGGGTATCGATCAGGCCGGGCAGCACGAGCTTGTCCTTGCAGTCGATGATGTCGGCGATCGGCGCGGTGGCCGCGAGGTCGGGGCCGATCGCGGCGATGCGTGAGCCGTCGACGAGAATATCGAGGGTTGCATCGAGACCGGCGGCGGGGTCGATCACACGACCGCCTTGCAGAAGAACCTGGGTCATAGCGCGTAGCGAGCCTGGTGGCAGTGGTGGAAAAATGCGTGGTGTACCGCAAATAGCGTGCCGGTTGCCGGCAGGCCGGAGCAGCACGCGCGAAAAGCCAACCGTGCGTGGGGTTTGCGCGGGCCTGCATGACATTTGCATCGATGTCGTTCGACATGCGGTTATGCACAGCATCGACGCGTGTCGCATGCGGCTGCGCACCGGATCAACGCGCCGCGCATGATTATGGTGAATTGCGTGGTGTACCCCGGTTATGGCCCCACGCGCTTTGATTCGATAGAATGCAGCCCATTCAGACTTGCAGCGATCGCATGATGCGCTTGCGCGATCGCGAGGACCCACACCTATGTCGACCACGATCAACGACGATGCCGCGACCCGTTCGGTGCGCGAAGAACTGAACGCATGGCAGGCGCGCTCGCCGCTCTTTAGCCGGCCGGGGTTTCTGATTCGCCGCATGCACCAGATTCACGGCTTTCTGTTTGCGCAGGAAACCGCTGAGTTCGATGTCACGCCGGTGCAATACAGTTTGCTGACCGCGCTCGAAGCGCTTGGCGATATCGATCAGAACTCGCTCGCGATCGAAATTGGTCTCGAGCGCTCGAGCGTCGCGGAGGTGATGCCGCGCCTCGAAGGACGCGGGCTGATCGAGCGCCGTCAGGCCGACTATGACAGGCGCGTGAAACTCGTCAAGCTGACACGGCAGGGCAAGCGGCTCGTCGCAAAGATGGCGCCTGCGGTGCAGCGCGCGCACGATCGCACGATCGAGCATCTGCCGCCCGCCGAGCGCGATCTGTTCATGCTGCAACTGATCAGACTGGTCGAAGCGAATAACGACAACAGCGTCGTGCCGTTCCGCTTGCCGCAGGATTGACGCGCCGCTGCCGCGCGCCACATGGCGCGCGGCGCGCTGCTATGCGAGCACGGTGAATTCCACTTCGACCGGATGCAGTGCATTGATCGGCACGATGTCCTGCGGACAGGCGGAGAACACGAAGACGCAATCCATCGCCGCCTTGATGTCGACATAGTCGCCGGCCTTCGACACCGCCGGCAGCCACTCGATTGAATAGTCGGGCTTCACCGGAATGTTCATCCACAGGTTGAACGGCTGCGGCACTTCGCGGGCGCGCAGGCCGATCGCCTTCAGCGCGAGCCGCATATTGTCCGCGCAGTTGTCGTGATAGCCGGCCACGCCGAAATTGCGGTAACGGTACAGGTCGCACGCGGCGATCAGCGTGTCGTGCACGCCGGGCGACGTGTCCGCGGTGAGTTCGGCAATCGGGCGGCGCTGGTTTGTCACGAGCGGGTCGCCGGGCCGGGGAATCACGCGGTCGATATACGCGCGGGTGTGCTCGAACGACAGGAACTCATTCAGATGCGCGGCGTTGAAGATCCACGTATCGCAGACCTGCGTGCCGTGCGGGTTCGCGATGCGAATCGTCTGGCCGGCTTTCACGCGCACCGCGCGGCCGCAGCGCGCGGGGACCGTGTAGGTGCGGCCGGGCTCGGGCGTGCCGTCCGGCGAAATCGGCTCGTGCAGCGTTGCGTTTTCGCCGAGCGCGCTGCCGTTGTCATCGTGCGTATGCGAGTGGGTTTCAGCGGGGGAATGGGTCGTTGCAGTCATTGCGGATTCCTCGTGCACACGGGTTCGGTTGGGATCGATTGGGAGGTGCGCTTACGCATGTTCAGTGAGCTTCATTGCACAGTTCGACCAGGCAGTGCGCGAGCGCGCGCGTGCCTAGCACGAGGTCCGCATCGTCGGTCGCTTCGAGCGGATTGTGACTGATGCCGCCGCGGCTCGGTACGAAGATCATCGCGGTCGCGCATTGCTTCGCGAGATGCAGCGCATCATGAAACGCACCGGAGACAATCGGTTGCGAACGCGCGCCGAGCGCATCGCAGGCCGAGCGCACACGCGCGATCGCGGAATCGGCAAAGTGCACCGGCGGGTGTTCGAACAGCGGTTCGAGATGCACATCGGCACCGTGGTGCGCGATACAGGCGGCGAGCGCCGCATCGAAGCGCGCGAGCACCGCGGGGTCCGGGTGACGGAAGTCGACGGTTAGCGTGACCGTCGACGGAATCGTGTTGATCGAGTTCGGCTCGATGTGCCAGCTGCCGAATGTGATGCGTGCCGCGTCGCCACCCAGTTCGAGCGCGAATGCTTCGATTTCACCGCGCACGCGCACCGCGAGCGTCATCGCGTCACGCCGTACGCGCATCGGCGTGGTGCCCGCATGCGCGGCGGCGCCGGTGCAGCGGATCGAATGCCAACGCACACCCTGGATGCCGGTCACGACGCCAAGCGGTGTGCCGGCCAGTTCGAGCAGCGGTCCCTGTTCGATATGCAGTTCGATAAACGCGTGCGCGGCGCCCGGTGCGCGCGTGGCGAGCGATGGGAAAGCCGTGCGATGCGCGTCGAGCGTCGCGCCGAACGTGACGCCCGCCGCATCGCGCACTGAGCGGAAGCCGGCCAGACGCGCCGGGTCGACGAAGGTGCTCGAGCCCATCGCGCCCGGTTGGAAGCGCGAGCCTTCCTCGTTGGTCCAGATTGCCACTTCGAGCGGCCGGCGCGTGTGCACGCCCGCATCCGCGAGCGCGGCGAGGCATTCGAAGCCGGCCAGTACACCATAGGCACCATCGAGCCGGCCACCGGTCGGCTGCGTATCGATATGGCTGCCGGTTATCACAGGCGGCAGATCCTCTTCGCCGGCGCGGCGGAAGAACAGGTTCGCGCATGCGTCGGTGGAGACGGTGCAGCCAAGCGCCTGGGCGCGCTCGATCAGGCCGCGGCGCGCATCGATCTCAAGCGTCGAGAGCGCGGGGCGGTCGACGCCGCCGTCGCCGCGTGCGCCGATCGTTGCGAGCGCATCGATCGAGCGGAGCAGACGCGCGGCGTCGACGTGTTCCGCCGCGCGTAATGCGCTTGTTGTGTCGTCGTAAGAGTGGTTCATGGTGGTCCGGTGTGGGTGCGCCGATCTGCTGCGCGACGCGAACGCATGATCGCGCGTCACGCTCGATGGGCCCGATGTCGATTGCGGATCGGACGTCGATTCAAGGATAGTGAACGGTGTGCGCGATCGTGCGGAAATCGCACGAAGCGATGCTGGAAGCATGATGCATGCCGGAATGCGCGGCGAATGGTGCACCGTAATCGTGATTCGTATGCCGGCATTGCACCGCGGACGTGAGCGCGGAGAAATGCGCTCTGCCTAGTTGTGAAATTCGGGCAGCACGTATTCGGCGAGTTCTTCGATCACATCGCGCGGCGCGCGTGGCGACGAAGGTAGGTTCAGCGATACATGGTGCGTGCCGTGTTCGCGCAGCGCGCGCAATCGCTCGACCAGCGCATGCCGGCCTGTGCGATAACCGAGCAGGATTGGCGTTGCCGGCTCGTCCGGGTCGTCGCTGAGTTCGAGCCGCAGCGCCGTGCCGAACGCGCGGAACTCGCCCGGCGCAACCCGTTCGACCGCCGCGCGCCACATGCTGTGCCGCGCCTGTTGTGCGTCGGGTTCGCGATGGTAGGTCATCCAGCCGATTGCATGGCGCGCAATCCAGTCGACGCTCTGTCCGCCTGAGCCGACCGCGAGCATCGGCACCGCGCGCAGCGGCTGCGGCAGCAGCGTGAAGCCGGGTGCGCCGTCGGGCGCGGCGTCCGGCATTACGCGCGGTGCAGGTCCGACGGCGGCTGTCACTGTTTCCCAATGGCGGCGATAGAGTTCGCGGCGCGCGTCGCCGTTTGCACCGAATGCCGCGTATTCGGGCGGCCGGTCGCCAGAGCCGAGGCCGAGAATGAAACGCCCGCGCGACAAGGTTTGCACGGAAATCGCGCCCTTCGCGATATGCAATGGATGACGCAGCGTCAGCACGATTGCGCCGCTGACGAGCGCGATCTGACGGGTGTGAGAGGCCAGCGCGCCGAGTAGCACCCAAGGGTCGAGATGGCCGACCGGGTCCGGATAGTCCGCGCTATTGAGCGGTACGTCGCGTACCCATAGTGCGCGAAAGCCGAGCGCGTCGGCGCGTTGTGCCAGCGCGATCTGCTCGTTGAAGTCCGCGACGATCTGGCCGGACGGTAGAAGCGGCAGATTCAGTCCAATCGATAAGTGTGCTGCGCGAAATACGCGGGTTTCGATGGGTTCGGTCTGTGGGCTGGCGTCGGGAGCGCGGGTCAGGTCGTCTGCTTGAGCGGGCATCGGATTCTTCGTTCAGGGCAGGGCGGAAGAAGGTCCAGCGCGACGCGGCTTGCGGCTCGCGCCGATGTGCAGCTGCGCGTGATGGCGTGCGCGTTTTTCAACGCGCGATGTTCGACGCATCGATGTTATCACCGCGCTTCGCGGCACGACGGCCGAGCGTCACGCGCTTGCAGCGGCAAGGGTTGCGGCTGTGCGCAAGCAGCGCGAGCGGTGAGTGCAACCGCAACCGCCAGCGTTACGGGCGGCTCGCTTCGATCACGAAGTCGACAAAGCGCCGCACGCGCGAAGGCATCTGTGTGCGCTGAGGGTAGTACATGAACACGCTCAGGCGCGCGCTCGACAATTGCGGCAACAGCGGGACCAGGCTGCCGTCGTCGAGATCCTGCTGGATCATGTACGTCGCCAGCTGGCCAATGCCGATTCCGTTACGCACCGCTTCGACTTCGGTCGCGACGTCGTTGAACGTCGCGACCGCCGGCACCTCCTGATAGACGATCTCGCTGCCTTTTTGCAATTCCCACGGCAGCGTCTTCCCGGTATTCGGATGCCGAAAGCCGGTGCAGCGATGCTTGAGCAGCTGCGCGAGCGACGCCGGTTTGCCGTTTTCTTCGATATACGCGGGCGCCGCGCAAATCACGAGCCGCACATCGCGCAGCTTGCGCGCGATCACATTGCGTTCGGCCGATGTGCCGATCCGGAAACCGACGTCGACACGCGCTTCGACCAGATCGGTGAAGCGATCGTCGAGTAGCACGTCGAAGCGCATGGACGGGTGCAACTTCTGATAGTCGCGCATCAGTGGCACCAGCAGTTTGCCGCCGAGCGAAGGGGGCGCGGCGACGCGCACGGTGCCGCCCGCCGCTTCGCGGCTCGCGTGCACCTGGTCCACTGCATCGTCGAGCATCCGCATGCCCGGATCCGCCAGCTCAAATAGCCTTGAGCCTTCGTCGGTCAGGCTGAGCTTGCGCGTCGTCCGGTGCAGCAGGCGCACGTTCAGGTGCGCTTCGAGCTGGCGTACCGCCTTGCTCATCGCTTGCGGCGTGAGGCCGGCTTCGACCGCGGCGCGGCTGAAGCTGCCCGCGCGCACGACGGCAAGAAAAAGCGTAAGGGCTCGGGTTCGGTCCAAGGTGGGGGCGCCGCCTGCGGTTGAAATGCCCGCCAGTTTACAGGGTCGGCTTGCGCAGCGGACGGCGTTGCATTGCCTGTGCGGCAACGCATCGAACTTTTTTTGCTGCGGACTTCGACGGTTTGCTTCGCATGCGAAGCGGCGGCAATCGTTCGGTCACCTGGAAGGCTGTTCGTATGCGCGCGCCGCGAAGGGGGGGCGCGGCGCGCCGATCATGCGCAGAAAACCACAATGAAACGGCGATTGGATGATTCGATCGGCATATCGAAGCAGACCTTGGCTACCGCATCGCGCGTGCCGCACCGTGCGCCGTTCGCATTGCGTGCCGATGCCATGTGTAGAACCACTGTCGTGGCCCTTCTGGATAAAGGAGACCTCGAGCCGTCGCAGCGCGGCCGTTCGCATCACCGGAGCGCGTTGCCTGCATCGCGGTGATGATGCTGCTCGTGACAATGGCGCCGACCTGGCGAGGCGTTGCGGTCGGCATGCTGGTGCTGGCGGGGCTCGGTCTCACGTTCGAGCATTTCGATCGTCAGCAGGCGATTGTGTATCTCGCCGCATTGACGCCGTCACGTTGTGTCTAGCGCGTGATAGCGACCGCTGGTGCAGCGTGGGTCACCCGTTAACGCTGCGGCATTCGCGGCGAAGCGGTTTGCTTCGCCGCGAATGCCGCGCGCTTATACCTATGTATATCGCCCGATAGAGCGCGTGACACGTCGCAGGTCAACCTGCGGTGTTCAACCGCGATGACCGCCACAAGGCTCGCGGTTGATCGCGCGGTCGATACACGCAAGGATCGTTTCGCCGTCGACGGGCTTGGTCAGAAAGCAGGTTGCGCCATTCGCCTCGGCGACGCTGCGCAACTCGTGGTCGGGAAACGCAGTAATGAACACCATCGGAATGGGCAAGCGCCGCTCGCGCAACGCGGTCTGCAGATCGATGCCGCTCATGCCAGGCATCTGCATGTCCGAGATCACGCAAGCGGTGTGATCGACACATTCCGACGCGAGAAACGCTTCCACCGAAATGAAGGTGCGGCTTTGCACGCCGAACGAGCGAAGGAGATTGGCGGTGGCAAGACGGACAGAGTCGTCGTCGTCGATGATCGACACCACCTGGGAAGGAAGCAAACTCGGCATTGCGAACCTGGATAACGAAATAAAGCTGTTGCTCACGCAACTGGCCATCACAGGTTACCGGACGCGTCCTGCTTCACAACTATATGTAGGTATAACAAAGCCGCGCCACGAGCCGCGCGCGGTGCCGCGCTTTATGCCTGCTCTTCGCGAATTTTCAACATCACCGCCTGGTGCAGCAAATCGGCCAGCGTACGCGCGCCCATTTTTTTCATTGCCTGGCCGCGGTGCACTTTCACGGTAATTTCACTTAAGTTCAGCTCGGCCGCGATCTGCTTGTTGAGCAGACCCTTCGCGACCAGCGACATGACCTGCTGTTCGCGCGGCGACAATGACTGGAAACGCACCTTCAGTTCGGTCAACGATCTCTGCGACTCGCGCCGCGCGCGATCATTGCTGATCGCGCGCGTCACCGCATCGAGCAGGTCCTGGTCGCGAAAAGGTTTGGTGAGGAAGTCGACCGCGCCCGCCTTCATCGCTTGCACGGTCATCGGGATATCGCCGAAGCCGGTCATGAAGATGATCGGCAACTCGACGCCCGCGCGCGCCAGGTCGTTTTGCACCGTGAGCCCGCTATCCGCCTTTAGCCGCACGTCCAGCACGATGCAGGCGGGCGCGTCCGGCCAGTTCGTGGTGAGCAGGCTCTGCGCGGAAGCAAAGGCTTCGACGCGCATGCCGACCGAGCGCAGCAGGTTGGTCAGGGCGCCGCGGAAGGAGTCGTCGTCATCGACGACGAAGACGACCGGGTCGTGGTCCGCCGGAGTGACGCTGCCATCGCGGGATGCGCCAGCCTTGGCGGTTGCATACGGAAGTTGGGCCATAATCGGATCTTCGTGTCGCGGTGTCGTGGGTGCGTGGGTGCCGGTACCATGCGGACACCCCGTCTGCGGCCCGAGCCACGCGTGGCCGGAAAAATACACGCAGGCGAAATCGGGTTAGTGCAGTATCTTCGCATGTCTGACCGTTGCGCGCATCTAGCCAGCGGTCATCGCGCGCCGCCTTCGGCGGCAACTCTGGAGAAGCCGAAATATGTCTGATCTGAACGGCCGCCGCGCTGCTGTGAAGGATCCGCTTGTCGATGCCTCGGGTGCTTCGCCCGCTGCCCGCAACAGCGCGCCGGCGGCTGCCGGGGCGCGCGGCGCGGCCAGCCGCGCGTCCGCCGCGTCCGGCCATGCGGCAGCCGCGAGCCGGCGTGCCGCGGCGTCGCATGTCGCCTGCCCGATCGTCGCGCCGGCCGGCGACGCGCTGCCCGATGACGCGCGTTCTCACGCGTCGGCCGCACGGCAGGATTCGCCGCAGAACAAACTGCCTCGCATGGGCATCGCGTTCGCGATTGCGGCCGCGATCTTTCTGGTCGACGCACTGACGACGCTCGATATCGCGATCGCCGTGTTGTATGTCGTTGTCGTCCTGATTGTTGCGCCGATCTGTTCGCGGCGCTCGATGCTGGCGGTCTGCTGCGCGCTGATGGCGCTGACGGTGATCGCTTTCGTGATGTCGCACAGCGATATCGATATGGTTCCGCCGATCGGCCGCTGCATCGTCAGCCTTGCGGCGATCGGCATCTCCGGGTTTCTGACGCTAAAGAACATCGCGGCCACCGATGTGCTGCGCGAGCACGTCGCGCTGCTCGATCTGACGAGCGATGCGCTGATCGTGTACGACATGAAACGCCGCATCCGCTTCTGGAACAGCGGCGCGCACGCGCTGTACGGCGTAAGCGCCGAACAAGCGCTTGGCCGGTCTCCGCACGAAGTCCTGCAAACGGCGTTTCCGCTCCCGCTCGCCGATATGCTTGCCGAGTTGCGGCGCACCGGTCGCTGGGAGGGCGAGCTGACGCAGACTTGCCGCGACGGCCGCGAACTGATTGTCGCGAGTCGCTGGACCTTGCAGCGCGATCTGCAGGACAAGCCGCTCGCAGTGCTGGTCACCAATAACGACATCACGCAGCGCAGGCGGATGGAGATCGAGATCCAGCGGCAGCAACAGGAGATTCGCGCGGCGATCGATGCGATTCCGGCGATGGTGTGGGTGTCGTCCACCGACGGCCGGCCAGTGTTCGTCAACCAGCGCTGGTCCGAACTCGGGCTGCCGCTCGAGCAGATCGGCGAGAACTGGCACACGCTCGTGCATCCGGACGATCTGCCGCAGATGAAAAGCGACTGGAGTCATGCGCTTGCGACCGGCGCGCCGTTCGAGAACGAGTCGAGGATGCGCGGCGGCGACGGTGCGTATCGCTGGGTGCTGCTGCGCGCGACGCCGCTCACCGATGACGACGGCCACATCGTGCGCTGGTACGGCGTGACGGTCGATATTGAGGAGCGCAAGCGCGCGGCCGAGGCGCTCGCGCGTAGCGAATCGTTCCTCGCCGA
Organism: Paraburkholderia rhizosphaerae; assembly: GCF_004366595.1. Classification (GTDB taxonomy): domain Bacteria; phylum Pseudomonadota; class Gammaproteobacteria; order Burkholderiales; family Burkholderiaceae; genus Paraburkholderia; species Paraburkholderia rhizosphaerae. The sequence goes on from NZ_SORE01000021.1 coordinate 62,566, forward strand.
AGCAGAGACGCTGAGCGAGACCGGCAGCATCGGCTTCTCGGTGCCGCGCTTCGAGATGTTCTGGTCGAAGCAGGCATTCCGCATCTTCGGTTATCCGGACACGGTCGAGCCGTCGCTACGGGCGATGCTCGCGCGCGTGCATCCGGACGATCACGCGCGCGTGTCGGCGCTGATGAAAGCGGCCGGCGCAAGTTCGGCCGATACCGATCGCGACATCGAAGCGGAATTCCGCTTGACGATGCCGGGCGGCGCGGTCAAGCAGGTGCATCTGGTCGCGCATGCGGTCGATGCGGGCCATGAGGCGAGCGAATTCCGCGGCGCGTTGATGGACGTCACCGAAGCACGCAATGTGCAGGACGCATTGCATCGCTCGCTTGCAGAGCTCGCACATGTCACGCGTGTGACAATGCTCGGTGAGCTTTCCGCATCGATCGCGCACGAAGTGAGTCAGCCGATCGCCGCGATCATGACCAACGGCGACGCGGGGATGCGCTGGCTCGACCGCGACGAACCGCAGTTGAACGAAGTGCGTGCGGCATTGAGCAACATGTTGCGCGATGCGCAGCGCGCGGGCGGCATCGTGCAGCGGATCCGCACGCTCGCGAAGAAGAGCGCGCCGAACCGCGCGCCGTTCGACCTGAACGCGTTGATTGACGAATCGGCTCTGCTGATTCAGCGGGAAATCGGCATCCATGCGATCGAGCTCGATCTGCAGCTGACCGACGACGGGCTGACGATCATCGGCGACCGTGTGCAGTTGCAGCAGGTCGTGATCAATCTGATGATGAACGCGATCCAGGCGATGGCCGCGATCGCCGGACAGCCACGCCGGCTCACCGTGCGCTCATCGTTCTCGCAGGACGACGGCGCGCGGGTCGATGTCGTGGACAGCGGACCCGGCATTGCCGAAGCGGACTTGCAGCGGCTCTTTCAGCCGTTCTTCACGACGCGCGTCGAGGGTATGGGCATGGGGTTGTCGATCTGCCGGTCGATTGTCGAGTCGCACGGCGGCAAAATTCGTGCTTGTTCGGAGCCGGGCTGCGGCGCGACGATAAGTTTCGTGCTGCCGAATTCCACGCGCGAGGAAAAGCGCGAACCCGTGGCGGTGGGGCACACGTAGCGCTGATTGCGCGTCTGCGCCTCTCTGGTCCGCGGGCCATCCCTGGGATAACTCGACAATCCGCCGGACAACCCGCTGGACACCTCGCGGGAGACCTGCTAAACACCCCGCAACACTCCGCAACACCCCTCCGCCGGGGCGCGTCGCAACGCGCCAAATCGGTGCGCACCTGGTTCCAACGACCTTAAAGTTGCGGTGAATGGCACCAAAGTATAGGTCGATGACACGTATACACCGTTGCAAGGAACCTTTGTACGATAGAGCGCCACGCTTTTCTCCACTACCTTTGAAGCCATAGAGCGGCGAAGCGAATCGCCTCCCGCAGATGGCGTTCGAATCGTTGGAGATACCAGGAGCGTGGACCATGGAAGCCTCTTCTTTGCCCGTCGGCGGTGCGCTGGCGGATTCGCTGAAATCCTGCATACGTAGCGAGGATGCGTGGCGGCTGCCGGCGCTGGCCGATGGGGTGGGCATGGGCGTTCAATCTGCATCCTCCGCCGCCTCAAGCCTTGCAGTGTCTCGCTGGAGCGTGGTCGGCATCGGCGGCACCGCACCCTCCAAGGAACTGTCGGCAACCACGCCGGCGGACACCTATACCGTCGGCGTGAACCTGCGTTCGACCGACATCACGTTCCTGCATGACGGCCGTCTCACGTACGAAGGCCGTGTGATGCCCGGCATGTTTCAGGTGACCGGCCCCGGTCATGCGGCGCGCGCGGTGTTCCATGCGCCTTGCGACGTGCTGCATCTGTATGTGCCGCAAGCGGTGCTCGATGCGTGCCAGCGCGAGGTGGCGGGCAAAAACCCCACCGCGGGCGCGCTGATCGACGACCCGCAGGTCAGTCACGATCCTTGCATCGAGCGGCTCGGCCAGGCGCTGTTGCTTGCCGACGAAGCGTTCACGTCGTTCGGCCAGATGTATGTCGACAGTATCAGTCTTGCGCTGGTGAGCCGTCTGCTAGAGCTGCGTTCACGCGTGCCGGTAAACAGCGCGCAGCCGAAGCTGCGCAAGTCCGCACTGCCCAAATGGCGCCTGAAGCGCGCGGTCGAGTTTATCGACGCGCACCTGTCCGAAGCGATCGGTCTCGAAGATGTCGCGAACGCGACGGGCCTGACACGCATGCACTTTGCCGCGCAGTTTCGCGCGGCGACCGGGCTGAGGCCGCATGAGTACTTGCTGCGCAGGCGTATCGAATGCGCGCAGCAACTGCTTGCCGACGAAGAGTACTCGCTGCTCGACGCCGCCCAACTGGCGGGATTCCGCTCGCAAGCCCACTTCACGACGGTGTTCAAGCGGATGGTCGGCTCGACGCCGAAACGCTGGAGGGACACGCAATATGACGGAGCGTGACCTATTGCGTTGGCTGGACCGCGCGCGTTGCGGCGCGCTCGCTCCATCGGCGCATGCGGCGCGGGCGGCACGTACCGCGTCGCATCGTCGGGAATCCTGTCCTGTTCGCCTGCTGGACTCGAGCAGGCGTACCCGATGCCGGTGTGCTTCGCATGGCCACCGACGCCTTGACGCCTACCGCATCGCGGCAGGCCGTCGCTGTGATGACATATGACATGGCCGCGCCGTTTCATCGCGGTCGCCGCCAGGAGCCTCGAAAATGTCAGACGTAGCTCGTTGTGATCCGTGGTCCCAGACGTTGGGCCTGTTGTCGTCGCTGTCGCAAGGCGCGACAGGCTTGCCGCGTCCGCGCCGGCTGAAGTCGTGCGCGCCGCGCGCGCCGTCGGCCGACTCATGCACTGGAACCGCGCGGCTGGTGGAACGGGTCGGAGAACGCCTGTTGACCGTCAGCTGGAGCGATCCGACGTCGTGCTGCTATCCGGATCAACCGTGGGTCGTCGCGATTGCGCGGCGCGACGGTGTATGCGCGTTAAGCGGCCAGGTCATTTCGTATGGCGACCCGATCTTCCGGCCGCGCGCGGCGAAGCTGATGCCGACCAACTCGCAGGCGATGATGCTGGCAAGCGCGGTCAATGCCGTGATGCCTGCGCCGGCGCCTGGCTGCTGGCTTTGATTGGCGCGCACCGCATGGACCGCCGGCGTGTGCGTCGGCGGAGGTGGGTTAAGAGCGTGGGTTAGAAGCGTAGGCGGTTTAAAGGGCGATTAACGGTTACTGGTGGCGTAACTGCGGGAGTAACTGCGGAAATAGTAGCCGGCGCCGGGCTTGACGCCGGCGTTGGCGTTGGCGTTGGCGCCGCACGCGTTTCCACGCGTTGCATTGAACGCTCAGGTCCAGTGCTTGAACTCTTCGAAGCGGATCGAACGCACGACACCTGGCGTGCTTTCATGCGTGTCGCGGCCGGTCGGGCGCGTCGTCGACGCGGCGCGCGATTCCCAGAATGCCGGATCACGCACCGGACCTTGTGTCGTGCCGCGCGACGTTTGCGCTGCCGGCGCGTCGAACTGCATCGACGGGGCCGTGCGCGACCGGTCGCGCATCAGGCTGCGCGTGCGCGTATCACGATGCGCGCGCGAGATGATCTCTTCCTCCACTTTCACCTGCTCGATCGCGAGCGTTTCCAGTGGCAGTTCAGTGTCCGCACCGACTTTGTTGAAGGTATCGGCAAAGCTGGACGGTCCGCCGACATACATGCCGATCGACACGCAGCTCGCCGCGCTGACAAGCAACCCGCGGCGTAACAATGCAATTCGGCGTGTGTCCATGGTCGTGCTCCCGCGGTGCTGCACTCGAACAGATACGGATGACGAAGGGTTGCATCAGCGTTGCGCATCCTTCGCCTTTCGCCGCGCGATTCGCGGCATTGCGTTTAGCGTTGGGTTCAGTATTGACCGGCGGTCGATTCAGATCTTCCGGCACTGCACGTTCGCTTTGAGATTCGCACCGGTCGCGTGCTGCGTTCGCCGTGCCGCTTGATGCTTGACCCCTGTGTCAGTCACGCGGCGATCGGATAAACGGTCAGCGAAGGTCGTGTCGCGTGCGGCGGGAATACCCGCCAGCACCGGTCCTGATGACGGAAGAAAAACATGCCGCGCGTGCCGGTGGAGGTGATCGTTTCGATCAGCACGAAACGCGCGCGCTGCGCGGGCATGCGGCCGGAACGCACGACGCGCACTTGCAGCACCGTCGCCGGTCCAAGCCATTTGTCGACGAGCCGATGCAGGGACGTTTCGCTTGCGTTCATCAGAGTCTCCTTCCGTCTCGCCGCGCGCCGTTGATCGACGCTGTGCGCTTGCCGCCGCTGATTTTCCGGCGGCAATGACTGAAGAGTAGGCGGACATATCCAAGATAACAGTTAATGTTTTTCATGGAAACAATAGCTGATCGTCTATGGATGTGCGCCGCCGCGGAATCAGCCGGCCGCGACTGCGCTTTCAGGTGGCTGCATTGAAGCCCAGATATTCGAACGCGGCGTTCGGACAGTCGCTCGTATGCGCGTGCAATGCACCGATCGATGCAAGCGTGTCGACGGTGGCGCGCTGGTTCGACACGATGCGCCACTGTGTTGCCGACTCAGGCGCCGCGCGATCCGCGTGCATATCGAGCGATTGCAGTGCATGCAGCGCATCATCGCGCGCCGGCGAGTGAATCGCGAAGCCTTCGTTGGCCAGTGCGGCGGTGTCGATGCGAAGCAGCGCGCACAAGCGATCCTTGAGCGACGCATCGCGCGCATCGACCGCACGCGATTCGTCGATTACCTGTGCGATTCGCGCGTCGACAAGCTTGCCGGCCACTGAAAAAACCGGCTTGTGCTGGCTCCATGCGTCAGGCGGACACGCCTTGCTCGCGGGAGCGAGTTCGATGAACGGATTGGATTCCGCCGGATAGATGCGGCACACACGCGGCCTCGCGTCGTAGATGCCGCAACGCATGTCCGCGCCGAGATTGGGGCAGGGGCCGTCGTACGTGGCGACGATGGTCGCAATCACGCGCACCGGCAGTGCCGCGCTGTTCGACGCGAATGAACGTCTGCGCTTGTGCTGCGCCTGCAGATGGCTCGCGGGCGGCTCGTCGGGCCACGGGATCGCCTCGCAGAAAAGCTGGACCGTGCCGCCGCGCGTCAGCCACGCGAGCGCTTCGTCGAGGCTCAACGGCAAACGCAGGTCGTGGCAGCATTGCCCGCACATCGTGCAGGCGAAGTGTTGAGTCATGAGTGGGATGACGGTTCATGCCGCGGCGTGCACGCCTGACGGATGAACGGAGCGCGGCGGGAAGCGATTGTGCACGCAATTTTCCGCACGTGCTTTTGCCCGCGGCGCCAGTTTACGAAACCGTATCCTCGGCCGGTGCGCAGTCCTTTACGTCGCGGCTGCCCGGCGGCGCGGGCAGGTCCTCGCAGCGCACATGCTGCTCGATGATCGCCCGCGCGAAGTTGACGAGCGACGATACGTTCCCGTGCACGCTGTGGTACTCGGCATTACCGATGCGCGCATCCAGCGCGACGAGCATGCCTGATTGCTTGGCCAGTTTGAGAATATCCACCATATGTCAGTCTCCGAGATGCTGCGATTGCACACGCAAGAAGCGGGCCGGAATCGCCTATACGTGCATGTTGAAACGGTCCGCCGACGCGTGGTTGTTCAAACGAAGTCCACGTTTCGCAAATGCCCGCTGTTTGCACCGCGGCGTTCGCTGTGCCGGTCCGCGCAGCTGGAATGCGTGCTGCTGAAGATGTCGTGCTGAGTCTTTTGCTTTGCAATGGACCGAAACAGAAAGACTGTCGTGCGAATTGTGAAACTGAGCCATGACTGAAAAATCGCGACGGGCGTTCTCGTCCTACTGTGATACGCACGGGTTGTCGCAACGCGACGCCCCATCGCGCGTACCGCAACGCAAGCCGGCGTGTCCGGTTGCGAACAGTCAGGTTACGAGTGGTTAACAAGCGGCGAGCGCAGAACATTCCGGAGGAGACTGTTATGTTGCTGTGGTCGAATCATGAAAATCGCCGGGGCTTGACGGTGGTGCAGCGCACCGCATTGGGCGCGGTGCTGGCCGGGTCACTGATCGAAACCCCGTTTGAACTGTCCGCCAGCGTATCGGCGACGCAAAGCGCCGCGCTCGTGTTCTCCAAACTGTTGCTGGTGATGCTGGTCGCGTGCGCGTGCAGCCGTGCATCGCTTGCGCCGCTCGCGCGGGTCGTGACGCTATTTATCTGTGGCGCGAGCGTGCTCGCGATCGTGCCCGCATTGCCGACTGAATTCCGCTACGACCGTGTCGCGTTTGTGCTGTCTGTCGTCGAATGTGCGACGAAGGCGTTCGCGATCCTCGCGCTCGCTTCGCGCGACACCCGTCCTTCACTTTGGAACGGGTGGCAGCGTTCGTGACGGATCGGGTGCGTGGTACTTATAGCGTGGTCGTGACCTGCTGCTCGACCACGCCATACCATCCCATGCCGCGATACGTTTCATAGCCGGGCGTCAACGCATAGCCGACCAGCGAGCCGTTGCCGGTGCGGTAATTGCCGGTGTTTTCGCGGTTTGGCGGCAAATCGAAACGCGCGGCATCACGGCCCGCTTCCTTCGAATCCGCGATCACGCGGCCGCCCGCATCGACGATCATGCAGCGCGTGCGCGCGCGTTCTTCATCGGTGAGGCGAACGCCATGCACGACCGCGGACGCCTGTTTTGCCCAATCGAAAAACACCGCGAGCACGCCGACGACGCGACCATCGCTCGCGCCGTCCGCGCGAATCGCGGTCGCATAAGTTGCGACTTGCGCATCGTTCAGCGGCTCGAACGAATCGACATTGGCGGTCGCGTACTCGTCGCCGGAGCGAGTGCGTAGCGCGGCCGCGAACCATTCGTGCTGCGCCGCATTGGCCGCGCCGGCCACCGGAAATTCCGCGGGCCGGCCGTTGGCGACCACGCGGCCGTGCAGATCGAGCACCCAGATGTCCAGATAAACCGTGTAGCTGTCCAGAATCACCGACAGTCGTTTCGACGCATACGTGGCCGCGTCTTCCGAGCCGCTCATCATGCAATTGACGATGGCCGCATCGGTCGCCCACCACCGCACGTCGCATGAGCGTTCGTAGAGGTTGCGGTCGATCACGTCGATCATGTTCAACGCGAGATCGGTGAGGCGCTGCCCCTGCTGTCGTTCGAGTTCCGTGACCATCCGTTCGGAGAGGCCGTTGAGCTCCTTGCCCAGTTCGCCGGTCAACTGGCCGATGCGGCCCGAAACATTCTTCACCTGATTCGCGACCACCGCGAAGCCGCGGCCGGCTTCGCCCGCACGCGCCGCTTCGATCAGCGCATTGATCGCAAGATAGGTGGCCTCGCGATTGATCAGATCGATGTCCGAAATCTTGTCCCGGGAAATCTTGCGGACTTCGCGGGTCAGTTCGGCGATAGCCGAACCTTGTGACGTTTGACGCTTTTCCAACAGGGTGGACATAGTGTGAATCCGATTCGCGGAATGGTCAGCGCTTGTGACGCCCTTCGATTAGTTAATCGGCGTTTACGGCATCCCAATTCGAATACTTAAGCGCACCTGAATAAAATTCGCGGTAAAGCTTTCAGTCTTTTGCCGATTGCACCGGACTTGTGCGGGAGGCGATTCGTTTATCTTTTTTCGTGCGCGAATGATGCGAAATGGGGCGCACCGCGATGGGGCGTCGAGGCGCTTTGTCCCATTTGCCGGGAAGCCTGCGGGGCCAGGGCGTGACGGGCGGATCATGAGTTTTTTGTCATGCTGGCGTAAGATCTTGCGTGATAAGAGATGAAACCGTTTCCACCCGCGCCGCGGGTGGCCGGGTTTTGTCGAGCGTCCGGGTATTCCGGATTAATACGCGCACAGCGCGAATCAACGATAGGGCAGATACATGGACCGCTTGGAGGCAATGGAGATATTTACGCGGGTAGTCGAAGCGAACAGTTTTTCGAAAGTGTCGGAATCGCTCGAACTGCCGCGGGCCAAGGTCAGCCGAACCATCCAGGCGCTGGAGGAACACGTCGGCGTGCGGCTGTTGAACCGCTCGACGCGCCAGGTCAACGTGACGGAAGATGGTGCGCTTTTTTACGATCGCTGCGTGCGCATTCTCGCTGACGTCGCCGATGCGGAATCGTCGTTATCGAACAAGCGGGAAACGCCGGCCGGAACAATCCGCGTGGATACGTCGGGGACGCTTGCGCGCGCGTTGCTGCTGCCGGCGCTCGACGATTTCTACCGGAAGTTTCCGGAAATCGATGTGCGGCTCGGGCTGGCCGACCGCAATATCGATCTGATCCAGGATGGCGCGGATTGTGTGATCCGCATGGGCCGGCTCGAGGAGTCGAGCCTCGTCGCGCGCCGGATCGGCAATGCGCGCATCGTCACCTGCGCGGCGCCCGCGTATCTGGAGAAGTACGGCACGCCGGAAACGCTCGACGATCTGAACGAACACCGCGCGGTCAACTATGTATCGGCGCGCAGCGGAAAGACGTTTCCATTCGAGTATGAAGTGGATGGCGAGACCGTCAAGGTACAGATGAAAGGCGTGCTTGCGGTCAACGACGGTAGTGTTTATATCGGCGCGGCCGCGCTCGGTCACGGCATTATTCAGCCGTCGCGTTTCATGGTGGCTGAACTGATCGACAAGGGCTTGTTGCGCGAAATTTTGACGGGCTTTACGAGCCCGTCGACACCGCTATCGATCGTCTATCCGCACCGCCGCAATCTGAGCTCGCGGTTGCGGGCGTTTACCGGTTGGGTCAGCGAACTGGCGCAGAGCCACCCGGATCTGAACGGCGCCGCGCAGGACTGAGCCTGCGCGGAGGTTGAAGCGGGCTCGCGCCGGTGCTTCGCGGCGCGCTGCCATTTGTTTTCGGTTCAGCGAACCGTGCCGGTCGGCAGCCATCCATCGTTGACGCCGATCTCCGCGATCTGCTTTGCGATCTTGTCGCCGAGGTGCTTCGCATCCTGCGCGATCGTGTCGTGCTTCGTTTCGGACACACCATGCAGTCCGCCGCCGACCGCGGCGGATGTCGCGATATGTCCAGCCGCCGCGCCGACGCCGGCCGTTTCGACGACGCCAGGCATCTTGCCGCTGTCCGCATTCGCATCGAAGCTCTGGACCAGCGTCGGGGTGCCGCCGGCCGGCTTGTAGAGAATCTGCACGCTGGTGCCGACATCGCTTTCGCCGGCGCCCAGGCCGATCATCGTACGGCGGCGGCGGTTGCCGGCGTCGATCTTGTCGAAGCTGCCTTGCACGAGCAGCACGTTCTGGTCGGCGGGCGGCGGCGCATCGGCGCGCACCGCATGCAAGCCCATCGACTGCAGCTTCACGACGATTTCGTTAGCGACCTGTTCCTGCACCTGCACTGCGTCTGCTGCCTGCTGCGCCTCGCCGGAACTGCCGGACATGCGCGACATCAGCTTGTGCGCGAGGCCGCCGCTATCGAGCTTGACCTGGTCCGGCGTGCTGCCGAACGAGTACACGTAGATGGTGTCGGGCCGCACTTGCGGCGCCGTTGAATACTCGCTCGCGTTTGCGACGTTGCTGATGCCGCTTGCGCAGCCGGTGAGAAGGATCGAGCTGAACAGCAGCGCGGTGGACGCGCGGCGCGCGGTTTTTTTGCTGAGCGAAGAGAACGTCGTGAACATGATTGACCTTGTGCGATGTCGTAAAAACGTTTTGGACGTATCGTCCGATGATTCCGGCGATGTCACCTGTTGCGTGACTTGCCTGATCTGATCTGCTCTTACGCTTTCACAAGGCCGTGCACGCGGAAGCGAGTATGGTCGACGCGCTCCGCTAGCGCCATTCATCAATTATGTCGCGCCATGTCAGTGCGCCGCGGCGCCTGCTGCGCGGCGGTCTCGCGCAAACCGGTTCAGCTCTTGCGTGACGTCTTCGCGACGAACTGTGTAGGCAGGTGCTGAGTTTTCTCGCTGCCGCATTTCGGGCAGACCGGATGCGCGGTCGGATGCTCGCTGATGTGCTCGGCGTGTTCGAACTTTTCGCCGCATTTTTCGCAGCGGTATTCGTAGGTCGGCATGGCAGAACCTCCTGCTGGAAGCGGTGCGGGAGAAGTGATGCATCGGATGCGCCGGCGGTTAAGGCAAGCGGTGTGTTGCGTGGCGCTTGCGCGGTGTCAGCCGGGCCAAATTTATTCTAGTGCGGAAATGTGCGACGGGCGGCGCTGTATAAGCGGGTAATGCAGGGGCGGGTAATGCAAAGGCGGGTAATGCAAAGGCGGGTAATGCAAAGGCGGGTAATGCAGAGGTCGGATGTCGAGCCTCTGCGTGCGCAGCGTGTTTTCTTCAAGCGTGCGGCTTATCGCGCGGACGCGTCGAAGCGATACAGCGTTTGCGGCGAGCGCGTGAGGATCGTCTCGCGTTGCGCGGGGTTCGGCACCCAATAGTCGAGCGCCATACGCGCCGCGTCGTAGTCCACGCATTGCCGGTGCTGCGTATGCGGCCAGTCGCTGCCCCACACGAGCCGCTCGGGCGTAAACGCGGCGAGCAGCGGTGCGGCGAGGCGCGCGCCGAGTTCGGTGCCGTCGTCGTGCATGCAGTCGCCGCGCACGCTTCGATACGCACCGGACAGCTTGACCCACACGCGGCCCGTCGACGCCACCGACAATAAATACTGGAAGCCCGGGTCGTCGGCGCCCAACTCGGGAGACGGCCGGCCGAAATGATCGACGACCACCGTGCAGCGGTGATCGAGTAGCGCGCCGACTATCGCAGGCAGATCCGCCGCCTCGCGGTAGACCTCGACATGCCAGCCGAGCGCGTTGATATGCGCCAGCAGGTTTCGCCACTCGCGCGTGCTCAGATCCGGATTCGGCAGACCGATCAGGTTCAGCCGGATGCCGACCACGCCCGCTTGCGCCAGTGCGTCGAGTTCAGCGTCGCGGACCGACGGTTCGACGACGGCAACGCCGCGCAAGCGGGATGGAAAACGCGTTATCGCGTCGACGAAGAAGCGGTTGTCGGTGCCGAGAAAGCTCGGTTGCACGAGTACGGCATGCGACAGACCATTCGGCTGCAAATAGCTCGCATACGCTTCGAGTGTGGCGTCGTATTCGGGTACATGTCGGCGCTGCGCGGCAAGCGGCAGGCCGCGCACGAATACGTGCGAATGGGTGTCGACTCCGGTGAGCGTCGGATGCGCTGCGCCAAGCCAGCCGGGCGGGACGCCGGCAGGAGTCGGCGTGTCGGAGGATGCGGCCTGCGAGAGGGAGGTCGGCCATTCGATATCTTTGCTGTTCATGAAGATCGTTTGACATGAATGCGCGCCGCGGTCATACGCGATGCGTTTGCGACGCCTGCTGTTGCGTACCCTGCTGTTGCGTACCCTGCTGTTGCGTTCCGTGCGTGCCGTGCATTCCGTGTGAACTGGACGCGGTGACGGTGGCGCCCGGTTGACCGGTGATGCTGCGGCCCTTCGTTTCCGGCAGCAGCAGCGCGGCCAGCACGACGAGTCCATAGGCCGCGCCCGCATCGATGCCGAGCGCGGAGCCGATCGACATCGACTCGCCCATGTGACCGACCAGCACCGGGAAGCCTGCCGACACGATGCGGCCGAAGTTGTAGCAGAAGCCGACGCCGGTGCCGCGCACGCCTTGCGGATAGAGTTCGTTGAACAGCGCGCCAAGCGTTGCGGGAATGCCCGCGGAGAAAAAGCCGAGTGGAAAGCTCAGCGCGAGAATCGCGATATCGCCGATCGGCAGGAACACGTACAGGTTCACGGTCACCGCGCAGCAGACCGCGAACAGCATCAGGTTTTTGCGCCGGCCGATGCGGTCCTGCAGCCATGCGCTCGCGAAGCACCCGCAAGTAAACGCGACGATGATGACCGCGAGATAGCCGCCGGTGCCAAGCACCGACAGATGACGCTCCGTCTTCAGATACGTCGGCAGCCACGTGGCAATCGCGTAATAGCCGCCGTGCGCGCCCAGGCCGATCAGCCCGCCGACGATCGTCGTGCGGATCACCGACCGGTCGAAGATGCCGATCACTGGCAGCTTCGATTCGAGCTTGCGTTCGGTTGCGTTCGCCGCGTCGCGCGGCGGCTCGGGCACGTTGCGGCGCGCGTACAGCACCAGCAGCGCGGGCACCGCGCCGGCCGCGAACAGCACGCGCCACGCCCATTCCGGCGACACCCATGAAAACACGGCTGCATAGAGCAGCACCGCGCCGGCCCAGCCGAAGCCCCATGCGCTCTGCACGATGCCGAGCGCCTTGCCGCGGTGCTGCGCGCGGATCGTTTCGCTGAGCAGCACCGAGCCGGCGGTCCATTCGCCGCCGAAGCCAAGTCCTTGCAGCGCTTTGAGCACCAGCAACTGCTCGTAGTTCTGCGCGCACGCGCAGAGCAGCGTGAACAGCGAAAACCACAGTACCGTGACTTGCAGCGCGCGCACGCGGCCGAAGCGGTCTGACAGGACGCCGGCCAGCAGGCCGCCCAGCGCACCGGCGACCAGTGTCGCGCCGCCGATCAGCCCCGCTTGTCCTTTGGCAATGCCCCAAGTCGCAATCAACGCGGGAATCACGAGGCTGAACGCCTGCGTGTCGAGCGCATCGAGTGCCCAGCCGCCGAAGCATGTCCATAACGTGCGCTTTTCCGTTGGCGAGATTTCCCGGTACCAATTCATCCTGTCTCCGTGCCTGAGGGCCGCGTGCGATGGCCCAGCGTTGCATTGTTCGAATGCGTAACGGCTGCGCCCGCTGCATGTCGGACGAGCATGCACGACGTCCGATGCGGGTGCGTCCATGCGGGGCATTCTAGGGACTCGGTGGATATCGTTGTATTATGAAAGTAATGAATATTCATATTGCGATAATATGGAAACGCGCAATCTCAAGTACTTTCTGGCGATCGCGGATGCGGGCAGCGTGACGCGTGCCGCGGACGTGCTCGGCGTCGCGCAGCCGGCGTTGAGCCAGGCGCTGACGCGCATGGAAAAAGAGTGGGGCGTGAAGCTCTTCGAGCGGACTCGGCGTGGCGCGGCGCTGACGTCGGCGGGGCTGGCGATCGTCGACGATATCCGGCTGTCGGTCGCGCGCATCGATGCAGCATCGCAGCGCGCGCGTGCGATCGGCGCGGACCGTGCGGGGCGCCTGACGATCGGCTTTGCGTCGGCCGCGCTCTTCGATGTGCTGCCGCGCACGATTGCGGCATTGCGCGGCGCGGTGCCCGGTGTCGATCTGGTGTTGCGCGAGATGAGCAACGCGGAACAGGTGAATGCACTCGAAAAGGGTGAGATCGACCTCGGGCTGCTGCATACGCCGGTCGCGGTCAGCGGCAAGATGAAAGAAAAGCTGATCGCGCGCGAGCGCCTGCTGGCGGTGCTGCCGGATTCGTTTCCGCGCACCGGGGACGCGCCGGTTCGACTGCGCGATCTCGCACCGCACGGGTTCGTGTGGTTTCCGCACGATCAGTTGCCGGTGATTCACGCGGGCATTCTCAGCGCGTTTCGCCAGGCAGGCTGCGAGATTGAGATCGCGCAGAACGCGAACCGGTCGCTGACGGTGCTCGCGTGTGTTGCAGCCGGGTGCGGCGTCTCGCTGCTGCCGCGTTCGGTGCGCACGCTGCAGTTCAGCGGCGTGCGCTTATGCGAGATCGAGGACGGCGACGCGCTGCCGCGCTTCGAGTTGAGTGCGATCTGGCCCGCGCGCGCCCGGCCGACACTTGCGGACCGGTTCGCGGAACTGATCAGGGCTTACGAGCCGGAGTAGATCGCGCGTCGGTGGCCGGTGGGTCCTGCGGCGGCTCGTGGGGTGGCCCATCGGGTGGCTCGTTGGGTGTCGCGTGGGGTGCCTCAAGCCGCATGTCGCGCGCCGGGGCACGTCGGCGATCGTGCGACGCCGCACCGCCGATCAACCCGAATTCGACCGGCACGCGCACATAGAACACATGCGCGTTGGCCGTGCGCACGATGTCGAGCACACGCTCGGCTTCCTCTTCGGTGACGGCCATCACGATCTGCACCGGCTGATCGGCGAGCCGCAGCATATGCGCGGCGTGATGCGCGCCCGCGTGTCCGATGCCTTCCGCGCAGTTGACGACAGTCACGCCGCGAATGCCGAGCCGCCGCACTTCGCCGAGCAGCCATTCGCAGACGCTTTGATGCCCGTGCCGGCGATCCTGCCCGGTGTAAAACGTCAGTTGATAGCCGTGCATCGCTACCTCTTCGCGCGGAGTGGCGCACCGCGCGCGAGCCGGCTCGCGCTGGCGTCGCTGTCCTTCTGCGGCGGGAAGCGGGGGGGCTCGCGATGCAGCGTGTCGCGCGCATAGTCGATTGCGTCGATCAGCACCGGCGCGAGGTCGGCGACGCGCTCGCGCGTGATGCGCACTTCGACCCATTCGTGCATTGGGGAGCGCCCGTAAGGCTGGAACGCGAACGCATCGCCTCGTTCGACCAGACGCGCGGCCTTGTCCGCCGGCAGCTTGATGCCGATGCCGCTACCGTACACGCAAAACGCCAGATGCGAACCGACGAACGCGGCCGGACAGCCGAACATCGTGCCTTCACGCACCGCGGGGTCGAGATGCCGGACGTGCGAGAACACCGCGTCGAAAAGGCCCAGGTCGTGCAGAAGTCGGGGAGCGGTTTTCATGGTTGTCTCCAGTGCCAGGCGACGGGCGCTTGCGTCGGCCCTGCGACGCAAGCGCCGATGGCCTTTTTTACGGGTATTTCGTGGATTCGTCGGGCGGGTTCGTGTGCGCGCCGATCAATGCATATTCGACCGGAAAGCGCGTATAGAAGAGCGTGACGTCGCCTTGTCGCAGACGCTCGAGCAGCGAGTCGATGCGCGTTTCATCGGCGGCGACGGTAATGGCGACCGGCTGATCGATCAGTTCGAAGAAACGGGCCGCGTGGTACTTGCCATGCCGGTCGATGCTTTCGCTCGCTTCGATCACGGTGGCGCCCTGAATGCCCGCCTTGGTGATTTCGTCCAGCAACCATTGGACGATTGTCATGCGATTCGTGCGGACGCTGCGGCTGTCCGCGTACACCGTCAGCTGGCTGCCTTTCATGGCAGGCTCTCCGAAAGACCCGAACGGATGCGTCGCCGCGCAGCGTGTGTGCACTGTCGCGGTCGCAGGTGCTGCTGGCAGATTACGCCTCGCGATCTGGCGAGACAAGCGGCGCAGGCCGGACTTCTGCTGCGCGCCTGCCCGGTCCGCAGGCTTCGCTTGTTTCCGGGCTTCGGTGGTTTATTCCGCATCGGCGGATGCGCTCCGCGCAATCGCGGCCGCTCCTGCACCGATAACAACCGGTCGAAGGCAAAATTCCACGCATCAGCGGGCTTAGGTTAGATCGTGAAGCGCCTTATCGTTCGGTGCGCCGACCTGAAACTCGTCGAACTCGACGATCAGGCCGCCGCGCTCGGGCGTGCAGCACATCGGCCCGACGAAGTAGCTCGACGCATGCGGAAACGGCGCGAGCCGCAGCAGCGGCCAGTGCATGCGGTCCACGGAATATTGGACGCGCAATACGCCTTTGGCCACGCTCGCGCGCAACCAGAAGCCGCCGGTGTTGTCGATACGCGAACCGGTCGCCCAGTCGGACTGGCCGACGGTCAATACGCTGCTGAGCATCAATTGCCCGTCGGTGAATTCGACGCCCGCCTTCAGCCATTGTGAGCAATCGATCCGGACCATCAGGCCGGCCTGATCGTAAAGCGTTTCAAATCGACCCTGCACGCGCACCTGTGCCGTGAAATCGCCGGTGGTGCGCACACCGTAACAATGCCCGGAGTCGCGCGTAAAACCGTAGTGGGTTTCGCGCCAGAAATCGGTTGAGTGGTTGGTCGTCACGCGCAGGCGCTCGCCGGTCAGCGTCCATGCCGTGGGTTCGTTCAGCCATTCGCATTGTTCGAACACATCCGTCTCCTTGGGCTTTGCGTTTTGGGGGCTTGCGTGGTCTTTCCCTGGCATGCGGGCAGTGGCAAGCATAAGCCAATCATCGTCCGAGGTGCGTGGCTGTGATGTCGCGCGTCGTTGCGGGAATGGCGGTTGCTTTGATGCGCAATGCGTCGGCGACGTTGCCGTGCGCGCATCGAGCGATGCGATATCCGATCACGCGCCATTCGCGCGACAGGAGGGCACCATGCCGCTAAAGAGAGGAACTTCGAAGGAAACCGTCGGTGAGAACATCAAGACGGAAAAGAAGCAGGGCAAATCGCAGAAGCAGGCAGTTGCGATTGCATTGAATCAGGCGCGCAAGTCGGGCGCGAAGATTCCGAAGAAGGGCGGAAAGTGACGCAGGCGGGCGCCGCCGTTTTAGCGGCGGCGCCCGCGGGCCTGCTCCTGCTTCATTGCGGCGTCATTCAATCACGGTCCATGTCGAATTCGGTGCGCACACCGCGTGGCAGCCATGGCTCCTTACGGCAGCAATAAAGTTCGTAGGTCGGTTCGAAAATACCGGTTTGATCGAATGCGCCGAGTGGCATGTCGATTTCGCTCCTGTCGCCGTACTCCATGTATGCCACTGAGCCGCATACCGGACAGAAATGACGGCGTCCCAGTTCCGAACTCAGCCACGCCTGCGTGGCGCCGGACCACTCGACGTCGTCATGTTCATAGATCGCATAAGAGCCGAACGCCGACCCATGGATGCGTCGGCACGTCATGCAATGGCAGAGGCCGACGCGCTTCGGCACACCTTGCGCGCGAAAGCGCAAGGCGCCGCATGCGCAACCCCCTTCATAGATGTCTTCCTGTGGATGGGCTTCTGGTAACGATTCCATCTGGACCTCCGTATCAAGTGACTTGATTCAAGGCTCAGCAAAGCTTGGACCATAAGGATTCCGTCTGATTTTGTTCTATATTGCTATGTCATGCTGATGACACGATGGTTTAAAACACTTCGTGTTGTGAGGCAGGAATTGCCGGATGCCTCGCGATGCCAAAGCAAGAGTTTCCGGCATATCGAACCTGGCGCAAAAAAGATGCATGAAGAGGGATGCATACCAATTGAAATAACCGCTTTGCCGCATTAGGATGAGGTCCCCGGATCAGAGCCGAGCAGGCTCACAGCCATACCGGACAAGGGTATCGTCAGATTAAACGGTGGCGGTCGCGGCCAGTTCCGGCAGCGGCGCAACCCATCGATCAGGAGACATGCATGCTAAGCCCCCATGAGTTTGCAACGCTCATGCTCGTAAAGCACGCCGAACAATCAATCGACTTCGATCAGGCCGATCTTCATACGCTCATCGAACGCAAGCTCGTTGAGTTCGAGAGCGGCGCCTATGCATCCGAGCAGCCGCGGATAACCGACCGCGGTCATGCCTTGCTCGCGCGTTTTCATGCGCTTCGCTAAACCGACAGGAGACGTCGCGCTCGCATGAGCGTCGTTTCCGCAACGAGGGGTTGCTAAATGGCTAATCTTTTCCCGGAACAATTCGCTGACGCGCAGAAGGCTAATGTCGATGCGATGTATCGGTTCGCGACCGAGACGTTCAACATCTTCGAACAGCTTCTGAGGCTCAATTTGCAAACCATGAAGACCTCGCTCGATGTGCAGGCGGCACGGTGGCAGAACGCGCTGTCGGGCAATGGGGCACAGGCATTTTTAGAGGCACCGCGCGGGACGCAGACGTTGGCCGAACGGGCTACCGCGTACAACCGCCAGGTGTTCGAGATCCTGATGAATGCCCAAGCGGCACTGGCTCAACAGGCGGGCGCCCAGTATGAACGTCAGGCGCGCAAGGTTCAGACGGGGATCGACGAGGCCGCGAAAAGCGGACCGGTCGGGTCGGAAGCCGCAGTCGCCGCGCTGAACTCGATGATTCATGCGACGAACTCGTGGTACGACAGCCTGTACAAGACAGCGCGTCAGGCAGTCGAAACCGCGGAATCCAATATGAATGTCGTGGCGGAGGCGGCGAAGCGCGCGCAAACGGGCGTGCCTCACGCGTCGGCAGGCAGAAAATAGCCGCCGCGGGCATGGCCGTCGGGTGACAGCATCTGTCGAAAGCGCCTTATTGCAGCGCTTTTGACAGTCATAGAAAAGAGACGGCGCGGCACACCTGGCTGCCGCGCCGTACGCATGGTGATTTCAATGCACCGGGTAGTAACCGGGACGCGATCCCCGCGTCCAGGCGCTTTTCAGGCCCGCTATCCGGCGGGCCATTTTTTTTTTGCGCTTACCGCACCGTGACTAGCCCCGCGGCAGCAATGCATCGACTAGCGCCGATGCCGTTTGCCGCAAGCGCTTCGGATCTTCATAAACACGTTCCATCACCGCGATGCCGCGCGTCATCGTGATGATGATCGATGCGGCCTGTTGCGGCGGCACGGCGAGCTGCGCGCGTGCTTCCTTCGTATTCAGCACGCCGAATACCGTTTCTTCGAGTTCATCGAGCATGGCCTGCACGGCCTCACGCAGACGTGGCGAATCCGGGTCGATCTCAACAGCGGTCTTGGTCGACAGGCAGCCGCGCGTGGGCGAGCCCTGTGAAATAGAACGGATTGCAAACGTGAAGAATGACACTAGCGCATCGCGCAGGTCGGGCTTGTCGAGTGCCTTGCGCGCATCGGCGAGAAAGCGCCCGGCGTAGCGCTCGAATACGCGGACGAAAATCTCTTCCTTATCGCCGTATGCGTTGTACAGCGAGCCGCGCTGCACACCGGTGGCCTCGGCGAGGTCGAGCATCGACGTCGAGCGGAAACCCTTGCGCCAGAAAACTTCGAGCGCGTCGGCGAACGCGGTGTCTTCATCGAACTGTCGGACTCCTGCCATGGCTTTCCTCTTATAACGAACGGGTACCTTCGTATTTTGACATCGTTGGAAAAAATGCGCAAAGCTCAATTTGCGCTGGTCTGTGCGGCTTTGTCTGTTTGCAAAAGATTGCAAAGCTTAGCGCGCGGATGGGTCAATGAAGCCTTTGAGCGTCGCCAATGTATCGGCGTCCTCGACGTGTTTGTCGGTGCGCCAGCGCAACATGCGCGGGAATCTGACAGCGACGCCGGATTTGTGTCGAGGGCTCGCCTGAATGCCTTCGAAGCCGATTTCGAATACGAGTGTCGGTGTGACGCTGCGCACCGGCCCGAATTTCTCGATGGTGGTCTTGCGCACGATCGCGTCGACGTCGCGCATTTCATCGTCGGTCAGGCCTGAGTAAGCTTTGGCGAACGGCACCAGCGTGCGTACCCCGTTCGCTTCGTCCCACACCGCGAACGTGAAATCGGTGTACAGGCTCGCTCGTCTGCCGTGGCCCCGTTGCGCATAAACAAGCACGGCATCCACTGCATACGGGTCGATCTTCCATTTCCACCACGTGCCCGCGGCCTTGGTTCGTCCGACGCCGTAGAGCGATTGCCTGTCTTTGAGCATCAAACCTTCGACGCCGCGTGTGCGGCTTTCGCCACATAATGCGGCGAGTTCGGACCAGCTGTTCGCGTCGACGAGCGGGGAGATGCGCAGCAGGTCGTGTGCGAACGTATCGACGAGAGAGGTGGCCAGCGTGTCGAGTTGCACTCGCCGCGCGGCAAGCGGCGCCATGCGCAAGTCGGCGCCGTGCGCTTCGAGCAGGTCGTACGCGAGAAACGCGGCAGGCGATTCGGCGAGCACTTTCTTCGTGAGCAATTTGCGCGTGATGCGCGGCTGCAGACGGGCGAATGGCAAAGGCGCTTGCGCGCCTGGCTGCCACGCGAGGATTTCCCCATCGAGCACGAAGCCGTCCGGGAGCGCATCGCTGAGCGTGACGACTTCGGGGAAGCGCTCGGTGATCAGATCCTCGCCGCGCGACCAGATCCAGACGCGGCCGTCGCGCTTGACGACCTGTGCGCGAATGCCGTCCCACTTCCATTCGACCTGCCATTGCGCCGGCTCGCCGAGTGTTTCGGGCGCAGCCTGCAACGGGTGCGCGAGAAAGAACGGGTACGGCAACCCGCGTTGCGCTTCGTGCGCGGATTGAGCGATGGCAGTTGCCGCATCGGTCGCGCCGGCCGGGCCATTCCGGGCCGGTTCGGCCGGCGCGATCAGCCTCAGGTAGCGTGCGGCGTCGGGTGTTTGACGTGCATCGGTCCAGCCGACCATTCGTTGCGCAATCAACTTGTGGTCGACGCCCGCGACGGTGGCCAGCGCGCGTACGACAAGTTGCCTCGCGACACCGACGCGAAATCCGCCGCCGATCAGCTTGGTCAACAGGAAGCGGCCGCTCCAGTCCAGTTCGTCCCAGTAGTCGACGAGGCGGGTGCGCAATGTGTCCGGCGCGGCGCCGCGCAAGGGCAGCACGCGCTCCTCGATCCATTGCGTAAGTCCCAGTCCGGACGTGCGCGCGGCCGGCGGCAGCACATGCGCAATGGTTTCGGCGAGGTCGCCGACCGCCTGATACGACTCGTCGAAGAGCCACTCCGGTAGACCGGCCCGTTCACGCGCAATCTCGCTCATCAGGCGCGTGGGAACGGTTTGCCGCGGTTTGCCGCCGGCGAGGAAGTACGATGCCCATGCGGCGTCCTCCGGCGGCGCGGCGGAAAAATAGGTTGTCAGCGCATCGAGTTTGTCGCGGGTGGACGTGGTCGCGTCGAGCGCGGTATAGAGTGCGGCGAAGCGCTTCATTGGGGCGGCGCCTCCGTGTGTTCGGGAGCAGTCGCGCGCGGGTCGGGTGACGCGCACGCCGCGGTGTCGTCCGCGGCGCTTTCTTTAGCGCCTTGTGCATCGGCTTCGACGCTGTCGCCGCTGTACTCGGTCGCGAACGCGGCGGCGTCGAGGCCCTGTTCGCGTAGCCAGCGGACCATCGGCTCCACCTGACCGTGGGTGACGATCACGCGCGTCGCACCGGTTGCGGCAATCGCCGTTTGCAGCGCGGGCCAATCCGCGTGGTCCGACAGCACGAAGCCGCGATCGACTCCGCGCCGCCGACGGGTTCCGCGCAAACGCATCCATCCGGACGCGAACGCGTCGCTGTAATCGCCGAAGCGCCGCAGCCATGCGCTGCCTTGCGCGGACGGCGGGGCGACGATCAGCGCTTCGTTGAAGATCGACTTGCTCTTCGCGGCAATGCTCGCGACGTTGTGCGTGTCCTGCAACGCGACGCCCGCGGCGCGGTACGCGCGATTCAGCGGCTCGATCGCGCCGTGGCAAAACACGGGACCGATCGCCGCGTCGATGCTGGCAAGAACGCGCTGCGCCTTGCCGAACGCGTAGCAGAACAGTACTGACGCGCGCCCTTGTGCCGCGTTGTGGCGCCACCATGCGTCGATGCCCGCGAATATCGCGGGCGGCGTGTCCCATCGATAGATCGGTAACCCGAAGGTCGATTCGGTGATGAACGTATTGCACCGCACGGCTTCGAACGCCGCGCAGGTCGGATCGGCGTCGAGTTTGTAGTCGCCGGAAGCGACCCACACGTCGCCGCGATGCGCAACACGCACTTGTGCCGAGCCCAGCACGTGTCCCGCCGGATGCAGCGAAACATCGACACCGTTGATCACGATGCGCTCGCCGTACTCGACGGTTTGCAAGCTGATGCCGGGTAGCCGGGACAGAAGTACCCCCGCGCCTGCTGCCGATGCGAGGTAATGACGATGGCCGACGCGGGCGTGATCCGCATGCGCGTGCGTGATCACGGCCCGGTCGACCGGCTGCCAAGGGTCGATATGGAAGTCGCCCGCGGGGCAATACAGGCCTTCCGGGCGCGCGACGATCAGGTCCGCTGGTGTCGTCAATCGCGGTCTCCGTGATGCGCGATGCGATACGCGCGTGCGGTTAGTTTAATCGTGGAGAGGGGGCCGGGTGAGCGGGATGCGCCGGCGCGATGCGGTGAGTGTCCTCCATCGTTTTGGGTGTGTCGGTGTGTATTGGCGTTTCGGAGGCGCTGTCAATGTCGTACGGTTGATCCGCACGCGATACGTTTGAAGTGGCGCGCCTGCGTGAAGCCGACGCGCCACTTTGACTGGCTCCGACTACTGCGTTTTGCCCGCGTCGAGCTGACTACCAAGCTTCACGTGTGATTCGCGCGGTAGTTGGCTTGCGGTTATTCGCCGTTGCGCAGCGTATCGCCTGTCGCGCCTGACGGGGTACCTGGCGACGTATTTGGCGCCATGCCGCCGTTGCCTGGCGCCATGCCGCGATTCATCGGCCGCTGCTGCGGCGAGGCGCCCGTGCCGGTACCGACGCCGCCGCCGGTGCCCGTTACGCCCGGGCTACCGTAGCCGCCATTCGAATTCATTCCGGGCCGGTTCATCCCGCCGTTCGCGCCAGTGCCTGGTGTCGCGACACCGCCTGCTCCGCCTGTCGTGCCGCCGCCTGCGCCGACACCGTTGCCGTTACCCGCGGTGCCGCCACCCGCGCCACCGCCCGCGCCGCCGGCACCCGCTTGAGCAAAGACGCCACCGGACAGTGCCATCACCAGCGCTGAGGCAAGAAGCTTCTTCACAGTGCTTTTCATCGTCGGATCCTCCGAGAAGGGTTCATGAACACGAGCGGTTGTTGCTCGCCCTCAACCGTTTGATCGCGCAAACGCTGTGCCGCGTTCCGAAGGACGCATTCGATTCGCGTGGGAACGGCGGTTGCGCGAGAGAACTCTGCAATAGCAGCGGGGGAACGACATGGATCAATCGATCGATATGCAGCAACGCGTGAACGAGCTCGAACATGCGCTGTCGCGACGCTTCGCTTCAGCGTCGACGTCGGTCACGCACGTGGCTGATTCGGCCGGGCGGTTGACGCTCCAGGTGTCGTGGATCGCGTCGGCTGCGCAGATGAATATTCTCGACGCGCGTTGCGCATTGAGCGTGGTGCTCGCGCCGCGCGTGCTCGGCCGTTACGCATCGATGAACACCGCTACGCGAGTACGCGCGCGGGAGCGTCTAAGCGGTATCGCCGGCGATGTCGCGCGCGACGCGCAACGCGACGGTCATTCTGGCGAGTGCAATGCAACGCTCGATGTGAGCGAGCCGATGCTCGAGGAAGCGGCGCGCCAGCTGACCAGTGCACCGCGCGACTAGTGCACCTCGCGGTCCGTGCGGCTCACCGCTGTACAACCGTGCAATGACCGCATGGCGCTGTCCGCGCGTGCCCTGCAGGCCCAACGCTCAACACAACGCAGGAACAGCCATTGCGGTGCGGTCCGCAATGTAGTTAATCGTGCCGTGTAGTTATTCACGCAGTCATCGCATAAGCCAATAAGGAGCGCACCGAAATGGCAAGCAAACCCCGCAAGCAAACCGCCGGCTCAACCTCGACGGATGCCAGGTCCGAGGCGCTCGAAAGCTCGCGCTCGCGTCCTGCCGGCGAGGCGCTACGCACCAACCAGGGCGTGAAGATCGCCGACAACCAGAACACGTTGCGTGCAGGTCCGCGCGGGCCATCGTTGCTCGAGGACTTCATCATGCGTGAAAAAATCACGCACTTCGATCACGAGCGCATTCCCGAGCGCATCGTGCATGCGCGTGGCTCGGCCGCACACGGCGTGTTTCAGGTCTATGAACCGATGACCGAATTCACGAAGGCGGCTTTTTTGCAGGACCCGTCGGTGCAGACGCCGGTCTACGTGCGCTTTTCGACGGTCCAGGGACCGCGCGGCTCCGCCGATACGGTGCGCGATGTGCGCGGTTTCGCGGTCAAGTTCTACACGACCGAAGGCAATTACGATCTGGTCGGCAACAACATGCCGGTGTTCTTCATTCAGGACGCGATCAAGTTTCCGGACTTCGTGCATGCGGTGAAGCCGGAGGCGCCGAACGAAATGCCGACAGGCGGCTCCGCGCACGATACGTTCTGGGACTTCGTATCGCTCGTACCCGAATCCACGCATATGGTGCTGTGGACGATGTCGGATCGCGCGATTCCGCGCAGCCTTCGCACGATGGAGGGCTTTGGCGTGCACACGTTCCGCTTCGTCAACGGCGACGGCAAGGCGCGCTTCGTGAAGTTTCACTGGCGACCGGTGCTCGGATCGTACTCGCTGCTGTGGGATGAAGCGCAGAAGATCGCCGGCAAGGACCCGGACTTTCATCGGCGCGACCTGTGGCAAGCGATCGAGCGCGGCGATTTCCCCGAGTACGAACTGGGCGTGCAACTGATTGAAGAGAAGGACCAGCACACGTTCGGCTTCGATCTGTTCGATCCGACCAAGCTCGTGCCCGAAGAACTCGTGCCGGTGAGGGTGATCGGCAAGATGACGTTGAACCGCAATCCGGACAACTTCTTCGCGGAGACCGAGCAGGTCGCGTTTCACCCCGGGCACATCGTGCCGGGCATCGATTTCTCGAATGATCCGCTATTGCAGGGGCGTTTGTTCTCGTACACCGATACGCAGATCAGCCGGCTTGGTGGCGCGAATTTCCACGAGATTCCGATCAACCGGCCGCTGGCGCCGAACGTGAACAATCAGCGTGACGGCATGCACCGGCAAACGATCAACGTCGGTCAGGCGTCGTACGAACCGAACTCGCTCAACGATGCGTGGCCGAAGGAAACCGACCCGGCGGCGCGTGACGGCGGTTTCGACAGCTATCCGGAGCCGCTTGAAGGAACCAGGGTTCGCGTGCGCAGCGAATCGTTTGCCGATCACTTCTCGCAAGCCGCGCTGTTCTATCAAAGCATGAGCGACGTCGAGAAAGAACACATCGCGGCGGCGTATCAGTTCGAGCTGGGCAAAGTCACGCATCCCGCGATTCGTGAGCGGGTCGTCGATGAAATTCTCGCGAACTACGATCTCGACCTGGCGAAGACGGTGGCGTGGGGGCTTGGGCTGCCTGCGCCGCAAAAGGGCTCGAAAGCGGTGGGCAAGCAGCAGCCATCGCCGGCACTGAGTCTGCTCAATCGCGTGAAGCCGGGCATCAGGACGCGCAAGATCGCGTTGCTCGCCGCGCCGGGTGCGGACGAGGCTTCAATCGACGCGATTCGCAAGGCGCTAGAAAGTGAAGGCGCCGCGCCTGTGCTGATTGCACCGACGCTCGCGCCGATCGGCGCAATGCATCCGGACGCGACGCTTGCGGGGATGCCGTCGATCATGATCGATGCGGTGATCGTGTGCGGCGGCGACGCGAGTGCGAAGACGCTCGCGCAATCTGGCGACGCGCGGCACTTCGTGCTCGAGGCATTCAAGCATCTGAAGGCAATCGCGGCGTTCGGCGCGGGACGCGATGTGTTGAAAGCCGTTCAGTTGCCGGACGACGCCGACGGCGTCGCAACCGGTGGCGATAGCGATGTGAACGCAATACTGAAGAAGTTTATTGATGCCGCCGGTCAGCACCGCGTCTGGTCGCGCCGTGGCGCGGCCGAATTAGTGCCGGCGTAGAAGGCGGCGCGGCGGCCGGCATGACGGCAATGCGGCGCGGCTTACCGGCCGCGCGCGCGGCGCACAGGCTCCTCGGTATGCATGACGCTCGCCCGATTGCCCGCCGGCGGTATCCGATGCGACGGCTCGTTGCGTTCAACCGCGCGCAGCCGCCAGTGGCCATTCACCGACTTGTGCCGCAAGCCGGAAACCCAGTTTGCACTGCCTTGCGCCGCGTGGATGTTGCCGCGCCGGTCAATGTTCATGCCGTGCAGTGTGACGAACGGTTCGTCGCAGCCGTGGTCGCAGAGCATCAGTACGCCATCGACATCGTGCATATCGCCCGTCTTGGGCAACTCGATGCCATGGCGTGTTTCGAGCGACCAGTCGAGGTGTTCGGTATCGAGCCACAGCACCGCATATTCGTGGCCGTTGGTCGGGTCCGGTGTATTGATCAGGATCGACAGACGCATGAAACCTCCCCATTAAATTAGCCGGTGGTTCGGCGCGACGTCTGTCCTGCTTGGCTCACCGTTAGCGCGCGATGGGCTCGCGCGCGGCATGGAATTCACAGAAAAAACTTAGGTCATCCACCCAAAAGGTAGTTCGGCAATCTCGCAAGTCAAGCAACGGATGTTCCATTGGAGGTACGCGATGAGCGCGTATGCCAGATGCGGGCGGGGCATTCTTGGCGGTACGCGGCAAATCGGCGCACGTGCGTACAAACTGCAAACGCCTGTGCATATTACGCGCGCGGCATCATCGATCCGGCACGTCCGGACGCTGGTCGATGGATTGCAAGTCCTTGCACCGCACTGCGAATGCTCCAGGTTTGACGGGTTGGGCTCGGGTATGCCGGATGCTGAATGCGCGCATCGGTAGCGATATCGATAGCTGCTTCGCACAGGGTCACTACCAACAAGCTACCAATAAGGACATTCGCAATGAGCCCGCCGCTTTTCCCCACCCGCAAAACCCATTCGAGCCCTTCATCCGCGCAGAGCACTGACGAACCGGATTGGGTGCGCAGACAACTCGTTGCGGCGATCGTCGGTTCGGTTGCGCTGTCGGCTTGCGGAGGGGGCGGCGGTGGTGACGATCCGGGCTCGGGCCCGACGCCGGCCGGCACGGCCATCGGCCAGATTCCGCCGGACCGTGCGAGTCTTCCGCGACCCGCGTTGCCGGACCCGGGCGCGTCGGGTATCGACCATATCGTGCTGGTCACAATGGAGAACCGCTCGTTCGATCACCTGCTCGGCTGGGTGCCGAACGCGGAAGGCTTGCCCGCCGGGCGGCAGTTTACCGATGCGTTCGGCGAAGTGCGGACGCCGTTCGCGCTAGCCTCGAACCCGGCATATGGATTTCAGGCATGTTCGTTCGCCGACCCGAACCATGCATACGACGCGGGGCGCGTGCATCTTGCTAATGGCGCAATGAATGGCTTCCTGTTGACGCAGAATACGAGTCTTACGCGCGGCGACCTGCTGCCGATCGGATTTTTCCAGCAGGCGGACCTCGATTTCTACCGCGGCGCGGTGCCGCTCTATACGGTCTGCGACTACTACATGAGCGGCATTCTGGCCGACACGTTTCCAAACCGCGTCTATCTGCATAGCGGTGAAACGGACCGTCTAAGCGACACGCTCGATACGTCGTCGCTGCCGACCATCTGGGACCGGCTCGACGCGAAAGGCATCACATCGGGTTACTACTTTCACGATGTGCCGTTCACCGCGCTGTACGGCACACGCTACGCGGCCCGCTCGAAGCTGTTCGCGCAGTTCCTCGCGGATGCCGCGGCCGGCTCGCTGCCGTCGTTCTGCATGGTCGACCCGAGCTTCGGCGGCGAAGCGCAGGGCATCTCGAACGATGACCATCCGCACGCGGACGTGCGCAACGGTCAGGTGCTGCTCGGCCAGATTTACGACGCGCTGCGCACGAGTCCGACCTGGAGCTCGACATTGATGATCGTCGTCTACGATGAGTGGGGCGGCTTTATGGACCACGTCGCGTCGCCGGTAAAGCCGGTGTCGGCCGCCGAGCAGGCGCTCGGTAACGACGGCCGGCTCGGCTTTCGCGTGCCGTGCCTGTTGCTCGGGCCGCGCGTGAGCGCCGCGAAGGTCGCACGTTATCCGTTCGACCCAAGCTCGATCCATCAGCTGCTGATGTGGCGCTTCGGCCTCGATCCGCTCGGCGTGCGCGCGACCGATCCGAACACGTTTAACCTGGCGTACGCGCTTGATCTGACCGACCCGCCGCGCACCGACGCGCCGCCGATTGCCGTCACGCAAGGCACGTTCGGCTCCGCCTGTCCGATTGCGCCGTCAGGGGCGAGCGGCGTCGGCTCGATCGACAATGCGCAGCAAACCGGCGCGCCGGCGTCGGGTGCGCTCGCGCAGAGCATGCCGGGCGGCCGCTTCGCGGAACTGCGCGCGAAGGCGACCACATTAGGCTTCCCGCAGTAGTGCGCATGTCCGTGACGATGATGAATCTTCGATGACCGCGTCGGCAAAGCGGGGCCGTATCTGATATCGTCGCGGGCATGCCGCCAATCATATCGATCTCCAACCTGTCAAAAACGTACGCCTCCGGTTTTCACGCGCTCAAGCGGATCAATCTGTCGATCCAGCGCGGGGAGATCTTTGCGTTGCTCGGGCCGAACGGCGCGGGCAAGACGACACTGATCAGCATCATCTGCGGGATCGTCAGGGCGTCCGAAGGATCCGTCAGCGTCGACGGTCACGACATTCAGACCGACTACCGCGCCGCGCGCGAGCTGATCGGCCTCGTTCCGCAGGAACTCACCACCGACGCGTTCGAAACCGTGTGGGCCACGGTGTCGTTCAGCCGCGGGCTGTTCGGCAAGCCGAAGAACCCCGCTTACGTCGAAAAGGTGCTGCGCGACCTGTCGCTGTGGGAGAAGCGCGATAACCGCATCATGACGCTTTCCGGCGGTATGAAGCGCCGCGTGCTGATCGCCAAGGCGCTCGCGCACGAGCCGCGCGTACTGTTCCTCGACGAGCCGACCGCGGGTGTCGATGTCGAGCTGCGGCGCGATATGTGGCGCCTCGTGCGTTCGCTGACCGCGAGCGGCGTGACGGTCGTGCTGACCACGCACTACATCGAGGAAGCGGAGGAAATGGCCGACCGCATCGGCGTGATCAATGCGGGTGAGATTGTGATCGTCGAACAGAAAAGCGAGCTGATCCGCAAGCTCGGCAAGAAGCAGTTGCTGCTGCATCTCGAGGCGCCGCTCGCGGCGGTGCCGTCGGCGCTGTCCGGCTATGGGCTCGAGCTCGGCAACGGCGGCTCCGAACTCATCTATACGTACGACTCCGAGCGCGAACGCGCGGGTATCGTCACGCTGTTGAACGATCTGAATCATGCGGGTATCCGCTTCAAGGACCTGCAAACGTCGCAAAGCTCGCTCGAAGATATCTTCGTGAGCCTGGTGCGGGGGCAATCATGAATCTGTACGCGATCCGCGCAATCTACCGCTTCGAAATGGCGCGCACCGGCCGCACGCTGATGCAAAGCATCGTCGCGCCAGTTATTTCCACGTCGCTTTACTTTGTCGTGTTCGGCGCGGCAATCGGCTCACGCATTCGGGAAGTGGAAGGCGTGTCATACGGCTCGTTTATCGTGCCGGGGCTGATCATGCTGTCGCTGCTGTCGCAGAGCATTTCGAATGCGTCATTCGGTATCTATTTCCCGCGCTTCACCGGCACGATTTACGAACTGCTTTCCGCGCCGGTGTCGTATCTGGAGATCGTGATCAGCTATGTCGGCGCGGCGGCGACGAAATCGATTGTTCTCGGTCTCATCATTCTCGCGACCGCGGGGCTGTTCGTGCCGCTGCAAATCCAGCATCCGCTGTGGATGGTGCTGTTTCTCGTGCTGACGTCGGTCACCTTCAGTCTGCTGGGTTTTATCATCGGCATCTGGGCCGACAACTTCGAGAAGCTGCAGATCGTCCCGCTGCTTATCATCACGCCGCTGACGTTTCTGGGCGGCAGTTTCTACTCGGTCGCGATGCTGCCGCCGACATGGCGCGTGGTCGCGCTGTTCAATCCGATCGTTTACCTGATTAGCGGTTTTCGCTGGAGCTTTTACGGGCTCGCCGACGTGAGCGTCGGTATCAGCCTCGGCATGACCGCGCTGTTTCTTGCCGTTTTCCTCGCGGTGATCGCGTGGATCTTCAAAACCGGGTACCGGCTCAAGTCGTAGTACGATGGACATCGGTGATGGTCCGGCGTATGCGCCACCGGTCCGTCTACATTCGTCGTGCTTCGTCGCAGGGACCCGCCAATGGCTGTGCAACCATCACGACCACTGCGCCTTTTTGCCGACTACCTTCGCCTGGAACGGGTCAATCTGACCGAACGATGGATGAAGGCGGTATTCAACGACGCCGATCTCTCGGAGTCCGATCGGCTCACCCATGAGCAGTTATCCGATCACGTCCCCGAGATTCTCGGAGAAATCTTTAGCGCGCTCGAAGACCAGGACCTCGACGAGGTCGAGCCATCCATCGAGCGCAATGCGAGGCAGCACGGCAGACTGCGCTGGAAGCAGGGCTACCGGATCGACGAGCTGGTGCGCGAACTCGATCTGCTGCGCCAGGTTCTGATGGGCGCGATCGACAGTTTTGCGCAGGGTCATCCGACATTCACGCGGCGCCACGAGGAACGCGCAAGGCATTTCGTCGACGAGGCGATCAGCTTCGTCACGCTCACTTCCATTCGCGAGGTGGTGACCGAGCGCGACCGGAAAATCGACGAATACACGGGCCAGCTCGAGCGCGCGAATCACGAGTTGCTGCTCAAGCAGAAGCTGGTCGGCGAATTGTATGAATCGCGGATGCAGATCACGCGCAGCGTTGTGCACGATCTGCGCAATTTCCTGAATGTGTTCGCGATGGCGTTGCAGATGATCGCGCGCGCACCGGCCAGAACCAATGCGGCGCTCGCGTTGGCGAACCGGCAGGCGGCCGACATGAAAACGCTGGTCGACGAACTGGTCGAATATTCGATCGTGCTCGGCGATAACAACCCGTTGGCGACGGAAGCGTTCGACCTGCGGGTATTGTTCGACGAACTGGTTGCGTCGTGCGGTCCCGCAATCGAAGCGAAGGGCTTGCGTCTCGTGCACCGGTTCGATCCGCAGCTGCGGACGATTACGACCAACCGGTTGAAGCTTAAGCAGGTCGCGCTCAATCTGCTGACCAACGCGGCGAAGTATACGAAGGTGGGCGAGGTCGAACTCGATATGCGCGCGCATGGCGATGCGCATTGGCGGCTGCGTGTGTCGGATACTGGAGTTGGTATTTGCGCTGAAGATCAGCAGCGCGTATTTCGCGAGTTCGAGCGCGCGAATCAGGACGATGTGCCGGGCGCCGGACTCGGCCTCGCGATCGTCAGCGAATTGTGTCGCAAGCTGCACGGCGAACTGCGTTTTGCATCGCACGAAGGGGAGGGTACGACCTTCGAGATTACATTCCCGTTGCGGCTTGACCCGGGCGGGTGATGCGGACGCTATGGACGAAAACGCTATGGACGAAAGCGCGCTGTAAACGAACATGGCCGGGCATTGCGCCCGGCCATGTTTCATTCAGCGATCGATTGCAGCGGTGTTCAGCCGAACAGCTTCATCGCCTGCGCCAGCGTGTTGGTCACGCCCCATGCGAGCGGAATCAGCACATAGAGCCAGAAAATAACGAGCAGGCCCTTGTTCGACGGATGTTCCTGATTCGTGGTGTTCATAGACATGTCCTCTTATTTCTCGGCGGCCAGTTCCGCTTCGGTCATATGGTGCTTCTCGTCGACGTGCTTCACGAGCAGGTTGCAGATGAAGCCGATCACGAGCAGCACGGCCATCAGGTGCACGGTCAGCGTGTACGCATCCGCTTTCGCGACGCCGTGAGCGACTTCATACGCACGGATGTAGTTCACCAGCACCGGGCCTGCCACGCCTGCCGCTGCCCAGGCCGTCAGCAGACGCCCGTGAATGCCGCCGACGAACGCGGTGCCGAACATGTCAGCGAGATACGCCGGCACGGTCGAGAAGCCGCCGCCGTACATCGACAGGATCACGCAGTAAGACAGCACGAACAGCGCGATATTGCCCGAGTCCGCGAAGGTCGGCACAAAGTAGTACAGCACCGCGCCCAGCACGAAGAACACGAAGTACGTGTTCTTGCGGCCCAGCCAGTCGGAGCCGGACGCCCAGATGAAGCGGCCGCCCATGTTGAACAGCGACAGCAGGCCGACGAAGCCCGCCGCGGCCGCGGCCGTCACCGTGCTCTTGAAGCTTTCCTGAATCATCACCGACGCCTGGCCGAGAATGCCGATGCCGGCCGTCACGTTCAGGAACAGCACCAGCCAGATCAGGTAGAACTGCGGCGTCTTCAACGCCTGGTCGATGTGCACGTGGTTGCGCGTGATCATCTTCGTCGTGGTCGTCGCGGGCGGCGTCCAGCCGGCCGGCTTCCAGTCTGCCGGCGGCACGCGGATCGCGAGCGAGCCGATCGTCATCGAAATGAAGTACGCGATGCCGAGCACGATAAAGGTTTCAGCCACGCCGATGCTGGTTGCGCTCTTGAAATGGTTCATCAGCGCCACCGACAGCGGTGCGGCAATCATCGCGCCGCCGCCGAAGCCCATGATCGCCATGCCCGTCGCCATGCCGCGGCGGTCCGGGAACCAGCGGATCAGCGTCGACACAGGCGACACATAGCCGAGGCCGAGACCGATACCGCCGATCACGCCGTA
The DNA here is from genome assembly GCF_004366595.1 of Paraburkholderia rhizosphaerae. Lineage (GTDB taxonomy): Bacteria > Pseudomonadota > Gammaproteobacteria > Burkholderiales > Burkholderiaceae > Paraburkholderia > Paraburkholderia rhizosphaerae. The sequence goes on from NZ_SORE01000021.1 coordinate 94,590, forward strand.
GCCGAGGTACAACAACCAGATCTGATGGGTCCACACGCCGATCGCGGAAACGATGAAGCCGCCGCCGAAGCAGCACGCCGCGGTGAACATCGTGCGGCGCGGACCGACATGCTCGAGCCACTTGCCGGCGAACGCGGCCGACAGGCCGAGGAACACGATCGCGAGCGAGAAGATCCAGCCGAGCGTGGTCAGCGACCAGTCATCCGGTGCGGACTGCGTAATGCCGATGACTTTCGTCAGCGGTCCGTTAAACACGGAGAACGCGTAGGCCTGGCCGATACACAGGTGTACCGCGAGGGCGGCCGGCGGCACCATCCAGCGCGAAAAGCCTGGACGGGCGACAGTCGCCTGCTTGGAAAAGAACGAGGGCGAGCCGGTTTTGTCGCCTGGCTTTGCAATACTGCTCATGGGGTCGGTCTCCGGTGGGGTACGTCTTGTTCGTTATCGGTCATCAGCTGGATTAACTTGAGCTTTCAGCGTGTTTTTGTGGAAACGGGCCGAAAACTCATCAATTTATATGCTGACTGACTGCATATGACGGCTCGACGCTATACGCCTAAGTGGCGATGGCGAGACAATATTTCTTCGTTGGTCTCTTGGCAATATGACGATTAGCAACATATGGTCCATGCGTCGTCGTCATGATGCGCTGCGAAAGTTTACACTGTTTGGTATGACGCAAGTAAGGCGAGACAAGCTGGGCAGGACTGCTGCATTGCCGCGCACGAACGTTGCGCGCGCTGCCGCGTGGGCCGATTCTGAAAAATTCGCGATGCGCATGTTAGGTTTTTCACCGAGTTCGAAACGCAACACGGCCTGATATACTACATACAAAGTTATTGACGTATGCCGCGCCGCAGCATATGATTGAGTCATTCCGAACACTCAATCATGTGGAGCATCAAATGGACTTCGTATCCCTGGCGCTGCTTGCTGTCGGTTTTGTGGGTCTCGGCTCTGCCGCGACCGTTTTGCTGACGAATCTGGTACCGCTGAGCGTAGCAGCCAGCGCGGCCAGACATGGCCGGTTTGCCGGTCTCGCGGGCGGAAACGGTGGTGTCTTCGTGCCGGCGCCGTTCCGTGCATCTGTCAAAAAAGAGGCGATGAATGTCGTCGGATCTTCAAACTGAAAATGGTGTGGCTACGCCGCTGACGCTGGCGCTGCAGCCGATCAATGCGAGCGCCAGCCTGCGCGACCAGGCCTATGCGATGCTCCGCCAGGCGATTGCCGACGCGGACATCTATCAGTCGAAGGATGAAATCCGGCTCGATGAGCGACTGCTTAGCGAGACGCTCGGTGTCAGCCGCACGCCCGTGCGCGAGGCGATGACGCTGCTCGAGCAGGAAGGTTTCCTGCGCATGGTGCCGCGGCGCGGCATTTATATCGTGCGCAAGAGCAAGCGTGAAATCGTCGAGATGATCCAGATGTGGGCGGCGCTGGAAAGCATGGCCGCGCGTCTGGCCACGCTGCACGCGACCGATACGGAAATCGCGCGGCTGCGTCATATGTTCGACAACTTCCGCGATACGACGCCGGCCGAGCATATCGCCGAGTATTCGGACGCGAATATCGCGTTTCATCAGGCGATCGTCGAGCTCTCGAAGTCGCAGATTATCCTCGAGACGATCAAGAATATCTTCATCCACGTGCGGGCGATTCGCCGGCTGACGATTTCGCAGAGCGACCGCGCATCGCGTTCGATCGTCGACCATCTGCGCATTATTGAAGCGCTCGAACAACGCGATACCGAGCTTGCGGAACGGCTGGTCCGCCAGCATTCGCTCGATCTCGCCGACTTTGTCGAAGCGAACTGCGATTTTCTGGACTGATTGACTGGTTGGCCGAAGAGGGCGCGGTTTGCGCTCAGGTTCGTGCCTGTCGATGTCAGAAAAAGGAAGCCAGCGGGTTTATCGCCCGCTGGCTTTTTTACATCTGCGAACCCGCTTCTCTTCTTTATTTGCTGGGGCGCATCCGCGGCATGTGATGCGGTGCGCCCGTCCTTCTACTATGTGCGATGCCGCACGGCGCTCAATGTGCGCGCAATGCCTGCACCATCGTTTCGCCCAGTGCCGCCGGCGATTGCGCGACATGAATGCCGGCTGAACGCATCGCGTCGATCTTTGCGCCCGCGGTTCCTTTGCCGCCCGAGATGATCGCGCCGGCGTGACCCATCCGCCGACCCGGCGGCGCGCTCGTGCCCGCGATAAACCCGACCACCGGTTTCTTCGTGCGCGCGTCCTTCAGGAATTGCGCGGCGTCTTCCTCCGCGGAGCCGCCGATTTCACCGATCATGATGATGCCGTGCGTGTCGTCGTCGGCGAGGAACATCTCGAGGCAGTCGATAAAGTTCGTGCCGTTCACCGGATCGCCGCCGATGCCGATGCAGGTCGTCTGGCCGAGGCCCGCGGCGGTCGTTTGCGCGACCGCTTCGTAAGTCAGCGTGCCCGAGCGCGACACCACGCCGATTTTCCCCGGTTTATGGATATGGCCGGGCATGATGCCGATCTTGCATTGTCCCGGCGTGATCACGCCGGGACAGTTCGGCCCGATCAGGCGCGTCTTCGAGCCGGCGAGCGCGCGTTTCACGCGCACCATATCGACCACCGGAATGCCTTCTGTAATGCAGACGACCAGCGGCACTTCGGCATCGAGCGCTTCGAGAATCGCGTCGGCGGCCACCGGCGGCGGCACGTAGATGACCGATGCGTTGGCGCCGGTCGCGTCGACGGCGTCGGCGACCGTGTTGAATACCGGCAGTCCGAGATGCGTGGCGCCGCCTTTGCCGGGCGTCACACCGCCGACCATTTGCGTGCCGTACGCGAGCGCCTGCCCGGAATGAAAGCTGCCTTGCGACCCGGTGAAGCCCTGGCAGATCACTTTGGTGTTGCGGTCGATCAGAACGGCCATGTCAGTGTGCTCCCGAGTGTTGATCTGCGGAGGTTGTCAGATTCGCTTTGCCGTTTGCGCGGACCGCGCTGACGACCTTGTCGGCGGCATCCGCGAGATGGTCGGCCGACAGAATCGGCAAGCCGGAGTCGCGCAGAATCTGCTTGCCGAGCTCGACGTTCGTGCCTTCGAGACGCACCACGAGCGGCACACGCAGATCCACTTCACGCGCGGCGCTGACGACGCCTTCGGCGATCACATCGCAACGCATGATGCCGCCGAAGATGTTCACCAGAATCGCTTCGACCTTCGGGTCGCGGAGAATCAGGCGGAACGCGGTCGCGACGCGCTCCTTCGTCGCGCCGCCGCCGACATCGAGAAAATTCGCCGGTTCGCCGCCGTATAGCTTGATGATGTCCATGGTCGCCATTGCGAGGCCGGCGCCGTTCACCATGCAGCCGATGTTGCCGTCGAGCGTCACATAGTTGAGTCCGTGTTTCGCGGCCTCGAGTTCGGCCGGATCTTCCTCGGCTTCGTCGCGCAATGCCTCGATCGGCGGGTGACGGAACAGCGCGTTATCGTCGAAATTAATCTTCGCGTCGAGTGCGACGACGTCGCCCGATGCGGTCACGACGAGCGGATTGATCTCGACAATCGATGCATCCAGCTCGACGAACGCGCGGTACGCATTGACGATGAACTGCGTCGCGGCCTTGATCTGATTGCCGACGAGGCCGAGCCCGAAAGCGATCTGCCGTGCGTGAAACGGCTGCAGACCGGTGGCGGGATCGATCGCGACCTTCAGGATCTTGTCCGGCGTGCGCGCCGCGACTTCCTCGATTTCCATGCCGCCTTCGGTCGACGCCATCACCGTGATGCGCGAGGTCGCGCGGTCGATCAGCATCCCGAGATACAGCTCGCGCTCGATCGCACAGCCTTCTTCAATATAGACGCGCTTCACTTCGCGCCCGCTGGGCCCGGTCTGCTTCGTCACCAGCACCGACGACAGCATCTGCGCGGCGTTTTTTCCCACCGCGTCGACCGACTTGACCACCCGCACGCCACCCGGGCCATTACGATCGTTAGTGAAGCGCCCCGCGCCGCGGCCGCCCGCATGAATCTGCGATTTGACGACCCATACCGTGCCGCCGAGTTCGCGCGCCGCTGCCTCTGCCTCGTCCGGCGTAAACGCGACGCGGCCGTTCGGCACCGCGACGCCATAGCCTCTTAGCAGTTCTTTCGCCTGATATTCGTGAATGTTCACAGACTCCTCACTGGGTTCGTTTCGGGACTGGGGCAGTGGGAAACACTTCTTGACGGGCTGTGAAATATGGTATGTGATATATCAGAGCGATACAAGACGAAGGAGTGGTCGGTATTTTCCCTCGGTCGAAGGCAATTCGCGTGCTGAGAACACGCGGAACGCCTTACCAGGAAAGGCTTCGCAGGATCAGACAGTGGCGCGCCGCAGCATCAAAATACGCTTGCTGCATTGTGATATATCACATACCGTATTGATCGGGACATGCACATGATGTCTGTCGTGTTACAAGCCAGCGAATCCGGCCGCGTCCATCGATAACCGCCAGATCACGATCGATAAGGAGACGACTATGTCCGCAAAACTTTTATTCCCCAACCCCGGCATCGGTGCTCGCGGCGACGCGCGGCGCGCGATTCACCCGACCATCGACAAGTGAAGCAGGGAGGAGACAGATCATGGGTAAGGCACTTGACGGTGTGCGCATTCTCGATTTCACACACGTGCAGTCGGGTCCGACCTGCACGCAGCTACTGGCATGGTTCGGCGCCGATGTGATCAAGGTAGAGAAGGCCGGCACGGGCGATATTACGCGCGAGCAACTGCGCGATATTCCCGATGCGGACAGCCTCTACTTCACGATGCTCAACCATAACAAGCGGTCGGTGACCATCGATACGAAGAATCCGGAAGGCAAACAGGTTCTCGAAACGCTGATCAAGAGCTGCGACGTGCTGGTCGAAAACTTCGCGCCGGGCGCGCTCGACCGCATGGGCTTCTCGTGGGAACGCATCCAGGAACTGAATCCGCGGATGATCGTCGCGTCGGTGAAGGGCTTCGGCCCCGGGCCTTACGAGGACTGCAAGGTTTATGAGAACGTCGCGCAATGCGCGGGCGGCGCGGCGTCGACGACCGGCTTCGACGATGGTCCTCCGGTCGTGAGCGGTGCGCAGATCGGCGATAGCGGCACGGGCCTGCACCTCGCGCTTGGCATCGTCACCGCGCTGTACCAGCGCACGATGACTGGCCGCGGCCAGAAGGTGCTCGCCGCGATGCAGGACGGCGTGCTGAACCTGTGCCGCGTGAAGCTGCGCGACCAGCAACGCCTCGAGCGCACCGGCGTCATGAAGGAGTATCCGCAGTACCCGAACGGCACGTTCGGCGAAGCCGTGCCGCGCGCCGGCAACGCGTCGGGCGGCGGCCAGCCGGGCTGGATTCTGAAGTGCAAGGGCTGGGAAGCCGATCCGAACGCGTACATCTACTTCATCACGCAAGCGCCGGTGTGGGCGAAGATCTGCAACGTGATCGGCAAGGAAGAGTGGGCGACCGATCCCGACTACGCAACGGCGACTGCGCGCTTGCCGCGCCTGAAGGAAATCTTCGCCGAGATCGAGCGCTGGACGATGACGAAGACCAAGTTCGAGGCGATGGACATCCTCAACAAGTACGACATTCCATGCGGTCCGATCCTGTCCATGAAGGAGATCGCGGAAGATCAGTCGCTGCGCAAGACCGGCACGATCGTCGAGGTCGATCATCCGGTGCGCGGTAAATATCTGACCGTTGGCAATCCTATCAAGCTGTCGGACAGCCCGACAGACGTCACGCGCTCGCCGTTGCTTGGCGAGCATACCGACGAAGTGCTGGCCGAGATCGGCTATTCGCCGGAACAGATCGACCTGTTGCGCACCGCGGGCGCAATCTGAGCGGTAACGGTGTGCGTGTAGCAAGCCGGCAGTGCGCGTGTCCTTGATGCGTCGCCTGCCGGCACAGCAACCGGCAGATGGCAGGCCGGGTGACTTCATAACCAGAATCGGAGACGAGACGATATGGCATACGAAGACTCCCTATCGCTGCAGGATCGCGGCGGCGCTCACTTGTCGAATCGCGCGGCTGAGCCGAACAAGGCGGTCGTGCGGCACATTCTGGACAGTGTAAAAGCGGAAGGCCGCACGTCGCTGACGGCCCCTGAAGGCAAGCTGGTTTGCGACGCGTATGGCATCGCGGTGCCGAAAGAAGGGCTCGCGACCGACGCGCGCGAGGCCGCGCAGATTGCCTCGCAGATGGGCTTCCCGGTGGTGCTGAAGATTGTGTCTCCCGAGATCCTGCACAAGACCGAAGCCGGTGGCGTGCTGGTCGGCCTGAAGGACGCGGCCGAAGTGGAGCGCGGCTTCGCGACGATCATGGACAACGCGAAGCGCTACAACGCGAGCGCGAATCTGCATGGCGTGCAGGTGCAGCAGATGATCGGCGGTGGCCAGGAAGTGATTATCGGCGCGGTGACCGATCCGTCGTTCGGCAAGCTCGTCGCATTTGGTCTGGGCGGCGTGCTCGTCGAAGTGCTGAAGGACATCACGTTCCGTCTCGCGCCCGCGACGCTCGACGATGCGAGTTCGATGCTCGACAGCATTGCCGCGGCGGACATCCTGAAGGGCGTACGCGGTGGCGAAGCGGTCGATCGCGACGCGCTCGCGACGCTGATCCAGAACGTATCGCAGCTCGTCGCCGACTTTCCGGAGATCTCCGAGCTGGACCTGAACCCGGTATTTGCCAGCAAAAACGGCGCGATCGCGGCGGACGTGCGGATCGTGCTTGATTTCGCGCCGCCTGCGCCGCGCTACCGGCCGAGCCAGCAGGACATCGTGCGGCAGATGAACCGCATCATGCGGCCGGACCGGGTCGCGGTGATCGGCGCATCGGCTGAGGACGGCAAGATCGGCAACTCGGTGATGAAGAACCTGATCAATGGTGGCTACAAGGGCGAGATCCTGCCGATTCACCCGAAAGCCGATGAAATTCTCGGCCGCAAAGCGTACAGGAGCGTGCTCGATGTGCCCGGCGATATCGACGTCGCGGTATTCGCGATTCCCGCGAAATTCGTTGCGGCTGCATTGACCGAAGTTGGCAAGAAGAAAATTCCGGGCGCCGTGCTGATTCCGTCCGGGTTCGCGGAAACCGGCAATGTCGAGGGCCAGGAAGAAATCGTGCGTATTGCGCGCGAATACGACATTCGGCTGATGGGCCCGAATATCTACGGCTTCTATTACACGCCGAAGAATCTGTGCGCGACCTTCTGCACCCCATACGACGTGCAGGGTAAGGCGGCGCTGTCGTCGCAATCGGGCGGCATCGGCATGGCGATTATCGGCTTCTCGCGTTCGGCGAAGATGGGTGTGTCCGCCATTGTCGGCCTTGGCAACAAATCGGATATCGACGAAGACGACCTGCTGACGTTCTTCGAACAGGACGAGCACACCGAGATCATCGCGCAGCACTGCGAGGATCTGAAGGATGGCCGCGCGTTCGCGCAAGCCGCGGCGCGGGTGTCGAAGAAAAAGCCGGTGGTGGTGCTCAAGGCCGGTCGCACGAGCCTCGGCGCTCGCGCGGCGAGCTCGCACACGGGAGCGCTGGCGGGCAACGATCGCATCTATGAGGATGTGTTCAAGCAGTGCGGTGTGATCCGGGCGCGGTCGCTGCGCGACCTGCTCGAATTCGCACGCGGTATTCCGAAGCTGCCGACGCCGCAGGGCGAGAACGTCGTGATCATTACCGGCGCGGGCGGTTCGGGGGTGCTGCTGTCGGATGCGTGCGTCGACAACGGCCTTTCGCTGATGACGATGCCCGCCGATCTCGACGCGGCATTCCGCAAGTTCATTCCGCCATTCGGCGCAGCGGGCAACCCGGTCGACATCACCGGCGGCGAGCCACCGACCACCTACGCGAATACGATCCGGCTCGGTCTCGAGGACCCGCGCATCCATTCGATCATTCTCGGCTACTGGCACACGATCATTACGCCGCCGATGGTCTTCGCGAAGCTCGTGATCGAAGTGAAAGAAGAAATGAAGGCGAAGGGCATCGAAAAGCCGATCGTCGCATCGCTTGCGGGCGACGTGCAGGTCGAGGAAGCAGCCGAGTACCTGTATCAGCATGGCGTGCCGGCTTATGCGTATTCGACGGAAATTCCGGTGGCGGTGCTCGGCGCGAAGTACAAGTGGGCGCGCGGCGCAGGGCGAATCTGAAAAAGCGTCGTTCGTTGTGTATGCAACAAGCACCGGCGTGGCCCTATTATCGTAACCACGCCGGTTGCGTAACGGAGTACGTATGGAAACCTGGATGCGTTTTTTGTCGACGGATGACCGCGTCGTGTTCGGCAAGGTCGAAGACGGCAATCTGCACGAACACCTGAGCCTCGAGCATCCGGTGCCGACCGGCGCGGTATGGCCGGTGCGCGCGTTGAAAGCATTGGCGCCATGCGCGCCGCGCAAGGTCGTCGCGCTATGGAATAACTTTCATGCACTCGCCGCGAAGCTGGAAAAGCCGGTGCCTGCGCATCCGCTGTTTCTGATCAAGCCGGCTGAGTCTGTGATCGGCGCCGACGAGCCGATCCGGCGACCCGCGCATTATGCGGGGAAGATTGCCTATGAAGGAGAGCTTGGCATCGTGATCGGCAAGCGCTGCCGCGATGTGAGCGTCGACGAAGCGGCTGCGTCGATTTTCGGCTACACGATCGTCAACGACGTGACTGCCGCAGAACTCCTTAACGAAAATCCGCACTTTCCTCAATGGTGCAGAGCGAAAGGATTCGATACCTTCTGCTGTATCGGACCCGCGATCGCGACGGATTTTGACTGGCGATCGGCGCGCGTCATCACGACACTCGACGGCGTCGAGCGTCAGAACTATCCGCTGTCGGATATGGTCTTCACGCCGGCGGAGCAGGTCAGCATGATTTCCCAGGACATGACGCTCGAACCCGGTGACGTGATCGCATGCGGCACGTCGCTCGGCGTCGGCTCGATCAAGGACGGCGGGGCGGTGTCAGTCACGATCGACGGAATCGGCACTTTGACGAACCGGCTTGCGGCAGCGGGCTTGTCCGGTCAGCAAGCGGCATCCGCCGCTGCGAGCGCAGTTTGAAACGGCATGAATAAATGATCGGCGGTACAGATCGAGGAGAGAACATGCCGGATGGTGTGGCTGGTTCGGACCAGCCCGATATCGGCGACGTAAGCGGCCGGCGTCGCCAGTCATTGGTTGCGCTTGCAACTATCGCCTGTTGTGGCGTGGGACTGGTCTCGCTGGCCGGCGCTTTCGTGCGGTATTTTTCTTCTCCGTGGACGCTGACGTTGAAGCAGAGCGGCGAGCGCATCGAACTGTATGTCGCGGTATTCGCCGGTGCATTGCTGGTCGCCGCATCCGCACTCGCATTCTTCAGACTGCGCAATACCATGCGCGCCGCAGTACAAACGCATGTGAGCGCGTGCCCGGGTTGCGCGCTCGTCGATCTGTTCGCATTGCTGCTGTGCATCTGGCTTGGCTATGGCTTCGTGACGGAGGCGTCTCCGGCATTGGGGCTTTCGGTGTTGGTCGCGGCGGCCGGACTTTCCGCAGCATTGGGCGTGCATCTGGCCGCGACCGTGGATGACCGCTACGGCCTGCTGGTTGCCGCGGCGCACGGACGTCGCTGGCATCCCGCGCATCGCGCACATTGCGGCTCGACGCGGCGGCGCGCGGCGTTATTCCGTGTCGAATGGCGTGCCGATGCGATGAACAGGTGGCCGTCAGACGATTTTACGCAGCGCTGGACACTAACCGTTGCGCCGACGCGGAGCAGGGCTGCGAGACACTGCGCGCTGCGTAATCGCGGCGATCGGCGTCAGACTGGACGCAATCGGGGTATCGGACGATGAAGCGGTCCATAAAGCGGCGTCTGCGCGAATTGCATCGATTTGAGCATCGACATGAACGGGCGCCCGCGGTCGGGCGCCACGCCATCGATCTTCGCGCAGCGCCAACCGGCTCAATCAGCCGCCGCTTCGCGGTAAAACTCAGTCTTCTTCTGGAAGATCAACTGTGCGAGAAAGTCGGCCTCGTACGCATTCAACAGGTGCGCATGAAACCGCTCGATATACGCGGTGATACGCGCGATTTCCGTATTGAATTCCTGCTTCAGCACGTCGATGGTCTCGCTATCCCAGCGAAAACGCAGGCCGAGGTCACTGAAGGCACTGTTGTACGCGCACAGATTGGCTTCTTCGGCGCTGTTCGCGGCGACGTGAGCAGCGGGCGAAGCGTTAGGTGTGGCAACCGAAGCGTGATTCATGGCAGGACTCCTGAGCTGGCGAGTGATAAGACTCGCCTCAAGCATAGAAGCCCTGATGGATTTGCAATAGTTAAAGTTTTATTGGAATTCTATTCAGCATCACTTATGGGTGATCAGCTGCGTGACGCGGGTGATCTCTTCGATCTGGTTCGCGCCTTCTTCCATCAGGAACTGCTTGAAGGCGACCGCGACGGGTGGCAGGCGCTTGTTCTTCCGGTGCACAACGTACCAGTTGAGCATCACGGGAAAACCCTCGACGTCGAGCACGACAAGATTGCCGACCTGCAGTTCGAGGCTGATCGTATGCGCGGAGAGGAAGGCGATGCCCATGCCCGCAATCACCGCCTGCTTGATCGTCTCGGTGCTTTTGATTTCCATCGCGATCTTGAGATTGGTGAGGCGCCCCGCGAAGCCTTCTTCCATCGAATTCCATGTGTCCGAGCCGCGCTCGCGCACGACGAACGCCTCTTCGGCGAGTTGCGCCATCTTGATGCGGCGCTTACCCGCGAGCGGATGATCGGGCGCCGCGACGATCACGTACGGGTGCGGCGCGAACGCCTCGTTGACGGCGTCCATTTCGTGCGGCGGGCGCACCATCACCGCAAGGTCCGTTTGATTCGTCGCAAGCTGATGCAGCAGTTCTTCGCGGTTATGCACCGAAAGGTTGAGTTCGACGCCCGAGTAGCGATGCGTGAATTCGGCGAGCAGGCGCGGAAAAAAGTAGTCACCCGCGCTGATGACCGCGACGTTCAGCTTGCCGCCGGACACGCCTTTAAGCTGGCTCATCGCTTCGTCCACTTCGTGGAACTGCTGGATGATCGTGCGGCTGTAGTGCAGCATCTCCGTGCCGGCCGTGGTCAGGTAGATTTTCTTGCCGAGCTGTTCGAAGAGCGGCAAGCCGGCGTGCTCTTCAAGCTGCCGGACTTGCGTGGAGACCGCGGGCTGCGTCAGATGCAATTCTTCCGCGGCGCGCGAGAAGCTCAGATGCCGGGCGACAGTCTCGAACACCTTCAACTGGCGGAGTGTCGCATTTCTCATCGTCATGGCCGATGTATAAGCTGGAATGAATCGACATGGTAACAAACTTTAATTATCGGTAATTCAGCAATGACCCTAGCATGCAATGTAAAAGGCGGTTCCCGTCTTCTATTTGCGGCTTACAGTGGCCTTGATGCTCGGGTTAACGCTTAGCTAGCAAGGAGGGGAAAAGCAAAGGACAGGTCGCTTGATCCCTTTAGTCGGTAATCTGTTTGACTAAAGGAATCGACTAACGGAATCAGGTGGCGCTTTAAACAGTTTTTTAGCAGTGAGCCGGCAATTGCCGTTAAGACCCGACGATTCGATCGGGACACAACTACAAGTGGTATGCATGTAATCCGGCAATCCGGCCGGTTGCAGAATACATATCGGAGACAAAGCACATGGAACACATCTCTCGGCAGGCTCCGGCCCCCGCGTTCTGGCATAACCGCTGGTTCCAGCTATTCGTCGGCATCTTGTGCATGGGGTTGGTTGCCAACCTGCAATATGCATGGACGTTGTTCGTCGCACCGATGAATGCGCGTCATGGCTGGGGGCAGGCGTCGATCCAGCTTGCATTCTCGATCTTCATCCTGACTGAAACGTGGCTCGTGCCACTTGAAGGGTATTTCGTCGATAAGTTCGGTCCGCGTCCGGTCGTTGCGGTCGGTGCGATTTGCGCAGGTGTCGCGTGGGTGATGAATTCGTTCGCGACGACGCTGCCCGAACTGTATATCGCAGCGGTCATCGCCGGCATCGGCGCAGGCGGCGTGTATGGCACGTGCGTCGGCAATGCGCTGAAGCTGTTTCCGGATCGTCGCGGTCTCGCGGCCGGTTTGACGGCGGCGGGTTTCGGCGCCGGCGCGGCGGTCACCGTTATTCCGATCGCGAACATGATCACGGCTCGCGGCTATGAGCATGCGTTCCTGTTCTTCGGCATCCTGCAAGGCGTCGTGATCTTCATCCTGTCGATGTGGTTGAGAAAGCCTGAACCGCACAAGGCGGCGGCGATCAAGCGCAAGTTCGCGGTGGCGAAGACCGACTACACGCCTGGCCAGATGATCAAGGCGCCAGTGTTCTGGGTGATCTACCTGTGCTTCGTCGCAGTGGCGGCAGGCGGTCTGATGGCAACGGCGCAACTTGGCCCGATCGCGAAGGACTTCGGTATTGCGAAGCTGCCGATGACACTGTTCGGCGCTACGCTGCCGCTGCTCACGATGACGCTGTCGATCGACAACATCTGCAATGGCTTTACGCGTCCGCTGTGCGGCTTCATTTCGGACAAGATCGGCCGTGAAAACACGATGTTCGCGATTTTCATCGGTGAAGGCCTCGCGCTGCTCGGTCTGATGGAATTCGGCACGAACCCGTACGCGTTCATGACGTTCGCCGCGCTGATCTTCCTGTTCTGGGGCGAAATCTTCTCGATCTTCCCGGCCATTTGCGCGGATACGTTCGGCAGCAAGTACGCCGCGTCCAACGCGGGCACGCTGTACACGGCGAAGGGCACGGCATCGCTGCTGGTGCCGATCGCATCGGTGCTCGCGGCTACCGGCGGCTGGAACATGGTGTTTATCGTGGCGGCGGTGATCACAATCGCGGCCGGTGTGTCGGCGAAGTTCGTGCTTGCGCCGATGCGTACGCGCTGGATCGAGCAAAGCGATCCGCTGCTGCGTGAAGCCAGCAAAAGCGGGGCTCCGTCGCGACTGAGCACGTGGCCGGAACAAACCGGCGAGTAAACCCATAGCCTGACCTGAAGCATAGCGGCGGACACATGAACGTTTCATTGCAGCAATTGAAGGTGTTCGTCGCTGTCGCGCGCCAGCGCAGTTTTACGCGCGCGGCGCGCGAGTTCGATCTGACCCAGTCGGCCGTGAGCCGCTGCGTTCGCGAACTCGAAGAAGCGATCTCACTCCGACTGTTCGACCGCACCACACGCCAGGTCGAACTGACGCCGGCGGGCGCGAGTCTCGCGCGCCGCATCGGCCAGCTCCTCGATGAAATCGATCTGACGCTGCGTGAAGAACGCGCCGCGCACCATGGCCATACCGGCGTGGTGACGATTGCGAGCAATCCGGTCCTATCGTCGAGTTGGGTGCCGGACGGCATCGCGCGGTGTGCGGTGGTCTTTCCTGGTGTGACTGTCGATGTGATCGACCAGCCGCAACAAGCGGTGCTCGCAAGCGTCGCGCACGGCGATGTCGATTTCGGCGTGGTGTCGGACCTCGACACGCCAGGCTCCGACACGTTGCAAATGCAACCATTGTTCTCCACTCCGCTGTGCGCGGTAATGCCGGACACACACGCGCTCGCACGCGGCACGACGCTGATGTGGAGCGCGCTCGGCGACAGTGCGCTCGTTACGCTGAATGCCGATGCCGGCAGCCGCGCTGCGGTCGAGCGCGGCATGAACGCGCATCGTGTGCAAGCGCGGCGCATGCAGGAATGCGGGCACGTCGCCGCGGTGATACGTATGATCGAATTAGGGTTGGGAATTGGCGTACTGCCGATCGGCGCGCATTGGCCGGCACCGGCTGCCGGGCTCGTGGCGCGCCCCTTGCTGCCTGAAGTATCGTTCACGACGATGCTCGTGCGGCAACGCAACCGGACGTTGCGCCCCAATGCCGAAGCCGTATGGTCCCTTTTCTCCGACCGCGGCCGCGCATCGGGCCGTCTGTCCGATACGTCGCCTGCCAATGAGCACGCGTCGTCCGGACCTACGCCGGCCGCGCCCGCAGGCGCCGCACCGCTGCTCGCGTCCAGACAGGCCTGAAAACACCGCCTGAAACGCGACCGGAGTCGCGACTGACGCCAGCAACAGAGCGCCACGTTTGAGCGCCACGTTTCGGCTTTCGTAGGCCCGGGTCCTCTCTTTGCAAGGAGTACCACCATGGGCACCGAATCCGACCTTCAACGCCATGATTTGCTAATCGATGGTGAACGCGTGCCGCCACGCAGCGGCGAATACTCTGTCGATATCGACCCCGCTAGTGAGCAACCGATCGCGCGGGTCGCACGGGGCAGTGCAGCGGATGTCGATACAGCGGTGCGTGCCGCGCGCGCCGCGCTGCCCGTATGGAACGGCATACGCGCCAGCGAGCGTGGGCGCATCCTCGTGCGTTTCGCGGACCTGCTGCGCGCAAATGAGCAGCAGATCGCCGAGCTCGAAAGCCTCGACGCCGGCAAGCCGATCGCGTCCGTGTTGCGCCAGGACCTGCCCGCTACGATCGACACGCTTGCGTACTACGCAGGGTGGTGCGACAAGATTAATGGCGAAGTGGTGCCGGTGCGGCCCGATGCGCTGACATACACGGTGCGCGAGCCGGTCGGCGTGGTCGCGGCAATCGTGCCGTGGAATTTTCCATTGATGATCGGCATGTGGAAGATCGCGCCGGCGCTCGCGTGCGGCTGCACGCTGATCGTGAAGCCCGCGGAAGTGACACCGCTGTCCGCGCTGCGCGTGGCCGAACTCGCGCTCGAAGCAGGCGTGCCGCCGGGCGTGTTCAACGTCGTGACAGGTAAGGGCAGTGTGGTCGGCGACGCGCTCGTCGCGCATCCGGGCATCGACAAGGTGACGTTTACCGGATCGCCTTCCGTCGGCCGCGGGATTCTGCAGGGCGCGGCGAGTAATTTCAAGCGTGTCACGCTCGAACTCGGCGGCAAGTCGGCAAACGTGATTTTTCCGGATGCGAATCTGGATAGCGCGGTACGCGCGGCGGCTTCGGGCGTGTTCTTCAATACGGGCCAGGTTTGCTCGGCGGGCTCGAGGATTCTCGCGCATCGCGACGTCTACGATGACGTCGTCGAGCGCCTCGCGGCGCGTGCAAAGTCGATCAAGGTCGGCGACCCGACAGAGCGCGAAACGGGCATGGGGCCGCTCATTTCAGCCTCGCAGATGAAGACTGTGCTCGGCTATATCGACATCGGTAAAAACGAAGGCGCGTCGCTCGTGACCGGCGGCGCGAGGATCGGTGAGCGCGGCTTCTTTGTCGAGCCGACTTGTTCGCCAATGTCGCGCACGAAATGCGCATTTCGCAGGAGGAGATTTTCGGGCCGGTCGCGAGCGTGATCCCTTTCGACGACGAGGCGCACGCGATACGTATTGCGAACGGCACGCTTTATAGCCTCGCCGCAGGGGTCTGGAGCGCGGATATCGGCCGCGTGCATCGTATCGCCCATGCGCTCAAGGCGGGCACCGTATGGATCAATACGTATGGCTATACCGATGTTCGTCTGCCGTGGGGCGGCACCGGCGATTCGGGGTTCGGCCGTGAACACGGCGACGTGGCGATCGAAAACTTCACGGAGCCCAAGTCGGTCTGGCTTGCGCTCGATCATTGACGACGATGGTCGGAAATAAAAAAGGATCGAATGCGCGACACGCATTCGATCCTCGTTCGATGCCGCTACGAGACTAGGCGATCAAATCGATCAATCGTTTCGGAGCGCCATTCTTTCGCGCATTTTGACCAGCGCGAGTACCACGTCGATGGTCGGAGTGGGCTCGCCCACCAGGCGCCCCATTTCCTGCACGACAGTGAGCAGCGGATCGATCTCCATCGGCCGGCGGTGTTCGAGATCGACGAGCGTCGACGTCTTGTGCGCGCCAACCGCGCCCGCGCCATCGATGCGCCGCTCGATATCGACGCGGAAATGCACGCCGAGCGGTTCGGCAATACGCTTTGCTTCGGCCATCATCGTGCGGCAAACGTCGCGCGTGCCGGGGTCGCTCGCAAGCAGATCGAGTGTCGCATGCGTGAGCGCGCTGATCGGGTTGAAGCACAAATTGCCCCACAGCTTCAGCCAGATTTCGTCGCGGATGTTGTCGCGAATCGGCGCATCAAAGCCCGCCGCGGTCATCATTTCATGAAGCGCCTGGATGCGTGGCGTGCGCTCGCCGCTCGGTTCGCCAATCGGGAATTTCTTGCCGTACACGTGTTTGATTACGCCGGGCTCGATGATTTCAGCGGCCGGATACAGCACGCAGCCAATCGCTCGCTCCGGTCCGAGCTTGTTCCATTGAGTGCCGTCCGGATCGATACTCGAGAGCCGGGTGCCCGCGAATTTCCCACCGTGCTGATAGAAGTACCAGTACGGAATACCGTTCACGCCGGTGATTACCGCAGTGTGCTTGCCCAGCAACGGTTGCATCGCATCGACGACAGCCGGTACCGAATGTGCCTTCAGCGTGATGAGCACATAGTCCTGTACGCCCAACTCGCCCGGATCCGACGTGCAACGCACGCGAGCGGACACCTCTTCGCCATCCATCAATACACGCACGCCATGCTCGCGCATCGCGGCGAGATGCGGGCCGCGCGCAACAAAGCTGACGTCCGCGCCAGCGCGCGCGAGCTGCACGCCCATCATCGCTCCAATCGCCCCTGCTCCGAAAACACAGATCTTCATGATGTTCGCCCTAATGACATTGAAAACCCGCTTGCCCGGTGTGTCGGCGTAATAGTGTGTGGCGGTGCCGACATCGTTCGGCGCGTGACGCGTGCGCGCTTGGCGCGCATGCAGCGTCACACAACCGTAACGGGCGATAGTGTGAGCATAGGGGCCTGTAACGATTGAGGACAGTTAAAGTTTCTCGCGAATTGCATTAGTGATTAGTTATGCATGCCGACGACTGTCATTCGCTCCTATGGATTCATTGCCTGGTTCGCAAGGCGTATGCCTTGTACGCGTGTCAACTTTGCGCGCGCCGCAGGAGCAGAAAGCTCACGCCGATCGCGCCGAGGAACATGCCGCAGCAGCGGTTGAACCAGCGACGCACGCTGGTGCGCGTGAGCCATTTGCCGAGGTACACGCCGGCCCCGGAGTAGAGCGCGATCGCGACCCACTCCAGCACGAGAAAGCTCGTGCCGAGTACCGCGAACTGCGGCAACATCGGTTTCGCGATATTGACGAATTGAGGCAGGAATGCGGTGAACACCAGAATTGCCTTTGGATTGCCCGCGGCGACCAGGCACTCCTGGCGCGCGATGCGAAGCAGCGAAGCATCGCCTGCGTCGCGTTGCGTATGCATGGGGGCGGCATCGCTGCGCCACAGCTGAATCGCGAGCCAGATCAGGTAGGCAGCGCCGGCGAGCTTGATCGCGAGAAAAAACAGTTCAGACGCATGCAGCACGACGGCGAGACCTGTCGCCGCGAGCACCAGCATCAGAGAAAATGCAACGAGCCGGCCCGTGCCCGCGACGAATGCGGTCATGAACCCATGGCGCGCCGCGACGTTGATCGACAGCAGATTGTTCGGCCCGGGGGCCATATTGATCGCGAAGCACGCGGGCAGAAAGAAGAGCCATGCGGTGACAGACATGTCCGTGTGTCCGGGTTGAAGATTGTTGAAGAGGCCCGCTTTGTACGGGCTTCGCGCTGCATACGCCGAGGCGCTGAACCGGGCAGTAACCTTCAATTGTAGCGGCAGTTATCACTGTTTCGATGGCGTCTGACTATGTTCATACCGTATGCACGCACGAAAATACACGCTTAAATCAGGATTTGACCTATTCCCGAAGCACGCATGTGCCTCTACACTGTCGACTTTCTTTGCCGGGCTGCACGACGTGAAGAGGTGAAATTCATACGATCATATTCGTGAGTTGAATTCCTTTCACTTCCTTCGTAGTACGTCGCGCTGCTGCTGTGCGTTCCCGCACTGCCGCTCACGCCCGCAGCCTTCTGGTTCGACTGCGAGATATCTACGTGACGGTACGCCTACGTTTTTTTCTCGCGCACGGGCAGCGCACGTCTCGCAACGTAGCGCTTCCGGCGCGTTTTAAACATCACTCCCTGTTCACTGCCGCGTCGCGTGCGGCGTTACTGATTGGCATCGCGGCCGTGTGCGGGTTGCCGGCGGCTGTGGGTGTGGCAACGCTCACGGGTGCGCATCGCGCGGGATTTCAGGCGCCGCACGACGCACTGGACTATCCATCCGAAAATTGGGCGCCTCGCGCGCAGCAGGCCGCTGAATCTTCCAGCGGAGCTGATACGCAGCGCGACTCTGTCGACTCGCTTTGGGCGAGCCATGGCGACGCCCCGGCGCAGGCGGATACGACGTTGCGCTATGGCGGTCCGATTCTCGCCGCAATGTGTG
This sequence comes from Paraburkholderia rhizosphaerae, assembly GCF_004366595.1. Classification (GTDB taxonomy): domain Bacteria; phylum Pseudomonadota; class Gammaproteobacteria; order Burkholderiales; family Burkholderiaceae; genus Paraburkholderia; species Paraburkholderia rhizosphaerae. Next base: position 112,963 of record NZ_SORE01000021.1, read on the forward strand.
CCGCGTCGCCAGTGTTATGCGTACCCGACGAGTATCGATACGCGGCACGCGACGTGTCCGTCGCACTCAACTCGAACAATTCGGGTGACGCGAATGACCATGCCGTTTCCGGCGAGGCGGCAACACGTATTCCACTCGCGGGCACTTCGCCATGGTCGTTGTCTGACACGGGCTACGACACTCGCTATGTCGCGCGCGCAGCACACATCGACCACGACTTGCGTGACGCGCTGACAAAAGCCGATTTGCCGGCTGACATCGTCGCCCAGGTCGAGCATCTGTTCGCGGGACGGCTCGATCCAGCCGTCGCTGCTTTACCGGATGATGGCATTCGACTCATCTACGAGCGCGGCGATTCAACCGATGCGGTTACGCGTCATCCGCGCGTCACTGCCGTGGAAGTGCGATTGGGCGATCGCACATACTCGGCGTTGTGGTTTATCGCACCCGGCACCACGCGTGGCGAGTACTACACGTTCGACGGCAGCCTGCTTGCAGCCGAACCGTTCGCGATGCCGGTGAACTACGAACGCGTCAGTTCACCGTTCGGTGAGCGGATGCACCCGGTGTCGGGCGAGGAGCGTTTTCACGCGGGCGTCGATCTGACTGCGCACTCGGGCGCGCCGGTGTTGTCCGCGGCGGCCGGCACGGTGGAGTTCGCCGGCGTGCGCAGCGGCTACGGCCGGCACGTCGTGATCGATCATGGCAACGGTTATACGACCTGCTATGCGCATCTGTCCGCGTTCGCGCGTGGTTTGCGCGCCGGCATGCAGGTCGCCGAAGGGCAGCGCATCGGTTTGGTCGGCCGCACGGGTGTCGCGACCGGGCCGCACCTGCACTATGAAGTGCGGATCAATGAACGGCCAGTGGACCCGCTCAAGTTGACCGAGCGCACTTTCACGCCGCCGCTCACGCCGGCGCAGCAGTTTGCGCTCGAGCAGGCAGCCGGCGCCGCGCGCGGGCAACTGGCGGCACTGACCGACAGCGGCACGCGTGTTGCTTCAACGCGGGCCTCAATGCTGTTCTGATCGCCGGTTGCGGCCAGCGACGTCGCGGCACATCGCGACTTGCGCTACCCGGTCGAAATGTCCGTCATCCTTATAAATGCGGGCGGGATCAGCCATTCTTCAATTTGCCGTGGATATTGCGGTGTTCGTTGCGCATCGCAGAAGTGCTACGATGCCCTGACGACGATGATGGAGGTGGAAATGGCTACCTATGCTATCGATGCCGTGCGCATTAACCCGGTGACCGACCGCGTTACCCACGTTCGCTGGGCGCTCGTCAACCCGAAAACGAACGAATGGATGTCGCCGCATGAAATCGTCGAAGTCGCGGACGTGGTTCACGCGATCCGCGCGGGGAACGCGGTCTGGTCGCTCTTTACGCTAGGCGGAATGAAACTGCTCGGACCGAAGATCAAGACGGTCTCCCACACTGACGGTCTCGACGGCATCGACACCGATATTCCCGACGGCCACGTCGAAAAATTCATCGACGACTTGCCGCGCGTCTGACTCTCTCATTACCTGTATTGCGGTGCGCAACGGAGCGTTTCGCGAACCAAGCGGCGCTCCGCCGTCGTTTGACAGGAGCGCGTATTGCGCCGCTCGCCGGATCAACCCGCGACGACGCAGCGGTGCGAGCAGTCGAGGAGAGACGCGATGACACACATGTTCGATGAAGGTCTTGGCCGCCGCGACGCGAACTACGTGCCGCTCACGCCGATCGATTTCATTGCGCGGGCCGCGGAAATCTACGGCGAACGCACCGCAATAGTTTACGGTGACATACGGCGCAACTGGCGCGAGACCTATGAGCGCGTTTGCCGCCTTGCCAGTGCGCTCGCGCAAACGGGCATCGGTCGCGGCGACACGGTGGCCGTGCTGCTCCCCAATATTCCGGCGATGATCGAAGCGCATTTCGGCGTGCCGATGGCCGGCGCCGTGCTCAACACGATCAACACGCGGCTCGATATCGGATCGATCCTGTTCATGCTGCGCCATGGCGAGGCAAAGCTGCTGATCGTCGATACCGAATATGCCGAACTCGCGCAACGTGCCGCGCGTGAACTGCCGGCGCTGCGGATCGTCAGTGTCAGCGATGCGATGCCGGCCGATCCGGATAGGTTTTCGCGAGCAACCGATTACGAAGCATTCCTGCTCAGCGGAGATCCGCGGTTCGCATGGACGCCGCCCGCTGACGAATGGGATGCGATCGCGCTGAACTATACGTCGGGCACGACGGGTGACCCGAAGGGCGTGGTCTACCATCATCGCGGCGCATACCTGAATGCGCTTAGCAATATCCTCGAATGGGACATGCCCAAGCATGCGGTGTATCTGTGGACATTGCCGCTGTTTCACTGCAACGGCTGGTGTTTTCCGTGGACGATCGCCGCGCGTGCGGGCGTCAACGTATGTCTGCGCAAGTTCGATGCAAAGACGGTATTCGACCTGATCCGCCGCGAGCGCGTCACTCACTACTGTGGTGCGCCGATCGTACAGAGCGCGCTCGCCAATGCGCCGGCGCAATGGCGCGAAGGGATCGCGCATCAGGTTTCGACCATGGTCGCCGGAGCACCGCCGTCGCCTGCGGTGATCGCGCGGATGAAAGAAATCGGCTTCGATCTGACGCACGTATACGGGCTGACCGAAGTGTACGGACCCGCTTCGGTGTGTGCGAAGCAGCAAAGCTGGGATGCGCTTGGCGACGACGACCGTGCGCGGATGAACGCGCGCCAGGGTGTGCGATATCACCTGCAAGCGGCGGTGTCGGTGCTCGATCCGGCTACGCTCGAGCGGGTCCCATGCGACGGCGCGACGCTCGGCGAAGTGATGTTTCGCGGCAATATCTGCATGAAGGGTTATCTGAAGAATGAGCGCGCAACCACCGATGCATTTCGCGGCGGCTGGTTCCATACCGGCGATATCGGTGTGCTGATGCCGGACGGCTACTTCCGTATTACGGACCGCAGCAAGGACATCATCATCTCGGGCGGTGAGAATATCTCGAGCATCGAAGTGGAAGACGCGCTGTATCGGCACCCGGCGGTGTCGGTTGCGGCGGTCGTGGCGATGCCGGACGCGCAGTGGGGAGAAGTGCCGTGCGCGTTTATCGAACTGAAGGAGGGCGCGCAAGCGACAGCGGACGAAATCGTCGCGCACTGTCGCGCGTTGCTTGCCGGTTACAAAGTGCCCAAAGCCGTGGTCTTTGGTGAATTGCCGAAGACCTCCACCGGCAAGATCCAGAAATTCGAACTGCGCGCGCGTGTCAAATCCACGCACGCCATCGATCTCGTCACAGTCCCACCCGGTGGGCGGTGAAAATCAGCCGTAGGCCGAGCGCCGCAATTGCGGTCGCCGCGAGACGATCGATCGCTTTCTTCGCCTTCGCATAAAACTCGCGCGCGTGCCGGCTCGAGAAGAACATCGCGACGACGGTGTACCAGCCTGCTTCGATCGCGAACACCGCGGGCGGCAGGACTGCGTAACACCATGCCGGCGGGTGCTGCGGCAGCAGCGCGGCAAAGATACTGCCGTAGAAAATCGCCGTTTTCGGGTTACTCAGTTGCGTCGATAGACCCACCCAGAACGAGCGGCGCGCATCGCGATGCGCGTCGGTCTGGATACGCTCGAACGACAGCGGCGCCGCCGCGCCGCGCCAGATTTTCGACGCGATATAGAGGAGGTACAGGCCGCCCGCGACCTTGAGGCTCACATAGAGCCACTCGACCGCGGCGAGCACCGTATAGAGGCCTAAAAGCGCGATGCCGCTAAAGAAGACTCCGCCAAAGCCCATGCCTAGCGCAGTGGCGAGCCCGTCGCGGCGCGACAAACCAATTGCATTGCGTGCAACGACGAGAAAGCTGGGTCCGGGACTCATTGCACCGATCAGTAGTGCGCCAAGAATGGCGGCGATGGCGGCTTGCGCGGTCATGGCGGGAGGGCTCCTCAGATGCGGCGGGACGACTTGCACGATAGCACGAGCGGAATGGCTCATTGCGCCTACTCCATGCGCGCGCCGCCATCATTTCTGTTTGACTCGCGAGAATCATGCTGTGCGAACCTCGCCTGCTGCCCGCAAACGTCGAGCCGGTGCGCCTTCCGGCGCTGCACTGCACGATTGCACCATACCTGGCGCTGCGTAAAATGAGTGTAGAATCGCATGCAAATCAAAGTAGCGACCTGCGACGCACCAGGGTTCTATCAGCGAAGGCGCGCGACGGCCAGATGGCGCATGATTCATGCACACTGCTCATCTGACGTGCGAAGCCGATCAAAGGCGGGCATTTGCCGTCAATCAAACTGGTTGGGTAGGCCAGTATTCCTGCATCGTCAGGGTAGCTTGTCGTGTCCATCATGTTCGTATAACGGCTTCGCCGAATGGCGAAGCGTTGTGTTTTATAACGCGCGTAATTCCAGCCGCAATACCGATACTTTATGAAAGAGCGAGAGGAACATCGATTGTTCGACTCCGACGGTGAGGCGCGCGATCGCCTGATCGTCTGGATCAGGCGTCGAATGGAAGAGTATGGCATCTCGATCGAAGCGCTAGCGGCCGCGATCACTGAGGATGCGGCGACGCCGAAATATCGCGACGCGTACGGCAACACGTGGGACGGCAAGGGCGAGCGCCCGGACTGGCTCACGCGCGCGATCAACGCGGGACAGGATATCGAGCACTTTCGCTGCTGATTGCCGGGTCGGTCGCGCTTGTATTGGTGGCGGCGCGCTGCTTAACACGTCATTCGGCGTAATCCGCGTGGATCAAGCGGGAGCGATAAAGCGCTGACTGTCGTCGACTCGCTGTATTGCGCGTTGTTCTATAAGGAGACAGGTATCGTGTCCGATACGATTGCACGCCCGTATAGCGAAGCAGAATGGGCAACTCGTTGTGATCTCGCTGCACTATACCGGCTCGTCGCGCACTTTCGCATGACGGATTTGATCGATACACACATTACCGCGCGTGTGCCGGGGCCCGAGCATCATTTTCTGATCAATCGATACGGCGTGCTGTTCAACGAGATGCGTGCGTCCGATCTCGTGAGAATCGATTGCGATGGCCACGTCGTGGAAGCGCCCGAACAGGTCGCGCGCCACCCGGAACGCTATCGCGTGAATGCGGCCGGCTTCACGATTCATTCGGCCGTCCATCTGGCCCGTCCGGATCTGAGCTTCGTGATCCATACGCATACGGCCGCCGGCGCGGCAGTGTCCGCGCAGAAGCAGGGGCTGCTGCCGATCAGCCAGCACGCGCTAAAATTTTATGGTCACCTTGCCTACCACGACTATGAGGGCATTGCGCTCGACATCGGTGAACGCGACAGGCTGGTCGCCGATCTGGGCAATCGGCATGCAATGATTCTGCGCAATCACGGACTGCTGGTTGGCGGACCGTCGGCCGCGACAGCGTTCGAGGAAATCCATTTTCTCGAACGTGCGTGTCAGATTCAGGTGCAGGCGCTCGCCGGCAACGCGGAACTCGTGATTCCGCCGGCGCATGTCTGCGAACGGACCGCGGCACAGTTCGGGCGCGATGACTCGGATGGGATCGCTGCGCTCGCGTGGCAGGCGGCCCTTCGGCTAATCGATACCACGGGTTCCGATTACCGCAGCTGAACCATAAAACGCGGACGAAAACGCGAAGGCGAAAAAAAAGCCCGCTTATGCGGGCCTCAAAGAACTGCTTGGAGTTTCGTTGCGAGAGATAACTCGCAGTGAAACTGTATATCGACATTATGAAAGCTTCGTGAATCTTCCGCTGGTTGCAACGATGGGGACCGACTCCGCGCGTTGCGCAAGATTGCAATGAATGCGTAAGTGTTGATGAAGCGCGATGCTTACTCAGGCTCGGCCCGCTGCACTTCGTGCGCCGCGCGCATCGCCGCACGTGACCGGGCTGAGCGGCAATTGCGCGTATCCTTTGTTCATTGGGGTTTCATATCGCCGGTCGCGACGCGCACGAACGGCTTGCATGAACGGCCGCGCGCGGACGCACGACAACAGGCCGCATCGGAGAGGACAGTGTGAATCCAATCGAAGAATCGACTATCGACGAAGCACCACGCGCCGCAAGCACGCGTCCCAACGCACCGTTCAATGGCAGTGACGCGGTGCTGCGGCGGCTGGAGGCCGATTTGCGGCAGAACGTGCGCGGCGACGTACGTTTCGACCAGGGCGCGAAAGCGCTTTATGCGGCTGATGCATCGAACTACCGGCAAGTGCCGATTGCAGTCGTCGTGCCGCGCGACGTCGACGATCTGATCGCCACGCTCGCCGCTTGCCAGCGCAACGATGTGCCAGTCCTGCCGCGCGGCGGTGGCACATCGCAGAGCGGGCAGTGCGTGAACGTCGCGGTCGTTGCGGACGCAAGCAAGTTCGTGAACCGCATCGTGTCGGTCGACGCCGAGGCGCGCACCGCGATCGTCGAGCCGGGTGTCGTTTGCGACACGCTGCGCGACGCGGCGGAGCAACATGGTCTGACGTTCGCGCCGGACCCGGCGACGCACAGCCGCTGCACATTGGGCGGCATGATCGGCAACAATTCGTGTGGCGCGCATTCGGTGATGGCCGGCAAGACGGTCGAGAACATCGAAGCGCTCGAAGTGTTGACCTATGATGGCGCGCGCTTCTGGGTCGGGCCGACCTCCGATGACGAACTCGCGCGCATCATCGCGGCCGGCGGTCGTCAGGGCGAAATCTACGCGGCGCTGAAAGCGCTGCGCGATCGCTACGCGGACCAGATCCGCGCAAAATTCCCGCAGATCAAACGCCGCGTGTCCGGCTTCAATCTCGATCAGCTGCTGCCTGAAAACGGCTTTAACGTCGCACGCGCACTGGTCGGCACCGAAGGCACCTGCGCGGTCACGCTACAGGCGAAGGTGCGCCTCGTGCACAGCCCGGCGCAACGTGTGCTGCTGGTCGTCGGCTTCGACAATATCTATGTCGCCGCGGATGCGGTGCCGCATTTCATGCGCTTCAAGCCAATCGCGATCGAAGGCCTCGACCGCGTGATGATTCGCGGTCTGCAGGCGCGCGGCCTGAAAGCGGAGGAAATCGCGCTGCTGCCTGCAGGCGACGCATGGGTTGTGCTCGAGTTTGGCGCCGATACCGAAGCAGCCGCAATCGAAGTCGCGCAAGCAGCGGCACGCTATTTCGAAGCGGGCGAGGCCGGACCGAACGTATCGACCAGGCGGGTTGAAGGGCGCGCGCTGCAAAACAAAGTGTGGTCGATTCGCGAGACCGGCGCATCCGCGGTCGCGTTGACCATCGAACCTGGCAATCCCGATCCGGTGGTCGGCTGGGAAGATGCTGCAGTCGATCCGATGCGCCTCGGCGATTACCTTCGCGCGTTTCAGGCATTGGTCGACCGCTACGGTTACCAGACATCGCTTTACGGTCACTTCGGCGACGGCTGCGTGCACGCGCGCATTACATTCGATTTGCGGACGCCGGAAACCATCGGCACCTGGCGCAAGTTCCTGCGCGAAGCCGCGCAACTGGTGGTCGAGTTCGGCGGTTCGCTGTCGGGCGAACACGGCGACGGCCAGGCGAAGGCCGAATTTTTGCCGGTGATGTACGGCGCGGAACTGATGCAGGCGATGGAACAGTTCAAGGCGATCTGGGATCCGCGGCATCGGATGAATCCGGGCAAAGTCGTGCACCCGTACCGCGCCGATGAAAATCTGCGGATGGGACCGGGCTACCGGCCGGTCACGCTGCAAACGAAGCTCGCATTCAGAAGCCGCGAAGGCGATGGCTTCCAGCGCGCGGTCGAGCGATGCATCGGCATGGGCAAATGCCGATCGCTCGAAGGCGGCACGATGTGTCCGAGCTACCGCGCGTCGCGCGAAGAGGCGTACTCGACGCGCGGGCGCGCGCATCTGTTCTGGGAGATGCTGCAAGGCGAGACGATCAAGGGCGGCTGGCAAAGCGAAGAAGTCAAAGATGCGCTCGATACGTGTCTTGCGTGCAAGGGCTGCAAATCGGACTGTCCGACACATACCGACATGGCCTCGTATAAGGCGGAGTTTCTATCGCATTACTACGAGACACACCGCCGGCCGCGGCAAGCGCTTTTCATGGGACGCATCGGCGAATGGGCGCCGCTCGCCGCGCGTTTCGCGCCGCTCGCGAACCTGATGACGCAGGCGCCGCTTGTCGGCGCGCTGGGCAAATGGGTGGCCGGCATTGCGCAGGCGCGCCGGCTGCCTGCTTTCGCGCGCCGCACGTATCGGCAGATCGCGCAGCAACAGCGGACGGCTGCCCATACAAACGCGGCGCGCGACGCGCGTGATGCATCGGCGAAGAAAGTGATTCTGTGGGTCGACACGTTCAACGACCATTTCTCGCCGGAAATTGCCGCCGCCGCGACCGAGGTGCTGACGCGTCTCGGTTTTCAGGTCGTGTTGCCGAAGAAGCGTTTGTGCTGCGGCCGGCCGCTTTATGACTACGGTCTACTTGACCGTGCGCGCGAACTGCTCGTGAACGTGCTCGACGATCTCGCCGACGACATTGCCGCCGGCGTGCCGCTTGTCGGGCTCGAACCCGGATGCCTGTCGGTGTTCAAGGACGAGTTGCTCAAGCAGTTGCCCGATAGCGATGCGGCGCGGCGCCTGTCCGCGCAAACCTGGTTGTTTTCCGATTTCGTCGCGCGGCAGCCGTTCGACTGGCCGAAACTCGACGCGCAGGTGGTCGTCCACGGACACTGCCATCAGAAAGCACTGTTCGGCATGCAAGGGGACACCGCGCTACTCGAACGCCTTGGCGTGCAGTGGAAACTGCTCGACACCGGTTGTTGCGGAATGGCGGGCTCGTTCGGCTTCAATGACGCGCACTACGCGATGTCGGAGAAAATCGGCGAGGACAAACTCTTTCCGGCTGTGCGCGCCGCGTCGCAACAGACCATCGTGTTGACCAACGGCTTCAGTTGTCGTGAGCAGATCGAACACGGCACCGGCCGGCACGCGTTGCATATCGCGCAACTCGCGCAGCGGGCATTGGCGGCGCATGCGTCGCGCAATGGCGCCGCGCGGGAAGCGCACGAAGCACAAGCGCATGCGAGCAACGGCAGTGCGCGGCTCCAGACGGGCTCAACCGCGGGCTCAACCGCGACGCACCCCTGAAACGACCCGACGACGTGCCCGCGCCTACTTGTTAGCCGGGTCCGCGTTCGGTTGCAGCACGTCGCCGGTCGCCATCCATAGCACTTCGGCATCTTCTTCGCTGGTCGACACCGCCGCATGGCCGGTGCGGCTATCGAAGTAGAGGCTGTCGCCGGCGTTCAGATGGGTCGGCGCATACAACTCCGAATACAGACACACGCTGCCGCTGATCACATAAAGAAATTCTTCGCCTTCGTGGCGGCCCCAATCGTCGAACGCGTCGAGCGTGTGCGCGGTGATGCGGATGCGAAACGGCAACATTGCCTTGTGCGCGAGGTCCGTCGCGAGCAGTTCCATCTGATAACCGCGGTACGCGTGACGCTGTCCCGCGTCCTTGCGCGTCAGCGCGCGGCGGCCGCCCGCCGTGGGCTTCGGCGCGGCGCCGAACAGATCGGCGAGGTCGATCTGCAAGCCGAGCACGATCTTTTGCAGCACGTCGAAAGTCGGCGACATCAGGCCGTTTTCTACCTTCGACAGCGTCGAGCGGGACACGCCGCATAGCCTGCTTGCGTTCTCGAGCGTCAGGTCCAGTGCGACCCGCGCGGCGCGAACGCGCCGGCCGAGATCAGAAGTCGGCGATTCGGCGGGCTTGGCTGAAGTGGTTTCCATGGCGTGACATGACAGGGGAAGTTCGCGGCGACGCGCGCAACGCGCGGAACAGGTGTTTCCGATCATAACATCACGATGGTGGGCGGCCGACGCGCGTTGTCTCGGCACATGCCGCGCGGGGCGGAGCCTGCGATTCAGCGCGAATGTAGACCGTTTCCCATCGGAAAACATCGGGCGCGCGCATGCATCGCATGGCTGTCACCCAACCGACACGAATCGCGCCGGCGTTGGCATGTCCCCGCTACCCACCTTACCAACAGGCATCTAGCCTGACTATTCCGATAACTTATCCGCTTGACCCGCGCAGGTTCGCGTCGACGCGCGCGCCTTCGCTACCGTGTCAGGCCTCACCCGATACATAGGCTAAAAATGCACCTGTGGGCAGTTTGGTGCCGGAACCTGGCGGGCCTTGACATCAAACCTTGCATCACGCGCAATCAGAACGAGTGTGCTGCGACCGGCTCGTTTAGCCTCACGGTCGTCGCGGTCGTCGCCGGCCGCGTCCTGACCAGGTCGAAAACGTAACCGATCGAATAGACGGTCTTAAGCTGGAGGTTGCTGTGTTCATCGAGCGACAGTTTGCTGCGGAGCTTATAAATATGTTGCTCGATCGAACGGCTCGCGATGACCGCTTCCTTGCCCCACACCGCGCGCGCAATCTGTTCGCGGGTCAGCAGCGCGCCGGCGTTCGCGAACAGCAGCCACGCGAGTGTCAGCTCGCGCGCGGTCAGCTTGATGTGCTGGCCGTTGATGCTGATCGCGCTGGTCGAGCGGTCAATCGTGTATTCGCCGAGCGTAATGCGGCTGTCGGTGTTCGTGCCGCCGCCGCTCTTCGTGATCGTGCGGCGCGCGCGCGCCAGCACTTCCTTCGCGCAAGGCGTGCCGACCGCGATCTCGTCGACACCGGCGTCGAGCGCTTCGATGATGCTGTCGGTGTCCCACGACTGGCCGATCATCATCACCGGCAAGTCGCGGCGGAAGTGACACGCGCGCCACGACAACACGCCGCGGCCAGCCGCGCAGCTGCGACCCGCGTCGAACAGTACGAGTGCCGCGTCATGGCGCTCGAGAAAGCGGATCAGCGGAAGCTCGCTTGTAAAGCGGATGCATCGGTAATTGCCGTCCTCTTCGAATGCCTTGTCGATCTCGCGAAACAAATGGTCGTTTTGTGTGTAAAAGGCAATCTGCATGATTTCTCCGTAACGATCGCCGCGCTTCATCATGAAGCGCAAATCCACCCCGTCAGGTCCTTGGTCCTTGGTCGTTGGCTCCGAAGCTGCGTCGCGTCGTGCTCTGTCCAACACAACACGTAATAGAGGGGGCGTATTCCCACTTCGCACCCGAAACCCGCACCGAAGTCACGCGAAATCCCAATTCGCGGGAAAAGCCAAATAACATTCGGCTAGCGTACAGGAATTGAAAGAAAGCGCTATGAACGGCGTCACAGCTGCGTCAATCCTCAACAATGCTCAAGTTCATTTAACGTGCCAGGATTATTGAGAATCCTGGCCGACGTTTTGGCTACATTGGGTTCCGTTGCGGTGTTCGGGTTTTCCCCCGGGCACCCCGGACGCTTCATGCGTTCGCACCGCATCGCCAACGGAGCCCGCCATGCTTGCCACTTTCTACTTCCCGTACGTCTCGATGTTGACGTCGACGTCGATTCCGCCTGCGCTCGCCGAACTGATTTCCGAGGGCCGGATTCAGGCCGCCGCCGCGCAGGCGTCCCGGCACGTCGATACCTGCGATCCTGATCTGCTGCCCGGCCTGCTGCAGCTGCATGGGGATCTGCAAATGGCGGTCGGCATGGATGTCGACGCCGAAGAGTCATATCGCGAAGCGCAGAAGCTGATGCGCACGTCGAAGGAGCAGGTGCGTTTCGCGTCGTGCCGCAACGCCGGCTGGCAAGCACTGTTCCGCTGCCGCTACGGCACCGCGATGTCGTGCTTCATGCGCCTCGTCGACCAGCCGGGCAGCGAACTGGCGCTGCGTCTGGAAGGTTATTTCGGCATGTTCGGCGTGCTGTTCGGCCTTGGCCGGCTGCGCGACGCGGACGGTGTGCTTGACGCGCTCGACGATCTGATCGAAAACTCGAGCGCGACGCTGACGAGCGCGCGCGGCTGGCGCGAACTGCTGACGGCCGTGCGTTTCGATGTCGCGACGCAAAGCGAACTGCGCTCGCATCCGGAACTGAGCGACCACGTGTACTGGCAGTCCGGTCTTGCCGGCGAAGGCACGCCGCGCATCGCGCCGATGCAGGGCACCACGCCGCGCGTCAGCACCTACACGGTGCAGACACCGCTGCTGCGCGCGCGCACCGATTACCTGAAGCAGTTGATGCAGCTTGCAAACGGCCAGCGCGACGTGGGCCATGTGCTCGGCGCGCACGCGGACTGGGCCGGTAAACAGGGCATCGCGAGCTATCAGGGCGCGGTGCGCATCGAGATCGTGCTGGCGAGCCTCGCGGGCGGCGCACCGGCGCTTGCCGAGTCGATCCTCACGCTGCTGAATGCGGAAGTGCGGATGCCGCAAAGCCATCGGCAGCTCGAATATCTGTATTGCTTCGCGAAGCTGCGCCATCAGCAGGAACGCAACGCGGAGTCGCTGCGCGTCTATACCCGTTACGCGCTAACCGCGATGCGCTGCATCCGCGATGAAGCCGGCGCGCTTGCGCGCTACGCGCAGCGCACCGTGCGCGTGCCGGAGCAACTGGACGATATCGGCGCACGTTTGCCGGCGCGCTATCGCCGCGCGTACCGGTATCTGGTCGATAACCTCGACCGTAAGGATTTGTCGATTCGCGAGATCGCCGCTGAAATCGGCGTCACCGAGCGGGCGCTGCAAAGCGCGTTCAAAAGCAGTCTCGGTTCGACGCCGAGCGAGATCGTGCGCCGGCTGCGGATGGAACGCATCCGCGCCGAGCTGCAGACGTCCGAGGGCGCGCACGAGAACGGCATTCTCGCGACCGCGAACAAGTGGGGTGTCAGCAATCGCTCGACACTTGTCAACAGCTATCGGCGCGAGTTCAACGAAGCACCTTCCGATACGTTGAACCGTTAGCCGGCCATTCTTCCGACCGCTATGCCCGGGGTGACGCGCGTGAGTGCCGTCGCCTTCTTTTTTTCGGCGCGCCGCAATCGGTTCGATTGACGGATTAGATGGCCGACAGAGGCAGGCTGCCAGGCTGACGTGTGCACATAGGTGTGCACACATGCAGCCGGGGCGATGTTCAAACAGATGAGAGTATCTTTCGCAGCGCACGCGCCTGGTGTGCGCATGCAGCGCCCGGCGAGGGCGCTGCGCAAGCTTCAGTGAAAGCGCGTGCGTGCACTAAGCAAGCACGCAACGGCTAGCTGATCGTGCCGTGTGTCGTGGAAGCGGAACCGACTTTGCCGAACAGCTGATCGACGCCTTGCCCGGAGATCTGCTTGCCGAGCGACATCAGGTCGATACTCTTGTTGTTTGCGCCGACCAGCGCGTAATGCAGTTCATCCTGCCGCCACGTGACGACATTCATATCGGCCACCTGCGAAGCGGCCACTGCCTGATCGGGGCGCCTATCCTTCATCACACACAACGCGACCGGAGGACCTTCGGGTGGCAGGTATTCGATCTGTACCAGCGGTTTGCCCTGGAAGCGCAGACGCGTCACGCGTTTGAATGTGAGTCCCGCGGCGCTGAGATCCGGCACACGCAACGAGAGCTGATCGTCCTGCCGGATTTGTGCGACGGTCTGCGCCGACTCGTCGCTACTAACGGTGCTGAATGCGACGGTCTCACGCGAATATAGTTTCTGGTAGTCGACCACCGCGCGGATCCATGGAGACGGACCGTTCGACGCCGTCGCGAAGGCGCCGCCGCCTGATGCCGGGTCGAGGCCCGGCGCAAAATGCGTCGCGAGGCCAACACAGAACGCGCCCGCGACAAATGCAACCGCGAGCCACGCAGGCGCGACGCGCACACGCGAGCGGACCGGCGCTGACGGCGGCATCTGCGCGTCATGTTCGATATGCGCGTCGTTCGCGCTGCGGTCATCGGACGCCGTGGCGGGCGCCGCATGCGCGCGCGCCAACGCGTCGATTTTATTCGTCAGGCTTTCAGGGACGGGCGGCAGCTTCTGGTCGGCGAACGCGTCGCCATACGGCAAACGTGACGCGGAGAAGAGTGCGACACGCTCCGCTGTTTCGGGCGACGCCGCAATCTCTTTCTCGATTTCCTGGCGCTCGAGTGGCGATAGCTCACCGTCGACATACGCCATCAATAGCATGTCGTCCAATTTCATGAGACTTCGCCTTTGCTCTTTACCGTGTTCTTCATTTTCTGGCCTTCTCGCACGCCGAAATGCGCGCCTATGGCCTGGCGCGCCCGCGACAAACGGCTCATGACCGTTCCGACTGGCACCTCGAGGACTTCTGCCGCCTCGCTATAACTCAGGCCTTCCACCGCTACCAAAAGCATAACGACGCGCTGTGCTTCCGGCAAGCGTGAGACAGCATCGATAATCTGTCCGTTCATCACATGGTCTTCAGGTGAACGTGCAGCCGGATCGGCGACGGTCTCGAGCAGCGCGTCGTCCCATTGCATGCTGGAACGGCTACGCACGCTACGCGCACGTAATTCGTTGATCCAGGTCGAATGCACAATCGAAAACATCCAGCTAAGCGGCGCGGTGCCGGGTCTTAACTGATGAGCACGCTCGAGAGCGCGAACGCATGCACGCTGTACAAGATCCTCCGCATCGTGCTGGTCACCGGTGATGCGCAGCGCGAATGCCCACAGGCGCGGCAGCATCCCCGGAAGGAGGCTGGGTAAGTCTGCGTCGGTCATCGACGGTCCTTGTTTGTCCCTTGTAGTAATCGAAGCGCGTCGTCCAAGGCGACGCTTGATGCAACCGTGGCTTGCGGCACACGGGAACATACGAGTTTAACTTCTCGTAATGAAGTCTGCTGAGCATTGCTTTGTTCTGCGTCTAACGTTTGCTTGCGAAACGAACTTCTTCAGACATGCGGCGGTAAAACGATTCCATATACGTGGCCGATCGCGCCGACAGAAGCGGATCGGCCGACGGCGCGATACCCGCCGGCAAAACCAGCGGATCGAAATCGATATTGCGGCACGGCCCGTCGATCTGCGACTGCGCACTATCGAGCACCAGCGTGCCCGCATCGACCTGCTCGCGATCGGGCGTGCTTGGCCACACTTGCGTCGCATCGTCGATCGCGTCGCCCGGTTGCGCGACCGCGAGGATCAGATGCCAGCGCAGCGGACTTCGCGCAAGCGTCTTGACCAGCCGATGCGCGAGAAAATCCGGGTCACGCCTTTCCGCTGCGCCAACCGGCCGGTACGCGGCATCGGGCACCATGCTCCAGCGCACGTAGCGCGAAGTATTGTCCGCATTGACGAAGCGAAATGCGCTGACGCTGTAGTAAGCGGCGTTGTCGAAGTCCGACGACGCCGGATGCTGCCGCGTCCATTCGCGAAAGGCACGTGCTTCGGGATGCTGTTGCTCGAACGCGGCAATGCGCGCGGGGTCCGGTTTCCCGGTTGCTTTGTCCACGCGGTGCGCTGCGAGTTCCGCGATGAAGTCATCGGGCGTCCTGACGGAAAAGATCGGCGCCGAATTCATCGCGGTTCGCCACTCCTCGCCGTCGGGCACTGCGAAGCGCAGTGCGAGACTACGTAATCGCGATTCGCCGTCGGCAACACCCGGGTTCGTGCCGGGGACCGAAAAGCGTCCGACTACCGGCACCACACCGGGCGCGAACACCCGCGCATGCGACAGCTCGACACCCGCGCCATTGCTTTCGAAATGACCGGTCACGCAGATCCCTTTTGCGTGGTTACGTCGAAAACCCGGATGCGGGCCGGTGGTGGCTTCGAATGCATTGACGACACGCGTGGCGGACAGCGGCGCGCGATGCACGGGCCAGCCGACCCAGCCCGCGGAGAACGCATACGCGAACGAAATTCCGCCGATCGCAACAGCGATGATCGCGTAGCGCAGCAGAAGTGATGGATAAGCCCACCCTGAGCGCAATATTTTGTTCAGGTACTCGAACGTTTTCGCCATCGGTGATATCCAGCCTGGCTCGGCCTTTGGTGTTCCGGCTGACCCGTTGAGTCAAGCAGGTGAACATGGAACACCATCTGAATGCTCGCTGCGCGCTTATGACGCGGGGTGTCCCGCAAAGCGTGCAATCAAGCGGGCCAGTATAGCGGAGCGTTGCGGTCGTTGCAGCATCCACGACATGTTTTCAATTAGGGCTGGAATCGAAGGGGTTGAACGTGATGGACGGCGAACGAATGACGTCCTTAAAGATGCTCAGGTGTGTGTGACTTTTGCACGCGGTGCGTTCGTTTTTTCGTGGTTCGTTGGGTCGTTCGCTGAGCCGTTGATTGGATGTCGCGGCGCGTGTGCTGAGGTCGCATCGTGCTTATCGGCACGTTCGCGACACGCGCCGCGGTGCTTATGCCGCGTCGAAGAAGAGTCGCGCAAGCTCGAGGCCAGGATCGGCCGCGCGCATGAACGCCTCACCGACGAGGAACGTGTCGACGCCCGCGTCGCGCATCTTCTCGACGTGCGATGGGCGCAGAATGCCCGACTCGGTGACGACGATCCGGTCTTGCGGAATGTCACTCAGCATGCCGAGCGTCGTATCGAGCGTAACCTCAAAGGTGCGCAGATTACGGTTATTGATGCCGACCAGCGGTGTCTTCAGCGTCAGCGCGACGTCGAGCTCGTCGCGCGAATGCACCTCGACGAGCACAGCCATTTGCAGGGAATGCGCAAGCGCTTCGAAGTCGCGCATCTGCGAAGGGTCGAGCGCGGCCGCGATCAGCAGAATGCAGTCGGCGCCCATCGCGCGCGCTTCGTGAATCTGATACGGATCGACCATGAAGTCCTTGCGCAGCACAGGCAGCGCGCATGCGTTGCGCGCCGCGGTGAGGTCCGCGGACGAGCCTTGAAAGAAATTGCGGTCAGTTAGCACCGACATACAGGCGGCGCCATGCCGTTGATACGACGCCGAAATCTGCGCAGGTTCGAACGGGTCGCGAATCAGACCTTTGGATGGGCTCGCTTTCTTTGCTTCCGCGATCACGGCGGGCAAGCCGCTCGCATGTTTGGCGCGCAGCGCGCCGACGAAATCGCGTACGGGCTGCGCTTTTCCTTCCTGTCGCAGGACCTCGATGGACTTCACTTGCCGGTTCGCGGCAATTTCTTCGTGCTTGACAGCGATAATTTTGTTCAGAATATCGGACATGGTGGATTCGCTTGACTTCAAGAAACAGGAAACCTGGTTTGCGAGGCATCCGCTCGCTTCAAGGCACGGGTTGACTGCGAAGCGTGGATGATCGGCTGCAGCGTCGTCTTTCTGAACGGTCACCGACCCGACGTTATTCCAGGGCGAATGGGCCAGGCTGAATGAGCCGCCATTGACCAGCCCGGTTTGCCTGATGCGCTCGAGCGGCGCGCGCGGGCAGGCGGTTTGACTTATTGTGGAATGCGCTCTCTATTTTTCTTTTCTTTTTTTACGCAGTGTGATTCGCATAAGGCGAACGATGCGCGCGCAACAGGCATGACACGCGCTGTGCGACGGTGTCGGCGTCGCTAGCGCCAGGCTTTCAGGAGCCGCTGAACCAGTTGTAGCCCTGGTCTTCCCAATAGCCGCCAGGGTAGTCGTTGGTCACGAAGATGGCCGCGATATGCTTCGGATTCTTGAAGCCGAGCTTGGTCGGCACGCGCAGCTTGAGCGGATAGCCATACTTCGCCGGCAGCGGCTCATTGCCGAAGTCGAGCGTCAGCAAGGTTTGCGGATGCAGTGCGGTGGCCATGTCGAGGCTTGTGTAGTAGTGGTCCGCGCACTTGAAGCCGACATAACGCGCCGACGTATCCGCGCCGATCCGTTTGAGAAACGTATGAAACGGCACGCCGCGCCATTCGCCGATCGCGCTCCAGCCTTCAATACAGATGTGCCGGGTAATCTGCGACGTCTGCGGCAGTGCGCGTAGCTTCGCGAGACTCCAGTCGCTTTTGTCGGCGACGAGGCCGGACACTTCGAGCGCGTAATCCGAGCCGTCGATGTCCGGCACGTTGTACTCAGGATAAAACGCGTTGAACGGAAATGGCTTCGTAATCTGGCTCGCGGCGTAGGTCGGTGCAAGCCGGTTCGGGTTGAACAGCCAGCCCTGCACGCGGTCGTTCCAGCGCGACATGGCCCACAACACCTTGTCGACCGAATCGCCGTCCTGCATGTTGCAGCCGGACAGCATCGCAAGCGCGCCAAGCGAAAGCGATGAGCGCAGAAACAGGCGCCGCTGCACACGCTCCAGTTGCGGTTTGTGATCGGCGAGCGCGATGCGCTCGCGTAGTGGTTGCGCACGCGAATCGCGCGCGCCGGTATCGGCTGCGTCTATCGGTTTGTGCGGTTTGCTCATGCGTCGGAGCCTCCGTGAACGATGCGCCGCGCACGGCCGGTAATCATCGATGGCAGCGTGCGCGGAACGAGAATGACAAGCGCGAGATGCACGACGACGAAACCGGCCACGCCGGCCATCGCGGCGAAATGCACGCGCCGCGCGACCTCATAGCCGCCGAACAGATCGGTGAGCCACGCGAGTTGCACCGGCTTCCAGATCGACAACCCGGACGCGACGAGCAGCACGCCAAGCAGCAGCACGACGAGATAGAGCAGTCGCTGCACCGCGTTGTACACGCCGGTCTGGTGCGGCAGACGGAATGTCAGCGCAAGCTGCGCGTCGTGTATTACGTCGCGCGGATGGACCGGCAGCAAATGCCGGCGGAAATGCCGCGTCGCGAGACCGTGCGCGAGATACACGAGGCCGTTGCCGACTAGCAGCCACATCGCCGCGAAATGCCACGCGATCGAACCGCCGAGCCAGCCGCCGACGGTCGCCCATGCGGGGAATCTGAATGCAAAGAGCGGCGACGCGTTGTAGATCGCCCAGCCGCTCATCACCATGCAGACCATCGCGAATGCGTTGATCCAGTGCGTGAGGCGCACGACGAGCGAATGCACGACGACGCGTTGCGTGCGCGTGCCGCTGTGCGCTGGTTCTGCCATCGAATCATCCCCGCTGCAATCGGATTGCAAAAATGGCGAAGCCGGCGGTCGTTCCCATCGCGGGTCCGGTGGCCGGCATGTCGTTTCGCCTGTCTGTTTGTCTACCGGGTAGCGTCACCGCGCCGTTGCTTACATCGGCGGCGTGACGCCGTCCTTTCCAGCCGAAATGAAGTTGGCCGCCATCGAACCGTCAGCTTCCTTGTGTGCAAACAGCACGACCTTCGCGCCCGGCACGAGCAACGACTTGTCGCCGGGTTCGAGATCGACGATGGGCACGTCTTCCGGCACGTAGATCTTCTTTTCGCCGCCTTTGTATTTGACCGTGATCGTGCGGCCGTTGCTGACCACCACATTGCCGACCGTGCCATTGGTCATCGAGCTATTGCCGCCGAGATCCCACGGACGGTGACCGTCGCCGCTACCGCGCATGCTTTCGGGGAACACGTGCACTTCGAGCGCCTTCAACGTGCCGTTGGCCTGCGGAATGGCGGCCGTGCCGATGTAGCTGTTCGGCTTGATCTCGGTGATTTTCGCCAGCGTGACGCCGCGGATCGGCGTATTCGGTGCGACCTTGACGTCGAGATCCTTACCGTCGCGGGTATGCACCTTCAGGTCATCGCCCGCGAACGACGTGATCGTGCCGCGCACGCCGGTCGGCTGGGCACTCTGCGCATACGCGGCGGTGCCTGCCGCGAGCAGTACGCTGGCCGCGATGGCCGGCGCGACGATACCGCGTATAAAACCGCGAGAAACGAGCTTCATCGGTTGCCTTATCTGTGGTTGAGGATTTCTCCAGCGTAATGACCGCGCGCGCTCTTCCGGGTGACCGATGGATGACAAAAACGTCATGAACGTTATGCGTGCGGGGCATAAAATCGCGGGAGGCAATTTGATGACAGCGAGCGACATGAGCATTCTCGTGATCGAAGACGATCCGAAGACCGGCGACTATCTGAGGAAAGGGCTGCGCGAAAGCGGCTATGCGGTCGAACTCGCGCGCACGGGCACCGACGGCCTGCATATGGCGCTCGAGCACCCGTACGACCTCGTGGTGCTGGATGTGATGCTGCCCGGTATCGACGGCTGGGAGATCATGCGCGCGCTGCGCGCGAAGCGCGATGTGCCCGTCATTTTTCTGACCGCGCGCGATCATGTCAGCGACCGGATTCGCGGGCTCGAACTGGGCGCGGATGATTATCTGGTCAAGCCGTTTTCGTTCACCGAACTGGTGCTGCGCGTGCGCACGCTGCTGCGTCGTGGCGTGATTCGCGAAAGCGATGTGTTCGAGGTCGCGGACCTGAAGCTCGACGTACTGCGGCGCAAGGCGACGCGCGAAGGCGTCGAGATTCCGCTCACGAACAAGGAGTTCATGCTGCTGCATCTGCTGGTGCGCCGCCAGGGCGAGGCGCTCTCGCGCTCGCAGATCGCGTCGGAAGTGTGGGACATGAATTTCGACAGCGACACCAACGTCGTCGATGTCGCGGTCAAGCGGCTGCGCGCAAAGATCGACCATCCATTTGAAAAGAAGCTGATCCATACGGTGCGCAGCATCGGCTACACGCTCGATGACGGCACATGACATTCTGGGCGGCCCGTTCGCTGACTGTCCGCACGACGGTCTTTTTCGCGGTGATCGCCTGCACGGTGATCGCCGCGCTGGGTGCGTATTTCTATCATTCGGAGCGCATCGCGCTCGAGCATCGTGCGGACATTGCACTGATGAGCCGTGCCGAGCATTTCAGCCGGCTTGCGCGGCAGATGTACACCGTCAACGAATTGAAAGCTCGGCCGCTGCTGTTCGAATCGATGCTCGGCGCCGAACAGGACGTGCTGATTTTTCGCCAGCCCGGCGAGCCGCCGTTTATCGACGTGAATCCCGATCATGTGCCGGTGCCCGATCTCGGCGATTCGCGCGCGCGTGAACCGAGCCACGCCGGCATTACCGAGACGACACTGCCGAACGGCGTGCGTGTGCACTGGACCTATGCGACCACGATAGCGCGTGAGGACGGGGAGCCGCTGATTATCATCGCCGGCCATCCGATGACGAGCGAACTGCACATTCTTGCCGAGTATCGCGTGCGGATCATCATGGCTACGCTGGCGGGTGTGCTGGCCGCGACGCTGCTTGCGTATGGCGTGTTGCGACGCGGTTTCCGGCCGGTTCGCGAGATTGCGATGCGCGCCGCGCAGATCAGTCCGACGAGCCTGTCGGTGCGCCTCGATAGCCGCAAGGCGCCGGCCGAGCTACGGCAGCTCACCGACGCGTTCAATGCGATGCTCGATCGTCTTGCCGAAGGCTATCAACGCCTGTCGCAGTTTTCCGCGGATCTCGCGCATGAAATCCGCACGCCGGTCAATGTGCTGATCGGCCAGACGCAGGTGACGCTCGCGCAGACGCGCGACGTCGACGAGTATCAGCAGACGCTCGAATCGAATCTCGAAGAACTGAACCGGCTTAGCCATCTTGTCGAAAACATGCTGTTTCTCGCGCATGCGGATCATGCGGCGCTTGCGATCGAGCGTGAGCCGGTTACGCTGGCCGACGAGCTCAACAAGATCGCCGAGTATTTCGAAGGAATCGCGGACGAGCGCGGCATGCGCTTCGCGGTCGATGCGCGCGGCGCGTTGTGGGCGAACCCGATGCTGTGCCGGCGCGCGATCAACAATCTCGTGGTCAATGCGGTGCGCTATGGCGCGAACGACTCGATCGTCAGGCTCAAAGGCGACGAGGATCAACGCGGCTCGACGGTGGTCGTCGAGAACGACGGGGAGATCCAGTCGGACCTGATGGCGCGACTGTTCGACCGCTTCTATCGCGCGGACGCCGCGCGCAGCAGCTTTACCGAGTCGAGCGGCCTGGGCCTTGCGATCGTCAAGGCGATCATGAATCTGCACGGCGGCACCGCGTCGGTGTCGTGTCCGGCGCCGCGCGTCGTGCGCTTTGAACTGTACTTTCCTCGCGCCTGACGCCTGACTATCGTTCGCAGTCGCACGTGTTATTTCCTATAAGAAACAAATTGTGAAGGTACGTCGCCGTCGGTGCGCGGCTCGCGGACGCGCTGCCCGCGGATACCCGGGAAAACCCTCAAATTCACTCATTTCAGGCATGTCGCGGCTGTCGCGGCAGGCGCGCTAACAGCTACCTTGCCGCCATAAAACCCGGCG
The DNA here is from genome assembly GCF_004366595.1 of Paraburkholderia rhizosphaerae. GTDB lineage: Bacteria > Pseudomonadota > Gammaproteobacteria > Burkholderiales > Burkholderiaceae > Paraburkholderia > Paraburkholderia rhizosphaerae. The sequence continues at coordinate 134,992 of NZ_SORE01000021.1, forward strand.
TGTATAGTCTGCGGACCGTCTTTTGTTTCGTATTGGAAATTCAAAAGGAGCCAAGATGAACGCCTCGACCATCCTCGCCGAACTCGGCATTGCCGACGCGGTGCAAGCAGGCGACATCGCCGTCCATTCACCGATTACCGGCGAACTGATCGGCCGCGCGCCGAACCGCTCGGCCGCCGAAGTCGACGCCGCGCTCGCTGCTGCGAAACAGGCGTTTGCCGTGTGGCGCAACGTGCCCGCACCGCGCCGCGGTGAACTCGTGCGGCTGCTCGGCAACCGGCTGCGCGAGAAAAAGCAGGCGCTCGGCAGCCTCGTGTCGCTCGAAACCGGCAAGATCCTGCAGGAAGGGCTTGGCGAAGTGCAGGAAATGATCGACATCTGCGACTTCGCGGTGGGTCTTTCGCGGCAACTGTACGGCCTTACGATCGCGTCCGAGCGTCCCGGCCATCGGATGGCCGAATCGTGGCATCCGCTTGGCACCTGTGTCGTGATTTCGGCGTTCAATTTCCCGGTTGCGGTGTGGTCCTGGAATGCGGCGCTCGCGCTCGTGTGCGGCAACGCGGTGGTGTGGAAGCCATCGGAGAAAACTCCGCTCACCGCCATCGCGGTCGACAAGCTCCTGAACGACGCGTTGCGCGAATTCGGCGATGCGCCGGCCGGGCTGACTGCACTCGTGACCGGCGGCCGCGACGTCGGCGCGAAGCTCGTTGCCGACCCGCGCGCATCGATCGTTAGCGCGACCGGCAGCACGGAAATGGGCCGCACGGTCGGCACAGAGGTCGCGAAGCGCTTTGGCCGGTCACTGCTCGAACTGGGCGGCAATAACGCGGGGATCGTCGCACCGAGCGCGGACCGCGAACTCGCGTTGCGCGCGATTCTGTTCTCGGCAGTCGGCACCGCGGGCCAACGCTGCACGTCGCTGCGGCGACTGTTCGTTCACGACAGCGTGTATGAGCAAACCGTCGAAAGCCTGAAACAGCTTTATGCGAAGGTGCCGATCGGCAATCCGCTCGAGAAGGGCACGCTGATGGGGCCGCTGATCGACAAGCAGGCGTTTGAGCGGATGCAGGCCGCGCTCGAGCAGGCGCGCGCGGAAGGCGGCAGGGTGAGCGGCGGAGAGCGCGTCGACGTGAAAGGCTATGAGGGCGGCTACTACGTGCGTCCGGCGCTGGTCGAGATGCCGTCGCAGACCGGCGTCGTGCTGAAGGAGACATTCGCGCCGATTCTTTACGTGCTGCGCTATAAAGATTTCGATGCGGCGATCGACGCGAATAATGCGGCCGCGCATGGGCTGTCGTCGTGCGCGTTCACCACGGACCTGCGTGAAGCCGAGCGCTTTCTTTCAGCGTCCGGCAGCGATTGCGGCATCGCGAATGTGAATATCGGCCCGAGCGGCGCGGAGATCGGCGGCGCGTTCGGCGGCGAGAAAGAGACCGGCGGCGGCCGCGAGTCCGGTTCCGATGCTTGGAAAGCGTATATGCGCCGCGCGACGAATACCGTGAACTATTCATCGGCGCTGCCGCTCGCGCAGGGTATCGACTTCAATCTCAGTTAGGAACAGGGCTTGAAAAGCGCGGTGCGTTGCCGTTGTCGTCATCGCCATTATTGACATTGCTGTCATCGTTGGAGCGCGACAGGTGAGCGGGAAGGTCGTTATCGTCGGTGGGGGAGTGATCGGCAGTTCAGTGGCGTATTTTCTGCGCGCGTCCGACCCGACGGTCGACGTGACAGTGATCGAGCGCGATCCGAGTTACGCGTGTTCATCATCGGCGTTGTCGGCCGCGTCGATCCGCCAGCAGTTCTCAACGCCGCTATCGGTGCAGATGTCGCTGTTCGGCATCGAGTTTTTGCGTGCGATCGGAGAGCGGCTGGCAATCGACGGCGCGAAGCCGTCGATCGATCTGCACGAAGGCGGCTATCTGTTTCTGGCGACCCCGGCTGGCGTCGCGACGCTGCGCGACAATCACGCACTGCAAACGCGGCTCGGCGCCGATATTCGTTGGCTTGAACCTGACGCGCTCGCGGAGCGCTTTGCGTGGCTCAATACCGATGACCTTGCGGCGGGCGCGCTAGGCGAAAGCGGCGAGGGCTGGTTCGATGGCTATGGGCTCGTGCAGGCATTGCGCAAAAAGGCTCAGGCGCTGGGGGCGCGTTATATCGCCGAAGATGTGACCGCGTTGATTCGCGATGGCCGGCGCGTGACGCGGGTTATCACCGCGAGTGGCACCGCGTATCCGTGCGATGTGATGGTGAACGCGGCAGGTGCGTGGTCGCGCCGCGTGGCGGCGATGCTCGATATCGAACTGCCGGTGTACGCGCGTCGCCGCAGCATCTTCAATGTCAGTTCGCCGGCGCGGCTCGAGCGGTGTCCGCTGCTGATCGATCCGACTGGCGTGTATTTCCGGCCGGAAGGGCAGACTTATATCTGCGGTACGTCGCCGGCGGCGGATAACGATCCGGACGATTTGCCGCTCGACCAGGTGGACCACGCGCTGTTCGACGATGTGATCTGGCCGACGTTGGCGCATCGCGTGCCGCAGTTTGAAGCGTTGCGCGTGCTGCATGCGTGGTCCGGGTACTACGAGTACAACGTGTTCGATCAGAACGCGATTATCGGTTTGCATCCGGACATTGAGAATTGCATGTTCGCGAACGGGTTTAGCGGACATGGATTGCAGCAAGGGCCGGCGACCGGGCGCGGGGTGAGCGAACTTGTCTTGCACGGGCGATACACAACGCTCGACCTGTCGATGCTCGGTTTTGATCGCGTGCTTGAGAACCGGCCGTTCGTCGAGAAGAACGTTGTTTGAGCAACGAGCGCGACTCGACGTACGCTTGCATGCGATGCGGTTGCACGGTTTGCAGCTTTGAACGTGAATATCAATCGCTTCAAGCACTTGGCATCGTCATGCGCAGGATGTCCACAGGCTTGTTCAAGGTAACTGTGGATAAGACGATGCGCTGGCGAAGGCGCGTTACCGTATTGCGAGCACGGCAGCGAATTCTAGAAACATCAAGCACTTGCGCATGTCATGCGCAGGTTATGCACATCCTTATCAAGCGAAACTGTTGATAACGCGGGCGGGGGATTTGGGGTCCGGCCGTTCCGCTGTTCTCTCGTCCGTTCGTTTCCTTCCTTCCTCCGACGTTGCGGCGATCTCTTCGCGCGTGGCGTTTTCTCTTAATGGTGGCCTGGGTTTTCTGATATCCGATCACGCGATTGCGCGGTCTTATCAGACACGCCTCGCGCCGTTGTCAAATTGTGTGCGCAACGATCTTTTCCGGTCTCGCGGCACTTATCATTCGCTCCAACCAATCAGGCGATATTTAGCCTGATGTGATTGACAGAGGAGAGCGATCCCGTGAGTTCGTCGGCCGTATCACTGCCCACGCTTGTGTTGAAGTGGTGCTATCCGTTCCCGCGCAAGGGCGGTGGCGAAGTCACCGATCCGCAGGTTTTCTACCACGCGCTCGGAAAGATGACCGACGGCTTCTTTCCGATTGGCGTGAATGGATTTCCGCACGGTGGCGTGCACTTCGGTGCGAATTCCGCGACGTGCGTCGATCAGTCAGGCGGCGTGCGCCTGCACGCGGATGGCGAGATCGTCGCGTACCGGCTTGATGAGCGCTATCCGCATCTGCAGTTCACGCAGGACTCGCGCTGGGC
>NZ_SORE01000022.1 GCF_004366595.1 Paraburkholderia rhizosphaerae
GACTTCCTGTCGGATAGCGCGGCGCAAGAGACGCTCGATGCGGTGATCAACTGGGGGCGCTATGGCGAGATCTTCTCGTATAACGACCAGTCGGAGATATTCGGTCTCGCGGACGTCGAAGCCTGATCGCGCATCGCGCGCGCGGTCTGAGTCGCGCTGGATGAAGCGCATCGGTCATCTATGGCACCATCGCGTTTCACCCAGCACGACTCGCAGCACACACACCATGCGCCGCGGCCCATCACAAGCATGTCCAGCAAAAGTGCATCGTCCCGTCTGTCCGGTCTTCTATTTCTTCTCATCACCGCGGTGGGCTGGGCGATCAACTGGCCCGCGATGAAAGTACTGCTGCGCGAATGGCCGCCGCTTTTTTCGCGCGGTGTGGCGGGTGTCGCCGCCGCGCTGCTGCTGTTCGTGATCGTCATCGCACGCGGCGAATCGATGCGGGTGCCCGTCCGATGGGTGCCGCGGCTGTTGCTCGCGGCCGGCACCAACGTGCTCGCGTGGATGGGGCTGTCGACGCTCTCGATGGTGTGGCTACCGGTCAACGAGGCGGCGTTGCTCGTGTACACGATGCCGCTCTGGGCGATGCTGTTCGCGTGGCCGATACTATCGCGCCGTCCATCGGCAGGTGGCTTTTGCGCACTCGTGCTGGGTCTCGCGGGCGTCGCCGTGCTGCTCGGCGGCCATGGCATTGCTCTCGATGCGAACCGGCTCGTGGGCGTGGTCTGTGCGCTGCTGGCCGCGATCCTGTTCGCATTCGGTACCGTCGCGAATCGCGAGCCGATGCCGATCGCGCCGCTCGCGCTGGTTGCGTGGCAAGTGATCATCGCGTGCGTGCCGATGGTGCTGTTCGGGCTGGCGGTGGAACGCCCACGGGTTGGCGCGCTGCACGCGGACGGCTGGGCGGTGCTGATCTATATGGCGCTGGTGCCGATGTGCGTGTGCTATCTCGCGTGGTTTGAAACGCTGCGCAGGCTGCCTGCGGAGATTGCATCGATCGGCATGCTGCTGGTGCCGGTGCTCGGCATCGTCGCCGCGGCGCTGTCGATCGGCGAACCGCTGGGCGCGCGCACCGTGCTCGCGATGGTGCTGACGTTGAGCGGCGTCGCGCTCGCGCTGCGACAGAAGCGCTGACATTTGCCGGATCGGCCGGCCGTTGTGCGAGCGGCCGGCCCCTATGCCTGGCGCTGGGTGCTCAGCGCATCGTCGTCAGATAGCCCTGGCCGTCGACACCGCGCTCTCGCACGGGCGGGCAGGCGTGCCGCTGTGGCGTGCAAACGCGGGGTCAGCCGCCGTCAAGTAGCGCCCGCTTCAGCGACCGGTCATTGCCCAAGCGGACGCGCAGTGCCTGCCGCCGATAGCAGCGACACGGCGGCCGGATCGGGCATGCCATTCGCGTCGATCACGCCGGCTGTCGTCAGCGCATCGAGGTCGCTGTCGATACCCGCTTGTCCGGCGATAAACGGTGTCGTCAAAAACGCGGGTACCGATAGCGTGACCGAGTAGTGCTGCTGCAGATTCGCGACCACCGCCGTTTGCGCGGCCAGTACATTCGTCGCGTTCGCAAGCGCCTGCTGGAACGTCGCGTTGGTCGGAAAGCCGGTAAGCAGCGCGTTTTCGGTCGTACCGAGTTGCGCGGCCAGATAGACCAGCATCAGTTCGGTTTCCGGCGTCGTATTGAATGTCCCGCCGGAAAACGCGACCGTATGCAGCGTGGTGGCGCCGGAGGTCACGGTAAGCACACACGGAAGCGCCGCGCTCAGCGTGATGCTGTAGTTGCCGCCGCCGTCCGATAGCGCGGTGCCCGTGCCCTGCGTGCAACTGACGCTGACCGCGGCGCTGGCGAGCGCACGGCCGGTTGCCGCCGTGCCGGTCAACGTGACGTTGGGTAGTGGATTGGTGCCGCCGCAACCATCGACGCCGACGCAGAAGCTGCCGCCGCACGAGGTGAGCGCGGCAGCGGATGCCGCACAGAGAGCGGTGCGAACCGGGCGAGTGGCGCAGCGTGCCCAGCTGTTCATGGCGGCGACTCAGCGACCGGTAGCCCGCCGCCGCCGGTGCTGCCGGCGCTTTTCACGCTCATGCAGCAGTTGCGGCATCAATTCCTCGATGTATTGCCTCGCGTGAGCGCGGGTAACAATCTGGCGAAACCGCTGCTGTGCATTCACGTGTCCGACCAGCGCGCCGTGCGCTTTCTTCAGCACATGCAGATATGCCATCAGGCTCGTGCCATCGGGCACGGGCTCGGCGTCGCGTGGGTCGACGGTACCGGTCTGGCTCATGTTCCGATCCTTTGCGGACAGTCGGTCCGGCAAGTGGAGGTGAAAAGCGGCAACAGGTCGTTCGCGTAGCGGTCGCGGTCCGTGAGCGGCGCAAGGTCGAACAGCCGCTCGAGGGTCGCGAGTACCGAACTATGATCGTACACCGTGTGATCGACGAAGCCCTTCGCGACCCACGGGGACACGACTATCGCGGGCACACGAACCCCATAGACGTTGAAGCCGAAGCCGGACGCGTTCAGTTTCGCCGAAGCGCCGTCATTCGGTGGCGGCGCACTGCCCGGTTTCACGGAGTCGTACAGGCCGCCATGTTCGTCATGCAGAATCACGAGCAGACTACTCTCCCAGAGTGGCGACTGGCGGATCGCGTTGTACACGCGTGCGGCGAGCTGATCGCCGCGCGCGAGACCGTCTCTCGGGTGCTGCGAGCTACCGTCTTCGTAACTCTGGTTCACGATATCGCCGTAGTTCGGCTCGATAAACGTATAGCGTGCGGTGTAGCCTTGCGCAAGATCGGCTTCAAAATGCGACAGGTCGTCGACGTCGAAGAAATCGATGTTCCGGATCGATGAGACTTGCGGTATGCGGCCGGACAGCGCGCCGGACTCATCCTGATACAAGCGATAGTTGCCGTCGCCGAGTGCGTCGTAGATTGAACCTTTCGGGTAGGTGAAGCCGTCGACCGACTCCCATTCGACCATTTCGGTGTCGGTCGGTGTGTGATCGAGGCCCGCGGATGACGCGCCATGCACGAAAAAACGGTTCGGCCACGTCGGCCCGGGCATCGATGAATGCCAGCCGTCGCACAGCACGAATTCGGTCGCGAGCGTGTAAAGCATCGGCGCCTGGGTGCGAGTGTCGGCGCCGCGCATCACGTCGCCGATGTCCTGCGGCGGCGGCAGCGGCCCCTCGGTTCGCGTAGTCGCATAGTTCGCGACGAAACCGGAATTGTCGATGGGAGGAAAGGGCTGCTCTTTGCGGAACTGCACGCCTGCACCGCAAAGCTGCTCGACGGTGTCGGGAAACTCGTGGCCGGGATCGGTGGGCAGACGCTCTGGTGCGTTGCCGCCGAACGGATAAACCGTACCGCCGTAGGTGTTCGACTTCGCGGATGTGGCGGCGACGATGCCGGGGATGCCGGATAGCGCGAACAGGTGATCGAACGACCGGTTCTCGAGCATCAGCACGAATACATGCTGAATCCGAGCCGGTGCGGATGTTGCCGTTGCATTAGCACTCATCGAGCATTCTCCCAAGGTTGGAGCGCGTGCTAGTGTACTGTCCCGAAGATATTCGCGCAAAGCCGTGATAGCCGGCTTTCAGCGCGTCGCGCGCAACCCGGAGACGGAGATGAAAAAGCTGCTGATTATCGGCATCGGCGCAGGTGACCCTGAATACGTGACCATGCAGGCCGTCAATGCGCTCAATCAGGTCGATGTGTTCTTCGTGATGGACAAAGGCCCGGCGAAGGGAAAACTGGTTGCGTTGCGAAAGGAAATTATCGAACGCTACGTCAAGGACCGTGACTATCGCGTCGTCGACGTGCCGAGCCCTGAGCGTAAAGCCGGCGAAGCGGATTACGTCGGCACGGTCGAAGATCTGAATCGCGACAAACAGCAGGTTTTTGAGCGGCTCATTGCGCACGAGCTTCACGACGGCGAATGCGGCGCGTTTCTCGTATGGGGCGACCCGTCGCTTTACGACAGCACGATGCGCATCGTCGACGCGATTGCGCGAAGCGGCCAGCATGCGTTCGACTATCAGGTCATTCCTGGCATCAGCAGCGTACAGGCGCTTGCGGCAAAGCATCGGGTCGCACTCAACGCGATCGGCCGACCGCTTGTGATCACGAACGGACGAACTCTCTGCGAAGCCTTTCCGGACGGCATCGATAGCGCCGTCGTGATGCTCGATGCGCAGAACGCGTACCGGCAGGTATCGAACGAAGCGCTCGATATCTACTGGGGTGCATATGTCGGCACGGCGGACGAAATCCTGGTAGCCGGAAAACTTGGCGACGTGATCGACGAAATCGAGCGCGTGCGTGCCGATGCGCGGCAGCGGCACGGATGGATCATGGACACGTATCTACTGAAACGGCGACGCGGCGGCGCGCACGAGTGAGCGCCGGGGTTTGCTATGCGAGCGGCAAAGTCATCAGGTGGCCCCATTGCGGCCGCGGCTCGTGATCCCCGCATAGACGCAGACACATCCACGCGGTCGCAAGATTGCTGTCACCACCGGTTTGCCGATTGCCGCTTCGATGCGTGCGGCGACGCTCGCGGCGCGCAGTGTAGTGCATGAGTAAATAGCGCGTCGGACTGGGCGGATTCGCGTAAGGAATCCGGTTCACGTAGATGCCGATGCGCGCGGACGCCACCATGCGCGCGAAATCCGGCACGGTCGTATGGTCGGTGCGAGAATCACGAGGCCGACGCGCTTGTCGTGCGTGCGGTCGTCGAGCCGCGGCGTGCGGTCGCGGATGTTGGCGCGATGATGGGCGGAAGACCGGTCGATGTGGTTGCGGACCTGGTGGGCGGCGCATGGTTCGCGAATCTGCTGAACGTGCTCAAGCCGGAAGGCCGCTATACGACGGCCGGTGCGATCGCCGGACCGGTAGTTCAACTCGACCTGCGGACGATGTACCTGAAGCAACTGCAACTCAATGGGTCGTCGCAAGGCACGCGCGCGGCGTTCGCGCGCGTGCTCGACTATATCCGGCGCGGCGCGATCAAACCGGTGCTCGCGGCGACCTATCCGCTGTCGCAGTTTCACGAAGCGCAGCGGCGCTTCATGTCGAAGTCGTTTGTCGGGAACATCGTCGCAATTCCCGATCGCCACTATTCGAACGAATGTGCCGCTTGAGGTTCGCAATCGCATGTGTCCGCTTGTAGACGGATTGACTTATACCAGTCACCGTTATGGGAATTCCGGTAGCAATATTTACGGATTGAATGGCGCTGCTTTAGCAGGGCTTTTTTATTGCCGCAGTCATTTCACATCAGCAACATCCGGCGCGCATAGGCGCAAAGGCGCGGCTTGACAAAGCCCGCAGCGACCACCTATTTTTCCTTTGCCCTCTTTCATTACCAAATACTTCTCGAACAAATACGCATAAAAACTATTCGATAGCCGGTTATGTGATTGGTATTCCTTATTTATGCAATTCGTTGTCGACGTATTGTCAATGTCAGGCGATAGAAAGACGATTGTTAGATTTACTCCCAGTGCCGTCGGCCGCTTGCAACGCGTTTGAACCGGATGCGGGTTCCTGTCTTGCATTCGCACATGGTGCGAATGCGGCCGTGGTGGAGCGGTAGCTCACTCAACTCAGGGGCAGACATGAAATCAAACCGTAGCTCTTGCAGTGGCCGCTTGCGCGGGTCGACGCGGCTAGCGTTGCCGGGCGTATTGGTTGCAGCCGTGCTGATGTTGGCCGCGTGTGGAGGCGGCGACGGCAATCCCTCGTCGGCAGTCGCGAGCGCGATGCAGCAGGCGAATGCGAACGCAAACCCGCAAACCAACGCGCAGCCACAAGCGGCCAACCAGCCGTATAACGATCCGATCCCCTACTCGACGAGTGCGAATGACGGTCTGCCCGCTGCACAGGTTGCCGAAAAGGCGGCAGTCATGCATTACCAGTGGACATCCGGTAAGACCAGAATCAACTACACGACGACGACCGGACACTTGACCGCCTCAGATGCCCAAGGCAACCCCGAAGCAACGATGTCGTACGTTGCGTACACCGCGCCGTCGACGAACGGCAAGCCGCGGCCTGTCACCTTCGTCTATAACGGTGGCCCCGGTTCTTCGTCGATCTGGCTGCGCCTGGGTTCGTTTGCGCCCACACGTGTCGCGACCCCCGACCCGCTGTTGACCAACTGGCCGAACTACCCGCTGGTCAACAACACCGAGAGTCTGATCGACACCACCGATATGGTGTTTATCGACCCACCGGGAACCGGCCTTTCGGAAGCGATTCTGCCGAACACGAACCGCGTATTCTGGGGCAGCGATCCTGACGTCGACGTGATGCGCGACTTTATCATCCGCTATCTCGCGGCAAACAATCGCGGCACTTCACCGATCTATCTGTACGGCGAATCGTATGGCACGCCGCGCACCGATATGCTTGCACTGGCGCTCGAAACGGCTGGCGTGCATCTGACCGGAATCGTGCTGCAATCGTCGATCCTGAACTACTTCGCCGATGCGATCGAAGCAACCGCGATTACGCTGAACACGCTAGGCCTGCAACTCGACACCGATACGCTCGCAGGTTATTTCCCGGGCTATGCGGCGGTCGCGGCGTACTACAAGCAGGCGTCGCCCGCGCCGCTCGACCCGGGGCTCTACGCGTTGCAAACCGAGTTATTCGCGACGAGCCAGTACAACCTGTTCAGGCGCTACGCGCAGACGTGGGTATTGAGCCAGCTCGGCATTCCCGATGCGCTCGGCACGCCGGTCTTCCCGTCGCCGCTCGTGCTGCAATTGTGGCGCTTTCCTTCGGGTTTGACGCTGCAGGCGCTGAATGGCTATTTCAACGAGAACCCGTTTAACACATCACTGATACCGGGCACGACAATCGGCCGCTACGATGGACGCGTATCGCTGCCCAATTCCGATCCGCGCCTGCAAACCGACTCCGATCCGTCGGATATCCTGATCTCGCAGCCGTTCACGACCGCGCTCGCGACGCAGCTACCCGATTACCTCGGCTACACCGCACCCAACGCGACGTATGTGCCGCTGAACGACAGCATCATCGAGATCTGGGACTTCTCGCACGATGGTCAGCCGTTACCGGACACGCTGCCCGATCTGCTCGGCGCACTAACGTTGAACCCGCAACTGAAGGTGCTCGCCGAGAATGGCTATCACGACCTCGCGACGCCGTTCTTCACCACCGAGAAGGAACTCGCGCGGCTGCAATCGGTACACGGGCTGAATCCGAACCTGCAGGTCAACTTTTTCCCCGGCGGCCACATGATCTATCTGGATGACACCGCGCGGCCAAAGATGAAGGCGGATCTGGTCGACTACTATCAGGGGCAGCCGATTCCCTTTGCGCTGTCGCTCAGGACACTGCCCGCGCCGTGGCACGACGAGAGCCCGGCAGGTACACCGACCGCGACCGCGCAGGCGACGACGACCCAGTAACCTCTAAACAGACGAGCCTCCGGGGGCGAACTTCGGAGGTAGCCTTCCAGCCATCGATGCGAGGGATTCATGTCTACGATCGCTATGCTGCGGCGCGCCGCGTCGCTTACGGTTCCTTTAGTTCTCGGCCTGCTGGGTACAGTCGTGTTCGACTCACAGGCATTCGCGGCGCAGGCCGTTGCGCCGGTCACGCTGCCAAAGGGCGGCCATGGTGTCGACGGGCCATTTTTCCCGAGTAACCGCCCCGCGTCGATCGCGCCATCCAGCGGCACGCAATTGCAGCAACAGGCGCAGCAGCGCATCGAAGCGCGGCTCGGCGCCAATTCGGCTCTGGCCAACGGTGCTTCGATTACGCAGGCGCAAGCGCAAAGCAAAGGCCTGGGTTTTATTGCGAAGCACTTCGATCAGATCGACACAGCGCATACGGGCAGAGTCACGATGAACGATGTCCGGCAGTATCTGCAGCGGCAACAGGGGCAGTGACCAAACAGCTTGCGTTCATTTGACCAACCGACGACTGCCGGCCTTAGGGACCGACGCGTGATTCGGTGCGCGCGCTAACGGCGGCAGTCGTTATCAACCGATGCCAAGCGCTGCTTTTGCTTTGTCCCAATACTCGATGCGCGCCTGCATTCCGATGGTTCCGCCATTAATGCGCTTTGATATTGTCGCGAAGTCTTCAGCCGGATCGTGCCCAGGCTTTGGGTCAGCGAGTTCGTTAAGCTTGTTTTCAAACCAGAACCACCCGGCTGAACGCGCCGCGCCGTCGGGCTCCTGCAGCAGGTCCGGTTGCCTGAGCAGGTCCAGTTGCAGTCCGTGCGCGCAGCGCTGATAGTTGTCGCGACCGGTCAGCTGGATCAGTCCGCGGCCGCGGTAGCTCCAGCCATCGCCGCTCGCTTCGTTACCGTTGCCGAGCCGGTCCGCGTAGATCAGGTTCGCGAGCTTTTGCGGATTGCCCGCATACTGCAGCGCTTTCTCTTCGCCTGGAAAGCGCGCGGGCCAAACCTGGCGCAACCGCTGCGCCGAGTAATACAGGTTCTCCGACAGATAGCGGAACTGCCCTGATTCGTGCAGCGTCTGCGCGAGAAAAGCCGCCTGACGGTAAGGTGTGTCGATCGACCATTCGGCCATTGCATGATTCAGTGGATCGAGCCATTTCTGCGCCTGCGCGCCCGCATCGGGTACGGTCAGCAGACGGGTCAATTGTTCGAGCGTGATTTCGGACATGATAGGCAATCCTGATCACAGTGGCGCCCGATCGAACGCCACTGTGAAGGTTGAGTCGAAGCGTTTGAGCGGCGTCCTGCCGCAGTCGTCCGTCAGCGATGGGCTCGCCGCGGTTAGGGGTTGTCGTTCGGGTTCGGCGGATTAACCGGGGACGGCGGGGTAGGCGGACCAGGCGGATTGTTCGCGTTATTCACCGGTGCGTTCGGCGCCGTGCCAGTCGTCTTGGGCTGTATTGCCGTTTGCAGAATGTCCAGCACGCGTGCCAACCCCTCGGGCATGCCGGAATCTTCGGCTAGCACCTGAACGTGGTATTTCGCCGAGTTGTCGGATGAGCGGGTGTTTTCCTTGTGCGTCGCGACCGAACCCTCGATATGCACGGTCGCCCTAATCGGGCCCCAGCCGATCTTCGCGTCCGCGGACAACTTGGCGGACGCATCGGTGGACTCCTTCGACGCAAACGACGACTTCACTTCCATGTCGAACGTGATGTCCACTTTCGTGATCCCTAGCGCGGGAACTTTGACGATCGCGAGCAGCGGCACATCTAGCGTGACATTTTCGTCGATGGTTTTAGTCGCGTCGCCGGGATCCGCAATCGGGCGCCTGAACGCGAAGTGAGCAATACGCGTATCGCCGACCCCTTTCGGGTCGTTGGTGGGCGGCGGCAGAAACCCGACGTATTTGATGAAATCGGCGGTTGCATTGGCGAGTTTGATCTGCGCGTCGCACGCTGCCGTCAGCGGGCTACCGATCAGGTCGGACATCGGCAATCCCTTGAATTGGGATGCCATTTCAATAAGCTCTGGCATGGAGATTCCTTTAACAGTTCGGTCCAGGAAATCGATGCCTTCGTGTGCTCGACGTCCGGCATCGGCAGCGCGGTGGAGCGCCTGTCACGATATTAGGATCGCTAAGAAAGGCTATTCGTGACAGTTCCTGTTGGTGTCGGCCTGATTTTCAGCGGACGTCGGGAGCGTCGGATGCAGGCTTCCCGCGCAGCCACTGCGCGATGCGGTGATGGAACGCGTGCTTCGTTGTCGCGCGCGGAGCTTCGTCCCGGGTGGCTTTCGTGGCGTCAGTGGATAACGCCAATATCAGCTTCTGGTTTTGCGACAGAAGCAAGGTCCGTTGTTTGCCGCGATGTGGCATCGCTGAGCGCTGAATCGGGGTGAAGCGCAGCGCGGTCGCATCCGGACGCACATCAATATGCAGCTGCCGGTACACCGGTGAGCGTCCGATGCGCTGCCACCACGCGGGAATACGCAGGGCGAGCACGATGTGCTGTGCGTGGTCGATGCGGCGCGTGACTGCACAACAAGGCAAGCTGAATGACAACGCGTTGAGCTGGTAACGATAGGTGTGCTGCAACGAGCAGTTCGTAAGGAGGCTGCACTGATCGAGCGACGCGGTGCCGCCGCAACACGATGACGCAAGCGCTTCGCTCGCAAGCGATGCGTTGACTTCGCGAAGCATATCGGTCAGCGCATCGCACAGCGCGTCGACCGTAAGCACTTTGGTGGTCACGATGGCGAGGTCAGAAAGATCGGCTTGCGGGTAAAGCCGATGTGATAGACCACATACTGAAGCACGACCTGGTGTTCGCCGATGTTGTACAGCCCAAAACTCTTTTCGATGCCGAGAATGATCCCGCGCGGCGTGCCGCTCAAGCAGCGGTTGACCAGATCCATCGCTTCCTGAACTTCGGTCTCGGTACGGATGTTCTGCGGGTTATCGTTGCCGACCACGATCCGTTTGACGAAGCGCATATCGCTTAGATGAAAACGCTCGGTTGTCACGGTCCGGGCTCCTTGGCGGATGGATTGATCAAGCCGGTCATGCCCTGACACTTGATTACGTCGTCGAGCAGCCGCGCGAGGCCCTCCGTCTTTTCCGCCGCCTGCAGCTTGAGCTTGATATGCGCGAGGCTGCGGTTCGCGCTTTTGGCGCCGCTGGCGCTTACCATGAGCATCGCCTTCTTCTGTGCTGGCGCCGCCTTGCCCGTCTGGTTCAGGATTGCGTCGTTGTCGCTATCGCTGTCGCGATCGACCTCCTCGAAGTCACCGAGCTCCAGGTCCAGATCGACTTCCGCTTCCCCAATCACCAGTGAACTGTGCGGCACGAGCGCCAGCAGCGGCAGCCGGTAATGCACCTTGTCGTCCGGCTTTGCGGTGCTGTGCGTCGCGGGCAGGCAGATGTCGATGGTGGTCGGTTCGCGATCGTCGGTAAAGAATGTCGCGAAATTGGATACCTGCTCTTTCTCGACCATATGCTGCGCCTGCATGATCGATTGCGCGATCGCTCGCACGATGTCTTCGAGACTGCTTGAAGTGGCCATAGCCGCTCCTTCGGGCGAAAGCGAGTGTCGGGAATACGGTGGACTGTCTGCTTGAGATCCTCACGGTAACGGGCGCCACATTGCCGATCCTGATCGTTTCTGATCGGTATTCGTCACGCATCGCATTCGATCTGCATCGAATCCGATCTCCCGTTGCCCGCCTCTATTCGTCGCTTATTACCCGGGAAGGCATAACTCCCCGATTATGTCATTCGGCTATCCGATGCCGTTACGTATAGCTGACGAAGTGGTATTTATATCGAAAGGATATCGAACATCAATTTAAGGACACGGACTATTCCCGCGTCTAATTCGCCAATCAGCGGATGTCATAAATGGTCATGTTGCCGATTTTTCCGTCCGCGAACATAAGTGCGTCTGCCAACACAATCGGGGTAAATATGATGGCGTTACTTTTGCTCGATGACGATGTGCGCAAGCGAAGCGAAGTTTTCCATTTGTTTAGTAATGCAGGTTACCAGGTCAATGATGGTCATGCAGCCGATGCGTTACATGTGGACTCTGCGGGCGGCGCACTGTGCAAGACGGTGACGATCTGGCAGGTCGATGACAAACATCCGTTTCCGCTTTATATCGCCAGTCTTGCACGCGGCACCAATCCGCCATGGCGGCTGTCATTGCATCAACATACGCTGGTCGCGCCGAACAGAAGTTGCACCAGGCTGACGAGCCTCGAGTTCGCACTGGTCAAAGTGTTTGCGTTGTCCGAAAAAGGTGAGGTCGTTTCGAGAAAAAGAATAATTGACGAATTCGGCGAGCACTATCTGAGCTACGACCAGAACCGGCTCGATACGACGGTGATGCGCCTGCGCAAGAAAGTGCGCGACAGGCTCGGCACGTCATTGCCGTTAAATACGGTGCGCGTGCGCGGTTTCAGCTTCGACGATTGGCTGATTCTCGACCATTAACAGATCCGCACTGCCAATTCTTTTGTTCAGACGTTAGGGAAGCATCTATTTCGCACTGCGGCGATAGAATGAGACTGATTCGCAGACCGGGATGTGGCGAGCAATGGATCTCAATGACGTCGCGTTGTTTGTGCAAGTGATTCGTGCGGGCAGTCTCGCGGAAGCCGGTCGCCGGCTAGGCATCCCGGCGAGCACGTGCAGCCGTCGCATTCAGCAACTCGAGCGCAATCTCGGCGTGCGGCTGATGCAGCGTTCGACGCGGCGACTCGCACTCACCGGTGCGGGTCAGGACTTTTTCCAGCGGTGCGCGGAACAGGTCGATGCACTGGCGGAATCGGCCAGAAAGATGCTCGATGCCGGCGAGTCGGTTTGCGGGCGAATCCGCGTCGCGGCGCCCGCCGATTTCTTTCATTGGTTTCCGCTTGAACGGATTGCGCAGTTTCTGGCGAAGTATCCGAATGTGTCACTCGAATTCGAGCCGCGAGATGGTTCGACCGATATGCTCAGCGAAAATATCGATGTTGCAATCCGCACGGGGCAGGTCGATGAGCCGACGCTGGTTGCACGGCCGTTCGGTGCAACGCAGAAAAAGCTGGTCGCAAGCTCCTCGTATTTACGCGCGCGCGGGATACCCCTATCGCCGGCCGATCTTGTTTCACACGATTGCATCGTGTCGCCGCGCCCGAATGGCGCGCGAGTCGTCTGGCGGCTCGACGGCCCGTATGGTCTCGAGCAGATTCCGGTCAAGGGCCGTTTCCACGTGAGTACCTCCCATGCGCAACTGGGTGCCGCGGTGGCGGGACTTGGCATCGCGCTGCTGCCGACCTTCATGCTGGAATGCAGCCTGCGGACCGGCAAGTTGTGCGAGGTGCTGCCGGGCTACGCGTACCGCGATGTGCGCGTCTATTTCACCTATCTGACCCGGCGGCACATCCCGCGCGCGGTTAGCGCATTCGCCGAATTCGTGCGAACCGTCATGATCGAAGAGCAGCTGATTGACGCATTGCCGACGGCCGCCCGCGCCGGAGAAATGAAAGCGGCGAGCGACGTGCTTTGATGCGCGTTCCACGATCTTTTTGTCACGAAAGGGCCAGAATTTAATAAATTCGGCGAATTCGGACAATTGCGTAATCCACCACGCATGCGCGATAAAATGTGTAGAATTCCGGCTTGTTTTATTTCGAAGGCCATTTAACCTGGTGTGCTTTCGCAATTAACGAAAATACCAATATATGAGCCGAAATTTACAGAAAACCTGTAATCCGGATATTTAAACGAACTGACCAGTTATAAGGTCGAATTGCGCATCGGTATTGGATAAAAAAAGCACTCCACAAGCCGTGCGCCCAGGAGACGTATATGAATAAAAAAGCGGTAGTAGGCGCTCTCGCATTGCTTTGCGTGTCGGCTGCTCAGGCGCAGTCGTCGGTTACGTTGTACGGCCGGCTCGATGCCGGTATCGAGTATATGAACGGCGTGCCTGCCGGTCCCTCCGCGAATGGAGCGGCGACGCATGAGACATCGCGCTTTCGCGCGGAAAGCGGTGACTGGGGAACCAGCTTGTGGGGCCTGAAGGGCACGGAAGATCTCGGCGGCGGTTATGCGGCGGTATTCCATCTCGAAGGCGCGTTCAACACGATCAACGGCCAGGGCAGCAGCGACGGGCTATTCGATCGCTACGCAACCGTCGGTGTGGCGAGCCAGCGCTTCGGTACGCTGCTGCTCGGGCGCGAACTGTTTATCTCGAACGGGGTGTGGGACTTCGACCCGTTTGGCCAGTCGAACTGGTCGTCGGCATCGCTCGTGCGCGGGCGGAACTGGCTGCATTCGAGCAATACGATTTCGTACCAGACGCCGAATCTGTCCGGCTTCGACGCATTCGGGCAATACGCGTTGTCGAACGCGACCAACTGGAACGGCAACGGCACGACACCGCAAGGGCGTTGGGCGGGTTTGCAACTCACGTACACGACCGCTCACGTGCAGGCGCGCGCGATTTACGACGAGATCCGCGATGCGCAGAACGGCCTGCTGGACGATCCGTTCACGGCCTCGCGCGAGTATACGGCTGCGGTCAACGTGTTTTTCGGCGCGTTCAAGATACAGGCCGCCTATCAGGCGATCCGCACTTCCGGTGCGCCCGCGACGACCGGGGTTTCGCCGACGAGTCTCGATCATGAATGGGGCGGCGTGACGTGGCAGGTGTCGCCGGCCGCGGCGGTGATCGCGGCGGTGTATCACGTGAACGCGAACAAGGGCGCGGGCAACGCGACGCTCTACACGCTGGGCGGCACGTATAACCTGTCGAAGCGCACGTTGCTCGACTTCCAGATCGCGACAGTGCAGAACAGCAGCACCGCGAACTTTGCGCTCAACGCGAACAGCGCGGGTGACACGGTGGCGACGGATAATCCGCTGGCGGGTCACAGCCAGTCCGGTATCTACGCGGGTATTCAGCACTCTTTCTAACACTCGCTCACGCGGCGTCGGCGCATCCATTGCCGCGCATTGCGTGAACTTTTCATAATGTGCGGCCATGTGGTCGTCAGCGATGCTGACGACCGGTAATCTGCATGCGCTTGCGCGTCATCATGCAGAGTGGATCGTGCCGCCGATCCGCATATTGTCCCGCGATCGTCATCGGCGCACGCTTCGTCACCCGTACAACTCACGCGTATCGGGAGCAGCGATGTTGATCGACTGGAAGTCGTTCCTGCCAAAGATCGGGCAGAGCATGAAGGGGCTGAAGGAGCTGACGCCGGACACTATCGCCGGGTATCGTCAGTTGCATGACGCCGGCCCGCACAGTGGGCACCTTGACGCGAAAACGCGCGAACTGATCGCGTTGGCCGTGGCAGTCACAACGCGATGCGATAGCTGCATCGCGAATCATGTCAAAAAGGCGATTGAGCTCGGTGTGACGCAAGCGGAGATTGCGGAGGCGCTGGGCGTCGCGGTCGCGATGAACGCGGGCGCGACGCTCGCGTATTCCGGGCGCGTCATGGACGCATTCGAGCAGCTTTCCGGCGACCGGTAAGCGCGGAATTCCGGCAGGCTCACGAGCGGCCACAAGCTTACCAGGCACGTCAAACATCGATACAACCGCATCACGCGGTGTCGGGGATTACCCGGTTGACCACCTTGCAGCGCTCGTTTAAGTTGAATTCGAACCTCACGATCCTGCGTGAGCCGACGCGTTCCCGGATCGACTCATCCATTCTTTTGTCCAGCTCATGGCCAAACCTGACCTTACATCGTATGCCGAAGTGACGATCGGCGCGGACGTGCTTCACGCATTGGCCGTTGCGATCTGGCAAGCCGCGGGCAGCACGCCGCGCGAAGCGGCGCTCGTCGCCGATCACCTCGTCGAAGCGAATTGCGCGGGACACGACTCGCACGGCGTCGGCATGATACCGCGCTATATGCGCGCGTGCCGCGAAGGCGAGTTGAAGCTCAATACGCACGCACAACTTGTGCGCGATGCGGGCGCGGTGCTGACGATCGAAGGCGCGCGAGGGTTCGGTCAGGTGGTCGCGTTCGAAGCGATGGAGCACGGCATCGAACGCGCGAAGCGGCTTGGCGTGTGCGCGGTTGGGCTGCGCAATGCGCATCATATCGGGCGTATCGGGCATTGGGCTGAGCAATGCGCGAAGGCTGGGCTCGTGTCCTTTCACTTCGTCAATGTCGCGGGCGACCCGTTGGTCGCGCCATTTGGCGGCATCGACCGGCGCTTCGGCACTAATCCGTTCTGCGCGGCGTTTCCGCGCGAGGGGCGTGCGCCGCTGGTGCTCGATTTCGCGACCAGTGCGATCGCGGCGGGCAAGGTACGCGTCGCGTTCAACAAGGGAGTCGACACGCCGGCGGGCGCATTGATCGATCTCGACGGGCGGCCGACCCGCGACCCTGGCGCATTGTTTAGCGAAGGACAGCATGGCGCGCTGCTCGCATTCGGCGGCGATGTCGCGGGTCACAAAGGGTCGGGGCTGGCGGCGATGTGCGAGATTTTCGCGGGCGCGTTGACCGGCGGGTTTACGACGCACAGCGAAACCGTCGTGACCAGCAACGCGATCGTCAACTGCATGATGTCGGTGATCGTCGACCCGGCTGCGTTTGACGCCCCCGACAAGAATCAGGAAGCCGACGCGTTCGTCGACTGGTTGAAGGCCGCGCGGCGGGCCGAAGGTGCGCAAGAGATCCTGCTGCCCGGTGAACGTGAGAACGCAACGCGCCGCGAGCGCGCTGAAAAGGGCATTCCGGTCGACGTCACGAGCTGGTCGCAAATCATCGACGCGGCGCGCGCAGCGGGCATGACCGACGCGGCGATCGCGAAATACGAGGCTCGTTGAACATCGGCACGCGTCAAACCGTGCGCGTAAGATTGGCGCGCACGAAATCGACAAACCGCTTCACAACCGCGTGATCGCGGCTGCTTTGCCAGGCGAGCCCGATTTGCCAGCGTGCGGCTGCGCCGGGCAACGGAATGATCCGCGCGTCGCGTAGCAGATATTGCGTACGCGACGGCAAAAAAGCCGCGCCGACGCCGGCTGCGATTGCCGCCAGAATGGACTGGATATCGTCGGCCTGTTGCACGATTTGCGGCATGAATTGATGCTCGCCGCACCATGCGTCGATTTGCGCGGCGAGCCCCGGGCCCTGGCGCCGCGATAGCGCGATCAAACCGAGTGCGTTCAGCGCTTGCAGGTTCGACGGCAGGCGCTTCCACCTCACATGCTGCGGCACCGCGAGCGCCAGCGTCTCGTCGATTACGCGGAATGTGGACAACCCATGCGCGGCCGGCAGACGCAAAAACCCGACCTCCAGCTGACCACTAAGCAGACGCCGCGTTTGCTCAGCCGACGACAGATCGTTCAGCGTCACGCTAACGTCCGGATGTTGCTGCCGGAACCCGGCGATCAAACGAGGCGCGACGGTCAGCGTCGACAACCCCAGCCCGACCCGCAGAAAGCCGCGTTTGCCGCTACTGGCTTCGCGTGCCCGTGCGAGCACGGCATCGGCATCGCGCACCAGTGCCTGCGCGTCGGCCAGAAACGTATCGCCGAACACGGTCAGTTCGGCGCCGTGCCTGCCGCGCTCGAACAGTTTCGCGCCGACGCTCGCCTCGAGCGCCGCGATCTGCTTGCTGAGCGCCGGCTGGCTAAGCGCGAGCGCATCGGCCGCGCGCCCGAAGTGTTTCATGCTGGCGACGGTCAGAAACGCGCGGAGCAATCGGATTTCCATTCGCTAATTTACATTCCCGATAGTGATCGAATCGATCAAACAATTCATTTTACTGATGGATCGCAATGCGGTTCAATGATCGATATCACCAAACGGGATTTGCGTTATGAAGCTGTCTTCCGTTGCGCCGCCGCGTGTCGCGGCCGTTCCGTCTGCTTTGCATAGACCCGCCGCGTGTAACAAGGTGTTGCGCGTCGCCGTTTCGCCGGATCATGCCGCGCGGGCAAGCATTGGGCTTGCGACGGCGGCCGTCGCGCGCGAACGACCGACACCGTCCGAGCAGAACCCGGTCGCCGCGCGCGGTGCGATTCCGATCAGTTTCGCGTTGGTGAAAACACGCGTGGAACCGCCGTAGGACCGCGAGTCGTGAGCGCATACATGTGATCGGGCGACACTTACGCGACCGCCTGGTAAATCAGCACGACGTTGAGCCCCACAATCAGCAATGCCGCGGCGCCCGCGAACGCGACGGTGCGTTTGCCGATCGCGAATGCGCCCATCACCGAGCGCTTCCTCGACAGAATCAGCAGCGCGATCATCGGCATCGGCAACGCCATGCTCAGCACGACCTGGCTGATCACCATCGCGTGGGTCACATTGCAGCCGAGCGCCACCACCGCAAATGACGGCACCACGGTGACGAGCCGGCGCACCGTCACCGGGATGCGGAACCTGACGAAGCCCTGCATGATCACCTGTCCGGCCATCGTGCCGACTACCGAACTCGACACGCCGGACGCAAGCAATGCGACGAGAAACAGAATGGCCGCGCCCGAGCCGAGCAGCGGAATCAGTGTGCGGTACGCCGCGTCGATATCGCTGGTGTCGGGCGCCGCGTGATGAAAGACGGTTGCCGACATGATCACCATCGCCATGTTCACGAATGCCGCCGCACCGAGCGCGAGCATCACTTCGCGATTCGAGTAGCGGATCAACGTGCGGCGCTCGCCGGCATGTTGCGCGACCACGCGTTTTTGCGTGAGCCCCGAGTGCAGGTAAAGCGTGTGCGGCATGATCGTCGCGCCGACAATGCCGACGGCGAGCGTCAACGCGCCTTTGTCCTGCAGGTGCGGGACAAACGTATGAGCGATCACCGCGGGCCAGTCGGGCGGCGCGATAAAAAGCTCGCACAGATAGGTGGCGCCGATCACGGTCACCAGAGCTGCTATCGCGATTTCGAGCGGCCGGAAGCCGCGCTTTTCCAACGACAGGATCGCGGCGGTCACTATCGCGATCACCGCCATCGACGCAAGCATCGGCAGATGAAACAGCAGTGACAGCGCCAGCGCGCCGCCGAGAAACTCCGCGAGATCGGTCGCCATCGCGGCGACCTCGGAGGCGATCCACATCGCGAGCGTCAGTCGCCGCGGAAAGTGGTCGCGGCACAGTTCGGCGAGGTTCAGGCCGGTGACGATGCCAAGTCGCGCGGATAGCGCCTGAAACAGCATCGCGACTGCGCTCGAAATCAGCACGACCCACAGCAGTTCGTAACCGTATCGCGCGCCGGCGCCGATATTGGTCGCGAAGTTGCCGGGGTCCATATAACCGACCGACGCGATCAATGCCGGGCCGACAAATGGCAGGAATGCGCCGAGCCCTGTGCTGCGTCCTTCCAATGCGGCGCGTACCGAGAATTCGGTGCGTTGCGTGAGGCCGACGGCCACGGCCGCGGTCGCTGCACCGGGACGCGAGAGGGGCAGAATCTGCATGGACGGGTACTCCGGTTTCGTTGTGGACTCGCGGTTTGTCACGGATCGCTGCCGACCTCATTCCGGCATGATGTCCGGCCGGTCGCGTGGGAACTGCGCAAGCGTTTCGGCGCTGATGTTCAACGTCTGCATCACCATTTCCGGCGGCGTATGCGTGATCCAGTCCGACAGCGACACTTCGGCGAAGTGGTTTGCCTTGAACACTTCGACAAAGATCAGGTCGGTGTCGCCCGTGTTCTGCACGTAGTGGCCCAGACCCTTGCGCACATAACCGATATCGCCGGCCGCGAAGTCGGCGGTCAGTGCCTTCGGGCCCGTATCGAACACCGTCACGCGGCCTTTGCCCTTGACGTAGTACTGCCATTCGTCAGCGTTCGGATGCCAGTGCAGTTCGCGCAGGCCACCCGGATGCACGGTCACCAGTGCGGCCGCGATATTCTGCGAGATATGAAAGTTGGTGCTGTCGGCGATCTGCACGTGGCCGCCACGCGTGATGCGCGCGGGCTTCGAATCCGCCAGCGAGAATGTGACTGGCAGCACGGGTGCCCCCTTCTTCGACGCGACCGCGCGTTGCGCGGCCTCGAGCGAACCCGGTTCGGTGCCCTGGAAAATCCACAGGTTATGCAGCGGGACGTTTTTGAATGCCTCGACCGGCACACCGAAGTTCGCCGCGAGCACTTCGGGCGGCGTATGCGCGATCCAGTCGGTCACCAGCAGCGTGTTGAATTCCGAAGCCGCGCCGTTATCGAACGCAATCAGAAACTCGCAGCCATTGCTGCCGGTGCCCTGCAGCGAATGCGGCAGACCGGGCGGGAAGTACCACAGGTCGCCCGCCTTCACGTCGCGCACCGACGCACGCCCTTGCTCGTCGAGCGTCGTGATGCGGCAGTTGCCGTCGAGCATGATTGCCCATTCCGCTTGCTGGTGCCAGTGCATTTCTCGGATACCGCCCGCGGACAGGCGCATATTCACACCCGAGATTTCCGTCGAAATTCCGAAGTCGGCCTGCGTGACCTCGCGCGCCCAGCCGCCATTCTGGATGCGCTTGTGCGCGGTGTTAAACGACGACCAGTACATCGGCATGCCGTTGACGTCGGTGGCCGGCGGATTCTGAATCGACGGGAACTGGTTCGCGAGGGCGGGGTTCTGCGGTCCCGGGTCGGTCAGATCCTGCGGATTGCGCGCGTTGATCGCACCTTCGCCCGGCCGATCAGGGTTACCGAAGGACGCGGCCTTCGCGGTGACTGCGACGCCCGCTGCAAGCGCGGTCGTGGCGGCGCCGATCAGCGCCTTGCGTCTCGACATGTCTGTCATTTACAACCTCCATACGTCATTCAGATGAACTCCGCGATTGCGTGAAGCGCCGCGGGGATGCGCATGGGGATCGATCTTATGAACACGGCCATGGGTCGCCTATCGGACCAAAGGACGGTCGATGGACATCAAGATATCGACCGCTTATACGATCGGAAGGCAAAGCGATACGAGGGCGTCGAGCCGCCGTGTTCGCGGTGCCGGGCGCTTATACGCCGAGACATGCCGGGGGAGAAACTATCGCTGCGTTAGCGTATGGCTATATCGCCGGCTGTGCGCGATTGCCTTTGAAAGACTTGGGTGAGTTGGGTAATATCGGGGATCTGACCGATTCAGCGATTGAAACAAGGAGTATCAGCAAGCATGAGAGGCAATCACCGCACGGCGTCGGATCAAGCGGGCGCCGCTCACGAAGACGATGCATCGCTTGCCACGCCGATGTCGCGCGCCGCGCTGCGGACGCGCCGCAAACCGTATTGGCGCGCGCTCGATACGGGCCGGCATCTGGGCTACTACAAGGGCGCGCGCTCGTCGACCTGGCACGCTCGCCTGTTTGTCGGGGCGGGGCGCTATGAGGAAATTCTGCTTGGTAAAGCGGACGATAGTGTGGACGCCGACGGGCACACGGTCCTCGATTACTCGCAAGCCGTCGCGCGTTCGCACGAATGGTGGGCCAGCAAAGGTCATGGCGTGTCCGGCGGCGTAGCGGGCCAGCCCGGGCTCAGAAACCGGCCTAAAAAGCGTGTGCAAACCGATCGGCTCGATGAAGTCGCATTGGCATGGGCGCGCGAACGGCCGGACCTCGATCTGAGTCTGGTCGGGCTGTTTCTGCGCATCAAGCAGGCGCATTACATGCATGAGCGGCGCCTGACCGCGATTTCCCAGGCAGTGGGCGTCGACGTCGGCGAACTGCATGTGCTGCTTGCGTTGCGCCGGGCCGGCGCGCCGTACGCGATGCGTCCGACGGAACTGTTCAAGTCGTTGCTGGTCACGTCGGGCGCGATGAGCAAACGGATCGACCGGCTGGAGCGCATGAAACTGGTCGCTCGCGCAGCCGACCCCGAAGACCTGCGCGCTTCGAACATCGTGCTGACCGACGCGGGTGTGGCGGCGGCGGACGACGCGATGGTTCGCATCGCCGACGGACTGACCGTGCTGCGTGCCGCGATCGGTATGAGCGACGACCAGTTCAGCGAGGCCGACTCGTATCTCAGGCGGATTATTTCGGTGAACATCTGAATTTCGCGCCGGCGCATCGCAGGTCGAGTCATTGATTCGCATCTGTCGCAACAGCTTGTTGCCTTGACTGAGTATCTTCTTGGGAAGATACTTTGGTCATATCGTCGTCATCGCGCGTTTGGCAGTTATGCGGCTGCTTGTCGATGGCAGGCGGCGACCGGACGGGTACACGGATGGGTACCGCATTTCGTTCAACGCAATGCGCACCGTTCGGTCAGGGTTTAGAAGTTCTGACGAATCTCGACGAAATGACGCACAAGCTTTACCGGCACGCAGCGCAGGCGCCGGGCAGCACCGCCCTTTCGGTCGTCAAACCATGGATCGAAAGGATGCCCAAAGCAGATCAGTCAAGTCATTCACGCGTCGCGTGTTCAAGTGCCGTAGCATTGTCCGGCCGCGCGGGACAAATTTTTATCACCCATGTCGAACTTGGCGGAGAAGGCTCCGGCGACACGGTGGAGGCGAGCGAGCGGCGCAGCGAGCGTTATCTGAGGCTGGAAATCGTCCGCCGTGGCCGGATGACAATTGAACAGAACGGCGAAGCGCTGAGTTTCGGCGCTGGCGATATGCTGCTGCTCGATCCCTCATTCGAATTCAGCCGGTCGCTTCGCGAGTCCGCACATGTGTCGGTGCTGCATATCTCGAAGCAGGCGCTCAATGATCGAGGCGTCGGATATCGCTTTTCGCGCGCGTGCTATCCGGTTCACGAGACCGAGGACGTTGCGGCGATTCGCGCGCTTCTGCTCACCTTTACCCGCTATATCGACAACACGAGCGATGCGTTGCTCATACGGCTCGGCAGTCATTTTCTCGATCTGATGGATGTGATGATCGAAAACAGCGGGGCGCTCGACAGCGGCCGCAGCACGAGGACAATCGTGCTGCGCGCGACCCGGCTGATCACTAGCCATCTCGCCGATGTCGACCTGAGCATTGCGTCCATCGCGAAGGAACTGAGCGTGTCGGTTAGCTCGCTGACGCGCGCGTTCAGGCAGCGTGGCTTGTCGCCGATGCGCTACGCGTACGATTTGCGACTCGAGCACGCCGGCCGTCTGCTGGCGGAAACACCGACTCTGGCGATTCAGGACGTGGCGAGCCGCTGTGGCTTTGCCAGCCCCGCGCACTTTAGCCGCCTGTTCAAGGCGAAGCACGGAATGACTCCGCGCGAATATACGTCCCGTCATGGGGCGTCGGAAGAGCGCGCGGCGGCCGGACGCGAGGAGGCCGAAAAAGCCGACGAAGTCGACGAGCCAAACGAAGCGTAACGGAACCGTCACGCGATTTTTGACACGATTGGCATCGTTAAGCGGTCTGAATCCCGCGGCGCTTACCCGTTCTGCGCGATGGTGGCGCCGTTCAGTTCCGCGAATGCGGGAGCCGACACGTGCAGCACCTCGTAACTGCGCAATGGTGCCGGTAAGTCAGCTTGGGTTCGCGCCCAATAGTCGAATCGAACCAGCCGCCAGCTGCGCGGGTCGAGCCCGACTGCACGCGCGAGCAGCCCCGGGGTACGTTCGACTGCCTCCGCGGCCATGTCGATCTCGCGCCTGCGCCGCTCGATCAGGTTTGTTTCAGGC
The DNA here is from genome assembly GCF_004366595.1 of Paraburkholderia rhizosphaerae. GTDB lineage: Bacteria > Pseudomonadota > Gammaproteobacteria > Burkholderiales > Burkholderiaceae > Paraburkholderia > Paraburkholderia rhizosphaerae. The sequence continues at coordinate 23,014 of NZ_SORE01000022.1, forward strand.
TGCAAGGTTTCGTCTTCGCGCGTGAGCGCGGCGATTGCAGTGGGGTCGGTCAGGCGGCCCAAACGCGCAAAGGCAAAGCCCGGCCATGATTCCACTGGCGGCACGCCAAACGAGTCCTTGATCCCACCGAACCCGGGTCCCGCGAGAAAACTCCACATCGCATCGACGTGCGGCCAGAGATACACCGGCGCGTACTGGTTGCTGTGCGCGCCGAACCTGCCGCGTTCGCGAATCAGAAAGCACTTGAGCCCAAGTCCTTCGAATGTATCGAACGACGGTCCTTTGCTTGCGACGCGCTGGCGGATCACATCGATGTCATAGTCGGCAGGCAGCGTAATCTGATATTGCATGATGAACATGAGCAGCTCCTCGCATTAGCGGGCGTTCTCGACGTAAGACGCAAGGCCATTGCCGAACGACCAATCGTCTTTCTCGTTGGGCGAAAGAATGACCTGGACGTCTTCAGGCCGAATGCCGGCGTGAGCCGCCAGGCGGCTTGCGAGCGCGCGATAGAGAGCCTGCCTGGTCGCTGTATCCCGCCAGCGTCCGGCGACGATATGAATGAACACCACGTCATCCGTCCGTTCGATACCGAGATAGTGTGCGTCGTAAATGATCTCGCCGGGCTCGCGCTGCTCGATGATCTGGAAGCGATCGCCCGGCGGCACGTTATAGGTGTCGACAAGAGACTGATGAATACTATCGGCGATGGCGCGCAACTGGTCGGCGGAACGTCCCCTAAGCAGCGAAATACGTACGAGTGGCATGACAGCCTCCGTTCGCGAATAGCAATAGGTTTGCGCACTTAACAGCCGAACCGGGCGCCTTGAACGCATAGAATGCGATAAGGTCCTGCGCACTTTATGGCGTCGAGCATACGGAACAACACGGTTTCGGAAAATCGCAAACTTTCAAACTGTCACATCGGAAAAATCGAACTATGGCGGCCCGCACGAACCTCGACATGGATGTGTTGCGCACGTTCGTAATGGGCTTCGAACTTGGCAGTTTCGCACGGGCGGCAGACCGGCTTGGCCGTTCGCAATCGGCGGTGAGTACGCAATTGCGCAAGCTCGAAGATCAGATCGGCACGCCACTGGTGCAGAAATCCGGTCGCGGCCTTGCGTTGACCACGGCCGGAGAATCGCTACTCAGCTATGCGAAGCGTCTACTCGAGCTGAACGACGAAGCGGTGGAAACGATTCGCGGCGCGGACCTCGAAGGATGGGTGCGGCTCGGTTTGCCGCAGGACTTCGCCGATACTTTCCTGCCCGCCGTGCTTGGACGCTTCGCGAGGGCTCATCCGAAAGCGCGCGTCGAAGTGCAGGTCGACGGCAGCGCGCGGTTGATCGAAAAGACGCTAAAAGGCGATCTCGACGTCGCGCTCGCGTGGGGAAACAGCAGTGCTGCGCCGCACGCGGAATGGGTCGCAAACCTCGCGATCGCATGGGTCGGTCTACCGGAGTCCGGTAACGTTCGCAGCCTCGGCGGGGAGCCGTTGCCGCTGATCGCGTTCGACCCGCCGTGCTCGTTTCGCGCCGCGGGCATTGCCGCGCTCGACGAGGCGAGTATTCCGTGGCGGCTGGTATTCACGAGCCCGAGCCTCTCCGGGCTCTGGGCGGCAACCGAAGCGGGGCTCGGCATCACCGTGCGCACGACGATTGCGATGCCGCGCAGCCTTGTCGTGCTCGATCCGCTGGCAACCGGCTTGCCGGTGCTGCCGCCGATCCCGTTGTCGCTGCATCGAACCGAACCGGAAGCGCAGCCGGTTGTACGCCGCCTGACCGAGATCGTGCTCGAGACGGTGCTCGAAGAGATCAACTCGGTTTGACCCGGCGGCGCCGACGGCGCTGCGTCGATCCGGTCACGGTCGCTTGATCCACCGTTGCGTCGGCGGCTTGTTCGACCGGGTCAGCAACGTGCGCGGCGAAGCCGACTTTCTCTGACGTGATATCCGCGCGCAACGTCAGCGCTGGAATGACGTAGTCGCCGCCGTTTTGCCGCCGAAACGGAATCGGCTGCGCTGAGAACAGCGTGTCGAGACGTTCACCGAGTGCATCGCGCAGCGCGGCGAACCCCGCATCGTCGAGTCGGTGCTCGCAAACAGCGATCTCGTTGCAATGCTGCCGTCGCGGCTGGTTCGCGATTGCGCGGCGCTGCGGGTCGTCGCGCCGCCCGTCGACGTGCCGGGCTACCAGATGTCGATGCTCTGGCATGAGCGGTCGCACCGCGACCCCGCGCATCAGTGGCTGCGCGAGCGGATCGCGGCTTCGGTGTAGTGCACGCGCGGGTCGCGGATCGTCGGGCACGCACCGCTGTCGTTGTCCGCGTCGTGTGACACGCGCGTTACGTCAGCACCTGCCCGCCGTCGACCACCAGCATCTGGCCGGTGATCCATCCGGCGTAGGGGCTGGCGAGGAACAGCACAACATTGGCGATTTCGTCCGGTGTGCCGAGCCGGCCGAACGGAATGCTGCGCAAAATGCTTTCGTATAGCTTCGGATCGGTGGCTTTGCGCTGCTCCCACGAGCCGCCTGGAAATTCGATCGAACCCGGCGCGACCGCGTTTACCCGGATGCGATCCGGCGCGAGCGCCAGCGCATGTGAGGCCGTATAGTGCGCGACTGCCGCCTTGACCGCCGCGTACGACGCGGTCCGGATGCTCGGATGCAGTGCCGCGATCGACGTGATATTGACTATCGCGCCGCTGCTGGATTGCCGCAGAAACGGCAGTGCCGCGTGCCCCGCGCGTACCGTGGCCATCAGGTCGACGTTGATGCCTGCTTCCCAGCCGGCCTCGGTATCGCCGCCGCCGAAGCCCGATGCGTTGTTCACCAGAATATCGATACCGCCGAGCGCGTGGCCCGCCGCGTCGATATAAGCATTGATCTGCGCGCCGACCGCCAGATCGCACGACGCGGTATGAACCAGGTGACCGTGTGCGCGCAATTCGGCATCGACGGTTTTCAGGCTATCCGCATTGCGTGCGCAAACGGACACAGCGGCGCCGGCCTGCGCAAACGCCAGCGCGATACCGCGGCCGATGCCGCGCGACCCGCCCGCGACGACCACGCGCTTGCCGTTGAAATCGAAACTCATGAATGTGCCTCCGAGGCGATGATTGACATCAGTGTCAGTATCGCCGCAATCGGCGGGCCTCGCTGATTGAGCAGGCGATGCGTTCTGAATGCCGAGCGCGGTTTCGCGAGCCGCGCAAAACGCGCTTGGCTCGCAGCGGGCTTCATGTCTATATTCTCGATACGCCGTCGCTCTGACACCGGCCGCCATCGGTGAGCGCACGATATCCCAATCGCATGACGAATGACGCGGGCTGAAACACAAAACTCGAAGCAGTTCAGGCAGCTAACCATAAGAGGGGATTCGCGATGCGCGTTCGACTCGCCAGGTTTGCGTGCGCCGGCGCTGCGTTTGCTCTTTTAAGCGTGCTTCCTCGCGCGTCGTATGCGCAGGCGGCGCCATCCAATGGGTTGTCCGGCAATACGGTGATCGGCGGCAACGTCAAGCGGCACGCGGACGCCGTGCTCGCGGTGATGTCCTATACGACGGTGCCCGACGTGACGACCAGTTCGCTGTCGATCAACAATGGCGCGACCGGCGACCCCGGCTTCTGGCAGACCCAGTTGGGCGGCGGATTCACGCTCAGCCGATCATTCCCGCTTTATCTGGAAGGCACGCTCGCGTACAGCCGTTACGATCCGACCTTCATTGCGAGCGACGGCGCCGAGGAGCGTCCGTTGCCGACCCGATGGAATACGTTCAGCGGGACGGTCGGCGTCGGATGGGATTTCCGGATCACCAACGATCTGGTGTTTCGCCCGATTATCAACGGTACGCTCGGGCGGGTGGCGAGCGACCTGCGGGTCGGGCAGAGCGTGATCAATCGTGTGACCGACAGCAACCTGTCGTTTCTGGATGACGGCTATCTGAATGCATACGGCTATGGCGGTTCGCTGGTGCTCGACTACGAGCACTATCGGGTCGATCACGAAATCGACGTGGAACTGCGTGCGACCGACATCTATCTGCGCAGCTTCGGCGGCTCGTCGGAAGCGGTGCAGGGCTCGGCTACCGCGCAGCAACTGAGCCTATGGATGCGCTGGCGCGCGCCGACCGGATGGCATGCATTGGACAAGCCGGTTCGCTATGTGCTGGAAGGCGCTTACTCGCACTACTTCGGCGCTAGCGCGGGCGTGCTGGGTTTTAACGATCTCGTTTCGCTGGGTGTGGGGCTCGAACTCGACAGCAGCACGTATCCGATCATCATCACGCGCACGCGCGCGATCGTCCGATATGTATTTGGACACAATGTGCAAGGCGTGTCGCTCGGGCTCGCGGTCAGTTTTTAGGCTGTCAGCGAGCCGATGCGGCGGCGTGGCGAAGCTTCAGATCTCCGCGCCCATCAGCGCGCGCACATGCGCACGCGTGCCGTTCGCGAGGCCTTCCATGCTATAGCCGCCTTCGAGGATCGACACCACGCGTCCCTGGCAGGTCTCATCGGCGATCTTCACGAGTTCGCGCGTCACCCAATGGAAATCGTCATCGTCGAGGCCGAGTCCGGCGAGCGGATCGAGCCGGTGCGCGTCGAACCCCGCGGAGATAATGATCAGCTCCGGGCTGAAGTCGCGTACTTGCGGCAGCATCCCGGCCGCGATGCGTGAGCGGAACAGCGCCGAATCGCAGCCCGGCGGCAGCGGCACATTGACGATGTTATGCGCGACGCCGGTCTCGGACGCGGCACCCGTGCCCGGATAGAGCGGCGACTGATGGCTCGACGCATAGAACAACTCCGGACGATCGAAAAACGCGGCCTGCGTGCCGTTGCCGTGATGCACGTCGAAGTCGACCACTGCGACGCGCTCGAGCTTGTGCACTTCGTACGCGTAGGCGGCCGCGATCGCTGCCTGATTGAAGATGCAAAAGCCCATTGCGCGCGACGGTTCCGCGTGGTGTCCGCACGGCCGTGTCGCGCAGAACACGTTGCGTGCGTCGCCGTTGAGCACCGCATCGACGCCCGCGCACGCTGCGCCAACGCAGCGCATCACCGCGTCCCACGAACCGGGCGACATCACGGTGTCACCGGCATCGAGCGGCGCATAACCCTGTTTCGGCGCGATTTCCGCGACTTCGTCGATAAAGTCGCGGCTGTGCACCAGTTCGACCTGATCGAGCGTGCCAAGCGGCGCGTCGCGCCACTCGAGCGCGGCAAACTCCGGCGCGCGCAGCGTGCGCAGCACCGTCTTTAACCGTTCCGGCGACTCCGGATGGCCCGGGCCGGGTTGATGGTTCAAACAGGCGTCGTGTGTGTAGATCAGGGTCGAGGACATGGACGGCCACCGGCGGAAGGTAATCCAACAGTGTAGGGCGGCGCGCGGCCTCGCGAATAATCAAACAAACTTTGGCAGGCTATAGGCTTCCGTTTATGGACGATGCATCGCACCGGATGCGGCAAGGTTCGTTGCCGCGTCCGGTGCGTCATGTAGTGCGGGATGCGTCGCGCGGCATCGACCGCGCGACGCTGTCCGCGGCGCGGCTAGCGGACGGTGAAGACGGAAATGCCGCCGTTCGGGAACGCGCCACTACCGGCCTGGAACGGCACATAGACCTGGCCCGACGGGCCGTCGACAGCAACCGAATGCGCGCCGGTGCCGACCGGAATCTGCGCGACGATTGCGCGGCTGGTGCCGTCGATGACGGCCATCTGCGGCGTGAAGCCCGACGCCGCCGCGATGCCGTTCGCCGTCCAGTGCCGCGCGGGCAGGAAGTAGCGATTCGACGTTGCGTCATAAGCAATCTGGTCGACGCCGCCGAACGGCAGCTTCGAGAGCAGCGTGCCGTTCGTGCGGTCGAGGATCAGCGTGATCAGCGGATTGCCCGCGGCGGGATCGCATCCGACCATCACGTCCTGGTTCGGACCGAGCGCGAGGCCCGCCGGCGAGCAGTTGCCCAGTGCGAAGGCCTTGGTCACCGCCGGATGGCCGGTCAGCACCGAACTTGCCGGAATCACGTCGAGTTCGCCGTCCGGATTGGCGGCAGTGCCGTCGTTGTTGATCAGGAAACTCTGCGTGCCCGCGTCATATTCGCAGGCTTCGAGCCCCGATGAGCCGGGAAACGACAACTGCGTGACGACCGTCTGCGTGTCCGTGCTAATGAAGCTGATAAACGGCGGCGAATCGCCGGGGTTGGCCATCAGCACCAGGTGATCGGTCGGATCGAAGCAGCCTTCGTCGACGCGATTGCCGGAGGTGGTGAGTGGAATGGTTTTGGTCAGTGTCTGCGCAGTCGTGTCAAGAATCTTGACCGCGTTCACATCGCCGACGTACAGCGTGCTTGTGCCGGGTAAGCCCACCAGGCCGTCCGGACCCGAGTTTTCGGTGGTCGCGCCGATGCCGGTGAAGTTGCCGGGAATCTGCGCGATCAACTGGTTTTTGCTCGTATCGACGACGTCGACCGCCTTGTTGTTCCGGTCGGCGAGGAAGTAGCGGCCGTGGTCCGCAAAACTGATATCGAAGCTGAAAGCAGGACTGGCCGCGTTCGGCACCGCAATATTCGTAACGAGATGCGGGCCGCTCGAATTATTGGCGGATGGCGGGGTGTTGTTATTGTTGTTGTCCGAGCCGCATGCCGCCAGCAGGCAGGTTGTGATTGAGCAAACGGCAACAAGCAGAATCTGACGAAGGTTCCGTCTTTGCATCTTTGTCTCCAGAGTTTTTTGCGAACCGTCGATCAAAACGGTGGGGAATGGCGTTTCGCGGATGGTTGTCACTGGCTGTGATCAACGTCCGGGTATTACAGATTTGAAATTCAGGTGTTTAGCTCATCAGTCATCCTCATAGAAAGGAAATAAAAAACTGGCCACATGAATCTTCGTTTCTAACGGGCGCACGCATCCTGTCGCCCGAGGCAATCGGGCGACGCGGCGCGTGATGGTTCGAAGACGGTGTGGGACCTGGTTCGCCGGAGAAAGGCTGACAAACTGTCGAGTCGGCCGGCGAACAGTTATTGCCGGTCGAACAATGCGCGGTGTCCGCTTAAGAGCGACTTAAGCCTGGCGCGAGCAGTAAGTTGCGTGCACCTGTTTTGAAAGCATGCCGGGGCGTACGGGAGCGGAGGGTTGGACGTATGCCTGGCATCGCCAATCATTTTTTATCGCGTTGACGCTTACCGGATGTGGCGCGTCACCATTGCATCCGAGGTTCATGCGGTCTTTCTCATGTGGCTGGCGAGGTCTCGCCCCATGAAGCACGGAGGCGACGAACAGGCTTTTGATCTTTCGAACTTTCGAAGCTTATGTTCTAGTCGTATTCTGTTAGGCCTGCATGAACGTTTGCCGATTCGACCAGGAATCAGACGCCCGGTCTGCCGCAGGAGAAGTCGAATGAGCCGAACGACCCAGCGTGCTTCGTCGCCGCACACGGCCCCGCACCACCGTTGGCTGCGGCGGGTGCCGGGGCTCACGACGGTGCGCGAATACCAGCGCAGCTGGTTGCGCAGCGATGTCGTCGCTGGCCTCGTGCTGACGTCGGTACTCGTGCCGGCCGGCATGGGCTACGCGGAAGCCGCGCACTTACCGCCAATTGTCGGCCTCTATGCAACCATCGCCTGCACGCTTGCCTATGCCCTGTTCGGACCGAGCCGGTTTCTCGTGCTTGGGCCCGATTCGGCGCTGGGCGCGCTGATCGCATCGATTGTGCTGCCGATTGCCGGATCGCAGCCCGAGCGGCTGATCGTGATGGCCGGCATGCTGGCCATTCTGTCGGGCATGCTCTGTGTGCTGGTGGGGCTCTTCCGGCTCGGCTTCGTCACCGATCTGCTATCGAAACCGATCCGCGAAGGCTATCTGAATGGCGTGGCGCTGACGGTCGTGATCGGACAGGCGCCGAAGCTGCTCGGCTTCGGCGTGGACGGCAGCAGTCTGACGCAAGAGGCGATCGGCTTTGTGCGCGGTGTGCTGGACGGTAAGACCAACGAGGTCGCGTGCGCGCTCGGCGTCGCCAGTCTGATCGTGATCTTCAGTTGCAAGCGGTGGGTGCCGCGCGTTCCGGGCATTCTCGTCGCGGTGGTCGGTGCCGCGGTGGCCGTCGCGGTGCTCAAGCTGGACCGCACCGCGGGGGTGCCGATTGTCGGCGCGGTGCCGCGCGGCTTGCCGCAGCCCGCGGTGCCGTGGGTGTCGCTTCAACAAATGATCGATCTGTTGCCGGGCGCGGTCGCGGTGGCGCTGATCTCGCTCGCCGATATCAGCGTGCTGTCGCGCGTGTTCGCCGGCCGCACCCGTCAGCAGGTGGACCGCGACCAGGAACTGGTGGCGCTCGGCGCGGCGAATATCGTCGCCGGGCTGTTTCAGGGCTTCCCGGTGACCAGCAGTTCGTCGCGCACCGCGGTCGCCGAATCGTCGGGTGCCTGCTCGCAGTTGACCGGCGTGATCGCCGCGCTGTGCGTGGCCGCGTTGCTGATGTTCGCGCCGACGTTGCTGCGCACGTTGCCCACGGCCGCGCTCGCCGCGGTGGTGATCGCGGCGGCGCTCGGGCTGTTCGAAATTCGCTCGGTGCTCGCGTTGCTGCGCCTGCGGCCCAGCGAGTTTCTGCAATCGGTCGCATGCTTCGCGGGCGTTGCGCTGGTCGGCGTCATTCAAGGCATCTTTATCGCGATCGGGCTTGCGCTGCTGGCGTTCGTCTGGCGCGCGTGGCGGCCGTACGATGCGGTGCTTGGGCGTGTCGAAGGGCGCAAGGGCTATCACGATGTGTCGCGGCATCCGGAAGCGCGCCACATTCCTGGGCTGGTGCTGTTTCGCTGGGACGCGCCATTATTTTTCGCGAACGCGGACATTTTTCGCGACCATGTATGGCGCGCGATCGCGGCGGCGAGCACGCCGACGCGTTGGGTGGTCGTTGCGGCCGAGCCGATCACCGATGTCGATGTGACCGCGGCCGGCATTCTGCGGGACCTGCGAGCGGAACTGAATGAACAGCAAATCGAGCTGTATTTCGCCGAGATGAAAGGTCCCGTGAAGGATTTGTTGATCCGCTATGGCGTGTCGGCGGGGTTGATTGCCGAGCGTGCATTCCCGACTATCGGCGTCGCGGTCGACGCGTATCTCGAGCAGCACGCCGATGTCGAGTGGCGCGACTGGGACGATTGAACGGTTCGCGGGGCAACGGGGAAGGCACCTGCGCGGTGCGCCCCGTGGCATGGCTTGGCCGCGTATTTGCGCCGGTTTGCGCCGGTTTGCGCCGGGTTTGCGCCGGGTTTGCCCCGGGTTTGCCCCGGGTTTGCCCTTATGACATTCGCGTATAAACGTATCCGATTTGTATCGTTGACGCACGGCAACACGCCGCCGTAGATTCACGGTTTTCTTTCGACGGAGTGTCTTTCGTGTCCACGCCCGCTATTGCCGCGGAGCCCGCGAATCGATCGACCCGGCTTCAGCAGGATTTCGACATCGTTGCGTTCGATGCGCCGCTCGGTGCCGAGGTGATCGGTCTCGATCTGTCTCAACCGCTCGCCGACGACGACTTCGCGCGCCTTCACCGCGCGCACCTCGATTACCACGTGCTGGTGTTCCGCGACCAGCGCATCACGCCGGACCAGCATGTCGCATTTAGCCGCCGCTTCGGTCCGCTGCAAAAACACGTGCTGCACCAGTTTGCGCTGCCCGGTCACCCGGAGACGCTGATCGTGTCGAACATCGTCGAAAACGGCAAGCCGATCGGCCTCGGCGACGCGGGCCATTTCTGGCATTCGGATCTGTCGTACAAGGAAAAGCCGAGCCTCGGTTCGCTGTTGCATGCGCAGGAGTTGCCGGCTGAGGGCGGCGATACGCTGTTCGCGAACATGCACCTCGCGTATGACGCGTTGCCCACGCAGTTGCGCGACAAGGTCGCGGGGTTGCGTGCCGAGCATACGTATCTCGCGCGCTATGCGGAACTGCAGGCGCGTAGCCCATGGCGGCCGAACCTGACGCCGCAGCAGATCGCGGAAGTGAAGCCGGTGGTACACCCGGTCGTGCGTACGCGCCCGGAGACGGGGCGCAAGGCCATTTTCGTCAGCGAGCATTTCACGACGCGTATCGTCGGACTGCCGGAAGACGAAAGCCGCGCGCTGCTTGACGAACTGTTCGCACACAGCGTGCGGGCGGAATTCGTGTATCGCCATCAATGGCGCGACCACGATATGGTGTTCTGGGACAACCGCTCGCTGATGCATCTCGCGGCGGGGACGCCGGATCATCTGCGGCGCAAGCTGTATCGGACCACCATCGAAGGGGATGTGCCGTTTTGAGCGGTGCGGCTGCTGTTGCTGTCGATGTTGGTCAGGTGTTGAAAAAAAGTCCCGGCATAGGTTGATGCCGGGACCAATCCCATGTCCAGGACTGACTGGAAACACAGAGGAGACGAATTCATTCTATCGATTCGTCTCACTCACTCAAACCAGGCGTTTCGTATAACGTTATTTAAAGGCGAAGATCACGCGCGTCGCCGCCGGTCACTTCTTCGGTTTCCGCACCGCCCGCACCTTGCCGCTGGTCCCCCCGCCGCAGTAGAACAGATCCGCACCATTCGACTCGAGCCCTGACACACCGATACCCGCCGGCATCTCGAGCTTCTCGAGCACTTCTCCGGTTTGCGAATCGATATGTCGCAGTTCGCTCTCGTCACCTTCCCAGGTGCCGTGCCAGAGTTCCGAATCAACCCAGGTGACACCGGTGACGAAGCGATTCGATTCGATCGTGCGCAAGATCGCGCCCGTCTGCGGATCGATCTGATGGATCTTGCGTTCCCGGTACACGCCGACCCATAGCGTGCCTTCGGCCCACGCAAGCCCCGAATCGCCGCCCGCGCCTGGCGCGGGAATGGTCGCGAGTACGCGGCCGGTGTCCGGATCGATCTTCTGGATGCGGCTATCGGCGATCTGAAACAGATGCCGGCCGTCGAACGCAGTGCCCGCATCCGCGGCGACGTCGATCGAGCGCGTGGTTTCGCCGCTCGCCGGATCGAACGCCTTCAGCGCGTCGCCGGCGGCCATCCATACCCGCTGACCGTCGTAGGTGACGCCTCCCACCTTATCGACGCCCGGAAAAGGACCGTATTCGTGAACCACTTCGGCTGCTGATCGTTTCATGATGCCTCCCTTGGCTTGCGATGCTAGTCGAACGGAACGTGGATGCCCGATGCACGCATCCTAGCTGTTCGACAGCCACGCAGGGGAGTAACAAGGCCGTCGTGATTCGACAACCGCAACGCGGCGCGGCGGCCGCGGCACGGACAGACGGCAGCACCGCGAGACGGCAACGCAGCACGGCAGCGCGACACGGCAGCGCAGCACGGCAGCAGGTGCTACGCGTGACGCGCGCGCATCCCGTAGTTCAACGCCGCGCACAACACGAGCAGCGTGCCGGTCACGAAGAACACCTGATGCAGACCCGCGTGCGCGCCGATCTGCGCACCGACGAGCGGGCCGATCACCTGCCCGGAGAACTGCGCCGATTGCAGATAGCCGAGCGTCTTGCCGGAATGATGGTCGTCGACCAGATGGCGCACCATCTTCGCGATCGCCGGCAACAGGCCCGCGATCGTCATGCCCATCAACCCGCGCAACAGCGCAAGCTGCCACCAGTGCGTGACGAACGCCTGAGGAATCATGATGAGCCCGGTGACCGCGAGGCAGCCGACGATCACGTTCCAGCTGCCGATACGATCGGCCAGTGCGCCCAGGCGCGGTGCGGTCAGCATGCTGCCGAACGCGGCGGCAGCCATGATCACGCCGGCGGTGCGCGCGAGATGTTCGTGCGGTACGCCCAACTGGGCGACATACACGGTGATGATCGGCTCGATCGACATGTTGGCGAACAGCACCATCATCGCGGTGACGAGCAGCGTCGCGATGATCGCGCGGTGGGCGTTCGGTTTGACGTTATCGGTTGCGCCCGGGTGGGGCCTGGTGTCCGCGTGCCGGTCGAAATCTTCGCGCACGAACAGGACCGTCGCGGCGGCGGCGACCGCGATCATCGCGCCGCCGACGAAGAACGTGCCGCGGATGCCGACCAGATCGGGCAAAAAGCCACCGACCAGCGGACCGATCAGATTGCCCGACAGCGCACCGGTGGACAGCACGCCGAGCGCCCAGCCGGCGCGTTCGCGCGGCGCCTGTGTGCCGATCATCACGATCGAAGCGGACGCATAGCCGCCGATTAATCCGGCCGCCAGACGTAGCGCGACCAGTTCGGCGACGCTGTGCGCGACGCCGATTAGCGACATCACGATCGCCATGCCGACGGCGGCGCGCACGAGCATCGGTTTGCGTCCGTAGCGATCGGCGAGCCGTCCCCAGACCGGCGCGGTGATCGCGGTGCCGAAGAACGTCGCGCCGAAAGCGACGCCGGACCACTGCACGACCGCGGCCGGCGATTTCACGCCTAGCTGCGCGACGTACAACGGCAGGAACGGCAGCAGCATGCTCAGGCTCACCAGCGTAGTGAACGAGCCGAAAACGCAGATCGTGAGATTGCGCTGCCAGTAGGGCTGGTTTCGGATCACGTAACTGGCGGGCTCGCGCGGTGACGAAATCGCCGGTTTCAGACTGTTGGCGGACAGAGCCATAAGACCCTCGTGTTGGCCGGTTTGCGACGAGTCAGGACGCAGAGCCGTCGGTCACTTCATCAATGCTTGCCGCGCGCGTTGGTGGACCTCTGCGTGCGGACGACCTACGTAGGATAGGCGTAAACACCAATCTTAAAAAATGAATTGATGTGATGCGGGGTATCTTGAATTGTGATGAATCGGGCTTGGAGAGGCCCCCCTCCACGCGCAGACAAACCAGATTGAACATCGACTTCGCAATGGCCCCAATAGGCGGCTATCTATTTAATCCTTGCTGCAGCAAATAGCTATTAACGCGATGCGTTTTCCCACAATATACATATGAGGATTGCAGATCAAACGGTGGGAGGAATAATGCGCTTGGAGCGTAAGTGTTTTAAAGACGTCGACCTAACGGATCCTTTCTTTGATTCTTTGAAAGCAAGTTATTCTGAGTTTACGGAATGGTTTACAAGAAAGGCTCAAGAGAATGCTTATGTATTCACAACCGAACAAGGTGCCGTTGATGGGTTCCTGTACCTCAAAGTCGAGGATGGGATGGTTTCCGACGTAAATCCGGTTTTAGCGTCCGCGAGGCGTCTAAAAGTTGGAACCCTTAAGATCAACGCGCACGGCACCAAACTTGGCGAGCGATTCATCAAGAAGATCTTCGACCATGCGACGTACGAAGGTGTTCAGGAGATTTACGTGACGGTCTTCGACGTGCACGCCCCGTTGATCGCGCTATTGTGTCGCTATGGGTTCATCAAGCGCGCGTCGAAGAAATCCGCCAATGGTATCGAGTCGGTGCTGGTCAAGCGGCTTTACGACCAGCATCACGGCATCGTCGCACGCTATCCGATTGTGAGTCTTCCGGGTCAACGAGCGTACCTGCTTTCACTCAAACCTGAATGGCACACACGACTACTTCCGGACTCAATCCTCAAGACGGAGACCGCAGACATCGTGCAGGACATCTCCCATACGAACAGCATTCACAAGGTCTATCTCACGGCGATGACGGGGTGTCGATGGACTCAGGCACGGCGACGTGCTTCTGATCTACAGAACCACTGACGGACTCGGTCCGGCTCACCATCGTTCCGTTGCGACGTCGGTCTGCGTTGTCGAGGAAGCCCGCTCGATTCATTCTTTTGCATCGCGCGACGCGTTTCTTGGTTATTGTCGCCCGTACAGTGTGTTCACGGAACAGGAGTTGAGTCGGTTCTGGAGCAACAAACGGTACCCGCACATCATCCGCTTTACATACAATATCGCGTTGAAGAAACGGATCACGCGCGGTGCGTTGATTGAAAATTTCGGGCTAGACGCGAACGCGTACTGGGGCTTCTTGCCTCTTACCCATACGCAGTTTATAAACATCATCAAAAGCGGGGGCGTCCATGAAAGTCTTGTTATCCATTAAGCCCGAATTCGCCGAAAAAATCCTGCTGGGGGAGAAGCATTTCGAATTCCGGAAAGCGATTCCGAAGGCGCCCGGCGTCAAAACTGTTGTGATCTATGCAACAAAGCCGGTCGGGAAAGTTGTGGGTGAGTTCGACATCGATGGCGTCATCTCTGCGTCCCCACGTAATCTGTGGTCGCGCACCAAGGAGTTTGCCGGGATCACGAAACAGCGCTTCAACGAATATTTCGACGGGCGCGAGGTCGCACATGCGATCAAAGTGAAGGATGCGCGACGCTATGAGAAGCCACTCGAGTTGCCGTCGGTGCTCGAAAGCGGCGTCGCGCCTCAATCCTTTTGCTATTTGACGTAGTCGCGCAATCGGCCAGCCGCCCGGATGGGGCGGCTGGCCCGTGTCAACATGGCGGCCGGTCGCCCGCCGCGCCCATCTAACCTTACGGCAACCCCGGCAACAACAACAACGCCGAAAACCCCGGCACGCCCGTCGTCATCCAGCGCCGGGCCCGCCCGTGGCCGAACGACTGCACCTTGTCCGCCTGCACCAGCGACTCGAGCGCCCGCTGCACAGTGCGCTGGCTCGCGCCCAGCGCGAGCGCGAGCGCCGAACTCGACCACGCTTCGCCGTCCGACAGAAATGCGAGCATCGCCGCGTGTTCGCCTTCGACCGGTTGCGTCAGCACGATCACCTCGCGCGGCTCGCGCGGCGCCAGCACGAACCCGCGCGCGGTCGCGTTCACGCCGGCGAGCGTGCGCAGCATCGAGCGCAACCGGCCCAGCTCGACGCGCAGCCGCGCGCGATGCGTTTCGTCCGCATGCCGGGTGCGGAATGCTCGCGCGATCAGCGTGTCGCGTGGCACGTCGGCGGGCCATGCTTCCGCGAGCGCGCGCACGAGCGTCAACAACACCGGACGCCGCGCGAGCGACACCACCGTATGCGCGTCGCGCACCACATAGCGGCACGCGTCGACGACCAGCGCCGGCGATGCGAGCAGCGCCTCCACATCGTCGAGCAACAGCAGCCGCTCCTCGCCGCGCGCAATCCGCCGCGCCGCCGGCGCGTCGAGCATCCGCGCCGCGCTTTCGACCTCCGCACTCAGCGCGGGAATGCCGGCCTCTCGCGCGGCGCGTTCCGCGCGCGCGAGCGCCGCACGCGCCGGCTGACTACGCAGCCGCCGCATCGCGATACCCGCGACCACCAGTTCATGCGCCGCTCTCAACGCCGGCGGCAGCAGCGTCGGGTCGAGCCCGGCGAGCGACTGCTCCGCGTCATCCAGGCGCCCGATCAACAGCAGCCGCCGTACCGCGAGATAGTGCGCGTGCGCGGCGTTCACGCGGTCGCCGTGCGCGTCGAGTGTCGCGCGTGCCGTGTCGAGCATTTTCGCGGGCCAGCCGAGATCGCGCGACGCAAGGGCAATCTCTGCTTCGGCGACCACGCAGCGTGCACGCGCGACCGCTTCTTTCGCGCCGAAGCCCCGGGCCGCACTGCGTAACAGCGCCTTCGCGCGCGCCAGTTCACCGAGTTGCGCCATTGCGATGCCGCGCAGCGCAAGCGCAGGCGGGTCATCGCGCAACGCGACGCGATTGAGCGCGCCAAGCGGATCGCCCGCGGCCAACGCGCGCGCGGCGGACGTGATCAACGAATCCATCGATGCGAATCCCGACACACTTGTCACTCCCTCCATGCGAACCCCGCGGACTAATCTGGCTTCACGAACAGCAACCACGCTGGTTCGCCAACCGGACATCCGATCAAGGATACCTAAAGGAGGGACGAAACATGACGACGCATCCGACTGGAACACGCGATCAATGGCTCGCCGCGCGCCTCGAACTGCTCGATGCGGAAAAGGAGCACACACGGCGCGGCGACGAACTCGCCCAGCGACGCCAGGCACTGCCGTGGGTACGCATCGATAAGACGTACCGGTTCGACACCGACGCAGGCCGCGTGACGCTGGCGGAACTCTTCAACGGCCGCTCGCAGCTGATCGTCTATCACTTCATGTACGGGCCCGACTACAAGGCGGGCTGCCCGTCGTGCTCCGCCATCGCCGATGGCTTCGACGGCATCGCGGTGCACCTTGCGCATCACGATGTCACGCTGATGGCGGTGTCGCGCGCGCCGCTTGCAACGCTGCACGCGTACCGGCAGAGGATGGGCTGGTCGTTCCCGTGGGCATCGTCGCTCGATAGCGACTTCAATTTCGACTTCAACGTGTCGTTCACCGAGCAGCAGCAGCGTGAAGGAACGGTCGACTACAACTATGCGCGCGGCGCGCACGCGCTGGACATCAAGCCGCCGCCGGCGCCGGTCGTCGAGTTCGCGGCTCGCTGCGGCACCGATGCGACAACCTATGCGCAAGACCGGCCGGGCCTGAGCACCTTCGTGCTCGAAGACGGTGTCGTGTACCACACGTATTCGACCTATGCGCGCGGGCTGGATGGCGTATGGAGCATGTACCAGTGGCTCGACCGCGCACCGCGTGGGCGCAACGAAGCGGGCATCTGGTGGCGCCGGCACGACGAGTACGGCCCGTCGCGGCAACGCGCAACATCGGCGGGCTGAATCATGAACGTTGTCCGCACAACCGATGCACGGCCGCACCTTGCGCACACGGCACGCGCAATCGCCGCACCCGTTTCACGCCGCGTGTTCTTCGGTCTTTCCGCGATGCTGTTCGTCGCGAGCGCGGTGTTGACGGCGGTCGTCTGCCTGTCGATGTCGGCGGCCGGCGACATGCCGATGCCGGGCGGCTGGTCGATATCGCCCGGATGGTCGCGGATGTGCGGACAGACGTGGCCGCGCGCCGCCGCGTCGTTCGTCGGCATGTGGATCGTGATGATGGTCGCAATGATGCTGCCGTCGCTCGCGCCGACGCTGTGGCGCTACCACGAGGCCGCGGGCCGGCTCGGCAGCGCGCGTGCGGCGCGCTTGACGGTGTGGATCGGCGTCGGCTACTTCTTCGTATGGGCGATGCTGGGCGTCGCGGTGTTTCCGCCGGGCGCGGCGCTCGCCGCGCTCGACATGCAGTGGGCGGCGCTTGCGCGCGCCGTTCCCGCTGCGACCGGACTCGTTGTGCTGATCGCCGGCATGCTGCAGTTCAGCGCGTGGAAGGCGCGTCTTCTCGCGTGCTGCCGCGGCGCACTGAGCGGGCCATCGGCTTGCGCATCGGGCGGCGCTGGCGCGTTGCCGATGGAGGCGCGTGCGGCGTGGCGATCGGGTGTGCGTCTGGGGCTGCACTGTATATGCTGTTGCGCGGGGCCGACGGCCGTGCTACTTGCAGCCGGCGTGATGGATCTGCGCGTGATGACGGCGGTCGCGGTCGCCATTACCGCTGAGCGCGTTGCGCCGAACGGCGTGCGCGTCGCACGCATGATCGGCGCCGCGGCGATCGGCATCGGCGTGCTGATGCTGGCGCGCACCGTGGTTAGCGCCGTCGCCGCAAATGGCTAGTGCCTGCGCGACCCGCGCACATGCGCATCGCATCGCATCGCGTCGACGTGCATCAATACCGCCACCACCCCGGTCCCCACGGCCCCCAATTCCACGCCGCTTCCTCGTTCATTTGCGCGGTCATCTGCTGCTCACGCGCGAGGTTCGCCTGGAACTGCTGTCGCCGATACGTATCCCATGCGTTCTGGTCGCCGATGTAGAGGCATCCGCACGCGTAAGGGTCCGCGTAAAGGAACACGACGTGCGAGCCCTGCGTCTTCTGCACGACGCGATTCGGCGGCAGCGTCTGCAATTGCTCCCGCCGCTCGGGCGTATTGGCGGGCAGTATCGTGAAGCCCGCGGCGGCCAGCATGTCGTCCTTCTCGCTGGCGCGTTCCTGAGGCGATGCGCACGCGGCCAGCACGCCGCAACAGATCATCGCGATTGTCATCCTGACTCGGTTCAGCATGATGCCCTCCGGGCGACGGATACGACATGACTCGTTATTGGACGTTAAAGCGGAATGAAACGCGCTGATGCCCGTTGCCGGCCACGTTGACCGCGCGATGCTGCTCATCAGTCTTATAGCGCGCGTAAACGGTATAGCTCCCCGCGGGCAGTTTGACCAGCATATACGGGCCACGCGAATCGGCATGCATCACTTCGTCACCCTTCGCGTCCGCGACGCGCACCTGCACATCCGCGAGATAGTCGCCGGTCGGCCCGAAGAAGCCCATCGAAAGCGGCCACTGGTTTTCATCGTGACGCATGGCTTCGGCTTCGTCGTGACCGATGCCGCCGGAGACGAAGCTGACATCGCCTTGAGTCTGGACCGGCGGCAATGCGGGGCTTTGCGCGAACGCGCGGCTCGATACCGCGAGTACGAGGGACGCGGCAAGCGCGGTGGCGGTCGAATGCCGGATGGTCCTTGGCTGCATGTTGCACTCCTTGAGATAACGCGTTCACTTCGTGTCGATAGGGTGTAACCGTTGATCGGCGTGCAGTGTCTCAGAACGTTGCAGGCGAAGTCTTTTGAATAAGCACGAAGCGTTTTCCCGCTTAACCGATCTGTTGCTCGCGCAGATTCTCTGCAAGGAACCCGCCGATCCAGCCGGCATCGAACACGTTCGAAAGACCGCACGTGATCGACGCGACGAGATCGCGCGGCCCGTTCGGCGCCAATCCACGCCGGGTGTTCGCGCGCGTGACGACGGCGAATCGGCCGCTGGCATAAAATCGAGGTCCGCGAGATTCCCTGTGCGATCTGCTTACACCGCTGTCACGACGCGGTGCTTTACGGAGTCAACCGATGAACACCGCAGTTGCAAACGAAACGGCCAATCACCGTGAAATCTGGCTGATCCGTCATGGCGAAACCGAGTGGAGCCTGAATGGCAGGCACACCGGACGCACCGACATTCCGCTTACCGGGCACGGGCGCGAACAGGCGCGTGCACTTGTGCCATTGCTGCAAGCGGTGCACTTCGACACGGTGCTGTCGAGTCCGCGTACGCGCGCGCTCGACACCTGCAAACTCGCTGGGCTAGGCGAGCGCGTCGAAGTGGAGCCCGATCTGCGCGAGTGGGACTACGGCATCTACGAAGGACGCACGACCCACGAGATTCGCGACAGCGTGCCTGACTGGGCGGTCTGGCATTCGCCGATTCCGCAAGGCGAAAGCGCGGAGCAGGTTCAGGCGCGCGCGATGGCGTTGATCGATCGCTTGCTGGCGATGCCTGGACGCATCGCGCTCTTTTCGCATTCGCATTTCTTGCGGTCGCTGGCCGGATGCTGGGTCGCGAACTCCGTCAAGTTCGGCGCGCATCTGTATCTCGACACCGCGTCGGTCAGCATTCTCGGTTTTGAGCGCGATACGCGCGCGATACGGCAGTGGAACCGGCTGCCATCGCTGCCTGGCTAACTGATCGCGGGCTGACTGCGTCGCCTTCCTTGCGCCGATTCTCCGGCACGTCACACGTCAATCCCATTCATCAGCCCACGCGAGCGCGATAGCGGCGCGCGTGGCGCCGAATGCACGCGCACGCCGGCTCGGTTCGCGCGGGGTCATCGCGTTACCGAAATATGTCGCCGTATGTCACCGCGGCGCCGGTGGCCTCGCGCAACCTTGCGCGCGTGCGGGGCGGAAGCGATGACATATCCCGACATAGTTTGCCGATGGTCTTTAACCGCCGCGCTTTATAGAGTGCCTGCGTGGGACGCGACGGCGCACGCAACGATCCAGCCGGCCGACGCGAAATTCCCCGGCCCTGAAACTTCGCTCGCTGATCATCATGGCTCACACTTTGAAACTCACGTATATCGTCTCGCTGGTGTTCGTCGGCCTGTCGCTGGTCGAAGCCTTCGTGCTGAACCGGCGCAGCCGCCGCGGCCGCGGCGAACCGTTCGACTGGAACGAAATGCGGCTGTCGCTGATCGATCTGGTCGGCCGCAAACTGATCGACCTCGTACCGCTGTCGCTCACGACACCGTTGTTCGCTCTCGCGTGGCGCCACCGCATCCATACGGTCACGATGCACACGGTGCCGACGCTGATTGTCGTGTTTCTCGTGCAGGAGTTCTGCTACTACTGGTACCACCGTACGTCGCACCGGATGCGTTTGATGTGGGCGACGCACGCGGTGCATCATTCGCCGAACCAGTTGTCGCTTGGCACCGCTTACCGGCTCGGCTGGACCACCAGGCTGTCCGGCTCCGCGTTCTTCTTTATGCCGATGGTCTGGCTCGGTGTGCGTCCGGAGATCGTGATGATCACGCTGGCGATCAACCTCTGGTATCAGTTCTGGATTCACAACACGTGGACGCCGAAGCTTGGCTGGCTCGAATATGTGATCAACACGCCGTCGTCGCATCGCGTGCATCATGCATCGAATCTCGAGTACCTCGATGCGAACTACGGCGGCGCGCTGATCATCTTCGACCGCCTGTTCGGCACGTACATCGCCGAGCGCAACGATCTGCCGTGCCGTTACGGCCTCGTCACGCCGACCCGCACCCGCAATCCGTTGACCGTCGAATTCGAGCATTGGGTGACGCTGGTGCGCGACGTCGTGCACGCAAAGAATGTGTGGACCGGGCTCAACCATATCTTCCGTCCGCCGGGCTGGCTGCCCGACGGCAACGGCGAGACCACCGAAGATATGCGGCGCCGCGCCGCCGAACAGGCGCTGGTCGATCGACGGGCCCGGGCGCTGGCGCGCGGCGCGGAGATTTTACGGATGGCTGCCGCCCGACATGCTCTGGAACACCCCGTCGCGGCGAATCCACGCATGCACCAGCGCGGCACCGAGGTGGCCGAGAATCAGCAGGAAGAAGGCGTAGCCGAGCAGTCCATGCAGACGCCGCAGCTGACCATACACGACGATATCGTGCGGCAGGATCGGCGGCAGGTCGAAACCTTTCCACATGATCACCGGGTAGCCGCCCGCCGATTGCATCGCCCAGCCGATCAGCGGCATCGCGATCATCAGTGCATAGAGCGCGTAGTGTGACCCCTTCGCCGCGGCCGCCTGAATGCCCGGCAAGTCGGCGGGCAGCGGCGGCGGGCGATGCGTGATCCGGATCGCGAGCCGGATCAGCGCAAGGATCAGGATCGCGATGCCGATCGGCCGGTGCCATGCGAGCAGAGCGGGGTAACGCACGCTCACCGTCGACACCATGCCGACGCCGACATACAGCATCACGAGAATCAGCAACGCCATCAGCCAGTGCAGAATGCGCGCCGGCAAGACGAAGTGTTCGTGCAACGTAGTCTGCGGCGCGCTCATTGAGCTCCTCCGTTGTGTTGAAGTTCGATCGTGATCGCATCGGGGCGCGGGCCTTCTGCCGCGCGCCGCTGGAAAGACACCGAATAAGCAGCCGAGCGCGCGGGTAGCAGCGGGTCTTCGGAGCGCGCAACGCCCCTGGGCAGAATCAGCGGATCGTAGTTGTAGTCGCGGCAGTGACCTTCCTCTTCGGTCGCGATCTGATCGAACACCAGCGTGCCCGCATCGATGCGCTGATGGTCGGGGCTCCAGGCGACGGTCGCATTGTTGGTCTCGTCGCCTTCATTGGCGGGCACGAGGATCATGTGCCACTTCACCGGACCGTTGTGAATCCGCTGCAACAAGTCGTTGAACAGGAAGTTCGGTCCGAGCGCCGCTGCCTTGCTCTTGTCGAGCGCCGTGAACGGCTGCTCGGGTTCGAACTGCCAGCGCACGTAGCGCACCGTGCCGGTCGCGTCGGTGAAGCGGAACGCGTTGATGCTGTAGTAGGTGCCGTTTGAAAAGCTCGATGGCATCGGCGTTTTGCCGATGTATTCGAGGAAGCGCTGCGTCTCCGGATGCGTCGACAAAAATGCCTTCATCTTGTCCGGGTCCGGCTTCTGCGTCGCTGGGTCCGGCTTCGACGCAATCTGCAGTGCAACAAAGTCTTTTGGGTTCGATACGACGAAAATCGGCGTCTGGTCGAGCGCCATCCGCCACTCTTCGCCGTCCGGTAGCTGGAAGCGCATGCCGAGCCCATGGAAGATCTGGTCGTCATCGTTGCTCTCGGGCATCCCGGCGCCGGTATTGAAGCGCCCGATCACCGGCGCGACGGACTTGGTAAACAGCGCCGCGCGCGACAGCGCGATGCCCGCGCCGTTCGATTCGAAGTGACCGCTCACGCAAATGCCCTTGGTATGGGCGCGCCGGAACCCGGGATAGATTCTTCCGGCGTTGTACTGAAGAATATTGACCAGGGTCGAGCCACTGGTGCGGTTTGGCGTGAGCCAGCCGCCCACCCACGCGAACAGCAGCAGCAGCACGACGACAATGAGCGCAATCGCCGCGAGCGCGGGCAAGGGATTGCGCGACGGACCGGGAGACGTCATCGGGCGACCTCCGTGAGAGCGGAAGGGTGGGGAAGCGCAAAAAGGGCGCAGCGCTATCGTGCCGCGCACGGGGCCGCGCCGGATTGCGTGTGAGTATGCAGCCCTAAAATTTTTAGCATGTCCGAGTTAGCACGGCCAATTTTCTTTTTATGCGGGAGTGCGGGGATGGCTGCGCCGTGCGTCCCATGGGCGGCCCGTGCGACGCATGCGACCCGGGTGCCGGCCTCCCGAAGGAAACGGCACACGGGCTCGTGCTGAGCGGACGACGGTCTATTTCGGGTTCGGCGCTCGTCCCATCTTTGCGAGCGTGAGGGTCTCGTCCGCACGGCCCCAGCCGCCGTCGGCGACTTCTTCGACGAGCACCATCGTGTACGGCCGCACGCGTTCGCCGAAGTATTCAACGAACATTGCGGTGGTGCGATGAATGATCTCCTCCTTGCAGGCGGCGTCGACGAGGCCTTCGGGGAACTTGAAATTGGCAAACGGCATACTTCTCTCCTTCAGCGGGTCTACATAAAAAATGCGCGTTTCGCGCGGCTTAAGGGTCTTGGCGTGTGCGTCCGGTGCGCCGGCGGTCATGCATAGCCGCCGTTCACGCGCACGACCTGCGCGTTGACCCACGCGCCATCCGGACCGGCGAGGAACGACACCGCCGAGGCGATTTCGTCAGGCGTGCCGATCCGTTCGAGCGGCGCGAGTTTCGCGAGGCGTGCGATCTGCTCTTCGGTTTTGCCGTTGAAAAACAGCTCGGTGCCGACCGGCCCCGGCGCGATCGCGTTGACGGT
The DNA here is from genome assembly GCF_004366595.1 of Paraburkholderia rhizosphaerae. Classification (GTDB taxonomy): domain Bacteria; phylum Pseudomonadota; class Gammaproteobacteria; order Burkholderiales; family Burkholderiaceae; genus Paraburkholderia; species Paraburkholderia rhizosphaerae. Next base: position 46,121 of record NZ_SORE01000022.1, read on the forward strand.
GATCGCGCGGTCGCGCAGTTCGTTTGCGAGGACCGGCACCATCGCTTCCACGGCCGCCTTACTGGCGATATACGGGCCGTAGCCTGGAAACGACTTCGCGATCACGCTCGACGTCAGCACGATAATCCGTGCTCCGTCGTCCACACGCGCGGCCGCTTGTGCCATCACGATGAACGCGCCGCGCAGGTTGGTCGCGATCGTCTGGTCGAATGTTCTGACAAGATTGACGTCCATCTTCGCGATCGGCATGATGCCGGCGCTATTCACGACCACGGCAACCGGGCCGAATGCGCGGCTTGTCTCGACGAACAGGCGCTCGACGTCCTGCGGGTTGCCGACATCGCCCTGCACGGCGATTGCGTTGCCGCCGACCGCCTTGATCGCGCCGACCGTTTCCTGCGCGCTGACCGCGTTGCACGCATATTGAATCGCGACCGCGAAGCCGTCTGCGGCGAGACGCATCGCGATCGCCTGGCCGATTCCGCGTGAGCCGCCGGTGACGATCGCGGCCTGCTGGTGAGTGTTCATGCCCTGCTCCTGATCCATGAAAGTGGGCGTGGCGCCCGTCAGGTGAGCATTGTTGACATTTAACCGGTCGCGATAAAGCGTCCGGAATTGCGAATAAAATTCAATGACGCTCAATAATCGGCGTAGCGGTATCGGGCCAGCATTCCAAAATTCTGATAAATGGCGTGCCGTCCTGCCCATTCATTCAATTAGCCTGAATAAAGACCGCCATGGATCGACTCGATGCGCTGCAGCTATTTACCCGGATCGTTGAAGTGCAAAGCTTCAGCCGTGCCGCGGATATGCTCGGCATTCCGCGCGCGACGGCCACTTATGCGATCAAGGAGCTCGAGACGCGTCTGGGCACGCGGCTACTCGAGCGGACCACGCGCCAGGTGCGGCCGACGCTCGATGGACAGGCGTTCTACGAACGCTGCGTGCTGGTGCTTGGCGAACTGGACGACGCCGAAGCGTCGTTGCGCCATGTCGCGTCAAATCCGCGCGGCGTGCTGCGCGTCGATATGCATGGCACGCATGCGACACGTATCGTGCTCGCGCGAATCGACGAGTTCCGGCAGCGCTATCCGAATGTCGAACTGGTCGTCAGCAGCGGCGACCGGCTCGTCGATCTCGTGCGCGAGGGCGTCGACTGCGTGATCCGCGCGGGCAATCCGCGCGATTCGAGCCTCGTGGCGCGGCGCCTCGCTTCGATGCCGCAGGTCATCTGCGCAAGCCCCGACTATCTCGCTCGCCATGGCGCGCCCGACCACCCGGACCAACTCGGCGACCATCAGGCCGTGCGTTTTTTCGCGAGCGGCGCCGCGAACGACTATCCGTTCGAACTCGTCGTCGACGGCGCGATTCGCGAGTACACGATCGGTGGCTGGATGTCGGTGAGCGACGCGGAAAACAACGTCGTCTGCGCGATGCGCGGGTGCGGGCTGATCCAGGTGCCGCGCTTTCACGTCGACGATGAACTGCGTGATGGGCGTCTCGTCGAAGTGCTCGCGCAATGGGCGAGCCCGGAGATGGTGGTGTCCGCGCTGTATCCGTACCGGCGGCAGTTATCGCCGCGTGTCCGTGTGTTCGTCGACTGGCTATGCGAGCTATACGAGCAGAAATTCGGCGCGCTTCGATAGCGAGGCGGTCGTTGCACCGCGTATCGCGTCGATCGCGCATAAGCTTTATGCTTTCGGGTCTGCGAACAGAAGCCAACCCGAAGCTGCTGAAACGACAGGTCACTACAGGTCATACACGGATGAGAAAGCCTATCGATGGACTGGCCGCGACATTAATGATTGTGATGTGCATCGCATGGGGCCTGCAGCAGGTCGCAATCAAGTCCGTCGTCGCGGACGTGTCGCCGGTGCTGCAAGCGGCGCTGCGCTCGGGCGTCGCTGCGCTGCTGGTGTGGCTCTTCAGTCACCTGATCGCGCGCGAGCGCTGGCTGCCCGGTATCGCACTGCGCTCCGGCCTCGTGGCGGGCGTTCTGTTTGCGCTCGAGTTCCTGTTTATTGCCGAAGGTTTGCGCCGCACCAATGCATCGCATATGGCAGTGTTGATTTATACCGCGCCGATGTTTGCGGCGATCGGACTGCATCTGCGAATTCCCGATGAAAGGCTGACGCTGTTGCAATGGGCGGGCATTGGCCTCGCGTTTTTGGGCGTTGCGGTGACATTTCTGGTGCCCGCGCTGGGCGCAAACGATGCGAACCTCGTGACTTCCGAAGGGCTGCTCGGCGACCTGTTGGGGTTGTGCGCCGGGGCCGCGTGGGGACTGACGACGGTTGCGATCCGCGTGAGCCGCCTAAGCGAAGCGCCGCCGTCGCAAACGCTGTTCTACCAGCTGGCGGTCGCGTTTATTGCGCTGCTGCCGTATTCGTATCTGACTGGGCAGACCTGGTTCCACGGCACGCCGCTCGCGTGGGCGAGCCTCGCCTTTCAGGCTATCGCGATCTCCTTCGCAAGCTATCTGACGTGGTTCTGGCTCTTGCGGCGCTACTTCGCGGCGAAGCTCGGTGTGTTGTCGTTCATGACGCCGCTATTCGGCGTCGCGTTCGGCATCGTGTTGCTGCATGAGCGGGTGTCCATCGCGTTTCTTGTCGGCTCCGCTTTCGTATTGACCGGGTTACTGATCGTCAACGGGCAAGGGTGGTTGCGTCAGGTTTTTATGCGCGTCGCGCGCAGCGCGGGCACGTCCTGAACCTTCAACATCGTTGCTCGCGCATCAATCGTCGCGCCGGTTCCGCGTGCGCAGCAGGTAACGGCCGTATTTGCCGGTGATCTGCTTGACGGGACTGTCTGTCGACGAACCGCCGCGCGAAACACCGAACACATTGCGCGGAAAATCCAGTTGCTGCTGAACCGCCCAGATCTCGTCGTGACGATCGGGCGAGAAGAGTTGTGCAGGGTCGCCGACGGCGATCCAGCCGATCGGCACCGTGCTGTTTTCCGGCAGCCTGGTCCGCAGATGGACGACACCGTTGATGCGCACCTCGCTCAGTTTGCCCAGCGATGCGCCGTTGAATACGGATGCACCGGTCGCGATAAAGCATTCATCGCCGACCGTGCATCCGGCCAGATGCGTATGCGGGCCGACCATCACGTGATGGCCGATCACGCAGTCGTGATGCGCTGAACTGCGTATCACCGCTTGCTCCATCACGACCGTGTTGTGACCGATCACTATGCGGCCGCCGTCGGCGACGAGCACCGCGCCGTACGATACGACCGTTTCGGCGCCGATCGTCACATCGCCGTCGATCACCGCGTTGGGGGCAACATACGCGCTCGGGTGAATCTGACGCATATCGGATCTCCGTCGAGTGGTGTAGCGAAACGGCTTGACAGGCTACCTGATGAGCATGATTCAGTCCTGCTTTTCGAACGCATTTCATCGCGATCAAGCAGGCGCGACTATACGCTTATCCGCATTGCCGCGGGTTGACAGGCATGGCAAACCGGTCAACCATTGTCTGACAAAACAATGCGCAGTTCACAATCTGGACACCGTTGCACAACATGCGCGATGGTGAACGGTCAAGGAGACGCGATGCCGGCCCCCGCTAAAAGCGCCAATGACATGACGCCTTATCAGCTTCCGAATCCACGCGAAGCATTGCGCGAAATCGTCGTTAATCCCGCTATTCCGCAAGATGAGCGTCTGTGGGTGCCGCAAGCCGAAAATGTCTGGTTCCGGCCGCTGTGCCTGAACGTATCGTCCGGCTACTGGATGAACCTGCTGCGTGTGCGGAAATCAGGCGTGCTGAGCCGTCACCGTCATCCGCAGGCGGTGCACGGTTTCGTGCTGAAAGGCCGTTGGCTGTATCTGGAACATGACTGGGTCGCGACCGAAGGTAGCTATGTGTTCGAGCCGCCAGGCGAAACCCATACGCTCTATGTGCCCGACGATGTCGAAGAGATGATCACGTACTTTCAGGTGAACGGCGTGATGTACTACTGCGATCCGCATGGCAATTACACCGGCTATGAAGATGTGTTCACCAAACTCGACATGTGCCGCGCGCACTATCAGGAAGTCGGGCTCGGCGCGGCGTTTGTCGACCAGTTCATCAGGTAACCCTGAACCTGTCCTCGAAGCGACCTGACGAAAAAACCCCCACAAAAAACGGAGACGCCCGATGCAACCCAAGACTTCACGTCTTCGGCGCATTCAATGGATCGCGCTTATATTTCTGACGCTCGCCGGTATCGTCAACTATCTGGATCGCAGCACGCTGTCGATCGCGAATCATTCGGTTAGCGCGGAGTTGGGGCTCACGGCGTCACAAATGGGTTTGCTGTTATCGGCGTTTTCATTCGCGTATGCGTTTTCGCAGTTGCCGGTCGGCGCGCTGCTCGACCGCTTCGGTGCGCGGCTGATGCTCGGCCTTGGCATGTTTGTCTGGTCTTGCGCGCAACTGTGCGGCGGTCTCGTGCAGACGCTGCCGCAATTTCTCGCGGCGCGCATTGCGCTCGGTATCGGCGAAGCGCCGCAATTCCCGGCTGGCGCAAAAGTGGTCAGCGAATGGTATGCGTTGCGCGAACGCGGCCGGCCGACCGGCATCTTTACGACCTCATCGACGATCGGCCCCGCACTCGCGCCGCCGATACTGACGGTGCTGCTGCTCGCATTCGGCTGGCGCTGGATGTTTGTCGTGATGGGCGTGCTGGGTATTGCGGTCGCGATCGGCTGGTACCTGGTCTATCGCAATCGCGCGGACATCACGCTCGAACCGCACGAAGTGCGGCATCTGACCGAAGAGGAACCGCTCGCGCGCGCCGAGCGCAAGATGACCTTTGCCGAGTGGCGCGGCCTGTTCGGCAACGCGACCACGTGGGGCATGATTTTCGGCTTTATGGGCGTGATTTATATGGTGTGGCTGTATCTGACGTGGCTACCCGCGTATCTCGAGCATGAGCGGCATCTGACGATCGCAAAGACTGGCTGGGTCGTATCGATTCCGTATCTGTTCGGCACGCTCGGCATGCTGTCGAGCGGTTTTATCGCCGATGGGCTGATGGCACGCGGCATGGCGCGCATGCGCAGCCGCAAATGGCCGATCTGCTGCGGGCTGATCGGCGCTGCGGTGTTCACCGTGCCCGCTGCGTATACGCCGAACCTGACGCTCGCGATTGTTTATCTGTCGGCGGCGATGTACTTCGTCAATCTCGCGAGCGGCGCCGCATGGGCGCTGGTCAGCGTCGCCGCGCCGCGGCATCTGGTTGCATCGCTTGGCAGCATCCAGAACTTCGGCGGTTATTTCGGCGGGTCGTTTGCACCGTTTATCACCGGCGTGGTCGTCGACCGCACGCATTCGTTCGTCAATGCGTTTCTGATCAGCGCGGGCGTATCGTTCGCGGCGGCGCTCGTCTATATGTTCGTCGTGCGTCTGCCGATCGCCGATACGGTCGAGCTTGGCTCGGCCGCGCAACCCAGGATAACGCAACCATGAATGCGCAACGTGCGATGACGTTTCAACCGGCTCTGTTTGCCGGCAAGACCGTTGTGGTGACCGGCGGCACGCAGGGTATCGGCGCGGGCGTCGCGCGCGAGTTCGCGGCGCTCGGCGCGCGCGTGATCGCGGCGGCACTGGCGCCGACTGCCGGGCAGCGAAGCGCGCTTGCATCGAGCGGGATCGACACGGTGGAGCTGGACGTCTCGTCGCGACAGAGCGTCGATGCGCTGTTCGGTGCATTGTCGTCCGTGGATGTGCTGGTGAATTGCGCGGGTGTGATTCGCCGCGGCGAAGAACTCGACCCGGATGTGTTCGCGCAGGTCCTCGATGTGAACCTCACCGGCACGATGCGCGCGTGCGCGGCCGCGCGGCCATTGTTGCGCGCGAGCGGCGGCGCAATCGTCAATACCGCGTCGATGCTGAGCTTTTTCGGCGGCGGTCTTGTGCCGGGTTATAGCGCGAGTAAAGGTGGCGTCGCGCAATTGACGCGATCGCTTGCGATCGCGTACGCGCCGGACCGCATTCGGGTCAACGCGGTCGCTCCCGGCTGGATTGCGACGCCGCTCACGCAGGCCCTTCAGGATGACGACGCGCGCTCGCAGGCGATTCTCGATCGCACGCCTATGAAACGCTGGGGTACGCCGGCCGATATCGGGCCGGCGGTCGCATTCTTATGCTCTCCGGGTGCATCGTTCATTACCGGGACGGTGCTGCCGGTCGACGGCGGCTATCTCGTCGCGTGACGCCAACGGTATTGCTTATATCGCCGCGTGTTATACGTAATGTTGAATTGCACGCGCAAGCACGCTCAGTCGTTGTGCGTGCATCGAATAACGCGTTTGCATCACGTGATGCAATGCAAACCCGATACTTAAGATTCCGTTAAGGTCGTACCAGGTAGTTTGCCAACATTGATGGACGCATCGGAGAAGGCCAGAACAATTGACAGGAGGGAGCGCCCCTACACAATGAATCCGATGGACCAGATCATGGAAGGCGAAGTTGCACACCTCGAGCAAATCGTCCGGATGCTGACAGTCGCGGACCACATCGATATCAAATACTGGGAGCGTCGAATAGAAGGGTTAAAGGCGCGCGCAACAGCGCCGACACACATCGAGCGTCTTCGACAGCTCGCGATCCGCATCGACCGGCTTCGCAATGGTTTGAATCCCGACACCGGCAGGTAATTTCACGCGGATGCTTACCCGCTCTGCGCGCGCGCAGGCGGTCATGAGCATCCATTGGGCGTCCGCCTTGCGCAGCGTAGGCCGGCCGACCGTCGCGCGCCGTGCGTTCCGATCGACCCGCGGTATCGCTGCTGTGACGCACCGGGTATGCCGTCGACGCGCGCCTGGTGAAGTCACGGCACTTGCGTCACGCCCACCGGCGAAGCGCACGGGCCTTGAGATGGATTGCCGCAGTCACTCGTGAGCGAGCGCTGACCTGAGGAAGGAGTCACGGTGAACAGTTTGGCCACACGAGGTCCGAACGGATTGTTCGGCGGAGGCTCGAGGTTCACCACCAGTGCGTTTTGCGCATTCGCCCAGATTGCGGTCGGCCCGGCGCTGGTCGGCCCTTGTGCCGCGTTGCCGTAGTCCGTGGTTACGGTCCGGTTGCCGTTCTGCGGACTGACACTGAGCACTGAGCCTTTGCTGTTGGTCCCTCCCCGGGCGTCGGTCAGGTAGAGCGGGCCGGGCGAGCCAAGCAAACCGGAATACAGCGATACCTGTACCGGCGAGTTTGCTACGGTCCCTTGACTGGTATTGCCAAGATCGCTGAGCAGCGTGCGGTTCCCGTTAGCGTCTACGGAAATGATCGCCGAAGTCCTTGCGCCGCTGCTCGTGTTGGCTAGCACGATGATCTTGTCAGGCACGCCGAGCAGGCTGGCGTGCAAGGTGATCGACGTCGGGTTTGCGCCTGCAGTGCCCTGTGCCTGGTTGCCGAAGTCGCTGAGCACAGTGCGTTGACCGGTAGCCGGGTTGACCTTGAAGATCGCGCCATTGTTGTTTGTACCTGCGGATTTGTCGGCCACATATAGCGCGGTGCCGAGCCCGAGCAGCCCGTTGCTACCGACTACCGCCACCGGTTGAAGGCCCAGCGGGCCCTGGCCTGGATTATTGAAGTCAGTGATCAGCGTGCGCGCTCCGGTAGTGGGATTCACGCCATAGAGCGCGCGGCTGGACATATCCACGGCCACCACCGTATAGCCTGTGAGTCCGAGCAGGCCGTCGGGTACAGAGCCGACAGCAAACAGGTTGCCGCCAGACACCGGCCCTTGGGCCGCATTGCCAAAATCGCTCACGATAGTCCGGTTGCCTGATCCGTCCACCTTCAGTAGCGCCCCGGCCTGGTTGGTGCCGAGGTGCGAGTCGAGTAGAAAAGTGCTCTGCGCATGCGCGGCGGGCAGTGTTGCGGACATAAGCAAGCAAATTGCGACGACAAGTGATTTCATGATTGCCTCCTGCGTGAAGGCATGGCCAAAACGCGCCGTGCCGATAGCAAATATCCGGATATCGATTTACTGGATACGAATTAAAAGATATTCGTTAATGATTCGATTTGATCGGGAATAATCAGAGAACCTCCGATGATCGGGTCGATAGACAGGGCGGGGATCCAGCTCAACGTACGGGTGGAAACCAGTGAGGTGGTTTGCAATCGGGTATTGCGGGATATGAAGGTGTTTACGTCAATTTATTATTTGATATATGCCTTAAAAAAATGTGCTAATCAATTTGTGGAGCAGTATAGTTAAGGTGTCTGGATTTACAAGCGCGACTTGTAAATAAGATGCAGGAACTTCATAGGGGCGCCTAAATTGAGGGAGAAGAATGCTAACTGTGTCGATAAGAATGGTTTAAAGAATTGCGCATGGATGGTCGTGGCCGTGTTGACCGCGGCGATGGTGATTGCGTTGACAACGTTGTGGATGGAGCGTCGGGCGCCCGGCAATCGTGCGCAACCCGCGTGGCAAACTGCGTCGTCGGGCATCGTGTCGCCGCGCGCTTTCCCCGGCGCAGATCAGGCCGGCGCGGCGCTGTTCGGGCGGCAAGCAACTGTGGACGTGCTGGAACAACTCGCCGCGCCGCGCGCGACGCCTTGGGTACCGGCTGCGACGTCGCAAAGTGCCACGCTATCGGAAGCGTATCAACGTGCGATGGAATTTCCGGTGTTCGATTCGCTGGCGAGCCGGAAAGATCCCGAGGGTCTGTTCGAGACCGCCGCATGGGCCGACGCTTGCCGGCAAGTCGAGGTACACGACGCGACGCTCCGTTGCGGCGATAGCCGCCTGCGCGATCCGGCTTACGCGGAAACCGTGTTGGCGCGAGCAGCTGGCACAGGTCAGGCCGGCGCGATCCTTGAGTTGGCGATGCGTTATCCAACCTCATGGAACACGATCTCACTCGGCAACGGCGTGATGCTGGACGACGCGCTCTATATGCTCGCGCAACACGGGAACTTGCGCGCGCTGGATCTGCTGCGACAGTGGTGCACGTTGGGGAACCACTGCAAGGAGCCAACGCTGACCCGCAATGTGTTGATGCTGTTGATGTTTCGTGCGACGGGCGTCAGCTATCAAGCGGCCGATGCAGCGTCAGGATTCGAAGGCAGCGCGGCCGACATCCGGCGCGCCGAGTCGCGGGCGGCGCAAATGGGCTTACTGCATTGAGACAGTACACCGCCAGGCGCCGATCAGATGCCGACGCCGAACTATGAGCTGTTCGAGACGATCACGCTTTCGAAGCGGCAGCGCTAAGCGGGTAGGGTGTCGCGCCGGCGTCGTTTGCGAATGCCGGTGCGCTGAGCGCCGCGGTGGCGACAACCAGTGCGATTGCAGTAAGGCTGGCGCCGCCGACCAGCAAGGACGCGGCCAATGGTCTTGTCATGATCGTGACTCCGTTGTTTGAGGGACCCGGCACGGCGCATGCTGCGTTCGTGCCGGGCTACATCAGGTTAATTCGACACCCTAAGCGCTCGCTTAAACCAGCGTCAACGTTACGTCGATATTGCCGCGCGTCGCATTCGAATACGGACAGACGACGTGCGCCTTGTCGATCAGCGCCTGAGCCGCCGCGCGATCCATACCCGGCAGCGAGATCTTCATCTCGACTTCGATACCGAAGCCATTCGGAATCTGGCCGATGCCGACGCTGCTGTCGATCGACGCGTCCGCCGGCATCGAAATCTTGTCGCGCGCCGCGACGAACTTCATCGCGCCGATAAAGCATGCGCTGTAGCCGGCCGCGAACAGTTGCTCCGGGTTCGCGCCGTCGCCGCCCGCTCCGCCGAGCTCGCGCGGCGTAGTCAGCTTGAAATCGAGCTTGCTATCGGCCACTGTCGCACGGCCATCGCGGCCGCCGGTTGCGTGAGCGTGAGCACGGTACAGCACTTTTTCGATCGACATGATGGAACTCCTGTTCGCGTTGGGTTAAATGGGACCTGCTTGCGGGTTGGCCGGCACTCGTCGTTATCCAATGACGACGATGCCTGCTTGAAGCCCGATACAGCTTAAAGCTTCGCTCCGGTCGACTATCAATCTACTGGAAGATAGATAACCGTCGCTGCAAAAAAGCGGCGAACCGCTCGACCTGCACCTGTATGACATTCACTCTACTTCGACACCTTCCACGACGCCTCGACTTCTTCGAGCCGCGATTTTGTCTGAAACAACCGGCTCGCCAGCGCACTGCCCTGATACGCGGCGAACAACGTGCGCGCCGCTGCTTCCGGCTTGCCATTTACCGCAAGCGTGCGTTCTTTCACGCCTTGTGCGAGCACCTTCGCGAGCCAGCTTTCGTTGGCCTTGAAAAAGGCCTGCACAGCGGCACGAACCGTGTCCGGCAGCGACCCGATGTCGGCGGCGAGCATGCCGCACAGACAGATCTGATCGCCATCGCCAAGCACACGGCCAAACAGCTTCGTGTATTTCGACAGCTTTGCATCCGCGGGCAACGACGCATCTACCGAGCGAAGCAGCCCGAAGATCTGGTCGCTGTATTCGTTGACCGCTTCGAGCGCCAGGTCTTCCTTCGACGGGAAGTAGTAGTGGATGCTTGAAGTTTTCACCCCGACCAGTTCGGACAGATCGCGATAGCTAAACCCGTTGTAGCCATGCAGCATCATCAACGTGATGGCGTGATCGAGAAGCTGCTCGCGGACTGTTGCTGTCGTTTCCATGACTCGTACTTTATCTACTCATAGATAGACAGTCAAGCGGTTTTCCTAACATCGACGATTTCTTGCCCCCATGCGAATACCGAAGCACCTATGCGAATCGCATGGACGTTGATAAGCATCAACATTCGCGCCTTAAATATGTGTCAACTTTACTTATTCTTTGTTGCATCCTTTAATGTCTGGACCAGCCCCCACAGACAGATACGAGATCTCATATGAGTCACTTTCTGGACAGGTTGCGTTACTTTTCAACGGCCCGGCCGCAGTTCTCCGATGGACACGGCGCAGTTACCGACGAAGACAGAAAGTGGGAGGACGCGTATCGCCAGCGATGGCAGCACGACAAGATCGTACGTTCGACGCATGGCGTGAACTGCACCGGCTCCTGCTCCTGGAAGATTTATGTGAAAGGCGGAATCGTCACCTGGGAAACCCAGCAGACCGACTATCCGCGCACACGCCCCGATATGCCGAATCACGAGCCGCGCGGCTGCTCGCGCGGCGCGTCGTATTCGTGGTATCTGTACAGCGCGAATCGACTCAAATATCCGCTCGTGCGCAGCGCGCTCGTCAAACTATGGCGCGAGCGGCGGCGTACCCTCGAACCGGTCGACGCATGGCAATCGATCGTCGAGGACGATGCGGCGCGACGCAGCTACCAGATGCGCCGTGGTCTCGGCGGTTTTATCCGCTCGACATGGGATGAAGTGAACGAGATTGTCGCCGCGGCCAACGTCTATACCGTGAAGCGGTATGGACCAGATCGCGTGACTGGTTTTTCACCCATTCCGGCGATGTCGATGGTGTCGTACGCGGCAGGCTCGCGCTATCTGTCGCTGATCGGCGGCGTATGCCTGAGCTTCTACGACTGGTATTGCGATCTGCCGCCCGCGTCGCCGCAAACCTGGGGCGAGCAGACCGACGTGCCCGAATCCGCCGACTGGTACAACTCGACGTTCATTGTGATGTGGGGCTCCAACGTCCCGCAGACGCGTACACCCGATGCGCATTTCATGACCGAAGTGCGCTACAAGGGCACGAAAATCGTGTCGGTGTTTCCCGACTATGCGGAAGGCGCGAAATTCGGCGACATCTGGCTGCATCCAAAGCAGGGCACTGACGCGGCCCTCGCGCTCGCGATGGGCCATGTAATCCTCAAGGAATTCCACCTCGCCGGCAAAAGCGACTATTTCATCGACTATTGCCGCCGCTTTACCGATATGCCGTGTCTCGTGCGGCTGATCCCGCGCGATGGCCGCTATGTGCCCGAGCGCCTGTTGCGCGCGTCCGATTTCGACGATGGCCTGGGCCAGGCGAACAATCCGGACTGGAAGACGGTGGTCGTCGATACGGCGAGCAATGCATTCGCGGTGCCGGTCGGGTCCGCGGGGTTCCGCTGGGGGCAAAAAGAAGGCGAGGACAAGGGCAAGTGGAACCTGAAGGAGGAAGCGGCGACGGGTGCATCGCTGGTGTCGCGTCTATCGCTGGTGAACGCGCATGACGACGTTGTCGATGTGCTGTTCCCGTACTTCGGCAATATCCGCCATCCGCATTTCACGCACACGTCGCACGCATCCGAACTGTCACGCAGGATCGGCGTGCGCCGCGTCGCCACGCGTGACGGCGACGTGTTGGTCGCGACTGTCTATGATCTGTTCGTCGCGAACTACGGGCTCGATCAGGGGCTGGGCGGCGAACATGTCGCGAAGAGCTACGACGACAACCTGCCTTATACGCCCGCGTGGCAGGAAGCGATCACCGGTGTGAAACGCGCGGACGTGATCAACGTCGCGCGTCAGTTTGCGGAAAACGCGCACAAGACGCACGGCAAGTCGATGGTGATCATCGGCGCCGGGATCAATCACTGGTTCCATATGGACATGGCGTACCGCGGGATCATCAATATGCTGATCATGTGCGGTTGCGTCGGCCAGTCCGGTGGCGGCTGGTCGCATTACGTCGGGCAGGAAAAGCTGCGTCCGCAAACCGGCTGGACCGCGCTCGCATTCGCGCTCGACTGGCACCGGCCGCCGCGTCAGATGAACGCGACGTCGTTCTTCTATGCGCACACGGACCAATGGCGCTACGACCCGATGGACCCGACCGCGCTGCTTTCTCCGCTTGCGGACAAGACGCAGTTTACCGGCACGCCGATCGATTACAACGTGCGTGCTGAGCGGATGGGGTGGCTGCCGTCCGCGCCGCAGCTCGGTGTCAATCCGCTGAAGGTGGGCCGCAGTCTCGACGATCCATCGCAAGCCGCCGCGACGATTGCAGCGAACCTGAAATCGGGCACCCTGCGGCTCGCCTGCGAAGACCCCGACAGCGGGGCCAACTTCCCGCGCAACCTGTTCGTCTGGCGTTCGAATCTGCTTGGCTCGTCGGGCAAGGGTCACGAGTATTTTCTCAAGCATCTGCTCGGTACCACGCACGGCGTGCAAGGCGAGGAAGTGGTCAAGAGCGGCCACCCGCGCCCGGAAGAAGTGGTGTGGCAGGAAGAAGCGCCGCGCGGCAAGCTCGATCTGCTGGTCACGCTCGACTTCCGGATGTCGACCACCTGCATGTACTCGGACGTCGTGTTGCCGACCGCGACGTGGTACGAGAAGGACGATATGAATACGTCCGACATGCATCCGTTCATTCATCCGCTATCCGCGGCGGTCGACCCCGCATGGCAATCGAAGAGCGACTGGGAAATCTTCAAAGGGATCGCGAAGCGCTTCTCGGAGTTGAGTGTCGGACACCTGGGCGTCGAACGCGATGTCGTGCTCGCGCCGATTGCACACGACAGTCCCGCGGAACTCGCTCAACCGTTCGACGTGAAAGACTGGAAACGCGGCGATTGCGAGCCGCAGCCGGGTAAGACGATGCCGTCGGTGATGGTGGTCGAGCGCGACTACCCGGCGACCTACGACCGCTACACGTCGCTTGGGCCACTGATGGACAAGCTGGGCAACGGTGGCAAAGGCATCAGCTGGGACACGAAGGAAGAGGTCGAACTGCTCGGCGCGCTGAACTATCGCGTCGCGAATGACAGCATGAGTGCGGACGGAACAAGCAACAGTGCGGCAGGACGCCCGCGCATCGACACCGCACTCGATGCGGCCGAGGTGATTCTTTCGCTCGCCCCGGAGACCAACGGCGCCGTCGCGGTGAAAGCATGGGAAGCGGTGTCCGCGATCACCGGCATCGAACACGCGCACCTCGCCGACGCGCGTGCCGATGAAAAAATCCGCTTCCGCGATATCCAGGCGCAGCCGCGCAAGATCATCTCGTCGCCGACCTGGAGCGGTATCGAATCGGAGCACGTGTCGTACAACGCCGGTTACACGAACGTTCACGAGCTGATTCCATGGCGCACGATCAGCGGCCGCCAGCAGCTGTATCAGGACCATCTGTGGATGCGTGCGTTCGGCGAATCGTTATGCGTGTACAAGCCGCCGATCGAAACCGGCAACTACGAAAAGATGCTCGGCGCACGCTCGAACGGCAACCCGGAGATCGTGCTGAACTTCATCACGCCGCATCAGAAGTGGGGTATTCACAGCACGTATACGGACAACCTGCTGATGCTCACGCTATCGCGCGGTGGCCCGATTGTCTGGTTATCGGAAACCGACGCGAAGCAGATCGGCGTCGTCGATAACGACTGGATCGAGTGCTACAACGCCAACGGCGCGCTGTGCGCACGCGCGGTGGTGAGCCAGCGGATCCCGCACGGAATGGTGATGATGTATCACGCGCAGGAAAAGATCGTGAACACGCCGGGTTCGGAAATCACCGGCACACGCGGCGGCATTCATAACTCGGTCACGCGCGTGTCGCTGAAGCCGACGCATATGATCGGCGGCTATGCGCAACTCGCGTACGGCTTCAACTACTACGGCACGGTCGGCTCGAATCGCGACGAATTCCTGATCGTGCGCAAGATGAAAGAGGTCAACTGGCTCGACGATGCGCCGGCCGATCCCGTCAACCCTGCCACCGAGCACAAACAGCGTGAAGGAGAAACCTCATGAAGGTGCGTGCGCAGATCGCGATGGTGCTGAATCTCGACAAATGCATTGGTTGCCATACCTGCTCGGTCACCTGCAAGAACGTCTGGACGAGCCGGGAAGGGATGGAATACGCGTGGTTCAACAACGTCGAAACGAAGCCCGGCATCGGCTATCCGAAGGACTGGGAGAATCAGGACCGCTGGCGCGGCGGCTGGACGCGCAAACCCGACGGCCGCATCGAGCCGCGTCTGGGCGGCAAGTGGCGATTGCTCGCGCAGATCTTCGCGAATCCGCATCTGCCCGAGATCGACGACTACTACGAGCCTTTCACGTTCGACTACGCGCATCTGCAGGACGCGGGCGACGCGAAGGCGATGCCGGTGGCGCGGCCACGCTCGCTGATCAGCGGTGAGCGGCTCGAGAAAATCGAATGGGGGCCGAACTGGGAAGAGATTCTCGGCGGCGAATTCGCGAAGCGCTCGAAAGACTACAACTTCGAGAACGTGCAGAAAGAGATCTACGGGCAGTTCGAAAACACGTTCATGATGTATCTGCCGCGGCTATGCGAGCACTGCCTGAATCCGGCCTGTGTCGCGGCGTGTCCGTCCGGTTCGATCTACAAGCGCGAGGAAGACGGCATCGTGCTGATCGACCAGGATAAATGCCGCGGCTGGCGTATGTGTGTGTCCGGTTGCCCGTACAAGAAGATCTATTTCAACTGGCATAGCGGCAAGGCGGAAAAGTGCATCTTCTGTTATCCGCGCATCGAAGTCGGGCAACCGACCGTCTGCTCGGAAACCTGCGTGGGGCGCATTCGCTATCTCGGCGTGCTGCTGTACGACGCGGACCGGATCAGCGAGGCCGCGAGTGTCGAGCACGAGACCGACCTGTACGAAGCGCAACTGTCGGTGTTTCTCGACCCGCACGATCCCGCGGTGATCGCGCAGGCGGAGCGCGATGGCGTGCCGGCAGCGTGGATCGACGGCGCGCAGCGCTCGCCGGTCTACAAGATGGCGATCGACTGGAAGATCGCGTTTCCGCTGCACCCCGAGTACCGGACGCTGCCGATGGTCTGGTACGTGCCGCCGCTTTCGCCGATCAACGCGGCCGCGAATAGCGGCGAACTCGGCATGCATGGGTATCTGCCCGATGTGAACTCGCTGCGCATTCCACTGCGCTACCTCGCGAACCTGTTGACCGCCGGCAAGGAAGAGCCGGTGAAGCTCGCACTCGAGCGGCTGCTCGCGATGCGTGCGTTCATGCGATCGCGGCACGTCGACCAGGTCGACGCACCGGGTGTGCTCAAGCAGGCGGGGCTCACGGTCGCGCAAGTCGAGGACATGTACCGCTATCTGGCAATTGCGAACTATGAAGACCGCTTCGTGATTCCAACCTCGCACCGCGAGTACGCGGAAGACGCGTTCGATCTGCGCTCGTCGTGCGGCTTCTCGTTCGGCAATGGCTGTTCCGACGGTCGCTCCGAAGCGAGCCTGTTCACGACGCGCAAGAGCAATCGCAAGATCCCGATTCGCCAGGAGTTTTGACATGGGTGCGAAAGACGCCAATCCGCCGGGTACCGCGTACGCGATACTCGGCGCGCTGCTCGGCTACCCGGTCGAGCCTCTGTTCGATGCGTTGCCGCAAGCGCGGGAACGGCTGCAACGCGAGCGCGGCTTTAGCCGCGACGCGCGTGCGGGACTCGAGCGTTTTTTCGACTATTGCCGCGAGCGCGATCTGTTCACGCTGCAGGAGAACTATGTCGCGCTGTTCGATCGCGGGCGCGCAACATCGCTCTATCTGTTCGAGCACGTGCACGGCGAATCGCGCGACCGCGGACAGGCGATGGTCGATCTGCTGCAGATGTACGAGCAGCACGGGCTGCATCTCGGCGCAGGTGAACTGCCGGACTATCTGCCGGTGTTCCTCGAATATCTTTCGCGGCTGCCGGCGGCCGAAGCGCGTTCGCTACTGGGCGAAACCGGCGAGATTCTGCAATCAATCACCGCGCAACTCGCCAAACGCGGCAGCCCGTACAGCTTCGTCGTCAGTGCGTTGATGTCGCTCGCGGGTATCGGTGCGGGCGCTACGCCGCATGAAGTGGGCGATGACGATGCGCAAACGCCTCCGTCGTCGGACGATTATCGCGCGCTGGACGCCGCATGGGCCGACGAACCCGTCCGCTTTGTCGGTGCGCCGACGCCGGGTCAGGTGCCCGCTCAGGTGCCCGTGCACTTCTACGATAACCGGCCCAACCCGGCCGCCTCGCCGAACGCAGTGAACCGTACCCGGGAGCCTCGCCATGGATGACTACATTCACCAGTTCATATTCGGCATCTATCCGTATATCTGTCTTGCGGTTCTGCTGCTGGGCAGCCTGGTGCGCTTCGACCGCGAACAGTACACATGGAAAAGCGACTCGTCGCAGATGCTCAGACACGGCGCGTTGCGGCTCGGCAGCAATCTGTTTCATTGGGGGGTGCTGATCGTCGTGCTCGGTCACTTTGCCGGCTTTCTCGCACCGCACTGGATGGTGGCGCCGTTCCTGTCGGCGTCGGGGCACCAGCTGGTCGCGATGATCGCCGGCGGTGCGGCCGGTATCGTCGCGATCATCGGGCTGACTATCCTGATTCATCGGCGCCTTGGCGATGTGCGGATTCGACGCAATAGCCGCGTGTCGGACATTGTCGTCGTGCTGATGCTGTGGGTGCAGCTCGCGCTCGGCCTCGGCACCGTGGTGCTGTCGATGCACCATATGGACGGTGTGATGTTCGAACAGCTTAGCGACTATGTGAAGGGCGTCGTGACGTTCCAGCCGAACAACGCGAGCTTGCTGATCGGCGTGCCACTGACCTATCAGGTGCACATCGCGCTCGGCTTCACGATCTTTCTGATCACGCCATTCACGCGGCTCGTGCATATCTGGAGCGGCGTCGCGTCGATCGCCTATCTGATCCGCCCATATCAGCTGGTGCGCAAACGTTGAGGAGGCGCGCGTGAGCACGCTAGAGCAATCCGAACAGCGCAACGACGGTGCATTGACCGTCAACGGCATCGCGATCGATACCGCATCGATCAGCGAAGAGGCCGAACATCATCCGGACGCGGCCGATCCGCTTGCTGCCGCCCGCGAAGCGCTCGCGATTCGCGAGCTGTTGCGGCAACGTGCCGTCGAACTGCAACTCGTGCATGACGGCGACCCGCTCGACGATGCATCGGTTGACCGCCTGCTGGCGCAGGAATTGACTGTCCCGAACGCGACGCGTGCCGACTGTGAACGCTATTACGAGCGCCATCTCGCGCGCTTCAGGCGCAACGATATCGTCTTTGCGAGCCACATTCTGTTCGCGGTCACCGGCCGCGCGCCGCTTGCGCTGATCCGGCGCGAAGCGGAAACGACATTGGCTCGCGTGCTAGCCGCGCCCGAGACTTTCGAAAGCACCGCGCGCGAAGTGTCGAACTGTCCGTCGTCGGGCGTCGGCGGCAGCCTTGGGCAGTTGCTGCGCGGCGACAGCGTGCCGGAGTTCGAGCATGCGATCTTCGACACGCAAGACATCGGCGTGCTGCCGGGACTCGTGAATACCCGCTTCGGGTTTCATATCGTGCGCATCGACCATCGTGTGGAAGGCGAGCAGATGCCATTCGATGCGGTCGAAGCGGATATCGCGCGTTTTCTCGGCGAGCGCGTGATGCACAAGGCGATGCAGCAGTATGTGACGGTGCTGGCGTCGCGTGCGCGCATCGACGGCGTCGAGCTGGGCGAAGCCAACGGTCCGCTGGTTCAATAGATGAGGGCGCAACCATGAGCGTACAGGGCAATCTGAAGAACGTCGGCGCAGCGCCGGCCGTGAGCGCGCAGGCTTGGTCCGTGCTGTTCGCGAGCACGCTCGCCTTTCTGGTCTGCTTTGTCGTATGGATGATGTTCGGTGTGCTCGGTGTGCAATTGCGCGAAGACATGCAGCTCAATAGCACGCAGTTCGGCTTGCTGACCTCGACGCCGGTGCTGACCGGCGCGCTGATGCGGTTGCCGCTCGGCGCATGGACCGACCGCTTCGGCGGCCGCATCGTGATGACGACGCTGCTCGTGATCTGCGCAATACCGGTGTACATCGTCAGCTATGCGACGGCGTTCTGGCAGTTCCTTGTGATCGGTCTTTTTCTCGGCTGCGTCGGCGCGTCGTTCGCGGTCGGCACGCCGTATGTCGCGCGTTTTTTTCCGCCAGAGCGGCGCGGTTTCGCAATGGGCTTCTTCGGTGCGGGCACCGCGGGCGCCGCAGTGAACCTGTTTGTCACGCCATCGCTGCAGGCCGCATACGGCTGGCGCTTTGTGCCGCGCGTCTATGCGATCGCGCTGCTGGTCACCGCGGTGATCTTCTGGTTCGCGTCGGCGCGCGACCCGGGCGCAGGGCAATCGAAGGGTTCATGGCTCGATTCGTTCAAGGTGCTGCGCGACCCGCACGTGTGGCGCTTGTGCCAGTACTACTCGATTACATTCGGCGGTTTTACCGCGCTCTCGTTGTGGATCCCACAATATCTGAAAGCCGAATATGGAATGTCACTCGTGATGGCCTCTGCATTTGCCGCCGGGTTTTCGCTGCCGGGGTCGGTGCTGCGCGCGGTGGGCGGCGGTCTTGCGGACCGTTTTGGCGCGCATAGCGTGACATGGTGGGGGCTGTGGGTCGCGTGGATCTGTCTGTTCCTGCTGTCGTATCCGCCAACCGATTTCGTGATTCACACGATCGACGGCACGATGAGCCTGCATTTGCGGACCTCGGTGATCGTGTTCGTGTTGTTGACCTTTGTGCTGGGCGCGGTGTTCGCGTTCGGCATGGCGTCGACGTTCAAGTATGTCGCGGACGACTTTCCGAACAATATGGGCGTGGTCACCGGTATCGTTGGTCTCGCCGGTGGTCTCGGCGGTTTCTTGCTGCCGATCCTGTTCGGCATCTTGCTCGACTTCTTCAAGGTGCGCTCGACGTGCTTCATGTTTCTGTACGGGATCGTCTGGGTGTCGCTGATCCTGATCTATCTGTCCGAGGTCAAGCGCACGCCGGTGGCCGGGCGCACCGCGGGCGCAAGCTGAAGCGCTGTGCGGCAACGCGCCTCGCGCCGCGACATTCGCAAGCGGTGAAGCGTGTCCGAGCGCGACGCTCCGATCTTGAACCTCTCCCCGCGCGTGCGAAACGCTTTTGAAGAAGTTTGAATTTTCAGGATGCCCAGGAGCAGGCATCAGTCATCTGATTGCCTTGGAGGTCTAAGACCTTAAGGGTGTAAGGAAGCACCTGCGCATAGCGTGCGATGCCGTTAGGGAATAACGTACTTCGGTTGATCGTTTTAAGAGCGGCTGTTGCCGCGCTTTCGATGATCGACCGGTGCGTCTCGAAGCGGCAAAGCCTGTATGAGAGGTGTGTTCCCACTCCCTTCTTTTCCCAAGGCTAACTGATGACCGCCGCTTCCATTCAACGACGCGATTTCCTTGCAAGAACAACGAAAGGCGCTGCCAGTGCAGTCGTGGCAAGCCTCGCCGGCGCTTCTGCCGGCATGCTGCCCGCTGAGTCCGCGCAGGCTGCCGGTATGGCCGCTATGCCCGCCTACCTCGGCGCTTCGCCGCAAACGCAGCCGCCGTTGCCGTACGCGGAGAATGCACTCGAACCGGTGATCTCCGCGCGTACGATCGGCCTGCACTACGGCAAGCACCATCGCGCGTATTTCGAGAACCTGTCGAAGCTCGTGCCGGGCACGCCGTTCGCCGGCCAATCGCTCGAGACGATTATCGTGAAGACGTACGGCGACTCGGCGTTCGAAGACATCTTCAACAATGCCGGCCAGGCGTGGAATCACAACTTCTACTGGAACTCGATGAGCCCGACGCCGACGCAGCCAGGAGAGAAACTGCGCGCGGCAATCATCCGCGATTTCGGTTCGCTTGATCATCTGCACGAGCAGCTGGTGAAGGTCTCCGCGTCGCAGTTCGGCAGCGGCTGGGGCTGGCTCGTTGCCGACAACGGCAAGCTGTCGGTGATGAAGACCAGCAACGCGAACGTGCCGTTCACGTCCGGTAAAGCGCCGTTACTGACTGTCGACGTGTGGGAGCATGCGTACTATCTGGACTATCAGAATCGTCGTCCCGACTATCTGAAAGAGTTGACCGCAAAGCTGATCAACTGGAACTTCGCGTCGGCGAACTACGACAAGGTGTAAAGCGGAAAAGCACGTACGCATGCGTGAACCGCCGCACGGTTGTGCGCGCGTTCACGCGACGACGACGTGCGCTCACGGCTGCGCAGTCGCGCGCGGTGTCCAGATCAGAATGTCGGACGCGTTCAGCGGTTTTGGAATCATGCGCGCCGCGTAGTAAGTGTCCGCAATGTGCTGCTGGTCACCGAGCTGGCCGCTGCGCACCGGCACGATGTCGTAGCTGCGGCGTGTATTCGCAAGGTCGACGGTCTGCGCCGGAATATTGCCCCATAGCGGGCTCAGAATCCGCGCTGCTACCTGCGGATGCGCCTTCACTTATTTGCCGGTGCGATTCAATTCGTCGAATACGACGTGCAACACGTCCGGATGACGGTTGGCGAACGCGGTCGTCGCCGTATAGAAGCGGTTGTATTGCGCAAGGCCACCACAACCGTCCGCGATCACACGCAAGTGCGCGCCGCGTTGTTCGGCGGCACGATGTGCGGTACGCGTATGGACGTGAATGGATCAGCGTCGTCGATTCGCTACTGCGCGGCGAACGCACGCACTTACAAGGGCAGCATTTCGACGTCGACAACTATCTGCTGCGGCCAGCCGATCCGTTTCGTGCGCGGCCGGCCGTAGGTCGGCAGCTATGACACGGTGGCGCAACGGATTGCCGCGTTTCACCGCGCCGGTATCGAACTCTTCATGCTGCAGTTTCAGCCGTTCGAGGCGTCGATGCGCGAATTTGCCGGGCAGGTCATCCCGCGTGTGAAGGCGCTGATCGACGAATGGCGACCCGAACCCGGCGGTATCGTGAATCGCGCGGTCGCCGATTGAACGCTTGTTCCGCGCACGGCTCCGCATGCCATGGGTATATCGCGTGCGTCATGGGTATATCGCGGCGGCGTCACCTGGATGTGACCGTTCGGTATGCACATCTTTCGATGCGACTTCGAAAATTGGCAAAAGGTGTTGCCGTTTTAAGAACGGCCGGCCGGCGCGCGCGCCGCACCGCACACCGCCCGGTGCATCGCTCGGCTCGCGCGGCTGCTGCGGCGGCTCAGTCCATATCCGCCGCGGCGGACAGTTCGGTTTCCAGCGCTGTCTGCGCAGGCGCGCGTGTATCGGGTGGACTGAAGTGGAGACGGTACTGCTGTGGCGTAATGCCCAGGCGCCGCTTGAACACTGCACGCAGATGATGCGCATCGCGCAACCCGCAACGGGACGAGATGGTCTTCAGCGGCGCGCTGCCGTTTTCGAGCATCACGCGCGCGGCGTCGATGCGCGCGCTTTCGACGAATTCGGCCGGCGTCACGTGTGCCTCACGCGCAAACACACGCGAAAAATGGCGCATGCTCATCTTCGCGACCGTTGCCAGCACCGCGATGCTGAGATCGTCCGCTAGATGGGCGAGCACATACTGCTGCACCTGCGCGATCGGCGACGACGCTTCCGCATACGGCGTCAGATGCGGGCTGAATTGCGATTGCCCGCCTGCACGCTGCAGGAACGTCACCATTCGCTTGGCGACGCGTAGCGCGAGCTCGGGCCCGTGATCCTGCGCAAGCAGGTACAACGAGAGATCGATGCCCGCGGTGATGCCCGCCGACGTATAGAGTTCGCCATCCTGCATGAAAATGCGATCGGACTCGACGCGTGCGCTCGGGCACAGCGACGCCAGCATCGCGGCACTGCCCCAATGCGTGGTGACGACACGGCCGTCGAGCAACCCGGCGCGCGCGAGCGTCAACGCACCGTTGCAGATCGAACCGAAACGCTGCGAGCCTCGGCTCGCGCGCTTGAGCCACTCATGCACGTCATCTTCGAGCGGCCGGCGCACAAGGCCCGGGCCGCCCGCTACAAGCAGCAGGTCATGGCATTCTTCCGCCTCGCTGAAGTGCTGGTCCGCATGAATGCGCAACCCGCTCGAGCACGGTAGCGAACCGTGATCGGTGGAGATGAGCTGAAGCCGGTAGTGGGACTCCGGCGGGAGAAAAACATTTGCTTCCGAAAAGACATCGGTCGGGCCGAATACGTCGAGGGCCTGGACGCCCGGGAAGATTAGAAGAGCAACGCTGCGCATCGATCGAAGTAACGAGTGAAGGGCATACGGACATCCATCGAAACAGCGATATCCAAATGTGATAACAGAATCAGTTTGGACTATATGCTAATTTGAAAAAGCTTGTTATCGACGTCGACACATTGCGTCGTTTACCGACACGCGCGCTACGCAAACACACGTTTTCAGCGGCACGTATTGCACGAACCGCTGCTACGTGCCAAGGTTTTTACGTCGACACGCGGGGTTTGAGCAGATCCGACATGCCGACACGACGAAGCATTTCGCTGCGTATGCGATCGATCACTGCGAACCCAACTTCTGCACCGTCTTCGGTTGGGTCGATATACACACGGAATGCACGTTTCCCAAATGGCGTGTTTACGACCTTGACAATCGCATCGGCCACGAGGCTCGCATCGGCATCGGGCGGCACGATCGCATTGAATGCCTGCTGGATCTGCTCGCCGAAACCCGCATAAGGGCCGGCCTCGTAGTCAGCCGCGCGCGCGGCGTCAGCGGGCGTGCCGGTGTGCGCGAAATGGTTGGTGCCGCTTGTGAACGCGCCGGGCACGATGATCG
Source organism: Paraburkholderia rhizosphaerae (assembly GCF_004366595.1). Classification (GTDB taxonomy): domain Bacteria; phylum Pseudomonadota; class Gammaproteobacteria; order Burkholderiales; family Burkholderiaceae; genus Paraburkholderia; species Paraburkholderia rhizosphaerae. The sequence continues at coordinate 69,589 of NZ_SORE01000022.1, forward strand.
ACGTCTCGATGCCCCAACGGGACAACTCGCGAGCATATTGGACAGCAATGGCATCCATCGCGGCCTTCGCCGCGAAGTACGGCGCGAGATACGGCGGCGTGCCGCCAGCCGAGCTGCTGCTCGAGATCCAGACGACAAGGCCGCTACGCTGGCCGCGCAGATGAGGCAGCACCGCGCGGTTCACACGCTGCGTGCTGAGCACGTTCACGTCGTACAGGTGTGCATACTGCTCCGGCGTGAATGCTTCGGCGGGGCCGAACGCCATGTGACCCGCGTTGTGCACCACGACGTCGATGCGTCCGGCGTGCGCGATGATCTGCTCGACCGCGGCATCGACTGACGTTTGCGATTGCACGTCCAGTTCGACGGTGCGCAGATCTGCGTCGTGTGTCTTCGAGAAGTCGGCCATTTGCGCGACGATCGGCGCATTGCGGCCAGCGGTGTTGCGCATCGATGCGTAGACGGTGTGGCCGGCTTTGGCGAGGGCTTCCGCGGTAAGACGGCCGAAACCGCTGGACGAGCCGGTGATCAGAATGACTTTGCTCATGATGGTGCCTCTTTGAACTTTTCGGTTTTTTTCAGACGCTGACGTGCGTCGCGATATCAATCCACGATTCGATCGGGATTCCACAGTGTTCAGATCGCGCCGCCATTGGCGCGCAGCGTCTGGCCATTGATCCATCCGCCGTTCGGGCCCGCGAGAAACGATACGGTGTTCGCGACGTCTTCCGGCGTACCCAATCGTTCGAGCGGCGTCAGTTTGGTGAGGTGGTCGATCACGTCTTGCGGCTTGCCGTCGAAGAACAGGTCGGTCGCGACAGGTCCAGGTGCAACCGTGTTCACCGTGATGTTGCGGCCGCGCATCTCCTTGCTGAGGATATGCGTCATCGCTTCGACGCCGGCCTTGGTTGCGGCATAGACCGCATAGGTCGGCTGATAAAGGCCCACGACGCTTGACGACGTGTTGATGATTCGTCCACCGTTGCGCAGCCGGCGTGCTGCTTCGCGCAACGTATTGAAGGTGCCCTTCAGGTTGATCGCGATCTGGCTGTCGAACAACGTATCGTCGCTATCGGCCATTTTCGCGAGACGCATGATGCCGGCATTGTTGACAAGCACGTCAACGCCGCCGAACGCGGCTTCGGCCGCGTCGAACATGCGTCTGACGGCGGCCGGGTCGCTGACGTCGGCCTGCACGGTGGTCGCGTGGCCGCCCGCTTCGTCGATTTGCGTGGCGAGCGCTTCGGCTTCACGCGCATTGTTCGAATAGTTGATCAGAACCATAAAGCCGTCGCGGGCGAGTTGTCGTGCGATTGCGGCGCCGATGCCGCGCGATGCGCCGGTGACGAGGGCGACTTTCGATTGTTGAGTGGTGCTCATCTGCGTTCTCCAGTGTGTCCAGTGGGTCGCCGCGTTGTGTGGGTGCGATTGCGTTGCGGCTTGGACTTAACTATGGACTTTCCCGGCCGGAACATAATCGGCTTAGAATGGCCATCACTGTTTCCGTCGTGGAAACAAATGGGAGAAAGCGTGGACCGACTGGATGCGATGCGCCTGTACACCCGGATCGTCGAGCGCCGCAGCTTCACGCTCGCGGCCAACGACATGGAAGTGCCGCGCTCCACGGTCACGAAAGTGGTCCGTCAGATGGAAACGCGGCTGGGCGTGCGCCTGCTGCAGCGGACCACGCGCGTGGTGCGCCCGACGCTCGACGGTGAAGCGTATTACCGGCGCTGTCTTGCGATCCTCGACGACATCGAGGACGCGGAGGGCGCGTTTAGCGGCGCGCAGCCTACCGGCACGTTGCGCATCGAAGTACAGGGCACATTGGCGCGCCATTTCCTGATGCCTTCGCTGCCGGACTTCTTCGCGCAATACCCGCGGATCGAGATCGCGATGAGTGAAAGCGACCGCTGGGTCGATATCGTTCAGGATGGGGTCGATTGCGTGCTGCGCTATGGCTACCTGCGCGACAGCGAACTGGTTGCACGTCAGGTCGCGATGCTCGGGCATCTGACGTGCGCGACGCCTGCGTATCTTCGGCAATTCGGCACACCGGCGACGCTCGACGCGCTGGCCGGGCACCGGATGGTCGGGCTACGCTCGATTACCAGCGGCAATGTGAACCCGCTTGGCTTCACGGTCGGCGAGACGACGCAAACGGTCGCGCTGCCGGCGGCGATTTCGGTCACCGGCACTGAAAGCTATCTTGCGGCGATTCGCCTCGGTCTTGGGCTTGCGCAGGTGCCGCGGTTTCATGTCGAGGAAGACCTGCGCAGCGGCGCGCTGGTCGAGCTGCTGCCGGACATGCCGCCACCGTCGATGCCCGTGTCGCTCGTGTATCAGCGCTCACGGCAGTTGTCGCCGCGAGTCCGCGTGTTTATGGATTGGGTTGCACGCCGTTTCGAAGCAGCGCACGCGGCGCCGCGCGATTGAATGTCGAACGCGCGCGAGATGCGTGCGCGGCCCGCGTGCAAAGAGGAATACGGACGGTTCCGCGGGTTTCTATGCCAAAGCGAACGGCGTTCTTTCGCCGTTCGCTTCGTCTACATCAGATCACGGTGCAATCACCGCCCATCAGTTCGGCGTCGGGTTAGCCGAGTTCGCCGGCGCCTGCGATACCACCGTGCCGCTGTTTGAATTGACGAACAGCGTCGGTGCTTTGCCGGTGCTGCCCGAGAAATCGAACATCGACATCAGCGAGCCTGCGGTCGCGTCGAATGAGCCCTGGCCGATTCGTTGCGATTGCAACCAGTTGTCTTCGATGAAGCGGACCACCGAGGCCTGGCTGATCGGCGTGTCGTCGACGAAGTTCACCTTCGCCCATGGCGAGATCACGAGGAACGGAATCCGCGTGCCGGGGCCGCAGCGGCCGTTGATCGTGCCGCCGTTCACGCCCATCGGCTGCGCGACGCCGGCCGCCGAGCAGTTACCCGCGCCGTTCAGCTGGTCGGCGTCCGGATCGAACGATGAGCTGGTCGGCGTCGCGAAACGGTGGTCGTACCAGCCATCGGAGTCGTCATAGGTGACGATCACCGCGGTGCTCTTCCAGTCCGGTTGCTGCTCGAGGAAGTTGACCACCTGCGTGACGAACGCCTGCTCGTCGATCGGATCCGAGTTGCCCGGATGCGCATCTTCGAACCCCGGCGCTTTCAGATACGACACGGCCGGGAAGTTGCCTTGCTCGACCGCCGAGAAAAAATCGGCGGTGTCGTATTCGTGATTCGCGGGGTCGGGCGTCTTGCCATCGGCCTCGACGCTAAAGCCGACTGCCTGGATCGAGCTCGGCCGCGCATGCGTCGGATTGGCGGTCGACGGGTAGTACTGGAACCAGTTGTGATGCTGCGTATAGTCGTTCGGCGACGCATTCAACACGCTCGAGAAGTGGCTGCGCATGCAACCGGTCGTGCCGTTCGGATTGACCGTTTGCAGGTTGAAGCCGCCCATAAAGCCGCCCCACGGAATATTCGCGGCCGAAAGCAGCGTGCCGATGTTCTTGTTGGTCGCGGAGAACGCGACCGTGGTCGAGCCCGAGCACACATCGCCGGTCGGATCGCTGTCGCCGATCAGCGTCAGCCCGCCTTGCGTGTCGCGCACGAGCGTGCCTTGCGCGACCGACGGCAGCGGACCGCTCGGCGGGATCAGCGCCGCTTCGGCGGGCGGCAGTACGACGCCATTGGTCTGGCCCGCGACCACTTCGATCGCACCGGGCGTCGACGGGCCATACGTGTCCGTGTACGCGTTGTCGTTCATCGCGAAGTGTTGCGCGTAGTTCCACAGCGCGGTGACCGTGTTGCCGTCGAAGTAGCCCATCACCTGCCCGGCGGTGCCGAATGTGCCGGCGCCGCCGCTCGTGCCCTGGCCGGTAAATGCGGGGAATGCATCGGCGAGGCCGTGGTCGTACGCCTGTTGTTCCGCGGTGTAGCCGTGATTCTGGTCGGCCGTGTTCGCCTCCGAGCGGTCGAGACGGAACGGGCCGACGTTAGCCGGCGGGGTCAGCGCGGCGTTCAGCGGATTCGTCGCATTCGGATTGTTGTTGAGCAGCGCGGGCGTCAGGCCGTTGACGGCCGGGGTGTTCGGCGCCGCGGTGAACATCGGTTCGCCGGCCGGGTTTGCGGCATCCGGATAACGTCCGAAGTAGTGATCGAACGATACGTTTTCGCCGTAGATCACCACGAGGTGCTTGATTGGTGTCGTGGTGGGGAGCGAGTCCTGCAACGACGCCTGCGGCGCGGTGGCGGCCGGCGTTGACGAACTACTGTTGCTGCTGCCGCACGCAGCTAGCGCGAACAACGACGCTGCGAGCGAGATGGGCAATAAAGCTTGACGAAACATACGCAAAAAGCTCCGCCTTTGGCTTGTCCTGGTGTAAGGAAGCCGGAAAGGAAAAAGGAATGGTGGATTAGGGGCGATGCAGTCGTTGCGACATCAACGGCTCGCGTCATTGAATCACTTGATCATTAAGCCTGAGAGGCATATTTCTAACGTGGAGCGTACTTAATATTTCGTTTGTTCAAGCGCGGCATGGTGTAACCTCGCGCGCTGCTTTCTAAACGAAGGCATGAGTGCGTGCGGGCGCGCGCTTCTTATAATGGTCAGGGCACGCCCCTACCAACGTACACACTTCTTTTGTGGATGAGCACGATGACTGAGTCGCCGCTTAACATGACCGCGCCGATGCTGCGCCAGGATGCCGCAGTCTGGTTTTCCGTCTATGGCTTTGGTTGGGGTTATCGCGCGTATGCGCTGCCTCACGAAACGGTGTGCACGCGCCTCGGTGCGAACGACACAAGCGAGCATCAGATACGCCTTGCGTTCGAACTGGGCAAGCTGCGCATTCTGCGGGCAATCGAGCCGAACGGCGCGACGCCGTATGACGGTCAGCGTGTCGCGCTCGAAGCGGAACAGCTGTAGCCGTGCGCTGCATTTCTTTCAGCCGGACAAACGGGTGAACCTGCGATGAGCCTGATCGATCATCTCGATCATCTGGTGGTCACGTGCGTCGATGCGCAAGGTGAACCTGATCGAGGTGTCGGAGTTGATCGGGTGAGGGGCGCAGAGTCACCGCAGTCTCCGCACCCGCCGTTGTTGTTAAAGCAATTGGAATGAAGTTCGCCATCTGCACGGGATGATTGCCGCGGTGGAATAACCGATCATGGAATCTGTTATCTGCCAACGCGCTCAACCCACCATGAAACCCTCCACCACCTACCTCCACCTGCTTCGCAAAACCCCGTTTTTCGCCGAACTGAACACCGCCCAACTGCGCTGGACCATCGATCATTCACACGAATGGGAAGCGCAGATCGGCGCGGTGATTGTCGATTGCACAACCGCCGGGTCGACCGAAGACGTATGGATTCTGCTCGACGGCGGCTGGCAAGTCGAAAGCGGCGCGCGCACGTATCCGGCGGGCCACGCGGACCCCGGCAAGTGGTTCAGCGCGGCGCACGCAGCCGACGATTGCCGGCTTGTCGCAACCGAACATAGCTACGTGATGAAAATCAGCGGCGCCGATATGCGCGACATGCTGTCGCTCGGCTTCGCGTTCGACGCGCACCTGGACGCGGGCCGCCAGTATTACCGCAAGCTGTTCGGCCCACGCTCGGTGCAGCGTTGAACGCATTCGCGCTGCTCACCCCTTCCAGCACCATTCACGAATTTCCTCGCGATCGATGCCTTCGGTGTGTGCGTAGTTCAGGTGATCGATGATCTGATCGCGCAGCCGCTCCTTCGCGTGGTCGCCCGTTCCGCGTAGACTCGGCACGCGGTCGATCACATCGATCGCGAGCGTAAACCGGTCGATGCCGTTGATGATCGCGAGCTCGAGCGGCGTATTGATGTTGCCTTGCTCCGCATAGCCGTGCACATGGATATTCTCGTGATTCGTGCGCTTGTACGTGAGCTTGTGCACGAGCGTCGCATACGAGTGGAAGTTGAAGATCACCGGCTTGCTCGTCGTGAACAGCGAATCGAAATCGCGGTTCGACAAGCCATGCGGATGTTCGGTCTCGGGCATCAGTCTGAACAGATCGACCACATTGACGAAGCGAATCTTCAGGTCGGCAAACAGTCCCTTCAGAATTTCGACGGCGGCGAGCGCTTCCATCGTCGCGATATCGCCCGCGCACGCGACCACCACATCCGGTTCGAAGCCCTGATCGGTCGACGCCCAGTCCCAGATGCCGATGCCCTTCGTGCAGTGCGTGACGGCTTCGTTCATGTCGAGGTACTGCAAATGCGGCTGCTTGTCGGCGACGATCACATTCACGTAATCGCGTGAACGCAGGCAGTGGTTCGCGACGCTCAGCAGGCAATTCGCGTCGGGCGGTAGATAGATGCGCACGACGTCGGGGCTCTTGTTCGTCACGACGTCGAGAAAACCCGGGTCCTGGTGCGTAAAGCCGTTGTGGTCCTGACGCCAGACAAGCGACGTGATCAGCAGATTCAGCGACGGCACCGGCTGCCGCCAGCGCAATTCGCGCTTCGCTTTTTCGAGCCACTTCGCGTGCTGGTTGAACATCGAATCGATCACATGCACGAACGCTTCGTACGTCGCGAAGAGCCCATGACGGCCAGTCAGCGTGTAGCCTTCGAGCCAGCCTTCGAGCGTGTGTTCGCTCAGCATCTCCATCACGCGGCCGTCGTGTGACAACTCGCCGCCGTCGGCATCGCTGTCCTCGTATTCGGCAAGCCAGGTCTTTTTCGACACTTCATAAATAGCCGTGAGCTTGTTGCTCGCGTTTTCGTCCGGGCCGAACACGCGGAACGACGTCATGTTCCGGCGCATCACGTCGCGCAGGAACTTGCCCAGTATGTCGGTCGGCGGCGCATATTCGGTGGCCGGTTTTTTTACCGCGACCGCATAGTCCTGGAACGGCGGCAAATCGAGCGCCTTGCACAGCGCGCCGCCGTTCGCATGCGGATTCGCACTGATTCTGCGTGAGCCTTCCGGCGCGAGCGCCCGCAATTCATCGACGAGACGCCCCGACGCATCGAACAGCGTTTCTGGCTGATAGCGCTTTAACCACGCTTCGACAAGGCGCAGGCTTTCGCGGCTGACTACCGCGTCGGCGATCGGCACCTGGTGCGAACGCCACGAACCTTCGACCTTATGCCCGGCGACTTCGCGCGGTCCGGTCCAGCCTTTCGGCGAACGCAGCACGATCATCGGCCAGCGCGGGCGCTTGCGTACGCCTTGCGTGCGCGCTTCGCGCTGGATCGCATGAATTTCGTCGATGCAGCGGTCGAGCGTCGCCGCCATTTTCTGATGCATCTGGGTCGGATCGTCGCCCTCGACGAAGTACGGTTTGTGGCCGTAGCCGATGAATAGCGCTTCGAGTTCCTCATGCGGAATGCGCGCGAGTATCGTCGGGTTCGCGATCTTGTAACCGTTCAGATGCAGCACCGGCAGCACCGCGCCGTCGCGCGCCGGATTCAGGAACTTGTTCGAATGCCACGATGTGGCGAGCGGCCCGGTCTCGGCTTCGCCGTCGCCGACCATCGCGGCGACGATCAGATCGGGGTTGTCGAACGCCGCGCCATACGCATGCGACAGGCTGTAGCCGAGCTCGCCACCTTCATGGATCGAGCCCGGCGTTTCAGGCGTGCAATGCGAGCCGACGCCGCCCGGAAACGAAAACAGCCGGAACAGCTGCGCCATCCCGTCCTCGGTTTCGCTGCGATCCGGATAGATCTCCGAGTAGCGGCCTTCGAGGTAGCTATGCGCAAGGGTTGCGGGCGCGCCATGGCCGGGACCTGAGATAAAGATCACATTCAGGTCGCGCTGTTTGATCAACCGGTTCAGATGCACGAGCAGAAAGCTTTGCCCTGGATCGGACCCCCAGTGGCCGAGCAGCCGCCGCTTGATATGCTCGGCGGTGAGCGGCTTGCGCAACAACGGGTTCGCGCGCAGGTAAATCATGCCGGCCGACAGATAGTTGCAGGCCTGCCAGTACCGGTCCATTTTGCGCAATTCTTCGGATTGCAGCGGAGATTGGGCGAGAGGAGCGTCGGCCATTGCGAGTGCCTCCGTGTGCGGTATGTCGCGACGCGGGGAGCATGGCGATGCGTCGCGAATGACGTCGGGCAGCGCCGCCGTGGGATGCGCGACGCCGGGCGAGTTACTAATCATAGGTCGCGCATCGCGATTTTTCGACCGTCTTTCGCGCGGCTTGATGACGCTACGCAAGCGGTGGAAACGGCATGGTGGAACGTGGGGCGCGAAGCGACGCAATGCGCGGATGTCACAATGCGACGCGAACGCCTCGCAAACGCATTGCAAACGCATTACAACGGCTTCGAAGCAGCGCACGCCGCCTCGCCGGCGACGTGCGCCTGTGCTCTGTTAGGCGTTCAGATAAATCGTCTTGGTACGCACATACGCCTCGAGCCCATACTTGCCGTCCTCGCCGCCCAGGCCGCTGTCGCCATAGCCGTGATGGAAGCCCTGCGGCGCCTCGCCGAGCGAGCGGTTCACATAGATCTCGCCGAAGTTCAGCTCGGCCGACGTGCGCATCAGCACGCCGATATCTTTCGTGAACAGATACGCGGAAAGACCATAGTTGGAATCGTTCGCGAACTTCAACGCTTCGTCGAAACTGCCGATTTTCAGCACGGAGACCACCGGCCCGAATACTTCGGAGCGCACGATATCCATCTGATGCGTGATGCCGGTCAGCAGCGTCGGCTGGTAGAAGTGGCCGAGTTCGTACATCCCGCCGCTCAACCGGCCGCCGCCGAAGTGCACCTTCGCGCCTTGCTGTACAGCTTTCGACACGATTGCATCGACTTTCTCGAGTTCGACCTTGCTGACCTTCGGTCCCATATCGGTCGTCTCGTCGTCGGGGTCGCCCACTTTCAGCGCCTTGATTTTCTGCGTGACGAGTTCGATGAAACGGTCATAGACGGCTTCATGAACGTAGGTGCGCTCGTTGCTGGTGCAAACCTGACCTGCGTTCAGAAAGCGTGCTTCGACGGCTGCGGTCGCGGCCAGTTCGAGGTCCGCGTCTTCCAGCACGATAAACGGCGCCTTGCCGCCCAGCTCGAGCCGGACTTCCTTCAGCGACGGCGCCGCGGCGGCCATGATCTGTTTGCCGGCGCGGGTGCTGCCGGTCATTGTGATCAGTTTGACCAGCGGGTGTGTCACAAGCCGTTCGCCGGTGCGGATGCCGCCGCTTACGATATTCACGACGCCCGCCGGAATACCCGCTTCGGCGATCAGCTTGCCGATTTCGAGCGATGTGACAGGCGTGATTTCATGCGGTTTCAGCACGATGGTGTTGCCGGCGGCGATGGCCGGCGCGACCTTGCGCGCCAGCAGCGCGGCCGGAAAATTCCACGCGGTAATCCCGCCGATCACACCGTGCGGCAGCTTCTCGATCAGGATTTTTTCTCCGGGGCGACTGCCCGGCACGATGTCGCCTTCAATGCGGCGCGCGTTTTCGGCCGCGTAGCGGATCAGCTCGATCGTGAAGTCGATTTCGCCGCGTGCCTCGCGGATCGGCTTGCCTACTTCCTGGGTCAGCAGGCGCGCGAGACGCTCGCGCTCGCGCTGGATCAGCACATTCAGGCGCAGCAGGAAGTCGGCGCGCTCTTGCGCGGTGCGGCGGCTCCATGCGGGAAACGCCGCTTGCGCGGCATCGACTGCGCGATCGACATCGGCATCGGTCGCGTCGGTTACGGTGGCGATCGTTTCGCCGGTGGCCGGGCTGCGAATCGTCAGGCGTGCTCCGCCCGTCGACTGCATCCAGTCGCCGTTGATAAAAAGCGAATACGGTTGGGTCGAACTCATGCGTGGTCACCTTTGGCTGAAGAGGTTGCCGCGTGCGAGCGGCGTGGATTCGGTGCGTGCGCATCGAATGCAGTCAGTAGACCTCGCGACGCCGTGTTTGTTGCCGCTCGAGTTGCTACAGCAGTTGCCGCCGCCGTTGCGACCGCAATTGACGCCGCAATTGGCGCCGCAATTGACGCAATAGTCGCCGCGAATCCTCGCAACAATCGTCGCGAAAGCAAGACCCCCGTGCCGCCTTAGACTGCCGCCACGGTACACAGAACGCATTTCAAAGTGGTACTCTCGCCCCCGAACCCGCGTTTCGGGCGTCATCGCGTCCGGACGCGCCGCACTGTCGGCTGCACCCCGCCGTTCGAGTGCCATGAATGAAAGGTTCAGGCGTCGCAACGATCCACCGGGAACGGTCATTGCCATGTATATGGATGGCTGCGTTCCGCGGCGCGCGCGGGGCAGGGCGGACATCGGCTTCGCCGGTCCGGCGCGCGCCGGGAGAAACCACTAGTCGAAAGGAAAATCGAATATGTTGAACAAGCCCACGCTTTCCGTCGCCGAAACGACGCGGATTCTCGAGGCCGCCCGCGCCGAGGCGGTCAAGAACAATTGGGCGGTCACGATCGTGGTCGCCGACGACGGCGGCCATCCGCTCGGGCTCCTGCGCCTTGACGGCTGCGCGCCGATCAGCAGCTATATCGCGACCGAAAAGGCCCGCACGGCAGCACTGGGCCGCCGCGAGTCGAAGCAGTACGAAGATGTGATCAACGGCGGACGTACCGCGTTTCTCAGCGTGCCGGTGTTGGCCGGCATGCTCGAAGGCGGTGTGCCGATCGTGGTCGACGGCCAGGTGGTCGGCGCCGTCGGCGTGTCCGGCGTAAAGTCGCCGGAAGATGCGCAGGTCGCCCGAGCCGGCGCACAGAGCGTCGCCAATTGACGGATATCGCGCCCAGCCCGTGCGCCGTCATACAGCGAAACCCACTCGCCCCAACGAAACAGCAGACAGGATGTACCGACGATGACTCAGACGAAGATGATTCAACGCGGCGGCCTGCAAGTGGCCGCCAACCTCGACCAGTTCATTGAAAAAGAAGCCCTGCCGGGCACCGGCGTCGACAGCGCCGCGTTCTGGGCCGGCTTCGACAAACTGGTGCATGACCTCGCGCCGAAAAATCGCGCGCTGCTCGCCGAGCGCGAGCGGCTGCAAAGCGAGATCGATGCATGGCACCGCGCGCACCCGGGACCGGTGCGCGACGCGAACGCGTACCGCAAGTTTCTGCAGGACATCGGCTATATCGTGCCGGCGCCGGCACGCGTGCAAGCGACGACCGACCACGTCGACACCGAAATCGCCGAGCAGGCGGGCCCGCAGCTGGTCGTGCCGCTGTCGAACGCGCGCTACGCGCTGAACGCAGCGAACGCGCGCTGGGGCAGCCTGTACGATGCGCTGTATGGCACCGATGCGATTGCCGACACCAATGGCGCGGAGAAAACCGCGAGCTTCAACCCGAAGCGCGGCGCCGCGGTGATCGCGCGCGCCCGCGCGTTCCTCGACGAAGCCGCGCCGCTCGCGAACGGTTCGCATGCCGATGCGACGCGCTATGCGATCGATGGCGGCAAGCTGCTCGTCACGCTGAAGCACGGCAGCAGCGCGCTGCGCGACCCGGCGCAGTTCGCCGGTTTCCATGGCGAACCGGCGGCGCCGACCGCGGTGCTGATCAAGCACCACGGTCTGCACTTCGAAATCCAGATCGATGCAACTGATTCGATCGGCAAGACCGATGCGGCGCATGTGAAGGACGTGCTCGTCGAAGCGGCGGTGACGACCATCATCGACTGCGAAGACTCGGTCGCGGCGGTCGATGCGGACGACAAGGTCGAGCTCTACCGCAACTGGCTCGGTCTGATGAACGGCACGCTGACCGAAGAGGTCACGAAGAACGGCAAGACGTTCACGCGCCGCCTGAACGCGGACCGCGAGTACCGCCGTCCGGATGGTTCGAAGCTGACGCTGCATGGCCGCTCGCTGCTGTTTATCCGCAACGTCGGGCATCTGATGACGAACCCGGCTGTGCTCGATCGCGACGGCAACGAAATTCCGGAAGGCATTCTCGACGGCATCGTTACGACGCTGTGCGCGCTGCATGACCGCACCCACAAGCTGAATTCGCGCACCGGTTCGATCTATATCGTGAAGCCGAAGATGCACGGCCCGGCCGAAGTCGCGTTCGCGAACGAATTGTTCGGGCGCGTCGAAGACGTGCTGGGCCTCGCGCGCAACACGATGAAGATGGGCATCATGGACGAGGAGCGCCGCACCAGCGTGAACCTGCTCGCGTGTATCGCGGAAGCGAGCGCGCGCGTCGCGTTCATCAACACCGGCTTCCTCGACCGCACCGGCGACGAGATGCACACGTCGATGGAAGCGGGCCCGATGCTGCGCAAGGGCGATATGAAGTCGACCGCGTGGATCAATGCATACGAGCGCAGCAACGTGCTGGTCGGTCTCGCGGCAGGTCTGCGCGGCCGTTCGCAGATCGGCAAGGGCATGTGGGCGATGCCGGACCTGATGGCCGCGATGCTCGAGCAGAAAATTGCGCATCCGAAGGCCGGCGCGAACACCGCGTGGGTGCCGTCGCCGACGGCCGCGACGCTGCATGCGCTGCACTATCACCAGGTCGACGTGCAGGCGGTTCAGCAGCAACTCGAGCACACCGATTACGCCAGCGTGCGCGACGAACTGCTGGCCGGTCTGCTGACCGTGCCGGTTGTCGAGAAGGCGCAGTGGAGCGCTGACGAGATCCGTCAGGAAGTCGATAACAACGCGCAGGGCATTCTCGGTTACGTGGTGCGCTGGATCGACCAGGGTGTCGGCTGCTCGAAGGTGCCGGACATCAACAACGTCGGCTTGATGGAAGACCGCGCCACGCTGCGGATCTCGAGCCAGCACATCGCGAACTGGCTGCAGCACGGTGTCGTGACGCGCGAGCAGGTCGAGGACACGTTCCGCCGGATGGCGAAGGTCGTCGACCAGCAGAACGCCGGTGACCGCCACTACAAGCCGATGGCGCCGAACTACGACGCATCGCTGGCGTTCAAGGCCGCATGTGCGCTGGTGTTCGAAGGACGCGAACAGCCGAGCGGTTATACCGAGCCGCTGCTGCACAAGTTCCGTCTCGAACTGAAGGCGAAGGGCTAAGCACGCATCAGAAGCACGCATCACGCGTGAAGCGCGGCGCTTATCTGCTGGCATGGCCGGCGGGTAAGCGCCGCGTTGCGTTTACGGCGTTGCGTGTACCGCGATACGTTTGCCGCGGTACGTTTACCATGCCGCGGCGCCACACAATTCTCACACCAGCTCGACGTCGTAGCGTTCGAGCCAATCCATCAGCGCAAGCGCATGATCGATATTGACGCGCTCATGGTTGATGCTCACGTCGCCGACCGGTTTGGCGGTCAAGCTGCGCAACGCGTCAAGGTCGAACATCTGCTGCACGATGGGCGACGGCTTCGCGAGCCGCGCCGTCATCCGTTGCTGCAACAGCCGTTCGTAAGCCGGGTCCTGCGTGACCGGATACGGGCTCTTCTTACGCTGCAGAATCGCTTCGGGCAGCACGTCGTCGCAGGCGGCGCGCAGCAGGCTTTTCTCGCGGCCGTCGAACGTTTTCATGCTCCAGGGCGTGTTGAATACGTACTGCGCGAGCTCGTGATCGCAGAACGGCACGCGAACTTCGAGTCCCAGCGCCATGCTGATGCGGTCTTTGCGGTCGAGCAACACCGGTAGCCAGCACGTCAGCGCGAGAAAGCAAAGTTCGCGCATGCGTCTTTTGACGCCTGTCTCGCCAGGCAGCGACGGCGTGGCGGCCGACATCTGCGCATGCATATCGGCGCGGTATTCGCGCAAGCGCAGTTCTTCGAGCAGGTCTTGCGACAGCACGCCGCCCGGATCGGGAAGCACGCGTAGCCACGGCAGCGTCGGCGCGTTGAGGGATTCGGCTTGATGAAACCATTGATATCCAGCGAATACTTCGTCGGCGGCTTCACCAGACAGTGCGACCGTCGAATGCTCGCGCAACGCGCTGAATAGCAGATAAAGCGACGGATAAAGATCGCCGCCGAGGATCCAGTTCGCGTCGAGCGCATCGCCCACTTTGCGCCTTACGTCGAAGTCGGCGAGTTGTTCGGGATCGAGCACGACCTCGGTATGTTGCGTGCACAACTGTTTGACGAATTCCCGCACGAACGGCGTATCGGACGTGCCGCGATCCTGGTCGGCCACGAACGGTATGCCCGCGTCGGCGAAGTCGACGGAGTAGGACTTCACCGGCGAGCCGTGGCGATGCCGCATCACGCGGTCGGCCAGCGCGGTAATGGCTGACGAGTCGAGGCCACCCGACAGCAGGCTGCATAGCGGCACATCGGACACGGTCTGCTGCTGCACGATCCGGTCCAGATGCGCGCGCACCGTCTCGATCGTAACCGGCAGCGAATCGGCGTGCTCGCGCGCTTCGAGTTTCCAGTAGCAGCGCTCGGTGATTGCGTCGCGCGAGACACGCACGACGTAGCCGGGCTTCACTTCATGCATGCGGTCGTATATCGCGCGACCGGGGACGCGGCCAACTGTCAGTGTCTGCCGCAAGCCGTCGAGCCCGATGCGCGCGCGCACCTCCGGATGCGCGAGAATCGCCTTCGGCTCGGAGCCGAACAGCACGCCGCGGCCGAACGGCTGATAGAAGAGCGGCTTCACGCCGAACCTGTCGCGGATCAGCACCAGTTGCTGTTCGCGCACATCCCAGATCGCAAACGCGAACATCCCGGTAAAGCGCTCGACGCACGCATCGCCCCATTCGAGGTAGGCGCGCAGCACGACCTCGGTGTCGCTGTTCGTTCTGAATGCGTGACCGCGCTTGCACAAAACGTCGCGCAGTTCGGCAAAGTTATAGACCTCGCCGCTATAACTGACGCACGCGATCGTGCTGCCGTTTTCGAACGCGCACATTGGCTGCACGCCGCCTTGCAGATCGATAACCGCAAGCCGGCGATGACCCAATGCGGCATGCCGGCCGATCCAGATACCTTGCGCATCGGGTCCGCGTAACGCCATCGTGTCCGTCATCGCCTGAACGATCGCGCGCTCGCTGCTCAGATCTCGCTCGTAGTCAACCCATCCCGCGATACCGCACATATCGACTCCTGTCAGTCAGATAACGACGCGCGTGCGCACCCGTCGCAAATGGATCGCGTCGCGTCGACGCGATTTGGACGTGACCGCGCCGTGACCTGTCACGCGACGCGACTGCACTGCACAGCGGATAACGCTTATCAGGTCGCGCAAATTCCTTGACGAGCCGCGCAATCTCCGCACTCGCGCGCCGCTTAACAGAACCTTAAGCACCGCGCGTTGTTGCACAAACGCCGCTGATCCGCGTAATTCAGCAATATGAAAGCGATAAATCACGGAAACGCCTTTCTCGCGCTGCACATTCGTCATCGATTACCAAGTGTTACTTCATCAACCCCTGAAAGGATGGAACTATGAGAACGACCGGGAAATCGATGCGTGTGCGGTACATGATCGGCGCCGTTGCGATGTCGCTTGCCGCGATGCATGCGGCGAGCGCGGCGGCGATGGGCGGACAGGATCAGGACGGAAACAGTCACGGGCAGGGTCATGCCAGTGGACAAGGCAACGGCCATGGTCCGGTGAAACATGTGCTGCTGATCAGCTTCGACGGCTTGCATCAGCAGGATGTCGCGCGCTGTATCGGGTCGAATGCGTGCCCGAACCTCGCGTTGCTTGCGAAAGCGGGCACGACCTACACGAACGCGCACACACCCGGCTTGTCGGACTCGTTCCCGGGTCTTGCCGCACTCGTGACCGGCGGTTCGCCGAAGACGGCGGGTCTCTTTTACGACGTGTCATATGACCGCACGCTGTATGCGCCGTCCGACACGCAGTGCACCGGCAAACAAGGCTGGAATGTGGTGTTCGACGAAACCACCGGCATCGATGCGCAGAACGGCGGCGCGCTGACTCATCTCGACGGCGGCGGCGCGTTCAACCCGCAGGCGATTCCGCATGCGAAGATCGGCGGCGTTTGCCAGCCGGTATTCCCGCACAACTATGTGAAGACGAATACGCTGTTCGAGGTAGTCAAGCAGAACATGCGCGGCTCGCGTACCGCGTGGGCGGACAAGCATGCATGGGGCTACGACTGGCTGAACGGTCCATCGGGCGTGGGCGTCGACGATCTCGCACGCACCGAGATCAACTCGATCGACGCTGCGACGAAGACCGACTATACGGATGTCTTCACGCATACCGAAACATTCGACAATTTCCACGTGCAGGAAATGCTGAACGAGATTGACGGTAAGGACTCGACCGGGAAATCGAACGCAGACGTGCCGACGGTATTCGGCGCCGACTTCCAGACGTTGAGCGTCGCGCAGAAGGCGCCGGTCGCGAGCGGCGGCGGTTATCTGGATGCCGACTTTACGCCGGGGCCGCAGGTGGCAGCCGCGATTACTTATATCGACAACTCGCTGGCGCGCGTCGTGACTGAACTCAAGCAGCGTGGCCTCTATGATTCGACCGCGATTATCGTTACGTCGAAGCATGGCCAATCGCCGACCGATCACACGAAGCTCGTGAAAAACGGCGACACGCTAACGAAGCTGCTCGAAGCGAACAACTTCCTCGACCCGAACGGCAACTTCGGTCAGGCCGCCACGAAGAGCGGCAATCTGAATGACGGTAGCGGTCTTGTCGATACCGGCTTTGTGCAGACCGACGACGTCGGCCTGATCTGGCTGCGCGATCAGAGTCAGGCCGCGACGGTCGTGAAGACGTTGAAGGCCAACCTGAGTTGCAACGCGCCGGGCATCTGCGCAGACGGTCCGCAAGCGTATATCCTGTCCGGCCCGGCACTCGCCGCGCGCTTCGGCAACCCGGCGCTCGGCCGTACGCCGGACATCATCGTGCAGCCGAATCCTGGCGTGATCTATACGACGAGCACTTCGAAGGACGAAGAGCACGGCGGCAACGCGCCGGACGACAGTCACCTTGGGCTGGTGGTCTATGTGCCGCACGCGCACGATACGGGACGCACGATCGATCAGCCGGTGCTCACCACGCAGGTCGCGCCGTCGATCCTTCATGTGCTGGGTCTCGAGCCTGAACTGCTGCATTCGGTCGCGCTGGAGGGGACGCCGGTGCTGCCGCAATTCGATCGCGACCGCTTTTAAGCACTGCTTTCGCGTGACGATTCGACCCTGACGGGCGTCAGCCCGCCTGCAAATCGTGCGGCGGCGTGACGCTGCGCACGAGTCCCGCGCTTTGCATCGCGTCCATATGACGCGCGATCGCACCGGGCGTCGTGATCCACACGTCGCCTTGTGCGCGCGCCGCGGCGATATGCTGCAGCGCGCGCCGCAAGTGACGTAGCCGGTAAGGCTGCCCGACCAGATACGGATGCAGTGCGATGCCCATCACGAGCGCCTGCGGATGCCGGTCCGAGCGCACCTGATCGCGCATTTCGTCGAACTGATCGATGATCATGTCGGCGAACGCGCGGCCGTCCAGATGACGGGCGATCATCATCGGCAGATCGTTCAATTCCTGCGGATACGGAATCGACCATAGCGGGCCGCCGCGCGTGGCCATCGGCACCGGTCGATCGTCGTGACACCAGTTCAGCGTGTAGCGATAGCCGGTCTGCGCGAGCAGGTCGGGCGTGACATGCGACTCGGAAATCCAGGGCGACAGCCAGCCGGCCGGTGGCGTGCCCGTATGCGCGGCGATCCGGTCGCGGCAATGCACGAGCAGCGCGCGTTCGTCCGCTTCGCTGAGTGTGCTTTGCCGTTGCGAGTTCGTATGGCCATGTCCGATCAACTCGTCGCCGCGCGCGACGCACGCATCGATCACTTCCGGGCAATGGTCGTACAGCGACGTATTGATCAACACGCCTGCCGGCATATCAAGCTGATCGAACAGTTCGAGGCAACGCCACACACCGACCCGATTGCCATATTCGCGCCAGCTGTAGTTCAGCACGTCCGGCTCGGGCGACACCGGGCCCAGTGCCGCACCGAGTCCGCCGCCGAACGCGAAGTGCTCGATGTTGAAGCCGAGATAGACCGCGAGTGTTTTGTCGCCGGGCCAGCGGAATGCATCGGTGTCCGTGATCGGCCGGTAAGGGAAGCGGCCGTGGGTAGTGAGCGGACCGAATTCGGTCTGCTGGGCTGCATGGACACAGCGGGTTTCGTTCATAAAAGATGAAGAGCAATGAAAGGAAGCGTTCAACCACTAGCCAGGGAACGCATGTACGCATCGTGTTCGATGTGTTGTATCCCTGACTAAAAATCGCTGTCGACAATACGTGGTTTTGGCGTATGCAGCAACCCGTCAAAACGGTGTACCAAAACGGGGTGCCGATTCGCCGCGATGGCGCATCGTACGCGCCAAAAGTGGGCGTAACGCGGTGCGTGCGCGACGCTCGATTCACTGTGTCCAGTCGACGCCCGGACATCGCAAGCTCATTCCTGTATGCGTCAGCCGCGCGTTTCGTATCCTTGACGTATCTGCCTGGCATACAAGTTGCGAACTGTCGCGTCCACTTACTGGTCGATGCGCGGTGGTGCGCGACCATTCCAGTTCTCTTACCGCTTTCTTTCATGAAGCCAGTCAGTCGTGCCGATGTTGCGTATCTGTCGTTGCGGCAGGCCATTGTCGAGCAGGCGCTCGTGCCGGGCACGAAGCTGCCCGAAGATGCGCTTGCCGCGCATTTCAGCGTAAGCCGCACGCTGATCCGCGCGGCACTCGCGCGCCTCGCGAACGAAGGGCTGATCGACACGGGCAACAAGCGCACCGCAACCGTTGCACGGCCGAGCCGTGAAGAAGCGAAGGCGGTATTCGACGTGCGCCGTTGTCTCGAAGTCGAGGTGGTGCGTCTGGTCGCTCTGAACTGGCAGCCGCATTTCGCCGCGCTGCTCGATGAACATGTGCGCGCCGAAGAGGCCACGCTCGGCGCGGGCAGCGCGAAGCTCGAGTTGCGCATCGCGAGCGAATTCCATCTGCTGCTTGCGCAATTGACCGGCAATCCGTTGATGGAGCGCTATGTGTCCGAGGTGGTGTCGCGTTGCTCGCTGATCCTCGCGGTGCATGGACATGAGCCGTCGCAGGAGTGCGGGATGCGCGAGCACCGCACGCTAATCGACGCACTGCGCAAGCGCGACGCCAGCCGTGCGCAGCAGTTGATGCGCGAGCACCTGGAAGCGCTTGAAGCGCGCTCGCTGGTCGATCCTCCGGATGAAGAGCGGCATGACGTGGTCGAAATACTCGGCCGCTATTCGACGGCATTCTCGCCACCCGACAAACCCGCGCCAAGCGCACGCGCGGCATCGTCCAACCCGCGCGCAACGGCAGCGGCAAATCGCGCGCGCAGCAAATGACGTTGCCATAAGCCCGCAGCAAACACATAGCAACCGCATAGCAACCTCGACCCGACTCGACGCGTGACTCCCACACGCCCGAACACACTCATTGCCTGGAGCGAAGCACCCATGAAGCAGCAGATGAATCGTCGACACTTTCTCACCCTGTCCGGCGCAGGCGCGATCGGGCTTGCGGCCGGCGTGATGCCGCGCATCGCGGCCGCGAAAGACAAGCTGACGGTCGGTATCGTCTACGTCGGCCCGCGCGACGATTTCGGCTGGAACCAGTCGCATGCGGTGGCCGCCCAGGCGTTGCGTTCGCTGCCGAACGTCAATGTGGTCGAAGAAGAGAACGTGCCCGAAACGATTGCGGTGCGTAAAACAATGGAGTCGATGATCCAGCTCGACGGCGCGTCGCTGATTCTCGGCACGTCGTTCGGTTATTTCGACCCGTACATGGTCGATCTCGCGCGCGCATATCCGAACGTGCAGTTCCGCCATGCGAGCAAGCTGTGGGACCCGGCGAAACATCCCGCGAACCTCGGCGGCTATTTCGCGTATCGCGATCAGGGGCACTACGTGAATGGCGTGGCTGCCGGGCTGTCGACGAAGACCAACATGATCGGTTACGTCGCGGCCAAGCCGGTGGGCATCGTACTGCGCACGATCAACTCGTTCACGCTCGGCGTGCGCAAGGTGAATCCGAATGCCAAGGTCAAGCTGATCTTTACCGGCGACTGGTCGTTGCCGGTGCGCGAGGCGGAAGCGACCAATGCGTTGATCTCGGGTGGTTGCGATGTGATTGCGTGTCACGTCGACAGCCCGAAGGTGGTCGTCGAAACGGCCGAGCAGCATGGCGCGAAAAGTTGCGGCCACAACACATCCCAAGCCGCGTTGGCGCCGAAGGGTTTTATTACCGGAGCCGAAGCGAAGTGGGAGACCGCGTACAAGGCCTACGCCGCCGACATCGCCGCGGGACGCAAACTGCCGAACGTGCTGGCCGGCGGCTACGACAAGGATCTGGTTGCGAGCACACCATTCGGCGCGGGCGCGACGCCGCAGGCGCGCACGGCCGCCCTCGCGGCGATTGCCGACCTGAAAGCGGGCAAGCCGGTGTACGTCGGTCCGATTCGCAGCAATACCGGCAAGATCGTGATCGACAAGACGTACGGCAACTACGATCCGTTCCTCGAGCAGACCAATTACCTGGTCGAAGGCGTGGTCGGCTCGATCGCGTGATGTCGCTTGCGCGGACCGGTTCGCGTGCAGCGGGCCGGCTCCGTGGCGTATGAAATGACTTATCTGCAACCTGATTTATGGCAAGCGATCGGACGCAATCCGCTACACCCAATATGACTCAGCCGCTCACCGCCGGTGTGTTTCAGCACCGCCGCGACCGGTTCATGCCGCTACGGCAAAGCGCGGAAATGCTGACGATTTCGGCGCTGGCCGTATGCGGCGCCGCCGTGCTTTTTTCGCTGCTGCTGCTCGCGCTCGGCACTTCGCCGCTTGAATTCTTCGAACTGCTATGGCGCGGTGGCTTCGGCACTGCGTTCTCGCTGCAGAACGCGCTGGTGCGCGCGGCGCCGCTCGTGTTCACCGCGTTGACCGTCGCGATACCGGCGCAACTCGGCCTCGTCGTGATCGGTGGCGAGGGCGCGCTCGTGCTGGGCGGCTTCGCGGCCGCCTGCGCGGCGCTGCCGTTCAACGGCGGCGGGCCGCCGGCGCTCGTGATGCTGGCGATGGTCGCCGCGGCGCTCGCGAGCGGCGCCGCATGGATCGGCCTGGTCGGCGCGCTCAGGCATTTTCGCGGCGCCAACGAGACCATCTCGAGCCTGCTGATGTCCTATCTCGCGATTGCGATCATGAACTTCTTCGTCGAAGGACCATTGCGCGATCCGGCCAGTTCGATCAAGTCGTCGACGCGGCCGATCGGCGACGCGAACATGGTCGGCAACATACCCGGCACGAGCGTGCATTGGGGGCTCGCGGCGAGCATCGCGCTCGCGCTGGTCGCGTGGCTGCTGATGCGTCGCACGACGTTTGGTTTTGCCGCGCGGCTCACCGGCGGCAACCTGCGCGCGGCGCGCGCGCAGGGCTTGCCGGTAGGCCGGCTGATCGTCACGGCCTGCGCGTTGGCCGGCGCTTGCGCGGGCCTCGCTGGCTATTTCGAGGTCGCCGCGGTGCAAGGGCGTGCAAACGCATCGCTGGCCGCGGGCTATGGCTTTTCCGGCATTCTCGTGTCGTTTCTCGCACGCCATAACGCGCTGGCGATCGTGCCGGTCGCGATACTCGTCGGCGGCATTTCGGCGGCAGGCGGTTTGATCCAGCGGCGGCTCGATTTACCGGACGCGACTGTGCTGCTGCTGCAAGGCACGCTGTTCGTAGTGTTGCTCGTTAGCGAGACGCTGTATGGGCGTTTTGCGATCTTCCGCGCGCCGCGCAGCGAACCCGGCATCGAAGGAAACTGAACATGACTGCTACGGATATCGGTATCTGGACCGTACCGCTCGCGATGCTCGCGGGCGCCATCCGCGTGTCGACGCCATTCCTGTTTGTGAGCGTCGGCGAATGCCTGACCGAGAAGTCAGGGCGGATCAATCTTGGCCTCGAAGGCACGCTCGTATTCGGCGCGATGGCGGCTTATGCGGTCAGCTATCACACGCATTTGCCGTGGCTCGGCACGCTGTGCGCGGGATTGGCGGGCGCCGCGTTCGGCGCGCTGCATGGCGCGATCTGCCGGCTGCCGCGCGTGAACGACATTGCGATCGGCATTGCGATGATGCTGTTCGGCACCGGCCTCGCGTTCTTTTTCGGCAAGCCGTATATCCAGCCGGATGCGCCGCATCTGCCGTCGCTCGCGCTCGGCGCGTGGTCCACGCTGCCGCAGGTGCAGGCCGCGTTGCAGATCAACCCGCTGTTCGTGATCGGCATCGTGCTGGCGGCTGTTTGCGCGTGGGCGCTGCGGCGCACGCGCTGGGGGCTGATCGTGCGCATGTGCGGCGATTCCGCGGCCGCAACCCGCGCGGCCGGCTATTCGGTGGACCGCGTGCGGTTGCTGGTCACCGCGCTCGGCGGGTTGATGGCGGGCGTCGGCGGTGCGTTTCTGTCGCTGTCGTACCCAGGCAGCTGGAGCGAGGGCTTGTCGTCCGGGCAGGGAATGATGGCCGTCGCGCTGGTGATCTTCGCGCGCTGGCGTCCGCTCGCGTGCGTCGGCGCTTCATTGCTGTTCGGCGCGGCCGGTGCGATCGGGCCGGCGCTGCAGAGTGTCGGTCTGACTTCCGGCTACTACTTTTTCAATGCGGCGCCGTATCTGCTGACACTCGTGGTGCTGGTCGCGTCGTCGTCACCGCGCCGCAATATGAAGGGCGTACCGGCCGAATTGTCGATTTCGCGCCGCTGATCAATGCAAGTCCGGGCGTGTGCGGCGAGCGGGGCGGACGCGCTGCGCGACGTGCACGATCCGGTTCGAGGTTTAGACGATGACTCTTTTATCTGCTGTCCCTTCCACGCCGCACGTTGGCGGCAGATCGGCGCGTGCCGGCCTTGCGCTCGAAACGGTCGGGATGTCGAAGCATTTCGGCGCACACGTCGCGCTCGACGACGTATCGATCAAGGTTCGCGCCGGCACGATCCACGCGCTGCTCGGCGAGAACGGCGCGGGCAAGTCGACGCTGGTGAAATGCATCATGGGCGAACATCGGCCGACGCGCGGCCAGATCCTGCTCGACAATCGCGAGGTCACGATCGACGGCATTCGTGACGCGCATCGACGCGGCATGGGGATGGTCTATCAGCATTTCACGCTGGTGCCGTCGCTCACGGCCGCAGAGAACCTCGTGATGGCGCGCGCCGATGTGCCGGCGCTGATCGACTGGCGCGCCGAGAAGGCGACGCTGCACGCGTTTCTTGAGCGGATGCCGTTCGGCTTGCCGCTTGATCGGCCGGTCGCAAGCTTTGCGGCGGGCGAACGGCAAAAGCTCGAAATTCTGAAACAGCTGTATCTGGCGCGGCGTCTGTTGATTCTCGACGAACCGACGTCGGCGCTGACACCCGCCGAGGCCGACCAGGTCCTGTCGCTGCTGCGTTCGCTGACGCGCAGCGAAGGGCTGACGGTGATCATGATCAGCCACAAGTTTCGCGAAGTGATGCAGTACGCAGATGAAGTGAGCGTGCTCAGGCGCGGCAAGCTGGCGGGCGCGGGCATGGTCGGCGAACTGTCGGTCGACGCGATGAGCCGGATGATGGTCGGCGACGCGACGCTGCGTGAAGCGGCGCCGCGTCACCGATGGGATTTCGCGGTGCAGCCGGTTGCGCTCGCGCTCGAGCGGGTCAGCGCGGACGATGACGATGGCGTGCCGGCGGTGCGCGATGTGAGCGTCACGGTGCGGGCTGGTGAAGTGGTCGGCATTGCCGGCGTGTCGGGTAATGGCCAGGCGGAGCTCGTCGAGGTGTTGTCGGGGCAGCGTCAAGCCAGCGGCGGACGACTTTTCGTCGACGGCCGCGCGTACCAGCCACAGCGCGCGCAAATGCGCGCGGGCAAGGTGTTCTGCTTGCCCGAGGAGCCGTTGCGCAATGCCGCGGTCGCCCATATGTCGGTGGCCGAAAATATCGCGTTTCGCGTGTTCGACCAGCCGGGATTGCGCGCTCCGGGCGGATGGCTGTCGCCGGCGCGCATTCGCCGGTATGCGCAGCGCCTGATCGCCGCGTATCGCGTGAAGACCGCATCGCCTGACGAGCCGATCAGCAACCTGTCCGGCGGCAACGTGCAGCGCGCGATCCTGTCGCGCGAGCTGTCCGGCGATGTCGACGTGCTGATTGTCGCGAACCCGTGTTTTGGTCTCGACTTCGCATCGGCGGCTGAGATCCGCGCGCGTATCGTCGAGCAGCGCAATCGTGGTGCCGCGGTGCTGCTGATCTCCGAAGACCTCGACGAAATCGTCGAACTCGCGGACCGGATCGTCGTGATGAGCGAAGGGCGCATCGTGTACGACGCGCCCGCGCAGCAGACGGATCAGCCAACGATCGCGCGGGCGATGGCGGGCGAAGTGGCGGTAGCGGTTGAGGCGCGCTGAGCCTGATCGTGATCGCGACTGGATCGCGTCGCGTTGCCCGCGCGTTGCGGCGCGTCGCGTGCAATGTTCAGCAGCAGCCGTGCCACGCGCTTTTCATGTAGAACGGGCCGAGGTCTTCCGACAACGCATCAAGCGTCTGATGCCACGCATGCACTGACGGCTGCGCGGCGATGCTGGTGCGCAGCTGTCCGATCAGTTCAGCGCGCACAGCGGCTTCGTCGACGCCGCATGCGCGGCCTTGCGCGACCACGGTTCGCCCGCCGATCACCACCTGATCGATATGCGCGCCGCTGCCGCGCGCAAGCAGCAGGTCGAGCGGGTCGAGGTTGAGCAGGCCGTCGTCGTCGAGCGCATCCCAGTCGAGCAGCACCAGATCGGCGGCCGCGCCGGGTGCGAGCCGGCCGCCCGGCTGCTTGTCGGCGGCCGCGCCGAGCACGCTGCGCCGGCCGTGTTGCGCGGCGAATGCCCACAACTGCGCGCGATCCATCGTCACGTCGAAACCCCAGCCGCGGTGCAACTGGTACGCGAGGCGCATTTCGCGCAGCGCATCGTTGTCCTCGTCGGTGCCGGTGCAGTCGAGGCCGAGCGCCACACGGCAGCCATGCCGAAGCATGTCGGGCACCGGCGCGATGCCGGACTTCAGATACAGGTTCGAGCTCGTGTTGATCGCGATCGTCACGCCGCGTTCGGCGAGGCGTTCCAGCTCATCGGCGCGCGCATGCACGCAATGCGCAAGCGTGAGCCGCGGGCTCAACAAACCGATGTCGTCCAGAAAGCGGACGATCCCTTCGGGATGCGTGCGATCGGCCCATTCTCGCTGATAGCGCGTTTCCAGCAGATGCAGGTGGACCGGACGGTCATGCTCGGCCGATGCTTGCGCAATCGCCTCGAGCAGCGCTGTCGAGCACCACTGCACACCGGTCGGGCCGTATTGCACCGTCACATGCTCACCGTAGCCTTCTTCGTCGACCATCTGCGCGACGTCGTCGACGAGTGCGAGCTGTTGCGCGGCGGACACCGGTTTGACGGCCAATCTTGCGGCCACCGCGTCGCGAATCGACGGGCGCAGCGCGGCAAGCGCGGTCGCATCGTCGCAATACGCGATGCCGTGCCGGTCGCGCAGCGCGAGCGCGAAGCCGATGCGGTTGCCGACGTCACGTGCCGCGCGTGCGACCGCGCGCGCTTCGTCGACGTACGGCATGCCGCCTTGCACGCGCGTGTAATGCACCATCAGATTCGCGACACCGTGGCGCACCGAACGCGCGAATGCGGCGGCCGCGCTGAGGTACGGATCGGCGCCGGGGACCAGACCCATGAACGGCAGCCAGCTTTCGAGCGGCTTGTCGAACGCGCCGACGCTCGCGCTGCGCAGGTAGCGGCCGTGATCGTGTGCGTTGCTGAGCGCGGGTAGCGCGACGCGTCGCGGCGACGTCGGCGTGATCGTGGTGGGCGATGCGGTGAGCGTGGCAATGCGGCCGTTGTCGATCGCGATGCGCATGTCGGCTTGCGCCGCTTGTGTGCCGGGGTCGGCGAGTAGCCAGGTGCAGTCGATTGCGGTGCTCATCGGCGAGGGCTTCTACCTGTTTGGGGCGGAGGCGTCGCGCGAAAGGGGGATCGGCGTGGCGCCAGCAGCGTTGATGCGTTCGATTTTAACTGGGCAAAAAAGGGCGACGTACGTTGGTCAGCACGTCAAGCGTGTGATGATGGCGTGATCGACCGCGCTCGTTGCCGTCGCTGTACCAGTGCTCAGCGCATTTCGAGCGCCGCCCGCATTGCTTGAACCGCCTGCGCCCAATTGCCCGGCTCTGTCTGGCGGAATGCGCGGACGTTATCCGCGTACCACGGCGACGCGGGCCCAGTTTGGGCGCGCGTCCAGCGCCATTCATTGTCGGTGGCGGGTAGCATCACCCAGCAAGCCTTGCCGAGCGCGCCGGCCAGATGCGCGACCGCGGTATCGACGCAGATCACCAGATCGAGCTGGGCGATCACCGCCGCCGTGTCGGCGAAATCCGTTAGCTCGGCGCCGAGCGGCAGAATCGGCTGGTCCGCCGGTGCGAAATTCGCTTCGTCCTCGCCGGCTCCTTTTTGCAGGCTGACAAAGCTCGTGTCCGCGGTGCCCCAAAGCGGCGCGAGCGTTTCAAGCGACGGCAGCGAGCGGTGATGGTCGTTCACATGCTTCGCGTTGCCTTTCCATACGAGACCGATCTTGC
The DNA here is from genome assembly GCF_004366595.1 of Paraburkholderia rhizosphaerae. Classification (GTDB taxonomy): domain Bacteria; phylum Pseudomonadota; class Gammaproteobacteria; order Burkholderiales; family Burkholderiaceae; genus Paraburkholderia; species Paraburkholderia rhizosphaerae. The sequence continues at coordinate 96,093 of NZ_SORE01000022.1, forward strand.
GCGCGGCGAGCCCTGCGAGCCGGCTGCGCCATCGGTCGACGAGCCCGGCGTCGGGCGTCAGGAATTGCGCGGGCGGGAGCGCTTTATCGTGCAGCAGGCCCGGTACGCTAGGCAAAAAGGTCCAGTAGTCATACTGCCGCTGCGCGACGGCCGCATGCGTATCGACCACCGCGTCGATGCCGTGCACACTTGCAAATAGCCGGCTCAGCGGGGGCGGACACGCGAACGTAAGGTGCGCGACACCTTGCGCTCTCAGTGATGCGATATAGCGGCCGAACTGCAGCGCGTCGCCAAAGCCCTGCTCGCGCCAGATCAGCAACGATTTGCCGTGCAGCGATTCACCTTGCCAGCGCGGGCAACTCACGTCGGGCGCGCTTGCGCGCTTCTGGGCGTCGCCTCGCTCGTGGCGCGCTTCATACAACGGCCAGCCTTCTTCGTAGCGTTGCGTCTGTAGCAGCAGCGTCGCGAGGCCGAACTTCGCGGCTGCATGCGCGGGCTGGATCTCGAGCGCGCGTCGCCAGACGGCTTCGGCCTCGCCGGTGCGGCCCTGCCGGTTCAGCGCGATACCGAGCGTATGCAGCGCGTTCACATCGTCGTCGCGAAACGCGAGCGCGGTGCGGCTTGCCGCTTCGGCATCGAGGTAGCGATCGGTTTCAATCAGCGTGCTCGCGAGACTCGTGTGAATTTCCGGTGTTTGCGGCGCGAGCGTGAGCGCGTGACGCAGTACCGGTTCCGCTTCATCGAAGCGCTTGAGTAGGGCCAGCAGCGAACCGAGATGATGATGGGCGGGTACGTGCTCCGGCTGCGCGACCACCGCAGCTCTAAGCATCACCTCCGCTTCCTGCAGCCGTTCGCGGTCGATCAGCAGTTTGCCGAGATTCACATACGCGTCGCCGTATTCCGGGTTGCCGGCGAGCGCTTCCACAAAAGCGGCCTGGGCTTCGTCCAGCCGGCGCTGTGCATGCAGCACGGCGCCGAGGTTATTGTGCGCGGTCGCGAGCTTCGGGCTGAGCGTGAGCGCGCTGCGATACGCGGCTTCCGCCTCCCCCAGACGGCCGGCGTGATGCAGCAGCAGCCCGAGGTTGTAGTGCGCGTCGACGTAGTCCGCGCGGCACGCGAGCGCCGCGCGGAAGCTCGCTTCCGCTTCCGGCATGCGCTCGAGTCGCCGGAACAGGCTGCCCAGGTTGCAGTGCGGCTCCGCGTAGTCCGGCTTGTCTTCGAGCGCGCGCCGCCAGAATTGTTCGGCATCCGTCGGGTGACCGAGGTTCAGCGCGCAGACGCCGGCCAGATTCAGCGCCGATGCGCGCGTTGGGCTGGGCTCGCTTTGCTGCAGGATCGGTTGCAGGATGCTTAGCGCGTCCGCGACGCGCCGGTTCGAGAACAGCAGGACGGCGGCCTGGAAGCGTTGTGCGTCGTTAGGCGGTGCATCGGAAGACGGCGTCATGGGCGGCGAGCGGACTGGCGAAGGAAAGGCCCCTGAAAGGGCGTGAGGTCGGATTATCGCCCGCCTGCCTTTCTGGTGCCTTCCGCGCGCCGCGTGCCGACGGGTCTTACCAGTGCGCGGACAACGACGCAGCGCCGCGCAGGCTGGTGCGGCCGTTCCAGCGCAAGCGGTCGATTCCGTCGATCACGAGCCCCGGCAGCCGCGATAGCAGCGCGCCGAGTGCGGTCTCGAGTTCCAGCAGAGCGAGGCGATAGCCAAGGCAATGATGCACGCCGCCGCCGAATGTAATCACGCGCGGCAGATCGCGCCCGATATCGAGTCGATCCGGATGATCGAACTTCGCCGGATCGCGGTTCGCCGCGCCCAGCGACAGATAGATCAGCGTATTGCGCGGTACTTCAATGCCGGCAATTTCAGTGTCTTCGCTCGCGGTGCGGCCGGCCAGTTGCACGGCGCCGTCAAAGCGCAGGCACTCCATGATCGCGTTCGGCAGTTTCGTCAGATCCTGTTTTAGCGCGTCGAACTGCTGCGGGTGGCGCTGCAACGCGATCAACGCATTGCCGATCATGTTCGACGTGGTCTCGTGGCCCGCGAGATAGAGCAGGATCACATTCGCGACAATCTCGTCTTCGCTGAGCGTCTCACCATCTTCCTCAACGGTGATCAGCATTGAGATCAGATCGGCGCCTGGCTGTTTGCGCCTGGTTGCGACGATCTCCGCGAAAAAGCGTTCGAGTGTCTGGTACGCATCGTTCGATGCGGCGAGCTGTGCGGCATCCACCGGCGTCGCATCGAGCATTCTCGCGAGATGCTCCATCGCGTCGCTGAGCTTGTCCGCGTGCTCGATCGGCACGCCCAGCATCCGGCTGATGATCTCGATCGGAAACGGCCTTGCATACGCCGATACGAGGTCCACGCTGCCACTGCCCGCGAAGCGGTCGATCAGACGCTGCGCGCTCGCCTCCGCGATATTGCGCATCGATTCGATCTGCCGCGCGTTGAACGCCTTCATCATCAGGCTACGCAGCCGCGTATGCACGGGCGGATTGATCAGCAGAAACATCCGGCCCAGGCCCTGCAGCACCGGCTGGTTCAGTCCGTCTTCGCCGTAGCGTTTGCGCACCGACTCCTCGAAGTTGTGCACCATGCGGCGGTCGTGCAGCACCTTGTCGACGATGTCGTAATGGCCGGAAATCATCGAATTCGGCGCGACCGTCACGAGCGGGCCTGCGGCGCGCAGCGCTTCATATGTCGGATACGGGTTGGCCTGGAACAATGGCGTGGCGAAGTCGGCGAGTTTCATGATTGTGAGCGATGCGTGTCGCGGAGTGGTGGCGAACCACCGATACCGACCAGAACGTTCGATCGCGCGTGCTATTCCTTGCGCCTTGCTAAATTCGACCCGACCGCGCCCAACGATGTGCGTATTCTCATTCTCCGGCTGCGTTCGCGTCGAGCCGCGTATCGCGATTGCCGAGCAGCAGGAAGCCCATCGCGACGATCACCAGCACAATCGTGCCTGCCGCGAACAGCAGTGTTGCGTGCCGGATATCGGTGCGTTGCGTCGCGATGCCCAGGCCAATGATCGGCAGCGACAGTGCGACATAGAGCACGACAAAGTACGCGGACGTGACGCCGGCGCGCGCATCGGCCGGGCTGCGCGCGGTCAGTTCGCCGAGACCCGAGCGAAAGCTCGCGCCCTGGCCGAGCCCGGCGAACACGGTGCCTGCGAGCAGCGCGCCGCTCGCGGCGTCGATGGTACTGAGTGCGACCAGCAGCAAGCCGGCGATGAGGCCGATGCAACCGGCCGGTAGCCGCCATGACGGCGCGAGCAGGCTTTGCGCGGCTTGTCCGGCTGCCGACGAAGCGAACAGCAGAAATACGACGAGACCGATCGTGACGTCGCTATGAAAGCCGAGCACGGTGCGCATCAGTTGCGGTGAGACCGCGGTAAAGAAGCCGACCACGACGAAGCCCGCGAAGCCCGATAGCGCGGCCGGCACGAATGCGCCGCGCACCGGCCGTGGTAGCGCAATACGTTGCATGCGCAACTTCGCCTGAGCAGGGAGGTGCGCGGTTTCCGGCACGCTGCGCAGCGCGAGCAGCGCGATCGCGATCAGCACGATGTGCACCGCGTACGGTGTGCGCATCGGCGCCGGCAGATACTCGACAATCAACCCGCTCAGCACGGGTCCGCAGCCTAGACCGAGCATGTTCGATGCGGTGGCGGCGAGCGTTGCCCGATGACGCAATCTCGCGGGTGCGGCCTCGATGACCGCGACGGTCGCGGTGCCGGTAAAGATGCCCGCGGAGACGCCGGATAGCAGGCGGGCCATCATCAGTCCGGGCAGGCCGGTGCTGACGATAAACACGAGCGCCGATGCGGCCGACGCGATCAGCCCGCAGGTCAGCATCCGTTTGCGGCCTAGCTGATCGGACCAGTTGCCGACCAGCAGCAGTGCGCCGAGCACCCCGATTGCATAGACCGCGAAGATCACCGTGATGGTCGCCGGCGTGAATCCGTAGGCGGCCTGGTAGTAGCGGTAGACCTCGGTCGGTAGCGTCGTGCCCATCATGTTGATGAGGAACGCGAGCGCGACAAGCAGGAAAGCGGGGAACACGCGTGGCGTGCCGGAGGCGGTTTGCATCGAATACCCGTCTGCTGTGGGAGACAAAGCGTTCGATTATCGTCAATCGATCGATTTTCTGCTGCGTGCGCGATTTAAACCTTGCCGCGCCTAAGGGATAGTGCAGTTTGGCAAAGCGGCCGTGCAATAAAAAAGCGGCCGGGCGAAAAACTCGCCGACCGCAATTCGCTTCCTCTACGCATTCACCGCAACACGCCGTTGCGCGGCGTGCTTCATCCAATTACTTCCGCATCCAGTCGCGCTGATTTGTACTGCGCGTCTTCGTCACCCGCACGTCCGCCACGTGAGCCTGCGCGAATCGTGGCCGAAACGCCGTGCGATGGTGGGCATGCGCGACGAGTTTGTCGATCGTGCCGCGCGCAATCGCGAGCCGTGCTGTCCGTGCAATCTGCGTCAGCCGCTGTCCGCCTTCCGGCGTGCGTGCCGCGTGCAACGCCGCGAACCAGCCGATCACGGTCCAGCCGAGAAAGACATTGACCAGCGTAATCGCGAGCGCGTAAGGATGTTCACGCGCATCCGCTTCGAGCGATGGCACCAGATACACCACCAGTGCGCCGATCAGTCCGATTGCTTCGACATATTTGGTCATTGCATCACCTCTTCTTCCGATTGAGCTTGCCTCGCTGCCCTTGCAGCAACGGCGAGTACATTGGCATCAAATGTAGGCGAGTTCGAGGTGTCGAAGGAAGAGACCGCGACGCAAATCACAATCGCGGTTTTATGAACAATCGTGCGAGACAGTGTGGAATGGCAAACCGCGACGGGTTGTCCGTGACGGTGCCGCGGATGCTATCGCGTCGATTGGGACGTGTGAGCGGCGATCTGGATGATCCGGTTGCGCACAACGGCAATCGCCTGCTTCAGCGAGTAAACGTCCTGAAAGTATTTCTGCGGCAAGCGGATTTGTCCCGAATGCGCATCGATGCTTTCGATTTCTTCGCGCCATTGCGCAATTTGCTCGGCGGTCGGCTGCGTGGTTGTCCAGATTTCGTCTTCGAGCGATTTCAGCTCACGGTACCAGACGATCAGACGCTTCTTGATGCGCGCTTCGAGCATGCGCGGCAACGCTTGCAGCAGGCCGACCAGCACCGCGAGAAACGGCACGAGGATCAGCAGGCGCCGCTCGATAAAGCTCGCCAGCCAGAACGGCAAGTAGCGCTGCAGAAACGGCGGGCCTGATCTCAGGTAGCGCGTGCTTTCGTCCGCAATCGGGAACTCGGCGGTGTTCAGATTCGGGAATTCGCCGACCGGCGTGAAGTAATCTTCGCCGCCGTGCACGGTCTTCGCGGCCTCCAGCAGCACATAGACGAGCGCCGGATGCAGCGTGTCCTTCGCGACTAGTTGCGCGGTCGCGCCAAGCAGTGTGACATCGGCTGGCGGGAGGTCTTTCGCGATGCTGGTCGCGCCTCGCGGGTAAACGATCTTCGCGAGCGACGGGAATTTTTGCACCAGCGCGTCCGCTTGCACGAAGTTCATCAGCTTCAGATTGCTGTTCAGCAAAGTTCGCTGCATTGGGGCATCGGGGCGTCCGATAAAGAATGCAGCGTCGAGCGTGCCGTTTTCGAGGCCTTGATAGGCGTTGTTGGCGTCGACTTCGACCAGCGTCGAGTTGTCGCGTGTGACGTCGGAGAAGCCGAGCAGAACGAGCGCTACATTCTGCAGTCCGCTGCCCGGTACGCCAATCGAGATCCGCTTGCCGCGCAATTGCGCCAGCCGGTCGACTGTCGTGCCGCCGCGATAGAACACCCAGAGCGGTTCATACGAAACCGCCGCGATGGTCTGCAGGTTGTCGGACTCTTTCGGATGGACCGTGCCGGACTGGATAAAGCCGACTTCGTAAATGCTATTCGGATCGGCGAGACGCTGATAGTTTTCGACCGCGCCGGATGACGGGCGGATATCGAGTGTGATCCCTTTGCGTTTCAGAAGCGGCGCGTAGTGTTCGGCGAAGCCGCGGTAAATGCCTTCGTCGGCGCCGGTGGTGATCACGATGCGGGTGTGGACCGCGGGCTCGACGATCGACCATGCCGCCCAGACGAGCGCGGCGAATGCGAGCAGCGCGACGACGATCAACAGCCGTCGGCGCGCGGGCGTCATTTCCGCGGACTGAATGCGGTGCAACGCGGGGTCGCGTTTTGTCATTGTCACTCCCCGATATCGGCTTATGCGCGAGTGACGCGCGGGGTATGCGTGATCGTGTGCCGCGTTCCAGTGCCTGCCGCGACGATCATAACGCATCCCGGTATCGGCGTTGGTCCGCGGGGTGGGTGCCGGGTGTCTGGGTGTGAGATGCAGCGCGCCCGCGCGCGTTGCATCGTTTTCCCAGTGACTCCTCGCTACGCGAAGAACCCGATCAGCGCATGCGCGACCGCTTGCGGACTGTTTTCCATCGGTATGTGACCCGCGGCCGCGATTCGCATGAGATATGGAATGAGGCCGGCATTTCACTTCGATGCCGTGCGACAGCGGTACGATAGTCATCATTGACATAAATGACAATGATGACTTTTCGAGCGGCTAGGTGCCGCAGATGCGCGTGACGGTGACGAAGCCTTACCCGACAAGGCGCGTCGTTTATCAGGGCACGACCAGTGTCGCGACCCGTCGGAAAGGACGAGAATTTGCGGTTAGACTGTCCCTTATGAACAAGTGCCCTTACTGCGAGAGAATTCGTGACGAATGGGATTGCCATGGCCCGGCGTGCCGGACGGCCATCGCAAAGGCACTTCGCCGGCAGCGCAAGGGCCTGCCCATGGTGCCGAAGGTGATCCGAAACGAAATTCCCGCCGGCGCGAGCACCGGCGAAGTGATCGCACGGCTGTCCCACCAGCGTTTGCGTGCACGCCGCGGCAATGAAGAACGGCGCGAGCGCAAGGAAATCGACGAAGCCGACGTCGGCTGAACCGGCGCGTGTGCGGCGTTCACGGCGTTCGGGTGTCGGTCGCGAGCGGTACGCCGATTCTGAATAAGTGTCCGCCGCGCGAATTGCGCTGGTTATCGGTTCATCGTCATCTATTTCATCTATTGCGCAAACGCGCGCGTTTATGGGCGCACGCGAGCGTCGCCGGTTACGGGCTTTATCGCTCTGATTTCTTTTGCTTCGCCGGTTGCGATCTGTTCGGCGATCATCTGCAGGCGCAAAACGCTGTTGGTTTGCGAGCCGGTGCGCGCGCGCGTGTCTTCGTCTTCGTCTTCGCGAGCCATTCCGTCTTCCCGGTGCGGAACGACCTGTGCCATCCAACCGATGTTCTCGTTGCCGGTGTACTGCTCAGCGCTGATCGCCTCGAGCATCTTTTGCGCATCTCGCTTGATCGCGCCGATCGGGATGCCATTGGTGTTGCTTGCGGTGCGCTCGGTCAGCGACTCGCCGGCCGCCTCCAGAGCGGCAAGCGAGAGCGCCAGTGCGGCTGCGTGAACGGTGAATCGATGGACGAAACTCAGTTTCATTGCGGATCCTCGGAAACGTAGGCGGCTGCCGCTTGCGCTATGCGCGCGACCGGCAAGCGAGATTCCGACAGCAACGCGTGTCGATGATTCCCGTGAACGAAGGTCAAGTGTTTTCGCGGCGATCGATAGGTGCTTTCTGGCAAAGACGTCAGGATTGGCATCGCGCTGCGCTGGCGATATTACTTGCCGCCCCAGATGACATCGCTATCGACCGCATACAGTTTGCAATCCGCGTGTCCGTTCGCGCATTGAACGAGCGCGCCGTTGATCGGGTCAAGTCCCGACGACGCGCCCCACGCGCCATCTGGTGCGATCGCGAATGCGCGCGGCCGGTTCATCGCGAGGAATTTGCCGTATGCGGCGCGGCCCTGCGGGTTCAGATAGGGGACGGCCGAGACTTCGGCAAGCGGCGCGAACTTCGTCGCTGGTGGCGCGCCAGCGAGCCGTGGCCAGACGACCGCGTTGTCCACCGCATACAACTGGCAATACTGCGTGGTTTGCCAGCAGCGTGTCAGCGCGGTGTCGGCCGGATCGAAGCCGCCCGACGCCCATGAACCGTTGGTTACGCCGATTGCGATTGCGCGCGGCAGCGGTGCGGCGAGAAAGCCACGATAGAGTTTTTCCTTCTGGTCGTCGCTCAGGTACGGAATCGCTTTCAGGTCGTTCACGGTCGCGTACGCGGTCGACGCGGGTGCGTGGCCCGGCAGATATGCCGGGTCTGTTTCGGCACCCGGCATGCCGATGCTGCGCAGAAATGCATCGGCCTTTTGCACCCAGAGTGGCAGCCCGGCGCCGGATGCGGTCATCGCATGGGCGTCCTGCTGGAACGCGCCGTAGTCGACCAGTTCCGCGCTGCCGCCCGCCGCGGTGTACTGCGCGAACATCTGCCGCCACGTCGCGGTTGCGAATATCGCGTCGTTATCGCCGTAGAACCAGATCGACCGCAAGTGTGTGCGTGCACCTAGTTGCGCAGCCGCGCTGATCAGGCTCGCGTCGGGCGTCGGGCAGTCGCCTTCCTTGACACCGCCGGCAAAGTCGAGCAACCCCTTCACATCGGGTGAGTTCAGCGTGCCGAACGCGAGCGTGTTCCAGCCACCCATGCTTTTTCCCGCCACGACGATACGCGACGCATCGATGCCTGGCTGCTGTTTCACGACGTCGAGCACTTTGCGGATGTCGTGCGCCGCGTCGAGCCCGATGCCGATTACGTCGCAGCCATGCGGGCGCAGGTGGCCACCCGAGCCCGCATAGCCGCGCATCATCGGCATCGCGACCGCGTAGCCTCGTGACAGGAAGTAGTAAGGGATGAATTCGTCGGCGACGCGTGGTGCATGCGCGGGATTGTCGGACGCGCCGTGGTTGATCAGCGCCAGCGGAAACGGTCCGCCATGCGACGGCATATAGAGGGTGACTTGCAGACGCACCGGTGCAGGCGACGCGTCGACCGGCACGGTCAGCACGCGTTCGTTCAGCGGCGCGACGGGCAGAGTGGCCGCTTCGCCGGGCGCGGGCGCAACGCTCAGCGCGCCAGTCGCTGCGCATAAAAGCAGCAGGGCTTTGATCGGTCGCGTCATCGTGTGACGCATTGCAGTTTCTATCGGTTTGATGGTGAGCGGGTTTGATCGCGAGCGATCTGCGAAAGAGCCAGCGAAAAGTCTCGCGAAAATTTTCAGATGCGGGTGGCCGCGCTGAACATGTATATCGACGAATTCGCTTGAAACCTGAAGTGCAAACCTGGAGTGCGTCGGTTTTTGTTTTGATTGCGCTGTGCCGCCGCTACCCGGCGAGCGGCCCGACGCTAGCGCGCACGCAACCTGCGCCACAACGACGATACATGCGTCGCAAGGCTGGCAAGCATGGCAACGGAACCGATCGTTTCGAGCAGCGCGGTCATCATGGTCTCCATCGCGCACGCAAGCGGGTGACGCGCGGCGCTTAACGTGGAAGTGAATGCATGCCGGCGATGCTAATGACGATGCGATGCGGTCACAATCTGGCATTCCCGATGCTAGACTTCGGCAAAACCGAAGTGGGGTGGGAATGCCGATCGGCATCGGGGAGAAGCATCGAATGGAAATGCGAGCGCTCGAAGAAACGGATCTCGAACTCATCTGCCGGCATCGCGAGCAGATGTTCCGCGAAGCAGGCCGCGACGAAGCCGTGCTGCAAACGATGACCGCGCATTTCCGCAAATGGCTGCGCCCGCGTTTGCGCAACCGCACATATTTCGGTTTTGCGATGACCGACGGTCGTGATCCGGTGGCGGGCATCGGCCTGATGTTGCTCGACTGGCCGCCGCATCCGTCTCATCCGGGCTCGGACCAGCGCGGTTATGTGCTGAACGTCTATGTCGAGCCTGCGTATCGCGGAAGAGGGTTGGCGCACGAACTGATGCAGCGCGCCGACGCGGAATTCGCGAGGCGCGGCGTGCAGTTTGCGATCCTTCATGCGACCGATGCGGGGCGGGACCTTTATGCAGGCCTCGGGTGGGGGGCGACGACGGAGATGGCGAAGCCGGTTGCGGGGTGATGCTGTGCCGCGGTCGGTATAAAGAACACCGCAACCGCCGGCATGCGAGCGATGTGGGGTGAAGCGGCTGGACGCGCGGCGTGCGCGCCGCGTCCAGCATGCTGCTTGCGGTTCGGCTCAATGCACCGCTTGATGTCCTGCCTGGCGTCGTGCTTAATGCCCTGCTTCGCGCATCGTCAGCAGATTCTGCACCGACGTGACGCCGGGGACCTTGCCCGCGATCTCGCCGGCGGGCTGCACCATGCTTTGATCCGACACCGTGCCATCCAGCGTGACCTTGCCGCCGCGCGCGACGACGCGGATATCGGCATTGTCGATCTTCGCGCGAAGCAGCGCGGTACGCACATTGTGTTCGAGCCGGTGGTTTGCCTTGCGAATGCTCGCGCGGGTCGGCTGTTCGGTGGTTTGCGCGCTTTGCGCGATCGCTGCCGCGCTGATCACCGATGCGGCGACTGCCACACAGGCGGCGAGAGTACGGGATGCAAACAGCTTCTGAACCGGGAATTTCATCAATTGCTCCTCTTGGTTATCTCGTGGATCGTTGGACGTGCCGGGCACGCTGGCTGAGCGGCGACGCGGACGAACATCGGGCACAGGCGAGTCGTGTCACGCGGCCTGCCGCGATTTCGCATGCCCCCGCATTCTGTCCTTCGAAAATAGATGCGACTTTATTCAGCGCACTGAAGTTCTCGAAACGCACGGAAATCGGGGTCGGTGCGACAAACGGTTTCGTTCCGGTTACCGGTTACTCACGCCGCGTCACGGCCCACCGGAGTGCTGCTGTGAGGGTAAAAAGGAGGGGCAAAAAAAGAGGCCGGCTTGCGCCGGCCTAAAGAGCTCTAGCCTTTCCGAGGACCTTGGGGGCCAGAGCCTGAGGGTCTGTCACGTTTGCCTTCGAAGGATGGCTGCCGCACCGTCAGTCGAAGTCGAAGATGTCGAACAGCGATCGTTTCTTTCTGTATCCGCCGTGTTCCTGCCGGTAGCTGTCGTGCCGGTTGTCGTGTCGATAATCGCCGCGATGGCGGTCGTCGTGGCGCCGCTCGCTGTCGTGGTGCGGACGTGCCCGTTGGTGCGCGCGCACGTCGTCGTTACGTGACTGCGCTTCGCTACGTGCGGCGGGCGCGTCGTTCATCTGCGCGACGAGCTTGTCCAGTTCGCCACGATCCAGCCACACACCGCGGCAGCTTGGGCAGTAGTCGATTTCGATCGACTGGCGCTCGGTCATCAAAAGGTCGGGCGTTTTGCAGACGGGGCATTTCATTGCGTGCTCCTTTGCGCTTTCGTCAGCGCTTCCGATGGCTTCAATGTAGCGCGGAGTGCGTGTCGAAAGAATCTGGATAAGTCGAGTCTTTACTTCGAAAATTCCGCACTTTGGCGACGCTTGGCTGCAGCCGGCCGCTTTTTGCGTCGCGACAGCATGTTCATTCCCTCGACGAATGCGGAGAACCCCATCGCCGCGTAGATGTAGCCCTTCGGCACATGCGAGCCGAAGCCTTCGGCGATCAGCGCCATGCCGATCACGAGCAGGAATGCGAGCGCGAGCATCACAATGGTCGGGTTACGTTCGATAAAGCGCGACAGCGGTCCGGCGGCGAACAGCATTGCGGTGACCGCGACGATCACCGCGATAAACATGATCGGCACGTGCTGCGTCATGCCGACCGCGGTGATGATGCTGTCGACCGAAAACACGAGGTCGAGCACCAGGATCTGGCTGATCGCGGCCCATGCGGTCAGTGAGCCGGCGGCGCTCACGATGTGCTCAGCGTCGCTGTCGTGCGCGACGTTGTGGTGCATTTCGCGCGTCGCTTTCCAGACAAGGAAGAGACCACCGGAAATCAGGATCACGTCGCGCCACGAAAACATGTGTCCGAACAGCTCGAACGCGGGCTCGGTCAGGCGCGCGATCCATGCGACGGTTGCAAGCAGTCCGAGCCGCAGCCCGAGCGCGAGCAGAATGCCGATGCGCCGCGTGCGGTCGCGCTGCGCTTCAGGCAGCTTGTTGCTGAGGATCGAGATAAAGATCAGGTTGTCGATGCCGAGCACGACCTCCATCACGACAAGGGTGACGAGGGCCGCCCAGACAGCGGGGTCGGCGGCGAGCGCGAGCAGGTGGTCCATGGCAGTTCGCAGTCGAAAGAAAGAGTGAGTCGGGTAATGCGCCAGGTGCGATCATCGGCCTCGTTGCGCTTCGGAGAAATCAGAGATAATCGCAGTTCGACATCGGTTTTTTCGAAGCGAGGTCTGTATGCTGAACTTCCGCCATCTGTATTACTTCTGGATTGTTGTGAAGGAGGGCGGGTTTGCCCGTGCTGCGGAGCGCCTCGATATGGCGGTGCAGACGATCAGCGCGCAGGTTCGCGATCTGGAGAAGTCGATGGGCCGCCAGTTGTTGAAGCCCGCTGGCCGTGGCGTGACGATGACCGAAGCGGGGCAGGCCGCATTCGCACGGGCCGAGGAGATTTTTCATCTCGGTGCGACGCTCGTCGAAGAAGTGCGCGAGGCGGCCAGCGAACCGGCTGCGCGGCTCGCGGTGGGACTGTCGGATGGGATCTCGAAGCTTGCCGCGCACGCGCTGCTCGCGCCGGTGCTCGAAACGCCCGCGCTGCGGCTGTTGTGCCATGAGGGCGAACATGGCGAACTGCTCGCGGAGCTTGCGCAGCATCGGCTCGACCTTGTGCTTGCGTGTCAGCCGGCGCCGCATAACAGCGACTTGCGCGTGTTCAGCGAGCGTCTGGTTGAATCGCCGGTCGACTGGTATGGGCCGGCCGCGCTGGTGCGCAAGAACGTCAAGGACAGTTTTCCGGCGTGCCTGGCGGAACTGCCCGTGCTGTTGCCGACCGGGCACGCCGCGCTGCGCGCGCGACTGGACCGGTGGTTCGAGGCTGAGGGTATCCGTCCGAAGATTGTCGGCGAGTTCGAAGACAGTGCGCTGCTGGCTGTGTTCGCGGCGCGCGGGCTGGGTGTGTTTCCGCTTGCGGAGCTCGGCGCGGAGGACTTGTCGTTGATGCGCGGGCTGCGCTGGCTTGGCCGCGCGGACGGTGTCGCGGAGGAAATTCATGCGATACGGTCGCGGCGCGGCCAGCATCATCCGCTCGCATTGCAGGTGCTGGCCGCACCGCGTGCTTGACGCGGCGTGCGGTCGGGTTGTGCGGGTGCCGTGCGGGTGCCGTGCGGCGGTGCGTTTCGGTGCGGTAACCTGGCGCTCGGCGCGTTACATCGCGATTGCCGTGCGGTGCGGACGCCACGCGTCCAGCATCGCGGCCAGCAGCGCGATTTCGCCGTCGGCGAGATAGTCGTCGGCGACGGCGACCGCAAGACAAATGCGCAGTACTTTGCGGCGTAGCGTGGGCTCGTCGATATCGGCCATCAGTGTGGTCAGCAGATCGCCGTCGGGGTCGCCTGCCGGCTCGGCCCACGATGCCGGCCCTAACATCCGGTCTTCGCAGAACGTCTGTACGATGCCGTGAAATTCGCCGGGCGCGAGCCCGAGTTCGCGCGATACGTTGAGCCGGTCGAGCGCGCGGTCTTCCGAACTGCAGACGTGACCGTCCGCGGTCAACGCGAGCGCGACGATGCGGGCGGCGGCTTCGGGGCTGTTACGGGGATAGGTGCGCATGGCTCGATTCCTTTCGCGGAGCGGGTCCGCAGTGATGGAGCGCCTAGTTTCGGCGACGCGCGCGATCGGATAAATCTGCAAAGGCGGAAGCGGCACTTCGAAAAAACCGAAGTGGGATGGGCGAGGGTTTTGCGTGAATCCGGGCCTGCGGGTGATAGCCCGGTGACAGGTAATTCGAGTAATCTTTTAACGTGGTGTGCACGCGAGTGGGACTGCATCCCAGTGCGCACACATTCTTTTGAAGCAGCAGCGAAAATACGATGCCAGCTACTCCTGAACAGCCGAAGACGCGAAAAAAACCGTCGAGTGCGACGTTGTACGCGCTGACCTGGCTTGTCGGCCTCGCGACGCTCGCGTTGGGCGCCGGCTGGATGTACTGGTTTGTGGTCGTCGAGCGCAATGAGTTGCCCTGGGGCGCATTGCTGCTCATTCCCTGCGTCGCGGTGATTGCGGCGGTGACGTTTCGGAATCACTTCAGCTAACGCGGGCGGTTATCCGATCTTGGCGAGCACGGTCGCCGGACGACCGTGCGGATCGCGCTTCCGTAGTTGGATAAGGGTTATCCCTGATGCGGAAGATTTGCGCTTCCCAATTGTTCTGAAAAGCATCCTAAAGCTTGTTTCGGGCCTCGGAGCCGCATGCACGCGCTCGCCGTCACGCAAATTTCAAAGTTGAGTGAGCGTCACAACCGGCCCCACCAGGCGTGATCTCGCTTCTTGAATTTGTCACTCCCCCTCCATATAATTAGCACTCGTCGCACCCGAGTGCTAACAATTTCTCCGGCCGGGCTCTCCGGCCGGGTTGTCCTCAGCGTCCTTCAGTCTCAACCAAGAGAGGAGTATGTATGAACCTTCGTCCTTTGCACGATCGCGTGATCGTCAAGCGTCTTGACCAGGAAACCAAGACCGCTTCGGGTATCGTGATCCCCGACGCCGCAGCGGAAAAGCCGGATCAAGGCGAAATCCTCGCAGTCGGCCCGGGCAAGCGTGACGACAAGGGCAGCCTGATCGCGCTCGACGTGAAGATCGGTGACCGCGTCCTGTTCGGCAAGTACGCTGGCCAGACGGTCAAAGTCGACGGTCAGGAACTGCTGGTGATGCGCGAAGAAGACATCATGGCTGTGGTGAACAAGTAAGTCGCTCACGTCCCAGTTCATTCAAAAGCATTCAAGGAGTTAGAAGATGGCAGCTAAAGACGTCGTATTCGGCGATTCCGCCCGCTCGAAAATGGTCGAAGGCGTGAACATTCTCGCCAACGCAGTCAAAGTCACGCTGGGCCCGAAGGGCCGCAATGTCGTGCTCGAGCGCAGCTTCGGCGGCCCGACGGTCACCAAGGACGGTGTCTCGGTCGCGAAGGAAATCGAGCTGAAAGACAAGCTCCAGAACATGGGCGCGCAAATGGTCAAGGAAGTCGCTTCCAAGACCAGCGACAACGCCGGTGACGGTACGACGACCGCTACGGTGCTCGCACAATCCATCGTCCGCGAAGGCATGAAGTACGTCGCGTCGGGCATGAACCCGATGGACCTGAAGCGCGGTATCGACAAGGCGGTCGCAGCGGCGATCGAAGAACTGCGCAAGATCAGCAAGCCCTGCACGACGAACAAGGAAATCGCGCAAGTCGGCGCGATTTCGGCGAACAGCGATTCGTCGATCGGCGATCGCATCGCTGAAGCGATGGACAAGGTCGGCAAGGAAGGCGTGATCACCGTCGAAGACGGCAAGTCGCTGCAAGACGAACTCGACGTCGTCGAAGGTATGCAGTTCGACCGCGGCTATCTGTCGCCGTACTTCATCAACAACCCGGACAAGCAAGTCGCCGTTCTGGACAACCCGTTCGTGCTGCTGCACGACAAGAAGGTGTCGAACATCCGCGATCTGCTGCCGGTGCTCGAGCAGGTCGCAAAGGCTGGCCGTCCGCTGCTGATCATCGCTGAAGATGTCGAAGGCGAAGCGCTCGCCACGCTGGTCGTCAACAACATCCGCGGCATTCTGAAGACGGTTGCCGTGAAGGCGCCGGGCTTCGGCGATCGTCGCAAGGCCATGCTGGAAGACATCGCAATCCTGACCGGCGGTCAGGTGATCGCGGAAGAAACCGGCCTGTCGCTCGAGAAGGCAACGCTGGCTGAACTGGGCCAGGCGAAGCGCATCGAAGTGGGCAAGGAAAACACGACGATCATCGACGGCGCTGGCGAAGCAGGCAGCATCGAAGCGCGCGTGAAGCAAGTGCGCACGCAGATCGAAGAAGCGACGTCGGACTACGACCGTGAAAAGCTGCAGGAACGCGTGGCGAAGCTGGCCGGCGGCGTGGCAGTGATCAAGGTTGGCGCTGCGACCGAAGTCGAAATGAAGGAAAAGAAAGCACGTGTCGAAGACGCACTGCACGCAACGCGCGCAGCCGTTGAAGAAGGCATCGTGGCCGGTGGCGGCGTTGCGCTGATCCGCGCTCGTGCGGCTATCGCTGGCGTGAAGGGCGACAACGCCGATCAGGACGCAGGTATCAAGATCGTGCTGCGTGCGATGGAAGAGCCGCTGCGTCAGATCGTCACGAACGGCGGCGAAGAAGCCAGCGTCGTGGTCGCATCGGTGTCGGCCGGTAAGGGTAACTACGGCTACAACGCAGCGACCGGCGAATACGTCGACATGGTCGAAGCAGGCGTGGTCGATCCGACGAAGGTTACGCGCACCGCGCTGCAAAACGCAGCTTCGGTCGCTGGCCTGCTGCTGACGACGGACGCAGCCGTGTGCGAACTGCCGAAGGAAGATGCACCGATGCCTGGTGGCATGCCCGGCGGTATGGGCGGCATGGGCATGGACATGTAATTCGGCGTCAAGCCGGAAAGCATGTGGCAGGCGCGCTGTGAGGCGCGCTTGTCAAGAAAAAACCCGCAGCGTGAAGTTCACGCTGCGGGTTTTTTTATGTGCGCGTTTTTGTGTCGTCGGATAGTCGGGTTAAGTCGCGAGTCTGCAGCGTCTCGGGCGTCGCGCGAAACAAACGCCCATTGCGCCAGCGGCCCGCCAAACTAATGCCGCGCTTCGCCCGGCGGCGCATCACTTTTGCTTGCCGCCGCAGCCGTTTCTTCCTCACTCTCCCGCGCCCAAAAAAACCGGTCCGGCAAATACGCACCCATTCCCGGCCTGAAAGCGTTCTGCATCGCCTGGAACAGATACTCCTGCGCCTCGCGCGTCGCTTCCGCCGGATCTTGCCCATTCGCGAGCAATGCCGCGATCGCCGCGCCGAGCGTATCGGTCATGCCCGTGATGCGTTGTGCGCCGCGGTCCCACGTATCCTGGCGCAACTGGCCGTCCTCGCAGAACAGCGTGTTCACCAGCCGGTGTGTGCCCGTTTCCATCGACAGAATGTACTCGCAGCCTTGCGACAGCAGATGCGACACCGCCGCGTCGAGCGTCGGCGCTTCGGCGTCGCCGTCCGGTTGCGCGAGCGCGAGCAACGCGGAGTGATCGGCGACCAGCAGCGTCGTTTGCGGCGCGAGCAGATCAGCCATCGCTTCGCGCAATTCGTCGGCGGCGAGCACGTGTTCGTCGTCGAGCGTGAAGTCAGGTGCGAGGATCAGCGGGATATCGTCATAGTCGGCGACCACTTCCGCGATTGCGCTGACCACCTCGGCGCGCGTTGCCGCGCCGACCTTGAAAGCGGCGATCGGCATGTCTTCGAGCAGCATGCGGGCCTGGGTTGCGACGATTTCCGGGTCCAGCGCCGTGACTTCGTCGCAACTCGCGGAGTCACGCACGGTGTAACCGGTCAGAACGGTGACACCGTGGCAGCCCATACTGGCCAGCGTCATCAGGTCGGCTTGCAGGCCGGAGCCGCCCGTCGGGTCGGACAGGCCGAAGGTGAGGACGATCGGAGGGGTGTCGCTGGGCATGAAAAAGTGACTGGTAAAAATTGATGCAACGGGTGGACGCAATTGACGGACCAACGGGCGGACCCAACTGACGGAAGCCATTCGGCAAGCCCGCTCTTCAAGCCCTTCGAGCGCCCATTCGGAGCAGGCCGGGACACGGTTCGATTCGCACGATGCGCGGTGTCTCCGGCGCGGCCGACTCAATTATGCGGCTTTATCCTGCGATGAGGCGGTTTTTCGCACCGCGGCACGTGCGTGCGACCGCATTACAGGTTGCTGCAGCGCATAATCGCGAATGCCTTTCGCTAGGCATGGGGGCGGCAACACGGTACCATCATGGCTCCCGATTTAACGGACTTTTCGACGCGCAAAAGAATGGAATATAGAAGCTGGATGTGCCTGATCTGCGGCTGGATTTACGACGAAGAAGCCGGCTTGCCGGATGAAGGGATCGCGCCGGGCACGCGCTGGGAGGATGTCCCGATCAACTGGACCTGTCCCGAGTGCGGGGCCCGGAAGGAAGACTTCGAAATGGTCGAGATCTGACCGGTACGCGGTTTTTTTCCGCGGCGTGGCCGCGCGTTGTTATCCGTGCGTTGTCATCCGTGCATTGTTATCCGTTGCCACCGATTGTGACCCATCGTCACGGGCGTGCCGGAGGTACATGGCGGTTTGTGCCGGAAGCGAGCGAGTCCGGGGTGACGCGGAAGCGGGGTGAGCAATGGCGCAAATGCTGGGCCTGCCAGCGCGCGAAGCATGCATCGCGTGCCGAAGCAGTTGCTACGCGCAGTTTTGTCGACGCATCGGTCAACCTGAGCGTTACCGACGTATGCAGCCAGATGCGACCGACAGGTTGACGTACATCGCGTGAGGGTCCGACGGGCATCGTTGCGGGTCCCGTGCCGGATCCTTATTGCAGATCCCGCGAGTCCCGCGCGGTCTTGCCGCCGCGCCAGTTTCAGCGTCGGTTGGTCGGTCCGCGTTCCAGCTAACGTGCCCATGACGACACCTTCATCCGCTTCCGGCAGCACCCTCGAAGCGTTGCCCAATCCGCGTGGCGGCGCCGTGCGCGCGGCCGAAAGCGCGCTGGCCGACGCCATTTCCGCGCACGAACAGCACCGCGACGCGGCGCTGTTCGTGTTGCACACCGCGCATGCGCTTCGCGAAGCGGGCTGGCTCGCGGCGCATCGTTTTGCCGACGCATTGGTGCTGGCATCACCGCTCGCGTTCGATGCTACGCATGCCACGCATGCCAGCGACGCCACCGGTTCCGTTCATCCCGTGCACTCAGCCAGCGCCCCTGCGGCCGAGAGCCCGGTTCGCACCGAATTCGGCGCCGCGCTGCACGCATTCGCGGCGGCGCTTGGCCGGCGAAACCTGCACGAACTGTCGTGCTCGCCGTCCCTTTATGTGCACTATCGCGCGTTGTCGACGCTGATCGCGCAGCACACGCCGGGCTTTACCGTTGCATTCGAAGATGTCGCGCTCGCTGGCCGGCCGGTTCCGCCCGCGATGCTGCACACGCAGTCCGCACAACGGCTCGCTCATATCCGGGCGCGCTACGAGCAGGCATTGTTGCCGGTCTTGCGCGCGCAAACCGGCGATGGCGTGATGTCGGCGGCGACGCTGGTCGTGAAGGCCGCGCTGGATGAACTCGAGGCCTGTATCGGCGAACTCACCGGTCCCGATCCGTACGATTTTTGGCGGCTGGCAGGCGGTTGCGCCCGCGCGCTGCGCGTGAGCGGTCACTTATCCGGGGATGCCGACACGCGGCGTTTCTTCGCACGGTGCAACCTCGCGCTGGCCGATCAGGCGCGCGGCATCGCATTCGCGCCGCGCTCGCTGGTGCGCACGACGCTCGCGCTGTTGTGGCGCGACTACGCGCTGTTCGGCGCCGCGGCCGAAGATACCGACCACGTCGAACTACTGCGCGACTACGGGCTGACGGTCGTCTGGCACGTGGCGGGCACAAGTGCATCGGAGGCGCTGTGGGAAGCGCAGGCAGCGGGCGCCGGTCATGCCCATCCGCCGGGCACTGCGGAAAGTCTTCGAACGTCCAGCTTTACCGATACGGCGGCAACCCCGTCCGATGCGCTCCAGGCCCGACCTTCAACCACTCATTTACCTACTCATTTGCCAACTCAATCGGCAGCGACCCGCGAACTCGGCGCAGTGACCGTCAACGCGAACGCGTACGAAGATTTTCTTCAGACCGCGGATGCATCGATCGCCGCCCTGTCGGAACACGCTCGTGCTGCCGATAACCCTCAAAGGGCCGACCCGAGTGCAGCGTTGCAAGCGGGTGATGCCGCGTACCGGCTCGGTGCGTCCGCGTCGGCGCTCGGGCTCGGCCATGTCGCGCTGCTGTCGGATGCGCTGGGACTTGCGTGGCGGCGTCGCGCGCACGCCGCAGCGGCGAAGCCCGACGGCCGCACGCTGGTTCGTATCGATGCGCCCGACGCGGCCGCGCTCGAACACGCGGCGCTTGCGCTTCGCGCGATGCTGCACCAGATTGCGGCAGGTATTGCGCCGCCGCAATCGGGTGGTGCGCTTGCGGCGTTGACGCGTGCGATCGAACTGGGCGGCGCGGCTTCGTGAAGTACCGCGCACATCGCGCGCAACACGACGCAGTTGCGCCGTCGGCCAGCCGTAAGTGCGTGTTAGAGTGCACTTATGGTCCGCCGTCCGTGGAGCGCGGAAGTCGTGCAGCGTTGCGCATCACGCGCGGTGCATATGCGGTCTGCACTTCCACTCGTCTTTGCTAGAATTTGACCTATGTCCAAGAGTTCCGACCGCATCAATCTGACCAACCAGTTCCTGATCGCCATGCCCAACATGGCGGATCCGACTTTTTCAGGGACGGTGGTCTACCTTTGCGATCATAGCGAGCGGGGCGCACTCGGTCTCGTGATCAACCGGCCGACCGATATCGATCTGGAAGCGCTGTTCAATCGCATTGATCTGAAGCTCGAAATCGAACCCCTTCTGCATGTTCCCGTGTATTTCGGCGGCCCGGTGCAAACCGAGCGCGGCTTCGTGCTGCATGACGCGGGGCAGGGCAGTTCGTACACATCGTCAATGCAGGTGCCAGGCGGCCTTGAAATGACCACGTCGAAGGACGTGCTCGAAGCGGTCGCGAATGGCAAGGGTCCCGACCGCTTTCTGCTCACTCTGGGCCATGCGGGCTGGGGCGCGGGCCAACTCGAGGAAGAAATCTCGAAGAACGGCTGGCTCACCGTCGAGGCCGACCCGAAAATCGTCTTCGATGTGCCGGCCGAAGACCGCTTCGAAGCGGCGCTTGCGCTGCTTGGCGTGTCGCTGTCGATGCTTTCCGGCGAAGCAGGTCACGCATGAGCGGTGCGCCCGAACGTGAAGCGACGCTGCTTGCGTTCGATTATGGTGAGAAACGCATCGGCGTCGCGGTCGGCAATTCCCTGACGAAAAGCGCGCGGCCGCTGATGGTCGTGCCGAACCGCAACCGCGACTTTCGCTTTGCCGAAGTCGGCAAACTGATCGGCGAATGGAAGCCGGATGCGCTGGTGATCGGCCTGCCGATGCATCCGGACGGCACCCCGCACGCGATGACGCAGCAGGCGAAGCGCTTCGGCAATCAGTTGAACGGCCGGTTTAATTTGCCGGTCACCTGGGTCGACGAGCGCTACTCGTCGGTCGAAGCCGAAGCGGGCGTGCGCCGCGGTACCGCGCGGGCGGAACTGCTCGATGCCGAAGCCGCTTGCATCATCCTCCAGCAGTACTTCGAAGAATCCGAATTGCACAGATGAGCCAGAACATCAGCTCCGTTGACGCGGAAGCGCTTTATCGCGCCGTGCTCGAACAGATTCGCGCGGCTTATGGCGAAGCGTTCGGTCATCCTGACGAACCCGGCGGTGCGGTGCTGGCCGGCATTTATAGCGGCGGCGCGTGGCTCGCGGAGCGTCTTGCGCGCGACCTGAACGCGCCGGGCTACGGTGTCGTCAATGTCGCGCTGCATCGCGACGACTATGCGAAGAAAGGCCTGCATACGCAGGCGAGCCCGACGTCGCTGCCATTCGACGTCAACAATCGCCGCATCCTGCTGGTCGACGACGTGCTGTACACCGGCCGCACGGTGCGCGCGGCGATCAATGAGCTTTACGACTATGGGCGGCCCGCGTCGGTTGAATTGGCGGTGCTCGCGGACCGCGGCGGACGCGAGTTGCCGGTCGCCGCGCGCTTTATCGGCGGGGTCGTCGATGTGCGGGCCGACGCGACGCTCGTGCTCGCGCGCGAGACCATTGAGGCGGGCGGCGCGCAGCGTTTCACGTTTCATACCGAAGCACGCGCGGATTGAATGCACTGCGCTGGCGGCATCTTACGGAGATGCCACCGCGATACGAATGCCGCGGCGAGCGGCACGAAAGCGCGCGCGAGACGCTGCGCGCCGCACTAGGCAGTAACACGTTTGACTCAGGACCACGATGAACAAGCCCAACCCGGTCACTCAGGATTCCACGCAGCGCGCCGCCGAGGCGCGACATTTTCGCCATGGCTTCCTGAAGGGTAATCCGCAGCTCACGAAGAACGGTGAGCTCAAGCATCTGCTGACGATCGAAGGTTTGCCGCGCGCGATCGTCAATCACATTCTCGATACAGCCGAGCAGTTCGTCAGCGTGACGGACCGCGAGGTGAAGAAGGTGCCGCTGTTGCGTGGCAAGTCGGTGTTCAATCTGTTCTTCGAGAACTCGACACGCACGCGCACGACGTTCGAGATTGCCGCGAAGCGGTTGTCGGCGGACGTGATCAACCTGAACATCAACGCGTCGTCGACCAGCAAGGGCGAGTCGTTGCTCGACACGATCAATAACTTGTCGGCGATGCATGCGGACATGTTCGTCGTGCGACATGCGTCGAGCGGCGCGCCGTATCTGATTGCGGAGCACTGCGCACCGCACGTGCATGTGATCAACGCAGGCGACGGGCGCCATGCGCACCCGACTCAGGGCCTGCTCGACATGTACACGATTCGCCATTACAAGCGCGACTTCACGAACCTGCGCGTGGCGATTGTCGGCGATATCTTGCACTCGCGCGTCGCGCGTTCGGATATCCATGCGCTGACCACACTCGGTGTGCCCGAAGTGCGCGCGATCGGACCGCGCACGCTGCTGCCGGGCGGACTCGAGCAGATGGGCGTGCGCGTGTTTCATAACCTTGACGAAGGGCTCAAGGACGTCGACGTGATCATCATGCTGCGCTTGCAGAACGAGCGGATGAGCGGCGCGCTGCTGCCTTCGGCGCAGGAATACTTCAAGAGCTGGGGACTCACGCCCGAGCGTCTCGCGCTCGCGAAGCCCGATGCAATCGTGATGCATCCGGGTCCGATGAACCGCGGCGTCGAGATCGATTCGCAGGTTGCGGATGGTCCGCAGTCGGTGATCCTGAATCAGGTGACGTTTGGTATCGCCGTACGCATGGCGGTGATGGGCATCGTCGCGGGCAACAACGACTGATTGCGCGCGCAACGATCGATACGGCGCGACTTTCTCATCAGCGCACGCAACGACAGATAAAAGCAGCATCGCAACGAACAACGCACAACAAGGCAGCGCATGAAGATTCACATCGAGGGCGGCACGCTGATCGATCCGGCCGCGGGCACCGAGCAGCAGCAGGACATTTTTATCGCAGCGGGCAAGATTGTCGCGCTGGGCCGCGCGCCCGCTGAGTTTCACGCGGCGAAGACAATCGATGCGCGTGGGCTGATCGTCGCGCCGGGTCTTGTCGACCTGTCGGCGCGGTTGCGCGAGCCCGGCTACGAACACAAGGCGACGCTGGAATCCGAAATGGCGGCGGCGCTCGCGGGCGGCGTGACGACACTCGTGTGTCCACCCGACACGGACCCGGTGCTCGACGAGCCCGGTCTCGTTGAAATGCTGAAGTTTCGCGCGCGCAATCTGAATCAGGCGCATGTGTATCCGCTCGGCGCGCTGACGGTCGGTCTGAAAGGGCAGGTGATCACCGAGATGGTCGAACTGACTGAAGCCGGCTGTATCGGTTTCTCGCAGGCGGACGTTCCGGTCGTCGATACGCAGGTGCTGCTGCGCGCGCTGCAGTACGCGAATACGTATGGCTTTACCGTATGGCTGCGTCCGCAGGATGCGTACCTCGCGAAGGGCGGCGTTGCCGCGAGCGGCCCGCTGGCGTCGCGGCTCGGTTTGTCCGGCGTGCCGGTGTCGGCGGAAACGATCGCGTTGCATACGATTTTCGAACTGGTTCGTGTGACCGGTGCGCGTGTGCATGTGTCGCATCTGTCGTCGGCGACCGGTATCGAACTGATGCGCGCCGCGAAAGCGGAGGGTTTGCCGGTCACCTGTGACGTGACGATCAATCACGTGCATCTGATCGACGTCGATATCGGTTACTTCGACGCGCAGTTCCGCCTCGATCCGCCGCTGCGTTCGCAGCGCGATCGCGAAGCGATTCGCGTGGGCCTGACGGATGGGACGATCGATGCGATATGTTCGGACCACACACCAGTCGACGACGACGAAAAGCTGTTGCCGTTTGCTGAAGCGACGCCGGGCGCTACCGGGCTCGAGCTGCTGCTGTCGCTGACGGTGAAGTGGGCCGACGAAGCGAACGTGCCGCTCGCGCAGGCGATTAACCGCATTACCGCGGCGCCGGCCGGTGTACTGAAACTCGCGGCGGGCCGCATTGAAGTGGGTGCGTCAGCGGACTTGTGCGTCTTCGACCGCGATGCCTATTGGCGCGTCGAACCGCGCGCGCTGAAGAGCCAAGGACATAACACGCCGTTTCTTGGTTACGAGCTGCCGGCGCGCGTGCGCGCGACCGTCGTGTCCGGGCAACTTGCATTTGAACAGCGCTGAACTCAAACGCACGGAAGACTCTCAGCATGAAGCTCGCGCTCCGCAAGATACGTCTCGTGGTTCATCTGCTGTATGGCATGTGGGTGGTGGCCACCCGTTTTGCGCGGGTCACCGCGCAACAGCGGCTCGAATTAAACCGCGCGTGGTCGCTGCGGTTTTTGCAACTCGCGGGCATGCGCCTCGTCGTGCACAACGATGGCGCGCGAATCGATGAAGGGGCGCTCGTCGTCAGTAACCACATTTCGTGGATCGATATCTACGTGATCAACGCGTGGCGGCCGACGCGCTTCGTATCGAAAGCGGAAGTGCGCAAGTGGCCGGTGGTCGGGTGGCTCGCGGAACAGCTTGGGACAGTGTTTTTGCAGCGTGAGAAGCGCAGTGACGCGAAGCGGATCATGCACGAACTGTCCGAGCACCTTGTCGCGGGCCACGTGATTTGCGTGTTCCCGGAAGGCACGACCACGGATGGACGCGAACTTTTGCCGTTTCACGCGAATCTGTTTCAGGCCGCGGTGTCCGCGTCGCGGCCCGTGCAGCCGGTCTGCATCTACTACGAAGATGCGCACGGCAATCAGTCGACGGCGCCGTCGTATATCGATGAGATGTCGCTGGGTGAATCGCTCGATACGCTACTGCGCGGCACGCCGCTGACCGCGCATGTGTATGTGTGCGATGCGCTTGCGCCGGGCGCGGAGCGGCGCGCGCTGGCGGCTGACGCGCAGGTGGCGATTGAAGGGGCGCTGGATCGGCTGCGGCCGGTTGGGGCGCGTGTCAGACAGGCGGCGGCGCGTGGGCAGGCTGAGCAGGATGCCGAGGTGCCGCACGCCGGCGATACGCCGGCGGCAAACGGGCCACTCGCGCAGTAAGACCCGCCGCGGGCGTTTGGAGAACTTTGTCGCTTGATGTTGCAGCGAACGAACGTCTCGTTTCCGCCTGTGTCTGATCGAACAGACCCAATACCGACTGATCGATTACCGTCCCCCCGATGCTCAACGATCCTGACTTCTTTCTTTGGAATATTTTCGCTAGCGTCGGCGATGCTGCGTTCACGCTGCCGATCGCGCTGGTTTGCGCGGTCTGGCTGTGGTTTTCAGCACGCCGGCAGGCGGCGCGATGGATTCTGCTGCTGGCAATCGGCATGGCGGCGGTCGGTGCGACCAAAATTCTGTATGCCGGGTGTGGCGTTGAAATTCCGTCGCTGCATTTTCGGGTGATTAGTGGCCATACGTCGCTGTCGACGGTGGTGTGGACGGTCGCGATGTCGTTGTTGTGTCGCTGTGCCGGTGCGCGCGCACGGACGGGCGTGGTGATCGGGTTGCTGATCGGTGCGTTGACCGCGGTCGCGCGCGTGTTCGATGACGCACATTCGGTTACCGAAGTGGTCGTCGGCTGGGTGCTCGGCGCGACGCTCGCGATACTGTTTGTGCGCAGCTTTGTGCGTTCGGGTGTGCAGCTCGTGAAGCCCCGGTTTGCGGCGCTAGGGCTGCTGCTGGTCGCGACGGTTGCGTATGGGCGGCATGCGCCGATTCAGCAGATGATCGAGGATTATTCGCCGGGGGTTTGTGCGCGGGTGTTTCCGAGTCTTGTTGAGGAGATGCGCAAGGAGCTTTAGCTGCCGCACGTCGTCGCGTGCCTTGCCGCGGGTTCAGTCATTTTCCCGGAATAGACGTGCTTCGTTGCCGTGAAGCATCGCCAATATCGATCGGCCGCGTGGCTGCAGTGATCCGGTCGCTCTGAGCAATCTCCCGTTTCCGCGCCTCGATCCACGCGAGCAACGTGACAATAGTCAACGCGAAGAACGCGACATTCATCACAAGTGTGAAGACGTCGATGGTCATCCCGAACAAAATCGTTGCGCTGACAATGAGAAGCCCCAGGTAAGCCGCAGTGGCAATTTCCGGGTCCGCATTGCGCCGAAGCCGCCAAAACATCATAAAGGTCGCGCTATAAAGCAGTAGCAACGCGGCAACTCCAACGGTTCCCATCTCGGCGAGGATCGAGAAGAAGTCGTTGTGCGCGCGATCATTGACGATGTAGTTCGGAGCCTCGCCATGAGCGCTTAGCGCACCGAGGGATTTAGCGAGACTGCCGCGCCCGACGCCAAGCACCGGATGCCTCGTGTATAGCAGCGCGGACGCGCGCCACAATTCAAGGCGCGCGCCTGTCGACGTGTCCGCGTTGCCTTCGCGCATCTTCTGCAGGTCGGTAGCGATCGCCGTGAAGCGCGCGCGGATGTCATGAGTCGAGACCGCGCCGGTTGCGCCGCCGACAATGGCGGCTATGAGGACAATGCGCACGCTCCGGGCTGCGAGCCAGTGCCGCCCCGACACGGTGAACCAAAGCAGAACCGGAATTGCGATCCAGCCGCCGCGCGTACCTGACAGGTATGACGCAAACAGACCGCCGACCAATGCGGCGAACTTGATTGCAATCTCGACGGGATGGCCGCGCGTGTCCGCACGGCGAAGGGATGCGATTGACAGAAAGCCAAGCAGTAGCGCGGTGTCTCCAAACGGAATCGGATTCGTGAAGGAATTGCCGAGACGCGTGCCGTCGGTCCAGACCGCTGGATGAGACAGCGCGTAAATGGACCATGCACCCGCGGCGAGTGCACCGGCCGCGAAACCCCATTGAACCATACGGAGCTGGCGCGACTGCATTGAAGCAAGGAAAAAGAAACTCGGAATGGCTAGTGGCAGGCGTAACAGCGGATCGAGCGACGGGAATGTACCGGTGCGCATGACAAGGATCTGGAACAGCACAATGCACGGCAATCCAAAGAGTGACGCCAGAAACCAACGGTGTTCGCGCCACAGTCGCGCGGCCTGAATCCGGTATTCACGGTTGCCCAGGTGCAGTAACGACAATGCCAGAACGATGAAGAAGCAATATCCGGTTCCCCCTTTCATCGATAACATCAGGGCCGGCGATAATACGATTGCCGCCGTGGCAATCCAACTGAGAAAGAATTTGGTCTGTGTCAAGATATCGGAAACGGGTAGAAAGCTTGTGTCGTATGGACGCATACATGTGGCTGGCTTATGATCCCGGGCCTTGCCGAAGTGTATGATCGTAGCTTTCAGACACTAAAATAATTCAAATGTGGACTGACACTTCAGGTAGTCGTTCATTCAACTCCCGCCCGCTCGTGTCGGTGCTTTTGATAGCTTATCGTCAAGAGAATCTGGTTGCGGCAGCGCTAAATAGCATTCTTGCGCAGGACTATACGCCGCTCGAGATCATCGTATCCGACGATTGCTCACCCGATCAGACCTATGAGGTGATGGCAGCGATCGTGCAGCGCTACGATGGACCTCATACCGTTATTCTAAACCGTAACCCATACAACCACGGCATCAGTGCTCACTTGACGAAGCTTGCGCAGATGAGTCACGGCGAATTGCTGGTTGTCGCTGCCGGTGACGACATCTCCGTGCCCCATCGCTGCAGCCGGTTGGTGGATTTCTGGCTTGCGCATGATCGCAAGCCGGACCTGATCGCGAGTGATCTCGTCGAACTGGACGAAGACGGGTTAGTGCGTTCGCAGGTTTCTCCAACCGATTTGGCGCGTTACAGGTCGGTTGATGATTGGGCCGCTTCAGCGCCGTACGTCGTCGGCGCTGCACACGCGTGGTCGCGCCGGCTGTTCGACCGTTTCGGCGACATGATGCCGGGTGCGATGGCGGAAGACCAGATCATGACACTCCGGGCAATCATGAATGGCGGCGGTGCGATAAATCTGCGCGAACCGCTCGTCCAGTATCGGGTTGGCGGTCTGTCGCGAAAGCGTCGCTGGAAGTCGGTCAACGAGTTCATTGCACGCATCAAGCAGACGAACCAGTTTGCACTTGCAGAGATCACGCAGTTTGTCCGCGATGCGGAGTTGGCGGGATACGGTGCGAAGATGCGCGCGGCGCTGGATAGCAAACTGGCACGGGAAAATTACACGCGCGCCGTATTTGCCGCGGACCGTCTCGGCGCAAAACTCTACCTGCTTGCCACGACCCGACGCGTCAAATTGGGGTTCCGGCTCAGGATGTTTCTTTATGCGGCTTGCCCAATCGTTTACTCGCCGGTATTTACGGTCAAGTATTGGTTGGCATCCAGGGTGCATTAGAACGGTGCATCTGCGTAGATATGCCGGGAGCATTTACCGGCAATGCGTGACGGATACGGAGCTGCCAAATGCTTCGTGGATTTTGTGGCTCGCACCACCGCATTGTGTTCGGCCCGGAATGTTATACTTCAGACATTACGGGGCATGCGTCTGGAATGGAATGGCAAGTAAAATACTTATAAAGCATCCGCAGTCAGGCATTCATGTAACGGGGTGGATCGGTTTTAGCTGGACTTACTTGTTCTGCGGGTGGTGCGTTCCTTTAGTTCGTCGCGAGATCCGCGTTGCGGGAATCCACTTGCTTCTAACGCTTTGCACTTGTGGTATCTGGCAAGTGGCCGGCGCGTTTCTTTATAACAGGCAGTACATGACCCGCATGCTGGTGGATAAAGGCTACATACTTGCCGATACCCGAGCGCGCAACGACAAGGCGCTTGTTGAGCTGGATATCGCGCCGCTGATTTACCCGCTTGGGTAACCGACGAACTGACCGGCTTTTACAGCAGGTCGCGAGCGTCAACGGTATGTGCTGCTTACCGTTGACCAGGACTAAAGATAGATAAGCGCGACTCCGACGACCACCAGGGCTGAGCCCGCTATTCCCTTCATCGTGATGGACTCGCCAGCCATCGCACCATATACCAGCAACGCAACGATCGTGATACCCACCATCACGGGGTAGGCCGTGCTAAGCGCGACGCGCTTAAGAGCCATTGCATAGAAGACAAAGCCGACACCGTATGCGATGACCGCACCGAGCCTCACTCCGGTCGAGGCAGTCATCAATGCCCATAGACCGGACATCCCTGCGGCGGTCGCGTTGATGTCCAATCTTGCTGCCAGCTTTAGAAGAACGCTAGCTATTGCGCTTGATGTCGCAGCAGCAAACAGCAAAAAGGCCGCCATGATCGTCGGTGCTCCAGATTCCGTTTCTCGCGTATTTCGCATGCCGGCGGTGCGCAGCAAGCTGATACGCCTTTATCGTTTAAGTGTCGTTTAACCAACCGCTTGACTAGGCGCTTTCCGCGATCGACTCGGGTGTTTTGACGCGCGCGCTTTCGCGCTGCCGCTTCAACTCAACGGGTTCGCTCCCGTTGGAGCGTTCGAAGATATCGCCAAAGCGGCTAGCGCCGCTGAGCGCGATCAATACCGCGGCCGGGAATACAAGGGCAGCGTCTCGTGACTCATCCTCGAATCCAAAGCAGGCGCAGAGCACGGCGATCGGTAGAGCAGCCGCCAGGAAATAGCGTCGATGCAACACAGGCGAACGGCGCCACGCATGATAGGAGAACACGGCAGCCGGAACCGCGATTAGCGGATTCTGGAGGCTTGGTGTCAAGACGCCCTTGGCCACCATGTTGTAGAAGCCGATGTATGAGAGCGGATTCAGCCAGTACAGCAGATTGTGCACCCCGTGGAGGTCCACGAAGCCTCCTTCATTTCCGGCGTAGCCGCTCATGATCAGGTGGCGTGTGATCGCGCAGATGATGAGTTGTATTGCGAGCCACGCGAACCGCTTGCGTAGGGGGACTTCCGGTTCGAAGAGAAAGAACAATGCGGCCGGAACCAGAAAGAACGTCTCCTTGTTCAACGAGAATACCGCCACAAGCAACGTGCAAAACAATAGCCGGCGTTTCAGAAAGAAATAGACGACGGAAAACGCGCCGAGGATCTCGAAGAAATCGTAGTAGTAGCCGCCCTTCTGGAAGGTGAGCGGATAGACGAGGGCGAATGCCGTCAGAAACCCGAGTGCCTGACCGAACCGCAGGCCGTGTGAGCGCGCGAGCCGATAGACAATCAGCAAAGTCAATGCCATTGCGAGCGTCACACCAAAGTAGACAAGGTGGTACGCGATCGCGTTTACGGGCGTCCAGAAGCGGTCGGGTACTCCGCTGAAGTACGCATGATGCAGCGAGTCGTAGCGCGTGATGGATTTGAAAAGCTTTTGCTGCAAGTCTGGATTAACTTGCTCCGCGATCCATCTCGCGGCTTTCGGGACCGAAGAACGATAGACATAGGGCTTCGGTGCTGCCCCTTCCATCATGCCGACGAGGCCGAAGGTGTGCTCGTACCGGTCGATCGGCTGGTCGTCGCGAAAGCCCCACTTGAGAAGCACGCTATTCGTGATGTTGCCGCAGCAAACAAGTAGCACCACAAATACGATCGAGAATCGGCAAAAGGCTAAGAGCCGGTTAGAGCTGTTCAGTTTCATTTGTCCGGCCCTACGGTAAATGCAGGAAGTGAGCGACGATGACGAGGAACGTCATTGATGCAATGGTCAAGCAACTGCCTCGGCTCCGGATCAGGTAGACGAGCGGGTCGTCGTCCATCTCGCCACGAACGGTCGCGAGCCATAAACGTGAAAGCAGATAGATGAAGCAGATTGCAGGAAGCCACAGGAGAGTTGCCGTGCCGTAGCGCGTGATCGTATCAGGCGCGTTGATGTAAAGGCCGAATACTACGACCGCTGCGAGCGCGGAACCGATGCCGAGAGGCAATAGCATTTCAAGGTCTGTGACCCGGTAGCCGCGTCCTGCGGTTGCCTGTTCGCCGCTTTCCCGGACGGATACTAGTTCGGCGCAGCGTTTTACCAGCGCAAGGCTTAGGAATGTCAAAAGTGAGAATGCCAGCAGCCAGTTGCTGACCTCGATTTTCACGGCAACTGAGCCGGCGAAAATCCGCAATGTATAAAGCAGCGACAGCACGATCACGTCTATCAATGGTCGTTTCTTGAGCGACCAGCTATACGCGCTGGTGAGGAGCAGATACAAAACGAGGATTGCGCAAAACTCCGCGGAAGCGATGAAGGCCAAAGCGAGAGAGGCTGCTAGCAACACGGCGGCACACCTCAGCCCGTCTGGGATGGACAGCGTGCCGCTCGCGAATGGCCGAAGGCGTTTGCGTGGATGTCGGCGGTCGTTGCTCAGATCCCAAAGGTCATTAAGAATGTAAGTCGCTGAAGCACCCAGCGACATCGACGCGAACGCAATTGCAAGCACCGCGACGTTTTCCCGGTCGAAAAATGAGAAGGCGGTGAACAATGGCACAAACAGCAACAGATTCTTGAGCCAATGATGCACACGAAACGCTTTCAGCCATGTGCTGACGCCTGCGCTTTCGTTAGTGAATTCCCGTTCGACCGGCGTTGCTTTTCGAACGCAATCGGCGACACGCGACGACGCCCCTACCAGTACCGCTGCCCGCGCGGCCTTCCAGATCGGCAAGTCGGCCCGGCTGTCGCCGGCATAAACGAAATCATGTCCGACGCGGCTTCTGATGTGCGCAAGCTTGAACGTCCCTTTGAGGTTTTCGGCGCCATCGGTGGCGATCACGTCGTCGAACAATCGGAGATGCGTCGATACGTCTTCCGCTACGCTTTTGTGCGCGGCGGTTGCGAGAATAATCCGGCGCCCGCGGTCTTTCTCCGCCACCAGATACGCCAGAAGCGATTCGCGATACGGTAGCTGCGCTGCTAATCGACTGGCTTTTAATGCAATTTTGGTTTTGAAAGCCGCGCGGCCGGCCAGAAGCCAGATGGGCAACCAGATGAGATTAAAAGGGTTTATTTTGACGATTTGAAGGACGGATTCGGCAAGCGTGTCAGTTAAAGTCAATGTTCCGTCCAGATCAACCACCAAAGGCAATTCCTTATTTGGCTGCACGCGCGGCCCCCGTAGCCTATTCTTTTTGCATGACCGTCACGTATATGACGTTATTGGATATGCGTCGGTCAATTGAGAGGGCCTGATTTTAACTGAAAACCGATGCGCAATCACATAGGCGGATGGGAGTATTTAAGTGCGCGTTTTCGCGCTGCGTTACATGGACATAGCCCGTCTTACCCGGTAGGTTTTGACGTGACGTTGAAACGTGGTGCCTCGCTGCGGCGTGCCGGAAACAGTGGGCAAGCTGCGGGGCAGGCGGCCTTTCACCATCGACGCACGCTCGAATGAATGGGTGAACGATGGTGCTATTCGGTGTCCGCGGATGCGCGGCAACCCGAGCAATCAATTTGCGTGACCGTCCGCGCTGCAGCTTCGCGCGTGAGTCTGACCGCGGAGAGCAAATTGCCCCACACGCAGCCGGAATCGAGACCGATCACGTTATCGCGCATCAGAAGGCCGAGCGCGGCCCAATGGCCGAATACGACGGTTACGTCAGCGGTACGCCGCGACGGTACATCGAACCACGGCATAAAGCCTGACGGTGCCGAATCGAGGCCGCCGCTCGACGTGAAATCCATTTCGCCGTCGGCGTTGCAAAAGCGCATTCTGGTCAGCGCGGTGCAGGTCAGGCGCAGCCGGTCGATGCCCTTCAGGCTTGGCTTCCAGCGATTCGGCTGATTACCGTACAGACCCGCGAGCGTTTCTTTCCAGTTTGGTGCACGTAGTGCGCGTTGCAGTTCGTCGGCGAGTTCCATTGTCAGCGCCGCGTCCCACTGCGGCGGGACACCGGCGTGAACGAGCAGCATGTCGTTGTCGAAATGCGCGATTGGGCGGTGGCGGACCCATTCGAGCAGGTCGTCGGCATCGGGGGCGGACAGAATGTCGTCGATCGTGTCGCCTTTTTTCGTCTTGCGGATGCCGGCCGATACCGATAGCAGGTGCAGGTCATGATTGCCGAGCACCGTTACGGCGCGGTCACCGAGCGCGATCAATTCGCGCAGCGTTGCGAGCGAGCCGGGACCGCGGTTGACGATGTCGCCGGCGAACCACAGTGGCGTGTCACCGGATGGGGCGGCTTTCGCGAGCAGACGCTGGAATTCGTTGTGGCAGCCTTGCAGATCGCCGAAGGCGAGGGGAGCGGGCCTCGTGGAAGTGGTCATCGGAATCCGGGTTGGGTGAACGTCACGGCAGTCGTCCCGTGTGCGGCAAAGCACCGACGCATAGGCTGCGCCGGGGCCTTAATGCCGGTGCGGCGCTTGCGTGACAAGCGCGGTGCCTTGCTGATGACACGCGCTGGTGACACGAACGGCGGCAGCACGATCGTGCGGGGAGTCGCAATGAAGCTGACTGCACAATATCGCGTGACATAATAGCTGGTTTAAGAGGCCCTCACGAGCGTTGAAAGGGCGGCGCGGTGAAGCGGGCCGCGTGGTCGGGAGCCGGAGCTAGCGCCAATGCGCGCACTCCAGTCAACAGCCTTGCATGGGACAGGAGTTAGCGCTAATGCGCCAACTCCTGTCGACAGAAAGTACAAACAGGGGGAAGCATGATCATCGTGACCGGCGGGGCAGGCTTTATCGGCGCAAATTTCGTGCTGGACTGGCTGCGCGATAGCGATGAGCCGATCGTCAACGTCGATAAGCTGACGTACGCGGGCAATGCCGAAACGCTTGCGCCGCTTGCTGGGGACGCTCGACATGTTTTCTCGCAGGTCGATATCTGCGACCGTGTGGCGATCGATGCGCTGTTTAGTACATACCGGCCGCGCGCGATCGTGCATTTCGCCGCGGAAAGCCACGTGGATCGCTCGATCAACGGGCCTGGCGAATTTGTACAAACCAACGTGGTTGGCACCTTCACGCTGCTCGAAGCGGCACGCGCGCACTGGAACGGCCTCGCAGCCGATGAAAAAGCCGCATTTCGCTTTCTGCACGTGTCGACCGACGAGGTGTTCGGCTCGCTAAATCCCACCGATCCGGCTTTCAACGAGCATACGTCGTACGCGCCGAATAGCCCTTACTCGGCGAGCAAGGCGGCGTCCGACCATTTCGTGCGCGCGTACCATCATACTTACGGTCTGCCGACGCTCACCACCAACTGCTCGAATAACTACGGCCCCTATCAGTTTCCCGAGAAGCTGATTCCGCTGACGATCATCAATGCGATTTCGGGCAAGAAGCTGCCGGTGTATGGCGACGGCAAGAATGTGCGCGACTGGCTGTACGTGACGGACCATTGCGCTGCGATTCGCACGGTGCTGCAAAAGGGCGTGCCCGGTGAAACGTACAACATCGGCGGATGGAACGAGCAGGCCAACATCGACGTCGTGCATACGCTGTGCCGCACGCTCGATGAGTTGCGGCCGTCGGCATCGGGGGCGTCTTATACGGCGCAAATCGAATTCGTGAAGGACCGGCCCGGCCACGATCGCCGATATGCGATCGACGCGACGCGTATCGAGCGCGAACTCGGTTGGCGGCCTGCGGAGACGTTTGAGACCGGCATGAGGAAAACGGTGCTCTGGTATCTCGAGCATCCGGACTGGATCGCCGGTGTCACGAGCGGCAGCTATCGTCACTGGATGGAAACGCACTACGCCGGAACGGTCTGAAAGAGGAAACGCGGATGGCACGGAAGGGAATCATTCTCGCGGGCGGATCGGGCACGCGGCTGTATCCGATCACGCACGCGATATCGAAGCAGCTGCTGCCGGTGTACGACAAGCCGATGATCTACTATCCGCTGTCCACGCTGATGCTCGCGGGCATTCGCGACGTGCTGATCATTTCGACGCCGCAGGACACGCCGCGCTTCGAAGCGATGCTCGGCGACGGCAGCCGGTGGGGGATGTCGTTTCAGTATGCCGTGCAGCCGACGCCGGACGGGCTTGCGCAGGCGTTTGTGATTGGTCGCGAGTTTATCGACGGCCACCCGAGCGCGCTGATTCTCGGCGACAACATTTTTCATGGTCACGACCTCGCGCGTCAATTGCGTGAAGCGAATGAGCGTACCGATTGCGCGACCGTGTTCGCGTATCACGTGAATGATCCGCAGCGTTACGGCGTGATTGAGTTCGATGACCGGATGCGTGCGGTGTCGATTGAAGAGAAGCCTGTTCAACCGCGCTCGCAGTATGCGGTGACGGGTTTGTATTTCTACGATGCCGACGTGTGCGATATCGCCGCCGGGATCAAACCGTCGGCGCGCGGCGAGTATGAGATCACTGACGTCAACTCGCGCTACCTGGCGGCGGGCAAACTGCAGGTCGAGATTATGGGTCGCGGATATGCGTGGCTCGATACTGGGACGCACGATTCGCTGATCGACGCGGCGACGTTTATCGCGACGTTGCAGAAACGTCAGGGACTGGTGGTAGCGTGCCCGGAAGAGATTGCGTACCGGTGTGGATGGATCGACGCGGAACAGGTGATGAGGCTGGCTGAGCCGCTGTCGAAGAATGACTACGGGCGGTACCTGAAAAATATTCTGACGGACAAGGTGGTATGGCAATTCAAGTAACGGCGACCGCGCTACCTGAAGTCAAAGTGATTGAGCCGAAGGTGTTCGGCGATGCGCGCGGGTTCTTTCTGGAAAGCTTCAATGCGCGGGAGTTTGCCGAGCAGGTGCAGGCTGGGGTGGAGTTTGTTCAGGATAACCATTCAAGGTCGGCGAAGGGTGTGTTGCGTGGTTTGCATTATCAGATTGAGCATGCGCAAGGGAAGCTGGTGAGGGTGGTGGCGGGGGAGGTGTTTGATGTTGCTGTCGATATTCGTAAGAGCTCGCCTGACTTCGGGAAGTGGGTCGGTTTGCGCCTGAGCGGGGAGAACCAGCGGCAGATGTGGATTCCGCCGGGGTTCGCGCATGGGTTTCTGGTGGTGTCGGAAACGGCGGATTTTTTGTATAAGACTACCGATTACTGGTATCCGGAGTTTGAGCGGTGTTTGGCTTGGGATGATCCGCAGGTGGGGGTTGAGTGGCCTATTGAAGGGGAGCCGGTGATGGCGGAGAAGGATCGGCGGGGAAAGAGCCTTGGGAGCCTGTCAGATTTTTAGTGTGTCGAGGTCATGAGACGATAACGGAAATAACGTCCTATGACCGAAACGACAGTGACAAAGAAGAGCAAGAACCAGAAAGCGCCGAAGCTGTTCCCCGATGAACTGATCGACCAGTTGCTGGCGCAGGTACAGAACAAGGATGCCGAGTCGATTCTGGGCGAATCGGGCC
>NZ_SORE01000023.1 GCF_004366595.1 Paraburkholderia rhizosphaerae
GGTTCTTGCTCTTCTTTGTCACTGTCGTTTCGGTCATAGGACGTTATTTCCGTTATCGTCTCATGACCTCGACACACTAAAAATCTGACAGGCTCAAGGATGCAAGCACATAAAACGCGCTAAACCGCCATCTCCATCCGCTTCTTTTCCGCGCGCCGCATAAAAACGTTAGCTGCCACAACGCCGACAGAAACAACACCAATAAACAGAGTCGCCAGCGCATTCATCTCCGGATTCAACCCCAACCGCACACGGGACAGCACAACAAGCGGCAACGTAGTCGACCCAGGGCCAGACAAAAACGCCGACAGCACGACATCATCGAACGAAAGCGTAAACGACAACAACCACCCCGCAACCAGCGCCTGCGAAATCAACGGCAACGTAACGGAAAAGAACACCCGAACCGGCGTAGCCCCCAAATCAAGCGCCGCCTCTTCCAGCGCCGGATGAAGATCACGAACGCGCGACTGCACAATAATCGCGACATACGACATACAAAGCATCACATGTCCGATCCAGATCGTAACGATCCCGCGCCCCGCCGGCCATCCAAGCCACTGCCCCAACTCAACGAACAGCAATAGCAACGAAATACCCTGAATCACCTCAGGAATTACCAGCGGCGCATTGATCATCCCGGTGTAAAGCGTGAACCCGCGAAACCGCCCCATCCGCGCGAGCACGAACCCGGCCCACGTCCCGATCACGACCGACGCAAACGCAGTCAACAATGCAACCCGCAACGACAACCACGCCGCCGCGATCAATTCATCATCCTGACGCAGCGCCGAATACCACCGCGTCGAAAAGTTCGTCCACACCGTCACCAGCTGCGACTCATTGAACGAGTACACAACAAGACTCACAATCGGGATATACAGAAACAGAAACCCGATCCCCAACGCGAGCATCCGCAACCAACGATTCGGTTTCATCCGCGCTCTTCCTCCAACGCTTTCGCCTGCGAGTGCTGGAACAACGCCATCGGCACCAGCAACAGCAGCACCATCGCGCAAGTCACCGCGGACGCCATCGGCCAATCCGCGTTGTCGAAGAACTCATTCCACATCACGCGGCCGATCATCAGCGTGTTCGCGCCGCCGAGCAGTTCCGGAATCACGTACTCGCCGACCGCCGGAATGAACACCAGCATGCAGCCCGCAATGATGCCGTTCTTCGATAGCGGCAACGTGATCTGCCAGAACGCCTTCCACGGTTTCGCGCCAAGATCGTATGCCGCCTCGAGCAAGGTCAGGTCCATCTTTACGAGGTGCGCATACAGCGGCATTACGAGAAACGGCAGGTACGAATACACCATGCCGATATAGACGCCCGTATTCGTGTGATACAGCTCGATCGGCGTGTGAATCATCCCGATCGAAATCAGGAAGTTGTTCAGCAAACCGTTGTTCTTCAGGATGCCAATCCACGCATACACGCGAATCAGAAACGACGTCCAGAACGGCAGCATCACCATCATCATCAGGATGTTGCGTGTCGACGGATTCGAGCGCGCGATGTAATACGCCATCGGATAGCCGATCAGCAGGCAGATCAGCGTCGTGACCGCCGCGACCAGCAGCGAATTCAGATACGTCGCGATGTACAGGCTGTCCTGAAACAGAAACGCGTAATGCGAAAAGTCGAGCGCGATATGCAGCACGCCGTCCGTAAACGACGTCAACTGCGTGTAAGGCGGAATGCCCAGTTGCTGGTCGGCGAAGCTGATCTTGACCACCAGCAGAAACGGCACCAGAAAGAACAGCAGCAGCCAGATAAACGGCCCCGCGACCACCGCGGTCTTGCCAGTCAGCCGGAAGCGCCGCGCCGGCCACGTTGCGATTGCTTGCAGCGTGCTCATGACGTCAGCACCACGCCAGCCGATGCGCTCCAGCGCACATACACTTCGTCGCCCCAGGTCGGCGTGTCGATTTCCGACAACGCAAGGCTCGAGACATTCGCGATCACCGTCTTGCCGCTGTCGAGCTTCACGTGATACAGCGAGTAGCCGCCCATATACGCGATGTTCATCACGCTGCCCTTGCCCCAGTTGAACGCGCCCTCCGGCGGCTTGCGCGTCAGCGCAATGCGCTCGGGCCGCACCGAGATCGTCACCGGCATGCCGAGCGGCCCGGTGATGCCATGGCTCACATACAGCCGCACCGGCAGGTCCGGCGTCTCGATGTACACATGATCCGGCTCGTCCTCGACCACGTTGCCGTCGAACAGATTCGTCGAGCCGATGAACTCCGCGGAAAAACGCGTGTTCGGATATTCATACACTTCGTTCGGCGTGCCGATCTGCACGATCTGCCCTTCGCTCATCACTGCGAGCCGCCCGGCCATCGTCATCGCCTCTTCCTGATCGTGCGTGACCATGATGCAGGTCACGCCGACGTGATCGAGAATGTTGACGAGTTCGATCTGCGTGCGCTGGCGAATCTGCTTGTCGAGCGCCGACATCGGTTCGTCGAGCAATAGCAGTTTCGGCCGTTTGACGAGGCTGCGCGCCAGCGCGACGCGTTGCTGCTGGCCGCCCGACAACTGATGCGGCTTGCGCTTCGCAAAGCGGCTCATCTGCACGAGTTCGAGCGCCGCGTTCACGCGCTCGCGCATTTCGGCCTTCGGCACCCCTTCCTGCTTAAGGCCGAACGCGACATTCGATTCGACCGTCATATGCGGAAACAGCGCGTACGACTGGAACATCATATTGGTCGGACGACGGTACGGCGGCAGCGTCGCGAGGTCCACGCCGTCGATCAGGATCTTGCCCGACGTGACCGTTTCAAGGCCGGCGAGCATCCGCAACAAGGTCGACTTGCCGCACCCGGAACTGCCGAGCAGCGCGAACAATTCGCCCTTTTTCACCGACAGATTCACCCCCTTCACCGCGACCGTCTCGCCGAATCTTTTCACGACGTCGACGATCTGCACGAAGTTTTCCGCTGCTTGATCCGCAACGGCAGGATTGCCCGAAGGCAGCGCCCCGGCCCCCGCCGGCGCACCAGACTGATCGCTCATGATGTGCTGCTTTCCTGCTGCATTTGACGAACAAAGCCCCCGGTGAACACCGAGGGCTTGGAGATGACGCGCCCGCCCACGACGGCGGCGCTTATCGGAGGACGCTTAGCGGCCAGACTTGAACTCCGTCCACAGCCGTGTCTGCAGACGCTGGATTTCAGGCGGCAGCGGCTTCAGAAGGAACAGCGTCTTGACCACTTCCGGCGGCGGATAGACCGCCGGATCGTTCGCGACGTCCTTGTCCACGTACTTGCGCGCTTCCACGTTCGCGCTCGGATAGTAGACCGCGTTCGTGATCGCCGCGTGCACCTGCGGCGTCTCGATGTAGTTGATCCACTCGAGCGCGGCTTCCTTGTTCTTCGCGTCCTTTGGAATGGCCATCACGTCGAACCAGACCGGCGCGCCACCCTTCGGAATGTAATACTCGATCCTGTACGGCTTCTTCGCTTCGATCGCGCGGTGTTTCGCGATCACGACATCGCCCGACCAGCCGTATGCGAAACAGACGTCGCCACCGACCAGGTCGTTGATATAGCCCGACGAGTTGAACTGCGTGATGTACGGGCGGATCTTCTTGATCATCTCGAGCGCGGCCCGGTAGTCGGCCGGGTTCGTGCTCATCGGGTCCTTGCCCATGTAGTGCAGCGCGGCCGCGAACATCTGGTCCGGCGCATCGAGCACCGACACGCCGCACGCCTTCAGCTTCGAAATGTTCTCGGGCTTGAACAGGATGTCCCAGCTATTGAGTTCGACGTTCTTGCCGAGAATCTGCTGCACCTTGGTCACGTTGTAACCGAGGCCGGTCGTGCCGTACGCCCAGGGCACCGTGTATTTGTTGTCCGGGTCCGCGCCGGCGACGAGCGCCATCAGCGCCGGGTCCAGATACTTGAGATTCGGCAGCTTCGATTTGTCGAGCGGCGCGAAGATGCCGGCGGCGATCTGCTTGCCCGCGTAGTTGCTGGTCGGCACGACGATGTCGTAACCGGAGTTGCCGGTCAGGAGTTTGGCCTGCAGCGTGTCGTCGCTATCGTAGTTGTCGTACCTGACCTGGACGCCGGTCTGCTTTGTGAAGTTCGGGATTGTGTCCTTGGCGATGTAATCCGACCAGTTGTACACATTCAGTTGCGTATCTTTTGCCGCTGCCGGCACCCAGGGAACAGCGCACAGCAAAAGCGCCGCAGCCAACCGGCCCAACACCCGTTTTTTCATTCCGTTCTCCGATACTGGCCGGCCCAACGCCGACCGTCTACCCCGCTTATGCCGCGGCCATCGCGTCCGCGACTTCCCTGAAAACCCCGAAAACTACCACCAAACGTTGTGC
Organism: Paraburkholderia rhizosphaerae; assembly: GCF_004366595.1. GTDB lineage: Bacteria > Pseudomonadota > Gammaproteobacteria > Burkholderiales > Burkholderiaceae > Paraburkholderia > Paraburkholderia rhizosphaerae. Next base: position 4,346 of record NZ_SORE01000023.1, read on the forward strand.
GCCACAAAAAAAATCCCCCGATGTCGCACAAACGGTACAGCCAGCCGTGTCCGCGCGGGGTTCGCGTGTCCGATGCCGTGACTGACAAAATGCGCGCAATTTTATCGGGTTATCAGCGCGTGTCCACCTCAAACAAACCCGGCCAGCCTGGCGGTGTCCTGACAAAGCGGAAAGGCGCCGTGTACGGGCAGCGGATTGCGGCCGCCGGGCGATGCCCGATCGGGCCTGAAGCGGCACCCCGTCTGCCACTATAGACTGTCATAAAACCTGTGCGCAGATTCGCCCGGGGGGATGTCGGCGCTTCGCGAACGCCAGGCGCGAAGATGACCGGCCGCCCCGGTGCCGGCTCGTGGCGTTACCTGCACGGAGCCGGTATGGCGCGCACAGGCATGACGCTTGCCCCGTGCTGTGCGTGACCGACGAGGGTCTGCGATGAACACGAATCCATTTGCGTTGCGCCCCGCGCGCCGCCGCCAGCCGGACGGCGCGGCGCCGCGGCCTGCGCGCCGCCTGTCGTTCATCGGCGCTGGCGCGCTGGTCGCGGTCGGCTATATGGATCCCGGCAATTGGGCCACCGCGCTCGCGGGCGGCGCCAGCTACGGCTATCAATTGCTTGGCGTCGTACTGCTGTCGAGCCTCACCGCGATGCTGTTGCAATGGGTCGCCGCGCGGGTGGGCGTCGTGTCCGGCCGCGATCTCGCGCGGCTGTGCCGCGAGCGTTACAGCCGCCGCGTCGCGTTCGCATTGTGGATTGCCAGCGAGATCGCGATCATCGCGTGCGACGTCGCGGAAGTCGTCGGCAGCGCGGTCGCGTTGCAGATGCTGCTCGGCGTGTCGCTCACCGTCGGCGTGCTGATGTCCGCGGTTAGCACCTTCGCGATGCTGGCGTTGCAGCGGCACGGGCACCGCACGCTCGAGACGTTCGTCGTGACGCTGATTCTGTTTGTCGGGATGTGCTTCGTCGTCGAGCTTGCGCTCGCGCAGCCCGACTGGCATGCGGCACTCGCGGGCACCGTGCCGGACCCGCGCATCATCCGCGACGCCGGTATGTTGTGGCTTGCGGCCGGCATTCTCGGTGCGACGGTGATGCCGCACAACCTGTATCTGCATTCGGCGCTCGTCAAAGACGCGGTGCCGGATAGCAACGACGCTGAGATCGCGCGCGTGCTGCGCGGCGTGAGCATCGGCACATTCAGCGCGCTGTCGGTCGCGTTTCTGATCAACGCGGCGTTACTGATCATGTCGGCGGCGGTGTTTCATGCACATGGACATTACGATGTCACCGATCTCGCCGACGCGCATGCGCTGATCGCACCGCTCGTCGGCACGCACTGGGCCGGCATTCTGTTCGCGGCGGCCCTGCTGGCATGCGGGATGAATGCGACGGTGACCGGCACGCTTGCGGGTCAGGTCGTGATGGAAGGCTTTCTGCGGCTGAAGATGCCCCGCTGGCAGCGTGCGCTGCTGACGCGTGGGCTCGCGATCGGGCCTGCGCTCGTCGCGGTTGCGCTATTCGGACCGCATGGGTCGAACCAGTTGCTGGTGGCAAGCCAGGTGGTGTTGAGCCTGCAATTGCCGCTCGCGGTGGTGCCGCTCGTGCGTTTTGCCGCCGATACGCAGTTGATGCGCGACTGGCGCGTCAAGCGATGGCCACTTGGACTTGCGTGGCTGTCAGCGGGCGCGATCATCGCGCTCAATGGCGCGCTCGTGTGGCAGGTCGCGGTCGGGCGGTGAGCGGTGCGGCTTTTCGTTTACCATAACGGACCGCTCGCGCTTGCCGCATATTTCCCGCGCGTTGGCCCATTCCCGCGCAAGGCTTTTTGATGGCTTCGAACCTGCACGACCTCCCCGACAGCCCGTGTATCGGCGTCTGTTCCACGCTGTTCGACGAAGTGTGTAAAGGCTGTGGCCGCACCGCCGGCGAAGTCGCGAACTGGGTCTTTATGACCGGCGAAGAAAAGCGCGCGGTGTGGGAGCGAATCCAGCGCGACGGGACCGCGATGCGCTTCAAGTACGACAAGCTTTGAGCTAGCGCGCGCAGGGCGGGCACGGTCGGCCACACTGCGTCAGAATTTCATTCCGACGCCGACGCCGATCACCAGCGGATCGATACGCAACGTGCCGATCGGCGCACCGCCAAGCGTCGCATCGGTCCTCATCCAGATCTTCTTGATATCCGCGTTGACGAAGAGCGTCTTTGTGACCTGCACGTCGACGCCCGCTTGCAGCGCGGGGCCGAAACTGCTGCGACTCACCGCAATCGCCTGCCCGCCGGCCTGCAGGCCGTCATTGTAGAAATACGTGTAGTTGATGCCCGCGCCGACGTAAGGACGAACCTTGCCCTGATGGTTGAAGTGATACTGAAGCAGCAACGTCGGCGGCAGCACGTTCACGCCACCCAGTGCGCCAAGGTTCGACGTCACCTGATGCCGCGACGTCGCAAGAATCAGTTCGACGCCGATGTTGTCGCGAATCATGTACGTGAAGTCCAGTTCGGGCACGATCGCATTGTTCACGCCCACGTTTAGCGTAGCGAGCGTGTTGCTCACGCTCACCTGCGGCATGATGCTGATGCCGCGCAGGCGAACCAGCACATCACCCGTATGGATACCGCTTTGCACACGGCTGCCGGTGTCGTCGGCGCGGGCGGGTATCGCTGCGGCAAGCATGATCGCGAGCGTGCTGGCCAGCGCGACGCCTGATATTGCGCGCGCCGTTCCGTTTGGGTTCTTCCATTTCATTGCATTGCCCCGTTTTCGTTTCGGTCGGTTGATGATCGAAACGATTGTCGGGCGCAAGCGCGTTCGCGCTATTGACGCTTGTCAACGCTGACAAATATGTGCGGCGACCTGCGGCCGAAGGTCGCGTGAAGCAACGAGACGCGTGCAAGATGCGAAGCGCGTGCAGGAGCAAACCTGCACGCGCTTTCTGTGAGCGATCGGTGGAATTTCGTGCCGGCCGTATCGCGGCGCCGGCGCTTCAGGCAGGCTTGTTGACGGCGAGTTGCAGCGCCTTGTATTCGAGATATTCGTCGAGGCCGTACGCGCCGTTTTCGCGGCCGTGACCCGACTGCTTGTAGCCGCCGAACGGCGCGGCCGCGTTCCACGCGCCGCCGTTGATATTAACCTGCCCGGTGCGCATGCGCCGCGCGACGCCGAGCGCGCGCTCGTCACTACCCGACCATACCGCGCCGGCCAGACCGTACACCGAATCGTTGGCAATGCGGACCGCTTCGTCATCGTCCTTGAACGTGAGGATCGACAGCACCGGGCCAAAAATCTCTTCTTGAGCGATCGTCGCTTTCGGGTGCACGCGGCCGAACACGGTCGGTTTGACAAAGAAGCCCTGTTGCACGCTATCGGGCATGCCGGGGCCGCCGGTCACGAGCTCAGCGCCCTCCTCGATCCCGCGCGCGATGTACTGCTGCACGCGTTGCTGCTGGGCAGCCGACGCCAACGGTCCAAGACGCGTTCTTTCATTGCGCGGATCGCCCGCGATATAGGTTTGCGCCGCGCTTTTCGCGAGCGCGCGGGCTTCGTCGTAACGGCTTTCGGGCACCAGCATGCGCGTGTGCGCGGAACAGGTTTGGCCCGAGTTCAGAAAGCAGGCGCTGACCGTTGCCTTGACCGCAGCGGCAAAGTCCGCGTCATCGAGAATCACCGATGCGGACTTGCCGCCCAGTTCGAGCGCGACACGCTTGACGCTCGCCGCGGCAAGCTCGGATACACGCTTGCCCGCGCGCGTCGAACCGGTGAACGACACCATATCGACCGACGGGTGCGACGCCAGCACTTCGCCGACAACCGGCCCATAGCCGCTCACGAGATTGAAGACACCGGCAGGCAATCCTGATTGATCGATTGCCTCAGCCAGCACGAACGCGTTGAGCGGCGCGATTTCCGACGGCTTCAGCACGACGGTGCAACCTGCGGCCAGCGCCGCGGCAACCTTTAGCGTGATCTGATTGAGCGGATAGTTCCACGGCGTGATCGCCGCGACAACGCCAACCGGTTCACGCACGACCAATGAGTGGCCGACGGTCTCTTCAAATGGAAATTCGCAGGCAAGGGCCGCGTACGCGTTCCAGTTTTGCACCGAACTGGCGACCTGAATCGCGCGCGACAGCCTGACCGGCATGCCGACTTCGCCGCAAATCAGCGCCGCCAGTTCGTCCGTGCGGGCCTTGAGGTTGTCGGCGATCTTTTTCAGGTAGATGCCGCGCTGTTGCGGCGGTGTCGCGGCCCAACCGTCGAACGCGGCGCGGGCCGCAACGATCGCATTCTCCGCGTCGGCCTCGATGCCTTCTGGAATGCGTCCCATCGTCTGCTCGGTCGCCGAATCAATCACGTCGATCGTACCGGTGCCGCACGGTTTGAGCCATTTGCCGTCGATGTAGAGATGGTCGTAGGTCTTCATGTCGGTGCGGTCCATGTCTGCGTCGGATCGGATCATTCTACTCGCGCGGCATACGCGCTTCTCATCACTTGTCCTTGACGATGCGAGCAAAAGAAGGACCTGCGTTGCCGGAAGCGGCCTGAGTTACAGGACGAGCGGAGGCAAGGATAGCCATTAGCGGGGCGTCATCTTACAATTCGCTGCCGCAGTGGAGACCACCACGCGGATAACACAAACGAAACGTCGGCTCGACCGACACGGGGATAGGAAAATGAACAGGATCTACAGACTGACCATGACTGCCGCATGGCTGGCCGCCGCGATCACCGCCACCGCGGCACACGCAGCGGAACCCCAGGACGATGACGCCACCGAGGTGGACCTGCCGGCTACCGCATCAGCCGCCGGCGTATCCGCTGCAACACCCGCTGCAACACCCGCTAGCCAGCCGGCCGGACATCTGGTCGAGCTTCCCGCCGGACTCGGCGACTTTTGCTTCTTCGCACATCTGCCGCCGGCCGATCAGAAATACGAGGTCGTCAAGAAACTCAAGGTGGGAAAAGGCACTTACGGCGGCGTCAACGACATCCTGCCGAAACTGGCCGAAAACGCGCGCACGCGCGGCGCGGATGCGATCATCGAATATGGCGGCTCGCAACGCTTCGGATTCTGGCCATGGCGCATGGTCAGGCCCGTGGTACGGGGCGTCGCGGTCAAGTGGACTGAGCCGAAGAGCGTCGATTGCGAAGCGATTGGCGGCACGAAGCTGAGCACGATCCTGACGACGAATCAGGCGCCGGAGAAGTAACGTGTATTGAGTGTGCGCCCCTATCCAATCAGGACAAGGGCCACAGCATGATGGCGGGAATTGAACGGGCGTCCTCGCGGGACCGTTACTCGACGCCCTGACTCGCCAGAAAATCTTCGTAGTTACCGCCGAAATCATTCAGCGTGCCATCGGTCTTCACTTCGATGATCCGGTTCGCCAGGCCGCTGACGAACTCGCGGTCGTGCGAGACAAAGATCAGCGTGCCATCGTACTTCTCCAGCGCGATCTGCAGCGACTCGATCGATTCCATGTCCATATGGTTCGTCGGTTCGTCCATTAACAGCACATTGTGGCGGCCGAGCATCAGCTTGCCCCAGATCATGCGGCCCTTCTCGCCGCCCGACAGCACCTTCACCGACTTGCGGATATCGTCCGCATTGAACAGCAGCCGGCCGAGCGTGCCGCGCACCATCTGCTCGTCGTCGCCTTCCTTGCGGTACGTATCGATCCAGTCCATCAGCGTGACGTCGTCCGGGAACTCTTCGTACGTGTCCTGCGGCATGTAGCCGACGTTGGCGTTCTCCGCCCACTTCACCGTGCCGCGATCGATCGGCAGATTGCCGAGCAGCGAGCGCAAGAGCGTCGTCTTGCCCGCGCCGTTTTCACCGATGATCGCAATGCGCTCGCCCGGCTGCACGCTGATGCTGAAGTTCTGGAAGATCGTGCGGTCATACTTCTTCGTAATGCTGTCGGCGACCACCGCGATGTTGTGCAGCTTCTTCTCGTACTCGAAGCGGATAAACGGATTCTGCCGCGACGACGGCTTGAATTCCTCGATCTTGATCTTGTCGATCATCTTCAGGCGGCTCGTGGCCTGACGCGCTTTCGACTTGTTGGCCGAGAAGCGGCGCACGAAGTCCTGCAGATCGGCCACGCGCTCCTTGGCCTTCTGGTTGGCGGCCTGCTGGCGCTCACGCGCCTGCGTCGACGCCAGCATGTAGTCGTCGTAGTTGCCGGGCCAGACCTTCAGCGTGCCGAAATCCATGTCCGCCATATGCGTGCAGACCTGGTTCAGGAAGTGGCGATCGTGCGAGATGATGATCATCGTCGAGTTGTACTGGTTGAGCACGTCTTCCAGCCAACGGATCGAGTTGATGTCGAGGTTGTTGGTCGGTTCGTCGAGCAGCAGCACGTCCGGCTTCGAGAACAGCGCCTGCGCGAGCAGCACGCGCAGCTTCCAGCCCGGCGCGACGTTGCTCATCGGACCGTTATGAAGATCGATTGCAATGCCGATGCCCAGCAGCAGTTCGCCCGCGCGCGCTTCGGCCGTGTAGCCATCGTACTCGGCGAACTTCGCCTCGAGCTCGGCCGCGTGCATGTAGTCGTCGTCGGTCGCTTCGGGGTTCGCGTAAATCGCGTCGCGCTCGGTCATCGCGGCCCACATCTCGGTGTGGCCCATCATCACGACGTCGAGCACGCGCACGTCTTCATACGCGAACTGGTCCTGGCGCAGCTTGCCCAGACGGATATTCGGCTCGAGCATGACGTTGCCCGAACTCGGCTCCAGGTCGCTGCCCAGAATTTTCATGAAGGTCGACTTGCCGCAGCCGTTCGCCCCAATCAGCCCGTAGCGGTTCCCTTCCCCGAATTTGACCGAGATATTTTCGAAGAGAGGCTTCGGCCCGAATTGCATCGTGATATTGGCAGTAGACAGCACGGCGCGTACCTTTGAGATAGTGATCCGGCGTGGATCGCTGAAAAACCGAATATTTTAGCAGCATATCGTGTTGCTCGGGCCGGCCTCCGCCATGTGCATTCGCTGTGCCAGTTGTGGCGTCCGCTGTGATGCGTACCGCGATGTACACCGGTGATGCACACGAGGATGCACTCTGCCGCCGACGTGCATCTCGATGCCGGCAGCCGCTTTACCGGCGCTGGCCCGGTTGCAGCACGTCGATGAAAGCAGAAAAATCGGCGTCCGCCAGGCCCATCGCGGCCGCCAGACGCAGCAGCTGCTGGACGGTGCCGGCCACCGGCATCGGCGTGCCCGTTTCGTAAGCCGTCGCGGCGATTGTGTCGACGTCTTTCTGGAACGTGCGCAGCGCGCCGATCGGCGCATCGCCGCTGCGCGTCATCCGCGGCACGAAGGTTTGCAGCAGCACGGAATCCGCCCACCCGCCACTGAGCGCTTCAGATAACCGCGCGGCGTCGATCCCGCTTCGCTGCGCAAGACTGACCGCTTCGGCGATCGCGGCGACCGTCGCGGTGACGATCGACTGATTGCACAGCTTCGCGGTTTGACCCGCGCCGACGTCGCCCATATGGGTGACACGCGCCGCATACGCGCCGATCACCGGTCGCACCGCCTCGACGTCGGCCACTGCGCCGCCCGCCATCACCGCGAGCGTGCCGGCCGTCGCGCCGGCCACCCCGCCCGACACCGGCGCGTCGACCCAGCCAATGCCCGCGGCGGCCGCGCGTTGCGCGAGACTGCGCGTCGCGGACGGCGCGATGCTCGAGTGATCGACGATGCGGCGAACGCGCGTCGTTCCGGCTGCGCGCCGTGCGGCGCTGACAATGCCGTGTTCGGCATCGAACACCACCTGCTCGACCGCGCTCGCATCCGATACGCACAGGAAGATCAGCTCCGCGCAGCCGGCCAGCGCGCCGGGTGTCGGCGCGACCCGGGCGCCGTCTTTCACCAGTGCATGCGCTTTGTCAGGACTGCGGTTCCATACGTGAACCGTGTGCCCCGCTCGCAGCAGATGCCGGATCATCGGTGCGCCCATCAGACCCGGGCCGCAAAAACCTGCTTCCATTGTTTCGATTCCTCGTCGTCGATTGATTGGTGCCTCGCGTGGCGTGCTGTCCGCATCGCCATCACCGCGGCGCCCATCATAGCGCCGCGTGTTGGCGCGCGTGGCTAAACGGATTGCACATCGCCGGTCGCCGATCGCCAGCCACCTGTCGCGCACTGCATCGCATGCGCGCGCGGGCACGTCAACTGCGTGCAAATCCGGGGGATTCGCCGCAGGCGCATTACCTATACTTTTTTCGACCCCCACCGGAGGTACATCATGAGCGAGCACGTCTACAAGACGATAGAAATCACCGGCTCGTCGCCGAAATCCAGTGACGACGCGGTTCGCACTGCAATCGACAAAGCGTCCAGGACCTTGCGCAATCTCTGCTGGTTCGAAGTGATCGAAACGCGTGGGCATATCGACGCGAATCAGATCGCGCATTGGCAGGTGACGATCAAGGTCGGGCTGCGTCTCGAAGACTAGCGCGCGACATTCGCGTCGACAGGCTGCGCCGCGCCCCATGCGGGCGCGGCTTTATCTCGTCCGGCGGATCCGCCGTCCTCCGCATTTTCCTTGCGCAAATCGCCCCCTTTCGCGGGGCCGATTTCTCTTTTCCCGGCCAGTCCCGTCTTACCGATAGGGACACGCCGCCTGTCGGCACGCCGCACCCTTTATTGCGGGAAAGCCGCCCTTGACGGTCCACCTCCTCTATATTAAAACTGATATGCCCCCACTGTTTCACGATCAGCCTCGACATATATTCCGGAGAAGTGATGAGCCAGCAACGCGAGGCGATCGACACCTATTTACTGCGCGTGTTGCACACGCTGCTGATGGAACGCAGCGTCACGCGCGCGGCGGTCAAGCTCAACCAGTCGCAGCCGGCGATCAGCGCCGCGCTGCGGCGTCTGCGCGACATCACCGGCGACCCGCTGCTGGTACGCGGGAAATCCGGCATGGTGCCGACCGAATATGGGCTGCGGCTGCTCGAACCCACGCAAAACGCACTGCGTGAAATCGAGCGAATCAGGTTCCAGCAGCACAGCTTCGACCCGGCGACGTCGATCCGTTGCTATCGGATCGGCTGCCCGGACTATCTGAACGTGCTGTTCGTGCCGACTGTCGTCGAACGCTTCCGCCTGGCCGCGCCGAACGCGACGCTCGAATTTCATTCGCTCGGCCCGGCCTTCGACTATGAGCTCGCGCTCGAGGACGGCAAGCTCGATACCGTCGTCGGCAACTGGCCGGAGCCACCCGAGCAGTTGCATCTGTCGAATCTGTTCGTCGATCAGATCGTCTGTCTGATGGGCAATACGCATCCGTTTGCGAAGCGCGGCACGATCACGCTCGACCAGTACCTGAACGCGCCGCATCTCGCGCCGACGCCGTATTCGGTCGGCCAGCGCGGCGCAATCGACGTGCATCTCGCGCGCGAGCGGTTAAAGCGCCACGTCGTCGTCACGCTGCCGTATTTCAATCTCGCGCCGTATGTGCTGATCAAATCGGACCTGATCTTCACGACGACGCGCCTGTTCGCCGACTACTACGCAAAGTTCCTGCCGTTGACCGTGATGCCCGCGCCGCTCGACTTCCCGCCGATGCAGTACTACCAGCTATGGCATGAGCGCGTGCATTACTCCGACGAAGTGCGGTGGCTGCGTAGTCTGGTTGCGCAAGCCACGCGCACGCTGATCGAAAAGTGACGCGAGTGACGCGCCCGCGCGGGCGGGGATCGGTGGTCAGGTGACGTGTGTTCATGTATTGCGCGGCGTTCGCCACGTCATGCAGCGGCTTCGGTCAGTTGCCGCGCCAAACGGTTGTGCCGCTCGATCAGCGGGCCGAGTTCGACGGTACTCAACACGCCATCTTTCACGACTTGCCTGCCGTTGATCACGCTGTGCGCGACCTGTGAAGGTGCGCAGAACACCAGCGCCGCCACCGGATCGGACAACGCGCCCGCAAAAGCGGGCTGCCGCAGATCGAACGATACGAAGTCCGCCGCCATGCCGGGCGCAAGCGCGCCGACGTCTTCGCGGCCCAGCACCGCCGCGCCACCGCGCGTCGCGATCTCGAGCGCGTCTCGCGCGGTCATCGCGTCGGGGCCGAAGCCGACGCGCTGCAGCAGCAGCGCCTGGCGGACTTCGGCCACCATATGCGAGCCGTCGTTCGACGCGGAACCGTCGACGCCCAGACCGACCGGCACCCCTGCGAGCCGCATCCGTTTGACCGGCGCAATACCGGATGCCAACCGCATGTTCGAGCACGGACAGTGCGCAACGCCTGTGCCGGTCCGCGCGAACAGGTCGATGCCCGCATCGTCGAGCTGCACACAGTGCGCGTGCCACACGTCACGGCCGACCCAGCCGAGATCGCCAGCGTACTGAGCCGGCGTCATGCCGAACTTCTCGCGGCTATACGCGACATCGTTGATGTTTTCAGCCAGATGCGTATGCAGCGACACCCGGTAGTGCCGGGCGAGCACGGCGGACTCACGCATCAGGTCGCGACTCACCGAAAACGGCGAACAGGGCGCGACGACGACGCGCAGCATCGCGTAGCGCCCCTCGTCGTGATACGCCTCGATCACGCGCTGCGTGTCTTTCAGGATGTCCGCTTCGCGCTCGACCACCGCGTCAGGCGGCAAGCCGCCATCGCGCTGCCCGACGCTCATGCTGCCGCGGCTCGCATGAAATCGCATGCCGATCCGCTGCGCCGCTTCGATGCTGTGATCGAGCCGGCAACCATTCGGATACAGGTAAAGATGATCGCTCGATGTCGTGCAGCCCGACAGCAGCAGTTCGGCCATCGCGGTCAACGTCGATACCTCGATCATCTCCGGCGTCAGGTGCGCCCATACCTTGTACAGACTCGTCAGCCAACCGAACAACTCCGCGTTCTGCGCGGCCGGCAGAGCGCGCGTCAGGGTCTGATACATGTGGTGATGGGTGTTGATGAGCCCGGGCATCACGAGGTGACCGCCCAGGTCGAGCACTTCGTCCGCCGTTTGCGGCAATTCGGCCGTTGTGCCGACTGCGACGATCTGGCCGTCTTCGATATAAAGCCCGGCATCGCGCAGCTCGCGTCGCGCATCGTCCATTGTGACGAGTACGTCCGCGTGCTTGACCAGCATGGTGTTGCGTTTGCCGTGGGTGTTGCGCTGCGTCGCAGTCATCCGTTCCTCCTTGATCGCCATCACCTTCGGCGTTCAAAATCGGCTTGGCAATGCGTGCTGGCGCGATACCAGAGTTCATCGCGCGCATATGGTTGGCTCGTTGCGCCCATGCGGAGCGGCGGCTGGCATGGCGCAATGGCGCCGACAGCGCGGCGCAGCCGTCCAGCGGCGCCACAGCGCGTGCTTATGCGTCTGCCATTATCTTTCCTATCGCGGCATCGGGAGCTGCGTCATTGTTTCTACAATGCATGTCACGGCGCTCGCCTGAATCCGCCGACGGGTATGTAGCCACAGACGTGGAGCCTCGATCCGGTCGCTTTGCAAACGGATCATGCCGCCGCTGAAACCTCGCACTCACACAAGGAAAATCGCGAATGGGCAAGCTCACTACCCACGTGCTCGACACCGCGAACGGCCGCCCCGGCGCGGGCATCCGGATCGAACTCTTCGCGCTTGCAGGCGATACGCGCCGCGCGCTGAAAGCCACCACCACCAATGGCGACGGACGCTGCAACGAGCCGCTGCTCGAAGGCGCCGCGTTCGTCACCGGCGAATACGAACTCGTGTTTCATGCAGGCGACTATTTCGCGGCAGCCGGCGTGCAATTGCCGCAGCCGCGCTTCGTCGACCGCGTCGTGCTGCGCTTCGGTGTCGCCGATGCGACTGCGCACTATCACGTGCCGCTGCTGGTTTCGCCATGGTCGTATAGCACGTACCGCGGCAGTTGAAACGCAGCTGGGCAGTAACTGGGCGGCAACGGCGCAACCCGCGCGACGCGTAGCGCGGTCAGCGCCGCGCTCCGCCGGGAACCGGCTAAACGCCCGGCGGATAACAACATCGGACACGCCCCGGCATGCATCGCATCCGGACGGCACAAAACCTGGCGGCGTGCATCACCCGCAGCAGGCGCGGTGCTTCGATCGACACACATTTTCAGGCGATCGGCGCCGCGCCCGCGACGAAATCGGACGTGGAGGAGTTTCATGGAAGGCTTTATCACCGACTGGCTGAATCTCGCGATCCGCTGGTTTCACGTAGTCGCGGCGATCGCGTGGATCGGCGAATCGTTTTACTTTGTCGCCCTCGACAACAGCCTGAAGCCGCCGCAGGACCCGAACCAGCGCCGCCGCGGCGTGTTCGGCGAGTTGTGGCACGTGCACGGCGGCGGCTTCTACAACATGCAGAAGTACACCGTCGCGCCGCCTGAGATGCCCGACGACCTGCACTGGTCGAAGTGGCCGTCGTACACGACTTGGCTTTCCGGCTTCGGGCTCTTCACCGTGCTTTATCTGTGGTCGCCGAACACTTACCTGATCGATAAGAACGTGCTCGACATGGGGCCGGTCGTGGCGATCTTCTCCGCGCTCGGATTCCTTGCGGGCGGCTGGATCCTTTACGACTCGCTGTGCCGCCTGCTCGGCAAGAACGACCGCGTGCTTGGTATTTGCGTGGCGCTCGTCGTGCTGGCCGGCGCGTGGCTCGCGTGCCACATCTTCGCCGGCCGCGCCGCGTATCTGATCATGGGGGCGACGCTTGCGACCATCATGTCCGCGAACGTGTTCTTTGTGATCATTCCGGGCCAGCGCAAGATGGTCGACGCAATGCTCAAGGGCGACACGCCGAACCCGATCTACGGCAAGCGCGGCAAGCAGCGCTCGGTGCACAACACGTATTTCACGCTGCCGGTCGTGTTCGCGATGCTGTCGAACCACTATGCAATGACGTACACGCACCCGTACAACTGGGCGGTGCTGGTTGTGATCATGCTCGCGGGCGCGTTGATCCGGCAGTTCTTCGTGATGCGTCATCGCGGCCAGGTGCTGTGGTATCTGCCGCTTGCGGGCATCGCGCTGATGGCAGGCGCGCTCGTGTGGACGATGCCGAAGCCGGTCGTGCCGCAGGCCGAGGCGGCCAATGCGCCGAAGACCAAGGTGGCCGACATCGCGCCGATCCTGCAGCAGCGCTGCGCCGCATGCCACTCTGCGCATCCGACGCTGATGGGGAGCGCGCCGGCGGGCGTCATGTTCGATACGCCGGCCGAGATTTCGCAGAACGCGCAGCGGATCTATCAGCAGGCGGTCACGCTCAAGGCGATGCCGCTCGGCAATATCACGCAGATGACTGACGACGAGCGGCAGAAGATCGCTGCGTGGTTCCAGGGGGGCGCGTTGCAGTAGATGTGACGGTTTATGCGAGATGTGGGCGCGCGACGTGTCTAGCGGAGCAGAATTTGTAGCCCTCGGGCTACAAATACCTCCATTTTCGTGAAAATGTAGCCCAAGAGATACAAAATTAGAGGTAGAGATTGTCGCTCTTGGGCTACAATAACCGGTAGTTTTGTAGTTTTTGACGCCCAAGGGCCACAAATGACCACCCTCGCAGATATCTCGGACATGCTGAAGGACGCCCGCCGTGAGGCCAGTCTCTCGCAGGAGGAATTGGCGCGCAGGGCTGGAGTCGCCCGTACCACCGTGGCGCGTATGGAAACGCTCGCAAAGGGTGACATGAGCGTCTCGGTACTCGTGAGACTGCTGGAAGCCGCCGGCTGCGATCTGAAGGTCGTTGCGCACGGCTTCAGTCGCACTCTGGAAGACATCCTTATCGAGCAGCGCGCCGCACCGGGGCCGAATGGATGAAACTCGACGTCCATGTAAGGGGCCGTAAGGTCGCGTCACTCTTTCGCGAGCGCGACGAGTACGTGCTGCAATACAACGGCGATGCAACGCCTTCGGACTTCGTCAGCCTGACAATGCCGGTGCGAGAAGCACCGTGGCGTTGGCCGCGCGATCTGCACCCGTTCTTCCGGCAGAACTTGCCGGAAGGATATCTGCTTGGTCTGATCCGTGAGCAGTTCGGTCCTCTGCTCGACGGCACCGATCTCTCGCTGCTCGCTGTTGTCGGTGCGATGGGCATCGGGCGTGTCACGGTGACGCCCGAAGGGGTACCGCCCGGTATTGAATTGCATCCGCTGGATATCAAGGACATCCTGCGCGGCGACAACACGGCCGGGCATTTTTCGGCGCTTGTGCGCGATTACGCGCGTGCCGCGATCTCCGGCGCCGTGCCGAAGTTCATTGCGCCCGACGCGTCGGCTTCCGGCGCGGGTGCACCGCCTGTCAGCGCCGTGGCGCTCGGCAAATCGACGATCAAGACCAGTCGTTACATCGTAAAAGGCTCCGACGAAAACACCCCTTTTCTCGGCTTCAACGAGTTTTACAGCATGCGCGTACTCGAGCATGCGGACGTGGCACCGGTTGCTCGCACTCAGATGTCCGACGACGGCCGGGCACTGGTCGTCACCCGGTTCGACGTCGACGAACAAGGTCTGCCCGCTCTTGGCGTCGAAGACATGTGTGGTCTACTCGGCTTGCCGCCGCACGAAAAATACAACTCGACTACCGAGAAAATGCTGAAGGCGGCGAAAGCTTATCTGCTATCGCGCGACAACCTCCGACTGCAATTCGAACAACTCGGCTGGCACTTGCTGGCAAATTACGTCGTGCGCAACGCCGATTGCCATACAAAGAACGTCGCCCTCCTCTATTCAAACGCCGACGATGTCGCCTTCTCGCCTGTTTACGACATCGTGACGACGCAAGCGTATCCACGCTTTGCCGCGAATCCGCCGGGCTTGTCCATTGAAGGACGCAAGACGTGGGCGCCCGGCAAGACGCTCGAGCGTTTCTTCAATACGCGCATGGGCATTCCGCCGCGACAGTACGCCGACATGGTCGAGGCATTATGCGAATCCGCGGTGGAGGTCGGTCATCAGGTTATCGAAGCGGCGCGTAACGAACCGCAATGGCGTCATGTTGCAAAACAGATGCTGCATGCGTGGAACGACGGCATGGCGTCGTTACGGAGCCCGAAGAAAGGGCTAGCGCTTAAAGGCCTGAGCCAGGCTATCGAAGCGGCGGGATTCTCTTCCGCGCAGCCGGCCATACCCGCGCGCGAGGTGATCGGGCATTCGCCATTGCTCGCCAGGCGCTAGACGCGAATACGCGGAATCAGGCGGCCCGCGCTATCGCGGATCGCCCTGACAACATCAATACGTGGCAACGCTTAACGCTTCATCCGTCAGCCACAACGAGTCCGGCAGATCCTGCTCATTCAGATTCAAGCCATCGCCGCCGCGATCGACGACGATAAAATCGCTGACTTCGCCCAGCGCGATCAGAGGATGGTGCCAGACACCCTTTGCATAGTTCACGCCCTGCCAGCCGCATGTGACGAACGCGCGAACGGCGTGCGGATCGAGTTCGCCGGCCGGCGCGACGACAACCAGGTAGCGCCGTTCATCAAACGGAATGAATGCCTGGCTGCCGAGCGGATGCCGCTCGAGCATCTTCACTTCGAATGGCAATACACGCGGCTGCCCGCGAAACAGATTGACGAGCGTGCGGCCGCCGCCATCGCTGACGTCCACCTTCGCGAGGTCGTGGTAGCGGATCGTCGTACCCAGATTAATCGGAATCTGTTTCGCGCCTTCCAGTTCGATCACATCGCCGAACGGCGCAAACGCATCGCGCGTCAACGGTTCGATGCGCAGCGTTTTCATTTCATATGCGATGTTCATGCGAGCGTGCTCCACAAGCGCAGACGGGATACCCCGCCGTCCGGAATGATATTGAAGCGCACGTGCGTGACCGGCCCGAGCGCTTCAAGTTCGCTTTCGAAGAAGTGCTGCTTGTCCATCTGCAGTTTCTGCTCAGCGAGCAGAACCGGCCAGAACATCGCTTGCGTGATCAGTGAACTGTCGGTGCCGCCGGTCACATACGCGGCCTGGATCGAGCAGCGGTCCGGATAATTGCCCTTGAAGTGCGCGGTGTCGACTTCCACCTTGCGGATCACGCCGGGCTGCGCGAGCGCGACGATCGCCCAGTCGTTACCCGGCTCGCGGCGCCGGCGCGTTTCCCAGCCGTCGCCCATATTGACGCCGCGGCCCGGCATCAGGATGGTCGACGCCGCGCCGAAGTGCTGGTTGTTTGCGCCGACCAGATATGCGCCGTTTTCCATCGCGGCGAGATCGAACAGTTCGGTACGGCTTGCGCCCGCCCAATCGACTTGCGGCTGTCCATACACGCGCAGGCGCGCGATGCCGCCGTCCGGATAGATATTCACGCGCACGTGCGTGTACGCGTTCGGGTCGGTTACGTCGAGATAGAGGTGGCTGTTGCCTTGCAGCGTCGTCGACGGGATGATCTGCGTCCATTGCGTCGACTGATTCGGTGCGCCATCGACGATGCGCGCCGCTTCCACCGATGCCGCAGGCGGGAAATTACCGGTGAAATGGCTCGTATCGAGGTCGAGTCCTTTGATCGTGCCCGGGCGCGCGAGCTTCACGACACACCAGTCATAGCCGGTCGTGCGCTTGCGGCGGGTTTCCCAGCCGTCCATCCACTTGCCGTGCTCGTCGTATTTGCCGGGGATAAAGACCGCCGGCTCCGGATTGAGCATCCGGTCTTTCGGCGCGAAAAACTCGTCACTCGCTTCGAGCGCTTGCGCGCCTAGCCGCGGGTCCGCGAGATTCACATAGCGGCGCGTGAAATCGGGTGCATTCGGGTCGAGAGTCGGGAGTGCCATCGTTGTCTTCCTTGAAGTCTGTTTTGATGCGTACAGGCGCGTACGCGGTCTAAACGTCAATGCGCGTTCAATCGGCGATCAGGTCGTCGAGCCGGAAACGCGCGATCCGATAAATCTGCTCAAGGCTTGTATGCAGTTCGTTCGCACGACTGTTACCGACGCGCGCCTCGAAGTTCGCGATGATGCCGTGCCGGTCGTAGCCGCGCACCGCGAGAATGAACGGAAATCCGAACTTGTTTCGATACGCGGCATTCAGGCGCACCAAAGTGTCGAACTCATCCTGCGTGCATTGATCCAGGCCCGCGCCGCTTTGCTCGCGCGTCGATTCGGCGGTCAGTTCGCCGCGTACCGCGGCCTTGCCCGCGAGTTCCGGGTGCGCGTTGATCAACGCAAGTTGCCTCGCCTCCCCTGCCGTTTCGACGATCAGCGACATCTTGCTGTGCAGGTCATCGATGCTGGTGAACGGGCGCAATTCGGCGGCCGCTTCGGCGACCCACGGCGAATGTTCATAGATGCCCGACAGCGTGTCGGTGAATGCATCCTTCGACACGCGGTTCAACTGAGCCAAGGTCGTTTGCATCGCTTTCACGCGGTTTTCCCGCATTCCGGTTGCTGATAAGGATGGTGTTCGCGCCAGTGCCGCGCGATGTCGAGACGGCGCGTGACCCACACGCGGTCGTGCTGCTCGATATGATCGAGAAAGCGCTGCAACGCGCGAAAACGCCCTGGACGCCCGAGCAGTCTGCAATGCATACCGATCGACAGCATCTTCGGTACGGCGTCGCCTTCTTCATACAGCACATCGAATGCATCGCGCAGATACGTGAAGAAATGGTCCGCGGTGTTGAACCCTTGCGGCGTCGCAAAGCGCATGTCGTTGGTATCGAGCGTGTACGGGATAATCAGTTGATGCGTGTTCGCGCCGCCGGTCACGTCGACTTCCATCCAGAACGGCAGATCGTCGCCGTAATTGTCGGAGTCGTATAGAAAGCCGCCGTACTCGGCGACCAGCCGGTGCGTATTCGGACTGTCGCGCCCCGTATACCAGCCAAGCGGCCGCACACCGGTTACCCGTTCGATCGCTTCCATGCCCAGACGCATATGCTCGGCTTCACGCTCCGGCGTGAAGTCCTGATAGTGAATCCAGCGGTACCCGTGGCAGGCGATTTCATGTCCAAGTTCGACAAACGCGCGCGCGACCTCCGGATTACGCTCGATCGCCATGCCGACACCAAACACCGTGAGCGGCAGTGCGCGCCTTTCGAACTCGCGCAAAATGCGCCACACGCCGGCCCGCGAGCCGTACTCGTAGATTGACTCCATGCTCATGTGCCGCGCCGGATACGATGTCGCGCCGACGATTTCGGACAGGAACTGCTCCGATCCGGCATCGCCGTGCAGCACGCAGTTCTCGCCGCCCTCTTCGTAATTGAGCACGAACTGCACGGCGATTCGCGCGCGCCCGGGCCAGTTCGCTTGCACCGGATCACGGCCGTAGCCGATCAGGTTGCGTGGATAGTTCGGATCGTGTGACATGATTTGAGTTGAATCAGCGGTTGACTTGAGCACATCGCGTGGCGTGATGCACAGTCGGCAACACGGGCTCACGCACGCCGCAGCACGGGTGAGCCAGTGTAGCCAAAACGCCCGGGGGCGCGCATACACCCGGGCGGATAGTGCGGGTCAGACCGGGTGTATGTGCGTGCGCGGTATGGCGGTCTCTTCGGCACGCGCGCCGCGCACTGTCGGGACACCCGCGCTTGCGCCGGCCGTCGTGTTCGCCGGATGGCTCGCGTTTACCCGCAGCGAACCTTGCGCGTCGCCTTCCGCCGGACTGTAGCGCGCAAGCGCACCGTCGTAGCGTTTCGCCAGTGGCCGCGCGTAGTCGCCGCGCTTCGCGGTCGCCAGGCGCAGCGCGATCAGCGCCTCCGTCCACTTGACCGCTGCCGTCACGCCTTCGACCACCGGTGCGCCGACCGCATCCTCGATTTCCGCACACAGTTCGACCATCCCCGCGCAGCCGAGCACGATGGCGTCCGAACCATCTTCGTCAAGCGCGCGCCGGCACTCGTCGACAATGATCCGGCGCGCGGCCGAACCCGGCTCGTCGAGATCGAGCACCGCGACGTCGGTCGCGCGGACGTTGCGGCAAAAACGCTTCATTCCGTAGCGTTCGGCGAGGTGCCATGCCATCCCGCAGGTGCGCGACAGCGTCGTCACCACCGAGAAACCTGGCGCGAGCACACTCGCCGCGTGCATCGCCGCCTCGGCGATGCCGATCACCGGACCGCGCGCGACCTCTCGTGCCGCGTACAGACCCGGGTCGCCGAAGCACGCGATTACGTAGCCATCGCAGCCTTCGCGCTCGCCGGCCACCACTTCAGCCAGCAGACCTGGCGTCGCGAATGCCTCGTCGTAGTAGCCTTCGATTGAAGGCGGGCCCATCGGCGGGCTAACTGCAATCACTTCGGTGCCCGGCGCGACAACGTTGCGTGCGCAACGACCCATTGCGTCGGTCATTCGCTGGGTCGTATTCGGGTTGATCAGCTTGATACGCATATCGACTCCTGTTGCTGCGCGCGAGCGCGCTTTACTGCATCGCAATCGCGTTCTTGCGCGCGAGCATCCAATAGAACACCGCACCGAGCGCCGCGCCGACGAACCATGAAAAATTCGCGAGGCCACCAAGCGCCGGCACCATTACGCACAGCACGGCGATCACTGCCGCCGGCAGCAACGCGGCGACTGCGCGATAGTTGACGCCGTTGCGGTACCAGTATGTGCCCTGCTCCGACACGGTGTACAGATCGTCGAGCACGATCTTCTGGCGCTTCACGAGATAGAAGTCGACGATCAGCACGCCATACAGCGGCCCGATAAAGCTGCCGAGCACATCGAGCGTGTAGTGGATCACCGCCGGGTTGTTGAACAGGTTCCACGGCGTGATGAAGATCGACGCGACCGCGGCCAGCATGCCGCCCGCGCGCCAGCTGATCAGACGCGGCGCGACGTTCGAAAAGTCGAACGCGGGCGAAACGAAGTTGGCGACGATGTTGATGCCGATCGTTGCAATGGTGAACGTGAGCGCGCCGAGAATCACCGCGGTCGGATAGTCGATGCGGCCGACCGTTTCGACAGGATCGGTAATCAGTTCACCGAACACCGGCAGTGTCGCGGCAGTCGTGATCACGGTTACCAGCGAGAACGCAAGGAAGTTGACCGGCAAGCCCCAGAAGTTGCCGCGCTTTACGCTGCGGAAGCTTTTGCCGTAGCGCGAGAAGTCGCCGAAATTCAGCATTGGGCCCGAGAAATAGGATACGACGAGCGAAATTGCGGTGATCATCACCGGCACGACTTCCATCCCGTGATACTTGACGCCGCCCAGGTTGATCCCGATGTTGTGCCAGCCGGCGCGCCACACCATATAACCGGCGAGAATAAACATCACGACATAGACCGCCGGGCCCGCGAAATCGATGAACTTCTTGATCGTCTCCATCCCGTTCCAGAACACGAACGCCTGCAGCACCCAGAGCAGCATGAAGCCCGCCCAGCCGACGGTCGACAGCCCCATCAGGCCGTGACGATGCACGTCCGCGTACGGCAGCAGTTGCGGAAAGAACTTCAACACGACGATCACCAGCGCACTCGACGCGAGGTACGTCTGAATGCCGTACCACGCGACCGCGATCAGGCCGCGAATCACCGCCGGCACATTCGCGCCGAGCACGCCGAATGTTGCACGGCACGCGACCGGATAAGGCACGCCGTTTTGCTGGCTCGGTTTCGCAATCAGGTTGCACAACACATTGACGAGCGTGATGCCGACCAGCAGCGCGATCAGCACCTGCCAGCTGGTCAGGCCGAGCGCGAACAGGCTGCCGGCGAACACATAACCGCCAACGCTGTGCACATCGGACATCCAGAACGCGAAGATGTTGTACGCGCCCCACGTCTGTTTGTGCAACGGTGCAAGGTCTTCGTTGTACAGACGTTCGCTATAACCCGCGGGCAGCCGCGTATCGATCGCCGTCGCATCGCCGGCGCTGCTGTTGTCATAGGCGGGAATAGCCGGGTTGCCCGGCGCTGCGCTGAACTGAGCCATGAACTCCTCCAAGGATTTGGGGACCATCGGTTGCAAGCCGGGTACGAAGCCCGGGGTCAACAGCCGATTGGCCACTGCATCGTGCATGCCAGTCACGCGGCCGCTCGTCTGCGTGTGACGGCCGATGTATTTCGCATGCGCTTTGCCGCGGTTGTCTCCGTACTGATGTACTTGTTCTCATGGTTTCGGCAGAAGCCGCGGACCTCTGCCGGAACGTCGCCGCGTGATGCAGGGCGCCTCGCGGCAACCTGCGCATCGCGATCTTTCAATTCGAATTCAGGGCGAATTCAGTGCGACCTGCACCGCGCGCGAGCGTGCGGCAACCGCCTGCTTCATCCTGATGCGCGCTGTCCCGCGCGCATGCCGAATACATCGTGCAGATCGGCCGGGCCGGTTGCCGGCCGGTCGAGCATCTTCAGTTCGACGCTTTGCAAATGGCGCGACATCAGTGCCGCGGCGCTTTTCGCATCGCCGGCGTCGAGCGCGCCGAGAATCGCTTCATGGTCTTCGAACGAGCACGGGCTGCGTCCCAGCGATTCATAGAGCGCGGAGATCAAGGTTGAGCGCGCAACCAGTCCGCTCAGGCATTCGCATAGCACAGTATTGCCGGTCAACGACGCGAGTTCGGTGTGAAACTCGCCGGACAGCCTGATCCATGCGGGAAAGTCGCGCGTTTCGAACGCCTTGCGCTCGCGACCGATCATCCCGCCGATCGACTTCAGCCGTTTCGCGCCATGCCCGCCCGCGCAGATCTTCTCGACGACCGCCAGCTCCACAATGCGGCGCATCTCGAACACTTCATGCACCTCCTGCAGCGTCGGACTCGCGACGAACGCGCCGCGATTCGGTTCGAGGTCGACGAGCCGGTCGTTCGCAAGCAGCGTGAGCGCCTGACGGATCGGCCCGCGCTTGACGCCGAACACATCGCACAACTGCGCTTCAGTCAGCTTCGAACCCGGTGCGAGCCGATGCTCGAGGATCGCGGCGCGAATGCGCTCGGCGATCGCTTCGGGTTTCGAACCATTCGACTGGGCGGTGGACGTGTCGGACATGATCAGGCGAGCCGTTTATTGAGATGGATCTTAGGATACCGATCTGGATTGTCAACAATTTTTCTACTGGATTTCCGACAATCTGCCTGAAGGCCTGTCGGCAAAGCGCGCGACACCCTTGCTGGACGAGGCTGTCTGTTTGCCGTGTATGACTTTCGGACTTACTTCAATCGAGCAAAAGGCTCCAACCGCCAGAGAATTTTGTCGACAAAAATGTCCGGGGACGTTGACACGCGGTCGTCGTTTCGAACGCGCAAAAAAGAACGGAGCCGAACGGCTCCGTCAGTTTTTACTCTTCAGCTCTCAAGCACCGGATGCCCGGAGAGTGTGAGCCGGAATCCTTGCGCGTGCGCCACCAGATGCGCATCGGCGCCCACCGGCAAGGTCACCATGTTCGGGATATGACCGAACGGCAGCCCGGTGATCACCGGTATGCCAACGACTGAACGCACCTGCTCGACCATCGCGTTCAGGTCGTAACCGTTGTCGTAGTCGAACTGTTTGCCGCCGGAAAAGTCGCCGAGCAGCAGCGCCTGCTGCCGCTCGAGAATGCCGGCCAGATGCAGTTGATAAATTGCGCGTTCAAGCCGGAACGGCTGCTCGTTGACGTCTTCGATAAACAGAATGCCGCCGTCCACGGGCGGCAGATACGGCGTGCCGACCAGTGACGTCAACACTGCGAGATTGCCGCCCCACAGCATGCCGCTGACGTCCGCCGACTGGACTTGCGGCACGGCGCTCGTGACGGTGAAGGTCGGCTGCGTCAGCGCGTGCCAGAAGTGCTGCATCGTGAACTCGCTGACCGCCGGCGCACCGAAATCGCCGACTAGCATCGGGCCGCCGAACGATGCGACGCCGCAGCGCGCAAGCAACGCGAGCTGGATCGCCGTGAAATCGCTGTGTCCGACGAACGCGATTGGCTGGTCCTTCAGGCGACGCTGCAAACCGTCGTAGTCGAGCCCGTGCAGGATACGTACCGCGCCGTAGCCGCCGCGCACCGCTAGCACGATGTCCGGCAGATCGCGCGACGGATCGGCGAGCCGGTTCAGTTCCGCGGCACGCTCGCTATCCGTGCCCGCGAAGCGCTGAAACCGCCGCTGGGTCGACGGGATATTCTCGAGATGGTGCCCTTGCGCGCGCAAACGCTGTATCGCGAGATGAAGCGCGGTCGGATCGTGCGGGTAGCCCGAGGGCGCGATCAGTTCGATTTTGCGGTGCGGGATCATAAGCGGCTGACGAGTTGTTGTTGGTGACCAGCGTGGCGCCTACGCTTTTGCGCGAGCCCCGGATGCGACGCGTTAAAGCGGCCAGCGCGTGCCGGGATCGCTGCCCGGCGCCTGGGCCGACGTGCGGTCCGTTGCGTTTGACGCCCCGCCGGCATCATCGCCGCTGCCGGTCGTTGCGGCAAGTCGGGCGCGCGCTTCGCGTG
The DNA here is from genome assembly GCF_004366595.1 of Paraburkholderia rhizosphaerae. Lineage (GTDB taxonomy): Bacteria > Pseudomonadota > Gammaproteobacteria > Burkholderiales > Burkholderiaceae > Paraburkholderia > Paraburkholderia rhizosphaerae. The sequence continues at coordinate 27,655 of NZ_SORE01000023.1, forward strand.
ACGCGCGCCGCCGGTCTGCGAAAAACGACCTCAACGCGGCCCCACATTCCTCTTCGAGCACGCCACCGACGACTAACGTGTGATGATTCAACTGCGTATTCGCAAACGCGTCAACGACGCTGCCGCATGCGCCGGTTTTCGGGTCGCGTGCGCCGAACACGACGCGCGCGATACGCGCGTGCATGATCGCGCCGGCGCACATCAGACATGGCTCGAGCGTCACGAACAGCTCGCAGCCGGGCAAACGGTAATTCTGCAGACGATCGGCGGCCGCGCGCAACGCCGCCATCTCCGCATGCGCGGAGGGATCGTGCGCGCCGATCGGATGGTTGAAGCCCGTCGCGATGGCTTCGTCGCCGCGCACCAGCACCGCGCCGACCGGCACTTCGCCAGCCGCGCGCGCCTCTTCGGCGGCCGCTTGCGCGAGCCGCATGAAATAGCGATCGCGCTCGGATGCGGTTTCGGGTTCAGGGAATAACGGCGTGTCGGAAGACGCGCTGCGGGCTTCCGGCGCTATCGCCGGTGCGTCTTCAGGGAGTTCAGACTTGTCGACCGCGCGGGCCGCGGAACCGATGTTCACCGGTACCGCGACGGGCTTGTCGGTGGCCGCAACCACTATGACGTCGTGTCGTCGGCGTCGTCGCCGGCCACACGCTCCGACAGGCGCTCAGCAATACGGCGGCAGTATTCGCGCGGCACCAGCATCGGACCGCCGCGCAATGATTCGAGCGCCATATCGATTGCAAGCATCTTCGCCTGCAGCCGGCAGCGCGTCGCGCGATCGCTCACGGCCGCCATTTCGTCGTACAGGCTATGCAGCGCCCGCAGTTGTTCGACGGCAGGCGGCACGAAGCCCGCATTCTTCAGAATCCGGTTCGCGACTCGCACTTCCTCGGGGACCAATGGGTCGTCTTCGAAATTGAGCGGCGCACCGGCGCCTGGCAATTCGTCGAATTCACCACGCGCGGCTGCGGCGGCAATGCGTTGTTCGACTAGCGCATCAAGCAATTTCATTTGCAATCCACTACGTTGCGGCTCGGGCATTCTAACAGCACCCGGCGTATATGTTTCACTCGTAACATAGACGAGACACCCTACATTGAGAATATTCTGATTGCTAGCGCTTCAGGCAAAGGTGTGGTTCAAAGTTTGGATGTTTAAATATGCAATCTAAAACATATTAATTTGCTCGCGATTGCATATTTCCGCTAATTCTTCCGACTCCGCGCACATGCAGCCGCCAACAAATTTGGGACCGGAATCGATGTTCAAGTCCGTCCGAAGCGTCGGTGATGCAGGTCACGACCGTTTCGTCGGTTTCGTCCGCTTTGAGCGTTTCGACCGTTACGCAGCCTCCGCGAAGGCCATCATTCGTGCCGCGCTCTGCGCCGTTGTGTTGGCCCTTGCACTGTCGGGATGCAGCACCTTTTGCGGCATGATGGGTGGCAGCGGCGACAGCGGATTCGCGGGCGGATGTTCGACCGGCGTGCGGTTCTAGCGCGAGCGCGTCACGCTCCTCTGCGTCACGCTCCTCTTCTTCATCGGCATCTATCTGGTTTCGCTTCTGCCCGTTTGTCCGGAAAAACCCGCGATTGTTTTATAAAGACGTGCTGACTAGCATGTCAGTCGTTGCCCGGCCGAACCCATGGGCGTCACTACTGGAGCGAGCGCGACAGGCCATGAGTCTTCTTGAACTCAGAGGCATTTCCAAGCACTTCGGTGCCATTCATGCGCTGAACGATGTGACGTTCAGTCTGGAGCCGGGCCAGGTGGTCGGTCTGATGGGCGACAACGGGGCCGGCAAATCGACACTGGTAAAGGTCATCGCCGGTAACTTTCCGCCGTCGCACGGGGAGCTGCGCATCGACGGCAAACCGGTGCATTTCAACCGGCCCGTCGACGCGCGCGCGCAGGGCATCGAGGTCGTCTACCAGGACCTCGCGCTGTGCGACAACCTGACCGCGGCCGCCAACGTGTTTCTCGGCCGTGAGCCGCGCATCGGTTTCGGCCCCATTCGCATTCTCGACCACGCGACGATGTACCGGCGCGCCGGCGAACTCTTCAAAGAACTCAAATCGGAGACGCGTCCACGCGATCTGGTCCGGCAGATGTCCGGTGGTCAGCGGCAGGCCGTCGCGATCGCGCGCACGCGCCTGTCCGAAGCGCGGCTCGTGATCATGGATGAGCCAACCGCTGCGATCAGCGTGCGCCAGGTGGCGGAGGTGCTCGGCCTGATCAGACGCCTGTCCGAGCATGGCATCGCGGTCATTCTGATCAGCCACCGGATGCCCGATGTTTTCGAGGTCGCCCATCGCGTGGTCGTGATGCGGCGCGGGCGCAAAGTTGCCGACAAGAACACGGATACCTCGTCGCCGGAAGAAGTCACCGGCCTGATCACCGGAGCCATCGCTGCCGCCTGAACCTGCGTCGCACAGCAGAGGAGACCTGAAATTGAACGATGCGCCGGAAAGGCCCACGCCCATGCAGACACTGCTTGACGATCCGCAATCGGCGAGGACGCACACCCGCTGGTCAGGATTGCTCGCGAGCCAGGTGTTCTGGGTCGTGCTCGCGACGATCGTCGCCTGCATTCTGCTGTCACTGACGACGCCCACTTTTGCGACCTCGCAGAATCTGTTCAACGTGACGCGCAACTTCGCGTTCGTTGCGATCGTCGCACTCGGTGCGATGGCGGTGATCGTGACGGGCGGCATCGACATCTCGGTGGGCTCGACCATCGGTGTCAGCGGCATCGTGCTGTCGGTCGTCATGCATGCCGGCTATCCGATCTGGGCCGGCATCGGCCTTGCGCTGCTGACCGCGGGCCTCGTCGGCCTCGTGAACGGCGTGCTGATCGCCTATCTGAACATGCAGCCTTTCGTCGTCACGCTCGGCATGCTGAGCGTCGGGCGCAGTCTCGCGCTGGTGATGTCCGGAGGACGAACCATTTTCGACTTCGGTCCCGACGGCAGCAAACTGCTCGCATTGGGCGGCGGCTCGACGCTCGGCGTCGCCAATCCGGTGTGGTTCCTCGTTGTGCTCGCGGTGCTCTTCTGGTTCACCTTTGCGTTCACGCGTTGGGGCCGCTACGTGTTTGCGGTCGGCGGCAACCGTCATGCGGCGAATCTCACTGGCGTGCCGGTGCGCCGCGTGCTGTGCTCCGTCTATGTGCTCGGCGGCCTGATGGCGGGCGTCGCGGCGGTCCTCGAAGTCGGCTGGCTCGGCGCAGTGACGACCGGCCTCGGCACCGGCGACGAATTACGCGTGATCGCCGCGACGGTGATCGGCGGCACGAATCTGATGGGCGGCATTGGCAGCGCGTTCGGCACGGTGGTCGGCGCAGCGCTTATCGAAGTGATCCGCAACAGCCTGATCCTGCTCGGCGTCGATTCGTTCTGGCAGGGCACGGTGGTGGGCTCGTTCATCATTGTCGCCGTGCTGTTCAACCGGCTCGGCGGCGAACGGCAACAGGACTGAAATGTCTTCACGCGCATCGGCCGGGTTCGCGGCGGGTGCGATCGGAGGCGGTGCGGCCGGACGAAGCGCGGAACGACCGGCCGTAGATGTTCGCAACACCGCAAGGTTCCGCGGGGAGGAGAAAGCCCGAGTATCGGCTTTCCTGGGATCGTTGTGAAAATTGTGCGAGCAGACAGCGGCACCGCCAGACCGGTGCCGAACCGGAGGAAACAATGAAGAAAATGCTGATGTGTGTTGCCGCGATCGGGAGCCTTGCGATGCTGGCCTCCCCCGCGTACGCGGCCGATAAGACCCTGGCGCTGGTGGTCAAGGGGCTCGACAACCCTTACTTCGATCTGATGCATCAGGGATGCGATCGGGCGAACAAGGAGCTTGGCAAGCAGGGTTACAACTGCTACTACACCGGCCCCGCTACCGCAGCCGATGAAAGCGCCGAAGTGCAGATCATCGACGACTTGCTGACCAAAGGCGTCGCGGCCATTGCGATCTCGCCGTCGAACGCGCCGGCCGTGGCCGAAGTGATCCGCCGCCGCAACACGAAGATTCCGGTGATCACCGCGGATGCCGACTTGCTGCCGAAGGACCAGTCGTTGCGCAAGAGCTACGTCGGCACCGACAACTACGAACTGGGCGTCAAGCTCGGCGAACAGTTGAAGCTGCTGAAGCCGAAGGGCGGCAATATCTGTCTCGTGATGGGCAACCCCGCGGCCGACAATATCAACCAGCGCGCGCAGGGCACGCGCGATGCGTTGGGGGGCAAGAAGGGAATCGCGAAGCTCGCGGGCGAGAACGGTTGGCATGAAATCAGCGCGTGCCCGCTGTACGTGAACGACGATGCCGCGAAGGCGAACCAGATGATGCAGGACACGCTGACCGCCAACGCCACCGGGCTCGATGCATTTGTGCTCGAGGGAGGCTGGCCGCTCTTTGCGCCGCAGGCCTATTCGCAGGTTGTCGCGCCGATCATGGACAAGATTGCGAGCGGCAAGTTCGTGATCGTGTCAGCCGATACGCTCGGGCCGGAGTTGCAGGCGCTGAAGGATCATAAGGTCAACGTTCTCGTGGGTCAGCGGCCGGAGGAAATGGGGTATCAGGCCGCGATGGTGATGCGTGATCTTGCGGAAGGCAAGACGGTCAAGCCGATCATCCATACCGGCCTCGATACGTGCACGTGGAAGAACGCGGATACCTGTCTGAAGCATTGATTGAAGCAGTAGCGCGGGTTGCGTCGCTGCTGTGCGAGGCGCGGTGTTGCGCGTAATTCGGGAGCCGAAGCAGTGATGCTTCGGCTCCGTCGTCACGTCGTTTCGATTCTGCGATTTATCGCGCAGCGCGCGTGATCGGATGCGCTTCGCGTTACGCGGGCCTCGTCAGGCGAAGTTTGCTGCGATCGTCGCCAGATAGTCTTCAATCGGCATCGACGCGCGCATCCGCATCAAATCCTTACCGGTCTGGCCGACTAGCGTTCTGAACCGATCGCTCGTGCCGGTCGCGAGCGCGTCGATTTCGTCGACGATCAATTGCGGATCGTCTCTCACGCTTTCGTCCCCAGATGTCATCATCGCGTTCACCTTGTGAATCAGCGGATCGTAGTCGCTTATGTCAGGATGCGTGCTGAACACCACCTTCTCGACAAAGCGATTGCCTTTGAAGCCGCCTGGTTCGACAAGATGCAGATCGATGTTAAACGGCTTGAGTTCGTAGTAAAGCCCTTCGATCAGACCTTCGAGCGCGAATTTGGACATGTTGTACAGCGATCCGGTCGGCACTGCCGTCGTCACGCCCATAAACGAACTGATATTGATGAACCGCCCGCCTTTGCGCTCGCGAAAGTGCGGCAAAAACGCGCGAATCACATTGATCGGGCCGCGCACGTTCACCGCGAACTGCCAGTCAATCGTGGCTTCTTCGACAAACTCCAGCGGACCATAAGAGCCGACGCCTGCGTTGTTGACGACGACGTCGATTCCGCCGAATGCGTCGATCGCTGCGTGTGCGGCGGCGCGCGTTTGCACCGGGTCGGTCACATCGAGCTTGAAGAGCCGGATGCGCTCGTGCGCGACAAGCTGGCTCTCCTGCTCAGGGTCGCGCATCGTCGCGGCGACATTCCAGCCTCGCCGCGCGAAATGGATGGCCGTATGCCGGCCGAGACCGCTGCTGGTGCCGGTGATGAAAATCGACTTTGTCATGTGCACTCCTTGTACGGTTGATTCGCGGCATTGCTCGCCAAAAACTTTTTTGACTGATCGATCTATAATAGAGCATAAAAATGCGCGCACCCTTTGGTGCACGCTTTTCAATCGAGGCTACGCAATGCCATTACGGCGATGTCGCGCAGCACGTCTTTCGGCGCCCCAGCGCGCGCTGCGATCTTGATACCCGACAGCGTCGCGCCGAGAAAATGCGCGGCCGCGCGCGCGTCGATGTCCTGCGAGACTTCACCGTCTGCCTTTGCTTGCGCGACACAACGCTCGAGCGCCGCGCGCAACGTGTGGGCAGCCGTCTCAGAGAGCGTCGTGATGTCAGGATCGGAGCGCCCAAACTCGCAAATTGCCTGGGTACCGAGGCAGGTACGCGCAGGTCTCACGACGAATTCGCTCAACATCTGTTCGATACCCTTGCGCGCGGAAGTTGCGCGGTTGAGGATCTGCAAATGCTCCGACACACTGTCCGCCACATATGCGCGCAAGGCCTCGAGATACAACCCGCGCTTGTCACCGAACGCGTTATACAGACTCTGCCGGCTCAGATTCATCGCCTTGAGCAGGTCTTCGGTTGACGTACCCGCATAGCCGCGCTCGGAAAAGGCCTCAATGGCCTGCGCCAGCGCTTCGTCACGGTCGAATTCTCTCGGTCTTGCCATGGGTTCGAAGCTTCCCAAATATGGACTGAATTGTCAATAACTGATGAGCAAGGCGACAAGCGGAGCCACAGACAATTCGAGTCTCAGGCAATCATCGCATCGAACTCTTCGATTGGCTGACCAACTTTTCGACCTTGGAGAGTCTGTCGCGCGACTGCGCGCGAAACCCGACGCGGCTTCGAATCACGTCCAGCAGATTGCGCGGGTCGCGCGGTGTCTCATCTTCGGACAGCGCTGCTCGCAGGATGTCGTGGACCTCATCCTGCATCGAGCGACCACGCAGCGATGCGCGCGTGCGCAGGCGCGCTTCAGGTTCGTCATCAATGTCATTGATCGTCACACCAGGCATGATTCCTCCATCAAGTGCGGGTGGAATTTTTGGTGAAGATCGGTGAAGACTCCAACCGTCGCGCGCCGGCCTGAGTGCGGCCACCCTCAATGGGGGCCGCTGATTCCAATTTGAGTTCTACGCGCCGGCGTGTCGTTACGAGAGTTGACATAGGCTTCGCGTCCTTGTTTGAGCGACGCCCACACTATCGCATCGATTCTCCCGACGTATGCCATCCAGGTGCGTTCGATTGAGCCCGCATGGTATTTGATAACGGCAGTCGCTCAACCGCTCGGGCGATGCGTCGCTCACGCGACGCATCGCCCTGCATGAATTCCGGGTTACTGACTTCCTCCCGAAGAACCCGCGATCACTCCCACTCGATTGTCGCCGGCGGCTTCCCCGAAATATCGTAGACCACCCGGTTGATGCCGCGCACTTCGTTGATGATACGGTTCGACACATGACCGAGCAGATCATGCGGCAGATGGGCCCAATGCGCAGTCATGAAGTCGAGCGTTTGTACTGCGCGCAACGCAACCACATACTCGTACGTCCGCCCATCCCCCATCACACCGACACTCTTCACCGGCAGGAACACCGCGAACGCCTGGCTTGTCAGGTCGTACCACGACTTGCCGGTCTCCTTATCGATAAACGTGCGCAACGTCTCGATAAAGATGGCATCGGCGCGGCGCAGCAAGTCGGCGAAATCGCGCCGCACCTCGCCGAGAATCCGCACGCCCAGCCCCGGCCCCGGGAACGGATGGCGATAGACCATCGCCGGCGGCAGGCCGAGTTTCACGCCCAGTTCGCGTACTTCGTCCTTGAACAATTCGCGCAGCGGCTCGAGCAGCTTCAGATTCAACGTCTCCGGCAAGCCACCGACGTTATGGTGGCTCTTGATCGTGTGCGCGGCCTTCTTGCCCTTGCCCGCCGATTCGATCACGTCCGGATAGATCGTGCCCTGCGCGAGCCACTTCGCGTCAGTCAGCTTCGCCGCTTCAGTCTGGAACACCTCGACGAATTCCGCGCCGATAATCTTGCGCTTCGCCTCCGGATCGGTCACACCGGCAAGCTTCGACAGAAACGCTTCGCTTGCGTCGACGTGGATCACTTTCACGCCGAGATGGTCGGCAAATGTCGCCATCACCTGCTCGGCTTCGTTCAGGCGCAGCAACCCGTGATCGACAAACACGCAGGTGAGTTGATCGCCGATCGCCCGATGCAGCAGCGCCGCCGCCACCGACGAATCCACACCGCCAGACAGGCCGAGAATCACGTGCTCGTCGCCGACCTGCGCGCGAATGTTTTCGACGGCCTCGTCGATATAGTTGCCCATTTCCCAATCGGGCTTCGCACCGCAGATCTGCAGCACGAAGCGCTCGAGCATCGCGCGCCCCTGTACCGTATGCGTGACCTCCGGGTGCCATTGCAGGCCGTAGAAATGACGCGTTTCATCGGCCATCGCCGCGATCGGGCACGATTCGGTCGACGCCATCAGCCGGAAGCCGGGCGGCATGTCGAGCACCTTGTCGCCGTGGCTCATCCACACTTTCAGCATGCCGTGACCTTCCGGCGTACGGAAGTCTTCGATGCCGTCGAGGAAGCTCGTATGATTGCGCGCCCGTACTTCCGCGTAACCGAATTCGCGCAGGTGACCGGTGTCGACCTTGCCACCCAGTTGCTCCGCCATCGTCTGCATGCCGTAGCAAATTCCGAGCACGGGGACACCGAGTTCGAATACCGCCTGCGGTGCGCGCGGCGTATCGGTGTCAACCACCGAATTCGGCCCGCCGGACAGGATGACGCCGGTCGGCTTGAACTCGCGAATAAATGCATCGCTCACATCGTGCGGATGAATTTCCGACAGCACGTGCGCTTCACGGATGCGACGGGCGATCAGTTGGGTGACTTGCGAACCGAAGTCGAGGATCAGGATCTTGTCATGCATGGCAGCGAGCAGATTCGAATGGAAACAGATACGGAAAACCGCGCAATACGCGCGGCGTCAATTTAACGGCTTTGTGGTTCGAGCGGTTCAGGTGACCCGAGTGGGCTCGATGCGCACGGAAGAAACAAGCGGCGTCTCGCACGGTTCGACGCATCGGCAACACAGAACGCAGGCATACAGCGGGATGGACTGGAAGCGGCGCGAATGCAAGCGCGTTACCCATGGAACGGCGGCCGCGGCGCGCCTGGCGTTCCTGCCGCTTCCCTGCGCGCGTCTTCGCGTGCATCCCGCGCCGCATCCGCGCTCGCCTCTACATGTGGCTGGGCAACCGGTGGCACCGCAGCGCTGTCGCGCTCCGGCGGACGTCCGCTAACCGGATCGACCGCGCGGCCGGTCGCGGGATCAATAACCGGCGTTTGGCGGGCCGCAAGCGTCGGCTCGACAACGGGCTGCGCCGTCGCATAACCGGCCGATGCCGGAGCGGTACGCAGCGCTTCCTGCGCCTTCGCTTCGCGTTTGGCCTCCTGCTTCGCGTCTTTGTCGGCCTGCCGTGCAGCGGCCTTGTCGGTGCGGGCGGAGGCAGGTGCGCCGCCAGCCGCTCGTGCACGTTCGCGACGCCTGACCGCACTCGCGAGACGCACGCCGCCAAGCCCGACGATCAGCAACACAAGCGCCACTACCACTGCGACCAGTTGCTCGAAGCCGGTCAGCGACGGCGTATGCAAGCCGACCACCCAGACCAGCATCAGCACCGCGACAAGCCAGTTCACGTGTCCAACCACCTTCGCGACGGTCGCGGTCAATGCGCCGTCGAGCGACGCATGCAACGCGAGCCACGCAAGCCCGATCAGCGCGATACCGAAGCCCTGCCCGACCAGTGCCGGATCGGTCTGCACGAGGTGCAGCGCGTCGTACAACGATCGCCACGGCGTCAGCAGAAACAGCAGCCCGAACGCCAGCAGCAGCAACCCATCGATGATCAGTACGGCGCGCAGCAGCGGCTTCATTGGCGATCAGTCCACGTGATAGTTGGGCGCTTCCTTCGTGATCTGCACATCATGCACATGCGACTCGCGCATGCCGGCCGCGGTGATCTGGACGAATTCCGCCTTCTCGTGCAGTTCGTCGATGGTCCGGCAGCCGCAGTAGCCCATGCTCGCGCGCACACCGCCGATCAGCTGGAACAGGATCGCGCTGACCGCGCCCTTGTACGCGACACGGCCTTCGATGCCTTCCGGCACGAGCTTGTCGATGTTCGCGGAGTTGTCCTGGAAGTAGCGATCCGCCGCGCCGTCCTTCATCGCGCCGACCGAACCCATGCCACGGTACGACTTGTACTGGCGGCCCTGGTACAGGAACACGTCGCCCGGCGACTCTTCGGTGCCGGCGAACATGCTGCCCATCATCACCGCATTGGCACCGGCCGCGAGCGCCTTGCTGACGTCGCCGGAGAAGCGCACGCCGCCGTCCGCGATGACCGGCACGCCGGAGCCCTTCAGCGCATCCGACACGTTCGCGATCGCGCTGATTTGCGGCACGCCGACACCGGCGACGATACGCGTCGTGCAGATCGAGCCCGGCCCGATGCCGACCTTCACGCCGTCCGCGCCATATTCGACGAGCGCCTTGGCGGCGCTCGCGGTCGCGATATTGCCGCCGATCACTTCGACGTGCGGGAAGTTCTTCTTGACCCACTGCACGCGCTCGAGCACGCCCTTGCTATGGCCATGCGCGGTGTCGACGACGATCACGTCGACGCCCGCCTGCACCAGCAGCGACACGCGCTCTTCGTTGTCCGGGCCCACCCCGACCGCCGCGCCGACGCGCAGCTTGCCGTGTTCGTCCTTGCACGCGTCCGGGTGCTCGGTCTGCTTCGTGATGTCCTTGACGGTCATCAGGCCACGCAATTCGAACGCATCGTTGACCACCAGCACGCGCTCGAGCCGATGGCTATGCATCAGCGCCTTCGCTTCGGCGAGCGGCGTGCCTTCCTTAACCGTCACGAGCCGCTCGCGCGGCGTCATGATCGTGCGCACGGGTTCGTCGAGGCGGGTTTCGAAACGCAGGTCGCGGTTCGTGACGATGCCGATCAGCTGCGCGCCTTCGACGACCGGAAAACCAGAAATGCCATGCTGTTGCGACAGCGCGATCACGTCGCGCACCTTCATTTGCGGCGGCACCGTGATCGGGTCGCGCACGACGCCCGATTCAAAGCGCTTCACCTTCGCGACTTCGCGCGCCTGTTCGGCCGCGGTCAGATTCTTATGGACGATGCCGACGCCGCCTTGTTGCGCCATCACGATCGCGAGACGCGCTTCGGTGACCGTATCCATAGCGGCGGACACGAGAGGCATATTCAGGGAGATATTGCGGGTCAGCCGGGTTTTCAGGCTGGTGTCGCGCGGCAGAACGTCGGAGAAGGCCGGGACGAGGAGCACGTCATCGAACGTGAGTGCTTTCTGGATCAGACGCATGGCAAATCCTATAGGCGCAAAACCGAATTATACGCGATACCTCCCCGCTTTTCATCGCTCGAACAGTAAGTTAGCGAATTTCGTCCGGTTTTTTCGACGGCTGTGGGCGACCGAATTCGCTTTTCGTTTCAGCTCGGGTTCGATCGATTTTCGTTTGTGCAAAGCGCCGGGTTGCTTGCGATTTGGGCACGAAGACGACGGTTGCCGATGCGCCGGCCCAGACGCACATGCAGAATGAAACAAGACTCGACGGCGCGCACCGCGCTATGCTGCGTGCACTTTCCTTTCAAGTTTTTCGGATCAGGGCAGAAACATGCGGCGCGGCGTGATGTACGGGATGATGGCGGGAGCGTTATGGGGCACGGTTTTCCTCGTGCCGCGGCTGCTGTCGGATTTTTCGCCGCTGCTGCTGAGCTCGGGCCGCTACATGATGTACGGCATCGTTTCGGTGATCGTCGCGCTGCCCGGCGCGCGCTCGCTGCTGTCGCGCGTCACCGGTGCGGACGTCGCCGCGCTCGTCAAACTCGCGTTGGCCGGCAACCTGTTGTATTACCTGCTCTTGAGCGGCGCGGTGCATATGGTGGGCATTGCGCCCGCGTCACTGATTGTCGGCGTGCTGCCGGTCACCGTGACGCTGCTCGGCCGCTCCGATCAAGGCGCGGTGCCGCTCACGCGGCTGGTCTGGCCGCTGGCGATGGTGCTGGCCGGCATCGCGTGCATCAACATCAATGTCTTTACCGCAGGCGACAGCGCTGGCGCAACAGCGGGCGGCAACATCGTGACCAGGCTCGCGGGGCTCGCGTGCGCGGTCGGCGCGCTGCTGTCGTGGACGTGGTTCGCGGTCGAAAACGCGCGCTATCTGCAGCGCAATGATCACTTCAGCGGCAGCGAATGGTCGGTGCTGTGGGGCATCGTGACGGGCCTGCTCGGCGCCGCGCTATGGGTTGTCGTCGCCGCGCTGCCGAGCGGATTCGTCACCGCACCGGCCGCCGACACCCGCTGGCATACGTTCTGGTTGCTGAACCTTGGGGTCGCGATCGGTGCGTCGTGGCTTGGCAACGGGCTGTGGAACGCGGCGTCAAAGCGCCTGCCGCTCACGCTTTCGGGCCAGTTGATCGTGTTCGAAACACTGTTTGCGCTGCTCTACGCGTTCGTTTATGACCACCGGCTGCCGCGCCCGCTGGAGGCCGCTGCGATTCTTCTGCTGCTGGCCGGAGTCAGCTGGTCGGTGCGGCAACATGCGGATGACGGCGCAAAACGCACGACGCTGGAAGAGAAGGCGCAGGCGGCCGTGCACTGAGCCGCTAGCGCTGGCAGGGAACCACATTCGCAAGCCACGTTCGCCGGTGCCCCGCTCAAGCCGCCGCTAGCGCGAATCCTTCGGCAACCACTTGCGCCCTTCGACGGACCCATCCCGGCGCGTCTTCTCGACGCGCCTTTGCCGCGCGAGCTTCGGATCGACGATCAACGGCCGGTAGATTTCGACGCGGTCGTGGTCGGCAAGCACCGCATCGAGCGGCTTCAGCTTGCCGAATACGCCGACCTTCTGCTTCGTCAGATCGATCTCCGGATAGCGCTGCAAAATCCCGCTTGCATCGATCGCTTCCCTGAGCGTCGCCCCCTGCGGCAACTCGAGCGAAATCAGCGTCTGCCGGTCCCGCAGCGCGTAGCAGACATCGACCGAAAGACGTGTGCTCATCCCTTGCCGTACCGCTGGTCCGCGCGCTTCACGAACGATTCGACGAACGTGTTCGCAATATGGCTGAATACCGGTCCGATCAGCTTCTCGAGGATGATGTTCGAGAATTCGTAGTGCAGCGCGAACTCGATCTTGCACGCGTCCGCGCGCAGCGGCGTGAAACGCCAGAACCCGGTGAATTTGCGAAACGGTCCGTCGGCGAAGTTCATATCGATGCGCGACGGCCGCTGTTGCGTGTTGTGCGTGGCGAAGTGCTGCTTGATGCCCTTGAAGTTGATGTCGATACGCGCTTCCATCCCGTTCTCGTCCTGCTGGCGGATCTCGACGCCACCGCACCACGGCAGGAAATTGGGGTAGTCCGCGACGTCGGTGACGAGGTCGAACATCTGCTCCGCCGAGTGGCGTATCAATACGGTTTTCTGGACATCTGCCATAAATTCAACGGCACGCGGCGGAAGTAAAAATACGGATCAATAGGGAAACCGCTGGAAACGGCGGAAAAACGACGCAAACGGATCAAAATCGCGTAAAAGCCAGGCGGTTTTCCGGCTTCGCTTTGCTAAAATTGTGATTTTAAACGAGTTGGGCATTTTCCATTCATGAGCATCATCGATAACAGGAAGGCCTTCTTCGATTACTTCATCGAAGAGCGCTTCGAAGCCGGACTCGTGCTCGAAGGATGGGAGGTCAAGGCGCTGCGCGCCGGGCGCGGGCAGATCAAGGAAGGCTACGTGGTCATCAAGAACGCGGAGTTGTTCCTGATCGGCACGCACATCAGCCCGTTGCCGGAAGCGTCGACGCACATCAATCCCGACCCGGTCCGCACGCGCAAACTGCTGTTGCACGCGGCGGAGATCAGCAAGCTGATCGGCAAGGTCGAGCAGCGCGGCTACACGCTCGTGCCGCTGAATTTCCACTACAAGGACGGCCGCGTCAAATGTGAAATCGGCCTCGCGAAGGGCAAGAAGCTGCACGACAAACGCGAAACCGAAAAGAAACGCGATTGGGAGCGCGAAAAGGCGCGTCTGATGCGCACGCCGAGCTAGGGCCGGCCTGCTTCGCCGGCCCAGACACGCGTCCGTTCGGGGCTCATGAGTTCAGGCGCTCGCGCCCTTCTGTTGTTTAACAATCGCGAGCGCCGACGCGATCATCGAGCTCATATCCGACAGGTTGCCCGGCACGATCAGCGTATTGCCCTGCTTGGCCAGATTCGCAAACGCGTTCACGTACTGCTCGGCCACCTTCAGGTTCACCGCTTCCATGCCGCCGGTCGACTGGATCGCGGCGGCGATCTTCTGAATGGCCTGCGCGTTCGCTTCCGCCACTGCGAGAATCGCGGACGCCTGCCCTTGCGCCTGATTGATCGCCGCTTGCCGCTCGCCTTCGGACTTCTGGATCGCCGCTTCGCGGCCGCCCGATGCGATATTGATCTGCTCCTGCTTGCGTCCTTCGGACGCCGCGATCAGCGCGCGCTTTTCACGCTCCGCGGTGATCTGCTGCTGCATCGCGTGCAGAATCTCCTTCGGCGGCGTCAGGTCCTTGATTTCATACCGCAGCACCTTCACGCCCCAGTTCGATGCGGCTTCGTCGAGCGCCGACACAATACTGTGATTGATAAAGTCGCGTTCCTCGAAGGTCTTGTCGAGTTCGAGCTTGCCGATGACCGAGCGCAGCGTGGTCTGTGACAACTGCGTAATGGCGAACACGAAGTTGCTCGAGCCGTACGACGCCTTCATCGGGTCGGTCACCTGGAAGTACAGCACGCCGTCCACCTGCAATTGCGTGTTGTCGCGCGTGATGCAGACCTGACTCGGCACGTCGAGCGGAATTTCCTTCAGCACGTGCTTGTACGCGATACGGTCGATAAACGGCACCACAAGGGTCGCGCCAGGCGGCAACGTCGCGTGATAGCGGCCCAGACGCTCGACAATCCATGCGTGCTGCTGCGGCACGATCTTGATTGTTTTGCTGATCACCGCGATCACGATGATCAAAAGAACGACTGCGAAGATCGTCGATTCCATCCTGCACCCCTTCGGTCCGATATGAGTTTGCTTCGTTATCCGTTCGATTCGTTTGCGCTGCTTTGAGTCGCGTTGCGCTGCTTCGCGGCGATCGCGCCTACGTCCGGGTTGCGCTCGTGGCGCCTGCCGCAGGCCGGCTCGCGACGACAACCAGACAACTGCCACGCAACGCAGTGATCTTGTACACGCGCGCATCTTCCGGCTCACCCGGCGCGAGTTCGACATCCCACGCGGCGCCGCGATACTGCGTGCGCGCGCGGCGTTCGTGCCACTCGAGCACCGTGAGCGTGGCGCCGATATCGAGATTCACATCGGGGTTGCGCGCCGCGTCGACCCGCTTGCGGCGGCCGAAACGCGAACGCCGCAAGAGCGCGACCGCAACCAGCGCGACCAAGGCCGCGACCGCGAACTGTGCGGCCACCGGCGCGCCCGCGAGGCGCGCAAGCGCCGCGGCAACAAAGCCGAGCGCGACCATCAGCAGATAAAACGTGCCGATCATCAGCTCGAGCAGGATCAGCACGCCCGCGCCGATCCACCAGAACGCCCCCGCTATCGCCACTTTGGCCTCCGCAAAGCAAAACACCCCGGAACTATCCGGGGTGTTTTATAGCACGAACTCAATGCGAATCTGGAACGATTTAGCGTCGAGCCAGACATTCGAAGCGGCGCATCTGGCGCCGAGCATTCAATGCGCATTCAGCGAGCGTTCAGACAGCGCTGTCCTGCACGCGCCGCCCGAACGCTACATCGCATTTACTTCGCTTGTGCTTTCGCCAGGGCCTGCCACGTGTCGATGATCGTGTCCGGATTCAGCGACATCGACGCGATGCCGATTTCGGTCAGCCACAGCGCAAAGTCCGGATGATCCGACGGGCCCTGACCGCAGATGCCGACGTACTTGTTCAGGCGCAAGCAGGTGTCGATAGCGCGCTTCAACATAAACTTCACCGCCGGATCGCGCTCGTCGAAGTCCACCGCCAGCAGTTCCATGCCGGAATCGCGATCGAGACCGAGCGTCAACTGCGTGAGGTCGTTCGAGCCGATCGAGAAGCCGTCGAAGTACTCGAGGAACTCTTCGGCGAGAATCGCGTTCGACGGCACTTCGCACATCATGATCAGCTTCAGGCCGTTCACGCCGCGCTTCAGGCCGAATTTCTCGAGCAGTCCGACCACGCGTTCCGCCTGCTTCAGCGTCCGCACGAACGGCACCATGATTTCGACGTTATCGAGGCCCATTTCCTCACGCACGCGCTTCAATGCCGCGCATTCCATCTCGAACGCAAGCGCGAAGTCTTCGGCGATATAGCGCGACGCGCCACGGAAACCGAGCATCGGATTTTCCTCATCCGGCTCGTAACGCGAACCGCCGATCAGCTTCTTGTACTCGTTCGACTTGAAGTCGGACAGACGCACGATGACGGGCTTCGGATAGAACGCCGCGGCGATCGTCGCAATGCCTTCGGTCAGCTTGTCGACATAAAACGCACGCGGCGACGCATGGCCACGCGCGACGCTTTCGACCGCCTTCTTCAAATCCTGATCGACGTTCGGGTACTCGAGAATCGCCTTCGGGTGCACACCGATATTGTTGTTGATGATGAACTCGAGACGCGCCAGACCAACGCCCGCGTTCGGCAATTGCGAGAAGTCGAACGCAAGCTGCGGGTTGCCGACGTTCATCATGATCTTCGTCGGAATCGGCGGCAATTCGCCGCGCTGCACTTCGGTGACTTCGGTTTCGAGCAGGCCGTCGTAGATGCGCCCTTCGTCGCCCTCCGCGCACGACACGGTAACGAGCGCGCCGTCCTTCAGCACGTCGGTCGCGTCGCCGCAGCCCACGACTGCCGGCACGCCGAGTTCACGCGCGATGATCGCCGCGTGGCACGTACGGCCGCCACGGTTCGTGACGATGGCCGACGCGCGCTTCATCACCGGTTCCCAGTTCGGATCGGTCATGTCGGCGACCAGCACGTCGCCCGGTTGCACACGTTCCATTTCCGACGGGTCGTGAATCACGCGCACCGGACCCGCGCCGACCTTCTGCCCGATCGCGCGACCGGTGGCGAGCACCTGCGACTGCCCCTTCAGCTTGAAGCGCTGCTCCGACTTGCCATGACCCTGGCTCTTCACCGTCTCCGGACGAGCCTGCAGGATAAAGATCTTGCCGTCGCGGCCGTCCTTGCCCCACTCGATGTCCATCGGGCGCTGGTAGTGCTTCTCGATGATGACCGCGTACTTTGCAAGCTCGATCACGTCTTCGTCGGTGATCGAGTAGCGGTTGCGCTGCTCCGGCGACACATCGACGGTCTTCACGCGGCCTTCTTCGCCCGCCTTCGTGAATTCCATCTTGATCAGCTTCGAGCCGATCGAGCGGCGGATGATCGGGTACTTGCCCTGCGCGAGCGTGGTCTTGAACACATAGAACTCGTCCGGGTTCACCGCGCCCTGCACGACCGTTTCGCCGAGACCGTAGCTCGACGTGATGAACACCGCGTCCTTGAAGCCGGATTCGGTATCGAGCGTGAACATCACGCCGGCCGCGCCGACGTCGGAGCGGACCATACGCTGCACGCCCGCCGACAATGCCACTTCCGCGTGGGTAAAGCCCTTGTGCACGCGATACGAGATTGCGCGGTCGTTGTACAGCGATGCGAACACGTGCTTCATCCGGTCGAGCACGTCTTCGATACCGACCACGTTCAGATAGCTTTCCTGCTGGCCCGCGAACGATGCGTCCGGCAGATCTTCGGCGGTAGCCGACGAGCGCACGGCAAACGACAGTTCGGCGGAACTCTTCGATAGCGTGTCGAACGCGGCGCGGATTTCCTGCTCGAGGCGCGGCTGCAGCGGCGCGTCGACGATCCACTCGCGGATTTCCTTGCCGGCGGCGGCAAGCGCCTTCACGTCGTCGACGTCGAGCGTTTCGAGACGTTGTGCAATGCGTTCGGTCAGCTTGTTGTGATGCAGAAAGTCGCGGAATGCGAGCGCGGTGGTCGCGAAGCCGGTCGGCACCTGAACGCCTGCTTCGGCGAGCTGACTGATCATCTCGCCCAGCGACGCATTCTTGCCGCCGACAATTTCCACGTCGGTCATGCGCAACTGTTCAAACGGAACTACATACGCGGTGTCCTTTGCGACGTTAACTGCGTTAGTCATACAAGCCCCTAAGAGTGGAAGAAATGCACGATTGCGCAAGTGGGCTTGCACGCGCGGCGCTCATAGGAAGCGTTCGCGCGTCTTGCGCAACCTGTTGGAGAAGCAATCGCTAACGGGAAACCGACGTTTGGCCGGCCTTGGCCTTCGGTTTGCTTGCAATTGCTTATCCAACAGGTTGCCGCTATTCTACCGTGCCGATTCCCCGAAATGTGCCGGTGGGCCAACAATGGTGCGAAGTCCCGTGCCAAAACCGGGTGAAATCGCGCAGAAGACCAGCCGGCGGGCGTTTGCGCTGCATGCGCACGGCGTATAGCGCAACTGCAGGCGCGCAGAGTCTGCGTAACAGGTCACGCCGGGATTACCTCGGGGTCACTTCAACGTCGATTCAGAGTCACTCCGCTGCGCAATTTGTACGCCGCACTTAATTCGAGTGGTTTGCGCCGCTCACGTTCCTTCCCAGACTGATGCCGCCCACCGTATTCATCGTTTCCGACGGTACCGGGATCACTGCCGAAACTTTCGCGCATTCGATCCTCTCCCAGTTCGATCAGAAATTCCGGCTCGTGCGCGTGCCGTTCGTCGACTCGACCGAAAAAGCGTATGCGACGCTCGAGAAGATCAACGAAGCGGGCCGCCAGGAAGGCCGCCGGCCGATCGTGTTTACGACGCTCGTGAACAGCGCGTCGAATCAGATCGTCAAGGATTCGAATGCGCTCGTGCTGGATATGTTCCAGACCTTCGTCGAGCCGCTCGAGCAGGAATTGGAGTTGCAGTCGAGTCACGCAATGGGCCGCGGGCACCAGAACGCCGACACCGAGGAATACAAGAACCGCATCGAGGCGATCAACTTCTCGCTCGCGCACGACGACGGCCAGTCGAACCGCAACCTCGCCGAAGCGGATGTGATTCTGGTCGGCGTGTCGCGCAGCGGCAAGACGCCGACGAGTCTTTACCTCGCGATGCAGTATGGCGTGAAGGCGGCAAACTATCCGCTGATTCCCGAAGACTTCGAACGAGGCAAGCTGCCGACGCCGCTGCTCGCGCATCGCGACAAGATGTTCGGCCTGTCGATCGATCCGCAGCGTCTGGCCGAGATCCGCAACGAGCGGCGCCCGGGTAGCAAATATGCAGCAATCGAGAGTTGCCGCTATGAAATCAACGAGGCGGAAGCGATGATGCGGCGCGAAGGGATCAAATGGCTGTCGTCGACGCACAAGTCGATCGAGGAAATCGCCACCACCATCCTGCAGGAAATCAGGCTCGATCGGCCTTCCTATTGATACGCGGCAGCGTGCACGCGCTGGTTACTTGCGGCGGCCGCGCTGTTGGCGGCATTGTTCGAACAGACATACGGCGGCCGCCGCCGCGACATTGAGCGATTCCATCCCGCCTGGCTGCGGAATCGTCACACGGTGCGTGACCGCGGCTCGCCACGCTGGCGACACGCCCGCCCCTTCGTTGCCAAACACCCACGCGAGCGGCCCGGACAGATCGCAATCGTAGAGCGCCTGCGCGCCGTGCGAATCGGTGATCGCAACCGGCACCGCAAGCCGCCCGATCAACGCGTCCGGTTCGATGTCTTCGTGAATACGCAGCAGGAAATGCGCGCCCATCGCCGAACGCAGCACCTTCGACGCCCATGCATACGCGGTGCCCGGCGCGCAGAACACATCGGCAATACCCGCGGCCGCCGCGCTGCGTAAAATCGAACCGACATTGCCGGCGTCCTGCACGCCGTCGAGCACAACACAACTGTGCGCAACGCGCTCGGGCAACGGCACCGCGGGCCGTTCGACCAGCAGCAGCATGCCCACGCCATTGACCACGTTCGACAACTGGCCGAACAGCGCATCGGGCAGCGTGACGACTCGCGCGGCGTCGATGCGCGCGACAATCGTTTGCGCTTCGTCGTGGCGCAACGCGCCTTCGGTCACCACGCAGGTTTCCGGTTGACCCGCGGCGTCGAGATACGCGCTCGCCAGATGAAACCCTTCGAGGAGCGCATGCGCGCTGCGGCGCTGCTGGTGCGTCGAGCCGGCGAGCGCCTTCAGGCGTTTGTAGAGTGGATTGTCGCGCGAGGTGATGGATTTCACGTCTGGGATATCACGGAGTGGCTTCAGAACCGGCGGCTTACCTTATCGGCGACGCGTGCGCTACCGCCACGCCCGCCATGCTCAAGCACGAACGCGCGGGATCAGAACGGCGGGCTATCGAGATCGAGCGGCGCATCGTCGAACGCATCGGCGCCGAACGCGGGCGGATCGACCACCGCGGTTTCCGGCGGCAGATCGTTGAGCGCCAGGCCAAGCCGGATATGTGCTTCGCGCACCGGCGCGAACGAACGCCGATGATGCTCGCAAGGCCCGTGTTCGCGCAGCGCGAGCAGATGCTGTGGCGTGCCGTAGCCCGCGTGCGCATCGAACCCATACATCGGGAATGACTGATGCAGGTCCAGCAGCATCCGGTCGCGCGTGACCTTTGCGAGAATCGACGCAGCCGAAATGCAAGGCACCAGCGCATCGCCGCTGACGATCGCCTCGCTACGCACGCTCAGCACCGGGCAGCGGTTGCCGTCGATCTTCGCGAGCGTCGGCACCATAGACAGCCCTTCGACCGCGCGCTTCATTGCGAGCATGGTTGCGTGCAGGATGTTCAGCGTATCGATTTCATCGACCGACGCGGACGCGACACACCACGCGAGCGAACGCTCGACGATCTTGTCGTATAACGCCTCACGCTTCTTCGCGGTGAGCACCTTCGAATCGTCGAGGCCGCGAATGCGCCGCTTCGGATCGAGAATGACCGCGGCCGCCACCACCGGCCCCGCGAGCGGCCCGCGCCCCGCCTCGTCGACGCCGCAGATAATATCGAGCGGCGACTCGAAGTCGAGCCCCGCCTGCACGACCGTCAACGTGCTGCCCGCACCTGTGCGGCCCGCTTTCGCAGTCTTGCCGGGGCTAGCGGTTTTGGCCACGACGACCTTCGCGCGGCGCGGCGGCGTATCGCTCATCCCCGCCCCTTGCGCGATTCGACGACCTGCGCGACGGCTTCCGCCGCGCGCTGTGCGGTGTTCTGCTTCAGCACGTGATGCATTTCCGTGAAGATTTCCGTCAGCGTGCGCCGGTTTGCGTCGTCCCGCAACTGGGTCAGCGTTGCATCGGCGAGCGCTTGCGGCGTCGCGAAATGCTGCAGGATTTCGGGCACCACAAAGCGCCCCGCGAGGATGTTCGGCAAACCGACATACGGCAGGTAGCCTTGCCGCCGCATGATCTGCCCGGTCAGCCACGGCACCTTGTATGAAATCACCATCGGCTTTTTCAGCAGTGCCGCTTCGAGCGTCACCGTGCCACTTTTGACGAGCAGCGCATCGGCGGCCGTCATCGCAAGTTGTGCGTTGCCGTCGATCAGCGTCAGCGCCAGCGTAGGGTGCGCATCGACGAGCGGCTTGAGCAACTCGCGCAGCGCCGGCGTCGCGGCCGGCATCACAAAGCGCACGCCCGGCTCGCGCTGCTGCATCAGCGCCATCGCGTCGAAAAACGTCGGGCCGATCAGCTCGATTTCCGAGCGACGGCTGCCCGGCAGCACGCCGATCACCGGGCCGCTCGCGGGCAAGCCAAGCGTCACGCGCGCGCCGGCCACATCAGGTTCGAGCGGAATCTGGTCCGCAAGCGGATGGCCGACATACGTCGCGGCGACGCCTGCCTTTTCGAGCAGCGGCTTCTCGAACGGAAACACGCACAGCATATGGTCGACCGCTTTGGCGATCTTCTTGATGCGCCCGCCACGCCACGCCCAGATCGACGGACAGACCAGATGCACGGTCGGAATGCCGTGCTCGCGCAGCGCGTGTTCGAGGCCGAAATTGAAGTCTGGCGCGTCGACGCCGACGAACGCGTCGGGCGGGTCCGCAAGCAGCTGACGCTTTAATTCATTACGGATCCCGAGAATCTCGGGGATATGCCGCAGCGCTTCGACATAGCCGCGCACCGTCAGCTTTTCCATCGGGAAATGCGCATCGAAGCCGTGCGCGATCATGCGCGGGCCGCCGATCCCATAGCTGCGTGCCTCGGGCAGCCGGGCCGCGAGGCCGTCGAGCAGCGCCGCGCCGAGGATATCGCCGGACGGTTCGCCGGCCACCATCGCAAGCCGCGGCTGACTGGATTGCAGCGACATTGCGCGTTAGCGGATGATGCCGCGCTGCGACGATTCGACGAAGTCGACGAATGCACGCACCGCTTCGTCGCCGTCGCCGCCCGCGGACGCAAGCTCGCGCAACTGGAGCTTCGCCTCTTCGAGCGACAGGCCGTTCTTGTACAGCAGCCGGTACGCCGAACGCAGCGCCGAAATCGCGTCCGCCGAAAAGCCGCGCCGGCGCAGCCCTTCGACGTTGATGCCGTGAGGCTCCGCTTTATTGCCGGCCGCGATCACGAACGGCGGAACGTCCTGCACGAGCGCCGACGCGCCGCCGAGCATCGAATGCGCGCCGATCCGCACGAACTGGTGGACGCCCGACATGCCGCCGACGATCGCATGGTCGCCGATGATCACGTGCCCCGCCATCTGCGCATTGCTCGACAGAATCACGTTACTGCCGACCTGGCAGTCGTGGCCGATATGCACGTACGCCATGATCCAGTTGTCGTCGCCGAGCGTCGTGATGCCGGTGTCCTGCACGGTGCCGGTGTGGATCGTCGTGAACTCGCGGATCATATTGCGGTGGCCGATCGCGAGCCGGGTCGGCTCGCCCTTGTACTTCATGTCCTGCGGCCGGCCGCCGATCGACGCGAAGTGCCCGATCTGGTTGTCCTCGCCGAGCGTCGTGTGGCCTTCGATCACGCTATGCGAACCGACGGTGGTCCGCGCGCCGATCGTCACGTGCGCGCCGACGATCGCATACGGTCCGATTTCGACCGTGTCGTCGAGCTGTGCACCCGGTTCGATGATCGCAGTGGGATGAATCCTGCTCATGCGCCCTCGCTTGTATTTCAGTTGGCGTTTCGCAATGCCGGCGACGCATCACGCGGTACGTCGATGGCGATCGTCGAAATCGCTGATGTCGCTGATGTCGCTGCTGTCCTTCTGGCCGACTTGCCGCGGCTGCTTTCGACGCAAACCGGAAGCTGGGAGCGCGGGGCGCGCCGCCGTCGTGCCGTGCCGCGTCGCATCTCGACACGGAATTGCCGTCAGCACCGTTGCGTCGCCGCCGTCAGCCCTCGTCCGACGTGCGCACCGCGCACATCAGATCCGCTTCCGCCGCCACCGCGCCGTCGACTTCGGCGCGCGCCTTGAACTTCCAGATGCCACGCATATGACGCTCGAACGTCACGTTCAGAATCAGCTGGTCGCCCGGTTCGACGACCCGCTTGAAGCGTGCGTTATCGATGCCGACGAACAGATACAGCGTATTGTCCGGATCGTGCGGTTCTTCCGCGAACGTCAGCAGCGCGGCCGTCTGCGCGAGCGCTTCGAGAATCAGCACACCGGGCATCACCGGGCGCTTCGGAAAGTGCCCCATGAAGTACGGCTCGTTGATCGTGACATTCTTCAGCGCCTTGATCGCTTTGTGCGGTTCGAGCTCGATCACGCGGTCGACCAGCAGGATCGGATAGCGATGCGGCAGTAGCGTCAGAATCTTGTGAATGTCGAGGTTGATTTTTTCGGTGCTCATGGTATTTCGGTTCACGCTCAGTATCGTCATCGATCGTGCGACGATAACTTTTGGATGCTGGTGCAGGCGAATAGATCACGTGCCGTCGCCGGGTTCGCTTCGAGCTTGTATCGGGTTTGCATTCCCGGGCTTGCGTTCCCCGGTCCTGCGTTCACCATGCCCCGGTGACTGCGGCGGCGCCCTGAGTGCCATGCCGCCATCGGGCGGTCACGGCCGGCGCTTCTGATAGTGCGTTTCTGCTCCCTTCTTGTTCGTTGTTGCTCGCGGCCCGCGCTACGCGTTACCGTCGCCCGCCTGTGCCGCCACGGCGGCTTCGAGCGCCTTGATCCGGTCGCGCATCTTGTCGAGATTACGCAGCAGCGCCGCGCTTTTGTTCCACTCAGCATGATCGACTGCCGGAAATGCACTTGTGTACAACCCCGGCTTCAGCAACGACTTCGACACACCCGACTTCGCGGTGATAATTACGTAGTCGCCGAGCGTCACATGGCCGGCGATGCCGACTGCGCCGCCGATCATACAGTGCTTGCCGATCGTCGTGCTACCCGCGATACCCGCGCAGCCCGCGATCACGGTGTACGCGCCGATCCGGCAATTGTGCGCGATTTGCACGAGGTTATCGATTTTCACGCACTCCTCGATCACGGTATCGGCCATCGCCCCGCGGTCGATCGTCGTGTTGGCGCCGATTTCGACATCCGGGCCGATCGTCACGCCGCCGACCTGTGGAATCTTGACCCAGCTACCCGTGCGCGCATCGCCCTCGCCGACGAAATCCGGCGCGAAGCCGAAGCCATCGGAGCCAATTACCGCGCCGGCCTGCACGATCGCACGCTCGCCGACGGCGCAGCCATGGTACACGGTCACATTCGGGTACAGATGCGACCCCGCGCCGATCCGCGTACCGCGGCCGATGAACACATTCGCATCGAGGCGCACATTTTCGCCAATCACCGCGCCAGCCTCGACCGTCACGTTCGGTCCGATCACCGCACTCGCCGCGACCTTCGCCGACGGGTCCACGTTGGCGCGCGGATGCACGCCGGGCACCGCTTTCGGCGCCGCGAGATCAATGAAGGCCTGTGCGACGCGCGCGAAGTAGGCGTACGGGTTCGGCGTGACGATGAAGTTACGTCCATCGGGCGACGCGAGCTTCGCCAGGTCGTCCGCGTTGATCAGCACGGCGCCCGCCTGGGTCGTGTCGACCTGCGACAGGTATTTGGGGTTCGCGAGGAACGCCAGATGTTCCGGCCCAGCCTGATCCAGCGGCGCCAGGTTGCTGACGCGATGCGTGCGGTCTCCGACAATGTCGCCGCCAAAGCGTGCCGCAATCTCCTCGAGCGTAAAAGCCATGCGTGTACTGCTCCTGATTTCGGTTAGCGCCCAGGTTGGCGCTTGAAAGGTACCGGGCTGAAATGCGCCGATACCGGCGTGCTGCTTTTTCTTCGTTGTTGCCTTGCCTGATTCGCCTGATTCGCTTGATTCGTTCGCTTCAGTCAGTTAGTACTGTTCGGCGCGGCGAGCGCCTTTAACACCTGGTCGGTGATGTCGATGCGCGGGCTCACATACACGGCTTCCTGTACGATCAGATCGTAGTGCTGCTGCTCCGCGATCTGTTTGATGACCTTGTTCGCACGGTCGAGCACCGCGGCCAGTTCTTCGTTGCGGCGCTGGTTCAGATCTTCGCGGAACTCGCGCTGCTTGCGCTGGAAGTCGGTATCGAGCTGCGACAGATCGCGCTGCTTCTGCGCGCGATCCGTCGGCGACATCGACGCGCCGTTCTTGTCGAGCGCATCGGACATCGTTTTCAGGCGCGATGCCATGTCCTGCAGATCCTTGTCGCGCTTTGCGAACTCGGCTTCGAGCTTCGCCTGTGCCGCCTTCGCCGCCGCCGACTCGCGCAGGATGCGGTCGGAATTGACCGCCGCGATACGCGCTTCCTGCGCCTGCGCGGCTTGCACGAGGCCCACGCCGAGCGTCACGGCCAGCGCCAGTGCACACGCCACACGTTTCGAAATCATACCGGTTAGCAAAGTCATCCTCTCGATACTGTAAGGGTCGCCGTTCGTCCGATCAGAATGCCGTCCCGATCTGGAACTGGAACTTCTGATACTGGTCGCCGGCGTGCTTCTGCAGCGGGAAGCCCAAGCTCAGCTTGAGCGGCCCGATCGGCGAAATCCACGCGAGACCAAAACCGTAAGCGTAGCGCAGGCCGTTCGAGCCGACCGTCGTATTGCCGCCCTGGGACGGGTCGCCCCAGACGTTACCTGCATCGAGGAACGTGAACACGCGCAGCGTGCGGTCGTAGCCCGTACCCGGCAGCGGGAAGGTCAGCTCGATATTGCTGACGAACATCTTGTTACCGCCGACCGGATCGCCTGTGGTCGTATCGCGCGGACCCAGCGAGCTCGGCTCATAGCCGCGCACCGAACCGATACCACCGGCGTAGTAGTTCTTGAAGATCGGGAACGGATTGCCGATACCCTTACCGTAGCCGCCCTGCACGTTGAAGCCGAGCACGAAGCCGCGCGAAAACGAGTAATAGTACTGCGCCTGCAAATCCGCCTTGTAGTACTGCGTGCCGCCGACCGGCGTACCGTATTCGGCATTCGCCTGCGTGAAGTAACCGCGGCTCGGCACCAGTGCGCTATCGCGATTGTCGCGCGACCAGCCGACTGTCAGTGGCACGTTATTCGATACGCGGCCGAAGTCGTTCACGTAGTTCTTGTACGTCTGCGGCGTATTCGCGTCGACGTCGAGCGTGTTCTGCTCGAAGCCGATGCCGAAGAAGACCGTATCGACTTCGGAGAACGGGATACCGAACTTCAGGTCGCCACCCACCGTGACGATCCGGAAGCTCGAATCGGTCGAATAGAACAGCGGCTCGTACGTGCGGTAGTAGACGTCGGTGATCCGCTTGATGCCGTCGACCGTGAAGTACGGGTCGACCTGCGTGACCGTCAGCGTGCGGTACGTCTTCGCGGTGTTCACGTTGACCGACAGGCTGGTGCCGGAACCGAACACGTTGTCCTGCGACACACCGGCCGACAGTACGACCTTGTCCGTCGACGAGAAACCGGCGCCGAGCGTAATCGCGCCAGTCGGCTTTTCGGCCACTTTCACGTCGACGTCGACCTGGTCGGGCGTGCCTTCGACCGGCACGGTCGTCACGTCGACGTCGGTAAAGTAGCCGAGGCGGTTGATCCGGTCCTTCGACAGCGCGAGGCGGTTCGAATCGAACCATGAGCTTTCGAGCTGGCGCATTTCGCGGCGCACGACTTCGTCGCGCGTGCGCGTGTTGCCCGTCACATTGACGCGGCGCACGTAGACGCGGCGGCTCGGGTCCACCTGCAGCGTCAGGTCGACCGTGTGATGCTCCTGATCGATCTGCGGCAGCGCATTGACGGTCGCGAACGCATAGCCGTATTCGCCGAGCTTGTCGACGATCGCCTTCGTGGTGGCCTGCAGCTTTTCCGCCGAGAAACGGTCGCCCGGCTTGATCTTGATCAGCTTTGTGAGCTCCGCTTCGCGATCGAGCAGATTTCCCGCCAGCTTGATGCTCGAGATCGTGTACGGCTCGCCCTCGTGCAGCGTGATGGTCAGGTACATGTCCTTCTTGTCGGGCGTAATCGACACCTGGGTCGACTCGATGTTGAACTCGAGGTAGCCGCGATTCAGGTAGTACGACCGCACGTTTTCGAGGTCGCCCGTGAGCTTTTCCTTCGAGTACAGGTCGTTCTTCGTGTACCAGGAAAACCAGTTCGGCGTCGACAGCTGCATTTCGTCGCGCAGCGTGCCGGTACTGAAAGCCTTGTTGCCGATGAAGTTGATCTGGCGGATCTTCGCATTCGGCCCTTCGACCACCGAGAACAGCAGACCGACGCGATTGCGGTCGATCGGCGTGACGGTCGTCGTAACTTCCGCCGCATAGAAACCGCGCGTCAGATATTGGCGTTTCAGCTCCTGCTCGGCCTTATCGACCAGCGCCTTGTCGTAGTACCGGCCTTGCGACAGGCCGACCGAGCGCAGCGCCTTGATCAGATTGTCCTTCTCGAATTCATGAATGCCGGCGAAATCGA
This sequence comes from Paraburkholderia rhizosphaerae, assembly GCF_004366595.1. Taxonomy (GTDB): domain Bacteria; phylum Pseudomonadota; class Gammaproteobacteria; order Burkholderiales; family Burkholderiaceae; genus Paraburkholderia; species Paraburkholderia rhizosphaerae. The sequence continues at coordinate 55,377 of NZ_SORE01000023.1, forward strand.
TCGTGCCGATGGCCGGACGCTCGACTACCTGGACGATCACGACATTGCCTTCGGTCGCAATCTTGACGTCGTTGAAAAAGCCGGTGGCGTACAGCGCGCGGATGGCTTCGGACGCTTTATCGTCGGTGAACGTGTCGCCTTGCTTGATCGGCAGGTACGAGAACACGGTGCCCGGTTCGACCCGTTGCAAACCCTCGATCCGAATGTCTTGCACCACAAAGGGTGTCGTTGCGTGGGCGACCAGCCCATGCGCGGCGAATGCCGCGGCTACAACTGTTTTAGGAACAAAGCGATGAGGTTTGAACAACGTGCTTCCCCAGTGTTATAGCTGCATCAGGTCCGGCGGTCGTCGCGAACGCCGCCTGACACCTTTAAAAATGGATTAAACGTGCTAGATCGTTGAACAGTGCAATCGCCGACAGCGCGACGATGCAGGCAAGTCCCGCTCGTTGAAGAACCAGCTGCCAGCGATCGGATACGGCTTTGCCGGTAACGGCTTCAACCAAATAATATAACAGATGCCCCCCGTCCAATACCGGAATTGGCAAAAGGTTGAGCACGCCGAGGCTAATACTGACAAGCGCCAGGAATGACAGGAATGCTGATGGTCCGAGCCTTGCGCTCTTGCCCGCATAGTCCGCGATCGTGACCGGGCCTGACAGATTCTTTAGCGAAGCTTCGCCGACAATCATCCGGCCGAACATGCGAATCGAGTAAACGCCCAGTTCCCATGTGCGGTTCGCACCGAGGCGCAGGCTCTCGAGCGGCCCATAACGCACGTCGATCGACGGCACCTGCGTCGCCAGTTCCGCGCCTATGCGTCCGACATTCTCGCCGGTTGCGTCATCGCGCTGCGACGCAGGCACGAGCGTCATGGTGTGCAACGTGCCCGACTGATTGCCCGATTGCGTGACGCGTGCGCCGCGCTCGATTTGCAGCGTGATCGGCTTGTCCGCGTGCGACTTGATGTAGTTGATAAACGTGGTCGCGTTATCGGCCGGATGGCCGTCGACCGCGCGCAGCCGGTCACCCGCCTGGAGGCCCGCGCGTTGCGCGGCGCTGCCCGCCTGCACGCGGGCCACTGTCAGCGTACCGCCACCCGGTTCGAAGCCGAGGGTCGACATGAAATTGTCATCGACCTCCTTGTCGCCCAGGCTTTCGAGGCTCAACGGAAAATCGAAGGTGCCGTTTTTGTCCTTCGCGGACAGGACGACGTTGCGATGATCGAATGCCGCGCCGAGCAGTTTCCAGCGCAGGTCGGACCATGAACGCACCTGCGCGGCCTCGCCGCCGCTCGCATCGCGTACCCCGGTCACCGTTTCGCCGCCTTCGAAGCCGGCGCGCGCAGCAGCCGTATTCATTGCGGGCGCGGCGACGACCGCCGCGGGCTCCGTCACGCCGGTCGCGAACACCGCGGCGAACAGCACGATCGCAAGCAGAAAGTTCGCGATCGGGCCGGCCGCGACAATCGCGAAGCGCTTGCCGACCGACTGCCGGTTGAACGCATAACGGAGCTCTTCGTCCGGGATGCGCACGCCCTCTTCGCGCTCGTCGAGCATCTTCACGTAGCCGCCGAGCGGCAACATCGCAATGGTCCATTGCGTGCCGCTTTTCTTGCTGACCCACTGCACGATCGGTTTGCCGAACCCGATCGAAAAACGCAGTACCTTCACGCCACATAGACGCGCGACGCTGTAGTGACCGTACTCGTGTACGACCACCAGCACGCCGATCGCGACCACGAAGGCGAGCACTTCGGTCAGCAGATTCATAAACGCCTCACTGAATGGCGTGCTGCGTGCGCTATGCGAGCGCCGGCAGCGTGTCGATCATCGATGCTGCCGTGCGCCGCGCCGCAGCATCCGCTTCGAGCACATCGTCAAGGCTTGACGCGTCGCGGTTCGGCAGCGCGTTCAACACCGCATCGACGACTTGCGCGATGGCCGTGAAACCAATCCGGCGCGACAGAAACGCATCGACGGCGATTTCATTGGCCGCATTGAGCGCCGCACTCGCGACGCCGCCGGCGGCGAGCGCCTTCATCGCGAGCGCAAGGCACGGGAAGCGAGTGTAATCGGGCTTTTCGAACGAGAGCGTCGCGATCTGCGCGAGATCGAGCGGCGCAACGCCGGAATCGACGCGCTCCGGAAACGCGAGCGCATGGGCGATCGGCGTGCGCATATCGGGATTGCCCAGTTGCGCAAGCACCGATCCGTCCGCGTACGACACCATCGAATGAATCACGCTTTGCGGATGGATCAGCACGTCGATGCGATCGCCGGCGAGGCCGAACAGCCAATGCGCTTCGATCACCTCGAGGCCCTTGTTCATCATCGTCGCCGAGTCGACCGAAATCTTGCGGCCCATGACCCAGTTCGGATGCTTGCACGCCTGCTCAGGCGTGACATCGACGAGGCTGGCGGGTTCGCGCGTGCGAAACGGCCCGCCCGATGCGGTCAGAATGATCTTCGACACGCCGCCATGCAACGCCGCTTCGCGCGGCAGGCACTGGAAAATGGCGTTGTGTTCGCTGTCGACCGGCAGCAGGATCGCGCCGTTATCATGCGCCGCGTCCATGAAGATCGCGCCCGACATCACGAGCGCTTCCTTGTTCGCGAGCAGAATGCGCTTGCCCGCGCGCGCGGCCGCAAGGCTCGGCGCGAGGCCGGCTGCGCCGACGATTGCCGCGACCACGGTATCGCAGCCGTCACTCTTCGATACGTCGACGAGCGCCTGCGGTCCGTGCAGCACTTCGGTCTTGCAACCGGCCGCGCGCAGCTTGCCGGCGACCTGCTGCGCAGTCGCCGCATCGCCGACCACCGCCGCTTCGGGCTGGAAGCGCAGGCACTGGTCGACCAGCTTGTCGCCGTTGCGGTGCGCGGTCAGCGCATAGACCGAAAAACGCTCCGGATGCCGTGCCACCACGTCGAGCGTGCTGTCTCCAATCGAGCCCGTGGAACCGAGCAAGGTCAATCGTTTTTTCATCTCTCTTTCTCTAGCCGAGCAGCAGCATCGCGAGCGGCAGCACGGGCAACAACGCGTCGATGCGGTCGAGCACGCCGCCATGGCCCGGCAGCAGGCCGCTCGAATCCTTGACGCCAGCCTGGCGCTTCAACATCGACTCGAATAGATCGCCGACCACGCTAAACGCGACCAGCAACGTCAGCGCCATCAGCGTGCGCATGGAACCGAGGCGTTCCAGCAGCGTAAAAAACAGGGTCGGCTCGAATGCGCGGGTCAGCGCGAACACGAACGCCACGACGATCACCGCGAGCCAGCCGCCGATCGCCCCCTCCCAGGTCTTGCCGGGGCTGATTGCCGGCGCCAGCTTATGCTTGCCGAAAGCCTTACCGGCAAAGTATGCGCCGATATCGGCCAGCCATACCACCAGCAACAGCGATAGCACGAAGGCAACGCCGGTCACACGGGCGGCCACCAGCGCATGCCAGCACGCGGCGAACGCGACGATGCCCGCGGCAAGCAGAAACAGACGCCAGCCGCCTTGCGCGAGCACCGGCTTGCGAATCAGCACAAACGGGCCGACCAGCACCCAGAAAATCGCTGCGGCTTCAAACAGCGGCCGCGGTGCAACATAGCCGACGCCGAGTTTTGTGCTCGCGACCAGTGCGAGCGCCGCGATGATTGCGTAGACGACGGGACCCGCGCCCGTCACCTTCAACAGCCGCGCCCACTCCCATGCCGCAAATACGACGACGAATGCGATCAGGGCGCCAAATGCGCCGATCGGCGCAAACAGCGTGACCGGCAATAGCACCGCCAGCAGAACGATCGCCGTGATGACACGGGTCTTTAGCATGAAAGCGAATCGGCGTTCTGCGACTGCGGCGACTGCGTGTCGAGCTGCGCGCTGGTGCGGCCGAAGCGGCGCTCCCGCTCGGCATACGAAGCGATCGCGTGACCCAGCGCGTCGGCATCGAAATCCGGCCAGAACGTATCGGTGAAATAGAACTCGGTGTACGCGAGCTGCCACAGCAGGAAGTTGCTGACGCGCTGCTCGCCGCCGGTGCGGATAAAGAGATCCGGCTCCGGCGCGTACGCCATCGCCAGATGTTCGCTAAACGCTTCCTCGTTGACTTCAACAGGACGCCCCGCGAGCGCCGCCTGATCGACCAGTTTGCGCGTCGCCTGCATGATGTCCCAGCGGCCACCGTAGTTCGCGGCGATCGTCAGCGTGAGTCGCGTATTGCGTGCCGTCCTGGTTTCCGCACGGCGGATCAGATCCTGGATACGCCGGTCGAACGCGGACAGGTCACCGACCACGCGCAGCCTGATGCCGTTCGCGTGCAGCTTGCCGATCTCGCGCTCGAGCGCCGTGACAAAAAGGCGCATCAGAAACGACACTTCGTCTTCCGGACGCCGCCAGTTTTCGGAACTGAATGCAAAGAGCGTCAGGTATTCGACGCCGCAGCGCGCGCATGCTTCAACGGTCGCGCGCACCGCGTCGACGCCGCGCGAATGGCCGGCCACGCGCGGCAGCCGGCGCTGCGTCGCCCAACGGCCGTTGCCGTCCATGATGATCGCGATGTGACGCGGCACAGCCGAGACATCAGGCACGAGAACGGTTGAACTGGTATAGGTCATGGCCGTCGGGAAGTGACTCTGCAAATAAAGAAGTAAAGACTTGAAGGTGCCGATGCCGCGCGGCATCAGACCGTCATGATCTCGGCTTCTTTCGTCTGCACGAGTTTGTCGATTTCCGCGACGAATTTGTCCGTCAGTTTCTGCACGTCGTCACCGGCGCGGCGCTCTTCGTCTTCGGAAATCTCTTTGTCTTTCACGAGCTTTTTCAATTGCTCGTTCGCATCGCGGCGCAGATTGCGCACGGCAACCTTCGCGGTTTCGCCTTCGCTCTTGACGATCTTGGTCAGCTCGCGGCGGCGCTCTTCGGTCAACGCGGGCATCGGCACGCGGATCACGTCGCCTTGCGTAGCGGGATTCAGGCCCAGGTCCGATTCGCGAATGGCCTTTTCGACCACGCTGACCATTTTCTTTTCCCACGGCTGCACGCCGATCGTGCGCGCATCGACGAGCGTCAGGTTCGCGACCTGCGAAATCGGCACGGGCGAGCCGTAATAGTCGACCTGGATGTGATCGAGCAGCCCCGTGTGCGCACGGCCCGTGCGGATCTTCGACAGGTCATTCTTGAACGCGTCGATCGAGCGCTGCATTTTCTGCTCAGCGCCTTTCTTGGTGTCAGCCACAGACATGATTAAACCTCCGAACCTTCAAAACGATGCGAGCCGGCCAGCAGGCGAAACGCCGAGGCCCGGGCTCGCACTCGAGCCCAGCTGATGTGACAAGGAGTTTACACGTGCACGAGGGTGCCTTCGTCTTCGCCTTGCACGATGCGCTTCAACGCACCCGGCTTGACGATCGAAAACACGCGGATCGGCAGCTTCTGGTCGCGGCACAGCGCGAACGCGGTTGCGTCCATCACCTGCAGGTTGCGGCCAATTGCCTCATCGAAACTGATTGTCGTGTAACGAGTGGCCGACGCGTCCTTGCGCGGATCAGCCGAGTACACGCCGTCCACCTTGGTGGCCTTCAGCACGACTTCCGCACCGACCTCCGAGCCGCGCAGCGCAGCGGCCGTATCGGTCGTAAAGAACGGATTGCCGGTGCCGGCCGCGAAGATCACGACCTTGCCCTCTTCAAGCTGACGGATCGCGCGCGGGCGGATGTAAGGTTCGACCACCTGATCCATCCGCAGCGCCGACTGCACACGCGCCTCAATGCCCGCGTGACGCATCGCGTCCTGCAGCGCAAGCGCGTTCATCATCGTCGCGAGCATGCCCATGTAGTCGGCCGTCGCGCGGTCCATGCCGGCCGCACCGCCCGCGACACCGCGGAAAATATTGCCGCCGCCGATCACGACGGCCAGTTGCGTACCGAGCCGCACCACCTCGGCCACGTCCGCCACCATTCTTTCGATCGTCGCGCGATTGATGCCGAAGGCATCGTCGCCCATCAGGGCTTCGCCGGAGAGTTTCAGGAGGACGCGTTTATAGGCAGTGGGCATAGAGATATCCAGATCGCGCAGTAGACAACAACGTGGAACTGTAGGGGTGAAATGCTGGTTCGGGCAAGCGCCGCCAAATTCATCGGGCGTCGGTACCACGCGCGTGGCGCGGGTTGCACAGACACCGGCCCGCACGCCAACCCGCCACCGCGGATTGCGCTGCGCCGGGCCATCCGGCGTCGCTGCCGACCGCGGCGACATAAGCCGTCGCCGCGGGTACAACGGTGCAGCAGCGTGAAACGTAAAAAATGAAACCGTCTGCTACCTGCCTGCTACCTTAGCGCTTATTGCTGCTTTGCAGCAGCGACCTGCGCAGCCACTTCGGCGGCGAAATCGTCCTGGCGCTTCTCGATGCCCTCGCCGACCACGAACAGCGCGAACTTCTGCACGCTGGTGCCAGCTGCTTTGAGCATCTGCTCGATGGTCTGCTTGTCGTTCTTCACGAACGGCTGGTTCAGCAGCGACACTTCCTTCAGATACTTCTGCACGCTGCCGTCGACCATCTTCGCGACGATTTCCGCCGGCTTGCCCGACTCGGCTGCCTTCTGTTCGGCAATGCTGCGCTCTTTCGCGATCAGATCGACGGGCACTTCGTCAGCCGACAGCGAGACCGGCTTCATCGCGGCGATATGCATCGCGACGTCCTTGCCGACCTGTTCGTCCGCGCCCGTGTACTCGACCAGCACGCCAATGCGCGTGCCGTGCAGGTACGAAACCAGTTTGTTTGGCGTTTCGAAACGCGCGAAGCGGCGAATCGACAGGTTTTCGCCGATCTTGCCGACCAGCGCGAGGCGCACCGCGTCGACCGTTTCGCCGTTGAGCGTCAGCGCCGACAGTGCCGCCACGTCAGCCGGGTTCTTCGTCGCGATCAGTTCCGCGACCTGCTTCGAGAACGCGTTGAAATCGTCGTTCTTCGAGACGAAGTCGGTTTCGCAGTTCAGTTCGACGATCGCACCCGCGTTGCCGCCGATATGCGATGCGATCACGCCTTCGGCCGTCACACGCGATGCGGCCTTGCTGGCCTTGTTGCCGAGCTTCACGCGCAGCAGTTCTTCCGCACGCGCCATGTCGCCGTCGGCTTCGGTCAGCGCCTTCTTGCATTCCATCATCGGCGCATCGGTCTTCGCGCGCAGTTCTGCAACCATGCTTGCGGTAATTGCCGCCATCATTCGCTCCTTGAGTCTGTCCTTGTCGCGCCGCCGGCCGTGCTTCGCACTGCGAGCCGCCTGCCGTCGACGAAGATCCGTTTCGCGCGTCGCACACCGTGCCATCTGCTACATCGGTACGCCACGCCTACCACTTCGCTTGCTACGTGATTGCTGCCTGACTTTGCTTGCTGTGCTGCCTTCCTCTCCACACCAATCGCACCAACGCGCGGGCGACATGCGGACGGGAAGCGGACAACACGCAATGGCCGCGGCCTAAAAAAAGGGGGCCTCTAGCAAGCCCCCTTTTTTGCCGGACCCGGGTCGCGTTACGCTTCCCCGTTGACCTCGACGAACTCGTCGCCGTCGTCACCGCCGCGAGCTGCCTGCACCACTTCGTTGACCGCGTTCGCACGGCCTTCGAGGATCGCGTCGGCCACGCCTTGCGCATACAGCGTCACGGCCTTGCTCGCGTCGTCGTTGCCCGGGATCACGTAATCGACACCTTCCGGCGAGTGGTTCGTATCGACCACCGCGATAACCGGCACGCCCAGCTTGTTCGCTTCGGTCACGGCAATCTTGTGGTAACCGACGTCGACCACGAAGATCGCGTCCGGAATGCCGCCCATGTCCTTCACGCCGCCGATCGACTTCTGCAGCTTCGCGATTTCGCGTTCGAACAGCAGCGCTTCCTTCTTGCTCATTTTCTCGAGCTCACCCGCCTCGACCGCCGTTTCCATGTCCTTCAGGCGCTTGATCGATACCTTCAGCGTCTTGAAGTTGGTCAGCATGCCGCCGAGCCAACGTGCGTTCACGAACGGCATGCCCGCGCGCTGCGCGGCTTCCGCGATCGTGTCACGCGACTGGCGCTTCGTGCCAACGAACAGGATCGTGCCGCGGTTTGCCGCCAGCTGACGCACGTACTTCAGCGCGTCGTTGTACATCGGCAGCGTTTTTTCGAGGTTGATGATGTGAATCTTGTTGCGATGACCGAAGATGAACGGGGCCATCCTGGGGTTCCAGAAGCGGGTCTGGTGACCAAAGTGGACACCGGCTTCCAGCATTTGACGCATGGTAACTGCCATGAACAAAATCTCCGCGAGGGTTGGGTCTAAAGCCGGCTGCCGTATTCGTGGCGCGGACTTCACCGGTTGGCCAATGGGCTGCGCGCCTTACCGCGCCGCACACTGCCCATACAGACCTGGAGAAGACCTGACGCCGCGAACACCCTGGGTGCGCCGGCTTGCGAGTGAGCCGCCTGCCGCTGCCCTGCCTTTGCTTTCAGGCGTGGGCAGGACAAAAATAAAAACTGGCGAGCGACTTAGCCAAAGATTATAGCACGCGACTATTGCACGACTCAACCTGCGAAACGGGATGCGAAGCGCACGCGAAGCCCAATGCGCAAGGGCGCTCAAGCCGGACGTAAGGCGAGCGCCGGGCAGGCGGCAATACGAGCCGAAAAAGCGCGGGATCACGCAAAAACGCCTGACACGGCCCAGGTCGACCCCGCCGTGGAACGGTCACCACCTGAGCGCCATGCGCGCGACAATCAGGTTTTCACCGCCCGATTCGAGCCACTGACGAACCGCCGACCGCTTATCGTGACGCCCGCCCAGCTTGCAAAAGCCTGCGGCCGCGGGAAGATGGTGCGATAATTCCGCGATAAATCCGCATCTCAGGCCAACTTAGGCCATACCTGAAGGCCCAATCCATGGCTATTACGCTCAAAAACGAACAGGACATCGAGCAGATGCGCATTGCCGGCCGACTCGGCAGCGAAGTGCTCGACTACATCACGCCGTTCGTCCAGGCTGGTGTCACGACCGGCGAACTCGACCGTCTGTGCCACGAATATATGGTGAACGTGCAAGGCACGGTGCCCGCTCCGCTCAACTATCAGCCGCCCGGCTACCCGCCATACCCGAAATCGGTTTGCACGTCGGTGAACGACGTGATCTGTCACGGCATCCCCGGCGACAAGGTGTTGAAAAACGGCGATACGCTGAATATCGATGTCACAGTCATCAAAAACGGGTATTTCGGCGATACCAGCCGGATGTTCATCGTCGGCGAAGGATCGATTCTCGCGAAACGGCTCGTGCAGACCACCTACGAATGCATGTGGCTCGGCATCGAGCAGGTGCGCCCGGGCGGCCATCTCGGCGATATCGGCCATGCCATCCAGAAGCACGCGGAAGCACAAGGTTATAGCGTGGTGCGCGAATACTGCGGGCACGGCATCGGCACGGTGTTCCACGATGAGCCGCAGGTGCTGCACTACGGGCGCCCCGGCACCGGTATCGAGCTCGAGCCCGGCATGATCTTCACGATCGAGCCGATGATCAACGCGGGCCGCCGCGACATCCGCACGATGCCTGACCAGTGGACCGTCAAGACAAAAGACCGTAGCCTGTCCGCGCAATGGGAGCATACGATCCTCGTGACCCCGACCGGCTACGAAGTCCTGACCGTTTCCGCCGGCACCCCCGAGCGTCCGCAGATCGTGGCCGCCGCCACCGTCTGATTGCGTAAGCCACCCTCCTGCCCGCCTATGAGTAGCGTTCCAGCCGCCCTATCCGAAGCCACATCGCTGAAGGCGGACTACAAGATGGCCAAGAACCCGTTGCTGGAGCGCTTCAAGACGGCGGCCAACGTCGACGCGCCGATGCGCGCGCTCGCCCGCATCACCGACGACGCGCTGAAAAGCGCATGGTCCGCGTGCGAATTGTCCGCGTCGTTCGCGCTGGTCGCGGTGGGCGGCTACGGGCGCGGCGAACTCGCGCCGCATTCGGATATCGACATTCTGGTGCTGCTGCCCGACGATCCGGTGCCCGGCAGCGAAGCGTGCATCGAGAAGTTCATCGGCCTTGCGTGGGATCTCGGCCTCGAACTCGGCAGCAGCGTGCGTACTGTGTCGCAGTGCATCGAGGAAGCGGCCAACGACGTGACCGTGCGGACCTCGCTGCTCGAGGCCCGACGCATCTGCGGCAGCACCGCGGTGTTCGAAGCCTTTGCGCTGCGGTATCGGGATGCGCTCGATCCGCGTGCCTTCTTCCAGGCGAAAGTGCTGGAAATGCGTCAGCGGCACGCGAAGTTTCAGGACACGCCGTACTCGCTCGAACCGAACGTGAAGGAAAGCCCAGGCGGCCTGCGCGACTTGCAGCTGATCCTGTGGGTCACACGCGCCGCGGGCTTTGGCAGCAGCTGGCGCGAGCTCGAAGCGCGCGGTCTCATTACGTCGCGCGAAGCGCGTGAATTGCGCCGCAACGAGGCGTTCCTGAAGACGTTGCGCGCCCGCCTGCACCTTCTGGCCGGACGGCGCCAGGACATCCTCGTCTTCGATTTGCAGAATCCGCTTGCGGAAAGCTTCGGCTACAGCGCGAGCGCGGGCAAACGCGCAAGCGAACAGCTGATGCGCCGCTACTACTGGGCGGCGAAAGCGGTGACGCAGCTTGCGACGATCCTGATCCAGAACATCGAAGCGCAATTGTTCCCGAGCACGAGTGGCATTACGCGCGTCATTTCGGAGCGCTTCGTCGAAAAGCAGGGGATGCTTGAAATCACGTCCGACGACGTCTTCGAGCGCCATCCCAGCGCGATTCTCGAAGCCTTTCTGCTGTACGAAGAAACGCCCGGTGTGAAGGGCCTGTCGGCACGTACGCTGCGCGCGCTGTACAACGCGCGCGACAAGATGGATCAACACTGGCGGCGCGACCCGGAAAACCGGCGCCTGTTCATGGCCATCCTGAAGCAGCCGGCCGGCATCACGCACGCGTTCCGTCTAATGAATCAGACGAGCGTGCTGGGCCGCTATCTGCTGAACTTCCGGCGCATCGTCGGGCAAATGCAGCACGACCTGTATCACGTGTACACAGTCGATCAGCACATCCTGATGGTGCTGCGCAATCTGCGCCGTTTCGCGATCGCCGAGCATGCGCACGAATACCCGTTCTGCAGCCAGCTGATCACCAATTTCGAGCGGCCGTGGGTGCTGTATGTCGCCGCGCTGTTCCACGACATCGCGAAGGGCCGTGGCGGCGACCACTCGAAGCTCGGCATGGCCGATGCGCGCCGCTTTTGCCGCGAGCACGGCATTCCCGCCGACGATAGCGCGCTCGTCGTGTGGCTCGTCGAACAGCATCTGACGATGAGCCAGGTCGCGCAGAAGCAGGATACGAGCGACCCGGAAGTGATCAAACGGTTTGCTGAACTGGTTGGCAACGAGCGACGCCTGACCGCGCTTTACCTGCTGACCGTCGCGGACATCCGCGGCACCAGCCCGAAAGTCTGGAACACGTGGAAAGGCAAGCTGCTCGAAGACCTTTACCGTATGACGCTGTCGGTGCTCGGCGGCGCGAAGCCCGATGCGCATTCCGAAATGAAGACGCGCAAGGAGGAAGCGCTCGCGCTGCTGCGTCTGGAAACCGTGCCTGAGATTGCGCACAAGGTGTTGTGGGACAAACTCGACGTCGGCTATTTCCTGCGCCACGACGCGGCCGATATCGCATGGCAGACGCGCGCGCTGTATCGCCATGTCGAGACCGACACGCCGATCGTGCGCGCGCGGCCGTCGCCGATCGGCGAAGCACTGCAGGTGCTCGTCTATGTGAAGGATCGTCCTGACCTGTTTGCCGGCATCTGCGCGTACTTCGACCGCAACGGTCTGTCCGTGCTCGATGCACGCGTCAGCACGACGAAGCACGGCTACGCACTCGATAACTTTATCGTCGCGCATACCGAGCACGACGTTCACTATCGCGACATCGCGAACCTCGTCGAACAGGAACTGGCGATCCGCCTGGCGGCGGCCGGCACGCTGCCGGACCCATCGAAGGGACGGCTGTCGCGGCTGTCGCGCACCTTCCCGATTACGCCGCGCGTCGACCTGCGGGCCGACGAACGCGGCCAGTACTACATCCTGTCCGTGTCCGCCAACGACCGGCCAGGCCTTCTTTATTCGATCGCGCGCGTGCTGGCCGAACACCGGGTCGGCGTCCATGCGGCGCGGATCAATACGCTTGGCGAACGCGTCGAGGACGTGTTCCTGCTCGACGGGTACGGCCTCTCCGATAACCGGCGTCAAATCCAGGTCGAAACCGAATTGCTGCGCGCGATCGCAGCGTGAACCCAGTTTCAGAAAACTTATGCGAGCGAAATTAACAGCCAAGCATCCGCGGCCGGCGTCGGCCGAGCGCGCGCCTGTACGATCCGGCAGCGCAGTCGCGCGCAAGCCGGTGCGCAAGGCTCCGGCCAGACCGGACGGCAAGCCTGCCGGTGCGGCCGGTGGCGGCGCGCCGCGAGCGGCTTCGGCCGCCGGCGGTCCGAAGGACGCGCCGCGCGCGGCGCGCCGCACGGGCGACACGAAACCCGGCGCTAACTCCAGCGCGGGCGGCGCGCGGCGGGCACCCACGTTTGCGCGCGGAGCCGGCGACGCGGGGGCGCAACGGTCCGCCCGGACGACGCGCGGCGGCGGCAATGACGAGCGCACGCAACGGCGGCCAGCGGCGGAACGCACGGGCCGCTCCGGCTACGCGGGACCAGGCTCGGAAGCGCGGCAACCGACACGCACCCGAGCGACCGATGTGGAAGGTCAGCCACCTCGGCCAGGCGGCGAGCGCGCGGCGCGCGGTCCGTCCACGAGCATGACCGCGACGCGACGCGGTGAAGGCAGTCCGGCCGGCGGCAAGCGCGACCCCCGTAGCCGCGACGGCGAACGCCCGTCGCGTTTTTCCGACGACGCGCCTCAACGCCGGCCGCGCAGCAGCGACGGTGAACGTCCGTCCCGCTTTGCTGACGATGCACCGCAACGCCGGCCACGCAGCGTCGACGGCGAACGTCCTCGTCGCTTTTCCGACGACACGCCTCAACGCCGACCGCGTAGCAGCGACGGTGAACGTCCGTCGCGCTTTGCGGCCGATGCCCCTGCGCGCCGGCCGCGTAGCACCGACGATCAACGTCCTCGTCGCTCTTCCGACGACGCGCCTCAACGCCGACCGCGTAGCAGCGACGGCGAACGTCCGTCGCGCTTTGCGGCCGACGCCCCTTCGCGCCGGCCACGTAGCACCGACGATCAACGTCCTCGTCGCTCTTCCGACGACGCACCTCAACGCCGACCGCGTGGCCGCGATGATGAACGCCCGCCCCGCTTCGCGGACGACACGCGGCCACGCCAACCCTATCGCGACGCGCGTGGCCCGGACGACACGAAACGACCGACGCGCGGTGGCGATGCGCCGTACCGCTCGCGCTCAACGGCCGACGGCGCTCCGACGCCCCGCGCCCGCGCGCCGCGCGACGCCGGCAGCCCGTCGTCCACGCGCGGCCGGCCGGTAAAAGCCGCAAGCGAATCGGCGGGCCGCGGCGAGCGGACTTACGCGCGGCCGGTCAAAGGGTCCTACGCGGCGCAGGACGAACGCACGCCGCGCGCAGCGGCAGCTACCCAGCCGCGCGCCAAGACCGCAAAGCCCGTGCGCAAGGCCGCCCCGCCGCCGGCCGAGGTCGGTGAACGCGCACCGCGTCGCGAGCGCGAAGATGCGCCGGGCATGCTGCGTCTGTCGAAGCTGATGTCCGAACTCGGCCTGTGCTCACGCCGCGAAGCGGACGAATGGATTGAAAAGGGCTGGGTCACCGTCGACGGTGAACGAATCGACACGCTCGGCACGCGCGTGCGGCCTGACGTGACTATCGACATCGATCCGGCCGCCGAAGCCGCGCAGGCGCGTCAGGTGACGATCCTGCTGCACAAGCCGGTCGGGTATGTGTCGGGCCAGGCGGAAGACGGCTACCAGCCGGCCATCACGCTCGTCACGCCGGACAACCGCTGGGAAGGCGACCGTAGCGACATCCGCTTTTCCGTCGCGCATCTGCGCCAGCTTGCACCGGCCGGGCGCCTCGACATCGATTCGACCGGCCTGCTGGTTCTGACGCAGGACGGCCGCGTCGCGAAGCAACTGATCGGCGGCCATTCGGAGGTCGACAAGGAATACCTGGTGCGCGTCACCTACGGCGACGTGGAAACCGACGTCGAACAGCACTTCCCGCGCGAAGCGCTCGCGCAATTGCGTCATGGCCTCGAGCTGGACGGCATTCCGCTCAAACCCGCGCAGGTCAGCTGGCAAAACGGCGAGCAACTGCGTTTCGTGCTGCGTGAAGGGAAAAAACGCCAGATCCGGCGGATGTGCGAACTCGTCGGACTGCAGGTGGTCGGCCTTAAGCGGGTGCGAATGGGCCAAATTGCGCTGGGCGCACTGCCGCAGGGGCAGTGGCGTTATCTTTCCACGGACGAGTCGTTCTGAACGGTCAACGGCGCTTTATGCGCTAACGCGTGCGTCCGCGATGCGCTGCCGTTTCCCCAATGAAGCAATCAAAAAGCCCATGCCGCTTCTGAACTTCAGAGCAACATGGGCTTTTAGTTTTTCCGGCGTCGTGCGCGGACCCATAACCCGCCCGAGCATCGCGTTCAGTCGTCGCTGCGTGGATCGAGATCGGGAAAAAGCACTTCCGTAAAGCCGAACTTCGAAAAATCGGTAATCCGCATCGGGTATAGCTTGCCGATCAGGTGATCGCATTCATGCTGGACGACGCGCGCATGAAAACCTTCCGCGACTCGGTCAATCGGTTTGCCGAACTGGTCGAAGCCGTGGTAGCGGATCATTGAAAACCGGTTCACGACACCGCGTAGCCCGGGCACCGACAGGCACCCTTCCCAACCCTCTTCCATGTCCTGCGACACCGGCGTGATGGTCGGGTTGATCAGCACCGTTTCAGGCACCGACGGTGCGTCCGGATAACGTTCGCTGTGCCCAAAACCGAAAATCACGACCTGCAGATCGACGCCGATCTGCGGCGCCGCAAGGCCCGCGCCATTCGCGTCGTGCATCGTCTCGAACATGTCCTTGATCAGCTCGTGCAGTTCGGGCGTATCGAAATGATCGACGGGATTGGCAATCCGCAAAAGGCGGGGATCGCCCATCTTCAGAATTTCGCGAATCATGTTGTCTGCCCCTCCAGAAGCTTGCGCATACCTTCTTCGTCGAGTACGGGGATGCCGAGTTCCTCTGCTTTCGCGAGCTTGCTGCCCGCTTCCGCGCCGGCCACCACGTAGTCGGTCTTTTTTGACACCGAACCTGCCACCTTCGCGCCCGCCGCCTCGAGCATTTCCTTCGCCTCCTCGCGAGCCAGATTGGGCAGTGTACCGGTCAGCACGATCGTCTTGCCGGCCAGCACGCCTTGCGGCGCCCTGGGCGCCGGCGGTCCTTCCACCCACGTTACCCGTCCCGGCGCGCGCAGCTGCTCGATAACCGTACGGTTGTGCTCTTCAGCGAAGAACTGATGGATGGCCTCGGCGACAATCGGACCGACGTCGTTCACCTCGAGCAGTTCTTCGACACTTGCGGAGATGATCGGATCGAGCGCGCCGAAATGTTTGGCGAGATCTTTCGCGGTGGATTCGCCGACGTGCCGGATGCCAAGCGCGTAGATGAACCGCGCGAGCGTCGTATGCTTTGCTTTTTCCAGCGAGTCGAGCAGGTTCTGCGCGGACTTGTCGGCAAACCGGTCGAGCGCGGCGAGCGTCGCGAAGCCGAGATTGAACAGATCCGCCGGCGTGCGCACGAGGTTTTGCTCGACCAGCTGGTCGATGATCTTTTCACCGAGCCCGTCGATATCGAGCGCGCGACGCTGGGCGAAGTGCCACAGCGCCTGCTTGCGCTGCGCGGGACAGAACAGGCCGCCAGTGCAACGGGCGATCGCTTCGTCGGGCAGCCGCTCGATCGCCGAGCCGCACACCGGGCACGCAGTCGGCATCACGAATTCCGCTGCGTCAGCCGGGCGCCGGTCGACCAGCGCGCCGACCACCTCGGGAATCACATCGCCGGCGCGGCGCACGATCACCGTATCGCCGATACGGATATCCTTGCGGCGCACCTCATCTTCGTTGTGCAGCGTCGCGTTGGTGACCGTCGCGCCGCCGACGAACACCGGTTCGAGCCGCGCAACCGGTGTGATCGCGCCAGTGCGGCCAACCTGCACGTCGATCGCAAGCAGCTTCGTCAACGCTTCCTGCGCGGGGAACTTATGCGCGAGCGCAAAGCGCGGCGCGCGCGACACGAAGCCAAGCGCATCCTGCTGGTCGCGCCGGTTGACCTTGTACACCACGCCGTCGATGTCGTACGCGAGCGCATCGCGCTTCTCGCCGACCTTGTGGAAGAACCCAAGCAGTCCGTGCGCGCCGTGCACGACCGCACGCTGGCTGTTCACCGGCAAGCCCATCTCGTGGTACCAGTCGAGCAATTCGCTGTGCGTGTCGGGCATCGGCCCGCCTTCGAGCACGCCGATCCCATACGAGAAAAACGACAGCGGCCGCTGCGCGGTGATCTTCGGATCGAGCTGCCGCAAACTGCCCGCCGCCGCGTTACGCGGATTAGCGAACTCGCGATGCCCGGCGTCGCGCTGCCGTTCGTTCAGCCGTTCGAAATCGCGCTTGAACATCAGCACTTCGCCGCGCACATCGAGCACCTTCGGCACGCGTTTGCCTTTGAGCGTCAGCGGAATCGAACGGATCGTGCGAACGTTTTCGGTAACGTTCTCGCCGGTCGCACCGTCCCCGCGCGTCGCGGCCTGCACGAATTTGCCGTCGACATAGCGCAGCGAAATGGCCAGTCCATCAAACTTCAGTTCGCATGCGTAGTCGACCGGCGTATGGCCGAGCGCATCGGAGACCCGCTTGTCGAACGCGACGATGTCTTCATCGGCAAAACCGTTGTTCAGCGACAGCATTGGCATGTCGTGCACGACGGGCTCGAAGCCGCTCGCCACTTCGCCGCCGACGCGCTGCGTCGGCGAATCGGGCGTGATGAGATCAGGGTGCTCCGCTTCGATCTGCTCCAGTTCCTTGAACAGTTTGTCGTATTCCGCGTCGGGCAGCTCCGGCTGATCGAGCACGTAGTACGCGTAGTTCGCGTGTTCGAGCTGCTCGCGCAGCGACAGCGCACGCTCGGCGGGAGCGCTCGCCGCAGCGCGGCTGGCGGGACGGGATGACGGTGTTCGGACCATGCTGTCAGCAGTTTCGCAGATAAGGTTCAGACGCCAGATTATCTCAGGAAGCGTCACGCGTGACATCGGCCGAACGGCCAGTTCCGTGCGCGCGCAAACATCCAAAGATGCACGGGGCGATAAGCATGAAGCCGGCACAACGATGGCCCAGCACTCACGTTCCGTTTGCGCTGGCCGTTCGGCCAACGCTTGTGCCACGCGATTGACAGTGCACGCCGCCGATGCGACCTTGGCAACCCTGAACATGCATCGCGTCTTGCAAAGGCGCATCGCGAGAGACATCGATGAAGCGTTTCGAACCCGTCACCGTGCCGCCATCCGCAGCCAATGCGAGCCGCACGATGCGCCGGATCGCCGTGTGGGTGGTAACGGCGCTGTTGTTGCTTACGCTCGCGAACCGCGCGCGAGCGGCCGGGCAGATCGTGCAGGTCGCGCTCGACGAACGCGCGTCGATCAGCTATCTGCTCACGCAGAAAGACGACAGTCAGCCGCAGTGGGTGCTCGTGATGTTCGCGGGCAGCGAGGGCCGGCTCGATCTGCGAATGGATGACGACGGCTCGCTGCATCTGCGCGAGAAGAACAACTTTCTTGTGCGCACCCGCACGCTCTTTGCCGACGATCACTTCGCGACTGCACTGGTCGACGCGCCATCCGATCAGCCCGGCGGCTATTCCGACGCGTTTCGCGCGTCCGCTCGCCATGCGCAGGATGTCGCTCGCGTGGCCGCCGATTTGCGTGCGCGTTTTCCGGTCGCACGGCTCGTGCTGATCGGCACGAGCCGCGGCACGATCTCGTCGGCCTTCGTCGGCCGCGCGCTGCCCGACACATGGGATGCGGTCGTGCATACGTCGACGCTCAGCAGCCCGGCGCGCGGCCAGGCGACTCCATTGATCGGCTTCGACTATGGCGCGATTGCCGCACGTCAGCTATTCGTGCATCACGTCGACGACGCATGCTTTCTCTGTTCGTTCGCCGCCGCACAGCGGATTGCGCAAAGCGGCGGCTACCCGCTGATCGCAGTGCACGGCGGCGATGTGCGCAGCGGACCGTGCGAAGCACGATCTCACCACGGGTTCTTTGGCAAGGACGACGCCGTCGTTGCGGCGATCAAGGCGTGGATCAGCAGCGGCGTTTCGCCGAAGGAGATCGAATGAAGCGCGCGGCCCCGAACGAGGCAGCCGGCCGCGCGCAGTCCGCTTACTGGCTGAACAACCGTCGCGTCACCGGCGACCCAGCTGGAATGCCGGCCTGCTCGAGCTTCGCGTACAGCGTCATTAACTGCTTTTCGATCGCCAGCAGCGCGGGCTCCGGCAGCGGCCGGCGCTGATCGTCGACGACTCGTCCGCCGATGCGCTCGGACAGCGATTTCGCGTAGTCGCACATCAGACGGAACGGCAGGATGTCTTCGTCGGCGACCGGCACGTCGAGCACCAGCGTGATCATCTGGCCGCCCTTGTACGTGAGGTCGTCGCGCAAGAAGTTGGTGTCGCCGAACTGCAGCATAAAGACCGGGCTCTGCTTCGCATCGAGCTTCACGAAGCGCGTGCCGTCGCGCGACAGCAGCAGCCCGTCCTGCGACGCGACTGCCTGCACGTAGTTCGCGGACCACGGTGCGCCATCGGACAGCACGTTGATCGACAGTTGCGCATCGCATTGCGCGGCAAAGCCGTCCAGTTCGCGCGCCATCGAAACGGTTTCCATCATGTCGGGAAACTCCGGGGCGCCATCGAGTGCATCGGCGAACTGCTGCACGCCGCTCACGAACTCGGAGAACTCCAGTTCGTTCAGTGGCCCATTGCGGTTCGCAAGCTGCGCCGCCGCGCGCAGTTCTTCATAGCGCACGCCGTTTTGCAGCAGTTCCCACGTGCCACCGCCTTCCGGCTTGCCTTCGATATGCACCGGCTTGCTGCCCGCGCGACGCAGCCGCTGCGCAAGCGGCAGCACCTTGTCGCCAGCCACCGGCGCGCCGAGGCGAATCGGCACGATGCAGTCGATGCGCCGGTCGACAACCGCCGGCGGCGCGGCCGAGATGGTTGTCGCAGCCGGCATGATCGGTTCGACCGGCTCGCCGTCGGCACCGGGTTGTGCCGTGTGTGCCGGCACTGACTCGCGATACCCGGCGCTAGTGCCTTCATCTTCCGGAAATCCATTCGGCGAAGTCCGCTCGGCCTGGATATCGGCCGGCGTATCGAGCGGCGCCGCCGCGCCGAAGGTCGGCTCGACGCGCAGCGCGTCATCCTCGGACTCGCCCGGCGCGCCGCTACGGCGGGCCGTCGGCCGTGCCGGCGCAATAAACGGGCTCTGCTCTTCGTGGTCGTCGCGCGACATCGGATCGGCGGCTTCGCCTGGCATTGGCCGCGGCATCCGGCGACGCACCTTCGCGCTCTGCCACGCGTTATAGACGACCACGCCCCCCACCACCACGGCGCCCGCGCCGATTAACCCGAGTGTCAACTCGTCCATGCATGCTCCATCAGCAATTCTTCTCTATGCGACGCTCATCGCTGTCCGGCACCGCCCCAACCCGCACCGCGGCTGCCGCGCATCGCCGGCATTCGCCGCAGCGCGCGGAAACGGTGTCCGGTCATCCGCGCCGGCGTTCGAACCCGCCCGACCACACGACGCGCGCGACCCGTTTAAACGATATTTTGGGCAAAACCGGCAGCAGTTTCCATGTCGACCGCGACGATTCGCGATACGCCCTGCTCCTGCATCGTCACGCCAATGAGCTGCTGCGCCATTTCCATCGCAATCTTGTTGTGTGAAATGAAGAGGAACTGCGTTTTATCCGACATCGCCCGCACGAGGTTGGCAAACCGTTCGGTATTCGCGTCGTCGAGCGGCGCGTCCACTTCGTCGAGCAGACAGAACGGCGCCGGATTCAGCTGGAACATCGCGAACACCAGCGCCGTCGCGGTCAGCGCCTTTTCGCCGCCCGACAGCAGGTGAATGGTCGAGTTTTTCTTGCCCGGCGGCTGGGCCATCACCTGCACGCCGGCGTCGAGAATTTCGTCGCCGGTCATAATCAGCTTCGCCTGGCCGCCGCCGAACAGGCGCGGGAACAGCTCGCCGAAATGATGGTTCACTTCGTCGAACGTGCCCTGCAGCAGCGTACGGGTTTCCTGGTCGATCTTGCGAATCGCGTCTTCGAGCGTTTCGATCGCGTTGGTCAGGTCCGCCGATTGCGCGTCGAGGAACGTCTTTCGCTCGGTGGCTGCCTTCAGTTCGTCGAGCGCGGCCATGTTCACCGGTCCGAGCGCGACGATCGCGTTGTTAATGCGCGTGACCTCGCCTTGCAGGTACGACGGCTTCAGGTCCGGTGTAAGTTTCGCCTGCAGGTCGGCCTCGTTGACACCGGCCGCGGTCAGTTGCTCGATGAACTGCTCCGCGTTCAGCCGTGCCGCCTGTTCCTTCAGCTGCAGTTCGGTAATCCGATCGCGCAGCGGCTGCAGCGCACGCTCCGCGGTCAACCGTGTTTCGTCCGCTTCGCGCAGCCTGGCGGTCAGGTCGTCGAGTTCGAGACGCGCCGCATGCAGTGCCTCTTCCTTCACCGCGCGCACCGCGAGCGCATCCTGCAGGCCCGTGTGCGCGGTCTGCTCGTTGATCGTCTCGAGCTCCGCGCGCGCATCTTCGAGCGAACCGTCCACCCGTTCGCTCTGCTCGTGCGCGACCTGGATACTGCGCTTCAGTTCTTCGATGCGGCTCGCCATATTGCGCGCTTCGAAACGCGCATCGGTCGCCGCACGGTCGAGGTCACGCGCCTGGCCGCGCGCATTCGTCAATTCCTCGTCGAGCGACTCGAACGCCAGCTGATGATCTTCGAAACGCGCCTGCAACTCGGCCAGTTCGCCATCGTGCCGCTCGAAGTTCGCTTCCGATTCGGTGCGCAGCGCGCGCTGCTCGTCGATCTGCGCGGTGATCTCTTCGAGTTCCTCGCGAATCTGCGTGCTGCGCTGCATGTAGCGCTCATGCGCCTGAGTCAGCTTCAGCACGTCCATCTGCAGCGCGTGCACGCGCTGCGTCGCGCGCTCGGCCTGCTGCCGCGCGTCGTTCAACGTTTGCGACGCTTGCGTATGCGCGGCCTCGGAACGGATTGCGGCCGCTTTCGCTTCGTCGGCGAGCAGCGCCTGCGCGCGCACCTGGCGCGTCAGGTTCTCGATTTCCTGCTGGCGCGCAAGCATGCCGGCCTGCTCGGAATCGGCCGCGTACAACTGCACGCCGACGCGCGTCACCACGTGCCCCGCCCTCACGACGAACGCAGCGCCTTCCGGCAGTTGCGAGCGCATCTGCAGCGCCTGGGCAAGATCGTCGGCGACGAATGCGTGGCCGAGCCAGTCGTTGAGCACCGCGCGCAGGCCGGCGTCGTCAATGCGCACCAGCGACAGCAGCGGCCGCAGCCCACCGGGCGCCGCAGCCGGCTGACCGGCGAGCGGCGGCGAATAGAACGCGAGCTTCGCCGGCGGCGCATCGGTCGCGAACGCCTTCACCCAGTCGAGATTCGACACTTCGAGCGCCGCGAGACGCTCGCGCAGCAGCGACTCGAGCGCGGTTTCCCATCCCGCTTCGACATGCAGCTTCTTCCACAGACGCGGCAGCGCGCCGAGCTCGTGCTTGTCGAGCCACGGCTGGATCTTGCCTTCGGTCTGCACGTTCTCCTGCAGCTGCTTCAGTGCCGCAAGGCGCGCTTCGAGCTGATGGATCTGCGCGCTTTCCTTCTGCACGCGTTCCTGCGCGTCGCGGCGCTCCGCGTCGAGGCGCGGCAGCGTTTCCTGCGCGTCGGCGAGGCGCGTCTGCGCGTCCGTCAGAATCGCTTCGTGCTCGGCCAGCTGCATGCGCATTTCTTCGAGCTGCGCCTCGTCCGGCGCGTCAAGGCCGCCGGCTTCCGCCTTCAGCCGCTCGTGGCGTTGCTGCAGCTGCTGCAACTGCTGATCCGCGTTGCGCTGATGCGCCGCTTCGAGCTTCAGCGCCTGCTCGGTCTGTGCGATGCCGGCGCGCTCGTCATTCAGTTGCGTCTGCGCATCGCGCCAGCGCGCTTCGAGCGCGGGCAGCGCGTCGTGCTTCGTCGCGGCGGCCTCTTCGGCAATGGCGGCTTTCTCTTCGCCGGCCATCAACTGTTCTTCGGCATCCGCGAGATCGCCGCGCGCCTTCTCCGCTTGCGACTGCCACTGCTCGCGCTGCGCGGCGAGCGCGGCGATTTGCGCCTGCACGCGATTGCGCGATTCGACGATGAACTTGATCTCCGCCTCGAGACGGCTCACTTCCGCGTTCGCTTCATAGAGCGCGCCTTGCGCGCCCTGCATTGCATCGCTTGCCGAGTAATGCGCAACGCGCAGCGTCTCCAGTTGCGCTTCGACTTCACGTAGCTTCGCGGTATGCGCTTCGAGGTCGATCTGTGCCTGCTCGATGCCGCGCTGCTGACGCTCGCGTTCGTTGCCTGCTTCGTTCTTGCGCAACAGCCACAACAGACGCTGCTTCTCTTCGCCTTCGGCCTGCAACTCGTTGAACTTCGTCGCGACGACCGCCTGGCCTTCGAGCTTCTCGAGATTCGCCGACAGTTCGCGCACGATATCTTCGACGCGCGTCAGATTCTCGCGCGTATCGTGCAGGCGGTTCTCGGTTTCGCGGCGGCGCTCCTTGTACTTCGACACGCCCGCGGCTTCCTCGAGAAACACGCGCAGCTCTTCGGGCTTCGCTTCGATGATCCGCGCGATCATGCCCTGCCCGATGATCGCGTACGCGCGCGGGCCAAGACCGGTGCCGAGGAAGATGTCCTGGATGTCGCGGCGGCGTGCCGGCAGGTTATTGATGTAGTAGCTCGACGTGCCGTCGCGCGTCAGCACGCGCTTGACGGCGATCTCCGCATACTGGCCCCACTGGCCGGCGGCACGTCCGTCGGCGTTGTCGAATACCAGCTCGACGCTCGCGCGGCTGCCCGGCTTGCGCGCGGTCGAGCCGTTGAAAATCACGTCCTGCATCGATTCGCCGCGCAATTCGGACGCACGCGATTCGCCGAGCACCCAGCGCACGGCATCGATGATGTTGGATTTGCCGCACCCGTTAGGACCGACCACGCCAACCAGTTGGCCCGGAACCTGGAAATGCGTGGGATCGACGAAAGATTTGAAGCCAGCGAGTTTGATCGAGGTCAGACGCACGGCGATATCGCTGATTGAAAAGAGAAAAAGGAAATGGACCGCCCGGGTATCCGCTCATGAAACTGCCCGGGCGCCACCGACGCATCGGCCGGCGCATGCGAGAGCGCATCGTGATGCGCAACTTCATGCGTCCGTACTGGCGCAAGCTTATGTCTCGCTAAAGCAGCGGCAATCATACCATCGCGCGTGAGCGATTCCGGCGCTCCGGATCGCTGTCGTCGCCCGGCTGCGACGCGCTTTTGCTCCGGTGCACGCGACTTGACAGCGCCGACGCGAGCACGATGCACGCGCCACCCGCCCACTCCCGCGGCCCCGGAGTTTCGCCAGCCAGCAGCCACGCGGACAGCGCGGTCACGACAATCTCGAACAACATGATGATCGATGCGCGGTTGGCCGGCACGCGCGCGAGTCCATATTGGACCAGCATGTTGTTTGTGCCCAACACGACGCCGAGCGCGACCACCAGCGACGCCGCCAGCGCCAGATGCGCGCCGGCCGGCGGCGCCGGCATCGCTTCGAACAGCGAGGCGCACGCGCCCAACAGCGCCGCACCGGCGAAGATCGTCGCGGTGCGCATCTCCGCCTTCATCGCGGGCAACTCGCGCACCGTTTTCAGCGTCAGCACGTTGCTCATCGCAAAGCCCATGCCGCCGGCCAGACCCGCCCATTCGGCGAGGCTTCCGGGCACCGGCAGGCCGAGGCGCGGCGACCACAGCATCAGCATCGCACCCGCCAGCGACAATGCCGCGAGCGCGGCGCCCGCGCATGTGAGCCGTTCGCGTAGCAGGAAGTGCGCGAACAGCGCGGTCCATGCGGGTGTCAGATAGAACAGCAGCAGCACGCGCATTACTTCGCCGTGAATCGCGCCCCAGACGAAGCCGAGATTCGTCACGCCCGCAGCCAGCGCGAGCGCGGGCAATAGCCAGTGCCAGCGGAGCGTCGCGATCGAGCGGTGCTTGAGCAGCAGCACGAACAGGCAACCGGCGGCGCTCGTCAGCGCGCTGGCCGCGGTGCCGGAAATGCCAAGCCCCGCCAGCGTGCGCAGCGGATACCAGACCACGCCCCACACCGACGCGCCGAACAGGATCGCGAGCGTCGGCGCGCCGGCGAAACCGTTACTGGCCCGGGAATCCGGGGGCAATTCGGGCCGCACATTGGGCCCAACGTCGAACGGCGTATTCATCGGGCCGCATCCGTGATCGGCGATGCGTCCTTCCAGTTGTCCGCTCGAGCAATGCGTGCTCGCATCGTTTCTCCTTTTAACGATATTCGTTTGCCTGTGACCGCACCGCATGCGACGCGGTGATGATGCGCTCAGCGACGCCGATCCTCGCGCGCGGCCGCGGAAAACCGCCGGCTCCGGTTGCGCGCTGGCGTTTGGAGTCCGGGCCGCCAAGCTATAATTGCTGGCTTAGCCGCGTCCGCCCGCGGTTGCATCGCGGCGGCGTCATCGCCCGCTTTCATTCCGACCCGGCCTGTCACGTGAATCCGCTACTCGAGTCGCTGCAACCCTATCCGTTCGAAAAGCTGCGTCTGCTGTTCAAGGACGTTACGCCGCCCGCCGGTGTCAAGCCGGTCAGCTTCGGCATCGGCGAGCCGAAACACCCGACGCCTGCGCTGGTTCGCGACGCGGTTATCGCGTCGCTGGGTGGCCTCGCCTCGTACCCGGCCACGCTCGGCGCGCAGCCGCTGCGCGAGGCGATCGCGAACTGGGTCGCGCAGCGGTACCAACTGCCGCCGCTGGACCCGGCCACGCAGGTGCTGCCGGTATCGGGCTCGCGCGAAGCGCTGTTCGCACTCGCGCAAACGGTGATCGATCCGCGCCGCAATGCCGCCGGCGAGCCTGCGATCGTACTCTGTCCGAACCCGTTCTATCAAATCTATGAAGGCGCCGCGTTGCTCGCGGGTGCGCAGCCGTACTTCGCGAACAGCGACCCGGCACGCAATTTCGCGTGCGACTACTCGGCCGTGCCGGCCGACGTGTGGGCACGCACGCAACTGCTCTACGTCTGCTCGCCAGGCAATCCGACCGGCGCGGTGCTCACGCTCGACGACTGGCGCGAACTGTTCACGCTGTCGGACCGCTACGGCTTCGTGATCGCGTCCGACGAGTGCTACTCGGAAATCTACTTCGACGAAGCGAAACCGCCGCTCGGCTGCCTCGAAGCGGCGCACCGGCTGGGCCGCGGTTTCGAACGGCTGGTGCTGCTGTCGAGCCTGTCGAAGCGCTCGAACGTGCCGGGCATGCGTTCGGGCTTCGTCGCGGGCGATGCCGCAATTCTCAAACAGTTTCTGCTGTACCGCACCTACCACGGCGCCGCGCTGTCGACCGTCTATCAGACCGCTAGCATCGCCGCGTGGAACGACGAAGCGCACGTGCGCGAAAACCGCGCGAAGTACGCGCGGAAGTTCGCGACGGTCACGCCGATGCTCGCCAGCGTGCTCGATGTGCGTCTGCCCGACGCCGCGTTCTACCTGTGGGCGAATGTCGCGCGCACGGGACTGTCGGACACCGGCTTCGCCCAGCGTCTGTACGCCGACTATAATGTGACGGTTCTGCCCGGCTCGTATCTCGCGCGCACCGCGCATGGCATCAACCCCGGCCGCGACTTCGTGCGCATCGCGCTGGTCGCCGATGTCGACGAATGCACCGAAGGCGCGCAGCGCATCGTCGATTTCTGCCGCGGGCTCCGACGCTGAACACGGGCGCCGATAGTCGACAAAATCCGACGAACCCGACGAAAATCCGAGACCCGGCGCCGACGCATCCTCTTCTGTATTCCACCCTTTTCTATTCAACCGGTCACGAACCTATGTCGCAACAACTTCAGCAGATCATCGACAACGCGTGGGAAAACCGCGCGAACCTTTCGCCGAAGGCCGCGCCCGCCGAGATCCGCGATGCGGTCGCGCACGCGCTCGAGCAACTCGACAAAGGCCAGATGCGCGTCGCCGAAAAGAAGGACGGTGCGTGGGTCGTCAATCAGTGGCTGAAGAAAGCGGTGCTGCTGTCGTTCCGCCTCGAGGACAACGCGCCGATGCCGGCTGGCGGCTTCACGCAGTTCTACGACAAGGTGCCGAGCAAGTTCGCGAATTACACCGCTGAAGACTTCGCCGCCGGCGGCTTCCGCGTCGTGCCGCCGGCTGTCGCGCGCCGCGGCTCGTTTATTGCGAAGAACGTCGTGCTGATGCCGTCGTATGTGAATATCGGCGCGTATGTCGACGAAGGCACGATGGTCGACACGTGGGCCACCGTCGGCTCGTGCGCGCAGATCGGCAAGAACGTGCACCTGTCGGGCGGCGTCGGTATCGGCGGTGTGCTCGAGCCGCTGCAGGCCAACCCGGTCATCATCGAAGACAACTGCTTTATCGGCGCGCGCTCGGAAGTCGTCGAAGGCGTGATCGTCGAGGAAAACTCGGTTATTTCGATGGGCGTCTATCTCGGACAAAGCACGAAGATCTACGATCGCGAAACCGGCGAAGTCAGCTACGGCCGAATTCCGGCCGGTTCGGTCGTGGTCGCGGGCAACCTGCCGTCGAAGGACGGCACGCACAGCCTGTACTGCGCGGTGATCGTCAAGAAGGTCGACGCGAAGACCCGCGCGAAGGTCGGCCTGAACGAACTGTTGCGAGGCGACTGATGGGATCGCGCAAAGCGGCGGCGAATACGATCGTCGTGTATGGCATTCCGAACTGCGACACCGTGAAGAAAGCCCGCGTGTGGCTCGAAGAACATGGTGTCGAGTTCGAGTTTCACGACTTCAGGAAAGCGGGCGTATCCGAGCCGCTGGTGCGCGACTGGCTGAAGGATGTGCCGCTCGAATCGCTCGTCAACCGGCGCGGCACCACATGGCGCGGTCTGTCGGACGACATGAAGGCCGAAGCCGATAGCGAGGCCGGCGCGATCGCGCTGATGATTCACAAGCCTTCGGTCATCAAACGGCCGGTGGTCGTGGTCAACGGGCGCGTGAAAGCGCTTGGTTTTGCCGAGGATCAATACACGACGCTGTTTGCATAGACTGCGTCGCGGCAGCACGTCGACGCAGCACGTTTTACTTTACGATAGCCGTTGCCGGCCCCGCCGATCTCGTGGGCCGGCATTTTTTCATTCGAAGTGACCAACCGCAGTTTCGACATCATGTCCGGCACCCTTGCCCTTACCGAAGCGCTGATCGCACGCGCATCCGTTACACCCGACGACCAGCATTGCCAGCGTCTGATCACCGAGCGCCTGGCTGCGGTCGGCTTCGCGTGCGAAACGATCGAATCGAATGGCGTGACGAATTTGTGGGCAGTACGGCAAGGCACCGCCGGCACCGACGGCAAGCTTTTGGTGTTCGCCGGCCACACCGACGTCGTGCCGACCGGTCCGGCCGAGCAATGGTCATCGCCGCCGTTCGAACCGACCCATCGTGACGGCAAGCTGTACGGCCGCGGCGCGGCGGATATGAAGACCTCGCTAGCGGGCTTTGTCGTCGCGAGCGAAGAGTTTGTCGCCGCTCACCCGCGGCATCGCGGCTCGATCGGCTTTCTGATCACGAGCGACGAGGAAGGCGTCGCCACCGACGGTACCGTCAAGGTGGTCGAAGCGCTCGCCGCGCGCGGCACGCGCCTCGACTTCTGCGTGGTCGGCGAGCCGACGTCGAATGCAAAGTTCGGCGACATGGTGAAAAACGGCCGGCGCGGTTCGATGTCCGGCAAATTGATCGTCAAGGGCGTGCAGGGGCATATCGCGTATCCGCACCTTGCGAAGAACCCGGTCCATCTGCTGGCGCCGGCCCTGACGGAACTGGTCGCCGAGCATTGGGACGAAGGCAACGAGTATTTCCCGCCGACCACCTGGCAGGTCTCGAACCTGCACAGCGGCACCGGTGCGACCAATGTGATTCCGGGCCACGCGGAGCTGATGTTCAACTTCCGTTTTTCGACCGCGAGCACGGTCGAGGGGCTGCAAAGCCGCGTGCACGCAATTCTCGACAGGCACGGGCTCGACTACGATCTCACGTGGTCGGTCAGCGGACTGCCGTTCCTCACGCCGCGCGGCGCGCTGTCCGACGCGCTTTGCGACGCGATTCGCGCCGAAACCGGTCTCACACCCGAACTGTCGACGACCGGCGGGACGTCGGACGGCCGCTTTATCGCACGGATCTGCAAACAGGTGATCGAATTCGGCCCGCCGAACGCGAGCATCCACAAGATCGACGAGCACATCGACATTGCCTGCATCGAGCCGCTTAAGAACGTGTACCGGCGCGTGCTCGAACAACTGATCGCCTGACCCGAGGAACCGTTGCGATGACCTCTCCGTCCTATCCGGCTTCTCACCCGTTCTCGACCGTGCGCGACGTACTGCGCCATGCGGTGTCGCGCTTCAATCAGGCCCAGCTGTCGTTCGGCCACGGCACCGCGAATGCGTATGACGAAGCGGCCTATCTGGTGCTGCATACGCTGCATCTGCCGCTCGATCTGCTCGATCCGTTTCTCGATGCGCGTCTGACGGCCGAGGAAATCGATGCGGTGCTGACGGTCATCGAGCGGCGCGCGACCGAACGCGTGCCGGCCGCGTATATCACGCAGGAAGCGTGGATGCATGGCTACCGGTTTCGGGTCGACGAGCGTGTGATCGTGCCGCGCTCGTTTATCGGCGAACTGCTGCAGGACGGATTGCAGCCGTACGTCGAAGATCCTGAAGAGGTTTCCGCGGTGCTCGAACTCTGTACCGGCTCCGGGTGCCTCGCGATTCTCGCCGCGCACGCGTTTCCGAATGCGGACATCGACGCGGTCGATCTGTCGCCGGGCGCGCTCGAAGTGGCGACGCTCAATGTGACCGACTACGAACTCGACGAACGCATCGCGCTGTTCGAGGGCGATCTGTTTACGCCGCTGCCCGAGCGGCGCTACGACGTGATCATCGCGAATCCGCCGTATGTGAATGCGACGTCGATGCAAACGCTGCCTGCCGAGTATCGGCACGAGCCCGACATGGCGCTCGCGGGCGGTGCGGACGGGATGGATGTTGTGCGGCGCATTGTCAGCAACGCGCGCAACTGGCTGACCGACGAAGGCGTGCTCGTGGTCGAGATCGGCAACGAGCGCGCGAACGTCGAAGCGGTGTTTGGCGGGCTCAATCTCGTCTGGCTGTCGACCAGCGCGGGGGACGACAATGTGTTCCTGCTGCAGCAGTGCGACTTGCCCGGCTGAGCGTTGCAGGTCAGTCTGCTTGCGCGCGCGATTGAGAAGCGGATTTGAGAATTCGAATGCGACACCGCGCACGCGAAGGGTGTTGTCGTGCAGTAAGATCAAGCTGGTTTGAGCGAAACGATCCTTTGCACGCTTATGCGATTCGATCTGCTTCACATCGGCACGCTGGTGTTCTTCTGTCACCTGCTCGGTGTCATTGCCGCATGCCATGCGATCCTGCATACCCGTACGTCGCAAGGCGCGATCGCATGGGCGGTATCGCTGGTCGCGATGCCCTATCTGACGCTGATTCCGTATCTGTTTCTCGGGCGCAGCAAGTTCGCCGGCTACGTCGACGCGCGCCGCTTCGGCAACGAACTGCTGCGCACGCGCGCACATCCGCCCGAGTGGCAAACCCATCCATCGTCGCAGGGACGCCCGACGCAAGCGCTCGGTGAGCATCTGGTGCGCTCGCTCACGCATCTGTCCGGCATGCCGTTCGTGTCGGGTAACTCGGTGCGCACACTCGTCAACGGCGAGGCGACGTTCTCGGCCATTCTCGAAGCAATCGAAAGCGCGCGCAGTTATGTGATCGTGCAGTTCTTTATCGTGCGCGCGGATGCGCTCGGTGAACTGATCAAGGACGCGCTGATCGCGAAAGTCGCGCAAGGCGTACGCGCATACGTGCTGTACGACAGCATCGGCAGCTTCGATCTGCCGCATCGCTATGTCGCCGCGATGCGCGCGGGCGGCGTCGAGATGCATCCGTTCGCGACCAACCGGCGTTTCGTCAACCGCTTCCAGCTCAACTTCCGCAATCACCGCAAGATTGTCGTCGTCGATGGCGAGCGTGCGTTTGTCGGCGGTCATAACATCGGCGTCGAATATCTGGGTGGCAAGCCGCCGCTATCGCCCTGGCGCGACACGCATATCGAGGTGCGCGGGCCGGCGGTCGCGAGCATCCAGTTTGTGTTCACCGAGGACTGGTATTGGGCGACGCAGCAGTTGCCGCCACTCGAAGTGCCGCCGCGCGCGCGCACGACCGCCACAGCCATGGCTGAGGAACCTGTCCGGACAGCAGCAGTAGCGGCTTCGGTGCGCGTTGCGCTCGCCGCATCGGGGGCGGCGCAGACGGACGAGCCCGCGGCCGAAATCGACGTGATGCCGGGTGAAAATCAGGCTGCCATTTCAGCTACGACTCCGGCCGCGATTGCGGCTGCAACGCCGGCCGCGACACCGCTCGACAAGCGCGCCGCGGCGCCCTCTCCATCGGGAGCCGCGCCGGTATCGACACCGGCACCCGGCGCAACGACGCAAGCCCGCCCTTCCCCGGCGGACGATAACGCCGGCGACATGCACTGTCTCGTCTTGCCATCCGGCCCTGCCGACAAGCAGGAAACCTGTTCGCTGTTCTTCGTCGAAGCGATCAGCGCCGCACGCAAGCGCATCTGGATCACGACGCCGTACCTCGTGCCCGATGAGGCGGTGTTTTCCGCGTTGCGGCTTGCGGCGATGCGCGGCGTGGACGTGCGCATCCTGATTCCGAGCCGGCGCGATCATATCGTCGTGTTCGAAGCGTCGCGGCTCTATGCGTATGACTCGGTGCGCGCGGGCGTGCGGGTATTCCGCTACCGACCCGGCTTCCTGCACCAGAAGGTGGTGTTGATCGACGACGTGGCGGCTGCGGTCGGCAGCGCAAATCTCGATAACCGGTCGTTCCGGCTGAACTTCGAAATCATGGTGCTGACAATCGACAGCGGCTTCGCCGCCGAAGTCGAAGCGATGCTACTGCGCGATTTCGCCGAATCGTTTGAAATCGACCGCAGCGAATATCGAAAGTCGCCCTCCTGGCGGCGCATGGCGATGCACGTGGCGCGATTGTTTGCGCCGATCCTGTAAGGCCAGCGCCGGTTCGCGCCGGTGCCCCGGCATTGCGCGACGTGGCGCGGCGTGGCGCGGCGTGGCGTGACGCACCGCTTCACGCAAGTGGCGCAGTAGCGCGCGCCGGTACGGCGACGCGGCCGGCTCCAGCCCATGCAGTCACGCGACGATTCCCCGCCCTGGCAACATGTGCTACAGCAACCGCTCAATATCGTCGACGATCGCTTCGGGCTTCGTGCGCGGCCCATACCGCTTCACGACGTTGCCGTCGCGGTCGACCAGGAACTTCGTAAAGTTCCACTTGATTCTCGCGAAACCGAGCAGCCCCGGCGCGACCTGCGTCAAATACTTGTACAGCGGATGCGCAGCCGACCCATTTACGTCGATTTTCTCGAACATCTGGAACGTCACACCGAAATTGCGTTCGCAGAAGCTGCCGATTTGCTGCGCGTCGCCGGGTTCCTGCTTGCCGAACTGGTTGCACGGAAAGCCGAGCACCTCGAGCCCGCGCGCCGCGTATTGCCGATGGAGCTGTTGCAAGCCCGCGTACTGCGGGGTGAACCCGCACTCGCTCGCGGTGTTGACGATCAATAGCGGCCTGCCGCGATAGCGCTCGAAGCCGATCGACTCGCCATTGAGCGCGCGCGCTGAGAAAGAGTAGATCGATGTGTTTGCCGGTTTTGCCATATGCGCTCCCGATGAAAGTTGTCAGTTTACGTACGCGGGGCTTTCGTACAAGTCGGCCAAACGGACGATGCCTGTCGACGGGCGGCACAGTCTAAAATAGCGTTTTTCTCCAGCCCGGCCCTGTTGTGATCCGCTTCAATCAATTCAGTCTTGCGCGCGGCACGAAACCGCTTTTCGAACAGACGTCGTTCACGCTGAACCCCGGCGAAAAAGCCGGGCTCGTCGGCGCGAACGGCGCGGGCAAGTCGACGCTCTTTTCCGTGTTGCGCGGCGAACTACACGCGGACGCGGGCGACTTCTCGTTGCCGCCGTCCTGGCAGATCGCGCATGTCGCGCAGGAAACACCCGCGGTCGAAAAAAGCGCGCTCGACTATACGCTCGATGGCGACGCCGCACTGCGCGCGATCGAAGCGCGTATCGCCACCGCGTCAGCCGCGCATGACGGCACAGCCGAAGCCGAAGCGCATGCGGCATTCGCGGACGCGGACGGCTACACCGCACCCGCGCGCGCCGAAGCGTTGCTGCTCGGCCTTGGCTTCACGCTCGATCAAACGCGGATGAGCGTCGGCAGTTTCTCAGGCGGCTGGCGGATGCGGCTGAATCTCGCGCAAGCGCTGATGTGCCGCTCCGACCTGCTCCTGCTCGACGAACCGACCAACCACCTCGACCTCGATGCGATCGTCTGGCTCGAAGACTGGCTGCACCGCTATCCGGGCACGCTGATCGTCATCTCGCACGACCGCGAGTTCCTCGATTCGGTGTGCAATGTTACGCTGCATCTGGAGAACCAGCAGGTCAAGCGCTACGGCGGCAACTACTCGCAGTTCGAAATCCTGCGCGCCCAGCAGCTCGCGCTGCAGCAAAGCGCTTACGAGAAGCAGCAGAAAACCGTCCAGCATCTGCAAAGCTTTATCGACCGCTTCAAGGCCAAGGCCACCAAGGCACGTCAGGCGCAAAGCCGGATGAAAGCGCTCGAGAAGATGGAGCTGATCGCGCCTGCGCACGCCGCGTCGCCGTTCACCTTCGAGTTCCGCGCGCCGGATGCCGCGCCCAATCCAATGCTGGTAATGGACGACGTACGGTGCGGCTATCGTGCCGACGACGGCGGCGAAATTCCGATCGTCGAACAGGTGACGCTGTCGATCCAGAACGGCCAACGCATCGGGCTGCTCGGCGCGAACGGCCAGGGCAAGTCGACGCTGATCAAGACGCTGGCCGGCACGCTCGACGCATTGGGCGGCCATCTGCATCAAGGCAAGGGGCTGCGTATCGGCTATTTCGCACAGCATCAGCTCGAAACGCTGCGCATTGACGACTCCCCATTACAGCATCTCGCGCGCCTCGCGCCCGATACACGCGAGCAGGAGTTGCGCGATTTTCTCGGCGGCTTCAACTTCTCCGGCGATATGGCGACGGCCGCGATCGCGCCTTTTTCAGGCGGCGAAAAAGCGCGCCTCGCGCTTGCGCTGATCATCTGGCAAAAGCCCAATCTGCTGCTGCTGGACGAACCGACTAACCACCTCGATCTCGAAACGCGTCATGCGTTGACGATGGCGCTCGCGCAATTCGAAGGCACGCTGATCCTCGTGTCGCACGATCGGCATCTGTTGCGCGCGACGACGGATCAGTTCATGCTCGTCGCCAAGCACCGGCTGCAGCCATTCGACGGCGACCTCGACGACTACCGCGACTGGTTGCTGCAGCATGCGGCCGACCAGCGTGCGGCGTTAAAGGCGGCCGAAGCGGCGCAGAACGGCATGAGCGGCGCGAGCGTCAACGGCAACGCAAATGGCGACACCGCGTTGAACCGCAAGGAACAGCGCCGCCAGGACGCGGAAACGCGCCAGAAGCTCGCGCATCTGAAAAGGCCGTTGCAAACGCGCATTACGAAGATCGAAAAGGACATGGACGCGTTGAACGCCGAGAAGGCCGCGCTCGATGCGTTCGTCGCGGACCCGGCCAGTTACGGCGCCGAGCTGAAGACGAAGCTGACCGACGCGCTGCGCCGTCAAGGCGAAGTCGCCACGCGGCTCGAAACGCTCGAAGCGCAATGGCTCGAAGCCCACGAGGAACTCGAACAGATCGGTTGATGAATTGGCTGATGGATCGTCCGACGGACCGGCCAACTGAGCAGCCCACGGCGCACGCGCGTATGCGCGGACACCGCCAACGACAGGAGGGTGACATTGTCTTCCGCTGATGCACTGAAAGGCTTGCGCGTGATCGACCTGACGCGCCTTCTGCCGGGCCCGGTCGCGACGCTGCGGCTTGCCGAGATGGGTGCCGACGTGCTGAAGATCGAAGCGCCCGGCGCCGGCGATGCGTCGCGCGTGATGATGCAAAGCGAGACGGACCAGCTCGAAGGGCGGCCCAGCGTGTTCTATCAGATCGTCAATCGCGGCAAACGCGTGACACGGCTCGATCTGAAAACCGAAGCGGGCCGCACGGTGCTATCCGCGCTCGCGCGTGAGGCGGACGTGGTCATCGAAAGCTTTCGGCCAGGCGTAATGGAACGGCTGGGTCTCGGCTACGACGCGTTGCGCGAACTGAATCCGAAGCTCGTATATTGCGCGATCACCGGTTACGGTTCCAGCGGGCCGTATGCGCAACTGGCCGGGCACGATCTGAACTACATCAGCTATGCCGGCGTGCTCGATCAACTTGCGTCGCGCGACGGCACGCCCGTGCTGCCGAACTTCCAGATCGCGGACCTGCTCGGCGGCGCATTGAGCGCGGTCACGCAGATACTCGCGTCGCTGTGGCATGTCGCGCGCGGCGGCGAAGGCCGCTACGTCGATGTGTCGATGACGCACGCAACGCATGCGCACAATATCGTCGCGCACGTCGGGCTGGTGAACGACGGCAACGCGCCCGCGCCCGGCGCCGGCCTGATGAACGGCGGCGCGCCATGCTACAACCTGTACCGCACGCGCGATGGCCGCTGGCTCGCGCTCGCGGCGCTGGAACTCAAGTTCTGGGAAACGCTGTGCACAGCGCTCAACCGGCCCGATTGGGCCAAGCGCCACTGGAGTCTCGGGCAAGCGATCGGCGGAAAAGACGCAGTCACACTGACCCAGGAATTGAGCGAGCTATTTGCCACGCAAACGCTCGGCGAATGGATCCAGCTGCTCGAGCCGATGAACTGCTGTGTATCGCCGGTACTGACGCCGGCCGAGGCCGCGCAGCATCCGCTGTTCAACCCGGAGGCCTATGCCACGGAGGAACACGACGGCGCGGACGATGCCGCCCCTGGCAACGTCGATATGCGTTGGAGCGACTCGCAACCGTGAGCGCGGGGAGCGGCTCAAAGCGGCTCAAAGCAGCACAAGACAACGCGATGCAGCACGAAGCAGGCGGCGTATCGGCGCACGCTCGCAACCTGACCGGCTCACTTTGACCGGCTCAAGGCGGACGCCCAAAAACAAAAAGCGGCCAAGGCCGCCCTGTCGCTCCGCTTATCTCCGCGGCAATGTCTGCCTCGGCTGCCGCTCGTCATCGACGAGCATATGCTTGCGGCCCTGCACGTGTGCCCGAATCGTCGCGCGCACCTGATCGGGCGTGACATCCTCGGCCACCACGCGGCGCGAGATCTGTCCGCCGGTGTCGATCCATTCGACGATCCGGCAGCTGTCGCCCCAAGGCTGAGCGATCGGCGGCGACACACGGCAACCGCGCAGGTTCGCGAGCTGATCCGCTGTGGGTTCAAGAGTCAGTTTCAAGACGCATCCTTTTTCCGTTCTTGACGGATTGCCCATCCGCCAAAGAATAAGGAAGTCGTGTGCATCCTGGGTTACAGCCGCCGGCAGGAAATTTACAGCGGATTACGCCACGCACCATGCCCGTGCGCGCGCGAGGCCTGGTCAAGCGGGCATCACGTCGATCCGGCTTGACGCAGTGGACGTTTAATATTTATTCCAGCGTGCGCACGCGGTCGATCGCCTGCTCGATGCGCTCGACCGCGATCACCTGCAAACCGTCGATCGCCTGCTTCGGCGCATTCGCCTTTGGAATCAGCGCGACTGAAAAGCCGAGCTTCGCGGCTTCCTTCAAGCGCTCCTGGCCGCGTGGCGACGGCCGGATTTCGCCGGCGAGCCCGACTTCGCCGAACACGATCAAACCCTTCGGCAGCGGCTTGTTGCGCATCGACGAGTGGATCGCAAGCAGCACGGCGAGGTCCGCGGCGGGCTCGGTAATCTTCACGCCGCCCACTGCATTCAGGAACACGTCCTGATCGAAACATGCGATGCCCGCGTGCCGGTGCAGCACCGCCAGCAGCATCGCGAGCCGGTTCTGTTCGAGGCCGACCGCAAGACGCCGCGGGTTCGGCACGTTGGCGGCATCGACCAGCGCCTGCACTTCGACGAGCAGCGGCCGTGTGCCTTCCTGTGTGACGAGTACGCACGAGCCCGGCACGATCTGCTCGTGCTGAGACAGGAAAAGCGCGGAAGGATTCGCGACGCCGCGCAGGCCGCGCTCGGTCATCGCAAACACGCCGAGTTCGTTGACCGCGCCGAAGCGGTTCTTGAACGCGCGCACAAGGCGAAACGACGAATGTGTATCGCCTTCGAAGTACAGCACGGTATCGACGATATGTTCGAGCACGCGCGGGCCGGCGAGATTGCCCTCCTTCGTCACGTGTCCGACCATGATGATCGCGGTGCCCGACTGCTTCGCGATGCGCGTCAGTTGCGCCGCGCACTCGCGCACCTGCGCGACCGAGCCGGGCGCCGACGTCAACGCTTCGGAATAGATCGTCTGGATCGAATCGATCACGGCGACATCGGGCCGCTCTTCGGCGATCGTCGTCTGGATTTTCTCGAGCTGGATTTCGGCAAGCAGCTTCAGTTCGCTCGCGTCCGACCCCGGTTCGAGCAGCGCGAGTCGTTGCGCGCGCAACGCAATCTGCGCGGCCGATTCTTCGCCGCTCACGTACAGCGCGCGCCGCTCGCTCGCGATCTGCGCAAGCGACTGCAGCAGCAGCGTCGATTTGCCGATGCCCGGGTCGCCGCCGATCAGCACAACACCGCCCGCGACCAGGCCGCCGCCGAGCACGCGATCGAATTCACCGACACCGGTCGAAAAGCGCGGCACGTCGGATGCTTCGATATCGGCCAGCCGCTGCACGGCTGCACTTTTCGCGAGCGACTGGAAGCGATGCGCGGAGGCTGATTCGGCAACCGTCTCGACCAGCGTGTTCCACGCACTGCAGGACGGGCATTGCCCTTGCCATTTCGGCGCGGACGCGCCGCACTC
Organism: Paraburkholderia rhizosphaerae; assembly: GCF_004366595.1. Lineage (GTDB taxonomy): Bacteria > Pseudomonadota > Gammaproteobacteria > Burkholderiales > Burkholderiaceae > Paraburkholderia > Paraburkholderia rhizosphaerae. The sequence continues at coordinate 92,771 of NZ_SORE01000023.1, forward strand.
GGTGCAGGTGTACAACGTTTTCTGTTTAGCCACGCGGCTTATGCCTTTGTGTGATTCGTATTGTCATCGGTGCGGGAAAGCGGGCGGCGATCGATCTCGCGCGTTGTCGGACGCGCAATGCGGCGCGCATTCACCACGCAGCCGGGCGTGCTATTCGGCGCGCACCGGCACGCGCATCGCCACTGCGCACATCAACTCGTAACCGATTGTGCCGCACGCGTGAGCGACGTCGTCGATCGGCAGCGCGTTGCCCCACAGTTCGACGCGCGAGCCGACGCCCGCCTGCGGGCATGGGCTCAGATCGACCGTGATCATGTCCATCGACACCCGCCCGACGACCCGCGTGCGAATCCCGTCGACGATAACCGGCGTGCCTTCCGGCGCGATACGCGGATAGCCGTCCGCATAGCCGCACGCGACCACGCCGACGCGCATCCCCGCGCGCGCCTTGAAGATGGACCCGTAGCCGATCGTCTCGCCCTCGGGCAGCGTTTGCACCGCAATAAGCTCCGACGCGAGTGTCATCGCGGGCTGCAGCCCGGTGCTGCGGATATCCGCGTGTACGCCGGACGGCGACGCGCCGTACAGCATCACGCCAGGCCGCACCCAATCGAAGTGCGACTTCGGATGCCACAGCGTTGCCGCCGAATTCGCGAGACTGCGCGCGCCCGCGATGCCTTGCGCGCCGCGCTCGAACGCGTCCATCTGATGCTCGATGCCGCGTTCGCTATCCGCGTCCGAAAAGTGCGTCATCAACGTAATTTGCCCGACCCCCTGACATGCGCGTGCGCGCTCCCATGCGGCGCGAAACTTATCCGGCGTGTAGCCGAGGCGATTCATCCCGCTATTCATTTTCAGCTGGATATTCACCGGCTTCGACAGCCGCGCCATTTCCAGCATGCGCAGCTGTTCATCCGAATGCAGCGCGGTGGTCAGGCTATAACGATCGATCAGATCGATATCGGTCGGACGAAAAAAGCCTTCGAGCAACAAAATCGGGCCCGCCCAGCCCAATTCACGCAACTTCACCGCCTCTTCGAGGTCCAGCAACCCGAAGCCGTCTGTTGCGCGCAACCCGGGAAACGCCCGCGCGAGCCCATGGCCGTACGCATTCGCCTTGACGATCGCCCAGATTTTGGACTTCGGCGCGTAGCGGCGAGCGACAGCAAGATTGTTGGCGAGAGCGGCGGTATGGATCGTGGCAAGGAGCGGGCGCGGCATGGGAAATTTACGTAAAGACACTGTTGAATCAGCAGCTTACAGCGCGTTTTCAGCGCTTCGAAGCCCGCTGCGGCGAGGCGATAAGGATTCTGCTAGTCAGTATTCAGCTATTTTCATGATATAAAGCCGTGCGCACAACCCATTTCGAACGGAATAAGCCGGAAGGTCATATCCACGGTCTTGGCCGGCAGACCGCAGCGAGGACAGCATCGCATCAGATGAAAAAAGGTTTTTACACGATCATGGCCGCGCAGTTCTTCTCTTCGCTGGCCGACAATGCGCTGCTGATCGCTGCTATCGCACTGCTGAAAGACCTTCATGCCCCCAATTGGATGACCCCGCTGCTCAAGCTGTTCTTTGTGCTGTCGTATGTCGTGCTGGCCGCCTTCGTCGGCGCGTTCGCGGACTCGAGGCCCAAAGGGCGCGTGATGTTCGTCACGAACACGATCAAGGTAGTCGGCTGCGTCACGATGCTGGTGGGCGCGCATCCGCTGTTTGCATACGGCATTGTCGGCTTCGGCGCGGCGGCGTATTCACCGGCCAAGTACGGGATACTCACCGAGCTGCTGCCGCCTGACCGGCTGGTTGCCGCGAATGGATGGATCGAAGGCACGACAGTCGGCTCGATCATCCTCGGCACGGTGCTCGGCGGCGCCCTGATCAGCCCGCATATCGCATCGCACATCGTCAAGCACACGCCCTCCGCGATCAGTACCCCCGCCGAAGCCGCGATGCTGATCATCATCATGATCTACATCGTCGCGGCGCTGTTCAATCTTCGCATTCCCGACACCGGAGCCCGTTATCCGAAACAGCAGCACGGGCCGCTCAAGCTGGTCACCGACTTCGCCGACTGTTTCGTCACGCTATGGCGCGACAAGCTCGGCCAGATCTCGCTCGCGGTCACGACGCTGTTCTGGGGCGCCGGCGCGACGTTGCAGTTCATCGTGCTGAAATGGGCGGAGGTGTCGCTTGGCATGTCGCTGTCGGAAGGCGCGATTCTGCAGGCGGTGGTCGCGGTCGGCGTCGCAGCCGGGGCGATGATCGCGGCTGCGCGCGTGCCGCTGAAAAAATCGCTGTCGGTACTGCCGGTCGGCATCATCATGGGCATTGCGGTTATGCTGATGGCGTTCTATACGAAGCATCTGTTTCCGCCGCATTGGGGCTTCTATTTCGGCCGCATGCACGTTTCCGGTTATCTGATCTTCGCGTATGTGTTCCTGATGGTGGTCGGTGCGCTATCCGGCTTTTTTGTCGTGCCGATGAATGCGTTGCTGCAGCATCGCGGCCACGTGCTGCTGTCGGCCGGCCACTCGATCGCGGTGCAGAACTTCAACGAGAACCTGTCGGTGCTCGTGATGCTGTGCCTGTATGCGGTGCTGGTCTGGCTCGATGTGCCGGTGACGGTCGTGATCGTGCTGTTCGGCACCTTTGTCTGCGTGATGATGTGGCTCGTGATGCGGCGCCACCAGGCGAACCAGCGTGCATTCGATTCGGTCGCGCTGATCGGCGAAGCACGGCACTAACTGCCCGTCTCGCCTTGCTTCGCCCCGCCCTGCGTTTTCTCTTCTCATGACTCAACCGATTCCTAATGTGCTCACGATCGCCGGCTCCGATTCCGGCGGCGGCGCGGGCATCCAGGCCGACCTGAAGACGTTCTCCGCGCTCGGCGCCTATGGCGCGAGCGTCATTACTGCGTTGACCGCGCAGAACACGCGTGGCGTGAGCGCGATTCATACGCCCGATGCGGCGTTCGTTACCGCGCAACTCGATGCGGTGTTCGACGATATCCGCATCGACGCGGTGAAGATCGGCATGCTCGCGAACGCGCAGATCGTGCGCGCGGTGGCCGATGCGTTGCAGCGCCATCGCCCGGCGCATGTGGTGCTCGATACCGTGATGATCTCGAAGAGCAACCACGCGCTGCTTGCGGCCGATGCGGTCGCCGCGGTGCGCGACGAACTGCTGCCGCTCGCCGATCTGCTGACGCCGAATCTGCCGGAAGCGGCCGCGCTACTCGGCTGCCCGGCCGCCGCCGACGAAACGGCGATGATCACGCAAGGTGAAGCGCTACGTGCGCTCGGCGCGCGCGCGGTGCTGATGAAAGGCGGCCATCTCGCGGCCGCCGATAGCCCCGACTGGCTGATCGAAGCCGGCGGCACGCTGCGCGTCGGCGGGCCGCGTGTGCCGGTGAAGAATACGCACGGCACGGGGTGCACGCTGTCGTCGGCGATCGCGGCGCTGATTCCGCAGCGGCTTGATCTCGCGAGCGCGGTGGTCGATGCAAAGCGTTATCTGACTGAAGCGCTCGAACAGAGCAATCGGCTCGACGTCGGTCACGGCGTCGGACCGGTGCATCATTTTCATCGCTGGTGGTGAATTGACGCGCGTAGCGGCGTCGCGCGGCACGCGCGTATCAGTGGCGAGCGAACGCTAGCGCCTGCGCGGGCCAGTCGTCCGGCACCACAAAGCCGCGCGAGGTTTCGCGCCAGCCGTTCCCTTCCGGCTCCGCGGCGAACGCGGCGACCATCGTCGGACCGCTGTGCTGCGCGAGCTGCGTACCCAGTGCCGCAATATCGAACATCCCGGCGGCCAACCGGTCGCCGCTCCGATGCCGGCGCGACAGCCATTGCAGACGTGGCAGCACAGCCCACGCATCGCCTTGCGCGGCAGCAAATGCCGGCCAGTCGGCACGCGTCGTCCACCAGCCGCGCGCATGGGCCGGATCGATCACGGACGGCTCAGGCGGCCTGCCACCGTCGCGATAAAACAGCCACCCTTTGACGAACATTTGCGCGTCCCACGGTCCGGGGTGTCCGAGTGCAGCGAATTCGGCACGCGCGCTCAACGGCAACTGGTGATCGAGCAAACGGCGCAGCTTCACATCGAAACGATCCTGCAAATTCGGACCGACGTAGTCCGCGAGTTGCGCACGGTCATCGCCCGCATGCAGGTAGCATTTGACTGCCAGCTCCCAATGCAGCCGGCGGCGCGATTGCGTTTGAACCAGGAAGTCGCACTCGCCGAGCGTCAGGCCGCCGCGCCGCAGCGCGACGTTGGCGGCCACGAGCCGGGCGCCAGGACCATATCGCAGACACCATGCAAGCAGGCATTCCGCGTAACGGCCAAGACGGGTCAGATGCGCGACCGCGATGTGCTGATGCAGCGCGTCCGGATGCGCGTTCTGCGCAATCAGCCAGTCGACCATCGCGCTCGCCTCGGCGACCGATTCGAACGGCTGCGCGAGCGCGCCGGCCGGAGGTTGCGCGCGCAACAGATCGGGGCTGAACAGCAGCCACGCCAGATCGCGCACCGCCGGATCGGTCAGACACTCGAGCCGCGCGGCGTCACGTGGCGGCAATCCGGCTGTCGGACCGTCGGCAGCCATCAGTCGGGCGGGGAATCCGCGGAACCGGCGGCCGGCCGGCTTGCGGTGCCGTGCGTCAGGTGGGCCGGCGAATTTTCCGGACTTGCGCCGGGCGTCGCGCCCGCGGCTGCCGAGCGCCATGTGTCGCGCGCAAGGCACAGGTCCTGCCACGCTTTCGCCTTGTCGTGCAGGCTGCGCAGCAGATACGCGGGGTGATAGGTGACGATGACCGGCACGCCTTCATACACATGCATGCGGCCGCGCAACGACGAGATGCTCGCGTCGGTTTTCAGCAGACTCTGCGCGGCAAAGCGGCCCAGCGCGACGATCACCTTCGGCTTGACGAGCGCGACCTGGCGCTGCAGATACGGTTCGCAACGCGCGACTTCGTCGGGCTCCGGGTTGCGGTTGCCGGGCGGGCGGCACTTCAACACGTTCGCGATATAGACGTTCGCGCCGCGTTCCAGCGACACCGAGCGCAACATGTTGTCGAGCAGCTTGCCGGCCTGGCCGACGAACGGCTCTCCCTGGCGGTCTTCGTTCTCACCCGGCGCTTCGCCGATCAGCATCCAGTCCGCGTCGCGGTCGCCGACACCGAATACGGTCTGCGTGCGCTTCTCGCAAAGCCGGCAGCGTTCGCAGCCGGCGACCCGCGCGGCCAGGGCGTCCCAATCGAGCGATGAAACCGCCGGCGCGGCGACGTCGTCGGCCGCGTGCGGTGCGGCTTCGTCCGCGCGTGCCGGTGCGCGCGTCGATGGCTGCGCGGGCAGTTCGTCGAACCACGCGAAGTCGTCTTCAGCGGACGCGGCGGAAGCGGCCGGCTCGGAACGAGCGGTGGCGGCGTTACGCTCTTCACGATCTGGCTGGCTTCGCGGCGTTTCGTGCGAGCCGTCGCGCGGTACAGCAGAAGCCGGCTGTGCGTCGAGCGCCGCGCCGGAACCGGTATGGTCCGGACGCACGGTATCGGAACCGGCTTCGAACTTCGCGCCAAAGCCCGCATCGAGCGGCGCCGCCGTTACATCGGACGACGCTTCGGCATGCGGTGCTGCAGCACCCGCGGCTCCAGCGCGCGGCCCCTCAGTGCGCACGGCTTCACGACGCATCGCTTCGCTACGCGTCGCTTCACTACCCATCGTCTCACTACGAGCAGCTTCCGGTCGCGCATGCGTGCCCGCCACAACGTCCGCAGCGACCGCCTGCGTGGTCGCGTCGTCGTCGCCATCTTGCGGCATCGCCAATCCTGTCGCGCCGCCGCGTCTCACCCAGCGCGGCGCAAGGCCGAGTTCTTCCAGCGCGGACTCATGCAGCGCCATTGGCGCCCTCCTTAACAAATGTAAATCGCATCACGATTGCATCCTCCCGGCCACGATGACGCGCCGGATAGTAGTTCTTGCGCCGGCCGATCGACGCAAAGCCGAAGCGCTCGTAGAGCCGGATCGCGCGGTGGTTCGACGGCCGCACCTCGAGCAATAGCCCATCGAGCTTTTCCGCGTGCGTAATGCGCACCGCTTCGCGCAACAGCGCGAGCCCGGCGCCTGCATGCTGCGCTGGTGGCGCGACGCATAGATTCAGCAGATGCATCTCGTCGACGACGGGCATCAGCACGCAGTAGCCGATCAGCGTACCGGTCACGTGCCGCATGCATATACCGAAATAACCATTACGCAGCGAGTCTTCGAAGTTGCCGCGGCTCCACGGAAACTCGTACGCGAGCCGCTCGACCGTCGCGACTTCGTCGAGGTCGCTCTCGGTCATCGGCGACATGTAGCGATCCGCGAGCAGCACACCGCTCATCGCGTACGCCCGCCCGTGTCGCCGCTTGCCGCGGCACGCTCGCGATCCGCGGCTGGTGCCGCCGATGCCGATGCCGCGGGCGTGTGCTGAGCCGCCTTCGCCGCAAGCCGCTCGGCTGTGGTCAGCGCAACCTTGTCGCGCACATAGTCGGGCGCCGCCTGATCGGCCGGCACCGCGCGGCCGGCGCGCCATGCGCGCAGCGCCGCGAACGCGATCGGCAACGCATGCGGCAGCGCGGCGCCGTCGATCGACCGCGCGCCGGCAACGACCGCGAGCCGTTCGCCGAATACAGCGGCCGCATTGCCGGCGAGCGTGTATGGCCCATCGGGCGCCTCGACACGCTCCGGCGCATCGAGGGCCGCGGCGCGGACCGTGCGCCAGTCTTGCAGCGCGTCGTCCCACGCGTAGTCGGCCCAGTAGACTTCATCCATCCGCGCATCGAGCGCAGCCAGCACGCGGGTCGCCGACGGGTCGCGCCGGCGCGCGCTTTCCGCACAGGCGACGAGCGTGCCGATCGGTACGACCGGACAGCCGAGGCCGAACGCAAGCCCTTGTGCGACCCCGGTCGCCGTCCGCAGCCCGGTGAACGAGCCCGGGCCCGCGCCGAATGCGATCGCACTGCACGCGTGCAGCGGAACACCGGCTTCGTCGAACAGTTCGCGTATCGCGGGCAACAGGCGCGTGCTCGACACCGCGCCGGTCGCTTCGTGGCGCAACCACACGCGCGGTTCGTCCGGCGCATCGCCGGACGGCAATGCGCCGGACGACAATGCGGCAGCGCGTGCGTGCGCATCGGACGACGCCAATGAGCGCGCAGACGAACTCGCAGGCGGGTTCGCAACGGCAAGCAATGCGACCGAACAGAATTCGGTCGAAGTATCGAGGGCAAGCAGTACTGTTTCAGTCATGTCCGATATTGTAATGCGCGACCTTCATGCACCGGCTGCCGGTCCGCCCTGACCGACCCGCGCGGACGCGCGACGTGCGTGATCGCAACACCGCAAGCGCTCGCGGTGTCGAAGGATCGCTCCACACTCATCGACGCACTTCGTCCACTGCGCTTGTTATCATCCCCGGGCTATCTCAAAAAAGTCACGGAGACCTGGATGAGCGACGTCGACGCCCGCTTCACGCAGGCTGTACAGGATGTCAAGGAATTACCGGAGCGCCCCGGCAACCTCACGCTGCTGCGCCTCTATGCGCTTTACAAGCAGGCCACCGATGGCGACGCCCCCGATGAGCGTCCCGGTCTGATGGATATCGTCGGCAAGTACAAACACGACGCATGGGTCGCGCTGAACGGGATGGCGCCGGACGCGGCCAAACAGGAATACATCGATCTCGTCGAATCGCTGAAAGACGGCGCGCAATCATAGCCCGTTGGGCTCGTGCCCGTTCGTGCGAGTTTGTGCCGTTTGTGCGACGTTTATGCTCATTCGCGCCCGGTATCCGCGCAATCCGCGCATATTTCAGAACTGCACCGATTGCGCGATTCGTCTGATCGAACCATGACGATTTCGTGTCAAAGAAGTGGCGCAGTGCAGCAAAGGCCGCTATAATCCCGACCTGCACTTGGAATGCAGGTGCAGTAAAGCGTTTTGCTCCAATCCAGTTTAGAACCTGTCACCCTCCTGCCACGGGCCCTGCCACTCTACGGGCCGTCAAAAGGCTGGCGGCAAGCCCTCCCGGCGCGCCGCATCCGATACAGCTTCTAACGAAAGCTCGCCTTCATTGTTGCGAGCTGCCCCCGTTTTACGGTTTGCTCGCTGCTGTCTTGCTCGCTGAATCCGACAACTTGGGTATGCCGATTGGCGCCGACGTTTCATCCCCTGGATTGATTGATCCGAGGGGTTCGTTCCCATGCTTCAAGGATTTTCATGACTTCGAGCAACACCGCCAGCCCGTTGAACGCCATCGCCGACGCCGCCCTCGGTCTCGACCCGCAAACCGCCGCGCAAGAGCGCGAGCCGCATGCGGCTGTGACGACCGAACCGGCTGACGCAGCCGGTGCCGTAGAAGGCCCGACGTTCGCGTCGCTGGGACTTTCCGCGGAGATCGTTTCCGCATTGATCGCGGCCGGCTACAAGGCGCCGACCCCGGTTCAGCAGCGCGCGATTCCCGCCGGCATCGCCGGGCGCGATCTGCTGGTGTCGAGCCCGACCGGTTCGGGCAAAACCGCCGCTTTCATGCTGCCGGCCATCGAGCGTTTCGCGCAGCTGCAACGAACCCAGGTTCAGGCGCCGCGCGATGCGCGCGACCCCGCACGCGACCCGCGCGGCGATCGCCGCACGCGCCGGCCGCAGCCGGTCGCTCGTCCGGGCCTGCTGGTCCTTACGCCGACCCGCGAACTCGCGATGCAGGTTACGACGGCCGCTTCGACGTACGGCAAACACCTGCGCCGGCTGCGCACCGTCAGCATTCTCGGCGGCGTCGCATACGGCCAGCAGTTGATGCTGCTCGCGAAGAACCCCGAAATCCTCGTGGCCACGCCCGGCCGTCTGCTCGACCACCTGGAGCGCGGCCGTATCGATCTGTCGGAACTGCAGATGCTCGTGCTGGACGAAGCGGACCGCATGCTCGACATGGGCTTTATCGACGACATCGAAACCATCGTCGCCGCCACGCCGGCTTCGCGCCAGACCATGCTGTTTTCGGCGACGCTCGACGGCAAGATCGGTTCGCTGACCGGCCGCCTGCTGAAGGACCCGGAGCGCATCGAGATCGCACAGCGCATCGAGCAGCGCGCGAATATCGCGCAAACCGTGCACTACGTCGACGACCGCGATCATAAGGACCGTCTGCTGGATCATCTGCTGCGCGATTCGGGCCTTGACCAGGCAATCGTCTTTACCGCAACGAAAAGCGATGCGGATCAACTCGCCGGCCGCCTCGCGGATGCGGGCTTCCAGTCCGCCGCGCTGCACGGCGACCTGCCGCAAGGCGCGCGCAATCGCACGATCCGTGCGCTGCGCGAGCGTCGCGTGCGCGTGCTGGTGGCGACCGACGTCGCCGCGCGCGGCATCGATATCCCCGGCATCACGCACGTGTTCAACTACGACCTGCCGAAGTTCGCCGAAGACTACGTGCACCGGATCGGCCGTACGGGTCGCGCTGGACGCTCGGGTATCGCGGTGAGCCTCGTGCATCACGCGGAGCAAGGCGCGTTGAAGCGTATCGAGCGCTTCGTGCGCGCGCCGCTGCCGGTCAACGTGATCGAAGGCTTCGAGCCGCGTAAGGCGCCGCCGGCCGGTGGCCGCGGTGGTTTCGGCGGCGGCCGTGGCCGTCCGGGCGGTGGCAATGGTGGCCGACGCTTTGGCGGCAAGCCGGCTGGTAGCGGCTACGGCGGCGGCAATGGCGGCAGCGGTAACGGCGGCGGGCGCGGCTGGAGCGGCAAGTCATCGGGTGGCGGCAGCCGCGAAGGCTACGGCGCGTCGCGTGAGGGCTATGGCGGCTCGCGCGACAGTGGCTACGGTGGCTCGCGTGACAGTTACGGCGGGTCACGCGACGGCGGCTACGGCGCACGCCGCGGCGACGGCCCGCGCAATCCGCGCCGCGGCAGCTAAGCGGTCGCGACACGCGAAAGCGAGCACATCGATCGTCGGGTTCTCTGAGCCCGGCAACCTCGAAAACCGACGCAATGCGTCGGTTTTTTTTGCTCGCCCTCATTTTTTCACAATATGGAAAATTTTTTTGGCTTGTAAAAAATTGTGCTGCAAAGCACAACAATCGGTGTTGCGGCATGGGAAAAAGCCTTCCGCAATCCGGAACACATCGAATAACAACCTGATTTTAAAGAAATAAATTTATACAAAAAACGTTCGACAGCGCCTGTTACGCATTCAGCCCTTTGCCTAGACTCTTATATAAGACTTCGCGATCTCGGACGCATCGCAACCATACATCCGGTCACTGAAGCCAGTCATTCCACCGATCGATCTTCAACGCAAAGGGAGCACACGATGGCACGCGAACAGCAGATTCAACAATTGCAGCAGCAATGGAATACCGACTCGCGCTGGAAAGGCATCAAGCGCGGCTACACCGCCGACGATGTCGTGCGGCTGCGCGGCTCGCTCACGGTCGAGCACACGCTCGCGAAGCGCGGCGCCGAAAAGCTTTGGGCCGCGATGCATAACGAGCCGTTCGTCAATGCGCTCGGCGCACTGACCGGTAACCAGGCGATGCAGCAGGTGAAGGCCGGGTTGAAAGCGATCTATCTGTCAGGCTGGCAGGTCGCGGGCGATGCGAACGTCGCCGGCGAAATGTATCCGGACCAGTCGCTCTATCCGGCGAACTCGGTGCCGCTCGTTGTGAAGCGGATCAACAACACGTTCACACGCGCCGATCAGATCCAATGGTCCGAAGGCAAGAATCCGGGCGATGAAGGCTATATCGATTACTTCGCGCCGATCGTCGCCGATGCGGAAGCCGGCTTCGGCGGCGTGCTGAACGCGTTCGAACTGATGAAAGCGATGATCGAAGCGGGCGCGGCCGGCGTGCACTTCGAAGACCAGCTCGCGTCGGTCAAGAAGTGCGGCCATATGGGCGGCAAAGTGCTGGTGCCGACCCGTGAAAACGTCGCGAAACTGGTCGCCGCGCGTCTGGCGGCCGACGTTTGCGGCACGCCGACCGTGCTGATCGCGCGCACCGACGCGGAAGCAGCCGACCTGATCACGTCCGATATCGACGAAAACGACAAGCCGTTCCTCACCGGCGAGCGCACCGTCGAAGGTTTCTATCGCACCAGGCCGGGTCTCGCGCAAGCGGTGTCGCGCGGCCTCGCGTATGCGCCATATGTGGATCTGGTCTGGTGCGAGACCGGTAAGCCGGACCTCGAATACGCGAAGAAATTTGCCGAAGCGATCCACAAACAGTTCCCGGACAAGATGCTGTCCTATAACTGCTCGCCATCGTTCAACTGGAAGAAGAATCTCGATGACGCGACGATCGCGAAGTTCCAGAAGGAACTGGGCGCGATGGGCTACAAATTCCAGTTCATCACGCTGGCCGGCTTCCATTCGCTGAACTACTCGATGTTCCATCTCGCGCACGGCTATGCACGCACGCAGATGAGCGCATTCGTCGAGATGCAGCAAGCGGAATTCGCTGCTGCGGAACAGGGCTTTACCGCGGTCAAGCATCAGCGCGAAGTCGGCACCGGCTATTTCGATGCAGTCACGCAGACGGTCGAACGCGAAGCATCGACGACCGCGCTGTCCGGCTCGACCGAAGACGAGCAGTTCTTCGACAAGCAGGTTTCACTCGACAAGAAGGTGGCGTGACGTTGCTGACGGGCGGCTGAGAAGCCGCCCGACTGACTAGCCGCGAATAGCCACGACTTGCCTGGACCTGCCACGACTAGTCACGAATAGCCGCTGAAATAGCGCGCGAAACAGAAACAGAAACAGACTACTCGCCACGCGCCATCAGCCATCAGCCATCAGCAAACGAGGCCAAACGTACGCGCACCGAACGCAAGGCGGTGCGCGTACGTCGCGACACGGCTTGCGCGTCTATCGATAAACGATCACTGGAATCTTCGTATGCGTGAGCACGCGTTGCGTCTCGCTGCCGATCAGCAGGCTGCCCAGCCCGCGCCGGCCGTGCGACGCCATGAAGATCACATCGCAGCCGCCCGTCTCGGCCGCTTCGATGATCCCGAGATACGGCGATGGATGCACGCTGGTGCGGCTTGTGCATGTGACGCCCGCGCCGCGCGCCGCCTCTTCGATTTCGCGCAGATGGTCGCGCGCCTCGCGCTCGCTGCGGTCCTGGAAATCGACCGGCGGCTCCACGACCACTTCGGAAAACGGCGAATACGGATACTGCGGCAAACAGGCATAAGCGGTCACGCGCGCACCGACCGCTTGCGCGAGATCGATCGCGCCATCAATGGCTTTTTTCGACAGGTCCGAGCCATCGGTCGGTACGAGGATATGCTTGAACATGGTGCTCTCCGTCGTCGACTGCGGGTGCACGAGTGGCTTGCGGCACATCAATGCCGGCGGCGAGCGCTGCGGGGGAGTGGCGACAAGCCTGCTGCAACGATTGTAGTGCGCCGAAATTCCATGGACGTGGCGCTTGAGGGTCAGTCCGAATATCGGAAACCCGTGCGGCGCGCGCATCCATGCAGCACGCAAGATTGCGCAGGACAGCCAACCTCACGCGCGATCCCAATAGCCGGGCTCAGTGTAGGTCTGCTTGATGAAATCGAGAAAAAGCCGCACGCGCAGCGGCAAGTGACGGCGCTGCGCAAACACCGCATGAATGCCGATCGGCGGCGCGGCAAAGGCATCGAGCACGGTGGCAAGGCGGCCCGCCGCGATATCCGCGCCGACTTCCCACCACGAACGCCATGCGAGCCCGTAGCCGGCCAGACACCATTCATGCAGCACCACCCCGTCCGAGCACTCCATCGTGCCCGACACCTTGATCGTCACGACCTTGCCGTCCTGTTCGAACACCCAGCCGCGCTGCTGGTTCGCGCTCGCGCCCAGCGCGAGACAGTTGTGATGCGCGAGGTCGGCGAGCGTCTGCGGGATGCCACACTGCGTCAGGTAGCGCGGCGCCGCGACGCATACGCGCCGATTTTCGCCAAGACGCAGCGACACGAGCGACGAGTCCGGCAGCTCGCCCAAACGCACCGCGCAGTCGAAACCTTCGTTGACCAGATCGACGAGACGGTCGGACAGATCGAGTGTCACCGTCACGTCCGGATGCGCGGCCGTGAACGCCGCCACCCGCGGCGCGACATGCCGGCGCCCGAAGCCCGCGGGCGCCGACACGCGCAGGTGCCCGCTCGCCTTCACGCCGCCCGCGGACACGCTCGCTTCCGCGTTGTGCATGTCGTTCAGGATGCGCTGGCAGTCTTCGAGAAATGCGGAACCTTCGAAAGTCAGCGTAATGCGCCGTGTGGTGCGCACGAACAGTTTGACGCCGAGCCGTTCCTCGAGCGCGTCGATGCGGCGGCCGATGATCGCGGGCGCCACGCCTTCCAGTTGCGCGGCCGCCGACAGGCTGCCGCGGGCCGCGACGGTCGCGAAGGTTTCGATCTGCTTGAAGCGGTCCATCGTGATGCGCGTGGACAAGACGCGCCCGGAACGGGTGAGTGGCGACAGATTAGGTGCATGAAAGTAAAAGATCAAGTGACGTCCGCGATCTTTTAGATACGTGTAGTCATAAATAAAATTAACTTCTGAATCTGACAGGTTTGCGCGCCGCGATGCGATTGACGCAATCGACGTGATCGACGCGATTGACTCGACATATGCCCACGCCGCTGCCCCGGCGGGCTGACCGACCCCGCATCGCGGCGCCACCTGTGCCCAGTCACCTGACTGACCAAGGAGAGACATCATGGCGAACCCGCTGCCGCTGCCGCACGGAATGAAGATCACCGGCGCGATCAAGCCCGGTTTCGACACCATCCTGACGCGTGAAGCGCTGGAACTCGTCGCGCAGTTGCATCGCGTGTTCGAGCCGCGTCGCAAGCAATTGCTCGACGCGCGCGCCGAACGGGCGAAACGCCTCGACGCCGGAGAACGCCCGGACTTTCTACCGCACACGAAGTCGATCCGCGACGGCGACTGGACCATCGCGCCGCTGCCGGAAGATCTGGCATGCCGCCGCGTCGAAATCACGGGGCCGGTCGAGCGCAAGATGGTGATCAACGCACTGAATTCGGGCGCCGACGCGTATATGACCGACTTCGAAGATTCGAACGCGCCGAGCTGGGACAACCAGATCACCGGTCATCTGAATCTGAAGGACGCGGTGCGCCGCACGATTACGCTCGAGCAGAACGGCAGGACCTATCGGCTCAACGACAAGGTCGCGACGCTGATCGTGCGGCCGCGCGGCTGGCATCTCGACGAGAAGCACGTGACGATCGACGGCGAGCGCGTGTCCGGCGGCCTGTTCGACTTCGCGCTGTTTCTGTTCCACAACGCGCGCGAATTGCTCGCGCGCGGCAGCGGTCCGTACTTCTATTTGCCGAAGCTCGAAAGCCATCTCGAGGCGCGGCTGTGGAACGATATCTTTGTCGCCGCGCAGCACGCGGTTGGCGTGCCGCGCGGTTCGATCCGCGCGACGGTGCTGGTCGAAACGATCCTTGCCGCGTTTGAAATGGACGAGATTCTGTACGAGCTGCGCGAACATAGCTCGGGGCTGAACGCGGGCCGCTGGGACTACATCTTTTCCGCGATCAAAAAGTTTAAGAACGATCAGGATTTCTGTCTCGCCGACCGCGCGCAGATCACGATGACGGTCCCCTTCATGCGCGCTTATGCGCTCGAATTGTTGAAGACCTGTCATCACCGCCACGCGCCGGCGATCGGCGGCATGAGCGCACTGATTCCAATCAGGAACGACCCCGCTGCGAACGCCAAAGCGATGGCAGGTGTGCGCGCGGACAAGGCGCGCGATGCGGCCGATGGCTACGACGGCGGCTGGGTCGCGCACCCGGGGCTCGTGCCGATCGCAATGGAAGAGTTCGTCAAGGTGCTGGGCGACCGGCCGAACCAGATCGGCAAACAGCGCCCGGACGTCAACGTGACCGCCACCGACCTGCTCGACTTCCGTCCCGCATCGCCGATTACCGAAGCCGGCTTGCGCAATAACATCAACGTTGGGATTCACTACCTCGGCTCGTGGCTCGCAGGCAATGGCTGCGTGCCGATCCACAATCTGATGGAAGACGCGGCAACCGCGGAGATTTCGCGCTCGCAGGTTTGGCAGTGGATCCGCTCGTCGAAGGGCAAGCTCGACGACGGCCGCAAAGTGACCGCGGAACTGGTGCGCGAATTGACCGGGCAGGAACTGGAGAAGGTCAAGCAGGAGGTCGGCGGCGATACGCAGACCTACGATCGTGCCGCGCAGATTTTCGGCGAGATGTCGACGTCGGCGAATTTCACCGAATTTCTGACGTTGCCGCTTTACGAAGCGCTTTGATCGATTGCTGCCGGCGCGTCGCGCCGAGCG
Organism: Paraburkholderia rhizosphaerae; assembly: GCF_004366595.1. Lineage (GTDB taxonomy): Bacteria > Pseudomonadota > Gammaproteobacteria > Burkholderiales > Burkholderiaceae > Paraburkholderia > Paraburkholderia rhizosphaerae. The sequence goes on from NZ_SORE01000023.1 coordinate 108,132, forward strand.
CGAGGTGCACGCACCCTCGCCCGCGACGCCGCCGGTCTTGCATCGCTATTTGCGTTCGCGCCGATACGCGACCCAGTCGCCGGAACCGATCTCAGGCAACCCTTGCACCGCGTGCCGCTGCACCGGGTAGTAAAGACAATCGAACGCGGCGCCGTCGATATCGACGGTCACTTCGTGTTGCATGAAAAGCCCTGCTTCGCCCGGATAGACTTCCTCGATCTCGTCGAGCACCGACACGAGCCGCTCGTCTACTTCATAGACGTCGCCCCTTACGTGGATGCCGTCATCATCGGGCACGAGGCCCGGATAGTTGCCGAAGTCGAACAGCCGGCCGCGCACCGACCCCTCGCCGATCAGCTTCGGCATGCCCAGCGCGCTTCGCGCCGCCGCCTGGCCAATATCGTTCACTTCACCGGCGCGCAAAGTGCCGTAGACGAACACGTGTTTCATCGCGAGAATTTCCTCCGTCATCCGATGTTGCCCGACGTTGCCCGATTGGGTGAGACGACTCGCGCGCGGGAGCCGACGTCGCGGGCAGCGCAACGAGCCGGGTGCCATTATGCATCCGCCCATTTACGCGCATCCGCGACGAGGGCATCGCTCTACAATGTGCGCACACGATGCACTACGGTCGTGCACCTTCCGCCTTTTACGATCGCGTTCACCATGGCTCAGCCTGTCCAACCTGTACTGTCGGAACGCGTCGACTTCGCCGATATCCCGCCCGAATTCGCGCCGACGCCGCGGCACCCGATTCGCGTGCGTTCGCGACCGATGCCCGCCGGCGTGCGCGTCACGCGCCACACGCACGCTTGGGCGCAGGTCGCGTATGCGTCGCGCGGCGTGCTGCGCATGACGACCGTCGGCACCACGTGGATGGTGCCGCCGTCGCGCGCAATCTGGGTGCCGCCGCATGTGCTGCATGAGGTGACGATCGTCGAGGAAGCCTTCTTGCGCACGCTGTACGTGTACGAAGACGCGGTGCCGCAAGGACTCGACGCATGCCGCGTGGTCGAAGTGTCGGGGTTGCTGCGCGAGCTGATCGCGGCGCTCGATACGCCGGATCTGCCGCCGGAACGTGAGCGCCTGCTCGGTTCGCTCGCGCTCGATGAAATCATTCGCTCGGAGCCGCTGCCCCTCGCGGTACCGATGCCGACCGAAAAGCGCTTGCGCGCGCTTTGCGAATCAGTGCTCGCCGATCCGGCCGCCACCGATTCACTCGAGCGCTCGGCATCGGCGGTCGGCGCGAGCACACGCACGATCGCGCGACTGTTTCGCCAAGAACTCGGCGTGAGCTTTTCGCAGTGGCGCCAGCAGGCTGTGCTCGCACGTGCGATTCCATTGCTGAGTCAGGGACGGCCGCTCGCGCAGGTCGCGCAGGCGCTCGGCTATCAGAGCCAGAGCGCGTTTTCCGCGATGTTCAGACGGCAGTTCGGCGAAAGCCCGCGCGCGTTTATTGTGCGCGGCGCCGAGCACCGCGCGGCCGACAACGACGACGCGCCAGACCTGCTCGACGGCGAGCGCGTGGATTCGGCGTTGCCGGGTTCGCCGATGTCGTGACGCGCGAAAACACGCGATGAAAGCGCCGTGCTTTTCACGTCACCGGGTTTGTCGGTGTCCCGATGCGCGAGAAGCCGCGCTGAAAGCAATGCGTTTTCGCGGTTTCGTGTCGCGGGGTTCGTCGGTGTCCTGAACGGGAATCGCGATCGCGCCAGGCATGCGGTGCAGGTCGCGCTCAAACGCGGCGCGCCATATGTCGAATCGATCCAAGCTGCGCGAGACGCGGCCCGGCGAGCCGATAACCCATCCGCTGATAAAGCCGCGCCGCCGGGTTGTCGACGAATACCCGTAGCTGCAGCTCGTGCAGTCCGCGCGCACGGGCCCAGCGGTGCGCGATGTTCAGCAGATACGTGCCCGCGCCGCGCCGCCGCTGACCTTCGGCAATCTGCACGTCGCGGATATGCAGCGAGTCACCTTCTTCGGTAATGCGCAGCACGCCGATCCGCTCGCCATCGACCTCGAGAATGAAGTTTTCCGATTCCCGCCAGCTCGCGAGAAACAGATCGCCGCGCCAGACCAGATGATGACGACGGTAGTAGCCGCCCATGTTGTTACGCGTGAGCGCCTCCGCGAACGGGAAGTCGTCCATGCTGGCCTCACGCAACTGGAATGGGGACAGTTCTTCGGTCGGGTCGAGCATCACGCGGCGAAACGAAAAGGGATTGGGGAGGGTGCGATCAACGTTAAGATACCCCGCCCCCGCTGACAATGGCTGATTGCCCCAGCCGTCGGCGTCGCGAAACGCGCAGCGCGCTCGCGAATTTGCGCAGTGTGCACCCGCCAGAACGCAAAAAGCCCGCTGACGAATCAGCGGGCTTCTCTTGATTGGCGGAGCGGACGGGACTCGAACCCGCGACCCCCGGCGTGACAGGCCGGTATTCTAACCGACTGAACTACCGCTCCAGTGCTGCTCATTGCGCCACGGACGTCTAACCTTTCCGCGCGCCTTTGTCTGGCGTCCCCTAGGGGATTCGAACCCCTGTACTCACCGTGAAAGGGTGATGTCCTAGGCCTCTAGACGAAGGGGACTCACTACTACGCTTACACCTTTAATGAAAAAGCCCGTTGAGGCGCACATTCTACGCACCTGAACGGGCTCAATCCTGGCGGAGTGGACGGGACTCGAACCCGCGACCCCCGGCGTGACAGGCCGGTATTCTAACCGACTGAACTACCACTCCAGTCTTTCTATCCTGCCTGCGAGCGTCGGTTAAGTCTCACAAGCCGCGTTGACTGCAATATAGGTGGCTTACCACCTGCACTACAGACGACGCTGATATCTTGGCGTCCCCTAGGGGATTCGAACCCCTGTACTCACCGTGAAAGGGTGATGTCCTAGGCCTCTAGACGAAGGGGACAAAATCTTTGCAGATCTGTCGCAAACTGCGGCGGCTTGACTTCTACCGCTCGCTTTTATCGCTTATCTGCTGCTAACTTCTGACTGCAAATCAGCGAAGAACGCTATTCTAACTGGCCTACTGTGCTTTGTGAAGCGGTTTTTACTACAAGCTCCCGTTATCCAAGCGATATTTACCGCGCGCTTTACGGAGACTGCTGACGCCTGATTCGCGATCCGTTCCATCCAGCCGCGCTTCACAAAGTTTTCTACTGCAACAACAGAGCCTGCGATTATACGCAGCAGCATCAGCGCCAGGCAAGCGTTTTTAACAGGAAAGGTGGGCGCGCATCGCTGTCGCGTAAAACGCAATACGGGCCGGGATGTCGCGTACGAGCAAGAAATCAGACCATCCAGGAATACCGCCGCCCGCGGCGCTTCGCTACGCTTCGATGCAATCAGCATGCGAATCCGACCGCCACGTGTCGGACGCCGCACTTTTTCGCGGAACTGCGATGACCGATCACTCGCCGACGACCACACAAATTGATGCACAGCACCTGACCGGGGTCGAACTCGCGCCGGACGGATCAAGTTTTGCGCTGCATGGCGTCGATCAAGACGGTGCCGGCTGGTCGCTGGATCTGCCCAGCGCGTCCCTGCAGCAATTGATCCTCACGCTGCCGAATCTCGCGGTCAAAGCGATGCGCGCGCAGCACAACGACGACACGCTGCGCATCGTCTACCCCGCGTGCTCGACCACGGTCGAACTGGCCAGCGACGCGCGCACTTTCATTTTGACGCTGTGGGCCGAAGGCGGATTCCATGTGTCGTTCGGGCTATCGGCCGAACAATGCGAAACAGTCGGCGACAGTCCGCGGGTCGCCGAATCGATGATGCATCGCGTCGCCCGGCCGTCATAGTCCGATCGGCTCGCAACGGCACGACAGCCGCGTACGCAAGCGCGGAGCGCGGGTCGCCGGGTCTCAGCAGTTATGCGCTCCGTGTTTTCCCTCGGTTGACGCTCACGATCGAGCCGCGCAGACTGCCCTCAGATCAAGTGTGATCACAGGTCACACATCGCAATCAAATCGCATTGGACGCCCGGAGGAACCCGTGACAACCCGCGCAGCGACGAAAGAACTGCCGCCGCTCGAACTGGTGGCAAGGGACACGATGGCCAGCCGCGTCTACGCGCAATTGCGCGAAGCGATCATGACCGGCCGTTTCGCGCCCGGTCAGTTGCTGAGCCTGCGCGGCGTCGCCGATGCGGTCGGTTCGTCGACGATGCCGGTGCGCGGCGCGCTGACGCGTCTGCAAGCCGAAGGCGCATTGATCGACGGCCCCGGCCGCGCGCTGATGGTGCCGCCAATGACGCTCGAGTTGCTCGAAGAATTGCGCGACGTGCGCATCGCACTCGAAGGCTGTGTCGCCGCACGCGCCGCAACGAGGATGTCGCAAGCGCATCTGGCGGCGCTGCAGCAGGTATTCGACACGATGGACGCGCATGTCGAAGCCGGCGATGTCGCCGCGTACCTGCGCAGCAATTTCGAATTCCACGTGGCGATCTACATGCATGGCGCGAGCGACGTCACGCTCGCGACGATCCAGAACCTGTGGATGCGCATCGGCCCGTTCCTGAATCTGGTTGCGCCGGACATCCCGCATATGCGTCGTTCGATGGACGCGCACCGCATGATCGTCGAAGCGCTGTGGCGCGGTGACGGCGACGGCGCGCGCGCCGGCATCGCGCAGGACATCGGCGAATCAGCGGACGATTTGCGTGAACGGTTGATCGAACAGCAGGAGGCGAGCGCCTGACACACCCTGCGGCAGGAGGCGCGCCGATCGGCGCGCGACACGCGCCGCGCCCGCTTTCAGCGAGTGGAAGTATCGCGTAGTAGCCCGAATCGTTGCCGCCCGTACTCGTAACACGGTCAAACGACGGGATATATACCCCATACGAATAAAGACGGAGACAAAGCAATGACGGTTCTATCCATGTTGACACCGCGCGCAGGTCTGCGCGTGCTGGTGACGGGCGGCGCCTCCGGCATCGGCCTTGCGATCGCGCAGGCGTTTGTCGAAACCGGCGCGCGCGTGCACGTATGCGACGCGAGCCAGCAGACCATCGACGCGCTGCAGCGCTCGCAGCAGCAAGCGTCGGAATCCGGCTCATCGACGATCACCGCGACGCTTGCGGACGTCGCCGACCACGGCGCGGTCGAACGCGTGTTCAGCGACGTCACGCACCAACTCGGCGGCCTCGACGTGCTGGTCAATAACGCGGGCATCGCGGGCCCGACCGGCGGCGTCGACGAGATCGACGTCGCCGAATGGGAACAGACCATCGACATCAACCTGAACGCGCAGTTTTACTTCGCGCGCCGTGCGGTGCCGCTGTTGCGCGATGCGCGCGACGGCGGCTCGATCGTCGCGCTGTCGTCGGTGGCGGGGCGTCTCGGCTACGCGTACCGCACGCCCTACTCCGCGACCAAATGGGCGATCGTCGGTTTGACGAAAAGCCTCGCGATCGAACTCGGCCCGACCGGCATCCGCGTGAATACGATCCAGCCGGGCATCGTCAAAGGGCCGCGCATCGAGCGCGTGATTTCCGCGCGCGCGCAGCAGCTGGGTCTGTCCTACGAGGAAATGGAACGGCGCTATCTCGACAAGATTTCGCTGCGCCGGATGACGACGCCGGAAGAAGTCGCGGCGACCGCGCTATTCCTGTGCTCGCCGGCGGGCATGGGCATTTCCGGACAGGCGATCTCCGTCTGCGGCAACGTCGAAGTGCTGTAGCGCCGACGCGCGAAGCCCGTGCTTCACCCGCGTTAGCAACGCCCGGCGTCGCAACCGTCGTCGAGCCGTTTCACCGGTTTCCTTTTCGCGTAGATCAACAGCGAAACCCTGACGAAACACGAGGACACTATGGCAGCCAAGCGAAAAGTCATCATCACCTGCGCGCCGACCGGCGCAATCCACACGCCGTCGATGTCGCCCTATCTGCCGGTCACGCCCAGGCAAATCGCCGACGCCGCGCTCGCCGCCGCGAACGAAGGCGCGGCGATCCTGCACCTGCACGCGCGCGACCCGAACGACGGCCGGCCAACGCAAGACCCGGCGGTATTCCAGGAATTCCTGCCGCGCATCAAGGCCGAAACCGATGCGGTGATCAATCTGACCACCGGCGGCAGCCCGCATATGACGGTCGCCGAGCGGCTGCGCCCGGCGCATCATTTCAAGCCCGAGGTCGCATCGCTGAATATGGGCTCGATGAACTTCGGCCTGTATCCGATGCTCGCGCGCTACAAGGACCTGAAGCACGACTGGGAACGCCAGCACCTCGAAAAGAGCCGCGACCTCGTGTTCAAGAACACCTTCGCCGACATCGAATACATCCTGACCTCATGCAGCGATAACGGCACGCGTTTCGAGCACGAGTGCTACGACATCTCGCACCTGTACAACCTTGCGCATTTCGTCGACCGCGGGCTCGTGAAGCCGCCGTTTTTCGTGCAAAGCGTGTTCGGTCTGCTCGGCGGCATCGGCGCGCATCCGGAAGACCTGATGCATATGCGCCGCACCGCGGACCGCCTGTTCGGCAACGACTACGTGTGGTCGATTCTCGGCGCCGGCCGCAACCAGCTGCCGCTCGCGTCGATCGGCGTCGCGCAGGGCTCCCACGCGCGCGTCGGCCTCGAAGATTCGCTGTGGATCGAGCCCGGCAAGCTTGCTGAATCCAGCGCCGCGCAAGTCCTGAAGATCCGTCAGGTGATCGAAGGCTTGTCGCTCGAAGTCGCGACACCGGCGGAAGCACGCGCGATGCTGAAGCTCAAGGGCGCGAACGAAGTCAACTTCTGATTGCGGAGACGAGCGTGGCTACTCCCGAACTCAAGGTCGTGGCAATGCCGACCGGCTGGCTCACCGTCGACAGGTCGTCGCTGATCTATGCGCGCCATTACGGCCAGCAGATCCGCATTCCGGTGTGGTCGACCGCGATTGTCGGCGCGGAGAAGAAGATCGTCGTCGATACCGGCATTCACGATCCGGGATGGGTCAGCAGTTTTATCTGCCCGTGCGATCAGGCGCCCGAGGAACGACTCGAACGCGCGCTGAAGGAATACGTCGGCTGGCGCGCGGACGATGTCGATATCGTGATCAACACGCACCTGCACTACGACCACTCCGGCGGCAACACGCTGTTTCGCAACGCGCGCTTTATCGTGCAGCAGATCGAATGGGAATACGCGGGCCGCCCGCTGCCGACTCAGGCTTCTTTCTACCAGGAGTTCCTGATCGGGCGCGAGCCGCTCGCGTGGTTCCGCTGGCAGTTCGTCAATGGCATCGCCGACATCGTGCCCGGCGTGCGCGTAATTCCAACGCCGGGGCATACGCCCGGCCATCAGTCGGTCGCGGTGAATACTGCTGACGGCGTGGTGGTCGTCACCGGCGATTGCGCGAACTGCATGGAAAACATCGTCGACGGCGTACCGGTCGGCATCGTTCACGAGACCGCGGCCGAACTCGCGTCGCTCAAGCGCATCCGGCAGATCGCCGACTTCGTGATTCCCGGGCACGACCCCGACGTCGTACCCGGTTCGGCAGGGCTGCGCCTGCCGGAGTCGGCGCGCGTACCGCACGTCGAAAGCACCGCAGCGTAATCGCAGTCCAGCCCCGCGTAACCGCTTTAACCGCACTACAAGGGCATCGACAACAACCGCGCTGCAGAACCGCGGACGAGACTCAAACAATCACAACCTAAGCAGGATTGGAGGCAGACATGAACGTTTTGACGCACATCCCTGGTCGTGCGGGGCGCCTGCTACGCGGCGCCGCGCTCGGAGCGTCGCTCGCCGCCGCGTGTATTGGCGGCCTCACCGTGTCCGGGCCCGCCGCCGCTGCGGGCAAGTACAAGATCTTTCTGTCGATGAGCTACGTCGGTAACGACTGGCAAACCGAAGCGGCCAATATGATCAAGGCGATGGCCGCGACTCCCGCGTTGAAGGACAAGGTCGACCTCGAAGTGCAGGTCGCCGGCACCGATGCGCAAAAACAGATCCAGCAGATCAACTCGATGGTGCAAGCCGGCGCGAAGGCGATCGTGATCTATCCGATCTCGCCGACCGCGCTCAATCGCGCGATCAAGAACGCGTGTTCGAAAGGCGTGGTGGTCGTCGCGTACGACGGCGAAGTGACCGAGCCGTGCGCGCACAACGTCGCGATCGATCAGCACCAGGCCGGCACCGTCACCGCCGAATGGCTCGCGAAGACATTGAACGGCAAAGGCAGCATCGTGATGATCACCGGTGTGCCGGGCACGTCGGTTGACCGCGAACGCACCGAAGCCGCCAAACAGGTGTTCGCGAAGTACCCAGGCATCAAGGTAATCGCGGAAGGCACCGGCATGTGGAGCCAGGCAACCGCGAAGACCGAACTGTCGAAGATTCTCGCGACCAACAGCTGGGACAAGATCGACGGCCTGTGGATGCAGGTGGGTTGCTTCACCGCTGCGTCGATGCAGCTCGACGCGGGCATTCCGGACAACAAGATCAAGCCGTGCGCGGGCGAATCGTCGAACGGCCATCGGGTGCAGATGCTGCCGCCGGGCGCTGTGAAGGGCGAAGGCGCGTATCGGTCGATCGGCTACCGGTCGATCTCGTACGGCGCGCCGCCCTACTCCGGCGCAATGGCGCTGAAGCTCGCGGTGCAGAAGCTCGACGGCAAGGATTTTCCGGCGCGCGTGACGCTGAAGCTGCCGCTCGTCGAAACCGCTCAGTCGAAGCTGTGCCAGACCGGCTCGATCGACGAATTACGCGCGGGCTGCACCGCGTTCCCGCCGGACAAGGTGCCGCCGGGCTGGTTCGCGGACATCTATTCGGATGAGACGCGCGAAGTCGGCTTCAACGCCGCACTGACCGGCAAGAGCGATTAACAGCGACATCAGGGACGGGACTCGCGGCAATCGACGCGCGCCCCGTCCGGGCTCGACACTTCACTCGCGCCACGCGCAACACTTCACGTTGTAACGGAGTCCGACGATGACGGTGATGACCGAACCTCGCGAAGCCCACGCGGACCACTGGGCGATCGACGTCGCGAACGTCACGAAGCGCTTCGGCGCAACGGTCGCGCTGAACAACGCGTCGTTTCATGTGCGGCGCGGCGCCGTGCACGCGTTGCTTGGAGAAAACGGCGCGGGCAAGTCGACCACGGTCAAGCTGTTGTCCGGCCTGATCCGCCCGGACGAAGGCCGCATCGCGATTCTCGGCCGCGACGTGCAGATGCGCGAACCGAAGGACGCGCATCGTGCCGGCGTGCAGACTGCATTTCAGGAGATGACGCTGGTGCGCGACCTGACGGTCGCGCAAAACCTGCTGCTCGGCAACGAACCGTCGGGCCTGTTCGGTCGCATCAAGCGCGCGGACGCGCAGCGACATGTCGCACAGTGGCTCGACAAGCTCGAACTGACCGACGTGCGGCCAGGCGCGTACGTGCGCGATCTCGCATTGCCGGTGCGGCAGAAAATCGAAATCGCGAAGGCGATGGTGCGCGACCCGCAGGTGCTGCTGCTCGACGAGCCGACCTCGGCGTTATCGGGCCGCGACGTCGCGTGGCTCGCGCGCCGCATCGAAGAGATGAAGGCGCGCGGCGTGACGTTCGTGTTTATCTCGCACCGGATGCAGGAAGTCCGCGAGTTCTGCGACAGCCTGACGATCTATCGTAACGGCCGCGACGTCGGCGCATTCGACACGAAAGACATTTCCGACGACGAAGTGATCCGCCTCGTGATCGGCCGCTCGATGGACGCGAAGTATCCGCCGAAGACGCCGCCGACGTTCACCGCGCCGGCGCCCGCGCTCGAACTGCGCAATGCGCGCGTCGACGGCGTCGTGGAAGATTTCAGCCTCGGGTTGAAAGCCGGCGAAGTGCATGGCATCGCCGCGCTGCAGGGAATGGGACAGCGCGAGCTGTTCGAGGCGCTGTTCGGCGCCGAATATATCGACGACGGCCAGATGCTGGTCGACGGCCGTCCGGTCACGCTCACGTCGACTGCCGATTCGCTGAAAGCCGGCGTCGCGACGAGCCTGCTGCCCGAAGACCGTAAGACCGAAGGCCTGTTCCTGCGGCTGTCGGGCGGCGAAAACATCTCACTGCCGGTGATCAAGCGCTATACGCGTTTCGGCCTGATCGATCGCAAGCGCGAGCGCGCGGCGATCGAGCGCGTGCTCGCACAAATGGAAGTGAATCCGCGCGCGGTCTACAAGCCGTGCCTGTCGTTTTCCGGCGGTAATCAGCAGAAGATCGCGATGGCCAAGTGGCTGCTGACGCAAAGCCGCGTGTGGCTGATGTTCGACCCGACGCGCGGTATCGACGTCGGCACCAAGCACCAGATCTTCGTGCTGATGCGCGCATTCGCGGCGGCGGGCGGCGCGGTGCTGTTCTATTCGACCGACGTGCCCGAACTCGTCAACGTATGCGACCGCGTATCGGTGATGTACCGCGGACGTAACGTCGCCGAGCTCGAAGGCGACATGCTGACCGAAGAGAACGTGATGCGCAGGATGCTGGCGAGTTAAGTCGAACGGAACCGAACTGAACGACCGGCTCGACCCACGCGATTCAGGTTACAAGGAAACGTCATGAGCAACGCAATCGCCTCTCCCGACAGCGAAATCGTGCGGCCCGGCGCGCGCATCGGCATCGGCGCGCGGATCGACCATCATCGCGGGCTGATCATCGCGATCGGCGCACTGATCGCGATGCTGATCGCGTGGGTCGCGCTGTCCGCGACGCCGGTCGGCCTCTACGACATCGGCTCGCTCATCTCGAGCGCCGCGACGCTCGCGCTCGTCGCGATCGGGCAAACCATCGTCGTGTTGAGCGGCGGCTTCGATCTGTCCGCATCAGCGGTGCTGTCGCTCGCGAATGTGCTGGCGGTGCGCTTCGTGCACGGCTCACCGCTCGAGCAATGGGCCGGCGCCGCGCTGATCGTCGCGATCGGCGGCGGGTTCGGTTTTATCAACGGCGCGCTGATCGCGTGGTTCCGGCTGCAATCGATCGTCGTCACGCTGGCGACGATGTTCATGGTGCAAGGCCTCACGCTGCTGATCCAGAACAAGCCGGGCGGCAGCGTCGGCGACCAGTTCGCGGGCTTCGTCACGTCCGATCTGATTCCGGACAAGCTGCCGATGTCGGCCGGCATTCTGATCGCCGCGCTGCTCGTCTGGGCGTTTATCCGCCGTACGCGCTTTGGTGTCGGCCTGTATGCGATCGGCAGCGAACCGGATAGCGCGTACGCGAACGGCGCGCCGGTCACCCGTTACCGGATCATGACGTATGTGCTCGCCGGCATGTTTTACGCGGTTGCGGGCCTGTACGTGTCCGCGCAGACCGGTTCGGCCGACCCGCTGGTCGGACGGCCGCTGCTGCTGTCGATGTTCACCGCGGTCGTGCTCGGCGGCACGTTGCTTGGCGGCGGACGCGGCGGCTGTGTCGGCACGGTGTTCGCCGCGATGACGCTGATGGTGACTGTCAATATCCTGCTCGTGCTGAATGTCTCCGCGTTCTTCACGACGATTGCCGAAGCGGTGATTCTGATTCTCGCGGTGCTTGGCTCGTCGATCGGCAAACAGTCGGCCGCCCATGAATCCGCACGGCACGCCGTGCAGTGGCTGAAAGCGTGGCGCACCGGCACACGCGCGCGCAATGGCCGCGGCGGCAGCACGCGCCGCGTCGCCTTCGAAGTCGAGGACTTCAAGCCGATCGCGAATACCGAGCTGTCCGGCCGCTGGCTCACCGATTGGATCGAGCGCAATCGCGAATGGGCAAAGTACATCGTGCCCGCGTATCTGCTGTTCTTCGGCGTGGTCGCCGTAACCGGCTTTGTCTATGGGCCGGGCGTGCTGGTCAGCGCGAATTTCTACAGCAGCCTGCTGACGCTCACGTTATTCCTCGCGATTCTCGGCCTGGGTCAGGGCGCGGTGATTCTGACCGGCGGTCTCGATCTGTCGGTGCCGTGGCTGATCACGCTGTCTGGCGTGCTGCTGACCGGCCTCACGCATGGCCTGAATGAAGCGGCGTGGTGGGCGGTGCCGGTCGTGCTCGCGGCCGGGTTGCTGGTGGGCCTCTTCAACGGTATCGGCGTGGTCGTGCTCGGCTTGCCGCCGATCGTCGTCACGCTGGCGGCGAACGGTCTGCTGCAAGGCATTACGCTGATCTATTGCAACGGTTCGCCGCAAGGCTGGGCGCCGTCCGCGATCAGCAGCTTCACCAACGATCACGCCGGGCCGCTGTCGCTTGCCGCATGGAGCGTGCCGCTCGTGCTTGTCATTGCGCTGCTGCTGTTGCATCGCACCGCGTTCGGCCGGCGCGTGTATGCGGTCGGCAACTCGCCGGTCGCCGCGAAGCTGTCGGGCGTGCGGGTCGGCGCGACGCTGATTGCCGTGTACTGCCTGTCGGCGGTGTGTTCGGCGATCGTCGGCGTGCTGCTCGCGGGCTTCAGCAGCCAGGCGTTTCTCGGCATGGGCGACCCGTATCTGCTGCCGTCGATCGCGGTCGTAGTGGTCGGCGGCGCGCTGATTACCGGCGGACGCGGCCACTATCTCGGCGTGTTCGGCGGCGCGCTGCTGCTGACCGCGCTCGGTACGCTGCTGGCCGGCACCACGGTGCCGCCCGCGGTGCGCGACATCATCAACGGCGTGGTGGTGCTGGCCGCGGTGATCACGTTGCGCGATCGCAAGGGGTAACAGCGCGCAACGAAACGCCGGTAACGAAGCGCACGCAACGGCTGCATCGAGTATCCGGCATCCACGCGGCGCATACGGCCTACGACGACAAGGGCAATCGATGACAACTTCAAAGCAACCGGATGAAGCGAAGGGATCGACGGCAAGGACGGGAACGGTAAAACCCACCCGCCCGATCGCCATCATCGGCACCGGCCGGATCGGCCGCGCATGGGCGATCGTGTTTGCGCGTGCGGGCTTACCCGTGAAGCTGCACGACACCGACCGCGCGATGCTCGATGAGGCGCTGCCGGCGATTCGCGACAGCCTCGCGGATCTCGCGCGCTTTGGCTTGATCGACGACACGCCCGCCGCAATCGCCGAACGAATCACCGCGTGCGCGACGCTTGCCGACGCGGTGCGCGATGCCGAACTTGTGCAGGAGAACATCCCGGAGCGCGTCGACGTGAAGCGCACGATGTTCGCCGAACTTGACCGGCTGACCCGCCCCGATGCATTGCTCGCGAGTTCGACGTCGGCGCTGACCGCGTCGACCTTCACCGAGACGCTTAAGGGCCGCGCACGCTGCTTCGTTGCGCATCCGGTCAATCCGCCGTCGCTGGTGCCGCTCGTCGAGTTGTGCGGCGCGCCGTGGACCTCCGCGGATACGCTCGCGCGCGCCCGCGCGCTATACGAAGCGGTCGGCCAGAAGCCTGTTCTTGTCGAAGGCGAAATCGCCGGCTTTCTGTTGAACCGGCTGCAAGGCGCATTGCTCGACGAAGCGATGAGTCTCTACGAACAAGGCTATGCGAACGCGGCCGACCTCGACACCGTGATGCGCGACGGCCTCGGATTGCGCTGGGCGTTGATGGGTCCGTTCGAGACGATCGATCTGAATGCACCCGGCGGCGTCGCCGATTACGCGTATCGCTATGCCGACCTGTACAAAGGCCTCGCCAGCGAACGGGTGCCGTTCGACTGGTCGCCCGCGACCATTGAAAAGCTCGCCGCCGAGCGCGACGCGGTGTTGCCGCGTGCGGACATCGAAGCGCGCAGCCGCTGGCGCGACCGTCGGCTGATGGCGCTGCTCGCGCACCGGCGCGCCGACGCCGGCAACGAAGACCAATGACCGAAGCGCCATGACCGATAACCGTCGCGCGCACTCACCGCGCCGACGCTCGAGTGCCAACCGCAACATCGAACGATGGAGACATTCATGATCGAAACCCGCCTGCTGGTCGACGCGAACAACCATCTGGGAGAAGGTCCGCTGTGGGATGTGAATGAACAGCGGCTGTACTGGATCGACAGCACCGCCGCCGAGATCTACCGCTGCCGCGCGGATGGCAGTGAAGTCGAACGCTTTTTCGTGCCGACGCATATCGGCTCGATGGCGCTGCGCGAAAAAGGCGGCGCGGTGGTCGCGCTCGCCAACGGCCTGCACTTTTACGATTTCGACGCGCAAACGGTGCGGCTGATCGCCGACCCGGAAAGCGACGACCCGGAAACGCGCTTCAACGACGGCAAGGTGGACCGGCGCGGCCGCTTCGTCGCGGGCACGATGGCATACGACTTCGACCGTTTCGATGCCGACCGCGGCCAGCGCTCGACGCGCAGCGGCGGCCTGTACCAGCTCGGCACGGACGGCAAGCTCGTGTGCCTCGATCGCGGCATCAGCTGCTCGAACGGACCGTGCTGGAGCCCCGATAACCGCACGCTGTACTTCACCGACACCTACGACCGGCTGATGTACGCGTACGACTACGACATCGAAACCGGCAAAGCCACGAATCGCCGCGTGTTTGCATCCGCGCGCGACATGGCGGGCACGTTCGACGGCGCGACGGTCGACGCGCAAGGCTACGTGTGGAGCGCGCTCGTGTTCGGCGGACGGATTTTGCGCTACGCGCCGGACGGCAAGCTCGATCGCATCGTACCGTTTCCGGTTCGTAATCTGACCAGCGTGATGTTCGGCGGCGCGAATCTCGACGTGCTGTATGTGACGACGATGGGCCGCCCGATGTGGGGCATTCCGCAGAAAGAGCGCGATCGCGGCGGGCTGTTCGCGGTGACCGGCCTGGGCGTAAAGGGCCTTCCGGAGCCGCGTTTCGCCGGTTAACGCGCGCTGCGCATTCGCTGAGCGCAACTTTCGATTGTGTCCATGCACGCCGCGCCCGGCACGCGCTTTGTGTGCCGCGCGGCGTCCACCTACATTCTGCTTACATCGCTATCGGAAGCCGCTTCGCATCCGCACAGCGCGTTTCCGGCACGCTGGTTAGAATAACCGGCAACCAGTCGGCATCGATCACGCCGCCTGCCTACAGCGTGCGCTCGCCGGCATCGGACCGCCAGTCAGCGTGTCGACCTGACGCAAACAAAGGAGACAAAGCGATGTGGTTCGTCGGAAAGAGTGAGCTTCTCTCGCTGATTGAGCGCAGTTGCCTCGAAGAGGTGATGCCGGCCTTCAGCGATCACCGCAGCCTGCGCAAGAACGCGCTGATCTACCGGCCGGAGGAACGCAGCGAGTACGTGTACTTGCTGAAAGTCGGCCACGTGCGGCTGTACCGGCTGACCGAGGACGGTCAGGAAATCACGCTGTCGTTTATCAAGGCCGGCATGATCTTCGGCGACGGCGATGTGCTCAACGAAGCGAACTACTCGCACTACGCGCAGACGCTTGCCGAAAGCCGCATCTGCTATATCCGCAAAGCCGACTTCAAGGATCTGCTGACGCGCTACGACGCGATCAACCAGTTTGTGCTGAGAAGCCACCATCAACGCTGGCAGGAAGCACAGAAGCTGATCGAAAACCTGTCGCTGCACGACGTGCGCAAACGGCTCGTGAATATTCTTGCGATGTTCGCGACGCAGATCGGCACGCCGTTCACGCACGGCGAGCACGCCGGCGCGGTGTTGATCGACCTGACGATCGCGCAGGACAAGCTCGCGGAATTTATCGGCACGTCGCGCGAATCGGTGAACCGGCATTTCAGCGATCTGAAAACGGCAGGCCTCGTCGATACGCATGAACGCAAGATCGTGCTGACGAAGGCATTCGTTGCGCAGTACCTGCCTGACTTCGCGTCGCTGGCGGATCATGGTGCAAAAGCGACTGCACAAGCGAGCGGTCCGGCGCGCGCCACAGACGCCACGCCGGCCACCGCGGGCACGCCCGTGCCGGCGAACCACGCTCATGCCGCGCCGTTAGTGCGCGCCTGAGCGCGCGTTTTCCAGCGCTAGCTTCAGCGACCCGACGCCGCTTTGCGGGCTCGACAGCACCGGCACACGTGTCGCGCCGAGCGACGGCACAAGGCGCGCCATCGACACCTGCGCGAGCACGACCACGTCCACTTCGTCCGCGAGGCCGACGATGGTCTGCTTGAGAATCGCGTCGTGCCGCTCGGTGTTGCCCGCGAGCAGCGCCTCGAATGCCTCTTCGGCGACGCGCTCGACGACGCTCACTTCGCGTTTCTGTTCGGCCGCTTTCTTGCGGATCAGCCGCACGGTCGGTTCGAGCGTCGTCTTCACGGTCGCGACCACGCCGATGCGCTTACCAATGCGGCTCGCGTCGAGCGCCATTGCTTCGTCGATCTTGACGATCGGCGTGCGAATGATTCCGCGCAGCTGATCGACCGCCTCGCCGACCGATGAACACGCATTCAGGATAAAGTCGGCGTTCATCGCCTGCGCGTTCGCCATATAGCTGTACATGCGCTGCGTGACTTCGGGCGTCAGATGGCCGGCCGTGCGTACATCGTTCAGCAGGCTGTCGTCGACGATATTGATCACGCGTGCGTCCGGCAATTGCTCTTTCAGTTGATCCTTCAGCGGCTGCACGGTCACCGGGCCGGTGTGCACTACGACAATCGTGGTCATCTCTGTTACGTCTCCATTTGAAAAAACTGTTGCGAGCACTTCTGGCGCACTAAGCCGTCGCTGCCGCCATCACCCGTTCCTGTGTCGCGTCAGCACGCTCGAATGCGCCGTTCAGCCGCCCTTCGCGCACGACCAGAATACGGTCGCTGATCGCGAGGACTTCCTGCAAATCCGACGAGATCGCAATAATCGCGATGCCCTGCGCGGCCAGCCGCGCGAGCAGCGCATGCACTTCCGCTTTCGCGCCGATATCGATGCCGCGCGTCGGCTCGTCGACAATCAGCACCCGCGGTTCGCGTGCGACCCATTTCGCGAGCACGACCTTCTGCTGATTGCCGCCGCTCAGGTTGATGACCTTTTGCTCGATCGACGGCGTCTTCACGCCGAGCGTGCGCACGAACTGGCGGCAACGTTCGTCTTCAACCGCGCGTCTGACGAACTGGAACGGCGCATACGCGTCGAGATGCGTGAGACTGAAGTTCTCGCGCACGCTCATGCCGGCGACAAGCCCCTGCCCTTTGCGGTCTTCGGTCGCAAAGCCGATACCGTGCACAATCGCATCGTACGGGCTTGCGATCGACACCTTCTTTCCTTCGATCAGCACATCGCCGGTGCACGGCCGCATGCCGAAGATCATCTCCATGATCTCGGTGCGCCCCGAGCCGACCAGACCCGCGATGCCGAGGATCTCGCCGCGATGCACCGCAAAACTGATATCGCGTACGCGCGCCGGCGCGCGATTGCGCGAGCGCATCGTCAGATTGCGCACTTCGAGCACGACCTCGCGCGTTGCATGTGAGCCGGAAACCGCATACAGGTCGCTCAATTCGCGATCGACCATCTTGCGCACCAGCCATTCGCGCGTGACTTCCCCCATCGGCGCGCTGCCGACCGTCGAACCGTCGCGCAACACGGTTACGCGGTCCGCGAGTTCAAACAGTTCTTCGAGCCGATGCGAAATATAAACGATACCGATGTTCTGCGTGCGCAGCCGTTTGATCAGCTCGAGCAGGATGCGCGTCTCGTGGTGACTCAGCGACGCGGTCGGCTCGTCCATGATGATGATTTTCGACTCGCATGAAATCGCTTTCGCGATTTCGACCATCTGCTTCTGGCCGACGCTCAGCTCGCTCACCTGCATGCGCGGGTCGAGCGACATGCCGATCGTGTCGAGCAGTGTGCGCGCGGCATCGTTCATCCGCGCGCGGTCGATCAGACCGAAGCGGTTGCGCGGTTCGCGCGCGAGAAAAATGTTCTCCGCGATACTCAGGTTGTCGACGACCGACAGCTCCTGATAGATGATGCCGATGCCAAGCGCACGCGCGTGATTGCCGTCGCGCAGCACGACCGGTGCGCCTTCGACGATGATCTGTCCGCCATCGTCGGGCGCGAGCACGCCGGTCAGTATCTTCATCAGCGTGCTCTTGCCCGCGCCGTTCTCGCCGGCGAGCGCGAGCACTTCGCCGCGCGCAACCGACAGCGTCACGCGTTGCAGCGCACGCACGCCGGGGAAAGTCTTCGAGATATCGCGAACTTCGAGAAACGGCGTCATCGCTTGGCCTGTTTGGTCTACTTCGTATAGCTGCCCAGATTGTCTTTGGTCACGACCGTCACGCCGGTGTCGATATCTTTCGCCTGCGTTTCGCTGCCCTGAATCTGCGCCACCAGGTGTTCGACCGCGAGCTTGCCCATCGTCACCGGCCGCTGCACCATGATCCCTTGAATCGTGCCGTCGCGAACGCCCTTCACGGTGTCGGGCAGATCGTCGAACGCGAGTACTTCGAGCTTGCCTTTCATCGCGCCGAACTCACGCGTATTCAGCACTTTCGCAACCGCCGGCCCGCCGACCTGGCTCACACCGAAAATCCCCTTCAGCTGCGGATGCGCGCGCAGCGTCGTTTCGACGACCGATACGCCTTTCGCGAGATCGTCATCGGTGCCCTGCGTCTCGACAATCTTGATGCCCGGGTAGGCGGCCAAGCCCTTCTTGATCCCCGCAATCCGCTCGTTCAGATTGACCGCGCCGAGCTGCCCGGTAATGATCGCGACCTCGCCGTTGCCGTTCAACGCCTTGGCCATGGTTTGCGCCATCTGCTGGCCCGCTGCGTCGTTGCTCGTGCCGATATACATCGAGCGGCCGCTGCCGGGCGAGTCCGAATCGTAGGTCAGCACCTTGATGCCGCTCTTTTCCGCGCGCTTCATCACGCTTTCGACCGACTTCGGTTCATTCACCGATATCGCAATGCCGTCGACATGCTTCGAGATCAGGTCTTCGATAATCTGCACCTGCGTCGAGCCCTGCGTATTCTGCGGCACCACCCATTGATACTTGACGTCGAGCTTGCTCGCCTCCGCCTGCGCACCGTGATTGCAGTCATCGAAGAACGGCACGGCGACCTTTGGAATCACCGCGATCGAAATGTCCTTCGCGTCTTTCGCGTGGGCCACGCCCGACGCGAGCGCGAAAATCGCCAGCAGGCATTGCGCGGCGGCCGCGCGACGCAGGGTATGTTGCATGAATTTGTCTCCAGTTTTATCGGTTGTTGGTCAAGCTCACAGCACGCGCGAGCCCGGCAGCAGGCGTTAGCGCCCTTTACGGCGCAGCCGCCAGATGTCGATGCTCACCGCGATCAGGATCACGCAGCCGGTGATGGTCTGCTGCGCATAAGTGTCGATATTGAGCAGCACTACGCCGTTGGTGATGATGCCGGCCAGCGCCGCGCCGATGATCGCGCCTGCCGCCCGACAGGCTGGCGCCGCCGATCGCGGCCGCCGCGATCACGTCGAGTTCCGCGCCGAAGCCGGCCGCGGGCTCAGCGGACACGAAGCGCGAGAAACTGATCACGCCGGCAACCGCCGCGATCAGCCCGGAAAGCGCGTAGACGGTGAACTTCACGCGCGCGGTGCGCACGCCGCTCAACAGCGCCGCGGTTTCGTTGCCGCCGGTCGCATACACATGCCGGCCGAAACGCGTGCGCCGCATCACCACCGAAAAGCACGCGGCCATCACCGCCATCACAACCACCGGAAACGGGATAAAGCCGATATAGCCCTGGCCGATGAACGTGAAGCTGTCGGGCACATCGGGCGTGACCGGCACGCCCTTCGTGATGATGTACATCAGGCCGCGCCCGATCGATAGCGTGCCGAGCGTCGCGATAAACGGCGGCAACTGGATGCGCGTGACCAGAAAGCCGTTGAATGCACCGACAATGACACCGGTCAACAGCCCGCCGGCGACCGCCGCGAATGCGCCGAGCCCATGCTGGAACGCGAGCGCGGTGACGAGCGATGACAGGCCCATCACCGAGCCGACCGACAGGTCGATGCCACCCGTAATGATGACGAGCATCATGCCGACCGCCATGATCGCCGTCAGCGAAAACGAGCGGAACACACCCATCAGATTGTTAGTCGTCAGGAAGTACGGCGAAAAGAGACTGATCAGCGCGCCGACCAGAATCAGCACGGCAAGAATATTCAGTTCGCGGATCTTCAGACACGCGCGCAGCATCGCGAGCGGCGCGGGCACCGCGGGCGTTTCGGTTTTCGACGCGTCTGCTTTCGACGATAGGGCTCTCAACGGGTGTCTCCTCGCTGTCGTGCTGGTTGGCGCGCTCCGTGCTAACTCGCAGCAGTCGCGCTCGACATCGGGATGATCTTAGGCGCAGAGTGCGCTGTGAAACTGTGACGGGCGTCATACAAACGTATCGGGGTTGTCCCGCAATGCGGCGCAGTGTTACCGTCGCGCCGCGGACTATGACATCCGTCACAGCCACCATTGCACGGAAATCGCTAAGCTTCGGGTAAGGCACGGACCTTGGCTGAAGCGAAAAGCGAGTCCGGCCCCTCAAATTTCCTTACAAGGAGCAAATCGCATGACGAAGCGAGTGATTGTGACCGGCGGCAGCGGCCTCGCCGGCAAGTGGGTCGTCGAGGACCTCGTCGAGCACGGCTATGAAGTGATGAACCTCGACCGCGTGCCGATGCCCAAGCGCACCGCACGCACGCTGATCACCGACATCACCGACGCCGGCCAGGTCTTCAACGCGCTCGCGTCGAGCACCGCGGCGGCCGAGTTCGTCGACGATCTCGAACCGAAGCCGATCGATGCGATCGTCCACTTCGCGGCGATTCCGCGCATCATGATCACGCCCGATAACGAGGTGTTCCGCATCAACGTGATGGGCACGTACAACATTCTCGATGCGGCGACCAAGCTCGGCATCCGCAAAGTGATCGTCGCGTCGAGCGAGACGACGTACGGCGTGGTGTTCGCGCACCGGCACCGCAATCCGCAGTACTTTCCGCTCGACGAGCAGTATCCGGTCGATCCGATGGACAGCTATGCAACGTCGAAGGTGATCAACGAGGTGACCGCGAAGGCGTTTCATGCGCGCACCGGTTCGGATATCTACTGCTTCCGGATCGGCAACGTGCTCGATCCGGAGGACTACGCGAAGTTCAAGGTGTGGACGAAGGACCCGGGCATGCGCAAGCGGATTGCGTGGAGTTATATCGACGGGCGCGATCTTGCGCAGGCATGCCGCCTCGCGATCGAAAAGGACGGGCTCGGCTTCGAGGTGATGAACATTGCCGCGGATGACGTGTCGTCCGATGTGCCGACCGCCGAACTGCTTAAACGTTACTATCCGGACGTGCCGGTGAAGAAACAGATGGGCGAGTTCGAGACGCTGCTGAGCAATGAAAAGCTCAAGCGTCTGCTTGGATGGAAGCAGCAACACTACTGGCGCGACGAGGCGAAGAAGCACGGATAAGCGCGCGGATTCATTCGTCATGTAGCCAATAATCTTCTGCGTATTTCTTCCGTGGCATCGGGCGGGACCTATCCGTGATTTCGTGGGCGAGGCATATCATGAGCGATAAAAATCATGGATATGCCAATGAAGAAGAAACGCACGGTGGCGTCTCAGGCA
>NZ_SORE01000024.1 GCF_004366595.1 Paraburkholderia rhizosphaerae
CGCCAGGGTGCGGGCGGTCGCACCCACCTCGTGAGTCCCGCGATGGCTGCCGCGGCTGCCATCGAAGGTCATTTCGTCGATATTCGCAAGCTGGGATAAAAGGCACAAAGCGTCATGGATAAATTCACTGTACACACCGGCCTCGTCGCACCGCTCGATCGCGAAAACGTCGATACGGATGCGATGATCCCGAAGCAGTTTCTGAAGTCGATCAAGCGCACCGGATTCGGTCCGAATGCATTCGACGAGTGGCGATATCTCGACCGCGGGGAACCGGGCATGGACCACTCGAAGCGCCCGCTGAACCAGGACTTCGTGCTGAACCAGCCGCGCTATCAGGGCGCGTCGATTCTGCTCGCACGCCAGAACTTCGGCTGCGGCAGCTCGCGCGAGCACGCGCCGTGGGCGTTGCAGCAGTACGGCTTTCGCGCGCTGATCGCGCCGAGCTTCGCCGATATCTTCTATAACAACTGCTTCAAGAACGGTCTGTTGCCGATCGTGCTGACCGAACAGCAGGTCGATCATCTGTTCAACGAAACCCACGCATTCAACGGTTTTCAGCTGACCATCGATCTCGACGCGCAGGTCGTGCGTAAGACCGACTGTAGCGCCGAATACGCGTTCGAAGTCGATGCGTTTCGCAAATACCGTCTGCTGAACGGTTTCGACGATATCGGCCTCACGCTGCGCCAGGCGGACAAGATTCGCCAGTTCGAAGCGGAACGGCTCACAAAGCAGCCTTGGCTGAATAACCGGCTGGTGCGTTAAGCCACCCGGATCACGCGATGCCGGTGTTATCGCCGGCCGAAACAGATCCGGCAGCCGGCGACTTGTCTCTCGACGGGTCGCCGGCCAAGCGATGGTGCGCACATTGGAGACGCCCAGATGGCCTCGAACACGACAATACCTGCGAAGGACCTGGCAAAGCAGCGCTGGTTAATCATCCTTCCAGCGGTCTTCGTGATGTACATGATCTCGTTCTTCGACAGGGTCAATGTCGGCATGGCACTGCCGTACATCGCGAAGGAATTCACACTAAACCCCGTGCAAGCGGGTTGGATTGGCGGCGCATTTGCGTGGGGTTACATCGTCACCCAGATGCTGGCCGGTTATCTCGCGCTCCGGCTCGGCCCGCGCCGGCTGATCGGTATCTGCCTGATCCTGTTTGGCAGCCTTTCGATGCTAACGGGTCTCGCCCGCAACTTTCAGGAACTACTCGCGATCCGCTTTGTTCTCGGTCTGACAGAAGGCCCGATCTATGCGGCTTCGTCGATGTTACTGGCCCAGTGGTTCATCAAGTCGGAACGCGGACGCGCTTTTGGTATCTCCAACCTTAGCGTCGCAGCCGGCGGGTTCCTCGCGGGACCGATTTCCGCCGCGGTGCTCGCGCATCACGACTGGCGCGTGATGATGATTGTCGAGGGGCTACCGGCATGGATATTCTGCGCCGTGTGGTTCTATGCGATCCCGCAACGGCTCGATGCCGCGCGCTGGTTGTCGACCGAAGATCGCGAAACGATCGAATATCACATCGCTGAAGAACAGGCTGCGCACAAGGACAAAAACGTCGACTCATGGCTGACGATCTTCATTGAACCGTTTGTCTGGGTACTGGTGCTGGGCTTTGCATGTAGCCAGGTGATCCTGTACGGCCTGACCCTGTGGCTTCCCACCATCTTCAAGGCAACCGATCAGATTAGCGGCATGATGATCGGTGTGCTGTCAGGCGCGCCGTTCATCATGTCGATGCTCGGCATCTACTACATCACGAACCGGTCGGACAAACATAACCAGGAACGCCGTTGGCACGCTGCGATCCCGATGATCGTATCGGGCGTGCTCCTGATCGTTCTTGCGCTTACAGCGACTCACCTGCTCTACCTGCAAATCGCGCTGATACTGGCCATCGGATTCTTGCTGAAGATGCCGACGCCGCTGATCTCGTCTTATCTGACGGAAATTTTGCCGCTCAGAAAGGCCGTGCCCGCGGTTGGCGTGGTGATCGGCGGCGGCAGCTTTCTGGGCCAGCTCCTTGGCCCATTGCTGGTCGGATACACAAAGTCGATGTCGACCAGCTTCGGACCTTCGTTCATCGCACTCGGCGTGGCCGGCATTTGCGGCGGCGCGGTCCTGCTCGCCGCGCGCCGCGGCGGCAATTCCGAACCGACCTTCCCGTCGACCGGTTTGGCAGAGGAGCCGTGACTAGTGTTCCAGCGGCTGTTTAACAGGCTCGTGTCCCGACGTCACCGCGAATATCAGCAGCTTGGCCGGTTCGCTTTTGCTAGCGTTGCGCGACACGACATGGTGTGCGCCGACAGGTTCATACCATGCGTCACCGGCACGGTAAATCTTCACCGGACCACCCTCGAGTTGCGACTCCACACTGCCTTCCAGAACGTACGCGAAGATTGAGCCCGGATGCTTGTGCGGACTCGAAGACTGACCCGGCTCATACGTGACAGTGGCGATAAGCACGGCCTTTCCGGGTGCCTCCGGAATCGCCTGCTGCGTCACCGGTGCAACCTTTTCCTTGTCCACTGCTTGCGCCATTGCATGTCGCGGAGCCGTCAGCGCTAGCAGGCCTAGCGCTATAGCGGCGAGAGAAAGGGCGCCACGGCCCGCCAAACGAGGTTTGCTCAATGGGTTGATTCGCGTTGTCATCATGTCGTCTCACTTGATCAGATTCTGCGCCGAGTCGTCACATTCTCGCGACTCGGTTCGGCGCCCGATATTCGTATAGAAGTTGCACGAAGCAAAAAATTCATTGCGCGCGGACGCGCGTTCGAGCTTGTCCGCGTAATCGTTTGCATCCGGATAGGACATCACGCCCGACTTCGGCAGCAGCGTACGGAATGTCGGCACACTGGACGCCCAGAAATCCGCCCGGCCGATATCGGCCGCCACATACGCGCGAGACCATTCGAGGCGAAAGCCGGTCTGTGTGAGCAACTGCGGCATCAAACGCATCACGCGTCCCTGCACATGCCCTGACACGCCGAGCAGTCGATCCGTTTCCGCTCCGCCATCCGGTGCGTCCGTCGCAAACGTGAGCGACTCGAAGTCGCCATCGAACACAACGATCCGGCCGCCGGGTCGAAGCAGGCGATACGCTTCGTGAAGCACCGCGGCCGGATCGACCACATGGCTCAGCAGTGTGTGCATGATGACCACGTCGAAGCGGCCTTGCGGCTCGACAATCGAATGCGCGTCGCCGACCAGAAAGTCGATCCTGTCGGCAACGCCTTCATCCGATGCAAGGCACCGCGCGACTTCAATCAGACGCGGACTGATATCGATTGCCGTGATGCGCCCTTTAACATCGCACCGCTTCGTCAGCGCTCTCGCGATGACGCCCGTGCCGCAGCCCAGATC
This sequence comes from Paraburkholderia rhizosphaerae, assembly GCF_004366595.1. Taxonomy (GTDB): domain Bacteria; phylum Pseudomonadota; class Gammaproteobacteria; order Burkholderiales; family Burkholderiaceae; genus Paraburkholderia; species Paraburkholderia rhizosphaerae. Next base: position 3,373 of record NZ_SORE01000024.1, read on the forward strand.
CAGAATGGATTCGTTGCGGCTCAACAGCAGCGCGTCCATGTAGTGGCCGATGACCTGCGCGAAGAAGACGTGTCTTCCGCGCGCTTCCAGTCTTTCCGAGATCGCGCCAAGCGATTCCTCGTCGGCGTCGAAGGTGCGAGCGAAAACGTCTTTTCCTTCGAACTGTGTCTGTGTAACCATGATCTTCCGCTGAAAACAAAAAGAGAGCCGGGATTCCGATAACGGTTTTTCCCTGACATAGAGGATAGGGACGTTCAATGCCCTATCAAACGTCAGATATGCGGTCAATTCATGACATGCCGCTTCGTAAGCGATTCGATGACACCCCACCGTCGTCAGCGTTGGCGACGGTGCCGGCATGTCCTGAAATCATCGCAATTACGTCATGTCGGCGAGAGTTCGCGACAGATATGCTTTCGGCATCGCCAATGCTCGCCTGACTGACCAACCTTCCCAAGCCGTGCCGAACTCATCACCTCAGCCGTAAAGCAGGAACGAAAGCGCTTTGTCGCTTTACGCTGTGTACAAAGAACAATTGCTGTAGAGCAACACGTATATGCCACAGAAACAATCGATTTTTTGCAGTAACCCGGGAAAGGCCCATGCATAAAATTGGCCTCGTCGTCTTTCCCGATTTTTATCTGATGGGATTCTCGGCTATCACGGCATTCGAACTCGCAAACTTCGTCCTCGGCGAAACGGCGTACGACGTTACGGTCCTCTCCGAGGCCGGAGGATTGGTAACGGCGTCTGCCGGTGTGCGTGTCGAGTCACAGCCGCTCGGCGACGAAGTTTTCGACACGGTCATGTTTGCTTCAGGAGCAGCAACCGATACGGCCACGCCTGCTCTCAAGGACTTCATCAAGCGGTCCGTGCGGACTTCGCGGAGAATCGCCGCCCCGTGTACGGGCGCATTTCTGCTGGCCCATGCCGGCGTGCTTGACGGCCGTTGCGCCACGACTCACTGGCGCTTTGCGCGGGACCTGCAACGCCAGTTCCCGCAGATAACCGTCGCGGAAGACAGGATTTTTATCGTCGACGGTTCGATGTGGACGTCCGCCGGTATGGCCGCCACCATCGACATGGCGCTTGCGATGATCGAGAACGACTTCGGTCGCGAGGTTGCGCGGAAAGTTGCGCGCAACCTCGTTGTCTATCACAGACGCGCCGGAGGACACTCGCAGTTCTCCGCGATGCTTGAAATCGAGCCAAAGTCCGACAGAATCCAGAAGGCCGTCGATTACGCGAGTGCGAACCTGCGCAAAGGCCTGACCGTCGAGGAACTCGCCAACGTCGCGAGTCTGAGTCCACGCCAGTTCAGCAGGGCCTTTAGCGAGGAGACCGGTTACACGCCGGCGAAAGCGGTCGAGCTTCTGCGGGTGGAAGCGGCGCGGTTGATGCTCGAGCGGGGTCGGTATTCAATGGACGCCATTGCCGAGCACGTGGGCTTTCTGAGCAGAGACCGGATGAGAAGCGCGTTCGTGCGCGTGCTGGGTCAAACGCCACAGGACATCCGACGCTCCGCACGCGGATCGCGGGCTTCACAAGCGGATTCGTCAGAGGAAGCGCTCATCGGCCCTGTACGACAGGTAGCGCCGGCGTGGCCGAAAAGTGCCGGATAAACGACCTATGCTGGGTACATTGCACGCCTATGCTGAACATAGACGTCCGTGGAGACAGAACATGACAGCGAGAAAGAATGTGGGCCTATGGACTCCCGACAGTCAGCTGGCACGGGAGATAGCGGAATTTGTTCGCGATACGCAAAGCGATACGTTGTTCCACCACTCGGCTCGCGTCTACCTCTGGGGCGCGATGAAAGGACGCGCGCACAACTTGCGCTTCGATCCCGAACTGCTTTATGCGGCGGCGATGTTCCACGATATCGGGCTCACCGACGCATACCGCGAGAGCCAGTTGAGGTTCGAAGTAGATGGCGCGAATGCAGCGCGCGACTTTTTGCGCAGCCGTGGCCTATCCGAGCAGGACGTGTCGATCGTCTGGTCCGCGATCGCGCTTCATACGACCCCTGGCATTCCCGAGCATATGCATGCCGAGATTGCATTGACCCAGGCCGGCGCTGCGATAGATCTGGTCGGGGTGGGTGAAGATGACTTGACCGAAGAACAGCGCGTTGCGGTGCTAAGCGCTCATCCGCGTGGAGAGCGCTTCAGGCACGAGATGGTCGATGCGTTCTATGACGGGATGAAACACCGGCCTCACAGCACGTTCGGCACGTTCAACGACGATTTCCTGGCATACAAGGACCCGTCATTTCAAAGAACGAACGTCTGCTCGCTTATCCTGGGCGTGTAGTGCGCGATACGGTTCCCGGGCAGATACGCTGACGCAGCCGCAGCCGCAGCCGCACCGAAGCGCGGCGTGTCACGGTAATGTCGGTTCCGAGGCCGCGCCGACCCGCGGTGTTTCGAGCAGCGGCAACATCGAGTCTCGCAGCGCTGGAACTCTCGCGCGCACATGTGCGAAGAAACGCGCGCGAAACAGCGCAGGAGAAAAACGCTCGGCATTCGCGCGGCAATCGGCGGGTGAAAAATGCGCCGCGTTCACATCGAAGTCTTCGACCGCCGCGACGATCGCTTCCGCCGTCTGCGCGCCGAACACAATGCCGGTTGGGCGTGCATCGGCGAGGTCTCGCACCGTTTCAAGCGTACCGCCCTTGCCGAACGCGATCACCGGCGTGCCGCACGCCTGCGCCTTGACCACCGGAACGCTGAAGTCTTCGTGAGCGGCAAACACAAACGCCTTCGCACGTCGCATCCGCTCAAGCAGCACAGGCGCCGGCTGATCACCGAGCACCTCGACGTTCGGCGTCGCGTTCGCGCGCACCTTGCGCATCTCCGGACCGTCGCCGATCACCACGAGACGCCGCTCGGGCATCTGCGCGAACGCAGCGACGATCAGGTCGATTTTTTTGTCCGGCACGAGCCGCGACGCCGTCAGATAAAAGTCTTCCTTTTGCGTATCCAGCGCGAAGCCTTCGATATCGACCGGCGGAAAGATCACCGCCGCGTCGCGCTGATAGACCTTCCAGATGCGCCGCGCAGTGGCCGTCGAGTTCGCGATCAACGAGTCGGCCGAATTGACGGCGGGGATATCCCAGGTCCGGATGTAGTGCAGAACAAGCCGCGCGAACAGTGACCTGAGTCCGGATGTCCGCTTCGACCGGTTCAGATACTGTTGCTGCAAGTCCCACGCATGGCGAGTCGGCGAATGCACATAGCTGATATGCACCTGGTCGGGCCCGGTCAACACACCCTTCGCGATCGCGACACTGCTCGAGATCACGACGTCATAGGCGGACAAATCGAACTGCTCGATCGCAAGCGGCATCAGCGGCAGATACGCGCGATACTTCGCACGCGCAAACGGCAGCTTCTGGATAAAGGTCGTGGTAACCGGCTTGCCGCGAATGAACGAGCGGTCTTCAAGAAAGTCGACGATCGCGAACAGGTCCGCATCCGGGAAGCACGCGATGATCTGCTCGAGCACGCGTTCGGCGCCCGCATACGACACGAGCCAGTCGTGGACGATTGCGACACGCACCGTACTGGTAACCCGAATGGCCGCGCGCGCACTGCGCGCGTGCAACGCAGGCGAACTGCGCGTCCCGATGTGCCCATTGCTCATGCGCCCTTCCCGCTCTTCAACATGCCCTTATCCATGCGCAGTCGTTCACTTCAAGTGCTCGCCACGCGGTGAGCGCGACGCGCGAGGATAACCGTCTTCAGTCCCTGATCGCAACGCCGCGTTCGAAGATGCTCGCTCGACGGGTTGTCGCATCAGACATCGACATGATCGGTTGGCAGATCGATATAACGCCGCCAATCTAAAGCACGATGACGCTTTGCAAAAGTGCCCATGCCGATATGTTCGTAATTCCTTGCGCCAATTCGCGAGGTTATTGCGTGCGCATTAGCGAATATTTTTTGATCCGCCGCCGTCTGTCAACTCGGGTCTTCGAGCGGTTTTACAGCGCCAAACTACCGCCGCTAACCGCCAAAGTATTTAATGAGCTTGCCGTGTGTTTCGCCGGGGCGCTTTACTGCTGCTACGCACCCCCATCATTCACTTGCGAGATCTCTCCATGTCGAAAACCGCGTTGATCACGGGTATCACGGGCCAGGACGGTTCATATTTGGCGGAATTTCTTCTGTCAAAGGGTTATATCGTTCACGGTATCAAGCGGCGCACTTCGCTGTTCAATACAGAACGCATCGATCATCTGTATCAGGCCCCGCACGAGACGGATCGCCGTTTCATCCTGCACCACGGCGACATGACGGATTCGTCGAGCCTGATCCACATCATCCAGTCCGTCCAGCCCGACGAGATCTACAACCTCGCGGCGCAAAGCCACGTAGCCGTTTCGTTCGAGGAACCCGAGTACACGGGCAACGCGGACGGCCTCGGCACGCTGCGCATTCTCGAAGCGATCCGCCTGCTCGGCCTCGCGAAGAAAACGCGCTTCTATCAGGCGTCGACATCCGAGCTGTACGGCAAGGTCCAGGAAATTCCGCAGAAAGAAACCACGCCGTTTTATCCACGCAGCCCGTATGCGGTCGCCAAGATGTACGCGTACTGGATGACGGTCAACTATCGCGAAGCGTATGGCATCTACGCGTGCAACGGCATTCTGTTCAACCACGAATCGCCGCTGCGCGGCGAGACCTTCGTCACGCGCAAGATCACGCGCGCACTGGCGCGCATCTCGCTCGGCCTGCAGGACAAGCTCTATCTCGGCAATCTCGATTCGCTGCGCGACTGGGGTCATGCGCGCGACTACGTCGAGATGCAATGGATGATGCTGCAGCAGGATAAACCGGAAGACTTCGTGATCGCGACCGGCAAGCAGCACAGCGTGCGTGAGTTCGTCGACCTCGCGGCTCGCCACGTCGGCATCGAAATCCGGTGGGAAGGCAAAGGCGACAAGGAACGCGGCATTGTGTCGGACGTCACGCTCGATCCGCGCGTGAAGGTCGGCGATGTGATCGTCGAAGTCGACCCGCGCTACTACCGCCCGACCGAAGTCGAGACGCTGCTTGGCGATCCGACCAAGGCGAAGGAAAAGCTCGGCTGGGAGCCGCGCATCACCTTCGAACAGCTCGTGCACGAAATGACCATCAGCGACCTGACCGAAGCCCGCAAGGACACGCTGGTCCAGCAACACGGCTTCCCCGTCTTCGAACGCCAGGAGTAAGGTCATGGTCCTATCCAAACGCAAGCGCGTTTTTGTCGCGGGGCACCGCGGCATGGTCGGCTCGGCCATCGTGCGTCGGCTCGAGGCTGACGGCAACGTCGACGTGGTCAAGCGCAGCTCGTCGGAACTCGATCTGACGAACCAGTCGGCGGTGCGCGACTTCTTCAGCACGCAGCGCATCGACCATGTGTACGTGGCCGCGGCGCGCGTCGGCGGCATTCATGCGAACGATACCTATCCGGGCCAATTCATCTACCGCAACCTGATGATCGAATCCAATGTGATTCACCAGGCTGCGCAGACGGGTATCGAACACCTGTTGTTCCTCGGCTCGTCGTGCATCTATCCGAAGCACGCACCGCAGCCGATCGTCGAAGAGGCGCTGCTGACCGGCCCGCTCGAGGAAACCAATGAGCCGTACGCGCTCGCGAAAATCGCGGGGATCAAGCTGTGCGAGTCGTATAACCGCCAGTACGGCGTCGACTACCGCAGCCTGATGCCGACCAACCTGTATGGGCCGGGCGACAACTACCATCCGACCAAAAGCCACGTGATTCCCGCGCTGATCCGCCGCTTCCACGAGGCGAAGGAAAGCGGCGCGGAAAGCACGGTGATGTGGGGCACCGGGCAAGTGCGCCGTGAGTTCCTGCATGTCGACGATCTCGCGGCGGCCTGCGTGCTCGCGATGAATGTGCCGAAGAACGTTTACTACTCGGTCGCATCGCCGCGCTGCTCGCATCTGAACGTCGGCTCGTCGACGGACTTCACCGTGCTCGAGATCGCGCAGATGGTGGCGCGCGTGGTCGGCTACACGGGCCGCATCGAGCACGATCTGTCGAAGCCGGACGGTACGCCGCGCAAGCTGATGAGCAGCGAGCGGCTGGCTTCGCTCGGCTGGGAGCCGCGGATCGGTCTTGAGGAAGGGCTGCGTGGCGCGTACGAGGCCTTTCTCGAGTCCGAGGCATTGGCAGTCGCGGCATGAGCGCACGGGGACAGGCGGCGGAACGCGGCGGCAACATGCGTGCCGCGCCCGCGTTGCGCGGCGCTGCGCACGCGCCGCCTCCGCCGGCGGGTGGCGATGTGGAGGCGATCACGGAACCCGGTCGCTATCAGGACCTGTCTCTGTTCAAGGTGCCGGCCGGCTTCCGCGGCCGGCCGGGCTGGTATGTGCAACTCTGGTGGGTCGTGCAGGCGCTGCTGTTCCGGCCTTCGCCGCAAATCGCCTACGGCTGGCGGCGCATGCTGCTGCGTTGCTTCGGCGCGCAGGTCGGCGTCGGCGCAATCATCCGGCCGACGGTGCGCGTGACTTATCCGTGGAAAGTGACGATCGGCGATCACGCATGGATCGGCGACGACGTCACGCTGTATTCGCTCGGACCGATCGATATCGGCGCGCATTCGGTCGTTTCGCAGAAGTCGTATATCTGCGCGGGCGACCATGACTACCAGACCGTCGACTTCGCGATTCGCGGCCGGCCGGTTCGGATCGGCACGCAGGTTTGGGTCGCATCGGATGTGTTTATCGCGCCGGGTGTGACGATCGCCGATGGTGTGGTGGTGGGCGCGCGCAGCACGGTGATCCGCTCGTTGCAGAAAGGGTTTGTGTACGTCGGCAACCCGGCGCGCGCGGTGAAGCCGCGCGACGCGAATGGATGAGAGAGGTTTAGCGATAGTCCGTCGCGCCGAACTTGTAGTTATCCGTCGGCGCGACCGCATCGCGTGATTTATAGATCGCATCTGCATTACGTCCGGTGGCTTCCGCGCCGTACGTGTAGTCGTAGATGCTGTGTCCCGACGAGCCTGCGGATGCTTCACTTGCCGGCTTGAGCTTCAACTTCGGCACCTTGTGGCCCGTCGATCCGATGCGCGAACCCGACGCTCCTGCCCGGCTGCCTGCAAGACCACCGCTGCCCGCGCCGCCACCCCCACCGAATCCCTTCATCGAACTACCGGAACTGCGCTGCCCGATTCCACCGGACGCACCACCGAAGCTGCTGCTGCCGTGCGACGACAGCCCCGCACCGCCAGAAGAACCCATACCCGGCGAAGCAGAAGACATCCCCCCCATACCCGTCACACCGCTCTTATGGTTTTGACCACCGCTCATGCTTTGCGCAATCGCAGTCACCGGCACGAGTGATACCCAGGCAGCCGCCGTACAAGCGAACCCGACACCGGAAATCGCAGCCAGCGTGGTTCGAAGCGTTATCGCTTTCATCATTAGCGCTTCCTTGAAGAAGACACGAGGCTCACGCTGCTCACCAGATGTCGCGCGGCGGTCTCGATCCGGAAATGACGTTCATAGCAGGCAAGCGCGGTATCGCGCATCGCATCGCGTGCATCGGCCGTCGTGTCGAGCGCCCAGCGCCGCAGCGCGTCGGCCACGCTTTCACGCGTATCGTCGCAAACCCAGCCACCACCCGACGCTTCGATCTCGCGCCAGATATTGACCTTGTTCGTGATGATCACCGGCGTACGCGACGCCATCGCCTCGACGACCGCGATGCCGAAATTCTCCTGATGCGACGGCAGCACGAACACTTCGGCCGTGCGCAGTGCGCTCCACTTGAGCGCGCCGCCCAGCATGCCAGTCCACACGATGCGCTCAGCAATACCACGCGACGCCGCGAGGCTCTTCAGCCGCTCGAGCAACGCGGGTTCGCCGGGCCCCGCGATCGCGAGGCACAGATCGCGATCAAGCGCCGCGACATCGGCGAACGCATCGATCAGCAAGTCGCATCCCTTCTTCTCGTGGATACGCGACAGAAACAGCATCACGCGCTTGTTCCGTACCTCGGGAAACGCGTCGCTAAACGCATGCGCCGGGACTTCGTCGTCATTGGGTACCGAGTCGATGCCAAAGCCGTTAACCGCGAGCCGGTGCCTTTGACCCAGAAACGGCCGGCGCGCAAGCTCGAGCTCGGTCTCGCACGTGAACAGCACACGGTCGGCGCGATTGAACACCCACTGTTCAAGCAGAGCCCAGTAAATGCGCTTCTTCAGGTGCTTTTTCGGGTAGGTGTACTGGAACCATGGGTCGAGCATTCCGTGCGGGAACACGAACAACGGCGTACGCGAACCGATCACACCGGACCACGCCGCGAAGCTATGAAACTGCCAGATGCCATGAACCACGAACGCATCGAAGCGCGCGCGATTCGCGCGCAGCCAGCGCACGAGCGGCAAACTCAAACCATAGAAACCGCGGCCCGGTCCGAGGCGATGCACGGGCGCATCGACACGGTCGAAAGCGGGACCATCTGGTGCATCGAGCGTCGCGACTTCGCTCGTGCAGCCGAACGGCGTCATATGCCGGACCAGTTGCACGACCGCTTCGGCGACGCCGCCCATGCGCGGATCGAGCGACGGCAAAATATGCAGCACGCGCAGCGGGTCGCGCGTTGCCGCTGCTGACGCAGTCGCAAGCGACGCGGCAGAAGTCAATGACGCCCCATGAGACAGGGACGCCCCGCGATACGGGCGCACGCCATCCGCATCGCCCATTTGACGCTGCCGGTCGTGCAGGGCCGGCGAATTGATTCGATTCACAGATAGAACTCCTTCGGCCGCGGCGCATTGCCCACCCGGTGCCGGACGATCTGTTCGAAATACGAAGCGCCCGCATGCGCGGTCAATCGTTCGAGTGCCCATTTCCTGCGAGTCCGACGCGAGCGCGACGATAGCGCGCCGGTCCGTTCCAGATCGGTGATCGCGGCCGCAATCGCTGAACTGTCGCCCGGGCGCACCACGCGCCCGTTGCGCGGACTGTCGAGCAGGATCGATGCGCCCGCGCAATTCGACGCGACGACCGCCGTGCCAGCCATCAACGCTTCGCTGACGACCGCGCCCCAGCCGTCGTCCTTGCTGATCGACGGCAGCACCAGCACATCGAAATCGGGCATGCGGCGCTGCACCTGTTCGATCGGCAGCACGCCGCAGAACTCGGTCTCGACACCGAACTCTTTAGCCTGCGCAACAAGGCGCTCGCGCAATTCGCCATCGCCAATCAACGTAAGCCGCGCGCGCTGCCCGAGCTCGCGCATCGCCGGCAGCAGAAACTGCACGCCCTTCTTTTCGATCAACCGGCCGACGTACGCGATACGCAACTGCGCGGCGCTTTGGCGCGGCGTGTCGACCTCGGTCGCCGGTGGCGGCAGAAAATACGCAAACGGAAACACCCGCTCGCGCCGGTAGCCGACCGAACGGAACCACGGCGGACCGTGCCGTCCGATCGCGAGCACGAACTGCACGTGGCGGCGCAGCGCGGCTTCGGTGATCCACGACTGCAGGTAGCGAACCGCGCCCGCGACGCCCGCGTTATCGCGCGGCTCCGACATGATCGCGAACGCACGCCCGTCGCGCTGCACGATCGCGAGCGCGGTGGTCAGCGTGCGAAACCAGCGAACCCCCGAGAACACATGCAGGCAGCGCTCGCCGCCGCGTTGTATCAGCGCGGCGATCTCTTCATCGGACGGCGCGACGACGGTCGGCGGCAACGCGACCGAACCATCGCCCCAGCCAAGCGCCTGGCGTGACTCGGGCACGCCCTCGTGCGCGACGCAGCTCACTTCGACAGCCGACCCGAAGCGCGCGGCGACCGCATTGATAAACGCCGACTTATGCGGCGACACGCAGGGCTCCCAGAACACGATGCGCGAGTACGAAGTCGAGCGCGCGTTCATGTGAGCGCCCGCTTGATTGTCGCCGGAATGCCGGCAAGCAGCGAGTCGGCCGGATAGTCTCCGGCCAGCACCATCGCACCGGCCGCGAGAATCGACGAGCGGCCGACCGACGTGCCGCCCAGCAGCACCGAGCCCGTGCCGACCCAACTGCCGTCCGCGACCGTGATCGGCAGCGAATAGCCTTCGCCGGCCCGCCGGCGGTGGTCGCCGATCCGGTGCGAGCCGGTGTGAAAGATTACGCGCGGTGCGATATCGCAGCGCGCGCCGATCACGATGGCCGCATCCGGCGCGACGATAAACAGGGTGCCCAATCCGATCCAGGTGTCCTCGCCGATCGCGATGCGGCCACGGCCATAAAACTTGACGCCGCCGGTCACTTTGCCGCCGACCCCGATCTCGAAGCCGAGCGCATTGAGCAATGCGCGCTTGAACGTGAAGCAGCCGGTTGCCGGCAGAATCGCGAGCGCGAAGTTCGCGACCGGGTTGCGTAACGCGCCGAGGATGCGTTTCATCTTGTGCTGAGCTCCGGGGTGACACCGAGGAATTCAACAAGCCGCCGGCCAACCGAGCGGCGGCTGCACTGCTCGACAATCCTGCGCTGGCCGGCGGCGGCAATCGGCGCATACCGCTTCGGATCGTCCGCGATCGCGGCGAACTGGTTCGCGAGCGTGGCTGCTTCCGCATCGGGCAAGATCGCCGCCGTATCGCGATCGAACAGCAGCGGGATATCACTGATGTCCGTGGTCAGCACGAGCAGACCATGGCTCGCGAATTCGATGACTTTCGACGGGAACGTCGTCGCATTGAGCTCGCTATCCGGCAGCTTCAGCGACAGCCCGACATCGGCGCGCGCGAGGATCTTCTTGTACTCATCGGGACCGGTGTCCTGGCGCACGTCGAGCGTGAAGCCGGTCGGCTTGAGTTCTTGCGCGAGCGCGGTAAGCGCATCGCCGCCGCCGAAACCGGTGACGACAAAATGCGTGCGCGCGGCGAGTTCCGGGCGTGTGCGTGCAAGCGTGCGCAGCGCGGACGCAAACAGTTCGAGGCCGGTGCCGGTATTGATCGAGCCGCCATAGAGAAACGTCACGCGCGCGCCGAACGCCGGGCGTCCCGGCTCGATATCGGGCGACACGCCGTTGACCACGCACGCGTCGTCAATCTTCATCACGTCCGCGAGCTGCCGCGATACGACAATCGCCCGCGGGCTGCAGACGCGCGACATCAGCCGCAGGCTGAACCGGTTCATATAGCCACGCAGGTTTTTTTCGTCGCCGCGCGGGCCGTCCTCGAGATCCATCACGACCTTGTCGCGGCCCAGCCGCCAGCGCAGGAAGCTCGCGACCGGCACATACTCGGGAAAGTAGTTATAGAACACCACGCCGTCGCCGCGCCGGATGTGCCGCATCGCGAAGGCCAGATACGCGAACGCGGCGAACACGCGGTTCAGCCCGCGCACGCTGATCGCCGGCAGATACGTGCACGCGAGTTGCTGGTCGCGGCACACGTAACTGCCAAAGTAACGCTGGCGCCGGCTCGCGGTGACGATCGGCGAACTGACGATCAGCGACGGGCTCGCCTGGCTGCGGACCCCGGCCGCCATTCCCATAACCTTGTTCGAGGCCGCGTTGACAGGAAACGCCGTGCCATTGCGGTGGTTATAGCGGGACAGGACAACCGGCGCGAAGAAGAATTGGCGTGGGTTCATGGGGTTCCAGAAAAATAGCGGGACGAAGGATCGTCAGTGGCGCGCGATTTGCCTTTCATGCGAAGCGGCGCCGCGGCGCGATGATTCGCGTCAGCGTATGCGGGTCCGTCGTCGCGCGAACATGCCGCGCGACGTGAATCGCGAAGATCGCCATCACGAGCTTGTCGAAGTCGAACGGCGCGCCGTTCTGGCAAAACAGCAGCATCAGGAACAACGCGCAGATGCCGCCGCCCGCCGCGCGCAGAAACATCGCGAGCACCGCGAAGCCGAGCCAGCCGAACGCGAACAGTGTGTTGAACGCACCGTTCTGGAACGGTGCATCCTCGAAGCGATGGACCATGCCGACGCGGATGAAGTATTCGAGCGACACCGTCTGCGGCACGCCGAACGGCATCTCCCACAACACGTGGTTCAGCACCTCGAACGGCTGGAACACGCGCAAGCCCGCCGACACGTCATTACCCGACAGAATCCGCTCGATCCGGCTCGGTTCGGCCGCGAAGATCGGCAGCGCGATGGTCGCGAGCCCAAGCGCCGCGAGACAGATCAGCACGCTCTTGTTGATATGCCGGTGATAGAACGCGAACATGATCGCCAGATTGGCAACCAGCCCGAACATCGTCTGCGAGACCACGCACGCGAGCACCGCCGACGCATTCGCAACGAGCCGCGGGCGGCCGCGCAGCATATGCAGACAGATGAAGTTCAGGAACAGGCTGATGCCGCCGAGATACGACGGCTCGGAAAAGCTCGCGGAAGGGCGGATTTTGAAGTCGTAGCCGTGTTCGCGCGCATGCTCGGCCCAGGCGGCCGCCAGCGACACGTCGTTGCTGTTGATAAAGAACCTGGTCGGCACATAAAGCGAAATGCCCTTGCGGCCCGCGATGGATTGCAGCAGCGCCGCACCGGTCAGCGCGAGCAGCATCAGCAGCGGCCACCAGCCGTTGAACTTCGCGATGTCGTGACGCGGCACACCGCTCATCCCCCACGCGAGCAGCAGCATGCCGACCGCAAGCCGCGCCTCGCGCTCCAGATTGGGTATCTCGGGCAGATAAATCGCGGTCCAGACCAGGCTCAGCGAGACCGCGATCACGATAACGCCGGTCGTCAGCGGCGTGATGCGCATGCGCATATGCCACGCGAGCGCGATAAACAGCAGCGCGGCCACCGACGCGAAATAGTTGAGCCCGAACTGCATCGCGGGCAGCAGCAGAATCAGCCCGTGCGCGAACGGGTTCGCACGCAAATCGGCGATCATGCGCAACGCGATGCGTTTCATGGCGATACTCTGGTTGACCGATCGATGGCCGTTTTCATGCGGCGACCTCGACCGTTTCGACGTGCCGCATGCCGAGCAGCCGGCCATACAGCGCCTTGCCGCCGCGCGCGCCAACCAGGCCGATCGCGAGCCAGAACGCAGTGCGCCGCGAACCGCGGTCGGCTATCAGCGCGCGCACGAAAAAATCGATCGCGGCGAAATAGCTGGAACCCAGCCGCGCCTTGCCGTTCGCGATCAGCGCGTCGACCTTGATGCGCCGCCGGAACACCGCGAAGTCGGTGCGCGTATTCATTTCGGCGCCCCACTTCTTCTCGATTGCGGCGAGCCCGGCCATACGCCGCTTCAGGTTCACGCTGGTGCGGTCGCCGCCGTGCTGCACGAAGGTCACCAGCGCGTCGTCGACATAGCCGAAGTCGCCGAACGCGAGGCAGCGCAGCCACATGTCGAAGTCCTGGAAGCTCGGCAGCGATTCGTCGAACAGGCCTGCGTCGACCAGCACGGCCTTCTTGACCAGCACGAGGCTGGTCGAAGTCGGGCACTCGCCGCCGAGCGCCTGCGTGCGCGTGAACACCGGTGCGCTCGGGCGGCAGCGCCGCGCGTGATTGAATTCGACATCGACGTCGATGTAATGGCACAGCGCAGCGACATAGTTCGTCCGTTCGAGCAGCGCCACCTGCTCGCGGATCTTGCTCGGCATCCACAGATCGTCGTCGTCGAGAAACGCGATGCATTCGCCGCGCGCACGCAGAATGCCGGTGTTGCGCGCGCCGCATGCGCCTTTGCTGCGCGTATTCGGAATCACGATCACGTTGTCGCCGAGGTCCGCGAGCGCGTCGCGGACCGCTTGCTGCTCGGCCGGTTCGGTGTTGTCGTCGACGACAATCACCTCGAGCGCCGGGTAGTCCTGCGCGAGCACGGCTTCGACGGCGCGGCGCACCATCGTCGAGCGGCGGTAGGTCGGGATCACGGCGGTCACCAGGGGCGAATTCATCGATAAGTCCTCACGGTTCAGGCAAAGCGCAGCGCACGGCGCAGCGCGAACATCTGGTCGGGATTGAAACGGCTGATATGCCACAGGCCGTAGGCAGCGCCGACGACGCCCGGGACGATCAACCGCACCAGCGCCGGCCAGTCGAGCGAGCTGATCGCGCGGCTCGCGAGCATCGCGACCAGGCACACGCCTACGCCGAGCACGACCTGCCAGCGCAATGCGCGATACAGCGCGCTGAACGGCATTTCGAGCAAACGCGCAGTCACGCCGAGGTGGATCGGCGCGCTCGTCAGCGTCGCGACCAGATAACCGGCGGCGATCCCCTGCAACCCGAAATGCGCGCCGATCAACCAGCACGCGATATGCAGCAGCGCGACGCCGAAGTTGAGCATCAGCAGCCAGTCGGTGCGGCCCTTGACCATAAACACCGCGGGCGCCGTGCTCAACACCGATTGCACGAAGCCGACCGGCGCGAGCCAGACCAGCAGTGTCGCGACGCTCGCCCATTTGGGGCCGAGCGCGACCGCGATAAACGGCTCGCGCAGCGCGACGAGGCCGCCCATCAGCGGCGCGGTGATCAGCGCGACGAACGACACACTCTGCAGATAGCTCGTGCGCTGCTTGTCGGGCTCGGTCTGCTGCGCGCTGAGCACCGGGTACAACGCCTTCGACGCGACGAACGCGATACTCTGCAGCGGGTACAGCATGATCTTGAACGCGAGCGAGTACGGCCCAAGCGCGATCGCGCCGAGCACTTTGCCGACGATCATCGAGTCCGCGTTGCGGTTCAGGTAGATCACCAGATTCGACAACGTGAGATTCGACGAGAAGCCGAAGATGTTGCGCACTTCCTTCGCGTCCCAGCGCAGCTTCGGGCGGAATGACGATGCAAGAAACATCTGCAGCGACGACATGCTCGAATGCACGAGCGCCTGCACGACGAGACTCGTGAGCCCGAGACCGAAACGCGCGGCAATGATCGCCGCGCACATGCCGCTCGTGTAAGACACCACGTCCGAGCGCGCGACTGTACGGAACTGCGACGCGCGCTCGAGCAGCGCCTGGTGCGCGGCGCCAAACGCCATGATCGGGAACATCAGCGCGAGCCAGCACAGCACGTGACTCAGCGACGCCGAGTTGAACAGCCGCGCGAGCGGCACCGAGAACACCACGATGACGAGCGCGATCGCCGCGCCGGCGCTGATATTGACCCAGAACACCGAGTTCGCGAGGGTCGGCGACATGTCGCGGCTGCGGATCAGCGCGGGGCCTGTGCCCATGTCGCGCAGCAGGCCCGCGAAGTTGGTCACGACCGTCGCGAGCGCCATCACGCCGAAGTCAGCAGGAGTCAGCAGATGCGACAGGATCGAC
The DNA here is from genome assembly GCF_004366595.1 of Paraburkholderia rhizosphaerae. GTDB lineage: Bacteria > Pseudomonadota > Gammaproteobacteria > Burkholderiales > Burkholderiaceae > Paraburkholderia > Paraburkholderia rhizosphaerae. The sequence goes on from NZ_SORE01000024.1 coordinate 18,619, forward strand.
AGGCCGACGAGCTGAACCACGCTCTTGGCGATCTGCGCGGTCGCAAGCCAGCGCGCGTTGCGTCCGACCGAGGGTTGTTGAATGGACATGGCCGGTCTAGCTCCCGTCGAAGATCGGGCGGTACAACGGGCTCAGCCGACGGCTGCCGCGTGCGCTCAGGTGATCGCCGTCTATATAGAGCGGAATCAGCGCCTGCGAACCGTAGCAGCGGCCATCGCGGCACAGATACGGCAGCGGATCGAGCGTCTTCACACCGCAACTGGTCGCGGCGTTTTCGATCGCGGCCCGCGCGACCGCATTGCGCTTGTAGTACGCCGCTTCGGTGACCGACACGTCTTGCGGATGCTTGCCGAGAATCAGCGACTTCGCGAGCACCGCCGGCACATCCTCGCCCATCTCGGGGATCGGCATCAGCACATAGACAGGCCGGTTTTTCGCGAGCGAGCAGAGGTCCTGAGTCAGGAAGCTCGAATAGCGCGTGCGCCGCTCCTCAGGATCGGCGAGCGGCCGTTCGCCGTTGTAGCCGATCAGGATGGTCGGGTCCGGGCTGTCGTTCTTGCCGTCGACGTACGCGGAGAAACGCGCGACGACGATAATCGGCACGCTCGGCGGGTATTGCTTGAGGTCTTCGGCAACCCGCTTCGCGAAGAAACGGCACGGCTCCTCGGTGTGCTTGCCGAACCGGCTCGCGCCGACGAACGGCGGGCAACCGGAGGTGCCGTAAAACATCACGCTGTCGTTGGCCGCGGTGGCTGCCGCGACGATGCCGGGAATCACTGCGTTGCCGTGACTGTCGCCCCAAACGATTGCGCCGATCTTCGGCGAATCGCCGTATTTGCAGCCGATCTGGCCCGAGCCTTCGATCATCCGCTTGACGCTATTGGTCAGGCATTCGGTGCGGCGCGGATCGACATCGGTGCTCTCGGCGGACACGAGTCTGATCTGGCTTGGCAGCCGCGCGGCCGCGCCGTTCGCAAAGGTGACGCCCGCGCACGCGAGCACCACCGCCACCGGCGCGAGCGCGAGCGTGCCGAGACCGCGCAGGCCGAAGCGCTCGCGCAGCCCCGCGGCGCGACGTTCGACGAGTTCGTACGACAGGAAGCCGAGCAGCACCGACAACGCGAGTCCGATCACGATGACCTTCGGATCGTGGCTCGGCAGATCGAGGTAGTGGATCAGCACGGTCAGCGGCCAATGCCACAGATAGATCGAATACGACCAGCGGCCGAGCAGTTGCAGCGGCTTGAAGGTTGAGAACACGCTGTCGTTCGCGGCCACGAGAATCACGAGCGCTGCGCCGAACGCCGGCAGCAGCGTCATCACGCCGGGCCAGTCGTACGCGTCGGTATAGAACAAGCCCGCATAGACGATTGCGGCGAGACCGATCGCCTGCAGCGTCGCGGCGGCGCGGGGCGCAAGCGTGAAGCGCTCGGCGTTAAGCATCACGAGACCGCCGAGCACCATTTCCCACGCGCGCGTCGGCAGCAGAAAGAAGTTCGCTTCGGGGTGGTTGCGCGCGATCACCGGATCGAGCGCGAACGACACGACGCCGATCAGCAGCAGCAGCACCTGATAGACGCCGCGCTTGTTACCGAGCACGCGCGCGCCGAGCATCAGGATGATCGGGTACACCATATAGAACTGCCACTCGACGCCGAGCGACCACGTATGCAGCAGCCACTTGGTCTGCGACGACACGTCGAAATAGCCGGCCTCGCGCCAGAACACGAAGTTCGAGATAAACGTCAGCGCCGCGCCCGCATGTTCGGCGAGCACCTTGTACGCATGCTGGTCGAGATAGAACCAGCCGAACACCATCAGCACCGCGGCCAGCGCCGCCAGCGCGGGCACGATCCGCGTAAAGCGCGCGACATAGAAGTCCCACAGGCTGAAACGCCCTTTATCGAGTCGGCCGACGACGATCGCCGTCATCAGATAGCCGGATATCACGAAAAACACGTCGACGCCGATAAAGCCGCCGTTAAAGCCTGGGGTCTGAAAGTGAAACAGCGCGACGAGCGCGACCGCCACTCCTCTTAAGGCATTGATGTCCTGTCTGAAGCGCATGATGTTCCGTGTCCCGTGTGAAGGCCCCTGGCGGATCCGGTGCCGGCGATGCGTGTTACGCGTACGTGCTGCGTGCTACTCGTTAGCTGCTGCGGGTGGCTTGCCGGCGCCCGACGCGTCGATCGGGTGGAACGGCGACAGCTGGAATCCCTCGTGAAGCGCACGCGAAGATGGTGCGATCTGAAAATCGGCGAACGTGCTGCGCTGTGCGTCGGGCTTCGCGTTGACGAAGCTCACGTCGCTCGCGCCGAACATCGGTCCGATATCGACATACGACGCCGCGCGCAAATCGATCGAGGTCGCCTTGCCGCCGATCACCGCATTGCGACGCAAGACATTGCCCTTCGGCGCGCCGGGCGCGTCGGCGAGCACGCTCGCGAGGCTCGGGTAACGCGTCGAGTACGGCGGGCGGTTGAAGTTGACGACTGCGAGCTGACGCCGCAGTTGCCCGTTCGGATCGTCGGCGAGGCCTTTCTGCCACGAGAGTCCGCGCGAATCGATATAGATCGCCGGCGTGCAGTTGACGAACAGATTGTCCTCAACGACGTTGTCGCGGCCGCCGCCGATAAAGATCGCCTGATTGACCTTCGAGAACACATTGCGGCGGATCGTCGTGCCGCCGGCCTGGTCGTCAAGATAAATGCCCATCGTCGCCTGCGGCTGCGCGGCGCTGCCGATGTCGTGCAGGAAGTTGCCTTCGATCATGGTGCCGCGCGCGGTCCAGTCGCGGCCGGTGTAAAGCGCGCCGGTATCGCCGGCCTCGCGCGCGACGTGGTCGACTTCGTTGCCGCTGATCACATGGTCGTTGCCGTTGAAGATGATCGCCGCGTGCGGGCCATTGTAGATATGGTTGCGCTCGATCCGGTCGCCGACGCCCGACAGGCTGATCGCGGGCCGGTACGCACGCGACCGAAGCGCGTAGTCGTGGATCACGCTGTCTTCGATCGACACGTCGCCGGCCGCGAGCGTCTGCCGGTTGCCCGCGAACACCACGAAGCCGCCCTCGCCGGTGTTCGACACGTTCATAAAACGGTAGTGGCTGTTGCTCGCAGTCGACCAGACCGCGACGCTGCCCGCGTTGCGCACCGTCGCGTGCTCGATCACGACGTTCAGGCCGCTGTGAATCTCGATCGCGTTGCCGCGCGTGTCTTCGAAACCGAGGTCGTGAATGGTCAGGTTCGACGCGATGGTCGCGACGAGCAACTGGTTGCTGACCGACGCTTCGACATCGCCGTCGTGCAGTGGCGCGGGCGGCCAGAAATAGAGCGTCATCGACGCGCGGTCCAGATACCACTCGCCGGGTTGGTCGAGTTGCGACAGCGCGTTCTCGAAGCGCATGCGCTGGCCGGTCTTCATGCCGAAGGTCGGCGCCGGCGCGGCGAGCGTGACGGTGCTCGACGATGGATCGACCGCTTCGACAGGCAGCGTGGTATCGGCCCAGTCGCGCGCCCAGTACCCCATCGCGCGTAATTCCGGTTCAGCCTTCAGCGCATCGAGCGGCGCGCCCGCGACCGTGAAGCGCGTGCCCTTCTCGCCGTCGGGCAGCGACGCGATTGTCGCGAAACCCTGGTTCGGCCAGCGCGCGAGCGTCTGCGGTTCGCCCCGGTAGAACAGTTCGAGCGGCGCGGGCGTCACGCGGATGCCGAAGCCCTGACGCTCGAACGTACCCGCATCGTCGATGCCGCTGTCCGCCAGTTTCGCGACCAGCACATGACCGCGCGCGGCCGCCGGCAGACGCGCGGCCGCTGTGTCGTTCGCACCCGGCGCGTGAAATCCGCGCACGATTTTCGCGCCCGACAGAATCGTGCGACTCGCGCCCGCGCCCGACAAGGTCACTGGCGTACCGCGCCAGCTCGGATCGAACTGCAGTTGAAGCGGTTGCGCAAGCCGATAGGTGCCCGCGCCCAGCACGATGTCGAGACGATCGACGTGGCCGCCCGCGAAACGCGACTTGCTCGCGGCGAGCACCGCGACTGCCGCGCGCAAACCGACATCCCCTTTCGCCTGGGTCGGCGCGGTCACGGCGCTCGCTTGCGCATCGGCTGGCGTATCGGTCGCCGCGGCGCTCACGTGCAACGTCAACGCGCTCGCGAAAGCCGGCAGCAGGCACGCGCCGAGCGCGAGCCAGCGTGCCGCGCGGCGTGCCGGGTGAGAGTGGCGCAGCGTCATGGTCAGGCCTTCGACGCCTTCGCACGCGGACCCGGATAGCTGTACATCCCGTATCCGTACGTCTTGTCGCCGGGTCGCGCCTTCACGTCGTTGAGCACCAGCCCGTCGAGCGTGACGCCGACGTGCGCCAGACGCTTCGCCGATTCCTTGATCTGCGCGAGGGTCGTCGCGCCCTGGCGCACCACGAGGAACGCGGAACCGACGATCTGGCCGAGCGAGCCGACGTCGGCGACCGCGAGCACCGGGGGGGTGTCGATCAGCACGACGTCGTACTGCGCCGCGATCTCGCTGACGAAGTGCGTAAAGCGCTTGCTCATCAGCAATTCCGACGGATTGCTCGGCGCAATGCCGCGTGCGACCAGATCGAGGCACGGCAACACCGCGCGATGCACGACATCGTCGAACGGCTTCTCGTGCTCGATCAGATCGGCGAGACCCGGCCCTGCGTGCTTGCCGAAATGGCGGTGCAGGTCGCCGTCGCGCATGTCGGCGTCGATCAGCAGCACACGCTGGTGCGAGTTCGCCAGCACCGCGGCGAGGTTGGCCGATGTGAACGATTTGCCGACGCCTGGCGTCGGCCCGGTCATCAACACAATATTGTTGCTCGCTTCGAGCAGCACGAACTGGAGCGCGGTGCGGAAGCTGCGCAGCGCTTCGATCGGCAGGCTGTCGCTGTCGAGATGCGCGAGCAGAGTGATCCGGTTGGCCTGCGACGGCGACCACGAGCGCGTGTCGCGCGCCTGCTGCAGTTTGCTGTGCGGCACGCTCGCGTAGACGGCGAGGCCCGTATCGCGCTCGATCTCGCGCGCATGCATCACGCCCTGCGACAGTTGCCGGCGGAACCACGCGAGCAGGCAGCCGCCGAACAGGCCGACCGCTGCGCCGAGCACGACCACGAGCTTGCGATTCGGCTTGACCGGGTTACCCGACACCACCGCCGTATCGACCAGACGCGCATTGCCGGTCTTGCCCGCGCGCGCGAGCCGCAGTTGCTCCGCACTGTTGAGCAGGCCCGTGTACAAATCCGTGTTGACCTGCACGTCGCGTTGCAGGCGCAGCTCGGTCTGTTCGAGTTGCGGCAGCCGGCGCGTCTTCGAATCGATCTGGCTAAGCCGCTGTTTAAGCACGCTCTCCTGATTCAGAATCGCGATCACCGCAGGGTGGTCGTCGGTGAAGCGCGCGGTCAGCTCGTTGCGCTTCTGCTCGAGATCGGCGAGCTTGTTCTGCGCGTCGACCGTCTGCTGAAGCACGGCCGAGCCCTCCTCGCTGAGATCGATCAGCGCATTGGTTGCGCGGAAGTGGTTATACGCGTCTTCCGATTCCTCGAGCTGACGCTTGAGTTGCGGCAACTGCTCGTTCAGGAACGCCAGCGACTTCTCCGCCTCGGCCGACTTGCGCTCGATATTCTGCGCGATGTACTGCCGGCCGATTTCGGTGAGCACCGCACTCGTCTTGTTCGCGTCGATGCCTTGCAGGCTCGCCTGGATCACGTCGGAATCTTTAGTGGTCTGCGCGATGCGCATCGCCTTTTGCAGCGACTCGACGGCCGCGACTTCGGACACGCGCGTGAGCATGAAGGTGCCGCCGGGTTGCGCGTACAGACTCGTCACATTCGCCGTCAGCGGACCGTCGCCGGTCTGCACCGTGAGCGGCTCGCCGACGTGGCCGGTCACGCGAATGCCCGCGCGCTCGTTCTCGATCGTGTACTGGCCATTCGGACCCGCGACCAGCTTGAACGGCTTGCCATACAGCGTGACTGGCGGATCGAAGGTCGCGACCGTCGCATGCTCCTGCGCCCACACATAGCCGCCATGGCCGAAGATGCCCGGCGTCGACAGGCCTTTCTGCAGCGTCGACCACCAGCGGCCGAACACCGGGAAGCGGCGCGGCTGCACATCGATTGTCAGACCCTCGTTGCGCACTGCGGGCGTGAGCACGAGCCGCGACTGCAAAATCTCGATCTCGTCCGACGCTTCGGACTTGATGTCGAACCGCTGCGACAGACTCGACAGCGCATCGGTCGGCGAGTTCGGGTTGTCCTCGACCTGGATCAGGATGTCGGACTGATAGACCGGCGCGGCCAGCACCGCATAGCCGACCGCGATGACCGTCGTCAGCAGCGTGAGTCCCGCGATCAGCCAGCGGTTGTCGTAGAACGTATCGACGAACGCGCTCGCATCGATGGGGCCGGCCGCCGGTTCGGCGACGGGCGCCGGATTGATGCTCGCGACCCGCAGGCCACGCCCTTCGTTACCGGGTTGCTTGTTAGACGGATTAGACGATCGATCCAAGTTACGGCTCCTGCTTCAATGAGTTGCAATGCCAGCGAGACTTGCGGGCGCGCCGGCCACACGCGCCCGCCCGGCAGTGCGCGACACGCGCGAGGCGGCAGCCATTGGACTGCCGCTCAAGGTGCCGACGTTGCCGGCACACAGCATGACGATCGCGTTCATCGCTCGAGCGCGGCGGTTAATTGCCGTACGCGGTGCGGCTGAAGTACGCGGCTTCCGCGCTCGGCACGATGTTGTTGATGACCCGGCTCCAGCGCACGACTGCCGCCGTATCGACGAATACGACGTCCTTCGCCTTCAGCTCGAAGTTCTCCGCGAGCGCGAGCGCGGTCGGATTCGATGCATCGAGATGGAAGACCTGGTGCTGATCGGCCGAGATACTGCGCACGACATAAACCTGCTTGCCGTCGCCGGTGTTCTGGCTGACGCCGCCTGCGTCGCCGAGCGCTTCGTTCAGCGAGAGTTCGCCATTGCGCAGGAACAGCGTGCTCGGCCGCGTGACTTCGCCCATCACGAACACCTTGCTGTCCTCGCGCGCGAACACGCGGACCATGTCGTTGTTGTGCAGCATCACCTCCGACGGGTTGATGCCCATCGACACCATTTCGGGGATGTCGACGATCACCCGCTTGCCGTTGCGGATCACCGCGATGTTCGCGCGGTCGCCGACCGCCGTGAAGCCGCCCGCGCGATTGATCGCTTCGGTCAGCGACATCGGCACGTCGTTGAAGATCTGCAGGCCCGGCGTGCGCACCTCGCCATCCATATAGACACGCTTGCTCCGGTACGACTGCACACGCAATGTGACCTGAGGGTCGCGCACGTATTTCCCGAGTTGCGTGGCAAGCGCATCGCGCGCCTGCATCTCGGTGAGTCCGCCGACGCGGACCGCGCCCGCATACGCAAACTGGATCAAGCCGTTGGTATCGACGGTATAGCCGGTCGATACCGACGCCGAACCCGTGAAGTCGATGCCGACGGTCTGCACCGTGGAAGTGGGCAGGTTCAGCTCGGGATGGTCCCAGACCATGATGTTGAGCACGTCGCCGGGGCCGATCGTATAAGGCGTCGGTGGCGCCAGCAGGCTCTGCACATCGTGTGGGATATGGGTCGGCTCCGCGAGCCGCTCGGCCTTGATCAGCGCGGGTGTGATTTCGGTCAGCGCGCCCGGCGGCGGCTGGTCGTTGTCAGCGGCGCCCGAGGCCGAATCCGTGCGTTGCGCGCCAGGCACGCCTGTCACGCTTGTGCCATAACGGTCCTGACTCATGCTGCTGTAATGCTGGCCAGGGTCGATGCCGCAAGCGCCGAGTGTCAACAGCAGCGACAGCGCGCCGCCGAGCCCGAGCGCGCGCATCGCACGTGATGCGCGCCGCGACGGCCGCGGCGACGCGTGAACCGGCGCGAGCGCCGGGACAAAAACGGTATTTCCGATCTGATTCATCTATCTCGTAGCCGAACGACTGGAACGCCGGCAGAGTTCATCTGCCGGAGGAGCCACTGGGGGAAATCACCGGCCGATCAGGATGGAGTCCGGGGCCTGGCGATGTTGTGAGCGATATTCGGTTGGCGAGACGAGCATCCGCTTGCGGAAAATCTTGGCGAGGCGGTCGCCGTTGGCCATGCCGATGCGGCGCGCGATCTTGTCGACCGGCAAGTCCGTTTCGATCAGCAGGCGGCACACCATGTCGAGGCGTGCACGCAGCAGATAGTCGGACGGCGTCATGCCGATTTCGTCCTTGAAGCGGCGCTGATAGTTGCGCTCGCTCATCGCCGCGACCTGCGCGGCATCGGCCACCGAGATGGGCCGCTCGCAGTTGTCCTTGAGCCAGCGAGCCGACGCGCGGACCTTGTCCTGCACGCTGGTCACGCCGCCTTCGGCGAGTAGCAACGCGAGCTTGACGCGGGCACCTGGCAACAGCTGTTCGCCGACTTCGCGCGCGACGTCATGACCGAGGTCGTACTTGACGAGCATCAGCGCGCTCGCCATCGACGAAAAGCAATCGTCGTCGCTGTCGACGGTGCGCTGGCCGCCGAAGCCGGACCGGTCAGCGGCACGCATCGAGCCGGACGCAGCCGCGGCGGCGCGCGACAACGGCGCACCGGCGAACAGTTTGTCGGTGTAGCCAAAGCGCGTACGGCCCAGCAACATTTTCTCGAGCGATGGATGAGGCGCGCCCTCACCGCCTACGACGAACAGCGCGTCGTAGTTCTGGTACTGGCGCACGTCGAACGGGTCGGTCCACAGTTGCACCGACGACGAACACGGCACGCTGCCGCCCGCGATCGACAGCATCCTGATCGTGTAGATCGAACCCGCCGCGCCTTTGGCGACGCTCAGCTGGTTTGCGTCCTTTGCGGCGGCCAGCTGGTTCGCCTTGTTGAATACCGCGGCGACGATGCCCGCGCGCAACAGCGAGAAGCCTTCGAACAAAACAATACCGATCTGGCGGGCGGGACGCCGCGTCACCGTTTCCGGATCGATGCTATCGGCTGAAATCGTTTCCGCTTCTTTTACAAAGTGGCCAACAATGCTGTCTGACTGTTCAGGTTGTGCAACATACGGCATTTCGTTTCCTCAGAAACGTTTCCCCGGAATGTCATCAGTTTTTTTAATGGTTGCTCTGCTTCACACCTGGCCGAGTCGCCTTTGCCTGTCATCGGGCGGACTCATTGCCTTTGTTTGTCCGTTGCTCGCACGGCCGTAGGCCGCCGGCTTCAACCGTGCAGGGTCGATATTGTCGATACAGCGCGCGTTGACTGCAACCATCTCCGCACCGTCCGGCATCTCGCTATAAAAAAAAGTCTCGTCACCGCAGACCGCGCAGACCTGGTACTTGCTCGCCCGCTTGTAGAACGGGTACCCGTGCGTACCGCCGTCGCCCGCGGTCAGTTGAAACCGCTCGAGCGGCGCGAACCAGAAAATCAGTCCGCGCTTCCTGCAGGTCGAGCAGTTGCACGCGATCGTCTGGTCCAGATCGAGATCGATGGTGAAGCGCACGGCGCCACAACGACAACCGCCCGCGTAGTGTTGCTGTGCCATTCCTCTCTTCCTTATTGCATGAACGCGCCGCGCGTCACGGACGATGCGGTAACCGGTGAGTGCCGCCGCAACGTCGAGCCCGGCTCGATATCCAGGACAAACAGCGCACTCATTCGCCGTGTGACGCGATGCCGTTCTTCCGCGCCATCTACGCTTCCGGTTCCTAAGCACGCGCAGTATCGGGAATAACAAATTGCACACGGCGGGACAGCACGAACTTACGCAATGAATCCCGAAGGGTATATGGCTAGCATAAAGATTGGCGGCGCACGGCGATATCCTGTCGGGTCGCGGTGAGATGGGCCGGGCAAGATGCCGTTCGCACAATGCGTCTTGCGTCGCACATCGCGAGGTCCGATGAAGATTCTTGTTTATGGCATCAACTACGCGCCTGAACTCACAGGGATCGGCCGCTATACCGGCGACATGGCTGCATCGCTCGCAGCTGCCGGCCACGATGTGCGCGTGGTGTGCGCGCCGCCCTATTACCCCGCATGGAAGGTCTCGCCCGGCTTTTCGTCGTCGCGCTACGCGAAGGAGCACAGTGAAGGCGTGCGCGTGTGGCGTGCTCCGCTGTGGGTGCCGGCCCGGCCCAAGGGCGCGCGCCGCCTGCTGCACCTCGCGAGCTTCGCACTCTCCAGCTTTCCGGTCATGCTGCGCCACGTGTTCTGGCGGCCGAAGGCCGTGCTCTGTATCGCGCCGAGCCTGCTGAACGCACCGGCCGGCTGGCTCGTCGCACAGCTTACCGGCGCCCACGCGTGGCTTCACGTACAGGACTACGAAGTCGACGCGGCGTTCAAGCTCGGCATGCTCAAGGGCAACTGGCGCAAGCGCATGGCCCTTGCGATTGAACGCGGTCTGCTGCGTCGCTTCGATACCGTCTCGACAATTTCGGCCAAGATGATCGAACACGCGCTGAACAAAGGCGTCGCCCGCGACAAGGTCGTCCATTTCGCGAACTGGGTCGATACGTCGGCGATCCATCCGCTCAACATCCAGGACAGAGCGAAGGTGCCGCTCAGGGATGAACTCGAGATTCCCGCCGATGCGACCGTCGTGTTGTACTCCGGCAATATGGGCGCCAAGCAGGGACTCGAGGTGCTCGCGACCGCGGCGGCCACGCTTGCCGCGCGCCGCGACCTGGTCTTCGTGTTCTGCGGCGCAGGTCCGGCTAAAGATGGCCTGACTGCCATTTGCGGCGATCTGCCGAACACGCGCTTCATTCCATTGCAGCCGATGGAGAGGCTCAACGAACTGCTGAACCTCGCCGACATACACGCGCTGCCGCAGCGCGCCGATGCTGCCGACCTCGTGATGCCGTCCAAGCTGACCGGCATGCTCGCAAGCGGCCGTCCGGTGATCGCGATGGCTCACGAGGGCACCGAGCTGTTCGACACGGTTGCGCCACGCGGCGTGGTCGTGCCGCCCGAAGCGCTCGAACCGCTGGTTGCCGCAATCGAAGCGCTCGCGGCTGATCCGGCACGGCGCGAACAGCTGGGCCGCGCCGGTCGCGACTATGCGCTCGCGGTGCTGTCGCGCGAAAGCGTGCTCGGCGAGTTCGAGTCGACGCTGCGCCTGCGCTGCGCGGATACCGAACCGGTGAGTAGCGCGCTCGGACTGCGTCAGCGCGATCTCTGATTCACCGCTTCACCGCCCCATTCACGATCGCGATGAACTTCACGATCGCCGGTGTTGACGATCCCGGACTCTTTACCGGAGACCGGGGTTGCGCCACGCCCCGCCCCCAACAAGGAGCCCCTGTGGCAAAACTAGACAATACGGAATTCCTGAGCGTCGTCTCGAACACACCGCTGATCGCACTGGATCTGATCCTACATGACGAGCAAGACTGCTATCTGCTGGGACGACGCGTGAACCGGCCTGCACGCGGTGTCTGGTTTGTGCCCGGTGGCCGGGTACGCAAGGACGAACGTCTCGACGACGCGTTCGCTCGCCTGACGCAAGAAGAGCTGGGCCTGCACGGCGTGGATCGCTCGGAGGCGGAACTGATCGGCGTCTATGAGCACTTCTACGACGACAACTTCAGTGGCAAGGACGGCATATCGACGCACTATGTGGTGCTCGGCTACCGCATCCGCTTGACGCAGCGCCTCGCGCACCTGCCGCTCGACCAGCACTCGGACTACCGCTGGGCGAGTGCCGAGGATATTGCGCTCGACGAATCGGTTCATCACAACAGCCGCGCCTACTTTGTGACGGGAAGTTGACCATATTGAAGCGCATGGCCGAATTCGGACGGAAGTCCGAATTGGCGGGTGAGCTCCGGCGGGTGACCTCTTTACGGATGCGCTTTCCGGTCGCTGCGATGGTTTGCCATCCGACGCTCACGTCGCTCGAATGGCGTCGATGGTTGCACTCGCAATTGCTTGATCGCTAATCGATGTTTGACCGCCGGCGTGCAGGCCAATGGCACAAGTTTTTGCGACTATCGATAACGGCAAAAAAAATAAAGCGCAAAAAATTAATCCGGCTATAGATAAAAAATCGATAATAAAAAATTAATCAGTGAATTTTCGCGCAAACACAGATTGGCGCGAATTCACGATGCCTTCGCCACTGCCGCAAATGCGGCCGCCTGCGCGGAGTGCTGACGCGTCCACAACACCAGCCACAACGCAGATCGCGCGCCTTTTTCCTTGATGGGTCTGTACACGACGCCATTCGCGCCGACACTGCGTAGCGATTCCGGCACGACCGCGACACCGAGCCCCGCTGCGACCAGTCCGAGGATGGTCGCCATCGCGTGCGCTTCCTGCGCAACGGTCGGCGCAAACCCCGCCTGTCGGCACAGCGTGATGATCTGGTCATACACGCCTGTCCCGCTTTCGCGCGGGTACATCACAAATGGTTCTTCCGCGAGCGTGCTGATCGGCAGCGGCCTCGCGACGCCGGCCAGCCGATGCTGGGCAGGCAAGGCGACGACCAGCGAGTCCTCGAGCAGACACGTTGCGCGTAAAGTGGGAGGGAGATCGGGGGCCAGCACGCTGCGCACAATCGCGACGTCGAGCCGCTGTTCGAGCAGTGCCGCGAGTTGCTCTCGTGTGGTGAGTTCCTCGATACGCAGCCGCACGCCGGGAAAACGCTGCCGGTACGAGAGGATTAAACGCGGTATCACCACGGTGAATGCGGCCGACCCGGTCAATCCGACGCGCAGTTCGCCAATTTCCCCGCGTTGTGCTCGTGCCGCCACGGTCGACGTCCGCTCGGCTTGTGCGAGTAGCGCACGTGCTTCGGGCAGTAGCGCCTTGCCGGCCGGCGTCAGTTCCACACGCCGGTTGCTGCGCTCGAACAGTCGCGCGCCCAACTCCTGTTCGAGTACGCGGATTTGCTGGCTCAGCGGCGGCTGCGCGATGTTCAGAGCCAACGCGGCGCGGCCGAAATGCAGTGTTTCGGCAAGCACGACAAAGTAGCGAATGCGGCGCAAATCCATGATACGCATTATGTACCAGTTACGGCCGGATCAATATGGGATGTGCATCGTCCCCACCTGCGCATTTGACGGATATGCCGTCGCGACGCAAAGCCTTTTCACTTGCGCATCGGGAGTGTCCGAGCCCGCGATTCGACTTTCTCGGGCGGACAATATCCGCGAAGCCATCCGATGAAGATGTCCAGCGTCTCCCGATTGATCGGCTCGACGTTATTGGAAATGAAATAACCGTTGTCGTTTTGCAGACCATGCGGCATCGGCACCACCAGCCGTTTGCTGGCCAGTTCGTCGGGGTACTATCCGGTGCGCGCATGCGCCGGTCCCGCTCATGATTCGGAGCGGCGCACAATCACGTAAAACCTTTGAGGACGCTCGATGAAGCTCTATTACTCCCCTGGCGCCTGCTCGCTGGCACCGCACATCGTCGCGCGAGAAGCGGGTATCGCGCTGGAACTGGAACAGGTCAACATCAAAACCAAACGCACCGGGCATGATGCGGATTTCTGGCAGATCAATCCGAAGGGCAGCGTGCCGGTTCTTGAACTGGACACCGGCGAGGTGCTAACCGAAGGACCCGCGATCATGCAGTACCTTGCCGACCTGAAGCCGGAGTGCAAACTGGCGCCCGCTAACGGCACGTTGCCGCGCTACCGTCTGCAGGCGTGGCTCGGCTTTATCAACTCCGAGGTGCACAAGAGCTACTCGCCGCTGTTTCAGCTTTCGACGCCAGAGGGCACCCGCTCGGAGCGACGCGCGGCATTGCACAAACACTATGCGTTGCTGGAACGGCAACTCGCGGTGCAGCCGTGGTTGAACGGCGATGACTTCTCCGCCGCGGACGCGTATTTGTTTACCGTGACCAATTGGGCAAGCTACGTCCACCTGGACATATCGCCGTACAGTGCGATCGTGGCGTTCCAGCAACGTGTGGCCGAACGGCCGCACGTTCAGGCTGCGATGGACGCAGAAGGTCTCACGCACAAACCGGCCGCCTGACATCGCGGCCAAGGAGAGCAACGATGAACCGACCCGACTTCATCAAACACTGGACTGAACTGGAAGAACCAGAAGCGAATTCGTACCCGGGCGATACCGAGCCGATGGGGTTGGACGCGCCGCTTTCCGCCGCACTCGGCATTACAAGAATCGGTATACATCACGTGAGGCTGCTGCCTGGCCGCAGGACGTCCTATCCGCATGCGGAAAGCACCGAGCAGGAATTTGTGTACGTGCTCGCCGGCACGCCCGATGTCTGGATTGACGGCGTGCTCCATCCGCTTGCCGAAGGCGAGTGTGTCGCGTTTCCGTCCGGCACCGGCATTTGCCATACGTTCATCAACAACACCAGGAACGAAGTCCGGCTGATGGTGATCGGCGAGCGTCCGCGCGACGACAATCGTATTCGCTATCCGCGCAACGAAGCGTACGAACTGACCCGTGCGGATCGTTGGGCGGACTGGCCCGCGAGGCCGCTCGGCGACCACGATGGAAAGCCTGACTGACGCCAGCCGGTGACGCAAAGGTTGTCCGCGGCCGCGCATCGCCCCGACTCACGCGACTGCGCGCCGACGGCGAAAATCTGAATGGCCGCGTGCACTACGTACAATACGGCCTCACTTATTGAAACCACGGGACTCCGTCATATGGCAATGAAAAAAACCGACCTTGAAAAGAACAAGGCCCTCAAGCTGACTCACTCGTTGAACCAATCGCGCTCCGAGCGCTTCGGCAAAGGCGTGGCTGAAACGCCCGTCGATCGGCGCGAGCAGCGCAAGCTGGATCAGGCCAAAGGTCTCGTGCCGTTTGCGTGCAAGCTCAACGGCGAACTGGTGAAGGAGCTCAATGCGCGCGCGGCCACCCACCCCGAGGGTATGACCGGACTACTCGACGAGTTGCTGCGACGCGGCCTCGCGGAACATGCCCGCGACGCGTGAAGGCCAGCGCTTGCCGTAACCGATACGACGGCCCTGTTGAAATGTCCCGAAAGGAAAAGCGCAACTAGGAACGGGACCGCCTGTCGAGATACGCGGCGACCGCCTCAGTCAGCGCGATGTCGTGCAATTCCTCTGGCGCAGCAAGACGCGCGGCGACAATCTCACGATGATCAAGCCGCAGTTCAGGCGGGCGATCGAGGTGCAGTTCGAAGAAATGCACGCGGTCTTTTCGTCCGTCCCAGATGCCGGAGAGGCTGCCCGCGGGAAGTAACGCATGCGAAGACAGGCCGATCTCCTCCTCCATTTCGCGCTGCGCCGCTACATCGGGTGTCTCTCCGGGGTGCACGCCGCCGCCGGGAAAATTCCACTCGGCCCGGTACGATGACTTCACCAGCAACAACGCACGCCCGACGTAGATCGCGACTAGCGCACCCTCATGGCTTGGCCGCCGGATGGTCCACCAGATGCGAGCGCAACGGAATGCGACGCGAAATGCCACGCGCCACACGGAGTCGATAAGCCTAGCCAGTCGCGCTCGCTCAAGGTTCTGCATGAGTTCTCTTCTTACTTTCTGATGGCCAGAGGATAGTCCAGGTCGCCGCCGTAGTGCGATTTGCGACATGCAACGTCTGTCGCTACTGCCCGGCAACCGTAGTCTAGCCAGACTCAGCTGGCAATGAGACGTAGCCGTTTCAACACGCTCTGTTACATCCCCGCATAGACCATCCTGGTGAATTTCGGGCCGTCGAACACGAGCTTCCCATACTTTTCGTCGAACGCGGCCGTCGGCCTGGCAGCGACGATTTCGTCAAGCGATTTCCCTTGCTGCTTGAGCGCCGCGATGTTATCGCGGATGGTAACCAGCATGTCACGGAATTCGATCAGGTCCGTTCTCGTGCCGACCGGGCCATGACCGGGGATAACAATCGTATGGTCGGTCGTACGCGCGACTGCTTCATTCGCCCAATGGATCGCGCCATCGATACTGCCACCGCCCTCATTATCGATGTACGGATAAATGCCATTCCAGAACGTGTCGCCCAGTTCCAGCACGTCGGCATCCTTGAAATACACCCACAGGTCGCCATCCGTGTGGCCACCACCGAGATATTCCACTTCGATCTCGGTTCCGGCGAAAGAAAATGTCGTCTTGTCTTCGACCAGCAGCGTCGGGCGTGCGCCTTCGGGCACGGGGTCGAACGTCCAGTTCCACGCATTGACGTGGGTCGTTTCAGTCAAATGCCGGAAGGTTTTCTGGTGCGCGATGATCGTCGCGCCGGCATCATGCATCCACGCATTGCCGTCGGTATGGTCCCAATGCCAATGCGTATTGACCAGATATTTCAGGGGTCCCGGACCAATCTTATCGAGTGCCGCTTGCATCTTTTCCTGCGACTTGCTGATGCCCGCGTCGACGAGGAATTTGCCTTCCTTGCCCGACAGCACCGCGATGTTGCCGCCGGATCCCATCAGCACCGTGATATTGCCGCGTAGCGGCACCACCACGAGATCCTCGTCGGCGCGGCGCAGATATCGCGCACCCGCACCGGTATGGAAATAATCGTCTGGAGTAACGTCCTCGCCCGTGACCGCTTCAGGCGGGAAAGAGGAAAGGTGTTCCATGGTGAGCTCCTTGCAATGATTGCCATCGGCGACGGCATGACTAGACATTAATTAGCCGCGGCGCGGATGTGAATGCTCGTCATTGTCTTGCTCATGCTCCGGCGGCTCAAAAGGATGTGAATCGACGCGAGCTATAGACCATATAGCCGGCGGGCGTTTTGCGATGAATGAAGTGAAGTAAAAAAGCCCGTTCGGGCAGGATGCACTGCTCGAGCGCGAAGTCGGCATCGAACTGCATATCTGCACGCGGCCTCTTGTCGAACGCGTTGTGCGCCACTGCGTGCGCGACTTCGTGGAAATCGTGCTGCTCGACAGACATCGTGTAATCGAACTTCTGTCGTCGGGGGACAACTGTGCGGTAACCGGCGTGCGATCCGAGACACGTGAAGGAGAATCGACGGCGGCATTCCGGCCGGGTTCACGCATGGCCACTCGGTCTGATTCCGATTGCCGATGCGGTTTGCCGTTTCAATCCGGTGTACGAACAAGGTATGACGGTAGCGGCAAAAGAGGCCGTCATCTTGCGAGACATTCTGGCCGACCGTCGTGGCTCGCCCTATCCGCTCGACCGCTTGATGGAAGAACCGATGGCCGCGATCGACCCGGTGATCGACAACGTATGGGGGCTGGCTTCGGTGCCTGACCTCTCGTATCCGGATGCGCGTGGCCAGCGGCCGCACGACCTGAATGGCGCTTTGGCATACCAGAGTCAGGTCAATCAGGCGGCGCTACTGGTGACCAGGTGAGGGACCTGGCCACGCGGTATGCAAGGTCGCGCGAGGCCAATGCGCCACTGCCTTTGATAGGAGCAGGCCGCCGCGAGTCTCGTGAACTTGTGGCGGTTTTCTATCCATCGTCAGCGCAGTCTATACGCCGATAATCGGTCGACGAACATCGATCAGTAGTCCCACAACACCGGCACAAAACGGAAGCCTTCGCCGTTCTTCGCAATGTGACCGATGGACGGGAATGCAATATGTGCCGCGGCCAGCAGTGCGCCCGTTTGAGCGGCTTCGTTAAGCAGCGCGAGACGCACGTCCACCGCCCCTTCAGGATCGTGCTCGAAGCCATTTTGCCATGCCGGATTGTCGAATCCGACTTCGAAAATCGCGTCGCCTACGAAGGTCAGCTTCTCGCCGTTCGATGCGACATCCACGACGCAGTGCCCCGGCGTGTGCCCGCCCGTCACACGCGCCGACACACCCGTTGCGACTTCCACGGTCTGACCGAACTGCACGATGTTTTTGCTGTAGAGTTCCACGAACGTTGCAGCCGCCTTGCGAAGCGCGGGAGGGACGGTTTCCGGCATCACCGTCTTGCTGAAGTCCGGATTTTTCCAGAACACCACTTCCGCGGCCGACACGTGAATGCGCACGTCGGGACGCAGCTTGGCCTTGACGCCATCCACGTTCAGCCCGCCGACGTGATCCATGTGCATATGCGTAATCACGATATCGGTGATCGCGGCCAGGTCGATGCCAGCCGATTCCAGCCGCATCACCGACCGACCGGCGCGCGTGAAGTATTCGAAACCGTCGCCCACGCCCGAGTCGATCAGGATCAGGCGATCGCCGCTGCGCACGAGCGCGACATTCAGCGCCCAGTCGAACATGTCACGTTGCAGGAAACGACCATCGAACCATTCGTTGCGGTCGGCTTCGCTCACATTGGTCGACATGGTGGAGGTCGGTAGCGGCAGAATGCCATCGCTGATCAGCACGACATCGACGTCACCCACACGTACCGCGTAGCGGGAAGCCACCAGTTCGCCTGAACCCTCTTTGCCAAGGCAGGTGGTAACCGGCCGCGCATTGCGCGTTGTTTCGGTCATTTTCAATAGTCCTGTTCGTTAAGTGGGGTAAGCCGGATGGGCGGCGCGGTGCGCGAGCCTGACCACGCAATTCGCGGCCTTCGCTTGCTCGCGTTTCGACCGACCGTGTGACCGATTGTAGTAACGCGGCGCAAATGCCAGTAGCCTCGCGAAGGCGTCAGCATGTTGTCTGAACGGCAACAATCGACGGCAGGCAGGCAATGAAAGGTGAACGGCAAGTGACTGGCTGAGAGAGCGACCGCGCGAAACGGGGTTCACCGATTGGTCGCGGTGTCCGCCGTCGTCACATGCCGATCCTCCTGCAAGATCCTGCTCTCACATCGATAACAATCGTCGCCGCCCGGCACTATTCTCAATCCGGACACACCGGCGAAGTTGAAAACGCGCTCAAGCTAATCGTTTAACCAGCACGATCCCCTTCTCTTACCCGAGGGTTGGTATCGATGATTCAGGACACGAGCGAGGCACGCGATTTACCGGACTCTGCAACTTCGAAGGATTCGCCCATTCGCTGCGCGATAGCAACGGCTGTCTAACAAGTGTTGAAGTGCGCCAGGAAATCGTGAATGAGACGCCGGCAGTTGTCGTGAGCCGTGCCAGAACGGATCCCGACCCGAACTACTGCCCCAACCACAGCACTGGGCACAACGTCGGCGGCCTGGATCCGATCATGGTTCGCCCTGCTTATGGCGGAAAGGAACCACTCGCATGTACCAGAACAGTGCTGCCCTGGCCATAACCGAACGCATCTTCGCTGCTGGCAAATGGAGCGATGAACGTGCGCAAGCGCACATTCGTTTTCTCCGCCTCATCGATTTCTGACTAAGCTGCGATTCGTATGGACGACGACGCACTTCGCGATGTTGGAGGATGATCATCATGAGCGATGAATTCACCGGTCACGGCACGCCGCTGGACAGTGCCGGCATGGCTAAAGCACTTGACGTTCTGCGCGTCGGCGCCGCCGAGCTTTGGGCGGTCCTGTCGGTCGAAACATCGGGCGTCGGCTTCTTCGCCGACCGGCGCCCAAAGATTCTTTACGAGCGTCACGTATTCAGCAGGCTGACCAACAGGCAGTTCGACGCCGATCATCCGGATATCAGCAGCCCGACGCCCGGGAATTACGGTCCTACGGGAGCACATCAATACGACCGTCTCAACGCCGCGATCGCGCTGGACCGTGAAGCCGCGCTCAAAAGTACGTCGTGGGGACTCGGCCAGGTCATGGGCTTCAACTTCAATCAGACCGGGTCGGCAACCGTCGACGATATGGTCAAGCGCATGACCGCATCGGAAAGCGAGCAACTTCTGTGTGCGGCCGGAGAGCTCGATGGCGGCGCGGTGGCTGCATTGCGTGCGAAAGACTGGACAAATTTCGCGCGGATCTATAACGGCAGCAACTTCTCAATCAACAATTACGACAAGCGTCTAAGCGCGGCTTTCCAGAGTTATTCATTCGGCGGCACACCCGACCTGATGATTCGTGCCGCGCAAAACTATCTGATCTATCTGGGCTTTCATCCCGGTCCTGTCGACGGCGTGCTCGGCAAGATGACCCGCGACGCACTGAATCTCTTCGAACAGCAGGAAGACCTGCCCGTCGCCCCTCTGCTCGACGACGCGACGTTGGCCAGGCTGCAGCTGCGCGCCGATGCGTTGCCGATATAGTTAATGCCGGCGCCTTCATTGACACGCGCGTCAATCGACGTCTTCCGCAAAGAAGCGGCGCCGCGCAGCTTCGTCGCTGGGAGTATCGGGCCCGACAACCGGCGTCCCCACGCTGGGTCGCTGGCGGCGGCCGCATCGCCGACGACGGATCAAGGATAGGCACCCGCCCGCATCTTGCGGTGTTTTTCAACCCCGCGACAAGACCGGACAGGACAGGACACGCTTAACGCGGCGCGGGCTGCTCAAGGAAGTTTTGCACGGCGTTAAACAGTTGCAGCCGGTTTTTCTCCATCATCACGGTGTGTGTCCCTTCGCCGATCAGATCGTATTGCTTCCACGGCGCACCAGTCAGCAGCGGAAACAATGCCTGCGACATGTAAGGCGGTGTGTCCTGGTCCCATTGCGCCTGGATCATCAGCGTCGGCGCAGTGATCTTGCCCGGGTCGTAGGTCGCCTTACCGGACATGTAGTAACCGCGAATGTCCTGTGTCACGCCGTTCGGTGCACGCAGCGCCGGCGGTTTTGCGGACGCGGCATCCGGATCCGTCGCCCAGGTCGCCTGCTGCCACTTGTCGAACCAGCCGGAAGGAATCAGGTCGGCGCGCTTATCCTCCGGTACGCCCTTGTACCAGCGCTCCTTCGCCATCTCCGCCGTGACCGTGCGATAGGCGCCCAGTTTGGCAGCGTCGCCCGTCGGCGGCGCATCGTGTGAGAGCCAAACCGGCGCGTACAGCACCAGGCGATTCACCTTATCCGGCTGCGCGGCCGCGAATCCGCCCGCGATCGTTGTGCCCCACGACCATCCCATGACATCCAGCTTGCTCAGGTGTTGGCGTGCCAGCACCCAATCTACAACGGCCGCATAGTCCTGCACCGCTTGTGCCGTTGTTTCAACAGGCTGCCCGGCGTCAGCCGGCTGGTCCATCGACGATGGACGCGTGGAACGCCCGTAGCCGGGAAGATCGAGCAGGTAGACATCGAACCCGCGTCTCGCGATGTAATCCATCCACGACATGCCATTCAGTTCGAGGTCGAATGCCGTGCTGGCCGGATAGGTGGCGCCGTGGACGAACACAAGCGTGTGAGCGGCGTCGAAATGCGTCCGGTTGGCCAGACGCTTGTTACGAACATAGATCTTGATGCCCGGCTGAGGCGATGCCACCATCGCCTCTTCTGTGACCAGCTTCGCGGGCTCCGCGGCGTATGCAGATGTTGTCCCGGTCATAGCAGAAAGAAAAGTAAGGATGACTGATGGTAAAAGGCGTTTTGAAATCTTCATTTACGTCTCCGTAAGCCGTGTCACCGGCGGTTTTTTTAGAATAGAGGCGTCACTGTACCAAGACTTCGAACCAGATGTAAGTGCATGCTGAACAACTGACGGAGAGCGCTCTCCAGGGTCGTTGTTCGATAGCAGGTTGAAAGGCATCGTCAGCAACACGCCGCGGTGTGTGGCACGATGAGATGATGAATCGTCAAACCGGGAAATCTGTGAGCATTCAGGGTCTACGCGAAACACTCGAGGGTCGCCAGATCACAATCTATTTCAGCGCGGTGGTGCTCGCGGCGGGCTTAGCCACACTGGTGAGCGGAACCACGGCACTTGCCGACTGGATCAACCCGGCACTCGCGCTGATGCTGTTTGTGACATTCCTGCAGGTACCGCTTGCCGCTCTGGCGAAGGCTTTCTCGCAAGTCCGCTTTCTGGCGGCGCTGTTTGCCGCCAATTTCGTGGTCGTGCCGATTGTCGTCGCGGGACTTGTCCAGTTTCTGCCGGCCAATCCGATGGTTCGTCTTGGCGTGTTGATTGTGCTGCTTACGCCATGCATCGACTATGTCGTCACATTTTCGCAGTTGGGCCGCGCGGACGCCCGTTTGCTGCTGGCCGCGACACCCGCGTTGCTCGTCGCGCAGATGCTACTGCTGCCCGTCTATCTGCGAGTCTTCCTCGGCGACAGCTCATCCGGGCTGATCCAGGCCGGTCCTTTCGTGCATGCGTTCATCTGGTTGATCGCCGTTCCGCTCATCCTTGCCGTCGCGGTACAGCTATGGGCCGCGCGACACCGCACCGGCGAGCGTGTTACCTCGGTCCTGGGCGTGCTGCCGGTACCGTCAACTGCTTTGGTGTTGTTCGTGGTTATCGCAGCAGTGGTGCCGCGGCTCGCACCTGCCGTTGGGACGGCGCTGATCGTTGCGCCAATCTACGTCGCTTTTGCGATTGCGATGCCGTTGCTGGGATGGGGCGTCGCCCGGGTTTTCCGGCTTGACGCAGCCGCGGCGCGAGCGGTTGCTTTTAGCGCGTCGACCCGCAACTCGCTTGTGGTGCTGGCCCTTGCGTTCGCGGTCCCTGGCGCGATTCCGGTGCTACCAGCGATTATCGTTACCCAAACGCTCGTGGAATTGCTCAGCGAGCTGGCCTACATTCGCTTGCTTCCGAAGCTTGGCGCTAGAGCGACGCTATCGGCTTCTCAACTCTCCCAGTGAGAAGCCGAAGCGCGGCATTGATTTACCGCGTCAAAAAAGCTTCTGCTGACCACTCGTTAGCGTCTCGAAGTCATCACTCAGCAACGGCAGTATCGCGTCTGCCACAGGCTGCAACTGATTGCTCACATAGTGCTGGTAATCGAGCCCGGACCGCCATGTTTCTAGCGGCTCCGGTCCTGCGCTGGTCATCACGTAACTGATCCACCCGCCGCTTTGATACTGCAACGGCCGCCCCTGCTGCCGGTTGAATTCATCCGCCATACGGGCTGCCCGCACGTGGGGCGGCACGTTGCGCTCATATGCAGCAAGCGGACGGCGCAGCCGCTTGCGATAGATGAGCAGTTCATCGAACTCTCCGCTCAATGTCCTGCGCACATAGTCGCGCACATAATCCTGATAGGGTTCGCGCCTGAACACGCGCAGATACAGCTCCTGCTGGAACTTTTGGGCGAGCGGCGTCCAGTCTGTGCGGACCGTTTCCAGCCCCTTGTAGACCACGTCCTCGCTGCCATCGTCACGCAGCGTGAGACCGGCATAACGTTTCTTGCTGCCTTCTTCAGTGCCGCGGATGGTCGGCATAAAGAAGCGCCGATAGTGCCGCTCGAACTGCAATTCCAATGCACTGTCGATGCCAAAGCGTTCCCGAAGCTCCTGCCGCCACCAGTCGTTGACAGTCCCGACCAGCGCGTGGCCGATCTGCGCGGCCTCTTCTTCGGTGCGCGCGTGGTTTAGCCAGACGAACGTCGAATCCGTGTCCCCGTATATGACCTCGTAGCCCTGTGCCTCGATCAGATCGCGCGTCGCGCGCATGATCTCGTGTCCGCGCATTGTGATTGACGACGCAAGGCGCGGGTCGAAGAAGCGGCATCCGGTCGAACCCAGCACCCCGTAGAACGAGTTCATGATGATCTTCAGCGCCTGCGATAGCGGCTTGTTGTGCTCGCGTTTGGCCGCCTCGCGCGCTTCCCAGATCTGCGCGACGATGGACGGCAGGCCATGCCGGGTACGCGAAAAGCGCGCGCCCAGAAAGCCGGGAACCGAGTCCGCGTCATCCGGATTGCGGATCCCTTCGACGAGTCCAACCGGATCGATCAGAAAGGTGCGAATAATCGACGGGTACAGACTTTTGTAATCGAGCACCAGCACCGAGTCATAGAGGCCTGGCCGCGAGTTCATCACAAAGCCGCCCGGGCTCGGCGCTCCCGCGACATCTCCGAGATTCGGCGCGACGTAGCCAAGACGATGCATGAGCGGCATGTAGCGATGCGTGAAGGCGGCCACCGAGCCTCCGCTTCGATCCGCCGGCAAGCCCGTCACGGTCGCGCGCTCAAGCAGGAACGCCAGCAACTCGGTCTTCGCGAAGATGCGCGTCACCAGTTCGCAATCTTTCAGGTTGTAGCGCGCGAGCGCCGGCTTGTCCTCATCGAAGCGGCGCTGGATTTCGTCCATGCGCTGGTACGCGTTGTCGATGGCCTTGCCCTCGCCCAGCACGGCCTGCGAAACGAACTCGAGGCTAAACGACGCGAAGCTCCAGGTCGCCGAGCGCAGCGCTTCGATGCCGTCGATGATCAGCCGGCCAGCGGCGCCGGCGAAGAAATGCCCCTGCGTAAGGCCGTGTTCTCGCCATTCCATCACGCTACCGTCGCGGCCCAGACGCAACGGAACGCGATATTGCTCCGCGTGCTGATGCAGGATACGCAGATCGAACTGCACCAGATTCCAGCCGATAATCGCATCGGGGTCGTGCCGCGCGATCCATTCGTTCAGGCGCTCAAGCAGCAGCGGACGGCTTTCGCAGTATTCGAGGTCGAAGTCGACTGCCCCGCTATCGCCATTTGCCGGGCCGAGCATGTAAACCTGACGCTGCCCGCAGCCTTCAAGCGCGATCGAGTAGAGCTCGCCTTGGGCACTGGTCTCGATGTCCAGCGACACCATCCGCAACCGCGGCCGATAGCCCGATGCGGGCTTCATGTCACCGTCCAGCAGCGGACCGCTGCCGTTAGGCCGGCCGCTGAACCACACGGGCGCCGTGATGAATCGCTCCATCATGTACCGGTCGGGCGGAAACACGTCCGCCTCGTAGACGTCGATGCCGGTCTGCTTCAAACGCTTTTCGACGCGGGTCAGTTGCCGGTACTGCCGGCTGTACAGCCCCAGCACCGGGCGATGATGAAAGTCATACAGTTGCAGCGGACGCAGTTCGACCCCGGCCGACGGCGATTCGCGTCGCAGGATCAGCTCGACCTGCTCGCGTTGCGCGGCGGGGATGAACGCAACGGATTCCTGCGGGCGCAGGCACACCTGGCGCGGCCCGTCGTTGGTCGCCAGCCAGAACACCACCTCCGTACCAGCGGGCGAGTCGCGCCAGTGACGGGTCAAAATGAAGCCTTGCTTCTGCGCTGTCAAACACCTGCTCCAATACGACGGGATGTACTCCGGATTTTAACGTCTATGCGATCGCACTGACGCCGCGCCAGTTCGACGACAACGCGACACGCGTCAGCTCGCCGACCAGCGCACCATCGGTGCCGTAGCATCGGCGGCGAACGTGAAACTCGCGCGGTGCGCGCCGACTTCGCCGCGATACATGCGCAAACGACTCGATGGGGCGACAATGACGCGCCGCTTCAGACGGCGCCTCGAGCCGGCTACTGATCTTCATGCAAGGAACGACATGGAACTCGAACTGACCGACAAATCGGTATTGATCACAGGCGGGTCGCGTGGCATCGGCCTCGCGTGCGCGCGTGCTTTTGCAAAGGAGGGCTGCGCGCTGCATCTGGTGTCGTCTAACGCGCAGGCGCTCGACACGGCACGCCGCGAGCTCGAAGCAAGCGGGATCACCGCGGTCCGCACAACCGCCGCCGACCTCGCCGACCCGCACGCGCGCGCCGCGCTGATCGATGCAGCCGGCCCGCTTGACGTGCTTGTCAATAATGCCGGCGCGATTCCCGGCGGTACCGTCGACGCCGTCGACGAAGCCGTGTGGCGCGCGAGCTGGGAACTGAAGCTATTCGGGTACATCGACCTTGCGAAGCGCGTGCTACCCGCGATGATGGAGCGCGGCAGCGGCGTAATCGTCAATGTCATCGGCATTGCCGGTGTGATGCCGCGTGCGGACTATATCTACGGTGCGACTGCGAACGCCGCGCTGAACGCGTTCACGCAGGCAGCAGGCGTACAGGCGACGTTTCATGGCGTGCGCATCGTCGGCGTCAATCCTGGTCCGTGCGCGACCGAACGCCTCGAACGCATGACCCGCGCTCGCGCGCAAGCTACGCTCGGCGATCCAGCGCGCTGGAAGGAAATGCTAGTCAGGCTGCCGTTCGGTCGCCCATCCGAGCCGGAGGAAATGGCCGACCTCGTGGTGTTCTTGTCGTCCGCGCGGGCGTCGTACCTGAGCGGTGTCGTGATTGACGCGGACGGGGGCACACGCTACCGATAAGATCAGCACACTATTCTCATAACCATGCACGATCGGTTGGCGGCTGTTTCCAACGGACCCGCGGCCATAGCAGGCCCGACTGCAAACCGATGCATCGCGTGGCGACGGAACGCGATGCATACGTGCTTGCAGCACCTGGATCAGAATCTCCCGTACGGTTCAGTTAATCGAATTCAAATACGCGGCCACCGCACGCGCGTCGTGTTCGTTCATCCGGTATCCCGGCATCGGCGGATTTGCCATCGTGCCGCGAGGCGTCCGGCCGGTTCGCAAGAAAGTCGTGAGCTGCGCCTGCGTGTAGCCCGCGGGTAGCCCGGCCAGTTTCACCGCATACGGCGTCCAGCCGGGTATCGGATGATCGGGTGTGAAAGGCAATGACGCGCCGTGGAGATCCTGGCCCGCGACCGGCTGACCATGCGCGTCCTTCGGCGTATGGCAATCGGAGCACATGCCGACCCCGTGCACGATGTACTTGCCATATGCAATGAGCTCCGCCTTGTCGGCAACCGGTGCGGCAACCGCTAGCATCGGCATCAGCAACGTGACTGCGCATAGAGCATTGCGCGCACGGATGGCGAGCGATGCGCGTAGCGAATGCGACGCAGCGAACGCCGTGCGCGTGACATCTTTGTTCATCAGCATTTTCCATCTCCAGTCGCCATCAATCCGCGATCGACTTCTCACCTGTCCGGCGACTCATGCACAAATTCCCGAGGATCAGGCCCAACGCGTCGCTCAGACGGCTTTCGGCCGAGCCCACATCGTCGGCCGGATCGGGTGAGCGCCAGCCGACATAACCATCCGGACGAACCAGCAAACAGCCCGCTTCATTGATCTCGCGCAACAGCGCCCATTCGCCATACAGGTCGGTGAGTTCGCAACCGGGACCGATGCGGTGAAAGTCGACCGGAATGCCGAAACGCTCCGCCGCTGCCGCCGCCGCAAATCTCCACCTATCGCCGCCGATGCCGGTCAAGACGGAGAACCGCCCTTTTCCAACGAGATCGAGCGTCGAAATGGGCAACCCGTCCCGTTGCAACCACACGTGCGGTAGACGCGCACCCGCGGCAGTCGTCGGAATATAGTGAAGCTGCGGATCGCGGCCGCAGACCGTAGACGCCGTCCCGTCCGATATCACGGCCGACGATGCGTAGCGCTGGTTCATCTCCACGCCGTGCACGTTGTATTCGCAATTTTTCGCCGCGACCGCCTCACGCAACGCTTCGCGCTGTTTGCTTGCCCGCCCGGTCGCGTCCTTGCGGGACTCCATGTTTGCGATGCCTTCAGCGGCGTCCTTAACATCCAGCAAGCCCAACGCCTGAAAGATCCCGCCATACGACTCGATGCTGTCGTTCGCGCGACGCACAACCTGCCGTCCAACCGGAACCCGCTCGGCGTTATAGCTTTCCAGAAGCGCTGGCGACGCCTTGCCCTTCACGACCAGCGCAAGCTTCCACGCCAGATTGTAGGCATCCTGAATTGACGTGTTCGAGCCGAGGCCATTCGTCGGCGGATGCCGATGCACTGCATCACCCATGCAAAAGACCCGGCCGGCGCTATAGCGCGTTGCACACAGGTTATTGACGGTCCACAGCGAAGTCGATTTTATCCGCACCGGTATACCCGGGTCGCCGATCAGATCGCGAACCATCTGGATTGCTTCGGCTTCTGTCAAATCCGGCGCGGGTCGACTCAGGTCATAGCCTCTGATGGCCATCCATTCCTTCCACGGACGCACCATACGGATTACCCCGACGCCGACACCGTCAGCGTCCAGCCCGGTCTGGACGACCAGATACAGCACGGCAGGCCGGTGTACCACGTATTCGGAAAGATCGGCTTCGAAGATGATGTTGATACTGCCGGCAAGCGCCATGCTGCCTTCCATCGGCAACCCGACGTCTTGCGCAACCTTGCTGCGTCCGCCGTCCGCGCCGATAAGGTATCTCGCCTTGACCTGATAGGTGCGATCGTCCAGCCTGTCGCGCACCGTCGCGACGACGCAGTCAGCACTTTGCTCAAGCGAAAGATACTCGGTGTCGAACCGGACATGCGTGCCACGCGCCGCGGCGTTGCCGAGCAGCACCGGTTCAAGCAGATTCTGTGGCAGATCGCCCATCTCACAGGGGCTTGCCGCCACGTAGTCCCCTAGACGGGACGGATGACTGCCGAAGGTATGGATGCGTGCCAGCTCCTCTCCCGCAAGCGATGTACAGAACACCGAATTCCCGACGTTCTTAAGCGGAACCGCGAGCGCTTTCGCCTCCGACTCGATACCGAAATCCCGCAATATTTCAAAGGTTCGTTGATTCGTGATGTGAGCGCGCGGCGTGTCCGCTAGCCAACGGTACTTGGTTACCGTCATATTTCGGATGCCGTAGCTACTGAGTGCGAGTGCCGAAGCCGATCCGGCTGGACCGCTGCCTACAATGAGAACGTCGGTTTCAATCATTTTCATGAATTTTTCTTCACTTCAAAAGTGGTTAAAAGCTCCGCCGCGACGACTGCGCCGATCCATAAGAATTCGAAAGGCCGGACCCGGAGTCAGGTTCCGCACGTTTGTCGAATGGCTCAGACGGTTATGACAGTCGTGTCGAGAATCTTTGAAGTTGAGACGCTCCCTTAAAGACGCACCTTTAGCGCCGACATCAGCTCAGGCAAATCCTGCAAACCCGACACCGTGTAATGCGGTTCTTGACCGAGCTGATCGAACGTGTTGCCGAACCGGTTCACCCAGCAAACCTGATAGCCGAATTTGCGCGCGCCGCAAGCGTCCCATGAGTTCGACGAAACAAACAATGTTTCGTCCCGTGCGAACTTCATCGTCTGCTCCGCGAGTGTGTAGACCAGGTCGTGCGGCTTGAACACCTGGACGCTTTCCACGCTGATCAGATGGTCGAAATGACGCGCGAGACGGGAGTGTTCGACGACTGCATCGATCGAAAATGCCGAACCATTTGACAGGATCGCGAGAGGCACGCCACGCGCGCGCAGCGTGCCTAGCGCCTGGTCGACTTCCGGATACGGCTGCAGCCGCAGGTACTCTTCGCAAAGCTCGGCACGTGCATCGTTTTGCAGGTCAAGTTTCAGGTAGGCGCCGACATAGTTCAGCGCATCTTCCGTCACCCGTTCGAACGCAACGTACTGGTTCATCAGGCTTCGCAGCCAGGTATATTCAAGCTGCTTTTGACGCCACAATGTGCTCATCTCCAGGCCGCGGCCCGGGTAGTGCTCATCGCATTTGCGCGCGACCGAATGAACGTTGCACAGGGTTCCGTAAAGATCAAAGACCACCGCGTTGATAGTTTTCATAACGATACTTTTCCAGTTAGAGGAGGACGACTGAGGATGCCGGCCCAGTGGAGCGAAACGGTGACGCCGCGTTCGACTCGTTAGCGTGGGGAAAGACCCGGAGAACGAAATCCCGGTGCAAGACGGTGTTGTGACATCGTAATTTGCAGGCGACGCGACGCCTTCACCCAGCATCGATCGCGCGAGTTCAATCATTGCCGGCTCCATTGGTCCTTAAGCGAGTCATCTCGCAACGCGCCTTGCGTGCTATCGCCGGCGTGAACACTTCAAGGCAAGGTTCGGGCCAACCGCGCCAACGCGACCAGCGCCCGGCCGACGGTGCATCCCACACCGCTTTAGCAAGTACGATCGTCAAGGTGCATAGCTAAGCGGTGGCTTCGAATCGCGACAGTCACCCATCAGTGAACCGATTTCGCTGCGTGCTGAGTCAGATTTAAATCAACACCGGCCTGTGAAAATCGTAAGCCGTTGTGTAGGGGTACTGGTGTATCTTTCCAGCAACCCGGGAGGCTTTGAACGATGATGGACGTTGCGATAACCGCGGTGCTGGACGAACATCCAGTTGGAATGGTGTGGCGCAGGAGCGAGAAGGTCGTCTGGATAAATGCGCTCGCGCGGCGACTGTGGGACATCGATGCGCGAAGTCTCTCGAGACTGTGTGCGGACGGATCCCCTGATGAACAGGGCGAACCGGCGCTCGACATGCTACGCATTGACGGACAGACATACGCCATTGGCGTGCATCGACATCACGCGGATCAGATTGTGATGCTCGTGCCGGTGGGAGACGGCACAGGTCTGTTTTCGAGCATCAACCGGCTACAGCAGTCGGCGCTCGATTTCGAAGAGATCTTCCGTCATTCTTTCGACGGGATCTTCGTCGCCGATGGTGCGGGATATACGTTGATGGTCAACGAGGGTTGCGAACGAAATTACGATCTCAAGGCGGCAGACATGGTAGGCCGCCACGTGTCCGACTTCGAGAAAGCAGGATGGATCCGGCCGGTGGTCGCCGCACAGGTTGCGCGCACCGGCCAGCGGATATCGACCACGCAACACACCCATGCCGGAAAGACCATCCTGGTGACAGGCATGCCTTTGCTCGACGCAGCAGGTAAGGTCCGCAAAGTCGTCATCAATTCCCGCGACACGACCGAACTAAGCCAGCTTCAGGACGCGCTCGCGCAAACGCGCGAGAAGTTGCGCCAGGTCGATGAAGAAAACGAGGTTTTGCGTCTGCAGAATCTGCATGTGCCTGGCGCGATACTACGCAGCGAGCCCATGAAGCGTGTCGCCGATCTGGCGGCTCGCGTCGCGCGCGTTGACGCAACCGTGCTGATCACCGGCCAATCGGGCGTCGGAAAAGACGTGATCGCCAACCTGATACACCGCCGCAGCCAGCGCGCTGACGGGCCTTTGATCAAAATCAATTGCGGTGCGCTTCCGCACGACCTGCTTGAGTCCGAGCTGTTCGGTTATGAACCCGGTGCGTTCACCGGCGCGCAGCGAAGTGGAAAAAGCGGCCTGATCGAGCTTGCCGATCGCGGCACGCTTTTTCTCGATGAGATCGGCGACATGCCGCTCGATATACAGGTGAAATTGCTGCAGGTCCTTCAGGATCGCACGATCACCAAACTAGGTGGAACGCGTACCAGGACAATCAGCGTGCGGGTCATTGCGGCTACCAATCGCGACCTGAGGGCAATGGTCGAAGCGCGCACGTTTCGCGACGATCTGTTTTACCGTTTGAACGTCGTGCCGATCACAATTGCGCCGCTCTCCGAGCGTAGAGACGACATCGCACCTCTGGTTCTGCATTTCATGAACGAGTTCAACGAACGCTACGCGTGCCGGCGAACGATGTCAGAGCAGGCGATGGCCTTATTGCTGGGCTATCACTGGCCCGGTAATGTCCGCGAGTTGCGCAATGTGGTCGAACGCCTGATGGTGACTTGCGAGAGTGACGTCATTACCGCCGAGTTTTTGGACGGCGTTTTACCCAACGAAGTATTAGAGGGCGAACCTAACTCATTTCGTCAGCGTGTCGAGCGTTTCGAACAGCGCCTCGTGGAAGAAGCAGTGAGGAAACAGGGCAATACGAGAGATGCTGCGCGATTGCTAGGTCTAAGCCAATCAAGCGTGGTGAGAAAGCTGCGACGGCGAGTGGAGTAAGCCGTCGCACTTATGTTCAACAAAAGCGATTTCACGAGCCGGCCTGCGCGGGATGCGCTGCATCCGGCGGGGTGCTGGTTTGCGCGCTGTGCAGCGCGGCGAACAGCGTCGACGGTTGCAGCACCTCGGGAAGCAACTGCCCTTGCGGCTTGCCGGGGCCATATACGACGTCGAGCGGAATGCCGAAGCGGCCGAAGCCCTGCACGTATTGTGCGATCTTCGGGTCGTAGCGGCTCCAGTCCGCTCGCATCAACACGACGTCGCCGCGCCCGAGGCGCTCGCGGACGGCTGCCGTATTCAATACCGTAAGCTCATTGACCTTGCAGGTCAGGCACCAGCTTGCGGTGACGTCGACCAGCACCGTCTTGCCGCCTGCTACGGCCGTGTCGATCGCTTTCGGGTCGAACGCCTGCCACCCGGCATCGCCACCCTGACGAGTCTGCCCATTCGTCAACGGTATGCCGGCAAGACCGACTGCAACCGCGCACAGCAGCGCGGTGACGAGGCCCGGCCAGCGCGCCGTGCCAACGCGGCGCCGAATCGAAACGATCGCGCGGATGGCAAGCACGGCTAGCAGCAAGCCGGCCACAACCACGGCAACGGTTGCACCCGCAACGTTCCACAACGACGCGAGCAGCCAGACCGACGTAGCGAGCAGCAGCAAGCCCATCGCCTTGCGCAGGTGGATCATCCATTGGCCGGGGCGCGGCAGACGCGCCGCAAGCGACGGCAACAGCGCAAGCGTGATGAACGGCAGCGCCATGCCCGCTCCCAGCGCCAACAGCACGGCAAAAATATCCGCCGGGTTGCGCGCCAGCGCAAATCCAACCGCCGTCCCGACAAATGGCGCGGAACACGGCGTTGCGAGTAGCGTCGACAGCATTCCGGCGACGAACGCTTCGATCAGCGGACCCCGCGAAGGCGCACCGCCGCCGAACCGCGCGAGCGCCTGCGGAAGACCGATCGGCAGCCAGTCGAAAAAGCTTGCCGCAAAAAGCGTCGTGACGACCGCCATGCCGGCAAGAAACCACGGCTGCTGGAACTGGATGCCCCAGCCAAGCGACGCCCCGGTCAGCTTCAGTATGGACAGCGCGGTCGCGAGCAGCAGAAACGATGTGACGATACCGGCGGCCGTCGCAAACGCCACGCGGCGCGCGGTGGTGCGCTCCGCACCGGCGGCTTTGACCACCGAGAACACCTTGAGTGAAAGCACTGGCAGTACGCAGGGCATGAAGTTGAGGATCAGCCCGCCGGCCAGCGCCAGCAGGAGAATCACGCCGATGCCGCGCGAGTTGTTCCGGTCACGCGCAACAGCCTCGATATGAGGGCCGTCGAATTCCGCAGACCGTTGACCGTCGACTACGGTGAGCCGCAACGGCGCGGACACGCCAGTTGTCGACGGCAGTGCGACTTCGAGAATCGCGCGCTTGCCGCTGTCGAGAAGCTCTACCTGAGGCGCGCGAGGCAAACCGGCGCCCGCGCCTTCGACGAAAAGGTCGGGCGCACGAAACGGTATGCCGGAACTACGCAGATCGACACGCAGACGCGCCCCTTTCGACGTCTTGTCGATACTGCTGTGCGCGATCCGTATGCCGGCGCTATCAGGCGTCCCCGGCACCGCATGCAACGCCGCCGCGATCGCCGTTGCCTCGCCGGACGCTTGCCCAGCACCTGGCGGCAGTGTCAGATGCAATTCCGCATGCTCCGGCACGCACACGTTCGAACACGTCGCGTAGTCGAGCGTCAATGCGAGCTGCGCCGCTTTATGCGGATCTTTGACGCTGAACTTCACGGGCAGAATGAAGTCGCCGGTGTAGACGCTGTTCTGCAGACCCGAGATCACGAGGCGCGATGGCGACGGCCACGACACCGACGCGCCCGTCAGGTTCGACGACGCGGACCAGTCGAATATCGGCGCAATGCCCGCGTCTCCCGGTGTGCGCCAGTAGCCGTGCCAACCGCTTGGGTAGCGAAACTCGACACCGGCTTGCAGCGAATCACCGGTGACGCCGTCCGTAGCCGTCACCAGACGGACCTGCGCGCGTTGATCGCCGGCCCATGAGGACGCTGCCGCATAGGCGCCGGGACAAGCCGCGAGCGCGGCTAAAGCAACTGCGGCGAATGTGATGCGAGCGAACCACGACATCGCCAGCTCCTTGTTCTGTTATTTCGAAGGGTCTTTACCGTTCGGCAAAGCGTTATGACGCGTTGCCAACGCGAGCTGCGCCGACGATGCTGCCATCCGGCGCCTGGAGCAGCACCGCATCCTGTTCACCCGCGGGCACCGCGGAACTGAACTCGGATGCTTTGCCCGACCATTCGCCGATCGGCTGGAACGAGCGCACGATGTTCGCTTCTTTCAGCGTGCGTCCGCTGTTCTCGCCGCGCCCGACCGGGGTCACGTGTTGTGGGTCGTAGCCGACCAGCAGCACCCGCGCGTTGCCGGTGCCGGCGCCCACCGTCACGTTAATCACATTGCCGTTGCGCACGGCGCTGACTGTCGCCGCGGTCGACGCTTTGGCGGCCGCATCGCGAATCGCCGCTTCCGCCGCCCCCCGATCGGATCCGACCAGGTCCTTCGCGCCGTCGACGACGAGTTCAGGGGTATAGGAGCCGTCGCCGAAGCGACTGGCATAGTCGGCCTGGCGTTGGGTAGCGATATCCAGAGAATACGGATCCTTCCAGCCGAGATTATTCCAGTAAGTCACGTGAAAGGCGAGCGGCAGCACGTCACTACGCGTTTGGCTCAGCTCGGACAGGTACGCATCCGCGGGCGGACATGACGAACAGCCTTCAGATGTGAAGAGTTCCAGCACCACCGGCCGCGCCGGGGCTGCGGCGACAGGCAGTGCAACAGCAAGAATGAGCGACGCAAACAGTGAACGGATCATGATTGGACTCCAGTGGTGGAAGATTCGTCGCTTGGTCGTCGGCGACGCGCCGAAAATGACAGCCGATCACACACAATTTTGTTGCGGACTCGTCGTGCGTCGAACACCGTGCCCGCTGTGCCCGCTGTGCCATTCCCGACTGGGGTTCAAGGTCCGCGAAAGGACAACCGGCCACGATCTGTTCGATACCAACGCACGCGGGTGCCTGCTTGCTCGCAAAGAAGCCGCACGCGGCCTTACTCTAAAGTATGTATCGGGTGACCTTCGGAATAATCGAGGTTTCCGTATGCAGCGGCTACTATCTCGCTTGGCACTACAGATGTTCCTGGCTTAACGGACTCTTGTAATCCGTTGGCGTGCACACGGAAAGCTAACCGTCAGAAAACGCGCGGCGGCTCTCCAATTTTCCAGCATGAAGAACGGAGGAATTCCACGTGAGCACGCTACTGCCCGCGAGTCACATGTCTGGTCCCGCGAAGACGATTCAGCCCGCGTGGGTGCGAATTTCACATTGGCTCAATGCGCTAGCCGTGATTTTGATGGTCCTTTCCGGATGGCGGATCTACGACGCGTCGCCGGTCTTCAAGGGTTTCGTGATTCCGGCGAATTTCACGCTCGGCGGCTGGCTGGGCGGCGCGCTGCAATGGCATTTCGCCGCGATGTGGCTGCTGTTCTTCAACGGTCTCTTCTACCTCGCGATGAATCTGGTCACCGGCCGGTTCAAGCGCAAGTTCTTCCCGCTCTCGTTGCGCGCGATCTTTCATGATCTGCTCGATGCACTAAAGGGTCGCCTGTCACACGCCGATCACAGCAAATACAACGCGGTGCAGAAATTCGCGTACTTGTTCGTGATGCTTGATATTGCCGTACTCATGCTGTCCGGCCTCGCCGTGTGGAAATCGGTGCAGTTCCCGTTGCTGCGCGATCTGTTCGGTGGCTACGATTTCGCGCGTGTCGTTCACTTCAGCGCGATGTCGCTGGTTTGCGCGTTCATCGTTGTGCATGTGGCGATGGTGGCGCTCGTGCCGCGCTCGCTGCTCACGATGATTCGCGGGCGCTGAGCGAGCGCACTCACAGGAACGTTCGATCATGCAACCTATCAAGCCAAAACGCCCGAACATCGATCGCGAATCGCTGCTCATCGATGTGCGCCGCGAGCTCGACATGCCCGCGCGGCGTCTGTTCGGCAAGCGGATTCTCACGCTTGGCGGCCTCGCAATGCTGACCGGCTGCAGTCTTTCCGACAACACGTCCGTGGAGAATTTCCTCGTCAAGGTCTCGCGCATCAACGACAGCGTGCAGGCGTGGCTGTTCGATCCGACGCGTCTTGCGCCCACGTATACCGAAGCGCAGATCACGCGGCCATTTCCATTCAACGGGTTCTACGACGAGGACGAAGCGCCGATAGTCGATGGCTCTGACTTTCGCCTGAAGGTAAGCGGACTCGTGCAAAACAAACGCCCGTGGACCTTGCCCGAATTGTCTGCGCTGCCGAAAGCGGAGCAGATCACAAGGCATATCTGCGTAGAAGGATGGAGTGCGATTGGACGCTGGGGCGGCACACCTTTTTCGGAGTTCCTCAAGCGCGTGGGCGCGGATACGTCGGCCAGGTACGTGGGTTTCAAGTGCGCGGACAACTACTACGAAAGCATCGACATGCCCACCGCGTTGCATCCGCAGACGCTACTTACGTTCACCTACGACGGCCAGCAATTGCCGACGAAGTACGGTTACCCGATGAAGCTCAGGATGCCAACCAAACTCGGATACAAGAATCCGAAGTACGTGACGGAAATCTTCGTCACCAACACTTACCCTGGCGGCTATTGGGTCGATCAGGGGTACAACTGGTTCGGAGGTTCCTGACGTCGTCAAAGCACGCCGCTTGTATTCGGATTTATTTGCTCACACTGCGGCGTCAGGCATTCCGATTCACGCCGGCAAGACCGGAATTTTCCATATACCAGGAGGTTGACTTGAAATTTTTTACCGCTGCAGTGCTCGCGGCAACATTGGCTTTGAGCGGATCGATGGCATTCGCCCAGTCGGGTGGCGCGATGTCGCACGATTCGATGGCTAAGACTTCGATGTCGAAGGACTCCATGTCGAAAGATGCGATGTCGCACGACTCGATGAAGAAAGGCGACGGTATGAAAAAGCACGACGCGATGGGCCATGCCGCTTCGGGTGCAATGGCACAGTGAGTCTGCATAAGCAGGGTGGAAGCGAAACCGCGCCGTCGGTTCGTTCTCCCTGCTGCGATCCGCCATTGCGGATCCGCACACCGGCGGTCCGACCGAACTTCTTCCGGGCTTGTGGCCGGATAACTGGTGTGCGCATTCCATCTTTTGGTTTGCATTCTGCAGGCCGCCCCTCCGCTTCCATCTCCACCGTCCCCACGCGTTATAACGACCCGCGCTGCATTTGACCCGATTCCGGGACAACGTCGACGATAGCAACAAGCGTCGCGTTTTTGCAACGATCTAAGTTATGCAAACGAAATTGATTGCCCAAGGGGCATACCCCGCGCGATTCTAATGTCGCGCATTTTTGTTGAAAGTACTGACCGAAGCGAAATCCCGTCTATTCGTCGAAGCATGACGGGCGCTCGCCTGCTCCGGTTTTCCCCGCCCGTACATCAATCACACAAATCATTTAATGGAACCGCATCTTCTATGACGGAGGTGTTTCATGAAATGCCCACGTATTGCCCTCGCAATATCGATGCTGGTTGCCAGCGCCGCGCACGCGCAAAGCAGTGTGACCCTGTACGGGCTGATCGACACAAGCCTGCTCTATAGCAGTAGCGCTCGTGTCAACGCCGCCAATCCGGCGGCCGGTGGCGGCACTCAGTGGCAAGAGTTCGCGGGAAGCCTGTCCACGCCGCGCTGGGGCATGCGTGGGGCCGAGGATCTCGGCGGCGGATTGAGCGCCGAGTTCCTGTTGGAAAGCGGCTTTAACTCAACGAACGGTACGCTGAAGAACGGCGGCGACCTCTTCGGTCGCCAGGCATGGGTGGGGCTGAATGCAAGCCAATACGGCACGGTAACACTGGGCCGCCAATACGACTTCGTGGTGACTTACCTCGCACCGCTCGGCGCGACAGGTTCGGGCTTTGGCGGTAACCTCGCGCAGCACCCGTACGACAACGACAACCTGAACAACAACATGCGGCTGAACAACGCGGTCAAGTTCAGCAGTGTCGAGTTCCACGGCGTGAAGGTCGGCGCGATGTATGCATTCTCGAACGAAGCCGGCCGCATCTCCAACAACAACGCATACAGCGCGGGCATCAACTATGCGTTAGGTCCAATCAAACTCTCGGGTGCGTATCTGCAGATCAACCGGGACGCGAACGCGCAGAATGCGACCGGCGCGGTGAGCACAGGCGACGGCGATGCTTTGACGATTGGCGGTCTGCAACGCATATACGGGTTAGGCGCGCAGTATATGTTCGGCAAATCGTCGGTCGGCCTGCTCTGGACACATTCGTCTACCGAGAGCCCGTCGAACCTTCTGTTCGGCGGAAGCACGAGCAATGGCGCGTTGCCCGGTCCGTCGAACGGCGCCGGCAACTACATCAAGTTCGACAACTTCGAAATCAACGGCCGTTATTTTCTGAAACCCAACTTCAGCCTCGGGGCGTCCTATACGTACACGATGGCTTCGTTCAATTCATCGACCGGTAACGCGTTCCCGCACTGGAATCAGGTCATGGCGCAAGCCGACTACCTGCTGTCGCAGCGTACGGATGTGTACCTTGCAGGCGTGTATCAGCGCGTCGGCGGCGGCAATGGCATCCCCGTTTTCGACGCGGGTGTCTATACGCTAACTCCGGCAACGGGCAACCAGCAGGTAGTCGTCGCTGCCGGTCTAAGGCACCGTTTCTAGCGCGCGCGTTGCCGCTTTTTCCCGAAGCCGTAGAGCACGGTTACGAGGCGCCGCACACTACGATGACGGCGCGAGCGACATCGATCGGGCAACCTTCTCCTCGCGTGTTCGTCTAACTACGCTGGGTTACACTGAAGTGGCCGCCAGCGTCTGCGACGATTTCACGCACCGTGTCTTGTCGCAACGCATCGTCAAACCGCAGTAGCGGCGGCGCCGGGAGAAGATCGATGCAGAACGACAGACCGCCGCGGCGGCCCGTAATAGGTGGGAAACGAATCCAGGTCGGCGGCTCCGGCTGGTTCGGCCGATTGCTGGCCGTCGTCCTGAGCGCGATCGTGCTTGTGGTGGCCGCAATGCTGTCGCTGGTGCTGCTCGCCGTGCTGTTCGCGGTGGGTACGATCATTGCCGGCTATCTCTGGTGGAAAACACGCGCGCTGCGCAAGCACCCGCGCGCATTCGGCGACGACGGCCGGACCATCGACGTCGAGGTCGTCCATAAAGACTCGCCCGACGACGATTCCGCGAAACACTAATGATCCATTAAGCGAGGCCGTGGCGGTGGTCTTGCGGCGTGGCGTTCGCAAACTTCGGAACAGCGCGGTCTCACCGTATGGTTTTGCTGAACCGGCCATAGCGAATGGCCAGTGCCGGCAGCACCAACAGATTCAAAGCCGTCGATGTAATCAGCCCGCCGAGAATCACGACCGCCATCGGCCCCTCGAGTTCGTTGCCCGCCGCGCCGCCTGTTAGCGCCAGCGGCAGCAACGCCAGCGCGGTGACACACGCGGTCATCATGATCGGCACCAGCCGTTCGGATGCGCCGGCCACCGCGGTATCGATTCCCCAAGGCAATCCATCGACGTGCACCAGATGCTCGTAGTGGCTGATCAACATGATCGAATTGCGCAGCGAAATACCAAGCAGCGTGACAAACCCAACCATGCTGCCCAGCGACAGGTTTGCGCCGCTTAGTATCACGCTCACTACCGCGCCTACGAGCGCAAACGGCAGATTCACCAGGACGAGCAATACCGCGCGCCGACTCTTTAGCGCGACGAATAGCAGCAGAACGATACCCATCAGCGACAGCGCGCCGTAAGCGATCAGGTCTCGCTGCGATTGCGCGCGTGCATCGCTCTCACCGGCGAATACCGCATAGGTGCCGGGCGGCATCGCGATTTCGCTTTGAACCCGCGCTTGTGCGTCACTGACGAAATCACTGACGGCGCGACTCCCGGGAATGACCGAGACCGTCTGCATTCGCCGGCAACCGTCGTGCGTAATCTGATAGCGCCCGGAGACCTCCCGTATCGTCGCAAGCTCGCGTAGCGGCACCGCCAGCCCTTCCGGATTGCGCAGCATCAGCGCACCGATGTCGCTGACATCCCGACGCGCGCCGGGAGCGAGCATTACGGTCAGATCCCACGTGCGGCTGCCGTCATGGATTTGCGATACGGATGTCCCCTGAAACGCGGCCTGAATCGCATCGAGCACGTCTACCGGCCGAAAACCAAAACGGCTCAACGAAGCGGCCTTCAGCTTCACTTCCAGTTCGGGAATGCCAGGTGGTGACTCCACCTGCACGCTCGCCGCGCCACGGACCGTCCCCAGCAGCCGTGCGATTTCCTGAGCCTTACGGTCAATCACGTCGAGGTCATTGCCGAATACGTTAACAACTACCGGTGCTGTCACGCCGGAAATCGTTTCGTCGATCCGCTCGACCAGGAACGTATTGACGGAGGTCGTCAGCCCCGGGAATCGCGCGAGTTCGCGCTGTATGCGCGTCAACACGTCAGCCTGTCGCGAAGCGCTCATCGGTGCGAGACCGACTTCGAATTCGGAGAGCTGCACACCGGTAGGATCGACCACGCCAGACGCACGGCCCGCACGTTGCGCAACGA
The DNA here is from genome assembly GCF_004366595.1 of Paraburkholderia rhizosphaerae. Lineage (GTDB taxonomy): Bacteria > Pseudomonadota > Gammaproteobacteria > Burkholderiales > Burkholderiaceae > Paraburkholderia > Paraburkholderia rhizosphaerae. Next base: position 58,786 of record NZ_SORE01000024.1, read on the forward strand.
GCCGCACACCCGGCACGCGCATCAGCGCATTCGACACCTGCGTGCCGATACGCATCGATTCCGCGAGAGATGTCCCGGGCGCGAGGCCCATATGCACGATGTAGTGCCCTTCGCGCAGTTGCGGAATGAAATTACCGCTCAGCAACGGCAGCGACCCCAGCGTCGCCACGCACGTCAGCGCGGAGATCGCCATCACCGTTTGCGCGCGCGGCTCGATTGCCGTCAGCGCGCTCACGTAGCGCTGCTTGAGGCTTGCGATGAAGCGCGGCTCACGTTCAGGCAGCGACCCGTGCGTCAGCAGCCCAAGCGCCATTGCGGGTGTGAGCGTAAGCGCAACGCCTAGTGAAGCGAGCACCGCGAGGATATACGCGACACCAAGTGGCGCGAACAGTTTTCCGGCCACACCGGTCAGCGTGAGCACCGGCAGAAAAATCAGCACCACGATGAAGGTCGCGAAGACGACGGCGCTACGCACTTCCACCGACGCGCGCAGCACGACGCGAAACGCCGGCAGAGGCACCCGGCGCAGCCGATTCTCGCGCAATCGCCGGTAGATGTTTTCGACATCGATGATCGCATCGTCGACCACTTCGCCAAGTGCGATCGCCAGCCCGCCGAGTGTCATCGTGTTCAGGCTGACGCCGAGCGACGTCAGCAAGACAATCGCGACAAGCATTGACAGCGGAATCGCAACGGCCGAAATGATCACCGTGCGCACGTTGAGCAGAAACAGGAACAACACCGCAATCACAAGCGCCGCACCGGCGAGCAGCGCGCTGCGCAGATGATGGATCGACGCTTCGATAAAGCTGGCTGGGCGGAATACGTCGGCGCGTAGCTGAACATCCTGTTTTTCAAGCATCGGTTTCAGTTCCGCGAGTGCCTTGTCGATATCCTTCGTGACGGTCAGGGTATTCGCACCGTACTGGCTTTCGATCACGAGCATTACGCCCGGCCGTCCCATGATCGATGCGCCACCGACGGCCGGTGCGCTAGCCCAGGTGAGCGTCGCGACATCGCCCAGACGCACGGCTGCGCCGTTGCTCGAGCGCAGCACGACGCCGGCGAGCGTAGCGGGCGAAGTCAACTGGCCGTCTGCGTTGATCGCAAGGCGCTGATTCGCGCCTTCGATAAACCCGGCGCCGCGCACGCCCGTCGACTGGCGAGCGGCGCCGACAACGTCCTGGATCGACAGCCCGTAGCGCATCAGCTTTGCCGGATCGACCTGGATCTGCATCTGCCGCACGTCGCCACCGAACACGATCACATCGGCGACGCCTTGCACGCTCAGCAATTGCGGCCGCACTGTCCATTGCGCGAGGTCGTGCAGTTCCATCAGCGAACGGCGTTCTGACGTGAAGCCGATCGTGCGCACGACGCTCGTCGCGGTCGTGAGCGGCAGCAGCGCGGGCGGCTGAACGCCCGCAGGCAGTGCCGCTGCAAGTCCGCCGATCCGCTCCGAAACCAGCTGGCGCACTTGCATCACGTTCGCGTGGTCGTCGAAGACGAGCGCAATCGACGAAAGGCCTTGCAACGATCTCGAACGCATCGACTGCAAGCCGACCAGACCGGCGAGCGCGTTTTCGACCGGCTGCGTGACGAGCGTTTCGACCTGCTCGCTGGTCAGGCCCGCCGCTTCGGTCTGCACGATGGTCATCGGCGCAGCGAACTCGGGGAACACGTCGAGCCGTGCGCGCGTCAGTGTGTAAAGGCCGTAGCCCGCCGCCATCACGGCGAGCGCATAGACGACGCCGCGAAAACGCAGCGAGAAGCGGATGATCGCGTTGAGCATGAGCGGTGGGTGCGCGAAGGCCGTGTGATCAGTCGTCGCACTCGGGCGGGTCTTTGCAGACCGTGGCGATGCCTTGCGGCTTGAGTTCTTCGGAAAGCAGAAGCTGCGCGCCCTGCGTGACGACTTCGTCGCCTGCATGGAGGCTCGCATTGGGGCTCGTATTGGGGCTCGCATTGAAGCTTTCAGTCACGATGATGTCGCGATTGTCGCTGTCCGTGACGGGCACGAAGCGGCGAGCAAACCTGTCCGGCGCGGTTTTCACGTAGACCCACGTCTGTCCGCCGTACCAGAGCACCGCGCGCGCGGGAATCGCGAGCGACGCTGCGGCAAGCTCGCGCATTGCCGGTACATGTGCGCTCGCGCGCATGCCGGCGGGAAGCGGACGAGCGGTCACGTATAGCCACGGCTCGCCCTGCACCGCCGGATCGACGACCGGTGACGCCGACAACCGTTGCGCGACGACCTCTGCACCATCGGGTGCATCGACCGTGATTCGCTGCGGTGGCATTTCGCCGGACTCGCCCACTGGGAGCGTCATGCGGACCACCGCGGCGCGCCCCGTCTGCAGGCGATCGTACAGATCGGACGTGGCGGCCGCCGCGGCTTTCGCAAGCGCATCGCCAAACTGCAGACGCAACATCGCGTCAATTCCAGCCAGTGCAGCACGCGCATTGCGTAGTTTCGCGGCGTCGGCCTGCATCGCGGCATCCGCGTCCTGCAGGGTTTTGCGCGACACGTTCCGGTCATCGTCGAACAGGGTCTGGCTGCGCGCGAATTGCACCCGCGAGTTGGCGGCCTGGGCGGAAAATGTGTCGAGATCCGCTCGTGCGGCCGCCAGCCGGTTACGCAAATCGAACAACGACTGCAGATCGACGACCGTCGCATACGCCGTGCGCGCCGGCGCCGCGGTTATCACTGAAAGCGCCGACACTTCGATATGACTCGCACGCTGCATCTCCCGACTGACGACCAGTACCGTTTCGCCATTCACCGTTTGCACGGCGGGTCGCTGCGCTGCGCTGGGCTCGGTTGCCTGCGCGGATCGATGTGCGGCAAGCGTCAGGTATGTGAACCACGCGCCGCCAACTACCAGCACGCTCAACAGTGCGCTGCACAACAGCAGCCGGCTTTTCATTTGCGCCACTCCTGCGCGCTCCGCGCGGTGTTCAGTGCGTCATCCTCCGGCAGTGGCCGCTGCATCGCGTCTTCGAGCGCATCGGCCGCCTGGCGCGCCGCAATCACCGCGTCGAGATGGCCGATTTCGCTCGACGCATAGTCGGCCTTTGCTTGCGTGCAAGTCACGCGATCCACGTCGCCCGCGGCAAACCCCGCAGCTTCGCTGTCGCGCTGTCTGCGCGCCGCGGCCAGATTAGCCTCCGCGATCGGCAGCGCGTCGAGGCTCGAACGGTAACGCGCAACGCCGCGATCGACGTCGCCGAGAATCGCGTCCTGCAATGCCGCCGTACGTGCGGCCGCCTCCTTGCGCTTCGCGGCCGCCTGCGCGATGCCACCGTGGTTCCGGTCGAAGACGGGTAACGTGATGCCGGCCAGCCCGAACGCGATCCGGTTCGTGCCGGTGTCGTACGTGTAACCGGAACCGAGATGGATATCCGGATACTGCTTTGCAACCTCGAGTTGCAATGCCGACTCGGCGGCTGCATAGTCGGCAAGCGACGCGCGCAGGTCCGCGCGATCGAACATCGCGTTGCGCCGCGCGTCAGCGTCGGGCGGCGCCGGCGGCACCGTTGCGACTGCATCGAAGTCGATCGCGATGTCGTCGAGCGCAGCCTCCGGAACGCCAATCGCCGTGGCGAGCTGAGCCTGCGCCTCCTGTTGCGCGATGCGCGCAGACGCTAGATCGGCCTGCGCCTGGGTTGCCGCGGCGAGCGCTGCGTCGACGTCCGGCCCCGCGTTCTCGCCGACCGCGCGACGCTTGCGCACCATCGCGACGATCTGCTGCATTGCGTCCATCTTGGGCGAAAGCCAGCTGACGCGTTCGCGCGCCGCATACAGTGCGAGCATTGCATCGCGCACCTGCGCGCTCACTTTCCACGCTTCATTCGCGATGTTCAGGCGCGCCGATTCAGACTGGTGCGACGCCTGATCGACGCGATAACCGCGCTTGCCGGCGGTTTCAATCGGAATGTCGAGCGAGGGGCCAGTCGTGAACGGCGCACCGGGGCCGGGATTCGGAATCGTATACTCGAACGGCAGTTGCAGGACCGGATTCGGGATCGCATCGGCGACTTCGATGCCGGCCCGCGCGGTCCCCCACTGCGCACGCGCGACGTCAAGCGCGGGGTTGTAGTACCACGCCGCGAGCGTCAACGATTGCCGGCTCCAGCGGGCCGGCGGCCATGGTCCGACGCCGTGGCCGAGTTCGCGCGCGAACCATTCGTGCAGTTCGCCGCTCGCCAGCGAGCGCGTCTCGAACCGCTGTGCGAGTTGTGCGGGTGCAATCGGCTGCGCGCGATAGGTCGCGCAACCGCTCAGAAAAATGAAAACAATCAACAGCGCGTCGCGCATGCCGGCATCCGTCAGTCCAGTCGCCGTCCATCGGGACGGTTCCGGACCCGGATGCTACGCACCTGTCTGTGAAATTTTCGTCAACGACGGAGAGGACTGCGGGTCTGGCCGCGACCCACCCGCGAGCGGCAGACCCAGCGACGCGACAGTGCCTCGTCCGGGTTCGCTGTCGATCGTGATCGTCCAGCCATAGCGCGCGCAGATCTTGCGCACGATTGCCAGCCCAATACCGTAGCCGCATGACGGCGAAGATGCGTCGTCCGCGCGATAGAAGCGCTCGAAAACATGCGGCAGCGCATCCGCGGCGATGCCGTTGCCCGTGTCGTCAATGCGCAACCGGCCGCGGGTCCATCCAAATCGGACGTGTCCACTGGACGTGTGGCGCACGGCGTTGTCGATCAGGTTGGATAGCACAATTGCGAGTGCGGGCTGGTTCACATCCACATATACCGCGTCATCGACGTCGACGATCGACTCGACGCCTTTGCAGCGCATCGTCGCGACAAACGGCTGCAATGCATCGTGGACCCGCGCGACAAGCCGCTGCGGCTGCGTGCGCCCGGACGATTCCTCGCGCGCGAGCAGCAGCAGCGCATTGACCGTATCGCGCATGTGGTCCGCCGCGCGCTCGATCTGCGCGAGCCGTGCGCGAGACTTGTCGCCGATCGCCGTTTCCTCGGCGAGCAATTCAACACTCGTTTTGATAGTGGTCAGCGGTGTGCGAAGTTCGTGGCTGACGTTGCCGGTAAACTCCTTTTCCCGCTCGATCATGTCGGCCATGCGCCGATGATAGTCGTTGAACGCATCGACGAGCCCGACCAGTTCGGCTTCGTCGAACTTGCCTGGATTGATCGACGCCGAACGCTCATGCTGCAGTGCCTTGACCTGCCGCGCCAGTCCCGCAACCTGACGCACCAGCAACCCGGACAAACCGAACGCAAGCCAGATCGTCAGCAGCGCAAATGCGCCGGTGCCAGCCATCAGCGTATCGATCACGCGTTTAAAGTGCTTTTCGTAGGCGCTGAAGTCGTAGACGCGATAGAGACGCGACCCGTTAAGCGCAACGACCGAAACGTGAATCTCCCGACCATCGACGATGATCTCGTGTGTGCCATCCGGCAACGCGGCTGTTGTCGCCGGCAACGCGATGTGCGACTTGTCGGTGGTCGACAGGTAGCCTTGGAGTTGTTCGTCGAATGGTGGCAATAACGCCGGATTCGCTTGATAGCTTCGCAACACGCTCATCATGTCGTCGCGAATCAGCGCGGCAATCAGGCGCTCTTCCTGCGCTTCGGCGAACAGCCGGACCCCTAGCGCCTGCGCGATGAGCAACACGATCGTCAGCGCCGAGAAGACGAGCGCAACCTTCAGGCGCAGGCTACGCCGCATCGCGGTCTTCCGCGACTAAGCGGTAACCGAGTCCATGCACGGTTTCGATCAGTTCCGCTTCGCCCGGCTGGCTGAGCGCCTTGCGCAACGTATAGATGTGCGCACGTAGCGTGTCGCTATCCGGCAACTCCTCTCCCCACAATTGCGCTTCGAGTTCGGCTCGCCCGAGCACCCGATTCGGCGATTGCATCAGAATACGCAGCAAATGCAGGCATTTCGGCTTGAGCCTGATCGCGCGGCCGTTGCGTTCGACCGCAAGCGTGGCCAGGTCGAGCCGTACCCCTGCGCAAAAAATTTCCTGCCGGGCAACCTGCCCGCGGTAGCGCTTGATCAGCGCATCCAGACGCGCGCCGACTTCCTTCAGCGAGAACGGTTTCACCAGGTAGTCGTCGGCGCCATGTCCGAAGCCTTCGAGCTTGTCGTCGAGCGTGTCTTTCGCGGTCAGCATCAGCACTGGCGTGTCGCGGCGTGCTTCGCTGCGCAACTTGCGGCACAACGTCAGGCCATCCATGCCCGGCAACGTGAGGTCTAGCAGGATCGCGTCCCATGCATCGGCCAGCGCGAATCGCAGGCCGGAGGTTCCCGTATCGGCGACGTCTACCTCGAAGCCGCGACCCTCCAGATAGTCGTAAAGGTTCGCGGCAATGGCCGGGTCGTCCTCGACAATCAGCACCTTCATATACGCATCGTCGCCGGTTGCTCCCGCTTGATCAAAAGTCGGCGTGCACGGTAACGTAGGCGGCCAACGGCGGACCAACATACGCGCCGACCACGTTGGTCGCGGTGAAGTAGCGCTGGTTGGTGACGTTATCGATGTTGAGATCGACGCCCCAGTGGTGCTCCGCATAACCGAACTGCAGGTTCTCGATCAGGGAAGCGGGGGCCCAGTCGTTGCCGTTCGCAAAACCGTTCGTCATGCGGCTGATGTAGTTGATGCCCGCCCCTGCGTGAAAGCCGGCTGTACCGAACAGGCTGAAGCGGTACGTCGTCCACAGGTTCGCCATATAGGCTGGCACACCCTGCGGGACCGTCCCGACCGAGCTCGGGGTGTCTTGACTGTCGGTGATACGCGCATGCTCATAGGTGAAATTCGCATAAATATGCCAGGCCGATGTGAGATCCGCGTCGAACGACACTTCAGCTCCACGCGTGCGTTGCGCATCGAACGCGATCTGGTCGTCGCCGAATGGCGTCGCCACGTGGTCCCGCTTCACGTCGAACAGCGCGGTGTTAAGCACGTAGCGCCCATCGTCGAATGACCACTTCACGCCTAGCTCGTACTGCAGCGCGGATTCCGGAGGGCCGATCGAAAACGCCGTGTTTTCCGAGTTGAAATTCGCGAGGTAGCTGCGCGATACGCCAACATACGGCGTCATCCACGGCGTGACCTTGTACAGCACGCCGGCGTTCCAGCTGGTCGGCGCATCGTTACGCGTGTACGTATTGCCCTGGACCAGCGTTATGCCGTCGTTGGCCGTACGGTTCGGCTCGCCGGGGACCGGGTTCAGCGTCAGCGATGTGCCGAACCAATCCTTGCGCACACCCGCACGGACTTTGAATCTATCCGTCACATCCACCTGATCCGTTGCATAGAGGCTATAGAAATTCCCCACCACGTGGTCGTTCTGACACGAGTGAGAGGGCGAGCACTGAAAGTTGAGGTTCGCGATCGAGGTTTCCGGAGGCACCGGCGCAAAAATGTTGTCGATGTCCGGAAGATCCGCGGTCGTCTTTGCACTGTTGAGATCCTGGTGCAGGTATTCGAAGCCCGTCAGCAGCGTATGGTGCACGCCACCCGTCGAGAATTTCCAGACCGGCTCTAACTGGTAATCGATTGTGTTCAGCGAATCATCCTGATCGCGTAGCTGGCGGCCGGTAAACGTGGTGCCTTTGACCTTCGCGTGCGTGCTATCGCCGTTGCTGAAAAAGTCCAGCGTGTGGTGCAGGTACGACAGGCGATTATTGATCGTCAGGTAGTCGCCGATGCGCCATTCATCCGAAAGCGTGGTGCGGACGTAGTTACCGTGCGCGTTGGCGAACGGTGTCGAAAACCTGGCGTCGAAAGGAACGCTGCGGATAGGCGCCCCCTTGAAGTAGATCAGCCCATATGAATCGGGCGTTGCCATATAGTCCTGCGCGTCGACTGAGAATTCGATCTTGTGGTCGCCGATTTTCCATTGCAGATCAGGGCGGATTTCCTTGTTCCACGATGACAGGTCGCGGTAGCCGTCAGACCGGGCGCCCCCGACGTCCAGACGATAGTTCAGTCCATCGATGCCAGTTGGGCCCGTGACATAGCCCGTCGCATTGACGGTGCCGAACGAGCCGGCCTGAACACTGCCGCCCCAGTGAAACTGGGCCGACGGCGTGTAGTGAATCAGATTGATCGAGCCGCCCGGAGGGCCGCTGCCGAGCAGCGCCGACCCTGGTCCTTCAAGCACTTCGATCCGCTCGACCCCCAGCAGTGAATGCGTCGGGCCGTTGACCTGATCGCCATCCGAGAAGCCGTCATCATAAGTCTGCGCTTGCAGGCCGCGAATCATGAAGTGGTCGGTGAAGCCCTTTGAATCGGTACCACCATAATTGACACCGGAGAAGTTGCCGTTACGGATCGCCTCCTGTAACGACGTGGCGCCTTGCTCATCGAGAATCGCGCGCGGAACTTCCTGCACGCTCATTGGCAGATCACCCAGCGGTGTGCCTGTTTTGCTCGCGTTGACGACCTGGTCAGGATCGTTGACGTTGTCCGGACCGGTGGTCATTTTCGACGCGTCGACAACGATAGGCTTCAATGTGACAGGCGCTTCGGTTTGTTGAGCGGTTGAGGGTCGATTCTGTTGAGCTTGCGCCGTTTTGGCAAATCCAATCGTCGCAAAGGTAACGGATACCGCAACTGCGATGCTCAAGCGGGAGGCTCTCATTCAAAACTCTGTACCATAGATTAATTGTTATATGTAGTGCAAACTAAAAATATTACCTACATATATGGTCAGTGGATTTGCACAGGTAACTGCGTATATGAAGCTACGCAGTCACCCGCCGTTACCGGTTACTTCCGATCGCGCGCATCAGGGAAACGCCGGTTCATCCGATGCGCTCGACCGAACCAACACTACACCGGCTTAATCGTCGTCGCCGTCATCATCTGCCGTCGCGACCACCTTCGATCCGTCAGCACTCACCTTCGTGTAGATCGAATGCGGTTCCGGATAGGGCTTGTTACCCATCACGCCCTTCCACAGCACATGGTTGAACAGCTCCGGCGGAATCCGATCCTCTTTCGAAAAGTCGAAGTCCTTCGTCGCGTCCGCCCAGTACGTCGCGTCATGCAGCGGATGAATGTCCGGACCCTGAGCAAACTGGTTACCGTCATTACCGCTCTTCGTCGAGCCCGTGGCCACGTTGCCGACGTTCGTACCCTTCAGGATCGTCGATGCGACAGCCGTGTATGTCCACGAACCGTTCCCCCTCGTGTCGAAGAGGTCAGTCATCGGCTTCGCGTACGCGGTGTTCAGGTCGATGTGCGGCGTACCGAGCAGGTCTTCCATCGTGCGGATCGCGTCGACCTGCGTGTAGTTGGTGCTGACGACGGCGTGCTTCTTCACGTACGGACCGACCACGTATGCGGTCGAGCGGTGTGAGTCGACGTGGTCGGAGCCCGCCTGCGAGTCATCCTCAACCACCACGATCATCGTGTCCCGCGCATACGGGCTGTTCGCGACAGTCTCGATCAGCTTGCCAACGGCGAAGTCGTTATCCGCTTCTTCCTGCTCCGCGGAACCCATCTGGCCAACGTTCTGCGTAAAGCTGCCCGTGTGATCCGAGCCCATGCGAACGAGTTCGAATGACGGCAGCCCACCGTTCTTCACGTACTGCTGGAACTCACGGTTCCATTCCAGTTCGCGGAACGTGTCCGGATAAGCCTGATCGAAGCCGCGATAGTACTCATCGGTGCGGTTGACGAGCGTCGGCTTGATGGGGTGAGCCTGAACGATGTTGGCGCCGGCCGGGTCGAGCAGCGGGCTTGCGATCGTGCCGATCGAGCCCACGTTGTTGACCATGCCGCCATAGTTGCGCACCGTACCGCCAGCGGCGAGCACCGCATCATAGATGTTGGCCTGCTGGTAGCCGAACGGCGCATCCGGTACCGAGATATCGGCGATGCCCGGCAGCGCATTGGCCGCGCCGCCCGGCAGTGACGACGTGGCGTTTGTGACGGAGCCGTTCGTGGCAGCGTCGCGCGCGGCGGTCGTAGCCAGTCCAACCGGCAGGCCGCGATTGTCACCTTCGGTTTCGTACGACATGCCGCGGTTCACGCCAGCGTAATTTTCCTGCTGCGAAACTTCCTCAGTCGGCGTGATGTGCCCGTGCTGCACCCACGACCAGCCATCCATCGAACCATCGCCCGGATCCATGAAGTGGTCGATCGTGACGAAGCTCTGAGCGATGTTGTGGAAGTTCGGCGTCGTCGACTTGCCGTACATCGTCAGCGTCGGATCGGCGTCCGCGCCATTGCCCAGGTCGCCGAGGATCTGGTCGAACGTGCGGTTTTCCTTCACGACGTAGATCACGTGCCGGATGTGATCGCGCATGAACTTCATCGTCTTGCGATCGTTGTCCGACTCTTTTTCCGAGTAGTGGTTATTCTCGTCCACCTGGCTGGTCAGACGGTCGAGCTGACCATCGCGCGGAAGCGGCGCGCTCAAGAGCGTGCTCTGCTCGAGACCGAACTGGTACTGCGCCTGCACGCCCTGCGCCGTATAGAGCGGGTTCGGGCCGGTGACCGACTTGCCGTTGATGATGTACATCTGCGAACCATCGGCGCTGATCGTGATGTCCTTCGGCGCATAGGCGGTCGGCATGAAACCTTCGACGTGGTACGCATTGTTGCCGTCGTGCGAGATCACAGCGATCGAGTTGTCACCGTTGTTGACGGCATACAGTGTCCGGCCGTCGCGGGAAACAGTCACGTTGACGGTATCGCGGCCGCTGTACGTTCCATGACCGTTGCCGTTGCCATTGCCGTGACCATTGCCATTGCCCACATCGATTGCGAGGTCGATGGTCTTATCGACCTTGTGGCGAGCCGTATCGATGACGGCGATCTGATCGGCATTCGAGACCGCGACGTAGAGCTTCGACTCGTCCGGCGAAAGCGACATGCCGTACGCATTGCCCTGCACCGGGATGCGCTTGATGAACCGCGGCGCAGCCGGGTTCGCCAGATTCAACACCACGACTTCACGGTCACGTACCGACGAGACGAACGCGGTGCCGTCGGACTTGAGCGACACGGCCCACGGATATTCGCCACCGGCCACGCCTTGCTGGCCCGACGTGTTGAACGGACGCAGATCGTATTCCGACATGAGCGTGTTCGAGCTCGTATCGATGATGGAAATCGAATCGTTGTAGTTGTTGGCGACGACAAGCATCCGACCATCAGCGGACAAAGCGAGGCCACCTGCGTTCGGCTTCACGCCCGAACCGATACCCTTGCTGTGGTTCAGCCCGATGGCTGCGGTCTGCGCCCATTGTGCCGACGGAGCAGTGGAAGCGCGGCTGTACACATAGACCTTGTCGTCAGCGCCACCGGTACCGTACAGCGTCTTGTTGCCGTTCCAGACGAGTCCATCGAACGCGTTGTTCTGGTGAATCGCTTGCACCAGCTTCGGGGCGGTCTTGTTACGACCCGACACGTCATAGATGAAGATGTACTGGGTCGAATCGGCCGTATCGAGCGTGGCGTTGTTAGAGCCGGTGTACACCGTGTTGTAGCCGGCAGTGATCACCGCCAGGGTGTTGCCGTCCGGGCTGAGTTGCGATTTGATCGCACCGCTCACGACCTGTGTCGGTTTGGCCGACAGTTGCGGATTCAGCAGTTGAGCAACAGCACCGGGGATGGCCATCGGGGAGATGAATTGGCCAGTTGGCAAAAGCTCCATGTTGCCTTGCGGCGCAGCCATGGCTAGACCCAGACTACTCGTAATCAGGCCGGCGGCAAGCCCGACCTGGACGATGTTGCGATTCATTGTGATCCTCCGAATATTCAAAACTGGATTTCAAATTTAATTCGGCCTTAATCTTTTTGTCATGTTTTTGCCCTTGAGTAATCAAGATGCACTGGCAGAGTGATTGGCCGGGTGGGGGTTGCGTTATTTCTTTCTGCCAGCCCGGCCATTTAGGCACTGGCTAATGTCAACTAAATGACATGTCTTGCGATAAAAAAAGTAAGTTGGGTGTAACGCCGTCTTTAGATAGGCGATTAAAACTAACAAATATTACGGTTTAGTTCGATTGCTGTAATTAATTCGCAAGATTCCAGGTCCTCCGGAGTAGTCAGGTGCTTGTGCTGTAGTTGCAATATTTCGCACATGGCGAGCTGCGCGAAAGCACTCGAAACCGGAAGCGCACGACGGGTTCATGTTGGCCGGCTTCTCCCTGTCTCCCGCGCCAGATAACGGCGGCAACGCCTGTTCCGCATAGGCGTCCGATGCCGCCGGTTTTTCTCCACCATTCCGCCAGATAACTAGGAATCCAATATCGTTCGCATGTCAGTTTCCCAGCGCATTAGTTATATGAGTGGCTGACATTTCCATAGCGCGGGGAGGAATCGGGTCGACTCGTCCCGATTGTGAACAAATGTGAACTGTCGCCTTGCGCCAATAGTTGATCCCGCATACCGACGGCGTTATCGCGAAGATGGATCGATCACATAAAATGGTAAAAAAATAGAATCAAAATTCCGGCAGCATGCCGGTCTATGTATCCCGCATGCGCGACTGCACGCAATCCGAAGCAGACGTTTGTGCCGTCCGCCTGCACGGCTAATTTCCCGTTCGCTTTTCGAGTTGGGACTCATGCACTTTTCAAACCTTTCCGGCGTCCTTCGTCTATGCAGACGCCGCCGCGTTCGATACGGCCCGGCGGCACATCACTAACTTGTCTCCGGTAGACACCTTTCCATGTGCTCGCGCCGGGGAGAGCGTCCGCCGTATCCAGTTCAATCGTCCGCTTGCGCATTGCCGCTGCGCAAACGGGTGCGTCGCTAGCGGCACATCGACTCTCGCCGCGTCCTTTACGCGTCGAGCCGGCAGGAGACGTATCATGAAGCGCTCGTTAAAACTTGCTTTGACGTGTGGAACCGTTACAGGAATCTGCGTGACGTGCACCGTGTTTGCCCAAAATAGTGCCGATGGTGCGAGTAGCGTAGGCAATGCACAAGGCGCCGCGACTGCGGAAATGACCTATCACGGAGACTCTTCCTCAAGCTCGCGAAATGCAGTGTCCAGCAAAGGGCAAAGCAGCGCCTCCGGGTATGGCGGGGTATCAGGGGGCACTAGCTCCAGTGGCAGTCTGAGCGGCCCGGGATGGGCTGCGTGCGGTCATCTGCCGCGATGCAACCCTGACAGCGGCCACTAGAGCGGCCACTAGACAATAAAGTCGAAAATAGCGGAGCTTCACGGCCAGGCAGCGCTTATTCGTGAAGCTCCACCGCTGCGATCGCCGACCCATCGACAGGCGCCATGTCGCTCGCATGCGCCAACCGGGACTCTTCCATCGCTATCAGTTGTTCAAGCTCAACGCTATTTACGTGGTCCACCTGCGGGTCGTTTTCGGGCGCGTCGTGGTCATTGATCGCGGGCGTGTCTGTCGCTTGATAATCCGACACGCCAAGCACCTGAGACAATAACAACGCTGCGGCCGTCACGCTCATTCCGAGTGGACCGCTCGAAAGCCCACCAAGAAACTGCGCGGTGCTGCAAATGGTTGATGCTGCTCTGCTCCAGTTCATCACATTGCTCCCAGCAAGTTCCCCGCTATCCTGTCGGTTCATCCGCAACCGATTGAAGTAAGTGCGGGACACGTCCTCAGGTAGTTGCATCGGAAGGCCGCCCGCGTACCTGGCGGCATCGACTGTCTGCTAAAGAAAACGGTAGCCGGAGAACGTTATATGCACGGCGATTTTGAACCGCGTATACACCCGCTTTAGCGCGCGTCGCGGACAGCGAACACGGGTAAACGGTCAGCTCGCCGTGCTCGCCCATTCGGCCTGGAACGTTGGGCCTAGTCCGTGCAGCCGAGCGGCGTTTGCAGTGCAACTTCCGACGGCCGTGCGGCGGTGCTTTTGCGAGCGCTTAGGTCAGGCGACGTAATTCGCTCGTCGCACTTTCGTTTCACCGCTACCGATGAGCGCGTCATCGGTACCGTGAACAGATGGCCACGCTATCGCGGTGTAGTTCGTCCGGCCGATAGGCTAGGCCACTCCCGCGGCCTACTCTGCAAGCGTCTCCCTTCCGTTTGCTGGAGAACATCATGGCCGAGTTGAGTTACCCGACCGGCACCGGAATCGATTGCGAGGCCGCGACGCTGATCGATCTTTGGCATCGGCGCAGCCATCTTTCCACCATGGAGATGGGTCGCATCTACACGGTCGTGCGAGGAGCGCTGCACGGGTACTATCCTTCGGAATTGCGGGCGCTACCCGAAGACAAAGACGAACTGATCGCGCAGTTCATTTTTTCGCGCGTGCTAAGACTGGATACTGATGACTACGCGGAGCCGCATGAGTGTCCGGATAGCGCGCCGTCAAACGCCTACGCTATTTGTGCTTATTTCCGGCATTACCTGATTGATTGCCTGCGCAGTGCGAGCCACCGGCGCAACATCTCGATCGAGGTCGACGGCGTATCCGCCGAACTCGATGCTCATGCACACCCGCTCGATGACCCTGTCGAATCGGTGCTCGCGGAGTACGGCCTCAACGAACGGCAAACCAGGCAGGCCGCGCGTGCTTTCGTGAATTCACTCGATGACGGCGACCGCATCATTCTGGCGGCCAGCCTTGGGACGTGTTGCGACACGAACGGAGGACTCAGGGGCATTGCGCACCGACATCGGCTAGCTTCGTATCACTATCATGCGCGCAAGCTCGGCGTGACCTTGAAGAAAACGGCACATTCCGATGATTATGGTAGTACGAAGATCGGCAGCTGGATAAGGGATACGCTTGGAATCGAAATCGTCGCTGAAAACCGCCCCGTCATTCTGATCATCCTCAATCTGCTCGCTGTCGATGCGCACGAATGACATACAGCGCCAATTCCGGCTTCCGAACGACTGAAGCATTCAGTCATCCGCCCCGGCCCGATCTGAAGGTGATACCGAGCTGACTCACCGCAACCACAGCCTGCGTTCGATTTGCGACATGGAGCGCGCGAAACACGGACGCAATATGCACCTTCGCGGTTCCTTCCGCGAGACCGAGTTCGCGGCAAATGAGCTTGGTCGGCTTGCCCTGGACGAGCAATTCGAGCACTTGCATCTGTCTGCCCGTGAGTGCTTTTTCCGGCAATCGTCCCAAGGGCTGCGTAGCGTCGATTGCACTGACGGCCGCCGGCGCGGATTGTCTGGCGCCGGCCACCTCCAACGCGGCAGGCGGAATATAGACACCATTGACAAGGACCAGCCGTAAGGCGCTCAT
Organism: Paraburkholderia rhizosphaerae; assembly: GCF_004366595.1. Lineage (GTDB taxonomy): Bacteria > Pseudomonadota > Gammaproteobacteria > Burkholderiales > Burkholderiaceae > Paraburkholderia > Paraburkholderia rhizosphaerae. The sequence continues at coordinate 73,977 of NZ_SORE01000024.1, forward strand.
CAACACGCGACTGGTGGAGGACTTGGGTATGAAACCCATCGCGCCCGCATCCAACGCGTCGAGTATCGTCGCCGGATCGTCGCGGCCGGACAGAACGACGACCGGCAGGCCGGGATGTTCAGCGCGCAACCGATGTAGCGCCTCCATCCCCGATATGTCCGGCAGCGACAAATCCAGCAGCACCATGTCCAGATCCGTTCTTTGATCGGCCATCCGGAAAGCGCCGGCGCAGTTTTCCGCCTCAACGACTTCGGTGTCTGCATCGAGTTGCGTCAAGATGAGCCGTAGGCCCTCCCGGAACAGCGCGTGATCGTCGACTAGCATAATCTTCATTGCTGCTCCTTCGATAACGCTGATGTCCCGAGTCGCGCGCCGAAGGGCCCATGCTCGTCATAATCACGATGGCGACGTTGCCAGAAAGGCGACGTCGGCCAACGCCTTTCGCGACCGTAATAAAACGCTCGCGTTCCAAGATACGAAGTAAACCCTCGCTCGATCCGCGCCGCGTAGTGCGCAAGCGCCGTGTCGTTTCCTCCGAGCGAAGCTTCGATTGCCGCTGCGGCGTCAAGGCCTGAGCGCAACGCCTTCAATACGCCCGAGGACGAAAGCGGATCGTACGCACTGGCCGCGTCGCCAACCTTCAGGCATCGCTCGCGTTGAATCGATATGTGCCGATAGGTACTGGCCGCGAAAAGATGAAGACTATCGACATCGGGGAGCATGCCGACCTTCACGCGCGTATAAGGTGCTTCATGTAGCCGCGTGATAAAGAACCGCAAGAGATCGCGCCGGTAAAGCTTCAATTGATCGCCGTCAGTCATATAGGCGACGACTCGCCTGTTTCCCGGCAGCGGAGCGGAATACCACCAGCCATCGCGAACCGCTTCCAGAAGCATGCGCGAATCGCTTTGACCGGACGGCGGGACGACGAAGCCGACCAGCCCCACAAGCTTGTCGTAAACAATGCGGTGGCTCGATCCAGGCAGTAGCGACGAGCAACGCCCCATCGCGTCGACGACGAAACGGCTGCGCAGCCTCAGCGGCCCATCGGAAACTCGCTCGGCATCGATCTCGAAGGTCTTCGAACGCGGCTCGCAGCGTCGTACCGTGCTCGCCAGGAACACATGTGCACCTGCGTCCGCAGCAGTACGCGCGAGCATTGCGTCGAAGCGGCAGCGATCGAGATGCCACCCGTGACCGTATGGATTGAAAATGTAGTCGTTCTCGAACGGGCGCGGCGTTCCCCATACCGAGACCATTCCGCTGCTACGCAGATGGACGTCGTTTTCCAGGCGCTGCAGCGAATCCATTGCGGTGAGGGCCACGCGACTCTCAGGCGGCAATGTTTCGCCGGCGCGTGGTGTGTCGTAGCGGGAGCGTTCGAGTATCGCAACGGCCAGGCCGCGGCGCGCGAGCGCAATTGCGGTCGCGCATCCGGCCGGCCCGCCGCCCAATACGGCGACGTCCAGCGTGCGCGGAGACGGACGTTCACGACGTGCAACGAGATCCGCTTTCATGGCGACCCAGGTGGGAGCGTATCGTCGCGGTTGTCCTGAGCGCGTACCGTGCGCAGCGTTCCAGGCCGGCGGCGAAGCGTTTTGCCTGGCGGTTCCGTATGCGGTGGAATATCGTAGGGTGATTCGATGCGCTCCTCCTCAACATAGACCGTGCCGGCGACAAGTTCATTTTTATCGTTTTTACCGACGTCGTCTGCCGTAGCCGGAATGCTCCAGCCGTCTTCTACCGTAAGCCGCTTCGCCTTCACCACACCAAGGCTCGACCACCGGTTCACCATGTCCATCGCGTCTTTTATACCGAAGTGCCACAGTTCCATCTGTTCCGATAGCGCATCGGCCGGTAGGTCCATTTTCTTGTCGTCACGCAAGACCACCACCTTGTCCGGATGCGTAGCCGGCCACCAGGTCGCGTCTCCATCCATCCTGCACTCGTAGAAGTCCGACTGCCACGGCACCGCCAAGCCCTCGGTGATGCGTCCGGCCCCACGATTTAAATCTCCGCTCCATAGTTCGGAATGCGGATCAATCCGGCAAGGCGCCATGTAAAGGCGCTTGTCCTTCATGATGCGAGGCGCTTCCATTCCCGGGAAAAACGGGCCACCCGAGCATGCTTGCAACGCGATGCGATCGAGCGCGTCGCATTCGCGTTCGCGTTCGGTAACGGGCAACTGCGTGTTTTTAAAGGTTCCATTAGCCCAGTTGCGCATATGCCGGTATTGACGACGCGTCAAAGCGAGCACTTGCGATGCGCCACCGGGTTTCGCGAGCTTCTTGAAGTCGTCGTGAAGCCTCGGCATCGCGACCTCGCGCGGCTCCATCAAAGCGTCGTCAGGATCCCGCAAGTGCGCGAACAGCATCTGCCGGTATCGAATTGCCTTTTCCGACACACTGCCCGGCGGCGGTGCAATGTCTGACGGTTCGGCAAGCGCCGCAAACAGCGCTGAGCTTTCGTCGCTCCACGAACCGTGCTTGTCCGGCACCTCCGAACGCATCACGCCGGAGAATACCCACCGGTAGCCCCTGGCTCGCCGGAGAATGGGTAACACGTCACGATAGAAGTTGGTCTCGACCTCTTCGGAAAGATCAACGCCTTGCTTGTCCATCCATACTTGAAGGCACACGTCGTACAGGGTGACGAAGCTGCTGACATCGGGTGCGAAGTCCGGCGGAGCGACAATCACCCATGACGGCACGACGTCGATCGAAACGCCGTCTTTCGTCATGACCCGCGCGCTCACAGGTCCGTCTGAGGTATCGTCGCACCAGCCGTCATTGTCCGCGAAGCTCGGGAGCGACGGCGGCACAGACGTCGTGATCGATTTGCCCCTGCCGCCGAGGACCAGAAGCCGACCAGTTGCATCCGTACGAATCTCTCCAAGGGGAACCGATTGACCGAGAAACACCCCGGTGTCGAAGCGTGCCGTGTTCTGACCGGCACCACCAGGCGGGACGTGCAAGGTGCGCGGTTCAGGATCGACAACGAGCGTGTCGCGGTCCGCGCAACCGCTATTGCGGAGCTCAATATCCGAAGTTGGTCGACCCGGCTCCGCGGACTGTTCGAATCGTGCAGCGGCGCCCTTGCGATTGCGCAAATGGACCGTCCAGTCGACGCTCTGCACCTGCTCGTCGCCATAGCGGACTTCTTCCGCGTCGGTGAGCACGCCGTGACTGTCACGGGTGCATTTGTAAATCCGGAAGCGCGCGGCCTGACGCTTTAGCTCCCCTGCGCTGTCGCGATACATGAACGGTCCGGACACCTCCGCAGGCGTTTCATCCTCGAAGGGCCTTCGTGTCACCCATTCATCGTTGGCGCCCTTGATCGGCTCCGGCCCAATGAAATACGAATCCGAACTACCCAGCCGGGCAATGCCGATGGACGGGTGAATCTCGTAGGTGACCGTGTTCGCGTCCGCATATTCGTCGATCATCGACGTCTCCTCAATGAAAGAGGCAGATCATCTCGCGTCGAAAACAGCCGGAGAAAACCTACCCCGTCTTCGATGCATCGAGGGTGCTACCGGGCGAATCGTCTTCCAGGACGTGCAGAACCGGATGGGGCGTCTGCAATGCAAGCAGCACGAGATCTTCCGTACCCAATACCGCGTACCAATGCAGCGCGCCATTTGGAACGACCACGAGATCGCCCTCCCCGAGTTCTCCTTCCATCAGTGCGTTGTCCCATGGGACATTGCCGGCATCGTGCGGGTCGTGTGACGGTCTGACCGTCATTTTGGCGCGCCCGAGCCAACACAAAACGAACTCGACGCTCTTCGGATGGAAGTGCTCGGGATTTTCCTGCGACGGCACAAACGTGTAAGCGGTGAAATGAAAAGTTGGCTTCGCAAAATCCGTTGCCCCACCCGCGACAAGTCCCTCCTTGCCCCAGATCTTGGACCTCACGCAGATCAGCTTTGGATCGAGTTCAAACCCGAGGTAATCCTGAATTCTGCGTTTGTACGACGTCAACGCATCGCTGCTCAATACCTGAGGGTAGCCGCCGGGAAATGAATCGACTTCCGTGGCGGATTCGTCTGTATCCGGAATACGAATCAGCAGCAGAACCAGCTTTTCGACAGGCCATACTTGCGGATTCTGATTCGCTTTCGGAAAGGGATGCTGAACGCTTTTTCGCTCCTCCGCGAGTGCGGTGAACTTGTGCAGCGCATGCTTTGGGATAACCAGCGTATCGCCCGGCGCAATATGAATACCGTTAGAATCCGGCGCGTCCACTAGCGGCGGATCCCAGCCTGACCCATCGGATTGCTGCAGCGCGAGGCAGACCGTTCCGCGGCCGCGCCAGCAAATCACCAGTTCGACCTGGTCTGCGTAGTAATGAGAAGGAGTCTGCTGCCCCGGTGCGATCGAGAGAACTTCGACGGACAAGGACCGATCGCCGGTGCCCCACTGGACCGGCTTGCGCGCGAAGTTGGGATGCTCGGCATCGGCCACCGCTCTGACGTCGGCGACAAAATCCCTTAAATGCTTAATATTGACCTGAGGCGTGGCGTTCACGGCTTTTCCTCCGGCTCGCAATTTCAAGTCGTCAATCAAGTCAATGAATAATCTATTGGCTTATTTCGTATTGCATATCGACAACTGATTACTCAAAGCATTGTAGATAGTCACGTAGTCAAGTCAACCAATGCTGTATAGCCTTCCTTTGCCTGTTTAGCTTCCCATTCGTATGCATGCCTCTGCGGCGACGCACGGTGCTCCCGAATGTCAGGGCGCGTTGTAGTTAGCGAATTCAAAATTGATCCGCTGGTTAGTTCTAGTCCGGAAGGACTATGTTCATTTGCGAATACGCAACTAGACTACGAATTGAAACGGCCAGCGAAAGATTTACGGTTCGCGAGTGAAATCATCACGTCGCGGAAGATCGACGAAACAGGGAGAAGACGTCATGCTGGAACGACGGCATCTGAAACCCCTCTGCCTTAAGTTGATTGTTAATGCAGGGCTCTCTTGCGCACTGATGGTCACTTCGCTTGCCATCGCGGACGACATCAAGATTGGCGGCGCGGGTCCCGCAATGGGGACCATGCGCTTACTCGCCGAGCGCTATAACCAGACACACGACGCGCCGAAAATATCGGTGCTCGCGGCGAGTCTGGGTTCTGCCGGTGGAATTCGCGCGGCGACGGAGGGTGCGATCGACATCGGTGTCAGCAGCGTACCGCTGACCGAAAGCGAGCGCGATAAGGGAGCCAGGGAAATCGAAGTGGCTCGTACGCCGTTCGTCTTCGTGGTGGGAATGAGTACACCTGTCAGTGGACTGAGTACCCGTCAATTACAAAGCATCTATTGGGATACTTACGAGAAGAAAGATCCTGACTGGTCAGGATACCTGGACAGAACGCTCTTGCAGACGGACGCATCGGCCGTTCGAATCCGGATCATCATGCGGCCTGCCAACGAGTCGGACAATGCGATCATCAAGAAGATTAGCCCCGAGATCGACACGGCAATGACGGCCCTCGAGGAACGACCTGGCATGATCGTCAAGTCGAACGCTCAGGAAAACGCGGTGGCGATCGAAGAAATTCCAGGCGCGTTCGGCACGTCCACGCTCAGTCTCATTGTGACGGAACACCGCAAAATGCGGCCGCTGAAGCTGGACGGTGTGGATCCGTCGCCGCAAACCGTCGCCAATGGGCGCTACCCGTACTACAAGTCGGTCTTCCTCATCACCGGGACGAAGTCGTCCCCCGGCGCGCAGGACTTCATCGCATTCGTCAAGTCGAAAGACGGTCGGGAAATTCTCGAGAAAACCGGGCATGCGGTAGTCGACAAGCCAAAGCAGTAGTGATTGAACATGGTCCGAAACGAGGTTGCTGTCACCGTTACCTGGATTGCCACCATAGTTGCACTGATTCTCACGGTGGCTTTGCCATGGGGATATTTTCGGGTCGCCTATGGCGCGCTTGAGAGCCAGACCGAGACCGAGGGGCAGATTCGCGCCGGACTATTGAGCCAGTTCGTCGGCGCCAATCCGGACTTGTGGATGTTTTACGAACACAGTCTGCACGAAGCACTTTCACGCGACCCGCCACTGAGGACAGGACAGTACAACCGCATTCTCAACCTGAACGGTCAAACGGTGGACAGCGCAGGAACGCCTCCTTCGTGGCCGACCATCGTGCGCGTCGTCGAGCTATACGATGCAGGCAAGGTAACCGGCTACCTGGAGGTCACTCGTTCAATGCGTACGGTAGTTCGCAACACAATCTTCGTGGGAATGCTAGGTTTGTTGATGGGCGCCGCGGTGTTCTTTGTGTTGCGTGTGCTTCCGCTCAGAGCCTTGCAGCATGTCACCGAAGCACTCGAAGAGGAGATCGGGAAACACGATGTGGCCAGACGGGAGGCGGAGGCCGCCAATCGCGCCAAGTCACAATTCCTCGCGGCCGCCAGTCACGACTTGCGTCAACCGCTGCATGCACTCGGGCTGTTCGCTGCAGGCCTGACATCGGTCGTCAAGGAGCCATCCGCGCTTCGAATCGTCGCGAGGATTAACGAGTGCATCGAGATACTTGAAGAACTCTTCAACTCGCTACTGGACATATCGAAGCTTGACGCGGGCGTCATCCGGCCAGCGTTGAGTCACTTCCCGATCGAGACTTTGTTTGGCAGATTACGAATCGAGTATGTACCGATCGCAACGGCACAGGGACTAACACTGAAGATCGTCACCAGCAACGCGTACGTCTTCAGCGACTCGATCCTGCTTGAGCAAATTCTTCGCAATCTGATCGCGAATGCAATTCGCTACACCCCGAGCGGAGGACGCGTGCTGGTGGGTTGCCGGCGTCACGCTCAGACACTTCAGGTGCAGGTCAGGGACACAGGCATCGGGATTCCGGCGGAGCAGACCGAGCGAATCTTCGAGGAGTTCTATCAACTAGGCAATGCGGAACGCGACCGTAGAAAGGGTTTGGGCCTGGGTCTCGCGATTGTGAAACGCACGGCAAAATTGCTGGGATACAACGTGCAGCTGGCGTCGAAACCAGGCGTCGGTTCCGTCTTTAGCGTGGAGGTTCCTATTGGAGACGCGCCAACGCCAACACCTGCGCGCGACGTGTCGGGAGAAGTCCTTGGGGCAAGCGCCGTTGAAGGCAGTCTCATTGCAGTAGTTGACGACGAACCGGAAATTCTCGACGGCATGCACACGCTACTGTCGCAGTGGGGTTGCCAAACTGTCTGTACCGAAACGCTGGAGGAAGCAACACAAGGACTTATCCGCCATGCGCGCCGGCCAGACGTATTTCTTGTCGACTATCGATTGCGTGAAGGCGTGTCGGGAATTAGCGTCATTCGAGATCTTCAGGCACGCTTCGGATGCGATATTCCCGCCGTCATCATCACCGGGGAAACAGCGCCCGAAAGTCTGAGAGAGGTGAATGGAAGCGGCTATCAGCAAATCCACAAGCCGCTTTCCCCCGCCAGGCTCTACGAGTTGTTGAGTGGCCTCATCACATCTCAACGCGGAAGGCAGACCGAATTGTCATAGCTTTAGGCTGAAGGCGCGGACCCAATCACGGACTCCACTGTGCGAGAGCACAGTGGATCGCACATGAAAGACCGAAGGTAGACCAGACCGGCCTGGCCCTGGAGAATGCACCGTCGATGGCCCCAACTCAGATGCTGACCAGGTCCGGGTGAAGGTCTCGTACAGGGCTCACTGCTTCCAGTAACGACCCCAGATGCAGGACAGTAGACTCCGCCAGCCACGGCGCAACCAGTTGCACCGCGACAGGCAGGCCATCGCGGCTGGTACCGAAGCGCATCGAGAGGGCTGGCAGCCCCGTCACGCTGAATGGCGCGGTCGCATGCATCACGTGCAACGACGACACCGACTGACCATCGATAACGAATTCCGCGGCGTCGTGCCGGTGTGCCGCGACCGGTATGACCGGGCACAGCAATGCGTCGTAGCGCCCGAAATATGCGGCAAAGCCGTCACGTAGCATTTCCGCCTGCTGCTCCGCCTGAACGAAGTCGTCAATTGAAGTATCCGGCGTGTCAAAGACGCCCTGCACATGTTTGAAGATCTTATCCTCGTGCCCTGCCGTTGCTTTCCGGAACGCGGGCTTGGCCTCCATCGCCTGCAGTTTCCAAAGCACGTCGAGCGTGTCGATCTGCTCGAGCACGGGGATACGCACGGGCTCCACGATGACTCCCGCCTCTTTGAGCGCCTCTGCCGCTGCCTGCACAGTGGCGGCAACATCGCGTTCGACTGGGCCGAAGAACCCCGGGTCCACCAGCCAGCCGACCCGCAGCGGCCGGCTCGGGGTCGCTCCGACACCAGTGTCCAGCGCGAGTGGGCTCGTTGAAAAGCCGTCCGCGCCGTCCGGCCCGGCCAGCAGCGAATAGCCGAGCGCAATGTCGCGAACGGTGCGCGCCATCGGGCCAATATGCCAGAACCGGCGTGGCACGCGCGGCCACACACCTGTCATCGGAATTCGCCCATGGCTTGCTTTGAGCCCAATGACACCCGTCAGCGCGGCCGGGCCGCGCACCGAGATAGCAACATCACTGGCAAGACTGATCGGCGACATGCCAGCCGCGATCGCCGCGGAATCGCCACCGCTCGATCCACCCGGCGTGAGGTCCGGATTCCACGGGTTTCTGGTGCGTCCCGAAAGGAGGTTGTCGGTCTCGATCCAGTATGAAAACTCGGGAAGATTAGTCTTCGCGAGCAGGATGCCACCCGCCTTCTTCATGCGCGCGACGGTGGTTGCGTCGCTGTCCGGCCGGCGGCCCTTGAAGATGGGCGAGCCGCGTTGGGTCAGCACGCCGGCGGTGTCGATAGAGTCCTTCGCCGTAAACGGAACGCCATGCAGCGGTCCAAGTTCCTCTCCAGCCATAACCGCAGCCTCGGCAACCTTCGCGGCTTTGAGCGCGTCGTCCGCGATCGTGACGATTGCGTTGAGCTCGGGGTTCAGCGCATCGATGCGGTCAAGATGCGCGTTGACGACCTCCACCGGCGACACATCTTTCGTACGAATCAACTCAGCTAATTTCGTTGCGTCCTGATAGATGATGGATGTCATGAATTACCTTCAAGGATGATTGACATGAGTGGCGTGCACAGTCCAAACGATCGCTCTACCTAGCGTTTGTTAGGTCGGATGCTAGGAGGTACAATACGGTTCGTCAACACCTTTTTATGGGCGATTCCGTGAAGAACCGAGCAGACATGAATTCAAGCGACAGGATCCTGGCGGCGGCGACGGAGATCGCGCAGGCACATGGTTATGGCGGGTTGAACGTTCGTAGCCTTGCGGAAGAGGTCGGTATAAAGGCCGCGAGCCTTTATCATCATTTTCCAAGCAAGGCCGACCTCGCGGCTGCGGTTGCCCGACGCTACTGGGAGGACGCGGCCGCCCTGCTGGAAGCGCTAGCGGCGCAAACGCGAGATCCAGTCGAGTGTCTGCGCAGATACCCCACCGAGACGTTCCGAAAGTCGCTTGAAAACGGCAACCGCATGTGTCTCGCGAGCTTCATGACCGCCGAGTATGACGATCTGCCCGAAGCCGTGAAGCAGGAAGTTCAGGCCTTCGCCGATGTCAACATCGCATGGCTCGCGAAGATGTTGTCGGCAGCCGGCATCGTCGGTCCGAGAGAAGCCAAAAAACGAGCCCGTTCTATCTTTTCTGCAATCGTCGGTGCTCAGCTAATGGCGCGCGGACGTTCGGATATCGCACTCTTTGACGCGTTGATCGAAGGCTATCGGGCGAGCGGGCTCTTGCCGAAGTAAGCGAAGGACCTGCTTGCAGCGCCAAAACCATGCCCTCCTGAAAACAGATATTGACGACCGCAACGATAAGGCCTAATGTCTACCTAACAATCGTTAGGTCGACGGGTGGGTGATGAAGTCAGAGATCTTGTATCAGGACGCAACGGGACTCGCTGCACTGATTCGTGCGCGGGAGGTTTCGCCGGTCGAAGTCGTTCAGGCGCATATCGATCGGATCGAAGCCGTCAATCCCAAACTCAACGCGATTGTCTCGATCGCACACGACGCGCTGAAAGTCGCAAAAGCATCGGAAAAAGCCGTACTGCAAGGTGACGAGCTTAAACCGCTGCACGGTGTGCCTTTTACCGTGAAGGACTCGATCGATACCGCGGGTGTGCTGACCCAACGCGGCTCACCGATTTTCAAGGGACGCATACCTGACACCGACGCAACCAGCGTCGCCCGAATGAAAAAAGCCGGTGGCATTCTGCTCGCGAAGACAAACCTTCCCGAGTTTTCCTACTCGTTCGAAACCGACAATCTTCTCACTGGCCGTTCGAACAACCCGTGGGACCTCGAGCGCACGCCGGGCGGTTCGAGCGGCGGAGAGTCAGCAGCCATTGCCGCAGGCATGTCGCCGATCGGGCTCGGCACCGATCTTGGGAACTCAGTGCGCGGCCCTGCCGCGCAGACCGGAATCGCGTCGCTCAAGGCAACGCACGGGCGCGTGCCAATGACCGGAATCTGGCCGCGCGCACCGCGCCGCTTCTGGCATGTCGGCCCAATGGCTCGCAGTATTCGTGACCTCGCACTCGCGTTTTCGCAGTTGTCCGGTCCTGACGGCCAGGACGCATTCGCGACCAGCACCATCCCGTTTGATGCGGGAACCGGTTATTCGCCCGACAGGCGGCTGCGCGTAGGCTGGATGGTGGAACCGGGCTTCGGGCCAGTCGATTCCGAAGTTGCAGCCACCGTTCAGGCAGCAGCGCAAGCGTTGCAGAACATCGGATGCGTTGTCGAGCCGGTACGTATACCTGCGCTCGAGCGAGACTTCGCTAATGACGTGTTCAACCGCCTGCACATGATGGAAATGAAGCGGGAATTCGCAGTAGCAACTGCTGGGCGCAATCAGGACGAGCTGTACAGGATGGCGAAAAAAATGCTCGCGCTGCCCGATGTATCCATGAACGACTACATCGACGCCGAACAGGCCGCAGAGCGGCTGCGTGATGGATACGCCGAATATTTCATGAAGTACGACGCGTTGATTACCCATGTGCTGCCGATACCGGCGCACAAACATGGCCTCGAAACATTCGTCATCAACGGTCAGACCTTGGACGCGAGCTATCTTCGGGGCGCGGCCGCACCGCTTAACGTCACGGGCTTGCCTGGCATTTCGATGCGTTTCGGCACCAGCCGCGAGGGGCTACCGATCAACGTTCAGGTAGTTGGCAGCTGGCAGGCCGAGTCGACTCTTTTCCATCTCGCAACCATGCTTGAATCAGTCAGCCCGGTTCGTGATCTGCGTCCTGACATTTGAGCAACAAGCGACGGTTAAGCGTGACACTTGCGGAAGACGTCGGCCGTCGAACGTACATCTTTATGCAACGAATGGCCGCATTCGTGAAGGCCCGCCTTCGCTTCGTCCACAACCGGTACAACCGGTAACACCCGGTGTAGCCTTTACCTCCTGAGTCAGGATGCCCGCACCCTGGCGGGCGAGCCTTCGCGCCCATCGTCCCCATTCCTGCGTCACCCAACTATTCGAATTTTGGCCGGACGGCGATACGAAATAAGATTCTCCCGGCAGACCTGCATCGCACGCAGGACAAATTTCCGTATGGAGAAGGCTAATCATGCAATTGAATAGACTTGCAAGGGTGGGGGTGCGTTTTCTCGTTGCTTCGGCGCTGACCCTCACTTTGCCTGCTTTCGCTTCGGATGATGTGATTGTGCTGACAACGATCGCCGATGCGAACGCAGGGACGAAAACCCCGGTCGATCTGGGCCAACACGGTCCGTCGCAAGGCGACATTTTTGTTTTCGATCAGCCGTTGCTGAATGACCAGCACAAGGCCATTGGCAACAACGGCGGATTCTGTATCACGGTGCGGCCTGGCGTTTTCTCGCAATGCCAATGGACCTTGCAGCTCGGTGATGGCACGATCACGGTCGGTGGGCAGGAGGCGGCGTCGGGTCCCTCGACACTGCCTGTAATAGGCACCCCGGGCGCCTATCAGCAATACGACGGAATAATAGTCACCAAACCACTACCGGACCGCACGTTCAGCCAGATCGTCACCCTGCGCCGCATCGCCCGATAACCGTTCTGGCCGACATGCCAAACGGTTAGGATTTGCCACAGTTGTGTCACACAACTACCCAACCATTGAGTACCCGCCTGGCGCGGCCTCGGGTAGGGTTTGAACGACCTCGAACCCGCAGGAACTATCATGACGTTTATCCTTTCCTTTCGTCGTGCACTAACCCGGTGTCAGGCACGCGTCAGCGACGCCCCATTGTTTTCGTTTCTCGCGCTCATTCTGTTTAGCGCGCCGTGCGCGGCGATGGACGTAAATTTGACAGCTGCGGCAACCAATGCGCGTGAAAGCGGCCAGACGCCTGCATCCAATCCGATCACTTTTACCTCGCCAAACTTAAGCCTGCGCGATGTGCTGTCGTTACTCGGCAAAAACAAGGGGCTCGTCGGAAGCAGCATCGATAGTTTAAATATCGTCCTCGCGGCGGGCACCTATCGTCTCACCGCGCCGCTCGTGCTGGCTCCCGACCCGACCTGGAGCAGCACACCGATCACGATCACCGGCCCGACCAGTGGCCGGGCCATCATTACGGGCGGCAAGGTACTGTCGGGTTTCACGCCGGTCACCGACGCCGCATCGCTCGCGCGGCTGCCGTCTGCCGCACGGGGCAGTGTGGTCGTCGCAAGCCTGACGAGCAACGGCATCACCGACCTCGGCAAGAAGCAGCGGCACGGTTATGACATCGCCATCACACCTGCTCCGCTCGAAATCTTTTTCCGTGATGCACCGATGACCGTCGCGCGTTGGCCCAACACGGGCTTCGCAAAGATCCAATCGTTGCCGAACGGGCCGACCGGCCTCACTTTTACCGTCTCGGGCGGCCACACCAGCGCATGGCAGAACGAACCCGACCTCGAAGCGATGGGTTATTGGGCGCGTGACTGGGCCGACACGACGCTTCCGGTCACGTCCGTGGACTCGTCGGGCGTACTCACACTGCAGTCGCCCGCCCCCGAGTTCGGATTGCTTCAGGGCCAACGCGTGATCATTCAAAACGCACTCTCGGAACTCGATCAGCCGGGTGAGTACTACGTGGACCGTGCTACCGCGCGCGTGTTCCTGTGGCCGCCGGCACCGATGGCCGGGGGCGATGTTCAGGCGTCCATCGTCGATACGCTGCTGACGGTCAACAACGCGGTAAATCTTACGATCCGGAACCTCTCTTTCGATATCGCACGCGGCGATGGCATCGATCTCAACGGCGGCGGCAACATCCTGGTGCAGAACGCGATCCTGAGCAATACGGGCGACCGCGGTGCGTTTTCCAATGCGGGCAGCAGCGGCTTCGACTCGGTCATCCTTGCGCACACCGGCGAGGGCGGCATCGTGATCGTCAATGGCAATCGCACGACGCTCGCGTCAGGCAACGCTTTCGTGACCGGCAGCAACATGCATGACTTCGCGCGGCGCTCGCACGCATATCGTCCCGCGATCAATGTGGCCGGTGTAGGCGCTCGCGTGATCAACAACACGATCTATTCGGGCCCGCACGCCGCGATTATTTTCACCGGCAACAATCATGTGATCTCGGACAACGAGATCTACAACGTCGTGACCGAAACCGCCGATGCGGGAGCGATCTACACCGGCCGCGACTGGAGCGCGCGCGGGACGGTGATCCAGGACAACTTTATCCACGACATCGGCACCACGACCGAGCCGCAAGCGACAGTCGGCGTATACCTGGATGACGAAGCGAGCGGCACGATCATCCGCCGCAACGTCTTCTCGCGCGTGAACCAGGCCGTGTTCATCGGCGGCGGTCGCGACAACATCGTCGAGGACAATCTCTTCGCAAACTCGTCGCCGGCGCTTTATGTCGATTCGCGCGGCCTGTCCTGGCAGAACCCCGACGTCATCAATCCGAGCGGCATATTCCAGACCGCGTTGCGCGCGGTGCCTTACAACCAGCCGCCCTACTCGACCCAATATCCGACGCTGCCCAATATTCTTCAGGACCACCTCGGCGCACCCGTCGGAAACGTATTCAACCGCAACATCGTGATCAATGGAAGCGAAGCCTCGATCGACCTCGGCGCGCAACCGTTCGTTACGCTCGGACAACTCTTCGACGCGAGTAGTGTCGTGTTTGCAAGGGCGATCGCAGACGCTGACCGTACGACCTACGACGACTTCGCCCTTTCTCCGTCGTCGCCTGCCATTGCCTCGGGTTTCATGCCTTCATTGTTCGGGACACCGGCGGCGCTGCTGGCGCCGCCCATCGCCGCGGCTTCGACGGCCCAAAGGTAGGCAAGAAACAACCGCTCGGGTTACCTGTCACGCGAGCAATGAACCGCACCGCACGCATCGCAGGATGCCGTTTCATCAGTCGCGGTGCGCGAGCTCGCCTGCGCGAATCGCTTGACTCAGCGCATCCTCAATTTGACCCAGAACGGATGGTCTCATGCGGTCCCTCTCGCGCCGCATGTTGCCTCTTAGTCAGTTTCTCAGCGAGACTGGACGTTCCAGACAAACGAAAAGCGAATGACCAAAGGCGCGAGAGTAAGTTATGCAGACTCGAGACAAGCGTTTCGGCGGCCATCGATCATCTCGGCGATACGTACGGCACCCGAGACGGCCCGGGTAATCGCATCGCACATATCGCAACTGACGCGTGGGCTTGCGGTTCCGGAAAATGGCGCGTCGCGTGGTCGTCATCCGTGATCCGGCTATTGCGAAACTGAGGGCGTACGACGCGCAGCCGTGGCAAGGAAAACGCGCGATCAGATTCCAACGCTCTCTATCTTCCATCTTGCGACTGTTGGTCTTTGCGGTGCAGTCCCTGCACGGATGCGCCGAGCAGACACAATGATGCGGCGAGCAAGACGAGGTCTTTAAGAAGAAACTGGCCAGGCGCCGCTGAAATTGCCGGAAAGCCACCTGCTGTCGGCTCTGCCACACCGGGTGTACTCAAGAAGAAGGTGAGCGTGATGAGATAGGTCATCGTCGACATAGCCGCCCCCAACGCGGAGAAGAACGGCCGGACTGCTCCGACAATAAGCGCGGCGGCGGTGGACAACTCCAGCACGCCAATGACTTCACTCGCCCCTCTGATGCCGAACACCGTGTGCAGCCAACTCATGAACGGGCTATGCGCGATGAAAGGCGCTATACCATTCGCTTCATATGAAGTGAATTTCATCCCGCCAAACCAGAGAAAGACAACGACCAGCGCCCACCTGAGCAGACCGAAAAGGTATAGCGATCCCACGCTCTTTTCAGCAATTTGTAGACGAAGCGGATGTGCGCCATCGGTCACTTGCAGTTTTTCTTCCAGGTAAGTCATATACGCCTCTGCTCGTAAAAACTCATGCTTTTGATCTCTCTCACTCGTTGCGCGAAGTTCTCTTTATGACAATGCCGGTTCGCGGTCAGTGAAGTCTATGACCATAACGATCGTTATTCACGACATCGTGAGTACATCCTTTTATACCTAGGTATGAGCGCGGAGCACACGTAGGCTGGCAAACGATCCGACACTAACGCCCCTATACCTATGGAACGTTGACCGGCATCCTGAGATTGAATTTAATCGAGATTCGGAAGCGACGACGTAGACCACGCTGACTGCACCCCCATGAGTGCGCCCTTCAGCTGCTACGGATTGCTATGCATATCGCAGGGACAGGCACTTTCGATGAAACGACGGCTGGCTTCGTAGCCACAGTTTGATCCGGCCAACTTCGAAAACTTCGTCCTCCAGCTGCAATCCTCAACGCGCGGGCCTTCGCCCTTGAACCGATAAACGAGATATCGCGTCGATAACGTGTCAATGGTCAAGCCTCGGGGTTGCGCCGCACCCCTCGGAAAGCGGCGTCACGTCGACACGTGCACCGCGCGATTCCCATTCCACCACTGCAAGATTGCGCAAGGAGGAAACTCTCATGAAGGCCATCGTTGTGAACGATCAGGCGGCCGGAACCGCCGGAATGAAGCTAACCGAGCGGCCTGAGCCGACGGCAGCGATAAACGACGTTACCGTTCAGATCTATGCGTCGGGATACATCGGCACCGAGTTGCAGTGGCCCTCGACGTGGACCGATCGCCACGGCCGTGACCGAACCCCGTCGATTCCCGGCCACGAGCTGGCCGGCGTAGTCACTGCTATTGGTTACGGCACGACAGGGCTATCGGTGGGACAGCGCGTGTTCGGCCTCGCGGACTGGTATCGCGACGGCACGCTCGCGGAGTATCTGGCGATCGAGGCTCGCAATCTTGCTCCACTGCCAGGCGATGTCGACTTCACAGTGGGCGCAAGCCTGCCAATCTCGGCGCTGACCGCATGGCAAGGGCTGTTCCAGCATGGGCGTCTTCAGGCGGGCCAGCGTGTCCTCGCGCACGGCGCAGCCGGCGCAGTCGGCACGATGGTCACGCAACTCGCGCGAGAGGCCGGCGCCTACGTCATCGGGACCGGCCGCGCTGCCGACCGTCAGAAAGCGCTCGACTTCGGCGCGCAAGAGTTTGTCGACCTTGACAACGATACGCTGGAAGACGTCGGCGCAGTCGATCTGGTGTTCGATGTCATCGGCGGTGACATCGGAAAGCGATCGGCACGCATGATTCGAGCCGGCGGAATACTCGTGTCCGTTGTCGGACCGGCCGAGGCGCGGCCCGACAACGGTCTGGCAATCGATTTCGTTGTCGAATCCGATCGTGCGCAACTGAATGAGATCGTGCAACGGATGCGGGACGGACGACTGCGGACGAACATCGGCAAAGTCGTGCCCCTCGACAACGCCGTCGTCACTTTCAATTCGGCCACGCGGATCAGCGGGAAGATAATCGTCGACGTTCGCCCGTGAGCGACACGCGGCCTGGCGGTGTTTTGCAAATCGGCCGGTTACGATCTATCAGACGTGCTGGCTATCTGCCAACGCGGTCGGAACCCGCTCACATCAGGTCCCGACTCACGATCACCCCAGCCGCCAACCAGGCAAAAGCAACCATATACAGCCGCGGACGACCGAATGGCAAAATCAACTGAGTTGCGTGCGGCGTAGAACCGCCGCGCGACGTCAATAAGATACTTGAGAGATACTTGAGCGTTTCAAGCTCCAGAGGCCCTATGTCCCGAGTTGACTGGCTGAGCCATCTCCTGCAAATGATCACCATCACGGGCCAGCTGGAGGTCCGCTGCACCTACGGTGCGCCATGGCGTGTCGCCTGGCCTGAGTCCGCGGCGCACGAAGTTCCTTACCACGTCGTACTCAAGGGCCGGGCCATTATCGAGGACCCGAAGACGGAGCTGGCCAGCGAACTGGTGGGAGGCGATATCGTGTTGCTGCCTCACGGGTCGGCGCACGTGCTGCACGATGGCAGCGGCGATAGGCCAGCACCTACCCACAATCGCCGGAGCTCTGCGGGATGGACGTTCAGCAGGAACGACGGCTTAAGCGAGGACCTCGACATGTTGTGCGGACGGTTTTTTATCGGACCGCCTCATGACCGGCTGATTCGCAATTATCTGCCCACGAATCTGGTAGTACGCGCGATGGACCGCAATGGCGAAGAGCGCATCGAGTCCGCTTCGAGCGGCCTCGCGATTCTCGTCGAGCTGATGCGCATCGAGTCCGGCAGCGACAAACTGGGCGGCCACGCGATACTCAATGCGCTGAGCTCGGCGCTATTCGCGCTGGCACTGCGTGCAGCGAGCGAATCGGAGCAGGCGCCGCCAGGCCTGTTGGCGCTAGCTGGTGATTCACGACTGGCCCCGGCCATTTCAGCGATGTTCGCCGATCCGGCGCAGCCCTGGAACCTGCCTGAGCTAGCCGACTTGTGCAACATGTCACGCGCGACGTTCATGCGGCACTTTCAGGACAAGCTGGGGATATCGGCGGTCGAACTGCTGACCAATATACGGATGAGCCTCGCCGCCAACGAGCTGAAGAAGCCCGCGATGACCACCGAGGCCGTGGCCGAGTCGGTAGGATATCGATCCATTTCGTCATTCTCGCGGGTGTTTACCGAGTGGATGGGGATGACGCCAGGCAAATGGCGCCGCCTCGCGCGCGAAAGCCGCTAAGGGTCTGCGTCGCTTTGATCCTTTCGAACAATTTATTGAGCCAATTCAGTCTCGTAATCGATATCGGGAAATCCTAAAGTGACGACTTCCAGCCGTCATAGCCAGAGAACGGTTCCCCCTTGAAGTTCTTTGAAGGAGAGCCCCGCGTGAACGATCTTTCCGCGTTCCCGATTACGCGCAAATGGCGTGCACAGCATCCCGCACGCATCCAGCTCTATTCGTTGCCGACGCCGAACGGTGTCAAGGTTTCGGTCATGCTCGAAGAAACCGGGCTACCGTACGAAGCACACCTCGTGCGCTTCGATACCCATGACCAGATGTCCCCGGAGTTTCTCTCGCTCAACCCCAACAACAAGATTCCTGCGATTCTCGATCCATCGGGTCCCGACGGCAAACCGCTCGCGCTGTTCGAATCCGGCGCGATCCTGATGTACTTGGCTGACAAGAGCGAAAAGTTCATTCCGAAAGACATGGCAGGACGCTACGAGACGATTCAATGGCTGATGTTTCAGATGGGCGGCATCGGGCCGATGTTCGGTCAGATCGGATTCTTCAACAAGTTCGCGGGAAAGGACTACGAGGACAAGCGTCCGCGCGACCGCTACGTCGCCGAGGCGCGCCGCTTGCTCAACGTGCTCAACGGGCGCCTTGCCGAACGCTCGTGGATCATGGGAGACGCGTACACGATCGCGGACATCGCCACCTTCCCATGGGTGCGCAATCTGATCGGCTTTTACGAGGCGGGTGATCTCGTTGGTATCACTGACTTTCCACACGTGATGCGTGCACTCAACGCGTTTCTTCAGCGTCCGGCCGTTGCAAAGGGTATCGAGATTCCAGCCCGCGCATGAAACGCGCGACAAAACCAGCGAACGTAATCGGAAAAGTGTGGGACAGAGGTGGAACGGGCTATCACCTGGACGCCGCCCTCTGTCCGTCTTCTCCACTCATGTTCGATTCAACCGCCGATGCAAGGATCATCCGGTTCCCGTTGAATGGCACCTTGTAGTGAATGGGCACCGGTTTGAAGACAGCATCGCCCGGTTGAATATGCAGCCCCGTGGCTGCACACCGCGAGTAGCGACACGCGCGTCCGATACGCCACGTCTGCTCGCCGTAGGCACCGGATCGGGAATCGCTCCAGCGCACCGCGATCGTGCTAGGGCTGAGCCGGCCGAGAATTGCCGCCTTCAGCTTTGTCGTTTCGGTGCAGCGTGCGTCGGCCTCGTCGACCAGTGCGCCGCACGCGTGGATCTTGGCCCACTTCCTGTGGAGTTGCGCGCGCATCTCCTCGACCGTTCGCGTTGGTCGAACCACCAGGTCCACCAGCGCACGCGCGATCAACTCGTCTTTACCCGTCTGGCTCATCCTTACCTCCAGTGATAGTCCGTTCCAGATCCCGTGGCCTCGCCCGCCTGGTTGCAGATCAAACTATTCCCGTTTTTTACTGTCATAACCCATGACATCCATTACGCCATAGTCATTCGACATGAACAACCAGACCAAGGTATTCATTTGAATCCCAAGATATTGTTCCCGAACACATCCGAGGCAGGACCGTAATCGCGCTTTTATTCAGCAGTGCATAGCCGGCCATCGCGTATGCGTTGATAAAAAACAGCCCGTAAAAAATTGATACGAACGTATAGGCTGGGTCAATTATGTCTGGCGTACTATTGTGCTAACGTTGCGCGTTTCGCCCTGTACTTCAATCGCCTGCAGCGGCCCGCCGAAACGCGACTCACGAAGCCGACCCTTGCATCGCCCATTCAAGCAGGTTTCGCTTTCTGTTCTCTAGAGCACAAGATGATCGTAGTCATAGACGACGACCCGTCGGTTCGGGAGGCCGTTGAAAACCTTATCGCCTCGCTCGACTTTCCAGTCAGCAGTTACAGCTCGGCGGAGCAGTTCCTCGCGTCAAGCGATTTGAATTCAGTCAGCTGTGTGGTGACTGATATCCAGATGCATGGAATGAGCGGCATACAATTGCAGCATTATTTGCACGCAATCCGCTGCACGGCGCCCGTCATTCTGATGACCGCCTATTTCGACGAGCGCGCGCGGCGCGAGGCCACGGCCGGTGGCGCAGCGGCGTATCTGGTGAAGCCTTTCAGTAGCGCCGAACTGATCGGGGAGATAGAAAGGGCATTGTCATCGCGCGAATCGCCGTGATCTTTCGTCGAACCGCTAACGTTGACAGTCCTGCTTTGTTTGAACTTCGACCATCGCTTGCCGCGTGACGATCCGCGCGGGTCATTCGGAGGCGCACGGCACGGCGAACTGGAACGACGTGCCCTGTTCGGGACTCGAGTACACGGCCAGGTTGCCGCCATGTGCCTCGACAATCGAGCGGGATATCGGCAGCCCCATGCCCATGCCGTGTTTCTTCGTCGAATACATGGCTTCGAATACGCGCCCCTTCATATCGGCGCTGAATCCGAGGCCGTTGTCGTGCACCGTGATTTGCACCGCTTCGTCTCCGATCATCGCAGTCGATACCTGCAGCCGCCGCGGGCCTTCCCTGCCGGCCATCGCTTCAATTGCGTTGCGCATCAGATTGAGCAGCACCTGTTGAAGTTGCACGCGGTCGCCGAGCACGGGAAGATGCGCCGCCAGTGCAAGCCTCAGGCTGATCATATTGCGCTCGATGTCGCTGCGCAGCATCAGCGCCACTTCGCGTATCGCATCGTCAATATCCACCGCGGTCTTCGCAAAGCCGGTCTTCCACGCAAGCGCGCGCAATCCGGTCACGACTTTCGCGACACGGTCCGCATCGCGCGTCGTTCTTGTTGCGGCGCGCCGAGCCTGCTCGATTTCCGGCCTCGAGCGTGCAAGCCAGCGCAGACACGTTTCAGCGTTCGTCACGACTGCGGTCAGCGGTTGATTGATCTCATGGATGATCGACACAGCCAGTTCGCCCATGGCCGCAAAGCGCAGCGAGCGCACCAGTTCATCCTGCGCGGCCTGCAGCGCCTCGGCCGCAAGCCGTCTTTCTGTCGCGTCCATGACAATGCCCGCGAATTCAAGCCCCCCTTCCGGATCGAGATTCGGATGCGCTTCAGCGCTCAGATAGCGGATGCTGCCGTCATCGATCAGAATCCGGTATTCGAACTTGAACACGCTACATTGCGCCGCGGCGTCCACCAGCGCCTGCTCGAACAGCGGGCGGTCATCCGCATACACGCGTGCGACAAATGCGTGGTACGACAGATCATATTGACCCGGCAAATCGTAGATGCGAAAGAACTCTTTCGAGCCGATCATGCGTCGTGTTCGCGGGTTCCATCGCCAACTGCCGGTGCGGCTGATTCTTTGTCCCTCTGCGAGAGCCAGTTCGCTTGCGATCAAATCGCGCTCCGCGGCTTGCCTCGCGTTCTCCTCCTGAACGACGCGCATTTCGAGGCGGACATTATGCAACGCGAGATCCGCTTGCGCGGCGAGCAGCAGAATGAACGCGCGTGCTGTCGTCGTCAGCGTGACCTTGACGCCGGCTTCGCCGATCAACAACAGGTCCCCACCAATTTCACCGGCATTCAGCGAGACCCACTCAACATGATCCGCCACCGCACATTGCGCGCCGCTGCTGCGATCGGCCGCCTCGTTAAAGGGCTCCTGCGCGAACTCCTGCGCGAGACGGGCCAGTGTTGCGGCAACGTGATTGTCGTCTAGCGGTTTCTCGTCCAGCGTCGTATCACAGGTGTGCGTCGTGACGACGTCGCCCATTTGAGCGGCCTGGCACAGAATGACGGGTTTGCCAGGCGTGCGCGAGACGACCAGTGCACGACTCGCATCACACAATGAAAGCACCCCTCTCATGAAAATGTCGAAGATTTGTCCCGCATCGGTCTGGCCGCGAATACTCGAAGAGCAATCGACCACCGCCGAAAGTCCAGTCACGTATCGAACCGCGGCTTCGTTCATTGATGACATAGAAATTAAGGATTCCGATATCCCGTTGTAGAGCGTTAGCTCGCCTGCTGGCGCACACTGCACGGAAGACGCGCTGATGGCAGGAGAACCATGATGTGCACCGCGATCCATCGACTCGCTCGCATCGGCGCGTGTTCGCCCCGCGCCGTGCCTGGATAGGCTACGCGCGCCGTGAAACGGATTGCGTACGGCACGCAGGGGCATGTGCGTCTTCTCGAGCTTGAGGACGGGCCGTTCCCATGCCGTGGCGAAGGCGCCGGCTCAGGCTGAAGCCATCACGAAGACACCGCTCGTTACGGCGCTGCTGCACAAGGCCGCATCGTGAAACTTGCATTGCATCGACCGACCGACCTCGTCAATGCGCGAGTGGCCAGCGACACGGAGAGAATGGAGCGACCCGCGTGCCCCGTTGGCCGATCAAGGCCCACGCTCCGGAGCGCGGACAACAGACGAAACCGCCCGCCCGCCGCGTCGCGCTACCGGCATTTAATGTCGCGCAGAGTCGGACCGCAACGTGGAATAGGTATCGGCGGCTATACAAACGTATGGACTACACGCCTCGTGCTGCGCGCACTATGGGCGCTCGTTTTCCGTATAGGCGGAAGGATCCATTCCGTAGACCTTCCGGAACGCTCGCAGGAAACTGCTACGGCTCGAATAGCCGACGCTACGGGCAATCTGGTCGATGGAGAGCTGGCAATTCGAAGCGAGCATCGCGGCCGCCTGTCGCATGCGCAATTGACGCAATACGGCGATCGGCGACTCGCCGATCAGGTCGGCAAACCGCGCCATGAACGACGACCTGCTGAGACCGGCCGCCTGCGCGAGCGAACGGATCGAATGCGGAGCCCCGGGCCGATTGACCATCTCCGAGAATGCACGGGCAATCTGCGGGTCGCTCAACATCGAGAAGCGCTCGCCCAATACACTCGTCGAGGTGAGTGAACGGCGCAGCAGCATGACAAGCACTTGCTTGAGCAACGCGGTCGTCATCGCGCTGACACCGACCTGCTGCCCCGCGAGTTCGTCGAGGACCGACTTCAGCTTTTGATCGAGTTGATCTTCGGCATCGAAATGTTCGACGATAGGCGATGTTAGCCCTGAGAACAAGCCGATTGTGGTGCCATAGACTGCCTGGAAATACCCGCACACAAGCGTCACTTCCGGCTTGTCGCTTCCCGCGACGTAGCGCACCAGTTCACCGCTCTCGCTGGGCTGCGGGTCCACCATTTTTAGCATCGGAATACGGCCGTCAGGATCGAACGCCGTAATGTGAAACGGACGCTCGGCGGGCGCGATAATCAGCATGTGCGGCGACAGACGGATTGGCTCATGTCCGCTCACCACGAGTTCGCCGGTACCGCCGAGGTTGTAGTGCATCGCGGGCATCCTCGACGGAGTAAACGACAACCGCCAACCCGGACTCACGTGACATTCGGCAAGATCAACAAATTTCACATCGAGTCGCGTGAGCAGGCTGTCCAGATCGGTCGCAGAGATTCGGGTAAGTTGCGTCATTGCCACGGCCTGCATGTCCTCCGCACCCTGAGCGCCGCACAGTGGTCGAAACCGGCGGACTTCGCGAAAGCGGATAGCCCACACGGCAGCGTTCTGATCGATTGCACCATTCCTGATTATTCCATTCTATATAGGTAACAGCTGCAAGGCGGCCTCACCACACATTCACAGGCCCCCGCCCCCACGCAATTCGTCGGCGCGACATTCTAATCAGCACTTTCAGTCGTTTTCCATGCTTAAAGCGGATACTACTCAAAAATGGACGAACGGCGACTTATTCGGGACTTTCTGCTTCGAGGCTCCCTTTAAACTGCTAATCACCGTAGCCCCGTTCGCTCATGTCCTTCCACATGTCGTGGTCACAAGGCGGCGAGGTGCTCTGCACACTATTGCATAGGAGCCAGGCGTGGCAGCATCTGCAATCGGATCAGGCGATCATCTTGCTCAGACGGTTTTCGTCGTCGACGACGACGACTCAATTCGCGAAGCTCTTCAAGGACTGCTTTCGACGGTGGGCCTTCGTTCGAGGGCGTTTGCATCGGCCCAGGCATTTCTGGAATTCGACAGGAACGACACGAGCGGACACTCGTGCTGCCTGATTGTCGACGTCCGTATGCCTGGCATTGGCGGTCTTGATCTGCAAAGTCGTCTCGTGCAAAGAAACCACGTTCCGCCGATCATTTTCATGTCGGCGTTCGGCGACGTGGCAATGACTGCGCAGGCGATGAAGGCCGGCGCGAGGGATTTCCTGCCCAAGCCGTTTCGCGACCAGGACATGCTCGACGCGGTCATGTCCGCGCTGAAATACGACCAGCAAATGCGTGCGATCGAGGAATCGCGCGAAAACCTGCGCAATCGCTATCGCTCTCTTTCTGATCGCGAGCGAGAACTGCTACGAATGCTAGGCGACGGACTCATGAACAAGCAGATTGCATCGCGGCTTTGTTTGAGCGAAATCACCGTCAAGGTCGGGCGCCGGTCATTGATGAACAAGATGAAGGCGCGCAACTTTGCGCAACTGATCAAGATGGAAAGTCTGACAAGGGGACTGGACAACCAGAAGATCCCCACATCGTACGAGGGCGGCGCAGGCGAAGTGGCTTACCGTCTGGAGCCTGGGTTAGCGCACATCTTGCGCGATTGATGGAGCGAATTTACGGCGCTAACGATCGCAATGGCTTCAAGATTTCGCTCCGCCGGCCGTAAGCGGCGTGGGAGGCTATCACTATCATGATAGCGGTCATCAAACGCCATCGGCCGCGAGATTTTGTCTACTCGACATTGCCGAAGATCGTTGCACCGCCAAAATAGAGCGCAACCACGACCGGCTGCCGCGGGTGCGACGTCGCGCCCGCCATCGGCATCCGGTTGCATTTCCGGCCCCGGGCCCTCCTTGTGTTAGTCCACCCGCTTGTTTCTCGCCCCAAATGGCGTTGCTCTGGTTGGCGCGGGCCGTTCTTTATCGTGACTGTCAACGAAAAAGGACGCCATCGACAGCCAGCACGGTAGACGCCCAGCTCAGCCTCACTCACCTCAGATCTGTATGCGCCCGACACCACGTAATCGCCAATGAATGTGGACTTCGCGTGAATGCGAAGTCACGACGCAACCGTTGACGGATACTCGATTTTCTACTGCGAAACGCGACCTGTTCGTCAGAATCGGAAACAGTCGTTCAAAAATTTGTCTTTTCGATTTGGCCAATGCCCAAGGGCATACGCAGCCGAGCCGACACACCGGCGATGCCTGGTTGCACTGTCT
The DNA here is from genome assembly GCF_004366595.1 of Paraburkholderia rhizosphaerae. Lineage (GTDB taxonomy): Bacteria > Pseudomonadota > Gammaproteobacteria > Burkholderiales > Burkholderiaceae > Paraburkholderia > Paraburkholderia rhizosphaerae. Next base: position 99,285 of record NZ_SORE01000024.1, read on the forward strand.
TCATCAACGAATGATGAGCCTTCGACAGTACAAATATAAGAACCAGGAACTTCCATTTTTGTGTATGTCAAGAATATGGACCCGCACCTGCAGATTCACCTCGACCGGGCAGCGAAGCTGCCTCTGTCAGAACAAATTCGCATCAGTATCGCGAGAGCAATCGAATCAGGCCTGCTCGCACCCGGGACCCGACTACCGTCATGGCAGGACCTGGCCGCGCAACTTGGCGTGGCGCGCGGCACGGTTCAAGCGGCCTATGAACGGTTATCGGACACCCAGATGACCGAAACGTTTGGAGCAAGGGGTACGCGCGTGGCTTTACGGCCCCGGGCAACGACGGCTCAACCGGAGGCGCCGCCGCTTGGCGCTTTTATGAAAACCTATCAGGAAATGAATGCCGGGCCGGCAATTTTTCAGCTCGGCATTCCGGCATTGAAAGAGCTACCGGAAAAGCTTTTTGCACGCGCGCGCTCTTCGAATCTATTGAAGACGGGGTCTTTCTCGTCACTGGTCTATCCCGATCCTCGAGGGGAGCTCGACCTGCGCCGGGAGATCGCGAGCTATCTCACCCTCTCCCGAAACCTCCATTGCTTTCCGGAGCAGGTGTTTATCACGTCGGGATTCAGTTCGGGCTTAGGCCTTGCACTGCGAGTGTTAGGTCTGGACGGGAAGAAAGTCTGGATGGAAGAGCCCGGGTTTATCGTTACCCGCAAGGGGTTGGAGCTCGCGCGTTTGAATGTCGTCCCGGTACCGGTGGATGCGGAAGGCCTCAACGTGAGCTACGGAATCGAGAATGCCGCCGATGCGGCGTTAGCCGTGCTGACGCCTGGCCAACAGGCGCCGCTGGGCACGACCCTCTCCTTGAGGCGGCGGCTTCAGCTGCTCGAATGGGCGGTCACGAGCAACGCGTGGATCATCGAGGACGACTACCTCGGCGAGCTGCAACTGGAAGGCCGCGCGGCACCCGCGCTGGCGTCTTTCGATGGTGGCGAGCGGGTTATCCACATCGGATCCTTCAGCAAGACGGTCAGCCCCGGGCTGCGATTGGGATTTGTCGTGGCGCCAATCGAACTGACTGCGGCGTTCTCCGACGTAGCCGCCACGCTTGCGCCCGCGCCTTCACCGCTCATTCAGCTTGCCACCGCGCAATTCATGCATGATGGCCACTTCATCCGGCGTGTCCGCCGGCTCAAGCGTCTATATTCCGCGCAGCGCGATGCGCTTTGCGAGCAGCTGCGCCTGCGTAATGCACAGTGGATGAGGGCAGGTCTGGCGATACTGCTCAGGCTCCCGGACGGCGCGCCCGACGTGCAGATTGCGCGGGATGCGATGGCACTTGGCATGGCGCCATCGCCTTTGTCCACGTGGTTCGCGACGCCGTCCTGGGCGTTGCCTGGTCTTCTGCTCGGGGTCGCCACGGCGCCTGAACCGCAGCTTGCCGCATCGTGCCGCCGTTTGTTCGAGATCATCGACCGCTATTGCTAGTGCGCCGCCGCCTGCGATGCATGCGGTGCGGGAGTATTCTCGGCACACATTCAAGGAGTCGCGAAAGTGCTGCATGAGACGTTGCGGAATCATCGATCAGCAAAGGAGAAAACATGGGTATCGAAAGCAGGCAAAGGCAGGGGATGTCCTGTGAACGGCTGGAGCGGGTAGAACGTTTTATCGACGACGACTACATCGCCACGGGCAAGCTGGCAGGCGCCGTGACTCAGGTTTGGCGGCGTGGCGAACTCGCGCTGAACTCGATCCTCGGTCTTGCCGACCGCGAACGGCGACTGCCGATGGCCGAAGATTCGATCTTCCGTATCTACTCGATGACCAAGCCGATCACCTCAGTGGCGGTGATGATGCTGGTCGAGGAGTGCAGGATCGCGCTGGACGATCCGGTCAGCAAATACATTCCGGCATGGGGCAAGCTGGGCGTCCACATGGGCGGCATGATGGAAGGTTTCCGCACGCGAGCACCGGCGCGCCCGATGCTCGTGGTGGACCTGCTGCGGCACACATCAGGCTTGACGTATGGCTTTCAGCAGAACACGAACGTGGACGCAGCCTATCGCGAGCTGAAGGTCGGCGCGCTTGCGACCGACGGTACGCTGGAAGAAATGATCGAGAAGCTTGCGACGTTGCCGCTCGAATTCTCGCCGGGCGAAGCGTGGAATTATTCCGTTTCCACGGACGTGCTCGGCTATATCGTCGGCAAGGTCAGCGCAATGCCGTTCGAGGTCTTTCTGAAAGAACGGATCTTCGATCCGCTGGGCATGGTCGATACAGCGTTCCATGTGCCTGAGGAGAAGCGGTCCCGCTTCTGCGCATGCTACGCGGTCGGCGCGCTTGGCTCAAAGCTGGCGACCGGACAAAAGCCGACACTGCAGGACGATCCATATACCAGTCCATACCTCACGCCGCCCACCTTCATCTCGGGTGGCGGCGGCCTCGTATCGACCGCCGCGGACTACATGCGGTTTGCGCGGATGCTGCTGCAGGGCGGCGAACTGGATGGCGCGCGCCTGCTCGGGCCGAAGACGCTCGAGCTGATGACCGCCAATCATCTGCCGGGCGGCGTCGATCTGCCTCGTCTGTCGCGCTCGATGTTCAGTGAGGCCAATTATGACGGCGTCGGCTTTGGACTGGGCTTCGCCACGACCATTTGCCCTTCGGCGACGCTTGTTGCGGGCAGCGCGGGCGATTTCTTCTGGGGCGGAGCGGCCAGTACGTTTTTCTGGGTCGATCCGCGAGAGGACCTGATCGTGCTGTTCCTCACCCAGCTCCTGCCATCTGGCGCTCACCCGGTGCGCCGTCAGCTACGTACGCTGGTCTACAGTGCGATCACCGAGTCGTGATGACAGTCGGGCGCGCAACCCGGCCACAACGCGGCGCGCGGCCAAGGTCCGGCATTCTTCGATTTTGCGAGGTGCCGCATCAGTGCGGCAGCCGAACCCGGACTAAGCTCCTTTCGAGCCGCTTGCGATCGGCGCGGCCAGCGTCGGCATTATCGCGGCCGTTATCGCGCCGCCGATCGACGTCGCGGCCGCTACAACCAGACCGACTTCGTAGCCGGACTCGAACGACCCGACACCTGCGGCCAGCGCCACGCCGACGAGCTGCGCAATCCGGCTCGCCGCGTTATTGACGCCCGAGGCGAGCCCTTCGTCCGTGTCGTTAACGCTCGATAGAACGGCCGCGGTGAGCGGCGCGACGAGCACTGCGAAGGACAGACCAAGCAACGCCATCGGTACCAGCACGCCGAGCATCAAAGATGCGTTCTGACCGAGCGCCATCCAGACATAAGCGAGTGCGGCGCCTGCCGGTCCCGCGATGAGCATAACGCGCGCGCCGATCTTGTCCGCCAGCCCGCCGAAAACCCTCGACAGCAGTCCAACGCCGAGCGTAAAAGGCATGAATACCAGCCCGGCGTCGGTCGACGACAGCGCACGGCGGTCAACGAGGTCAAACGGAACCAGGAAAAACATGATCGAAATTCCGGCATAGATCATCAAGGTCGCGATATTCAGCCCGACGAAAGCGCGATGCTGCAGCAGCCGCGGCGGCGTCATCGGGTGTTTGCTTATGCGTTCCCACATCGCATAGAGGCCGAGTCCGGCAACACCGAGCCCGGCCACGATGATGAGCACGGCGCCCGACTGGGATGACGCGTGCCCCGCTGTCCGCGCTTCACCGGGACCGATCTGACTGAGCGCCCAGGCGAGCGCCCCGATCGCCAAAGCGAGGATGACCGCGCCAGGCACGTCGAATCTGCGTTCGACGCCGTCATCGTTGTGCGCAAAGACCAGCAGGATTCCCACGACGACGAGCGCGAGCGGCGGATTGATCCAGAACACGGACGGCCAACCGAAGGCCTCGGTCAGCCAGCCGCCCAGGACCGGGCCGCCAGCGGTGGTCAGCGCGGATGCCGCGGCCCAGATGCCGATTGCGCGGTTGCGCTGCGTGCGCGGATAGGTCGCCCCGATCAGCGCAAGGCTCGCGGGGGTCACGATTGCCGCGGCCGCCCCCTGCGCGACGCGTGCAGCAATCAGCCAGGCGGGCGAAGGCGCCAGCGCGCAAGCAACCGACGCCAGACCGAACAGCATGCAACCGAGTATCAGCACGCGGGCTTTGCCATAAACATCCGCGAGCGCGCCGCCGATCAACGTCAGCGACGCGAGTGCGAGCATATAGCCGTTCAGAATCCATTGGACGGACGCGAGATCGGCACCGAAATCGGCGCGCAATTTCGGCAATGCGACGGGCAGCGCGGTCGCGTCGATAAACCCCATCGACGACGCGAGCACACAGGCGGCGAGCACCATGCGCCGGCGCGGCTCTTCGTGTTTAAGCCGGGGCCGGCCCGGTTCCGCGCCTATCACGCCGTTACCGGAAGACTCTACAAACGGCCGCGCCTCGTTGCGACATGCTTGCGGTCTCTCGTTTGTGGGGGTATTCATTTACGAGTGAGGTAGTGAGGCGGCGCCCGGCGGGTACTCGACTTCTATGGCGACAAGCGACTTGCCAGGTAGATGGAAAACGCTCATTCAAAATTCGGCGTTACGATCGAGCGGGGCCAGCGCCCCGCCGAGCCAATTGGCCAGGCGCGCGAGGCAGCGGTCGTCCACATTCGACGAGAGCAGGACGAGCGATCGTGTTCAGCTTACTTCATCCTGATTCCATATTTTGTGCCGTCGATCGCGCAAGAAGAAGAACCGAGATCTTCCATTTTCGTGTGTACCAGTGATCTGGGACCGACCGGCGGTCGCAGCTTCATCTCGAACGTACAGCGAAGCGACCTTGTCATCACCGACGAAGCTGGCGACCACGGCGCCATTACGGCACCGGCGGTGCAGCCGTCCGACCTATGTCGTACGCATTCGCGTCACGCCTGTCTATGGGCCCACTCACCGCACGCACTCCGAGTTCCCCCAGATTTGTCAAATTAACACCCGCCCGGACCACGAAACTCGTTACAAAAACCGTGCGAAATTGTAATAAGCGGATTTCATATGGCTGTAGCATGCATTGCATGAAACCGGTTCGTAATCATGCTGACCAGCGTGCAATAATTCACCTTGATTTAGCGGCTTTAAATGTATATTTAAATATTGCCAAAGCTGCCCTGTATGTCTGGTTGTTCATTGATGGATATAGTAATTGTCACGCGAATTCCTCCCTGATTTCGGCTTGACGCCTTCCCCGGTTCGCGCGATCTCAGCTCTGCTTTCGGTCTTTTTCGGACGAGCGCAGGGGCTTTCTTGCGGCAAGAAAACGCAAAGGAGATACCGTGGTTATGCAAACGTCGAATTGGAACGAACCTAAAACCCGGCGACCGATGGTCTTCGTCGCCGACGACGATCCGCAGACAAGAGAAGCGATCGCGTCGTTGTTGAAATCCATCGGCGTCGAAACACAACTTTTTTCGAGAGCAAACGACCTGCTCGTTCGGCTTGAAGAACTCACGCCTGACTCTGCCGATTTCCCGAACTGCCTGATACTCGATGTGCGAATGCCCGCGATGGGCGGGCTCGAGGCGCAAACACGCCTCGCTCAAGCCAAAGTGCAAATTCCGATCATCTTTGTCTCCGCCTACGGCGACGTGATAATGAGCGTGCATGCGATGAAGGCGGGCGCATACGATTTCCTGCCCAAGCCCTTCAGAGGGCAAACCCTGCTCGATACGGTATTGTCGGCACTCGCCCACGACCAGCGCTCCCGCGGGCTCGACCGCTTCCGCAGAGAGCTGAGCGACCGTTATGCGTCGTTGACCGCGCGCGAAAGGGCCATCCTGAGGCTGATCGGACGCGGCCTGCTGAACAAGCAGATCGCGTGGGAACTCGGCGTCAGCGAGATCACCGTCAAAGTCAATCGCGCGCAGCTGATGCGCAAGATGAAGGCACACTCAGTAGCTGAACTGATAAAAATGGAAGACCGGCTCAGTTTCAAGGAACCGCACTCCGAACTCTCGGTGGATCAGGTCGGTCAAGGCGAGCTACCGCGCTGAAGGTAACGTCTGTATCGGTCTTGTGCAGAACCTGACCTCCACGCGCAAAGGACTCTACCGGCGGGAGTGCGAAGGCGGCAGTTTTCCCGCGAAAATCTCTCTTCGTCGAGGCCGTCGACCTGACAGCAGACTGCACGCAGGCTCGCTTGACAGCGGACCGTCCAGCTGGCCCTCGAGCGGCTGAACGCGCGCCCGGCAATATAAGGGGCACGGTTGCCGCTGCCCGCGGTCGCAAACCGAACGCCGTGTTGCATTCTATGTGGCACACTGATCATTGCCGCCAGGCGGATCAGCCGTCGTCCAGCCTTCTCCACCCGACATTGGCAGCGACCCGATGAAGGAAATCGACAGATGAATACGTCGATCCAACTCGACGCGGATGCAGATCGTAGCTGGCGAACGCTACAGAGGGACAGTGAGCGCGTCCTGCGGCGCGGTTGGGGTCTGGATGCCGCCGGCCAGCGGAGTTCTGTGCTACTGGTTTCGCCTGCCAACGAGCAGCCGTTGCCTGCCACCCTTGATCGTCTGGCTCACGAGTGCCGGTTGAAGGACGAGCTTGATGGTGCGTGGGCAGTGCGGCCACTCGAGCTCCGTCGTGCATACGGTCAGACCATGCTGGTGCTCGAGGATCCTGGCGGCGAACCGCTCGACCGGCTGTTCGGCGCGCCAATGCCGTTAGAAGCTTTTCTGCCCCTTGCCATCGGAATGGCTACGGCGCTGACCGGCATGCACCAGCGCGGCCTTATCCATAAGGACATCAAACCCGCGAACATCTTCGTGAACTGCGCGAACGGAGAGGTCAGATTAACCGGCTTCGGTATCGCATCACGATTGGCCCGCGAACGACAGACGCCCGAACCACCGGAAACGATCGCAGGCAGCCTCGCCTACATGGCGCCCGAGCAGACCGGCCGGATGAACCGCTCGATTGATTCCCGTAGCGATCTCTACTCGCTGGGCGTCACGCTTTATCAGTTGCTCACCGGCGAGCTGCCTTTCACGGCTACCGAACCCATGGAGTGGGTCCACTGCCATATCGCGCGAAAACCATCGGCACCGAGCGGGCGCTTTGCAACTGTCCCGGTTCAGGTTTCCAACATCGTCATGAAGCTCCTCGAGAAGACGGCCGAGGAACGCTATCAGACGGCGGCCGGCGTCCAGCGCGATCTGCGGCGCTGTCTCACTGAATGGCAAACCACGCACAGCATTGATGAGTTTCCGCTTGGTGAACGCGATACGCCGGATCGGCTCGTGATCCCCGAAAAGTTGTACGGGCGCGAGAAAGAGGTCGATACCTTGCTCGCCTCCTTCGATCGGGTCGTCGCCGGCAGCAGGCCGGAACTGGTGCTCGTCTCGGGATATTCCGGGATCGGCAAATCCTCTGTGGTCAACGAACTCCACAAATCGCTCGTGCCTCCGCGCGGTCTTTTTGCATCGGGCAAATTCGACCAGTACAAGCGCGACATCCCCTACTCCACTTTGGCGCAAGCCTTCCGGAGCTTGATACACCCTCTTCTGAGCAAGAGCGACACGGAACTGGCCCGATGGCGCAACGCGCTTCGCGATGCGGTGGGTTCGAGCGGAAAGCTCGTTGTTGACCTTATCCCGGAGTTGAAGCTGATCATCGGAGAACAGCCGCCCGTCGTCGAACTGCCGCCACGTGACGCGCAACTTCGATTTCAGCTGGTCTTTCGGCGGTTTATCGCGGTATTCGCGCGGGCGGAACATCCTCTCGCCCTATTCCTCGACGATTTGCAGTGGCTCGACACGGCGACGCTTGACCTGCTCGAGCATCTGCTGGGTCGAACGGATATGCAGCATCTGATGCTGATCGGCGCCTACCGGGACAACGAGGTCAATCCCGCACATCCACTGATGCGCAAGCTGGAAGCGATCCGCCAGGCCGGAGCGAAAGTGCACGAGATTGTCCTTGCCCCGTTGGCGCATGAAGACCTCGAGCAGTTGATCCGCGATTCTCTTCGCTGCGATCCGAGCCTTTCTATTTCGCTAGCGAAACTGTTGCACGAGAAGACCGGCGGCAATCCGTTTTTTGCGATTCAGTTCCTTTCCTCGCTCGCCGACGAGCGCCTGCTCACGTTCGACCATGTCGACGCACGCTGGTCGTGGGACCTGAAGCAGATCCACGCGAAGGGTTACACCGACAACGTGGTGGACCTGATGGTCGCCAAGTTAAGTCGCCTTCCCGTTGATACGCAAACGGCGCTACAGCGATTCGCGTGCCTCGGGAACAGTGCGGCGTTCGGCATGCTCAGCATGATTTTCCAGAACGGCGAAGAAGAGATGCACGACCGGCTCTGGGAAGCCGTTCGAGCCGGGCTCGTGTTCCGCTCGGACGAGTTTTACCGGTTTCTTCACGATCGCGTCCAGGAAGGCGCGTACTCGCTGATCCCGGATGAATCGCGCTCTGAAACGCATCTGCGGATCGGCCGGTTGCTCTCGACGAAGATTCCTTCTGAAAAGCGGGAAGAAGCGATCTTCGAGATCGTCAATCAGCTCAATCTCGGCTTTGAGCTAATCACGTCGGTTGAGGAACGCGAAGAACTGGCGGAGCTGAACCTGATAGCAGGCAAGCGCGCCAAAGCTTCGACTGCCTATGCTTCCGCATGCAAATATCTTTCCTTTGCGATGTTTTTACTCGGCGAGCGGCGATGGGACAGCCGTTATGAGCTGGCGTTCGCCATCTGGTTCGAGCGCGCAGAGTGTGAATTTCTCGATGGCAAACTCGAAGAAGCAGAACGGCTAATTACGCAGCTTCTTGCCAGAAGCGTTTCCAGGATCGACAACGCGTCGATTTGCCGACTCAGGATAGATCTCTATGTGATGAAGTCGGAATACACAAACGCTGTGAACTGCGCGCTCGAATGCCTGCGTCTGTTCGGCATCGACATGCCGTTACATCCTTCTGCCGAAGAGGTGCAAGCGGAATACGCGGAAGTCTGGAAGAACCTCAACGGGCGGTCAATCGAGAGCCTGGTCGACTTGCCTCTGATGACCGACCCCGAGATGCTGGCTGCGATGAACGTGCTGTCGTCCCTGACTGCACCGGCGATTTTCACCAACAATGAACTGCACCGCCTGCACACCTGCCGCATGGTAAGGCTCACGTTGCAGCATGGCACGAGCGGTGCAGCGACGCATAGCTATGCCGGGTTCGGAACCATGCTGGGTCCACACTTCCGGCGCTATCCGGAAGGCTATCGATTCGGAAAACTTGCCTGTGATCTCGTCGAGAAGCATGGATTTGCCGAATACAAGGCGAGGATGTGCCTGACGATGGAGATGATCGTGCTCTGGAACGAGCCGATCGCGACTGCCCTCGATTACATCCGTGAGGCGTTTCGCGTCGCGACGGAGACAAGCGACCTCGCGCGGGCCTGTTACAGCTGCAACCACACAGTGACTGACCGGCTCACGCGTGGGGATCCGCTCGATGAGGTACGGGAAGAAACAGAGCGCGGGCTCGATTTCGTGCGCAAGGGAAAATTCCGCGATGTCGAGGACATTCTCGTGAGCCAGCAGCGATTCATTCGCACTATGCGCGGAGAAACGACGACCTTCTCCACCTTCAGCGATCAGGCGTTCGATGAAGCCGCGTTCGAAGCGGCACTGAACGGTGACCGCATGAGCGCGTTGATCTGCTGGTATTGGATTCTCAAACTTCAGGCGCGCTTTTTCTCGGGCGACTATGAGGTTGCGATCGCCGCCGCTGAGAAGGCGAAGGCACTGCTCTGGTCCTCCGACGCGCACATCCAGTTGCTCGACTACTACTTATACAGCTCGCTTGCGGTCGCGGCAGTGTACGAAAGCGCGGCACCGGACCAGCAGACCATATGGCGCGCGCTCCTTGCCACACATGTCGAGCAACTGCGGGACTGGACCGAAAACTGCCCGACAACATTTGGCGACAAACACGCAGTGGTATCCGCAGAGATCGCACGCATAGAAGGCCGCGACCTTGACGCCATGCATCATTACGAAGAGGCCATCCGCCTCGCGCACACAAACGGTTTTGTCCACAATGAGGCGGTGGCGTACGAGCTTGCCGCGCGTTTTTATGACGCACGGCGTTTCGACAAGATCGCGGATACCTATTTGCGTGCCGCCCGCTACTGCTATGTGTGTTGGGGAGCCACCGGCAAAGTCCGGCAACTTGACAGCTTGTATCCGCATCTCCAGGAAAAGGAGGCTGTGGGGCCTGCCAGTACGATCGGCACATCGGTGGAACAACTGGACCTGGCGACGGTGATCAGGGTCTCGCGCGCGGTGTCGGGCGAAATGATGCTGGACAAGCTGCTCAACACCCTAATGCGCACCGCAATCGAACAGGCGGGCGCCGCGCGCGGTCTGCTTATACTTGCCCGTCGTGGCGAACCGCGCATCAAGGCGCAGGCATCGATCGACGGTGACACGGTCACCGTGCAGGTGCGCGACGCGCCCGTGACCGCAGCGATGCTGCCGGCAGCCGTGCTGCATTATGTGATGCGCACACGAGAAAGCGTCATTCTCGATGACGCGTTGAATGACGACCCGTTTCAAGCGGACCCCTACATCCGGCAACATCGCGTCCGCTCCGTGCTTAGCCTGCCGCTAATCAACCAGGGCGAACTGATCGGTGTGCTCTACCTCGAAAACAATCTGACGCCATCGGTATTCGTTGCGGCCCGCATCGCAGTGTTGAAGCTGCTGGCCTCGCAAGCCGCCATGGCGCTGGAGAATTCCCGTCTTTACGGCGATCTGGCGGAACGGGAAGCAAAGATCCGGCGCCTCGTCGACGCGAATATCGTCGGCATTTTTATCTTTGATCTCGACGGCCGGATTTTCGAGGCCAACGACGCGTTTCTCCATATCGTCGGCTATGAGCGCGAGGATCTCACATCAGGGCGCTTGCGCTGGACGGAGTTGACGCCGCCCGAATCGCTCGAGCGCGACAAACGGGAGTGGATGCCGCAATACCTGGCAACGGGGACATTACCCCCGTTCGAAAAGGAATACTTTAAAAAGGACCGCAGCCGCGTACCCGTGCTGATCGGCGCGGCAAGCCTGGAGGGAAAAGGGAACCAGGGCGTCGCGTTCGTGCTCGATCTGACCGAACGCAAGCAGGCTGAAGCCGAAGCACACGAGAGTGAACGGCGGTACCGCGAGGTGCAGATGATGCTGGCGCACGCCAACCGCGTCACGACGATGGGACACCTCGCCGCATCCATTTGCCATGAAATCAAACAACCGATCACCGCGGACGCCACCAACGCGCAGGCAGGCCTATGCTGGCTGAGCGCCCGACCGCCGAATCTGCAGGAAGCGCGCAAGGCGTTTAACCGGATTATCGAAAGCGCGATGCGGGCCGGCGAGATCGCTACCCGAATTCGTGGCCTCGTCAAGAACGCTCCACCGTGTAAGGAGAAGCTACAGGTCAATGACGCGATTGGCGAGGTCATCGCGCTGACGCGTGGCGAGGCCGAGAAGCACAATGTTTCTGTGCGAATGCAGCTTGCCGATCAGTTGCCGCTCGTTGAAGGCGATCGTGTCCAGCTCCAGCAGGTGATGCTGAATCTGGTTGTCAACGCAATCGAAGCGACCAGCACGGTCGATCGGGGCCCGCGGGAAGTCACCGTCAGCACCTGCAAGGACGGCTCCGGCAGCGTGCTTGTCGCCGTGCTCGACTCAGGGCCGGGGGTGGATCCTCAACACGTCGAGCGACTTTTCGAGGCGTTTTACACAACGAAGGCCGCCGGGATGGGCATGGGGTTGGCCATCTGCCGGTCGATCGTGGAAGCGCACGGCGGGCGGATATGGGTCAGCGCGACTGCTCCCCATGGCGCCGCCTTTCGGTTCACCGTGCCCGTCCAATCTGACAACGCACAGTGATCAGGTATTGCTCGCGAGCGCCAGGTTCGCGAGCGCCGATACGTGTCGCCTGGGGGAAGCGTCTCCTACAGCCGCGCGTCTGAGCAGTTATTCACCCAAGAGGTGCGCGATCCCGAACTCCGACCGGCAGACAACGTCGCTCGCGCCGCACTCATGTGACGGGTACATCTTCTCGCTCTCCAGCCCCCTTACCAGACTTTCCATCTTGATCAATTCTGCAAAGTTTCGAGCCCTCATCTTTCGCATGACCGCACGGCGCCCCACCTTGACGGTTATCTCGCTCAAACAAAGCTTCGATGCAATTTGCTTGTTCGCCAGCCCGTCGCCTAACATTTGTAGAAGCGCTCGCTCCCGATCAGAAAGAGAAAAATACCGCTCCTTCAGGCTTTCGCGAGACTTGTCGATCGCGCGTCGCCACTTGTCGTATGTCAGCGCCGACCAGACCGCATCCAGCATGTCCTGATCGCGAAATGGCTTGGTCAGGAAATCCCTCGCACCCGCTTTCATTGCCTGGACGGTCATCGCCACGTCGCCGAACGCCGACATGAAAATGATCGGCGGAACACGGTTTCTTTGCGCGAGAAGGCTTTGCAGATCAAGACCGCCGATCCCCGGCATACGGACATCGACGATCAGGCAGCTTGACGGTGCGCCGGTACCGGTATCGTCGAATTCGAGGAATGCGTGCGCGGACGCAAATGTCCTTGAACGAAGGCCCACGGACGACAACAATTCCTGAAGAGCTTCCCGTACCGAATCGTCATCGTCGACAACGAAGACCGTCGAAGAGTCCTTAGAGCCCGATCCAATCGCCGATGCTGTCACGCCTGGCTCCTATGTGATGGTATGCAGAGCACCCTCCTCCCGGTGCCCACGCGTTGCTTGTACTCATGAACGGCCCGGGTGGTACGGGTGGTTTGCGAGTTTATAGGTCATCGCGAAGCTAAGAGTCCTGACCAAGTCGCCATTCATCCAATTTTAAATGGGGCAGCCTCCACCCATCGTGGAGGAATGCGCTTCTGGCGGCATGACGAGGCGGTCGAAACTGTAGAGATCGGCTTCGTCATGCTTGATTGTGCAAAATTGCACTAATCCGTAATGGTGCTAAGTGTTCGCGTTTCGCCGCTTAGCGGGTTAGCGCGATATCCACACTTTTGTATAGCCCTCGGATACTTGTTCCACGTTGCGTTCCGTCTCTGTACGGGATTGAATGCTGATAGAGCGAAGCGACGCACAACCCTCTGTGAAGCTGATCGATACTCGGATTGTTAACGCGCTGACGTGTGCCATTTCCACCAGATACCCGTCCTCCGGTTCGCGGACAACGCCCCGTCCGGTAGTACCAGAGATCCATCGAACAACTGTTCAATCACGTGCATCCCAGAGGCCTAAACCACTTCGTTGCTCGCACGCAGTCCATTTCCCAGTGGGCCTGACCGTTGCGCGGCAAACACGTGGTGACACAAAGCGCGCAACGTACTGCGGTTGATGCCATGGCATTGCCACCATCGGTGTCATCGCGGCGGTGTAGCTCAAGCCTCGCAAGGTCAACAATCTCCATTGAATATCGCAATCCTCAATTGATATGTCATCAATAAACGAAGCCGCCGTTCGATACGTGACCGGACTTTCGGCGCTGGTAGACTGGTCCACGAAAATTCGCAGCAAGACCGATTCACGGCAGTATCGATCATCCATGAGATCAATCAACCGCTGACAGCGGTTGTGACGAACGCCGATACCTGTCTGCGTTGGCTCGCGCGGTCCAGCCCCGACATCGAGCGGGCCCGCCAGGCCGCGACACGAACCACGCGCGACGCGGAACGCATCGCCAAAGTCGTCGCCGGGCTGCGCGCGCTTGCGTGGAAGACCGGCTTCGTCAGGATAGCAGTGGATATTGACGATGCGGTACGCAAAGTCGCGCTGATGCTGCGCAGCGACATCGAGCGCAACATGATCAGCCTGAGGCTTACACTGGCGGCGAACCTTCCCGCGCTCGGCGACCGCGTGCAACTTCAGCAGGTACTGCTCAATCTGATGCGCAACGCGATCGAAGCGATGGCCGGCACCGAAGGGCCGCGGCGGTTGCAGGTATCGACTGCGATGATCGGAGACGAAGCGGTGCAAATCACGGTGCACGACAACGGGCTCGGATTCAGCGCCGACCTGACGGGGCGCTTATTCGAAGCGATGTATTCGACGAAGAAACACGGCATGGGCATGGGACTGTCGATATCCCGATCGATTGTCGAGGCACATGGCGGAAAGCTGACCGTTCACTCGAGTCCCGAACAGGGCACGTCGTTCCAGTTCTCAGTGCCATGCGCAACTGAATGACCATCGCGAATCGTTAATCCGTTTGACGAACAATCACGGCGATTCGCGCGATGACAGCGCCTTTTCGATCTCTCCGAGCAGTTCCGCGCCACTGAAAGGCTTCACCAGGTACGCTGCGGCACCATGCGCTGTGGCCTCGCCTCGTGTGCTTTCGTCGAAATAGGCGGTCATCAGGATGACGGGCGCCGGGCAGCGGGCGGCACGCAAATAATGCTGCAATTGCATACCACTCATTCCCTCCAATTTGATATCGGTCACCACACAGGTGACTAAATGAAAATCGCTGGACGCGAGGAACTGCTCCGCCGAGCTATAGCTCCTGACCGGAAGGCCTTGCGACGTAATGAGACTTTTAACGGCCTCGCGAACCGATGCGTCGTCGTCTATGACTGCGATCATCTTGTGCTCTTGAGAACAGAAAGCGGGACCTGCCTGAATGGCGATGCAAGGCTCGGCTTCTTTATCGCGTTCCAGAGGCCTTCGCGACGGATTGATCGCAGAGCGAAACGTGCGACATCAATACGATAGTACGACATAGGTAGCCGATTCAGCCTATACGTTCGTATCGACTTTCGCCGGCCCTTTCCGCATTGGCTAGCGCAAATAGGCGCTATCAAGAATGATGCGACGCTTTCGCGGTTACGGGTTCACGTGCTTCTTATGCGCGGCGAATCATCCCCGGCGCCAAATTGGGAAGCTCACTGGGCTGCGTGCCCCGTTCTATCGTGGTTCAGGTCGTAGTGCGATTCGAGCGGTGGCAACGAGCACTGGAAAGTCGCGCCATGCACTTCGTTGTTGAACGCGCAGATTTGTCCGCCGTGCGCGTGGATGATCGACCGGCAGACTGACAGCCCCATTCCCATGCCGCGCGGCTTGGTGCTGAAAAACGCCTCGAACAATCGACCTTCGAGTTCCGCGCGGATTCCCGTACCCGAGTCCCGCACTGCAAACGCGATGTTCCCAGCCTCGTCCAGCCACGACTCTATCAACAGGTCGCGCGGCCGGTCGCTGATCGCGTCCATCGCCTGGATGCCGTTCATGACGAGATTGATCAGCACCTGCTGCAACTGGACACGGTCTCCAAGCAATGGCGGCAGCGCCGGTTCAAGGTTGACCCGCATCGACGCGCGATAACTTGCGACCTCACGCTGCGTCAGGGACACAACGTCGTTCACGACATCGTCGAGTTCGAGTGGAACGACTTGCGCGACACCTTTTGTCGCTAGCGCGCGAATCCGCTTGATAATCTGCGCCGCGCGTCGTGCGTTCTCAACGACACGCTCCAAGCACGCACTCGCCTCGCAGATATTCGGCGCGGGCCGCTTTAGCCATCGGAGCCCGGCTTCGCTATCAATCACAATTCCATTGAGCGGCTGGTTGACCTCATGAGCAATCGTTGAGCTCAACTCTCCTAGCGTAGTCGCGCGCGTGACGCGGGCCAGTTCGTTTTGCGCATCCTGCAACTGTGTTTCCGCCTTCCTCGCGGCCGTGATATCCATGACGGCTCCGATGTAGTGCTGGTCATCCCCTTCGACAGTCGAAGCACGCACAACTGCGCGCACAAATTTGACTCTTCCATCGGACATCAGCAGCCGACACTCAAAATCGACCTTCGCGATACTGTGGATCATCTGTTCGATTGTTTGCTCAAGCCGCTCACGATCATCGGGATGCACGCGTTGCAGTATGAGATCGAATGTAGGACTGACATCCAGCTCGTACTCAAAGATATGGAAGGTCTGATTCGACCAGTACACTTCTCCGCTTCTGATATCCCATCCGAAACTTCCCGTGAGGCTAAGACTCTGCGCTTCTGCCAGAAAGGCCGCCTGGCTGCACCGCAACGCGTCTTCGGCGCGTTTGCGAACGCCGATGTCGTTGCCGTTCTCCAGGGTTGCAAGCGGTCTGCCGGAATCGTCGCAGTGGAGGTACCAGCGACTCGACATCACAACCTCAGCACCGTCCCGCTTGGTGTGGACGAGTTCGCCTTCCCATTTGCCGGTTCGCAGCAGCGCGCTATTGACCTCTTCAAAGGGCGTCGGAAACCGCGTGCCTAGAAGGGTTTGCGAAATCTGGCCGACGGCCTCGTTGCTCGTCCAGCCGAAGAGGTCCGCCGCGCCCTGATTCCAGTACAGCACCACGCCATCCATGTTCCGCACGATCACCGCGTCGCGCGAAAGGTCCAGTAACTTCGCCTGATCGCGCCGGACGTCCGAAAGTACCTGCATGCGCCTGACCAACGCCGTAATGATGAGTGACGCGACCACAAAGGAGATCAGCGACGGCACGTCAGCGCTATCTCGAAGATGAAAAGAAAGTACCGGCTGAGCAAAGAAATAATCAATCAAGAGCGTCGCAACCGCGCAAAAAACGAGGGACGAGATAACGCTGTCTGCGAAGGACAGCATGACCACCGCCACTAGAAACACACAGTGAGTTGTCGTCCCGTCAAAACCAGACTCGTAGCATGCAAAGGTGATCAGCCCGAGTGCGACGAAGCCCACGAACCACAAGACAACCATTCGACGCACGTAAGTCGCAGCGCTTGTAACGCGAGGCACCGCGGGACGAGGGGCGTGATCGATAGCCTCGACAATCTCATTCACGATTTGAAAGGCTGATCTCATGATCCGAATCGCAAACGTTGACTGTGATGCGAGAAACAAAGCTATGGTGCGGCGTGTTGCCGTGTTGCCTGATGATTCTGGTATTCCCGGCAGACGCGACGCCGGTGCCGGCGACGCTGTCTTCTACGGACCTGCTATCACGACAATGCGGACGCCTGGCGTGACTAGCAGCCGCGTGCATGCCAATACCGGCCCGCGCGAGCGCACGCGGACCATCGAAACCTCACATCGACAGGAACAACTGAACGAGGGCTAGTTCGTAGGTCAAAACGGTTTTAGGCCTTCTTCGCGTAACCCTGGCACCAGCCCTCGCCAAGAACGAGCTTGCCTCCAAGCAGTGGGCACGGTGCGCTCGCCGCGCTCGCGGCACCTTGATAGAACTGGCAGTTCGAGCATTTATCGCCGGGCATGTAATTCTTGAATTTCGCTTTGTCGACCTGTGACGCATTCGCTTTGTATCCCAGTGCCATTGCGGCAGGGTCCGACTCAGAAACCGGGGTGCCGTCTGCTCGCGCGACATTCACGAGAAAAAGGTTGGATGCGAGACCGGCGAGGCTAATGACAAATGCACGGCGAGAGGCGGACATGTTTTTCTCCTATGGAGTTGGATCTGACTGTGGGGACGCTTCTCTTCAAGCATAACGTGCGAGGCGTCATAAGTGATGTTTCGATTCGCATACCGAACGATACTGACGTATAGGCTCTGACTGAAAAACTCTGGCGTCGCTTTGGAAAACGCTCTCAGCCAGTCGCGCGGTCACGCTTCCGTGCCCGCGACCAGAATCACAGCTTTCCGTAACTATGCAGCCCGGACAGGAACATGTTCACGCCGAGGAATGCGAACGTCGTGACCAGCAGGCCCGTCAGCGCCCACCACGCG
>NZ_SORE01000025.1 GCF_004366595.1 Paraburkholderia rhizosphaerae
GAATCAGTTTGCTATTCTGTTTGGCGATCGATTCACGCAGGCGCGCGGCTAACGATTCCTTTAACCGCCTCACCCACAAAAATGCGGACAGGTTCGATTCCGGAGCGTTCGCGAAGCGACGCCGGATATCGTCGAGCGAACGATACATGTACGCGTCGGCTTCGTCGGGAGCCGGCGCTGGTGTCGCATCGGAACGCCCGAAGTAGACGTGGCCATACTCATGTTCTATGAGTCCTCCAGGCAATACCGCGCGGTAGCTGAACTCGAACATCGCGTTTAGCTCGCAGGTCAGGCCCATTTCTTCGCGAAGCCGGCGCCGCGCCGCACCCATCGTCCCCTCCCCCGGCAAAGGGTGGCCGCAACAGGTATTGGCCCACAAGCGTGCGCAATGATATTTGCTGGGCGCACGTCGCTGCAGTAGCAACTCGTCGCGTGAATTGAACACGTAGACCGACACGGCTCGATGCAACCGGCCCTGCTGATGGGCTGCAAGTTTCTCCATCGTACCGATCTCGCGATCATGTTCGTCGACCAGAATGACGTGGATGTCGGTCATGAATTCGCTCCGCTGAGCGGCGCTACGCGTTCGGTGATCTCGTCCAGTCCAGCAACCCGAGTCGCATCATCGCGTAAAAGACGCAGGTGAGGTGTCCGTTGTCGAGCAGCATTCCGGACGAAAGCAGGCTTTTCACGGCGCTCAACGGCAGCAGCTCGAGCTCGATCTGCTCGTCAGCGTCCGGTTGCAGGGGAGCCGCCAACACCCCGCCCATTGCGAGGAAACAGTGCAGCCTGTTCGAGTGCGTCGCAGGATTGGGCGACACGCTAACGAGCGGTACCAGTTCATCGAACACATGACCGGTTTCCTCAAGCAGTTCGCGGCGAATGGCCGCTTCGGTGCTGGCGTCGCCGGCGTCGATCCAGCCACCCGGAATCTCGAGTGCCTGCTCATGCACGCCGTTCCGGAACTGGCGCACGAAGATCGCTTTGCCTGTACGCGTAAGCGCAAATGCACTGACCCAATCCGGATATTCGAGTACGCACGCGCTATTGCGCGACGTTCCATCGGCATTCCGGAACCAGTCCTTGCGAACGACCATGTCGCGTTCGTGCAGCACGTATTCCCAATCGACACGCGTCATAAAGGTGCAGGCATTCATGGGGATTTTTCCCTATGCCTGGATAAAGATAATCAGGGTGGTTGGAAAAATTATAGAAAATACTGGCGGAGGAATACGACGCAAGTATCGAATAAACCTGGCGGCGGTTTATGAGCGCAGATTTATGGAATGGGGCGGGTTAGGCGTTGGATTAGTAACGTTTAGCTGTGCGGAGACTGTGGTTCAAACTGCAGGATTAGAAACCTGTTGTCCGCTGATCCTTTTTGCTGCGTTTCTGCCGTCGAAATCCGGTTCGAATGTCGGGAAGGGTAATCGCAAACAATGAATCGCACCGCAAATGAGAGCGAAACGGAACTTGCAAGCGTGGCTAACTGACGAAATGTTATGGATCTGCGGGAACTGAATATTATCGTCCGGTACCGTGCTTATTTACTATCCAGTTCAATCCAGATGGTGCGGTGAATTGAGTGGAATCGTCGATGACGCGAATGTATGAGAAGGCGTCCGCGCAAGTTTTGCGGAGCACGGAATTATCGGAGCAAAAAAGAAAAAGGGCTTAGCGTAAGCTAAGCCCTTGAATTCTTTGGTAGGCCGTACGGGATTCGAACCTGTGACCAACGGATTAAAAGTCCGCTGCTCTACCAGCTGAGCTAACGACCCCAAAAGAGAAGCGAAATTATAGCGATGACCCTATGGCAGTGTCAACCCGGCACGCGGCAAAATTCACGCCACCGCGCAGGGCGAACAAGCGCTAGCCATTGCCAGAACCGCCACCGCTCAGCGCGGCGGCGGCTCAAGTCACGCAGGTTACTTGATCTGCGAAAGCTTGCTTTGCGCAGATTGCGCGACATCGGAGCCACCATACTGCGCGACGATCTGTTCGAGCGTCTTTTTTGCGGCGGCCTTCTGCCCCTGTTCGAGCTGGTTGTTCGCGATGGCGAGCAGCGCTTCAGGCGCACGCGGATGCTGCGGGTAGTTCTTCACCACGCCTTGCCATACCGCGGTCGACCCTTTGTAGTCGCGCATTGCGTACAGCGCATTGCCGAGCCAATACTGCGCGGTCGGCTGATACGGGCTTTGCGGAAACTTCGAGATGAAGCTGCGAAACGATGCAGCGGCGCCTTTGAAGTCGCCGTTGCGAAACTGCTGCGAAGCCGCGTTGAACGCGTCCGTCTCACCCGGCTGCACTTCGCCCTGCACGCCATCGACCGTCTGCTGCTGCGGCTCGAACTTCTTCAGCCGGCCGTCGAGGTCGGTGTAGTAGTCCTTCTGCTGCTTCTGCAAGATCGACAACTGGTTCGTCAGATCCTCGTTCTGTCCGCGCAGCGTCGCGACCTGCTGGTTTAGCTGGTCGAGACGGTTCGACTGATCGAGGATCGTGCGTTGCGCAGCCGACAGCTGGTTCGTCAGGCTGTCGGTTTTCGTGCGCAGGTCGAGAATCGCCTGGCGGGCCTGGTCGTCGTCGAACAGGCCGGCATGCGCCGGCACGGCGGCGAAGGCCGCACCCGCTGCGCATGCTGCTGCGGCAAGCCGCAGCCGGGAGAAACGGAGTGTCATTCGGCGCGTTACCCGTTACTGTTGGTAGACGAGGTCGGCGCGGCGGTTTTGCGCCCACGAAGCTTCGTCATGACCGGTCGCGAGCGGCTTTTCCTTGCCCAGGCTCACGGCTTCCATTTGTGAATCGGGCACGCCCATCAGCGACATCGCACGGCGCACCGCTTCCGCACGCTTCTGGCCGAGCGCCAGGTTGTACTCGCTCGTGCCGCGCTCGTCGGTGTTGCCCTGGATCAGCACGTGACGCTGCGGATGCGACTTCAGGTACTGCGCGTGTTGCTGCAGCAGCGGCTGGTACTCGTCCTTCACCGAGTAGCTGTCGAAATCGAAGTAGACGCTGCGCTTCGCGAGCGGGCTGTTCGGATTATTGAGCTCATCGACCGTGACCGGCGCGACCGCATTCGGGTTCGGCTGCGAACCGACGTTGCCCGTCGTGGTGGTGGGGGCCGGCGGCGTCGACTTGCACGCAGCGAGGACACCGACGACCGCCAGCGCGGCCAAAGTAACACGCAGTTTTGACTTCATGCTTTACTCTCCTTGTGTGGTTATTGCATAAACGGGCCCCAGGACGGCTCGCGTACGCTGCCACCCTGAACGGATAGGACCTGCCGCGTCCGACCGTCGGTCGATACTGCGGCCAACACGCCACGGCCGTTCACCTGAGTGGCGTAAAGGATGTACTGACCATTCGCCGCGAAGCTCGGCGATTCGTCATGTGTCGTGTCGGTGAGCGCCGTTGCGACACCCGACTGCAGATCCTGGATGTACAGCTTGAAACCGCCGCCGGTGCGCGAAATATACGCCAGTTGCTTGCCGTCCGGGCTGATGCGGGGGCTCGTGTTGTAGCTGCCGGTGAACGTTACGCGCTGCGCAGCGCCCGCGCTTTCGCCCGTGGCCGGCATTTTATAGATTTGCGGCTGACCGCCGCGGTCGCTCGTGAAATAGATGGACTGGCCGTCCGGCGAGAAATCCGGTTCGGTGTCGATCGAGCTGCCTTGCGTGAGGCGCCGCAGGCCGGTGCCGTCCGCGTTGACCGCGAAGATCTGCGTGTTGCCGGTGCGCGACAGGGCTACCGCCAGCGTGCGGCCGTCCGGCGACCACGCCGGCGCACTGTTATTTCCCTTCTGGTCGGACACGATGACACGGCGGCCGGTCGGCAGATCGTGGATATAGACGATCGGCTTCTTCTTCTCGAACGACACGTATGCGACCTTCGTGCCGTCCGGCGACCATGCCGGCGAGATGATCGGCTCGGGGCTCGACAATGCGATATGCGCGTCCTGACCGTCGGAATCGGAAATCTGCAGCTGGTAGCGGTTACCCACCTTGATCACATACGACAGGCGTGTGGCAAACACGCCGCGCGTGCCCATCAGCTTTGCATAGATGTAGTCGGCAACCTTGTGCGCGCTCATCCGCAGACCGCTTTCCGGGCTTACGAGCACGAGGCCGCCGAGGTTTTCCTGCTTGACGGTGTCGTACAGCTTGAAGCGCACCTCATACTGGCCGTCCGGGCGCTTCGTCACGCTGCCGGCGACGAACGCGTCAGCGCCCTTGGCCTTCCAGCTGCCGAGGTCGACTGTATCGTTCTCGGAGATCGGCGTGGAACCCGCGTCGACGTTGGTGAACTTGCCGCTGCGTTGCAGATCCTGGCGTACGATCGTGCTGATCTGCTGCGGGGAAGTCGCTTCGTTCGCAAAATTCGCTGTTGCGATCGGAAACTGTGTGGAGCCGACGCCCGTCACGAGGACGTTCAGCTGTGCGTGTGCGGCGCCGCCTGCTGCAATCATGCAAGACGCCACCAGTGTTCGCAGGCCTAGCTTCGTCATCAAACTCATGCTTTATCGATTCCCCATAGTACAAAAACCTTCATAACTGCAAACAGACACAAGCATGCAGAAATCGTTCCCGACTGCGGGGCGACCTTGCCGGGCGTGCCCCGCAGCTTTCAGCATGCCTTAAGGCTGGCCTGGTAAGCCGCGCCTTGCCAACCTTCGTTCATGCATTGCTCACCGTTGCTCAACCCGCCGGACGCAGCGTAATGGTAAAGCTGGCCGGTGTCTTGCCATTTGTGTCTTGCGGCATCGGATCCGAACGCTGAACTGCGCGCAATGCAGCGTCGTCCCATTGCGAATTGCCGCTGCCGCGCGTGATGGTAGCCGACAGCAACGTGCCGGTCGGCGCGCAGCGCACCGAAACCACGGTTTCAAGCCCTTGCGTGTCACCCGCCCACACGATGTTCGGCCGCACGCGCCGCTGCACCTTCTCCGCGTAGCCGGCCGATGTCGCGGTGCCGCCCGCGCCGCTGCCGGTGCCGCTCTTCGCAAGGCCGTTGCCGCTCGAACTTTCGCCGCCGGCCAGCCCCTGCAGCGCCGCGAGCCGCTGGCGGCGTTCCTGGTCGAGCTTCTTCGCGGCTTCGGCCTGCGCCGCGGCTTTCGCCTTCGCGGCCTTGTCGGCTTCCGCCTTTTTCTGCGCGTCGGCCTGTGCCTGCTGCTGTTCCTTCTGCTGTTCCTGTTGCTTCTTCAACTGATCCTGCTTTTGCTGCTCGGCCAGTTGTTGCTGCTTGAGTTTTTGCGCCTGCAACTGTTGCTGTTGTAGCTGCTGCTTTTTCAGCGCCGCGGCCATCTCGGCCTGCTGCTCGGCGAGTTGCTGCTGGCGCTTCGCTTCCGCTTCCTGTTGTGCCTGCAACTGTTGTTGCCGCTGCTGCTCGGCCAGTTGCGCGGCGCGCGCGGCTTCTTCCTGCTTGCGCTTCTTTTCCTGCAGCGCGATGTCCGCCTGCTCATCGGGCACGGGCGGCGCCGGTGCGACCGGCACCGGCGGCGGCGGGGCGCGGGGCGTCGACAGGTCGGGCACCGCGGTCCACAGCTCGGCTTCCGCGCCTGCGGGCGTGCTGTTTTGCCATTGGATGCCGTGATACAGAAAAAATCCCAGCAACACATGCATCAATGCCGCGAGCGCGAACGCGCGCAGCGTGCCGCGTTCGCGCGGCGGCTGTAACGGATAGGCGGATTTCTGGCGAATCATTGCGGTTTGACGAGCAATCCAACGCGCTTGACGCCACGCGCCTTCAAATCGGACATCACGTTCATCACCACTTCGTACTTCACGGTCTTGTCGGCGGCGATCACGACCGGCTGGTCGGGATGCGATTGCTCACGGTCGGTGACGAAGCTGTTCAGGTCCGCCCGCGTCATGGTTTCCTGCTGCGTCGCGCCCGCGTCGTCCTTGTAACGCACGCTCAAGTTGCCGTCCGGGCGGATGTTGACGACGACCGGCGGCGTTTGCTGCTGCGGGCTTGCGCCGCCGACCGTCGGCAGATTGACGATGGACGGTGCGACGAGCGGCGCCGTCACCATGAAAATCACGAGCAGCACGAGCATCACGTCGATGTACGGCACGACGTTGATGTCGGACATCGCGCGGCGCGAGCGGCCGCCGCGCATGCTGGAACGAAGGGAGGAACCGGCCATCGTGGACTCCTTAATGCGCCTGGCGCTGCAGGATGTTCGAGAATTCTTCGATGAAGGTCTCGAAGCGGATCGCGAGGCGGTCGATATCGTGAGCGTAGCGGTTGTACGCGACCACTGCAGGAATCGCCGCGAACAGGCCGATCGCGGTCGCGGTCAACGCTTCGGCGATGCCCGGCGCGACATTCGCGAGGGTCGCCTGCTGTACGTTCGCGAGGCCGCGAAACGCGTTCATGATCCCCCACACCGTGCCGAACAGGCCGATGTAAGGGCTCACCGAGCCGACCGACGCGAGAAACGCGAGGTTCGCTTCGAGCACGTCCATTTCACGCTGGAATGCCGCGCGCATCGCGCGGCGCGCGCCGTCGAGAATCGCGCCCGGATCGTTCAGGCGCTTCTCCTTGCCTTTCAGAAACTCGCGCATGCCGGATTCGAAAATGCGCTCGAGCGCGCCGATCCGGTGACGGTTGTTCGCGGCGCTCTGATACAGCGCCTGCAGGTCGCCACCCGACCAGAAATCGCGTTCGAAGCGTTCGGTTTGCCCGCGTGCGCGGCGAATCGCAAACCATTTGCGGAAGATGAAAGTCCAGGACATGAGCGATAGCAGCAACAGTAGCGCCATCACTGCCTGCGCCAGCAGGCTCGCATTGAGAACGAGGGAAACGATCGACAGATCTTGTGTAGTGTTCATAGAGGTTCGCTGTAACGTCCCGCAAAGGGGCGTCCGGCTGCAAGGCGGATCGAAGCGTTTGGTGAGGGAACCGGAAGCTTCGGGGAATCCTTTCGCCGAACCATGCTTGGTCTTGTTCTGACCGTTACGAGTTCACTGGCCAGGTATCAACGGTGCTCACGCGTCAGCCGTTGACATGTCTGTACCCGTGTTGCCTGAGTCGTTGCTCGGGCCGCAATCTGACGGACCGCGCCGTAACGCGGCGGTCACGGCCGGCGCGATCGCGATGGGCCGCAGCGTGGCGGCATTCACGCAGCCGACGCGAATCGTGCCGGTCACGAGCAGCGTGCCGTCGCGCCACGCTTCCTGCGCGAAATCGACCGTTGCGCGGCCGAGCTTTTCGATCCGGCTGACGATCGTCAGCTGGTCGTCCAGACGCGCGGGCGCGCGATAGTCGAGCGCGGTGCTGCTAATGATGAAGAGCGTGCCGGTTTCGCGTACAAGCCTACCTTGTTCGATTCCGCAAGCGCGCAGCCATTCGGTGCGCGCGCGTTCGAAAAACTTCAGGTAGTTCGCGTAGAACACGATGCCAGCGGCGTCGGTATCTTCGTAGTACACGCGAATCGGCCACGTAAAGCCGATTTCGGCGCCGGGCTGACTGCTAGGCGTTTTCATGTCGCGCATTTTACCGGAACCCGGCGAACTGCCCGTTTTTTCGGCACATCGCTCGTCTGGTCAGCCGCGATGGATCGACAGGCCGGCGAACGACTGCGCAACAGGCATCAGTTCGATCGAATTGATGTTCACATGCGCGGGGCGCGTTGCGACCCAGTAGATCGACTCGGCGATGTCTTCCGCGGTGAGCGGCTGCACGTCCTTGTAGACGTTTGCGGCTTTCGCATCGTCGCCATGAAAGCGCACGTTCGAAAACTCGGTGCCGCCGCACAAACCGGGTTGAATATCGGTGACGCGTACGGCCGTGCCGGCGAGGTCCGCGCGCAGGTTCAGGCTGAATTGCGCGACGAAGGCCTTGGTCGCGCCGTACACGTTGCCGCCGGCGTAGGGCCAATTGCTCGCGACCGAGCCGAGATTGACCACGTGGCCGCGATTGCGCTCGACCATGCCTGGCAATAGCGCACGCGTCATCTGCACAAGTCCCTTGCAGTTCGTGTCGATCATCGTTTCCCAGTCGTCGAGGTTGGCCTTCTGGGCCGGCTCGAGGCCGAGAGCGAGACCCGCGTTGTTGACAAGCACATCGACCTCGGCGAAGCCCGCCGGCAATGCGGCGGGCAGCGCGGCGACGGCTTCGCGGTCGCGCACGTCGAGTTCGAGCGGCAGCAGGTTTTCGCCGAGTTCGCGGGCGAGCGCGTCGAGACGATCTTTACGGCGCGCGGTGGCGACCACGCGGTGTCCGCCTTTCACGAAGGCGCGAGCGATGGCGGTGCCGAATCCGGCCGACGCCCCGGTGACGAAGACGATCATTGCAAATCCCGGTTAGTTGAGAAAGGCGACAAGCCTACTTCCATTGTCGCGCCCGAGCAACCGGCCGCGACGGCCAGTTCTGGTGCGCGGCGCACTTGCCGCTTGAGCGGCCGGAACAGCGGAGGAAGCCGGGGCCTCGTGGGGCGCCCGGGTTCCCGGTCCGGCGGCCCAGCCGGCGGAAGTTGTGGTGGCGGATCGGGTGGCCATTTTGACGGCAGAGTGGGCGGCCATCGGGGGGAGCGATGAACTGGCGCACCCGCGGAAGGCGCGGCAGATGAGTGGGCAAACCGCGGCGGCGACACATATCCATATCCGCTCTCGCGCGCAGTCATCGGTTCCGACACGCGGCCGGCTGCCGACGCCGCCCGGCGCGCCTCGGTCCAATGCGTCCAAGTAGTGAATTTGTCAGGGTTTTTTGCCTTCGCGTGGGCGCCGCAACGCCGGTTGCCTATTCGATGCGCTTCCAATAAACTAACGCGCTCACCCCTGCGTGACTGGCGATAGAACCCTTCGGGTTCAAGGTGGAGCAACCCACCGTGAAGCGCGGGGCTCCGTTTTGCCGTTCGCCTGGGCAGCTGTGATCCGCGCGCCATCGTTTGTGCTGCCGGTCGCTGGCTTGCCTCGCGTGTGCGGTGTCCCTGTAGTCCGCATATCCAGGTTTCCAGTTTCCGGCCGCGCCGCGCACCAGCTTGCGCGCCTTGCGCACGCGTTGTGCGTGCTGTTACGCGCAAGATCGGGCGCGGAACTGCGTGTGGACTCACAGTCAACCGAACATTCTCAACGGAACGCACATGTTTGATAAAGCCCAAAGCACCATTGCGAACGTCGACCCGGAAATCTGGCAGGCGATCGAGCAGGAAAACCACCGCCAGGAAGAACATATCGAGCTGATCGCGTCGGAGAACTATACGAGCCCGGCCGTGATGGCCGCGCAAGGCTCGCAGCTCACCAACAAGTACGCGGAAGGCTACCCGGGCAAGCGTTACTACGGCGGCTGCGAGTACGTCGATATCGTCGAGCAGCTTGCGATCGACCGGGTCAAGCAGCTGTTCGGCGCCGAAGCCGCGAACGTGCAGCCGAACTCGGGCTCGCAGGCGAATCAAGGCGTCTTCTTCGCGATGCTCAAGCCGGGCGACACGATCATGGGCATGAGCCTCGCGCATGGCGGCCATTTGACGCACGGCTCGCCAGTCAATATGTCGGGCAAGTGGTTCAATGTTGTCAGCTACGGGCTCGATACAGCCGAAGACATCGACTATGAAGCAGCCGAAAAGCTCGCCCACGAACACAAGCCGAAGATGATCGTCGCCGGCGCATCCGCGTTCGCGCTGCGCATCGACTTCGAACGGCTTGCGAAAATCGCGAAGTCGGTCGGTGCGTATCTGATGGTCGATATGGCGCACTACGCGGGCCTGATTGCCGCCGGCGTGTATCCGAACCCCGTGCCGCATGCGGATTTCGTCACTACCACCACGCATAAGAGTCTGCGCGGTCCGCGCGGCGGCGTGATCCTGATGAAGGCCGAGTTTGAGAAGCAGATCAATTCGGCCATTTTCCCGGGCATCCAGGGCGGACCGCTGATGCACGTGATCGCCGCGAAGGCCGTCGCGTTCAAGGAAGCGCTGTCGCCGGAGTTCAAGGAGTATCAGCAGCACGTGATCGAAAACGCTCGGGTGCTCGCCGAAACCCTGGTGAAGCGCGGTCTGCGCATCGTGTCGGGCCGCACCGAGAGCCATGTGATGCTGGTCGATCTGCGCGCGAAGCACATCACCGGCAAGGCGGCGGAAGCGGCGCTCGGCGCGGCGCACATCACAGTCAACAAGAATGCGATTCCGAACGATCCGGAAAAGCCGTTCGTCACGAGCGGCATCCGTCTCGGTTCGCCCGCGATGACCACGCGCGGCTTCGGCGTGAAGGAAGCGGAGCAGGTGGGTAACCTGATTGCCGACGTGCTCGACAATCCGGAGGACGGCGCCACCATCGAACGCGTGCGCGCGCAGGTTGCCGAGCTGACCAGGCGTTTCCCGGTCTATCGCTAACCGATCATGCGCTGCCCGTTCTGCCGGCACGACGATACGCAGGTGGTCGATTCGCGCGTATCCGAAGACGGCGCCGCGATCCGGCGCCGTCGTCGTTGTCCGGCTTGCGACAAGCGCTTCACCACCTATGAGCGCGTCGAACTCTCGCTGCCGTCGGTCGTGAAGAAGGACGGCAGCCGCGTTGAATTCGACCGGCGCAAGATTGTCGCCAGCATGAAGCTCGCATTGCGCAAGCGGTCGGTCGCAGCCGATGCGATCGACGCCGCAGTCGCTCGCATCGAGTACCAGCTGCTCGGCAGTGGCGAGCGTGAAGTGCAAAGCGAGCGCCTGGGAGAACTCGTGATGAACGAGTTGCGCGCGCTCGACACGATCGCCTACGTGCGGTTCGCGTCCGTCTACCGGCGCTTCGAAGACGTGTCCGAGTTCGAGGACGTGATCGAGGAGTTCCGCCGGCTGCCGTCGCCATCCGACGCACCGAAGCCCCGGCGCAAGCGCTGATTGAGCGCTGAGCCATTCGGCAATCGCTTCGGTTGTTGCTTCGTTCTGCAGCATCTTTTCCCCCTTTCAACTGACCCGGTTCTGCAACGTTCCGTCGCCGTGATGCGATCGACACGCGTTCGATATTGCGTGCGATTGCATTTGCGCGCTACCTGGCCATTCGGCAGATTGTTAGCACCTTGAAGCAACGGTACAGTCGTCGCCGTCGTTGCTGAAAAGGGAGGCTGACGATGAGAAACGATGGCTGGACAATGGGTGCGCAAAACGGCTTCACGCTGATCGAAACGCTGGTGGTGGTCGCGCTGCTGGTGCTGCTCGCAGCGATGGCGACGCCGTCGTTTGTCGCGTGGCAGACCCGCGATCTGGTCAATGCGCGTGCGTACGCGTTGTTATCGACGCTCGAGTACGCGCGCAGTGAAGCCATCCGGCGCGGCGTGCGCGTCATCGTCTGTCGTATCGATGCGGCACGGCACTGTCTCTCCACGGGACAGGCGTGCCGGTCGGGCGCCGCGGACTGGTCATGCGGTTGGGCCGTCATGGTCGAGCGGGCAGGCGCGCTGCTCGCACTGCGCATGCAGCCGGAACTTGCGGCAGTCAGCATCGCCGGCGCATTGACGAATCTCACCTTTACACCGCCTGCAGGCCAGGCAATCGGCAGCTTCCGCAGCTTCGATCTCGCGCCGCGCAACCCGTCGAAGGTAACGCAAGGTAACCCGTGGCATCGCTGCATCCGCATTGCTGCGGGTGGACGCGCACGTATCGCCGAAGGCGCTTGTGGAGCCGCCGCATGAATACTTCACCGATACGTTATTCATGCGTTCAGCGTGGCGAATCGCTGATTGAAGTGATGCTGGCGGTCGTGCTGACTGCGATTACCGCACTCGGACTGATTGCCGCGCAAATGTGGATGATCCGCGATGCGCGCGCGACAGCAACGCGCGAGCATGCCGCGCTAATCGCCGATGCGCTCGTCGAGGCGATGCAACGCGCGCCGCAGAGCAACGCGGCGCTGTCGCAATGGCGTGCGCGAGCGGCCTCGATGCTGCCGCAAGGCGACACGTCGGTGAACGGCGCCGGCGACAGCACGTCAGTCGTGCGCGTGACGTGGCACTCCACTGCCAATTCGCCACGCTCCGGCGAAGTGATCGATATGCCGCCGCCGTGCGGGGACATCGCGGTGCCCGCCGGTACCGGCTGTGTCGTGCTCGCATTTGCCCGGTGATGCGGCGCGTGCTTCGTTCGAACGGTCACACGCTGCTCGAGGTGATGATTGCGGTTGCGCTCGGTCTCATCGTGACGGCGGGTGCGGTGTCGCTGTATCGGTCGCAGCGGCTCGCGCTCACGCGGGCTACCGACGCTGCGCAGATGCACGACGCCGGAATGACGGCGCTTACGCTGATCGCACTGCAATTGCAGATGGCCGGCTTCACACCGGCGGATGCCGCGCCGGCGGGCGCATCGGCCTCGGTTAGCGCGCTGTTCGGTTGTTCGGCCGCGCGTCCGGTCGGAACCGACGATCGCCTCACATGCGAAGCGCTCGCGGGTCATTCGGACGGCATTGCGATTCGCTACGTCGCCGATAACGTTTCGACCTGGCCATCGGCCGCCGCGCAGCCAACCGATTGCCTTGGCCAGGGACTCGTGCGCACGCTGCCGGCAGATGCGCAGGGCGTACCGGTCGTCAACCGCTTCTACGCGAAAGCCAGCGGCTCCACCGGAGAGCCGGAGCTGTATTGCGAGGGCAGTGGCAAGGCCGGTTCATCGCAACCGCTAGTGGAGGGCGTCGAGCGGCTGCGGCTGCGCTACTGGCCAGCCGCCGCGCCGGCCGCGCTCGATGCATCCGCACTGACGCCGGACCAATGGAACAGTGTCGTCGCGGTCGACGTCTGTGTGCTCGTACGCGGTGCGCGCGATACCGCGCCAAGCCGCTATGTCGATTGCGACGGCGTGCCGGCGGTCGGTACCGACAAGCGGGCTCGCGACGCATTCTGGCGGCGTATCGCGATCCGCAACAACAGTGGAGGTGAAACATGATGCGTTGCGGACCGAAACCGACGCGCGCAATGAAGCGTCATACGGTGCGTCGCGGCGGACGCGATCCGCGACGCAATAGCGCGCCGCGCGCGCCGCGTCGCACGCGCAACCGGGGCGCGGCATTGCCGGTCGTGCTGATGCTGTCGTCGATGATGCTGGCCACGTCCGCTGCGTGGTTTGAAACGTCGGTGGCGGCCGCACGCGGTGCGGCGAACCTGTATGACCAGCTGGTCGCGTTTCATGCGGCGGATTCAGCATTGACGCTGTGCTCGCAACGCGTGCTCGCGGGCGACGTGTCATCGGCTGAGCCTTTCGGGGACGGTGAGCCGGTCGCGTGGAAATCGCCCGCTACCTTTGGCGCGACGGCGTTTGCTCCCGTCGCGAAATGGCAAGGTTCGTTCGAGCCGCCGCAATGCGTAATCGAAGCGTGGCGTCTTTCGACGCGTCCGTCCGCACACGCATGGCTCATCACGTCGCGCGGGTATGGCAGCACGCAGGACGCGCAGGCATGGCTGCAGCTTCAGCTGGTTGTCGACAACGGCGGCGTCGAGCGTCATTGGCGGCGTATTGCCGCGCGGCCGTTCTAACGAGCGCGCTGCGCAACGGCTATTCAATCACCTATCCGGATCGACCGAATGAAGCTTCCGATCAACGCATTTACATTGCTGGAACTGGTGATCGCACTTGCAATCATCGCTGTGCTGGCTGCTTTCGCGGTGCCGTCGTACCGTGCGCAAATCTCACGTGGACACAGAATGGATGCCGCGGCGGCGCTCTATCGCGCGGCGCAATTCGTTGAATCGGCGCCGCGCGGCGGCGGCACGATTATGTTGCCATCCGGATTCGATCAGGTGCCGCAATCCGGCGCTGCCGTCTACCGGTTGCAGATGCTGCCCGCCGATGATGCAAACGGCGGTTATACGCTGGAAGCAAGACCCACGGAAGCGGGCCCGATGCATGACGACCGTTGCGGCATCTTCGCGCTCGACGCGACGGGGCTGCGTTCGAATCGCGCGAGCGCGACGTCTGGTGCGCCGGTCGATCTGGGGTCCGGTGCGTCATCGGGCAACACGCTGAGCGTCGATTCCGTGCAATGCTGGAGCGCGCGGTGAAGCGTGCACGGGTTTGTATGCCGGTTCGCGTATGCGCGCGCAAAGCGCCCGCACCCGCACCCGTACCCACGTCTACATGATCAACCGCCCGCGTCCGCTGCCTGCTCCGACGAATCAGCGCCCGCGCCGTTGCGAATGTCCTTGCCCGCGCCTTTGCCAGCGCGTCCGCCCGTTTCGCGCCGGATTTGCTGCCAGATCCGGTAAGCTTCCCAGCCGGCCAGCACGACGCTGCCCCACTTCAGCACCGGCTTTGCTGTCGCCGTCACGCTGGTGCGCAGCGGCTTTGCGAGCAGCAGCGACACGATCGAGCTCAGCAGCGGGTACTGCTTCAGCAGACCGCCGATGCCTTTGCTGGTCGCGCTGCGCACGCCCCAACGCATGCTGGCGAAGCCCGGCAGCACGAATTTGAGCCAGCTGAAACGAATCACCGCCTGGCGCAACTCGATGGTCGACTGCGCGAGCTCCATGCGTTCGACGTCCGCACGCACGATCAGCAGTTCCTTGCGCAGCGCGCGCATCTGCGGCGTGCTCAGGTTTTTCGCCGCAGTGTGCTGACGGCGGAATGCGGCATCTGAATGGACCGGGCTCATGAAGTGTCAGTGCAGCGTCTGAGGTAGTAGAAGAAGTCGCGGTGGACGGCCGATGCGAGCAATGCAAGCGGTAAGCTCGCCGGCCAATCCTCGCGTCGACGCGAAGCGCAAGCGCAACGCGTCAGCTTGAATGCTTACGGAAAATCTCGCGGTCTTTCTCGAACTCGGTGAGCGTCGCTTCGAATACAGCCGGCGCATTACGCAGATTGCCGCGCGCACGCAAACCGCACGCCAGCGCGGCGAGCGCATAGACAATCGTGATGCCCGCGAGCGCCTGCCAGCGGTAGGTGTCCCAGAACGCGATCGCAATCAGCGCGGTCAGCGCAATCAGCGCCATCATCGCGAGCATCATTGACGCGAGTCCGAGAAAAAGCACGGCAAGCAGGCGGTCTTTTTCTTCTGCGAGCTCGATACCGATCAGTTCGAGCCGGGTCTGCAGGATCGAAAAGACGGAACTGAAAATGCGACGCAGCGGGCTGTGTTCGGCGCGCTGCGATTGGGTATCGGTGGTCATGGCGTGAGCGCGTTACCCCGTGAAAGTGCACCGGAAATTCACCGGAAGCCGCACCGGCAGCGCACTGGAATCGACCGGCCGGCGCTCGTATGCGCCGGCCAGGCCGTGTCTGAAAACGTGTCCGGCTCAACGTCAGAAAACGTCCCGCCGAGCCGGCCGCCCTGTTTGCAGCCTGAGTTGCAGCCTGAGTTGCAGCCCGAGCTCGCGGCCCATGTTCTCGACATGACCTGCCGCGATGCTTCCAGCGATACTTCGTGCGGTACTTCCCGCGGTGCTTCCCGCATTACTTCCGATTGATCAGCAGGCCCACCAGCACACCCGCACCCACCGCAATGCCGATCGACGTCCACGGATGCTCGTGCACGTAGTCGTCGGTCGCGCGTGCCGCCTTTTTGCCTTTCTCGACCACCACCACTTGCACATCCGCCGCTTTTTCCTTGGCCTGTTTGAGCCGCGACAGTGCGGTTTCGCGGAGTTCGGAAGCGCGTTCGCCGGTTGCGCTCGCGGCCTGCTTCAGCAGATCTTCAGCGTCTGCGAGGACTGTTTTGATATCCGACATCAATCTCTCCTTGTTGACTTCCGACATTGATTGCTCCCTTCATGCACGCTACGCGTGGAATCGTATCCAAAGAAATCGCCGCTGGCGAGTACGGCTCGGGAAACGGGCGGATCGGGGTCATCGCGACACCGCAGAAACCGTTCCCGGCTCACCAGTTGCGCAACAAACGACCGACAAGCGATAAAACCGATGAAAAGCGCGCGGCGATGGATCGGGACGGCTCCGGCGCCAGGCGTCACGCTCGTACGATGCTCCCACATTAATAGCACGGGCAACTGGATCTGACCCGCTAAGTTTCACTCATCGTGACCAAAATTACAAAAAACTCATATGTGTATGACGCTCCGTTCGTTAGCCGGACAGGGGTGCGTCCGGTATGCTCTAATTTTTCTACGCACCGCCGGCCCGTGCCAGGCGGACCATTCGAGCATTAAAGGAGCTGCATGATGAGTCTACGTCTTGGCGACACCGCACCTGATTTCGAACAGGATTCGAGCATCGGCCCGATCCGGTTCCACGAGTGGCTGGGCGACAGCTGGGGCGTGCTGTTTTCGCACCCGGCTGACTTCACGCCGGTATGCACGACGGAACTGGGCCTGACGGCGAAGCTAGCGGGCGAATTCGACAAGCGCAATGTGAAGACGATCGCGCTGTCGGTGGATAACGCGAAGTCGCACCAGGAGTGGATCAAGGACATCAACGAAACGCAGGCCGCGAGCGTCGGCTTTCCGATTCTCGCCGACGGCGACCGCAAGGTGTCGCAACTGTACGACATGATTCACCCGAACGCGAACGAAACGCTGACGGTGCGGTCGCTGTTCATCATCGATCCGAAGAAGAAGGTGCGGCTGATCATCACGTATCCGGCGAGCACCGGCCGCAATTTCGACGAGGTGCTGCGCGTGATCGACTCGCTGCAGCTGACCGACAACTATCAGGTCGCGACGCCGGGCAACTGGAAGCACGGCGACGACGTGGTGATCGTGCCGTCGCTGAAGGACGAAGAAGTGATCAAGCAGAAATTCCCGAAGGGCTACAAGGCGCTGCGTCCGTATCTGCGGATGACGCCGCAACCGAACCTGAAGTAAGCCGCTGGCATAGCCAACGCGAAGGCAAAGGCACAGGCCAACGCAAAGGCAACGCAAAGCCGGGCCACGGGTGATCAGAAACCCGCAGCCCGGCTTTTTATTTTGGCGAAACCCATTCGACAATCACGCAAAGCCGTGCGCGTCGATCAGCCGGTCCACCGTTTCGATCACGAACTCCGGACCGATCGCCGTCGTGCACTGGAACCGCTGCATGCCGTTCCCCGCGCGGCGCGGGCACCAGTTGAAATCGTCGGGATCGAACTGGTGCGCGGTATCGTTAAAGCAGCTATTGCAAGGGTGAAAGTTGATCACGCGCCACGGCGTGTGGAACTCAGTCTTCGGATGCGAAAAGCCGCTGATCATCACGACCGGCGTGCCGACCGCCCACGCGAGCCACGATAGCCCGCTGCCCAGCCCGACAAAGAACGCGGCGTGCGCTAGCAGGCTCGCGCGCTCTTGCAGCGGCCGCTCGCCGGTGAAGTCTTCGGCATCTGCCGGCATCCGGTTCAGTGCGCCGGGCAGCCCGTATTCGCGATCGCGATCGATGCACAGCACGCGAAACCCGCGTTGCTTCAGATGCGCGATCAGCGTCGGCCAGCCGCGCGGGTTGTTCCAGTATTTGCATTGGGCCGTCGCCTGCGTCGCGATGCACACGTACGGTTGCGCGATGCGTCGCAGGGTGTCCGCGACGATCATCCGCGGCCGCCTTTCTCCGGGCGGTACGCCGAGCATGTAGGCGACCGCGTCCTGCATGCTGCTCACGCGCGGGTCGGTCGGCTGATGATCGCGTTCGTCGTAGGGGGAAAAGAGGCCGACGTGATAGGTCGCGTAGTACGGCGCGCCTGATGCGCCGATCGCGTCGGTGTCGCAATCGGAGACGAGCTCCAGCTCCGGGTAGCCGGCGCGAAACAGCGGGTGCAGTGCGACCGGCAATGCGACACGCAATTCGCATCGATGCTGCTCGCGAAACGCGTCGATCACCGGCATCCATGCGAGCGAGTCGCCGAGCGCGGGCGACGCCAGACGCACAAGAACCGGCTGTCCGGCCGCATCGAACGCATGCTCGAATACGAGACGCGCACCGTCGAACACCTGCAGTCGTGTACGCACAAAATACTTGCGCCGGCTCGCCACGGTCGCACCCGCTTCGACCGCTTCATCGAACACGACGTTGTGCGTGTCGATGTCGATCATCCGCACGCGCCAGCCGTCGACCGGGACCTGTACCCGGCAGCCGTAGTTGAAATCGAAGCGCACGCCTTCAGGCCCATTGAACACCGGCGTGCCGGGCCGCGCGAAGGTCGATTCGGTCAGGCCGTGCTGGGTGCCGGTGCGGGCGACGGTTTCGCTCATGCTTTCTCCGAGGCGGCGCCGACCCTGTCTGTCGACCCCGCGTCGGAGATCGGAATCGGCGCATCAAAAAAAATGCAGCCGACACCTTAAGCGGGCCATTTGCCCATCCGAATTGGACAAGTCTTAAATCGCGTCCGTACCAGCCTGAGTTGCTGACTCTGTCAGAAGAAAGCCTGGATCCCGGTTTGAGCGCGTCCGAGAATCAGCGCGTGGATATCGTGCGTGCCCTCGTACGTATTGACCACTTCGAGATTGACCAGATGCCGCGCGACGCCGAACTCATCTGAAATGCCGTTGCCGCCGAGCATGTCGCGCGCGGTGCGGGCGATGTCGAGCGATTTGCCGCACGAATTGCGCTTCATGATCGACGTAATCTCGACCGCCGCGGTGCCTTCGTCCTTCATGCGGCCCAGGCGCAGCACGCCTTGCAGGCCGAGCGTGATTTCGGTCTGCATATCGGCGAGCTTCTTCTGGATCAGCTGATTCGCGGCAAGCGGCCGGCCGAATTGCTTGCGATCGAGCACATACTGGCGTGCGGTGTGCCAGCACGATTCGGCGGCGCCGAGCGCGCCCCACGCGATGCCGTAACGCGCGGAGTTCAGGCAGGTGAATGGCCCGCGCAAACCCTTCACATCCGGCAGCCGGTTCTCTTCGGGAACGAACACTTCGTCGAGCACGATCTCGCCGGTAATCGACGCGCGCAAGCCGATCTTGCCGTGAATGGCCGGCGCGCTCAGTCCCTTCCAGCCCTTCTCGAGAATGAATCCGCGAATCTCATCCTTGCCGTTCTCTTCGAGCTGCGCCCAAACAAGGAACACGTCGGCGATCGGTGAGTTGGTGATCCACATCTTCGAGCCGGACAGCGAATAGCCGCCATCGACTCGCTTCGCGCGCGTGACCATGCTCGCCGGGTCCGAGCCGTGATTCGGTTCAGTCAGGCCAAAGCAGCCGATCCACTCGCCACTCGCGAGCTTCGGAAGGTATTTGTCCTTCTGCGCGTCGGAGCCGAATTCATAGATCGGCACCATCACAAGCGACGACTGCACGGACATCATCGACCGGTAGCCTGAATCGACCCGCTCGACTTCGCGCGCGATCAGCCCGTAGCTGACGTAGTTCAGGCCCGGGCCGCCGTACTGCTCGGGGATGGTCGGGCCGAGCAGGCCGAGCTCGCCCATCTCGCGAAAGATCGCGACGTCGGTCTTCTCGTGGCGAAACGCTTCGAGCACGCGCGGTGCGAGCTTGTCCTGAGCGTAGGCCGCGGCTGCATCGCGCACCATGCGTTCTTCGTCGCTGAGCTGCTGGTTGAAAAGCAGCGGGTCGTCCCAGTGAAATTGCGCATGCGCGGCCATGATCTCTCTCCTGAATACTCGATTGCCCGATCGGTCGACTACCCGGGCGTCGTGTCCGGGGGCTCGGACACAGGTGACGGATCGGGCCTTCGATCGTGACGGAATATGACTTGACTGAATGACTTGACGCGAGTTCCGCTCTGCGAAACAATGTTTTGCAAATGACAGTTGAGTGTACCATCCGATGCCACGTCCCGCACCTGCTTCCGCCCAGCCAGCCGACGCAACGCAGTCGCGCGCTTCCCGTGATTCATTGCAGTCTGTGCCGCCCATCGATGAGCGCAAGTTCGTTGTCGCGCTCGCACGCGGGCTCGATCTGCTGCGGGCGTTCAAGCCAGGCGACACGCTGCTTGGCAATCGCGATTTCGTCGAACGGACCGGCTTGCCGAAAGCGACGGTCAATCGCCTCGCGTATACGCTGACGGTGCTCGGTTACCTGCGGTTTGACGAAGCGCCCGGCAAATATGCGCTCGATGCGGGCGTGCTGTCGCTCGGTTTTGCGCTGCTCTCAGGCATCGACACACTCGAACTGGCGCGGCCGCACTTGCGCGCGTTTGCACGGGAGGTCGGCGCGGCGGTGTCGCTTGGGTGCCGCGACGGTCTCGACATGATCTATCTGGAAACCATTCGCAGCGAAACCGCGTTGACGCTAGGGCTCGCGTCCGGCTCGAAGCTGTCGATGCTGACAAGTTCGATGGGCCGTGCGTATCTGGCGGTGCAGCCGGTCGATGCGCGCGACGCGCTACTCGCCGAACTCGCGCAAGCGGCGGGCGATGTGGGCGCAGCACAGGTCCGGCAAGCGCGTGTCGAAATCGACGCGTTCGCGCACGCGGGCTGCTGTTATTCGTTTCGCGCATGGCACGACGACGTGAACGCGGTCGCAGTGCCGTTCCGTGATCCGCGCGATGGCCGGTGGCTAGTGCTCAGTTGCAGTGGGCCGGCGTCGTCGATGGGGGAGGAGGTGTTTCGCGAGCGCGTGGCGCCGCGGCTGAAAGCGCTGGCGCAACGCGTTGGCGACCCGGCGCAGCGCGATGAGCAGACGCGTGCACGGTGACGACGCGCGCTTGATCAAGCCGCTCCATCAAGCTACGGATCAAGCCGCGCTATTCTCATTGCGCACAAAAAGCGGCCCCTGCACGAACCGCACGTCGTACTGCTGCAACAGATCGAACTGCGCTTCGGTCGCGACGCGGTCAAAGATCAACGGAATGCGAAGGCGATTCGCATAACCGACCAGCGGTTTCACCATCGAATCGCGCAGCGCCGCGCCCGCGTCCATCTTGATGAAGTCGAGACGCGCCATATCGGACACCGACAAAATCTGCCCGGCATTCGGCAGATTGCCCGCGACCTTGAAGCCGTAATGCTGGTAGCTCTTCGTCAGGTAACCGAGAAACGTGCGATGCGCGACGGCAGCCGGCGGCAACTCGATCACGATGCGCGACGGATTCAGCCCGAACGAGATCAGTACGGTTGAAAAGTGCCGTCCATGGTCATAGCGCACGCTCTTCAACAGCCGTTCATGCACACGCAGAAACAGCAACCCATGTCGCTGCGCGCCGAAGAAATTGATTGCATGCATCCCGCGTGACATGCGGTCGAGCGCGACCAGTTCCTGATCGTCGGTGACATGCTCGAACGGATCGAAGGTATCGACTTGCGCGCCGTCCAGCAGCTGCGTGACCGCCTGGAAGCCGAGTTCGTCGCCGAAACGGTCCGCGCTTTGCGGCGCCGATGACAGCGACTGCGCGAGCGCATGCACGCTGATATCGAAGATCGGTTCATAGCAACTGCCGATCTCCAGCTTCGCGTAATGCGCGACCGCGCTGTCACGATGCATGCCGCTGCCCATACGCAAATGCTCACGAAGGAAGGGATGCGTCGATGCGCGGTCAACGAGTTGGGGAATGTTCAACGGGATCATTGTGGCGTAGGGGGGGCGATCGGGCGCGCTCGAATGGTGCGGCATGCACCGCATTCTTCGATGGTAGCAGCGGGCGCGAAATCGCGACCAACCAAATGCTGATATCGATTCACGCGGCCACATACACACCAGGGTTTACGTTGATTTCACTAATCGTAATTGGTTTTACTATTCGGAACTACCGGTTGGTCAAACTGGTTGGTCAATGGAGAACTCCGAATGAACACATCGACGCGCCTCGCGAGCGACGCGTACCAGTCCGGCTTCGCGAACGAATTCGCCACGCAAGCGCTGCCCGGCGCCCTACCGCACGGCCGCAATTCGCCGCAGCGCGCGCCTTATGGGCTTTACACGGAGCAGTTGTCGGGCACCGCGTTCACCGCGCCGCGCGGCCACAACCGGCGTTCGTGGCTATATCGAATCCGCCCGGCCGCAATGCACCGGCCGTTCACGCCA
This sequence comes from Paraburkholderia rhizosphaerae, assembly GCF_004366595.1. GTDB lineage: Bacteria > Pseudomonadota > Gammaproteobacteria > Burkholderiales > Burkholderiaceae > Paraburkholderia > Paraburkholderia rhizosphaerae. The sequence goes on from NZ_SORE01000025.1 coordinate 21,811, forward strand.
TTGCCGTCCGGGCATCTGGTCGCGAACTTCGCCGGCGTGCCGCCGACTCCGCCGAACCAGCTGCGCTGGGACCCGCTACCGATGCCGTCCACGCCGACGGACTTTATCGACGGTTGGGTGACGTTCGCGGGCAACGGCGCCGCGGATGCGATGAACGGCTGCGCGATTCATCTGTACGCCGCGAACCGGTCGATGCAGGACCGCTACTTCTACAGCGCCGACGGTGAGTTGCTGATCGTGCCGCAGCAGGGGCGTCTCGCGATTGCGACCGAGTTTGGCCAGCTGGACGTGGCGCCGTACGAGATCGCGGTGATTCCGCGCGGCGTGCGCTTCACGGTCGCGCTGCCGGATGGCGACGCGCGCGGCTATATCTGTGAGAACTTCGGCACGCTGTTGAGGCTGCCGGACCTCGGGCCGATCGGCTCGAACGGACTCGCGAACCCGCGCGATTTCCTGACGCCGCATGCCGCGTATGAAGACCGCGAAGGTGCATTCGAACTGGTCGCGAAACTGAACGGCCAGCTGTGGCGCGCGGACATCGGTCACTCACCGCTCGACGTCGTCGCGTGGCATGGCAACTACGCGCCGTACAAGTACGACTTGCGGCACTTCAACACGATCGGCTCGATCAGCTATGACCATCCGGATCCGTCGATCTTCCTGGTGCTGCACGCGCCAAGCGATACGCCGGGCGTCGACACGCTCGACTTCGTGATCTTCCCGCCGCGCTGGCTCGCGGCCGAGGAGACGTTCCGTCCGCCGTGGTTCCACCGCAATGTCGCGAGCGAGTTTATGGGACTGGTGCATGGCGTGTACGACGCGAAGGCGGAGGGTTTCGTGCCGGGCGGCGCGAGCCTGCATAACTGCATGTCGGGGCACGGCCCGGACGCCGAAACGTTCGAGAGGGCGTCGCACAGCGATACGTCGAAGCCCCATAAAGTGGCCGACACGATGGCCTTCATGTTCGAATGCCGCACGCTGATCCGGCCGACGCGCTTCGCACTCGAGAGCGCGCAGCTACAGGCGAATTACGCGGAATGCTGGCAAGGCCTGCAAAAACATTTCAATCCGGAGCAACGATGAGCATCGATAGCGCGCTTCAGTCGACACTCGATGCATCGCGCAAAAGCTGGGTCGACACGGCAGACGACCCGGCCTGCGATTTCCCGATCCAGAATCTGCCGTTCGGCATCTTCAGCGATACGCGCGATCGTTCGCCGCGCGCGGGCGTCGCGATCGGCGATCGGATCGTCGACCTCGCCGTGCTTGAACAGGCGGGGCTCCTCGCGTTGCCGGCGCAGCCCAACGCGACAAACGACCGTCGCAGTGTGTTCGCGCGCGATTCGCTGAACGCATTTATCGCACTCGGCCGCGATGCGTGGCGCAGCGTGCGCGTGCAATTGAGCGCGCTGCTTGCGCGCGATAACCCGCGCTTGCGCGACGACGCGGCACTCAACGCGCGAGCGCTCGCGCGCCTGGCCGACGCGACGCTGCATCTGCCCGTGGACATTCCCGGCTACACCGATTTCTACTCGTCGAAGGAACACGCGACCAACGTCGGCTCGATGTTTCGCGACCCGGAAAAGGCGCTGCTGCCGAACTGGCTGGAGATGCCGATCGGCTACAACGGACGTGCGTCGTCGGTGGTCGTGAGCGGCACGCCGGTGCGGCGGCCCAATGGCCAGATCAAGCTGCCGGATGCGCCGCGGCCGGTATTTGGCGCATGCCGCAAGCTCGATATCGAGCTGGAGACGGGTTTTATCGTCGGACGCGGCAATGCGCTGGGTGAGCCGATCGCGTGCGCGCACGCGGAAACGCACATCTTCGGCATGGTGCTGCTCAACGACTGGAGTGCGCGCGATATCCAGCAATGGGAATACGTGCCCCTCGGCCCGTTCAACTCGAAGACCTTCGCGACGACGATCTCGCCATGGATCGTCACGCTCGATGCGCTCGAGCCGTTTCGCGTCGCGCAGCCGGTCCAGCAGCCGGTGCCGCTCGACTATCTGCGCCACGATGGCAAGCACGCCTTCGATATCGAGCTCGAAGTCCGCTTGCGGCCGCAACGCGCGCGCCGCACGACGACGATCGCCCGCACGAACTTTCGCCATATGTACTGGACAATGGCGCAGCAGCTCGCGCATCACACGGTGTCGGGCTGCAATACGCGGGTCGGCGATCTGATGGGCTCGGGAACGATCAGCGGCGCTGCTGGAGATGCGTTCGGCAGCCTGCTCGAACTGACGTGGAATGGGAAGAATCCGCTCGAACTCGATGAAGGCGGCACCCGCACGTTTATCGAAGATGGCGACGAGCTGACGCTAGCGGGCTGGTGTCAGGGCGATGGTTATCGTGTGGGGTTCGGCACGTGCGTCGGCGAGGTGTTGCCGGCACGCGAGTGAAGCGACCTGCCGATGGGCGCGCGTGCGCAGTGTCGTGTTGCGATGACTTATTGCAACGCGCCTACCGTGGCGCGCCGCTTTTCCCACCAGGCACCGCCGAGAAACGAAAGCGCGCTCGCCAGCAGCACGCCGATCAGCGCGTCGTTGCCGACGCGTTTCATCAGCGCGCCGGCGACGAGCGGGCCGGCGAAGCTCGCCACGCTCCACGACGCACCCACGATCGAGCTTGCGGATACCAGCGCGGCGCCGCGAAAGCGCTCGCCGCACGCGACGAGCGACAGCGTATAGACCGCACCGGCCGCCGCGCCCAGAACATATAGCAGCGGCCAGCACAGCCACGGGTTGGCGACCGCCCATGGCAGCAGCGCGAGCAGCAGCACGACGACCAGCGCCGCGCCGATATGCACGCGTTCGCGGCCGAGATGGTCCGCGAGCCAGCCGATCGGAAATTGCAGCGTCGTATCGCCAAGCAGAATCGCCGATGCGAACAGCACGGCGACGCCCGGAGTGAAACCATGCGCAATGCCAAAGAGCGGAATCAGCGACAGCGCGAGCGTATCGAACAGCGCGAAGAAGCCGGTGCCAAGCACCAGTGCCGGCATACGCGGCAGCACCTGCCGCCAGTTCGCATGCGATTCATGATCCCCTGAGATGCGCGATGTCGTGCGGATCGCCGCGAGCATTGGCAGCGCGAGCAGAAAAATCGCGCCGCACGCGATAAAGCGCCAGCCGGCGAACGGCGCGATGCGGCTCACGAGCACCGGACCGGCCATCTGGAAAAGCGTGAAATTGGTCGCGTAGATGGCGATTACCCGGCCGCGCGACGCATCGTCGGCAAGCTGGTTCACCCATGCTTCACCGACCGTGAACAGCAGCATCAGCGCGACGCCGCATATGATGCGCAATACGCCCCACACCCACAGGTTGACGGTAAATTGCATCAGCGCGGTTGCGAGCGCGACCGCGAGCACCGCGCTGACGATCACCTGACGGCCGCTGAAGCGAGCGGCGATGCGGCTCGCCAGCGGCACGACGATCAGGCCGCCGCCCGCCTGTGCGGCCGTCAGCAGGCCGACGACGTCGGTGCCGTAGCCGGCATCGGTGAGCGCGAGCGCGGTGAGCGGAAGCGTCGCGCCGGTGCCCAGTCCGACTACGGCGACGCTCAGGATGAGCGCGACAAAGTCGCGGGAGAAGATCACTTTCATCGGGCGAGATGCTACTACGGCATCAAGTAAAGGCATCACCCCGGCATCGCCACCCGCTGCGCACGCCGTTCGAGCGACACCGACCACAGCGTGATCGCGACCGCGCCGGCGGCGGTCGCGACGCCGACCCACGGCAGCGAGGTCAGCGGTGCGCCCGCACCGATCGCCATTCCGCCGAGCCACGCACCGGTCGCATTGCCGAGATTGAATGCCCCCTGGTTCAGCGTCGATGCGAGATTCGGCGCGTGGCTTGCACGGTCGACAATCAACATTTGCAGCGGCGGCACGATCGCAAATGCAAGCACACCCCATACGAAGACCGTGACCAGCGCCGGAATCTCGGCATGCATCGCCGCGGCGAACACGATCAGGATTGCGACGATCGCGAGCAGGAACCCGAGCAGCGATTGCACCGGCCGCCAGTCCGCGAGCTTGCCGCCGAGCGTGCTACCGACCGTCAGCCCGAGGCCGAACAGCAACAGCACGAAGGTGACCGCGTGCGGCGTGAAGCCGGTCACGTCTTCGAGAATCGGCGTGATGTAGGTGAACGTCGAGAACAGACTGGCCGATGCGAGCACGCTGGTGCCGAGCACCATCAGCACCTGCGGATTTTTCATCACCTTGAATTCGTGCAGCAGGCTCGCCTTCTGCATGTCGATGCGCGAGGGCAGGCAGGCCGCGAGCGCGAGCGCGGCGAGCACGCCGATGCCCGTCACCGCCCAGAACGTCGCGCGCCAGCCGACCGCCTGGCCGAGCGCGGTGCCGAGCGGCACGCCGAGCACATTGGCCAGTGTGAGGCCGGTGAACATCAGCGCGATCGCCTGCGCACGGCGGTTCGGCGCAACCAGCCCCGCCGCGACCACCGAGCCGATGCCGAAAAATGCGCCGTGGCAGAACGCGGTGACGATGCGCGCGATCATCAGCACCGCATAGTTCGGCGCAACCGCGCACAGCAGGTTACCGACGATAAACACGCCGATCAGACTCATCAGCGCCTTTTTGCGCGGCATGTTCGCCACCGCGATCGCGACGATCGGCGCGCCGATCGTGACACCTAGCGCGTACGCGGAGACCAGCATGCCGGCCGCCGGAATCGACACCGCGAGATCGCGTGCGACGTCGGGCAACAGCCCCATGATGACAAATTCGGTCGTGCCGATACCGAACGCGGCAACGGCGAGAGCAAGCAGGGGCAAGGGCATGATGGGAAAACCGGCAGGCGCCGCGCTCGCGCGCATTCGGGACGAAGCGGGTCGGCGCAGGCAGGGAAAATCAGTAAGGGATTGTACCTAAGCCGAAATCCGCGCGTCAGGTAATGCCACGAGTGTTGTTTTTTGTTGAGCGTACCGAGACGTCAATCGTCCGATGCATCCATCGCGCGACCATGCCGCCCGGCGCCGCCGGCAAAACGCGCGGCGAGCGCGGCGCCTTCGCCGAATACTGCCGGGTAGCCGCCGGCGCCTTCGCGGCGTAACGCTTCGGAGAGGTCGTCGAGCATGCTGTTTTCGTACGCCGATCGACGATCGGCGAGCAGCGCGGCCTGCGGCAGCGCGGCCAGTTCCGCGGCGAGCCGCTCAGCCGCGGCGCGCGCGGCGCCGTCATCGACCACGCGGTTCGCGAGCCCAAACGCCAGTGCTTCTTCGGCGCTGACCGCGCGCCCGGTCAGAATCAGATCGAGGGCGCGCGACAAGCCGATCAACCGAGGCAGACGGATCGTGCCGCCGTCGATCAGCGGAATACCGACGCGCCGGCAAAACACGCCGAGCACCGCCGAGCGTTCGACGATTCGCAGGTCGCACAGCGCCGCGAGCTCGAGTCCGCCCGCGACCGCGTAACCGGCTATCGCCGCGATGACCGGCTTTGCGAACGGCGTACGCGTCGGGCCCATCGGGCCGGGTCCGCTGCCGTCCGGATGCAGTTCGTTGCGACGAGCGTCGTCGTTGATCGCAGTGAGGTCCGCGCCCGCGCAGAACGTTCCGCCCGCACCAAACAGTACCGCCGCGCGCCACGCGGCGTTGCTTTCGACATGCGCGAACGCTTCGGACAATGCATGCGCAGTCGGCCGGTCGACGGCATTGCGGCGCTCGGGACGATCGAGAATAATCGTTGCGACTGCATCGATCGCTTCGATCCGAACATGCTCGCCGAATGTTTCGATCGTCATCATCGTCTCCTGGCACATGACACGCATAGCGTGTGCGACTGTGCTCGAAAAACCACAGATGCATACTGAACCGCTTGCGTTGCTGACACGCGGTTTTCACAATCGACTCGTAGCGTAACCTGCTTTACGAGCCGGTTTTAGGCGCTGTTCAAGCGTTTGCCAGCATGTTGAAGCGACCCAAAATCTGGCGCGTTCCCCGCCGTCTGTTTTCATCTGAAGCCGTCGATGTCGAACTCAGCACTGCCCGCATGTGAATCTGTCTGGGTCGTTCAACTGAACGATCACGAATCGTACGACCATGTTCGCCTGAAGCGGATTTTCTCCTGCGACGGTACCCGTCATGAAGTCGTGCTCGTCGATGCGCGCAAGCTGCTGTTGTGCGCGGACCGCGACGATACCGACTACGTGTTGCGTCCGGTGCACGAATGGCATCCGGGCAAGATGCGCGGCATTCGCGAGTTTCTCGATCCTGACAACACGCGTATTCCGGAAATGCCGTATGTCACGGTGTCGTCGCGCCGCGCGCCCGGCCTGATCGGCTGGCTTCGTCTCGAGCATGAAGGTGTGGTCGCGTTTCGCAATGGCCAGCATCGCGCGCGTTATCTCGCGTCGGCGGGCGCGCGATGGTTTCCAGTCGAAGTGCATGAACGCGAGGCCGCGCTGCTGCGGCAATATTGCGGTGCGCCCGATGACGCACGCACCGCGCTGCGTCCGAGCAGGACGGTCCCGCCAGGCGCCGATCATGCGGACGACGACGAGCACGCAGACGATGACACGCCGCCCGGACGCAACCCCGTGCGCGCGTGTCACGACGACGCGCGCAGCGGCTTGTAAGCGGGCATCAGCCGCGCGCCGGCCGATGCTCGATCACGTTGCGCGGCACGCCGTCACTCCACGCTTTCACATTGCCGAGCGTCGTCTGCGCGATCTCGTTCATTGCCTCACGCGTAAAGAACGCCTGGTGCGCGGTCACGATCACATTCGGAAACATCAGGAGCCGCGCGAGCACATCGTCCTGTAGCGGCGTATCGGAGTGGTCTTCGAAAAAGAGACCGCCTTCCTCTTCATACACGTCGAGCCCGAGGTGACCGAGTTGCCCGCTCTTTAGCGCGCCGACCAGCGCATTGCTTTCGACCAGGCCGCCGCGTCCGGTGTTGATCAGCATCGCGCCACGCTTCATCTTCGCGAGCGCCACCGCATCGATCATATGGTAGGTGGACGGCAGCAGCGGGCAATGCAGGCTCACGATGTCCGCGCTTGCGAGCAGCGTATCGAGCGGCAGGTATTGGGCACCGATCGCGAGTAGATCGGCGGCCGGCGGGCCCGGATCGAACGCGACCACCTGCATTCCGAAGCCCGCCATGATGCGGCCGAACGTGCGGCCGATCACGCCGGTGCCGATCACGCCGACGGTCTTGCCATGCAGATCGAAACCGAGCAGACCGGTCAGCGAAAAGTCGCCCTCGCGCGTGCGTGCGACCGCGCGCGGCAGACGGCGGTTCAGCGCGAGGATCAGGCCGACCGCGTGCTCGGCGACCGCATACGGCGAGTACGCCGGGACATGCAGCACCGGTAGCCCGACGCGCGCGGCGGCCGCGAGATCGACATGATTGAAGCCCGCCGAACGCAGCGCGATCAGTTGTGTGCCGCCGGCGTGCAGTTGTTCGAGCACGGCCGCGTCGACAGTGTCGTTGACGAATGGACAGACGATCTCATAGCCGTGCGCAAGAATCGCGGTCTCGCTGTCGAGGTAGGACTCCTGGAAGTGCAGTTCGTAATGAAACGACGCGTTGGCTTCGGTAAACGTATCGCGGTCGTATTGGCGGCTGCTGAACAGGATCATGCGCATCTCGGCTCCCCCAAAGAACGCGCGCCGTTCCGCGCGGTGGGCCTTTACTGGCGAATCATCACGCATGCGCAACGACGTGCAGGTCAGCCAGTATCGCACCATGCGCCGCCATCGCGCGACGCATGTACCTTGGCTGCACTGTCAAAAAACTTGCACATTCGGGCGGATCGGAGAATGATCGGACCGATGCGGTAAAAGCGGGCAATAGCGGCCCGCCGGCAGCACGCCGGCGGGTTTGTTTTTACCGCCGCTGGTTCGCCGCCGCCGACTGTCTTTGCGTTACTGCCGATCTGACAGTTCGCGGTCCGGTGTCCGCGGTCCGTTGTTCCCGGTCCTTTGTCGTTTCGCACGCCGATCGTTGTCCCCGTTCTTGTTGCTCCTCAGTCTTCTGTTCTGTTAATCGATCATGCCAACTGCCACGTCTACCGCCCCGTCCACTGTCCCGTGTCCCGAAGTCGAATCGCTTGACGCGATCCTTCCCGAAGAACCGCTGCTGATGATGGGCGCCGGCCCCGTGCCGATTCCCGCGGCGGTTGCAAAGGCGAATGCGATCGTGATCAATCACCTCGGCGGCACGATGGCGAAGGTGGTCGGGCAGGTGAAGACGATGGCGCGCTACGTGTTCCAGACCAACTCGAAGTGGGTGCTCGGCGTCGCGGGTCCGGGCTCCGCCGCGATGGAGATGGCAATTTCGAACCTCGCGTGGCCCGGCACGCGGATGCTCAGCATCAAGAACGGTTTCTTTAGCGAGCGGATGGCCGAGATGGGCCGCCGCATCGGCGCGCAAGTGTCGCTGCTCGAAGTGCCGGACCGCACCGTCGCGAGCCTCGAAGAAGTCGCCGAGGCGATCCGCCGCGAGCGTCCCGAAGTCGTCACGATCGTGCAGGGCGAGACGTCGAACACGGTGTGGAATCACCATCTGCAGCAGATTGCCGCGCTCGCGAAAGCGGCTGGCGCGCTGGTGATCGTCGATGCGGTTTGCACGCTGAGCACGATGCCGCTCGATATGGATGCGTGGGGCATCGATGCGGTGATCACCGGCGGGCAGAAAGGCTTGTCGTCCATTCCGGGCGTGTCGCTGATCGCATTCTCCGATGCTGCGTGGGAGCGCGTGAAGTCGCGCCAGCATGCGAATGCGCATTGGTGCCTCGATGCGTCGCTGGCCGAGAACTTCTGGCACAACGCCGGCTATCACTACACCGCGCCGGTGTCGGGCGTGCTCGCCTTGCACGAGGCGCTGCGGCTCGTATGCGCGGAGACGCTCGAGAAGCGTTTCGCACGGCATCTGAAATGCTCGCATGCGCTGCAGGAGTCCATTACCGCGATGGGCCTGCAACTCTATGCGCCTCAGGAATGCCGGCTCAACTCGGTGATCGGTATCGAGGTACCGGAGTCGTTAAGCCCCGGCGATATTTGTGGACACATCTCGCGCCATCATCAGGTCGAGATCTCCGGCTCGTTCGGCTTGCCGATCGTTCGGATCGGACAGATGGGCGAGCAGTGCCGCGCACATAACCTGTTCCGCACCGTGCATGCGTTTGGCCGGACGATGGTCGACCTCGGCGTGGCCGTCGATTTGCCGGCGGGTGTCGCCGCGCTGGAAAAATCGCTGTCGAACGGCTCGAAGGCCGATGCGCGCGTGAATTGATTTGCGTCTTGCGAGCGCGCTACCTTAGCGGAACAGGGCGGCGGTGCGCGCCGCCCGACTGCCGGATCAAACCGCCGCCGAAGGCCCTGTCACACGCGCGTGGCGCTGGTAAAGAACGGTTGTAAGCGCAATCGCCGCGGCGGCCGCGACGGCCGCGAACAGATACACCGACCCATAGCCAAACTGACCGGCGATATACCCTGCGAGCGGCCCGGTCACGCCAAGCGACAAATCGAGGAACACCGAGTACGCGGACAATGCCGCGCCGCGACTTGCCGGCGGCACGAGCCCGACGGCCTCGACGCCGAGCGCCGGAAACACCAGCGCGAAACCGAAGCCGGTCAGCGCGGCGCCGGCCAGCGCGACATGCGGCACCGGCGCGAGCCACAGCATCAGCAGGCCGGCACATTCGAGCGAAAACGACACGATCGCCACGCGAAATCCGCCGTACGTCGCGATCGTGTTCGCGAACAGCAGTCGCGCGCCGATAAACATCGTGCCGAACAGCGTCAGCGACAGCGCCGCGTTCGGCCAGTGCCGCGCCGCATAGAACAGCGTGATAAAGGTGGCGATCGAGCCGAAGCCCACCGAGCCGAGCGCAAGCCCGAGACCGTGCGGCAGCACGCGCGCGAACACGCTGCGATACGACATCCGTTCACCATGCACCAGCGGTACCGCGGCGACGAGTCGCGCGAGCGCATAGCCGCCCGCGGCGAGCACGATCACCGCGACGCCGAGCGCGGCGAAACCGATGTGGCGCGCGATCACGACGCCGAGCGGGGCGCCGATCGCGAGCGCGCCGTAGGTGGCGATGCCGTTCCATGAAATGACGCGCGCATTGTTGGTGGTGCCGACCCGGCCGATGCCCCACAGGATCGCACCGGTGCCGCACAGGCTTTCGCCGACGCCGAGCACGAGGCGGCTCGCCACCAGCAACGTGAGACTCAACGCGGGCCAGTGCCCGGTCAACGCGGCGAGCAACAGCCCGACGCCGCTTATGCCTGATGCAATCAATCCGTTCGACACGGTTTTCCTGGGCCCGAGCGTATCGGCCGAGCGGCCGGCGAGCGCGCGCGAAGCCAGCGTCGCGAGGTACTGCACGCTAATCGCAAGACCGGCGACCACCGCGCTGAAGCCGAGGTCGCCGTGCACGTAGCCCGGCAGCACGGCGAGCGGAATACCGATATTCAGATAACAAACGAACGTGAAAAAGACGACCGGGATGATTCGCACCGTGGTCGCAAATTCATTTCGCGGTGAGCCTGGTGACGCGGAGTCGGCGGACATGGGGAAAACGAGACTTGAAAACGGCAGAAGTGCGTGATTCTCCCATGAACGGGGTCCGCTTGCAGCGGCTGCTTAAAAATACCGGGGACAAAAACGAGTGCCGGATCGCGTCCCGCGGACGCATGCGGGGTTGGCATCATCCGGCGTGAATGACACAAAAGGCATACTTTCAGCGCAAACGGACCAAAACAGACGTCACGACATAGGCGCGCACCCATGTTTCGCTATCTCAATATCGTTCCGGCGATATGAGCTGCATGTAAATCGCGCTATGGGTTGCCGGGACTGGCGGTGATAGCTTTCGAACCATCCCCCGCCGGATTTAACCGCGCTGCTCGCGCGGGGCGAGAACAACCGCCAGAGACACAAAACTCGAGCACGATTCCAGAGGTACAACCGCAGAGGTACAACCCATGACCCAGCCGATCCGTTTCTATCACCGCAACGCAATCCGCGAAATCAGCGACGCGCCGGTCACGCGCACCGTCCTGCAATACCTGCGCGAGGATGCGCGTTGCACCGGCACCAAGGAAGGCTGCGCGGAAGGCGATTGCGGTGCGTGCACGGTGGTGGTCGGCGAGCGCGACGAACTCGGCGGCGTGCGCTTCAAGGCGGTCAACGCGTGCATCCAGTTTCTGCCGACGCTCGATGGTCGCGCGCTTTTCACCGTCGAGGACCTGCGCCAGCCGGATGGCGCGCTGCATCCGGTGCAGCAGGCGCTGGTCGAATGCCACGGCTCGCAGTGCGGGTTCTGTACGCCAGGCTTTGTGATGTCGATGTGGGCGCTGTACAAGAAGCACGGCCACGAATACCACGGCGCGAATCGCACGGTGCCGACGCGCGAAGAGCTCAGCAATGCATTGACCGGCAATCTGTGCCGTTGCACCGGCTACCGGCCGATTGTCGATGCGGCGCTGCGGATGTTCCAGTTGCCCGCACCCGCCGCGCCGGTCGATACCGCGGCGCTGTCGCGCACGCTGCTGTCGCTCGAACGCGACGCGACGTTCCAGTACGAACACTCGGGCCAGCGCTTTGCCGCGCCGCGCACCGTCGATGCGCTCGCGCAGATCAAGCAGCAACAACCGGCGACGCGCATCCTCGCCGGCAGTACCGACGTCGGCTTGTGGGTCACCAGGCAGATGCGCGAACTCGGCGACCTCGTCTATATCGGCCAGGTCGCCGACCTGCAGACTATCGAAGCAATCGACGAATGGCTGTGCATCGGCGCGGGCGTGAGCGTCGAAGCCGCGTACGCGGAACTCGCGAAGCACTACCCGGAACTGACTGAAATGTGGCTGCGCTTCGCATCGCTGCCGATCCGCAATGCAGGCACGCTCGGCGGCAATGTCGCGAACGGCTCGCCGATCGGCGATTCGATGCCGGGGCTGATCGCGCTGGGCGCTCGCGTCGTGCTGCGCGGCGGCGAGCTCGAGCGCGAACTGCCGCTCGAAGACCTGTACGTCGCGTATCAAAAGAAGGATATGGCGGAGCACGAGTTCGTCGTCGCGGTGAAGGTGCCGACGCGCACCGGCACGCGCGCAAACCTGCGGTTTCGCACGTACAAGATTTCGAAGCGCTTCGATTCCGATATCTCCGCGGTCTGCGCCGCGTTCTCGTTTATCGCGGACGGCGACGCGATCCGCGAGCCGCGCATTGCGTTCGGCGGGATGGCCGCGACTCCAAAGCGCGCGGCCCACGCGGAAAGCGTGTTGCAGGACGCTGACTGGCACGAAGCGACCGTGCGGGCGGCGATGCTCGCGCTTGCGAAAGACTACGCGCCGCTCTCCGATATGCGCGCAACCGATGCATACCGGCTTGAGGCTGCGAAGAACACGCTGTACCGCTTCTGGCTTGAAACGCGGTCGCACGACCCGCTGCCGAAGCAGGCGCTCGACGTGCGTGCGGTCGAAGCTGCGTGTGCGCAAGCCGCCGCGGCTGCCGCATAGCGCGGCCGTGCAGCGCATCGCAACCCATCGCATCGCAACCCATCGCATCACATCGCAGAACCGCTTCACGCATGCAACACGCACGAACGCCGACGACCGATCACGCGCGCCTGACGCGCCCTCGTTCAGATACGCAGATACGGAGACCGTCCCGCATGAACCAGCAAGCCGAACCGTTCCTGAATGACGCACAGGAACTTGCCGAACTCGACGACCTCATCGACTTCAAGCAGGTGCATGTGTCGCGTCCGCACGAATCCGCGCATCTGCACGTGGCGGGCCGTGCAACCTATACCGACGACATCCCGCTGGTCGCCGGCACGCTGCACGCGGCGCTCGGCCTGTCGCAAAAGGCCCACGCGAAGATCGTATCGATCTCGTTCGACAAGGTGCGCGCGACGCCGGGCGTCGTCGCGGTGTTCACCGCCGACGACATTCCCGGTCACAACGACTGCGCGCCGATCGTCAAAGGCGACGATCCGGTGCTGGCCGACGGCGTCGTGCAGTACGTCGGCCAGCCGGTGTTTATCGTCGTTGCAACGTCGCACGACATTGCGCGGCGCGCGGCGCGACGCGCTGACATCGTGTACGAGGAACTGCCCGCGGTGCTGACCGCGCAGCAGGCGCGCGCCGCAAACCAGAGCGTGATACCGCCGATGAAACTCGCGCGCGGCGACGCCGGCACGAAGATCACGCGTGCCGCGCATCGCGAAAGCGGCGAGATGCTGCTCGGCGGCCAGGAGCAGTTCTATCTTGAAGGGCAAATCGCGTACGCGGTGCCGAAGGACGACGACGGCATGCACGTCTGGTGCTCGACGCAGCATCCGACTGAAATGCAGCATCTGGTCGCGCATCTGCTGAATGTCGCGTCGCATAACGTGCTGGTCGAATGCCGGCGGATGGGCGGCGGCTTCGGCGGCAAGGAATCGCAGTCGGGCCTGTTCGCATGCTGTGCGGCGCTGGCCGCATGGAAGCTGCTATGCCCGGTCAAACTGCGCCCGGACCGCGACGACGACATGATGATTACCGGCAAGCGCCACGATTTTCATTACGCGTACGAAGTTGGCTACGACGACGACGGGGTGATCGAAGGCGTATCGGTCGATATGACGTCGCGCTGCGGTTTTTCGGCGGATCTGTCGGGCCCGGTGATGACGCGCGCGGTGTGCCATTTCGACAACGCGTACTGGCTGCCGCACGTATCGATCGCGGGCTTCTGCGGCAAGACGAACACGCAGTCGAACACCGCGTTTCGTGGCTTTGGCGGACCGCAGGGCGCGTTTGCGATCGAGTACATCATCGACAATGTCGCGCGTTCGCTCGGGCTCGATCCGCTCGATGTACGGCGCCGCAATCTGTACGGCAAGACGGAGCGCAACCAGACGCCGTACGGTCAGGTCGTCGAAGACAACGTGCTGGATGAACTGATCGGCGAGCTCGAAGCGACGAGCCAGTACCGTGCGCGCCGCGCCGCGGTGCGCGAATTCAACGCGCGCAATGACGTGCTGAAAAAGGGCATCGCGTTGACCCCGGTGAAGTTCGGCATCGCGTTCAACGTCACGCACTTCAATCAGGCGGGCGCGCTCGTGCATATCTACACGGACGGCTCGGTACTCGTGAATCACGGCGGCACGGAAATGGGCCAAGGCCTGAACACGAAGGTTGCGCAGGTGGTCGCGCATGAGCTCGGCATCCGCTTTGGCCGCGTGCGCGTGACGGCGACCGATACGAGCAAGGTCGCTAACACGTCGGCGACCGCCGCGTCGACCGGCTCGGATCTGAACGGCAAGGCGGCGCAGGACGCCGCGCGCCAGTTGCGTGAGCGGCTCGCCGCGTTCGCGGCCGAGCGTTATGGCGCTGGCCAGGTGAGTGCTGCCGCGGTGCGCTTCGCGAACGATCGCGTCGTGGTTGGCGATGCGGTGGTGCCATTCGACGAAGTGATCGCGAACGCGTATGTCGCGCGCGTGCAATTGTGGTCCGACGGCTTCTACGCGACGCCGAAACTCTATTGGGATCAGGCGAAACTGCAAGGCCGGCCGTTCTTTTACTACTCGTACGGCGCGGCCGTCTCCGAAGTCGTGATCGACACGCTGACCGGCGAGATGCGCGTGTTGCGCGCGGATGCGCTGCATGACGTCGGCGCATCGCTGAATCCGGCGCTCGATATCGGCCAGGTCGAAGGCGGCTTTATCCAGGGGATGGGGTGGCTCACGACCGAAGAGCTGTGGTGGAACGACGGCGGCAGGCTGATGACGCATGCGCCGTCCACCTACAAGATCCCGACTGTCAACGACATGCCACCGGATTTCCGCGTGAATCTGTTTAAGAACCGCAATGCGGAGGACAGCATTCACCGCTCGAAGGCGGTCGGCGAGCCGCCGCTGCTACTGCCGTTTTCGGTGTTCTTCGCGATTCGCGACGCGGTGGCGAGCGTCGCGGACTACCATGTGAATCCGCCGCTGAACGCACCGGCGACTGGCGAAGCGATCCTCAACGCGGTGGGTGCGGTGCGCGCGATGCGCAGTGCTTGCGCTTACGTCGCGTAAGGAGTCCGGCGATGACGAACTATCCGCTGCTGAACCAGGTGCCGCCGCTGCAGATTGGCCGGCGCAGTGGCTATCGCGAGAGCCTGCCGCCGCCGCTGCCTATCGTGCTGTTCGGCGCGGGCCATGTCGGCCGCGCGCTGGTGACGCTGCTTGGCCGGCTGCCCTGCGTCGTGCAATGGGTCGACGAGCGCGACGAGCTGTTTCCGGACGACGTGCCGGCGAATGTGCAGGTCGAAGCGACCGACACGCCCGATGCGATTGTCGATTGCGCGCCACCCGGCGCGTGCTTTCTCGTGATGACGCACAACCACGCGCTCGACTTCGCGCTGGCGGCCCGCATCATGCGGCGGCGCGACTTCAAATACTTCGGGATGATCGGCTCGAAAACGAAGCGGGTGAAGTTCGAGCGCCGGCTGATCGAGCGCGGCGTCGATCCCGCGCGGATGCCGGAGATGACCTGTCCGATCGGCGTGGACGGTATCGCCGACAAGGCGCCACATGCGATCGCGCTGGCGGTGTGCGCGGAACTGCTGCAAATGCGGTGTGCGCCGTGCGTCGCGCAGCATCCGGTGCAGAGTGAATCGCAGTGCGTCGAGCGGTTCACGGCGTAGTTGCGCTTAAGTTCGCGCCGCCGCGTCAGCGCGGCAGCGGCGTATCCAAGCCCGCTTTCAAACCCGCGCTCGATGCCGCTGTGCATTCGGCGCCGCTGTCCTTGCGCGCAGGTCGCGCCTTGTGCGCGATCAGATCCGCCGATACCTGCGCCATCAACCCGCGCAACCAGCCGATATCGCTTGGCCGGTCGACCTGCGGATGCCACATCTGATAGCAGCGGATTCGCGGAAATGGAATCGGCGCGTCGACGACCGCGAGCGGCAGCAGGCTCGCATAGTGCATTGCGAAGCGGCGGGTCGTCGTGAAGATCAGATCCGACTGCAGCAGCACCTGTGGCACGAGCCCGAAATACGGCAGCGTGGCCACCACCCGGCGCTGCGCGTTCGCGCGCGCAAAGCCCGCGTCGATCGCGCCGCCGCGGCCGCCGCTGTACGGTGTCGGCGCAAGATGCGGCGCCGCCAGATACGCGTCGCGCGCAAGCGGTGCCCGCGCGAGCGGATGGTCCGCGCGCATCATGCAGACGACGGTGTCGGAGAACAGGTCGCTGCGTTCGAAACGTTCGTCCGGCTTCGGCCAGTTGCCGATCACGAGATCCAGCTCGCCGCTGTCGAGTGCGGCCGCGTGGTCGAGCTGCGGGCCTAGCGATTCGATCTCGAGCCGCGCGTGCGGTGCCGCATCGCGAAACTGCGCGATCACGGTCGGCATGAAGAAGTCGTTCAGATAGTCGGGCGCCGCGATACGAAATGTGCGGCGCGAGCGTTCGGGATCGAAATCGCCGTGCGGCGTAGCGACGAAATCGACGTCGCGCAACACCTGCTGCGCGGCCGCAAGCAGCGACTCGCCGTATTCGGTCGGCACCATGCCCGATTTGCCGCGCACGAGGATCGGGTCGTTCAGCGTTTCGCGCAGCTTGCGAAGCGCGGTGCTGATTGCCGGCTGCGTCTGGTTCAGGCGCAGCGCGGTCTGCGTGACGCTACGCTCGACAAGCAGCGTGCGCAGCACGCGCACGAGCCAGATATCGAGGGTAGCGGCGTTGTCGTCCACGATGGTGTCGTCGGTCAGGTTCGGTGCGGCGGTCGAAACCGGGCGGCGTCGCGCCCGGCAGCGCGGCGTGCCGCCGCATGGTCCGCTTGCATAACCTTAGGCCATCCCGCGCGCGTGCGGCATAGCGCGCGCGGGATGGCGGGCATTACGCGCCGCCGGCCGTCAGAGGGTCGGGAATGCCGACGGCAGCGACGAGATCCGCTTCACTTCTTTCGATTCGAGCCAGTTTGGCGTGCGTGCGCAATAGAGCGCCATCGGCAGCGCGTCTTCGCCCCAGAACAGCTGTTTGTTCAGCCAGAACGTCGGTACGCCGAATACGCCCAGCGCGATCGCGTCGGTGGTATTGCGCTGCAATTGCGCTTTTGCCTCTTCGCGTTCGACCAGTTCGAGCCCGTCCGCGACGCCAAGCCGCTCGCACAGCAGCGTGAAGCCGTCGGGCGTCGACGGATCGCGGCCCTCGCGCCAGATAAAGCGGAAGATTTCCCGCACCGTGTTCACGTCCGCGCGAATGGCTGCTGCAAGGCGCATCGGCCGGGTCGAATCGAACGGATGGACCGGCGGCATCCTGAACGGAATGCCGAGTTGTTCCGCGCGAAAAAGCGCGTAGCGATACATAAAGACGCGCTTGGCCGGAACGTCGTACGCAAGGCGCTGGCGCCAATGACCGTACAGCTCGTTCAGCGTGACGGGCGTCATCACGAACGGCATGCCCGGCCATTTGTCGTGCTGCTCGAGCAGCAGGTACGAAAACGGCGAGACAAAGTCGTAAAACCACAGAGGCTGCGTGGCGTCGATGCCATCGGTCATGATGTCTCCCGGGATTTTCAATGTGGCACGGCGCCGTTGCTGACGTTGCTGACGCGTGGTGGGGCACCGTGCCGGATTGCCCTCGATCTTACGCAAAGCCGGACCGGTCCGCAGCACCATCGGGGTGGGAACGACCAAAAGCGGGCAAATGCGGGTAATGCGGGCAACTGTGCGCGGAGGCGCGGGGCGAATCAACGCGCGGGTTTTGCGTCGTGCGCGCGAGCGCTGGGCGCGTGCCTGTCGCGCCCGGCTTGCCGCGCGACTATGCGTCAGACGGTATGCGTCGGGCCACTCTGTCCGGCGGCCGGCGCGTCGCTGTGCGCCGGGCTGCGCGCGGCGTCGGCTGCCGGATGCGTGGCGCCGGCGGCACCCGCGGATCCGGCAGCCTCTGACGACCCGGCCGGCGACGGCGCCGGCCCACCGTCACCGGACGGCGGCGCCGCGCGCAGCCCGTCCGCATGCGTGTCGCGTGGATGCATCAGCCGCTCGCGCACGAAGCCGATGTGCTCGCGCAGCACATAAAACTGGTCCGCGTACGCGAGTGGCATCTTGAGCCCGTTGACCGCTTCCTCGATCGCGTCGAGCCGCTCGACGAGCGCGTCCCGTTCGGCCTGCGACGTTTCGGACAGCGCGCCGCGCTCGATCGAGATCAGCGCGCCGTACCAGCGGTAGATGCGCGAGCGGACCCGCCACGCGTACAACGACGGCACGATCCGCAAGCCCGGAATCAGCACGACGATAATCGGCACCAGCACGACCAGCAGCCGGTCCGCGAGGCTCGCGATCCAGAACGGCAGCGTGCGGTACAGGAAGCTCTTGCCCGACTTGTAGTACCGCGCCGCGTCCGCGCTGATCGGAAAATCATGCGCGAGCGGCGATGGGAAGTCGCCGGCGCGCTGCAGGATGTTCGCTCTGCCATGCACTTCGCGCGCGGCTTCGATCAGCAGATCGGACAGCGCCGGATGCAACGACGTGCGCGCAACCAGTTCCGCGGTCGGCGCGACCATTTGCAAGGTCTGCGACGGGATGTTCTTGCCGAGATCGAGCGCGCCCATCGGCAGTTCGATGCGCGTCAGGAACGGGAAGCGGCCTTCATACGCATGGGCTTGCGTGAAATCGTAGAACTGGATATTCGGCGTGCGGAACAGCCTCACCATCACCGGCGGCTGCGCGGAATCGCCGGTCAGGAACGCTGCGTCGATCTTGCCGTCGACCAGCGCTTTCGCCGCGTCGTCGCCGGATAACGGCAGCAGTTTGGTCGGGCCGCCGGGCGTGATGCCGTTGGCCGCGAGCAGTTGCAGCGCGAGTTCGCGCGTGCCGCTGCCTTCGGCGCCGATCGCCATGCGCTGTCCCTTGAATTGCGACAGCCATTGGACCGTATCGCCGTGATAGAAAATCGCGACCGGCACATACGCGACGCTGCCCAGCGACATCAGGCCTTCGGTGTTGCCTTGCGCGATGCCGTCCTGCACGAACGCGACATCGACATCGAATTTCGGATTCTGCAAGCGGCGGAAGTTGTCGGCCGAGCCTTCCGACTCGAGCACGTCCACCGTCACGCGGTTGCGCGCGAGGATTTCCTTATAGCGCTGCGCCGCATTCCAGAACGTACTGCCGCGCGGGCCGGCGCTGATGATCAGCGTGTTGGGCGGGGCGGGCTGGATCAGACGCACCGCGGCCCAGATCGCAATCGCGCTGATCAGCAGGATCGGGCCGAATGTGACCGCCAGGTCACGCCACGAGATCGCGACGAAGCGCGCGACGAGGTGAGGGCGCCTGGCTTCGCTGCCCGCCGCGGTCGTTTCGCTGGTGGTGTCGCTCGTTTTGCCGCTAGTTTTGCCGTTAAGCGGGCCGTTGGGATCTGTCATTCGATGTCGTGGCGGCTGGGTCGCATACTGTCGGATGCGGTCTGCGTACGGTGGCGGCATGCACGCTGCGCGGTGCATGCTGATGCCGCCAGGGTGACGCCGACGAGGTTGCGGAGGCAACCCCGTGCAGCGATGCTCGCGCCGATGGTACATGAGATTGCCCTCACAACGGCGCACGAAAGCGCGTGTGCGGCGCACAAACCCGTAACAATTCGTGAGTGCGAAGTGCACGGCACACAGGCAGATTTTTGTCGTCGACACAACATTTGTGCGGACGTTCCGCGCGTCCGGCGTTAAAAGCTTTGCGATTTTTGTCGCGCTAGATTAAATTGGCGGCGCTGCCGC
The DNA here is from genome assembly GCF_004366595.1 of Paraburkholderia rhizosphaerae. Classification (GTDB taxonomy): domain Bacteria; phylum Pseudomonadota; class Gammaproteobacteria; order Burkholderiales; family Burkholderiaceae; genus Paraburkholderia; species Paraburkholderia rhizosphaerae. Next base: position 41,534 of record NZ_SORE01000025.1, read on the forward strand.
GCATCATTGCCGGCGCGCGCGATCCGGTCACAAGAATCGGACGTCGTGTGCCGCCGCGTGGCACCGGAGCTGTCCGCCGCCGTCGCTCATGTCACGCGTCAGGCAATAACCCGATAAATTGCGGGCGCTCCGTTTCCCGCCTCTCGTCTCTCGCCTGCCGCGTCAACCCGTCAATCGGCCGACGCCGCGCGGGCGCGCCTGCTCGCGCGTTGCTCGTGCATGGTCCGCGAGCGCTTGCGCGCGTCGCGCGCACGCGTCGGCTGGCTTGAACGATGTCGTAACGAAGCCGCAATGCGGTCTGGCCCGACCGGGTCTAAACCGAAGTGAAAAAGGAGAAAACATGAAATCGGCAGTTTTGAAAGCGTTGGGTGGTGTGGTTGCAGTGATGATCGCGTGCAACGTGTACGCGCAAGCAAGCGACGCCGCTGCAGGCGGCCAGACGGCAGCGGCCGGCGCGAAGGCCGAGAAGAAGGCGAACCGCCAGCTGGGTCACAAGGTGCGCGCGGCGCTCGCGAAGGCGAAGGGCCTCGACGTGTCGAGCATCAACGTGCGCGCGAAGAGCGGCGCGGTGACGCTGTCCGGCACGGTGCCCGACCAGGGCCAGATCGACCTCGCCGGCGATACGGCGAAGGGCGTGGCCGGCGTGTCGTCGGTGTCGAACAAGCTGAACGTGCAACAGCAGTAAGCGTTGCGCGGCGTGCAACGCGCGCTTCGCGGGTTGCACAGGACCGTGTGTGGACCGCGGCAAGGCCACGCAAGGTCTGATCAGGCCGATATGATGAACGGGCTTCAGGTGCGTCACCTGAAGCCCGTTCTGCTTGATGCGTGGCGCTTAATGTGTGCGGTGGTGCGTCGTGCATGGCACTTTGGATGATGCGCGGTGCCAAACGTCGGCGGTCGAAGCAAGACCGCGCGAAGGGGGAGGCAACCATGCCGGCAATCCAGTCCTTGCGTTTTGCGGTGCTCGCGTGCGCTACGGTGCTCGTCTCCGGCTGCGGCAGCGGCAGTGACGGCAACAACGGCCAGTCGATCAACGCGATGCCGGTGTTCGTCGTACCGGGCAGCGTGACCACCACGACGTACGACGGCAATAGCGACGACCTGCTAACCGCCGGTCTCGGCAAGACAGGTCTTGCCGCCAATGCGCCGGGTTTCGCGAACCCGGCTGCGCCGACCTCCGCCGAACTGCGGCGCCTTGCGATCTGGTCGAACTACCGCGCGCTGGTCGATATCACCGCGAATGGCGGTTACGGCCGATTCTGGGGGCCGAATATCGACCTGAACGGCAACGACACGCTAGGCGAAGGGAAGATCGCCGGCATTGAGTACGTCGCGTATGCGGACAACGGCAGCGGCCGTCAGAACGTGACGCTGCTCGTGCAAGTGCCCGCGAGTTTCGATCCGGCGAATCCTTGCATCGTGACGGCGACGTCGTCGGGTTCGCGCGGTGTCTACGGCGCGATTTCGGCGGCGGGCGAATGGGCTTTGAAGCGCGGCTGCGCGGTTGCGTACACGGACAAAGGCACCGGCAATGGCGCGCATGAACTATCGACCAATATCGTCACGCTGATCGACGGCCGGCTTGGCGTCGCGAATCTCGTTGGCACGAGAAGTCTTTTCACCGCAAACGTGCCATCGACGGCGCTCGCAAGCTTCAATCGGAGCTTCCCGAACCGCTACGCGTTCAAACACGCGCATTCGCAGCAGAACCCGGAACAGGACTGGGGCAAGGACACGCTCGAAGCGATCCAGTTCGCGTACTGGGCGCTCAACCAGCAGTTCGCGCCGCTTGTGGACAGCACGCGCCACGCAGTGCGGTATCAACCGGGCAGCATCACGACGATTGCCGCGTCGGTCAGCAATGGCGGCGGTGCGTCGCTCGCGGCCGCGGAGCAGGATACGCAGGGCTTGATCACGGCGGTGGTGGTCGGCGAGCCGCAGATCAACCTGAATATGTCGCCGAATGCGCAGGTCATCGAAGGTGGCGTGCGCATCACGTCCGCCGGCGCGCCACTGGCCGACTACATCACGTTCGCGAACCTGCTTCAGCCGTGCGCGGCGGCGGCGCCGTCGGTGGCGGCCGCGCCGTACCTGTCGACGCTGCCGCTGGCGACCACCCAGGCGATTCGCGCCGCGCGCTGCGCGTCGCTGGCCGGCAACGGGCTTGTCGCGGGCGTCAACGTCGCCGCGCAGTCGGCGGATGCGTTGAACCGGCTGCACGCGGCCGGTTACGAAACGGACTCCGACCTGCTGCACGCGCCGATGTGGGATTCGCAGGCGGTGCCGGCGGTGGCGGTCACGTACGCAAATGCGTACATGCTGTCGAGCGTTACCGATAACCTGTGCGGTTTCAGTTTCGGCACCACCGATGCGCAAGGCAACGCGGGCGTTGCGCCGGTCATTGCGCCGATGCCGAGCCTGTTCGGCCTCGGCAATGGCGTGCCGCCGACCAGCGGTATCAATCTCGTGTTCAACATTTCGCCAAGCGGCGTCGACCATCGTCTTGCGACCGCCGACGCGAGTTTTACCGGCGCGTTCTGTCTGCGCGGATTGTGGACCAATATCTTTTCCACCATGCAGACGAGCGTCAATGCGATTCGCGTCAACGCCAATCTGCGCGGCAAACCGGCGATCATCGTGCAGGGCCGCAGCGATGCGCTGGTGCCGGTCAATCATGCGTCGCGTGCGTATCTGGCGATGAACACGCTCGCTGAAGGGTCGAGGAGCCAGTTGTCTTTTTACGAAGTGACGAACGCGCAGCATTTCGATGCGTTTCTCGGCACGCCGGGCTTCGATACGCGCTTTGTGCCGCTGCATTACTACAATCTGCAGGCGCTGAACCTGATGTGGGGCCATCTGAAGAGTGGCGCCGCGTTGCCGCCGTCGCAGGTGGTTCGCACCACACCGCGCGGCGGCACGCCCGGCGCCGCGCCCGCGCTGTCCGTTTCGAACTTGCCGCCGATTGCGCAAAGCCCCGGCTCGAACGCGATCAGAGCGGCGGCGGGTACGGTCGCCGTGCCGCGTTAGAGGTCTATTCACGCTGCATCGATGGCGCGCCGATGCGCACTTTTGACGCGAATACGCTTCGTATTGACGGTCCGCTCGTGCGCCATGACACACAAATTACCCACGTGATGTCGTACTCTGAGATATCGGAATCGGAGTCGAGCATGATGGACACGACACTTCTGCGGTACACCGACTTGCCGATCGGCGAACGAGCGGCTTTCGAACTGGTTTGCGCACGGCATGGTTTCGCGCCCGCGCATTTCGATGTGAGCGCAACGATCGATGCGCACGACCCCGCGCAGAGCCAGCGGCTCGTCACCGTGCGACGCGGCGGCTGGGCGCAGTCGTATCGCGAGGACAGCGGCGGGCATTGGGTGCGCGAGTTTGAAACGGATCTGAACTGCCGGTTCTTCAAGTAGGCGCCGGTTCAACCGTTCATCCGTTTCACCGCGCGGTGCGATGCACGTTGCACCGCTCCAGCAACGCGTGTTGTAACGTTGAGATCGCAACGTTCGCATTCAGACGCGCATCGCATGCAGGCGATGCGCGCACACCTTCAAGGCTCAAACCAGCACCAGCTTGATGCCGACGACGGTCAGCGTTGCGGCAAGCACATGCCGCAGCAGTTTCTCCGGTGCCTTCGCCGAAAGCAGGCTGCCGGCGACGATGCCTGGCAACGACCCGACCAGCAGCGACACGAGCAGCGACCAGTCGATCGACCCGAGCAGCCAGTGACCCGCGCCCGCGAGCAGCGTCAGTGGCACCGCGTGCGCAATGTCGGACCCGACGATGCGTGAAACGGGCAGCGCCGGGTATAACAGCAGCAGCACCGTCACACCGATTGCGCCCGCGCCGACCGAGGTCAACGTCACGAGCGCGCCGAGCACGGCGCCGGTCAGCATCGTCAGCGCGAGCGTGTTGCCGTGCGCGGGCGCGGGACGGTGACGCGACGCAAAGGCCGCGAGCTGTGGCCGGAATATCAGCGCAATCGCGGTGATCAGCAGCGCCGCGCCGAGCACGATCTGAATCAGATAGCTGCCGCGCGGCGAATCCATTCCATAGCGATGCAGCAGGATCAGCGTGAGCGTCGCAGCCGGTACGCTGCCGGCCGCGAGACGCAGCGTGACCAGCCAGTCCACCGAACCCTTCATGCCGTGCACGAGCGTGCCGGTCGCTTTGGTCACCGATGCATACAGCAGGTCGGTGCCGACCGCGGTGGCCGGGTGAATGCCGAACAACAGCACGAGAATCGGCGTCATCAGCGAGCCGCCGCCGACGCCGGTCAGCCCGACCAGAAAGCCGACGAAAAGGCCGGAGACGGAGTACAGCGGTTCAATATGCGGGAAAGACATCAGGGGAAAATGGCAGCGGGTGTTGGCCGGGCTCAGGACGGCGAAGCGTACTTAAGATTGGCCGATTGCACGGGATCGGCGATTTCCTTGTGGAAATGGATAAGCAGGTGCGCCGAAAGACCCGTATTGTCGCAAAACCCGCCGCGTTGCGTTCTGGATTGTGTGACTCGAAGCTTACAATACCTTTCGCCGCCTCTTGTCGGTCGCTTACCATAGCCCACGGCCGCCTCTGTGAGACTGTGCGTGAGGTTGTGCGGCTACCCCCCGTTTTCCGTCCCGCTTATCACAATGAACTACGGCGTCGCCTACGCATTTCTTGCCTTCACGATCTGGGGGCTCTTTCCCGTTTACTTCAAATCACTGCATCAGATCTCGTCGCTCGAGATTCTCGCGCACCGGATGGTCTGGTCGATGCTGTTCCTGTTTATCGTGCTGACCGTACGGCTGCAGTGGCGCTGGCTGGCGCCGGTGATGCGCGACCGGCGCCTGCTCGCACGCTTCGCGGCAAGCGCGGCGCTGTTGTCGGCGAACTGGGGAATCTATATCTGGGCGGTCAACGCGGGGCATATCGTCGAAGCAAGCCTCGGTTACTTCGTCACGCCGCTAATCAGCGTGCTGTTCGGCCTCGGTTTTCTTGGCGAGCGACTGCGGCCCGTGCAGTGGTTCGCCGTTGCGATTGCGTCAGCCGGCGTGCTGTGGCTCACGTGGCAAAACGGCCGGCCGCCATGGATCAGCATCGGCCTCGCGCTGACCTTCGGCGGCTACGGGCTGTTGCGCAAGACTGCGAAGCTCGGCGCACTCGAAGGGCTTACGCTCGAGACCATTCTCCTGCTGCCGGTGGCGCTGCTGTATCTGGCGGCGCTGTCACTGCATGGCGACAGCGGCTTTGGTGCGGCGCCCGCCGGCGTGAAGGTGCTGCTCGCGCTGGCCGGGCCGATCACCGCGGTGCCGCTGCTGCTATTCGCTGCGGGCGCACGGCGTATTCCGCTGTCGATGCTCGGGCTTTTGCAGTATGTGACGCCGTCGTTGCAGTTGCTGATCGGCGTGTTGATCTACCGGGAGCCGTTCGGCGGCGCGCAACTGATCGGCTATGGCGCGATCTGGCTCGCACTGGCCGTGTACTCGCTCGAAGGCTTGGCGCGCCTGCGGCTCGTGCGGCAATGATGGACGGCGGGGGCTGAGTCCCTGGGCTCCGCCCACACCGGCGGGGCGTCGTGCGTCGCCGCGCGCTTACAGCGCGCGGCGAATCTCGTTGACACCGAATACCGCGAGCGCGAGGCCCGCCACGCGGTCGATGATCATGCGCAGTCGTCTGCCGATCGCATGACGCGCGAGCGACACGACGGTGACAAGACAACACCACCATGCGATCGAACCGAAGAACACGCCGAGCACGGTCGTGAACGCGACGTCCGATGCGAACGCGCCGCGTGGTGCAAGCGTCGTAAACAACGCGGCGAACATGATCACGGTTTGCGGGTTGGTCAGCGTTAACAGCAACGCGCCGCCGAATGAGCGCATGGCACCCGAGCGGCCGAGCGCGGCGAGTTTGCCGTTGCCGTTCGCGTCGCCCGCGTGAGCACCATTGTCATCAGGCGTTTTCTGCAGAATCGTGCGCAGGCCGAGCCAAAGCAGAAATACGCCGGCGGCGATATGCAGCGGTTTGTCGTACGCGAGCATGAACTGCGACACGCTGACAAGACCCAACGCGGCGACCAGGCCGTACGCCGCGTCGCCGCTGGCAATGCCCAGACCGATCGCGAGCCCCGCGCGCGGACCGCCGGCGAGCGTGCGGCGGATACACAGCATGCCCATCGGACCGATCGGCGCGGCAACCGCAAGGCCCACGCCGGCTGCGGTGAGAAAAAGGCCTACGTTGAACACGGAAACTCCTGATATCGGTCACGTCCGCGAACGCGCCGCTGTGCGCGATCGCGTCCGCTGACCTGTGTAAGCAAAACGCAAGAGCATAGCGGCGCCACGGCTAACCGGCAACGCGGGAATACACTCGCGGCGCGACCGGCGCGCGGCAACATGCGTCGGCCGAACCCGCCCGCGTTACGATCTCCACGCTTTTCCGCTCGGGAAATGAAATTCGTCCAGCGATGCCGGCAACATTTCGATGCTGTACCCGGCCCTTTGCGGCGGCATATACCGGCCGTTGCGAATCATGACCGGGTCGACGAAGTGCTGATGCAGGTGGTCGACATACTCGAGCACGCGATTTTCAAGCGACGCGGATACGCAGATGTAGTCGAACAGCGAGATGTGCTGCACGTATTCGCAAAGCCCGACACCGCCCGCGTGCGGACAGACCGGCACGCCGAACTTCGCAGCCATCAGCAGCACGACTAGCACTTCGTTGAGGCCGCCCAGCCGGCAACTGTCGATCTGGCAGAAGTCGATTGCCTGCGCCTGCAGCAGCTGCTTGAACATCACGCGGTTCTGGCAGTGCTCGCCGGTAGCGACGCCGATCGTGCCGAGCCGACGGCGGATCGCGGCGTGACCGAGCACGTCGTCAGGGCTGGTCGGCTCCTCGATCCACCACGGGTCGAACTCCGCGAGCTGGCGCATGTTCGCAATCGCCTCGTCGACCTCCCACACCTGGTTCGCGTCCATCATCAACTTGCGCTCGACGCCGATCTCTTCTCGCAGGATGCGCGCGCGGCGCACGTCTTCTTCGAGGTTGCCGCCGACCTTCTGCTTGAAGTGCGTCCAGCCTTGCTTCACCCCTTCGCGCGCGAGGCGCCGGATCTTGTCGTCGTCGTAGCCGAGCCAGCCGGCGGAGGTCGTGTACGCGGGGTAGCCGTGCGCGAGCATTTCCGCTTCGCGATCGGCTTTGGTCGCCGCGTGGCGGCGCAGTATCGCCAGCGCTTCATGTGGCGTCAGCGCATCGGTCACGTAGCGGAAGTCGAGGCAACCGACGAGCGCCTCGGGGCTCATATCGACCAGCAGTTTCCACACCGGCTTGCCTTCGGCCTTTGCCCAAAGGTCCCAGACCGCATTGACCACCGCGGCGGTGGCCAGATGAATCGCGCCTTTGTCTGGCCCGATCCAGCGCAGTTGGCTATCCGATGTGATCGCACGCCAGAAACCGCCCATATCGGCGGCAATATCTTCGAGGCGGCGGCCGACCACGAGTCGCGACAACGCATGGACGGCGCTCACGCAAATTTCATTGCCACGTCCGATCGTGAAGGTGAGGCCGTGGCCGGCGAGCGACTTCGGCGCGTCGGTTTCGAGTACGACGTAAGTGGCGGAATAGTCCGGCGCCGCATTCATCGCGTCCGAGCCGTCGAGCGAACGCGATGTCGGAAAGCGAATGTCCCGCACGGTGAGGCCGGTGATTGTGGTCATCAGAAACCCTCCCTCGTGAAGTGACGGACGCGAAGCACACGCGTGGGCAAGCCGGGTTTGCGTGGATAAAACCTGGGCGGATTTGCCTGGGAAAGCGCTCGTTGACACCGCTAGTTTCGCCTCCTAGCATGCTAACATGTTAGTCGCAAATCAAGCGCACCGTGAGTTCTTCTAACGAAGCGGCGGATCAGGGCGACCCCTATCTCGCGCTGCACAAACTGCAAGGCGGCGAACGCGGCAATCTGACCGGCGCGGTCGAACAGGCGCTGCGCGACGCGATTGTCACGCTCGCGTTCGAGCCCGGTGCGATGCTCGACAAACAGGCAATTTGCGAGCGCATGGGCGTGTCGCGCTTTCCCGTTTCCGCGGCGCTTACGAAGCTCGCGGCCGCGGGCCTCGTCGAAGTACTGCCGCAGCGCGGCACGCGCGTGCGGCCGGTCGTGATTCACGATATTCGTCAGCATCTGTTTATTCGCAGTGCACTCGAAGTGGAAACCGTGCGCAGTGTCGCGCTCGCGTGCCGTGCCGCGACACTCGATGCACTTGCACAGAACCTGGAAAAACAGCGCGAAGCGGTGGGCGCCGCACAACGTCATACATTTCATCGGCTCGATCTGGCGTTCCACGAGATCATGCTCGACGAAATCGCGCTGCCGCGCGTGAAGGAGATTGTCACGGTGTCGCGCAGCGCACTCGATCGCGCGCGGCAGCTGATCGCAACGCCCGAGCGCCTGACGCGTACGCTCGACGAACACCAACGCATTTATGACGCGATTCGCGGCCGCGATATCGAAGCGGCGGCGCGCGCGATGCACGGTCATCTGGATCAGGTCGTCGCCGAATTGCGGCGCTTCGCCGCCGAGCGGCCCGATCTGGTCGAGGAATAAGCCGCACGACAAGCGGAATAGCAGGCGGAATAACAAGGGGAATAACAAGGGGAATAACAAACCGAACAACAGGCGCGCCGCCGAACTTCAATCAGCGCCACACGATGTTGCAGCCGTTGTTGGATCAGGTCACCGGACGTTGAACTCGACGCAGTCAACCGGAACGAAGGAGACAAAATGAAGCTCGTAAAACGCTTGAGCGCGGCCGCTGCGTTCGTGGCCGCGTGCGGGATCACTTTCGGCATCACGGGCGGCATCGCAAGCACATGCGCGCACGCGGAAGATTTTCACGGCGTGACGGTGAACATCATGACGTTCGTCGGCCCGCAAATCGCCGAACCGCTGCAACGGCGCGCACCGGAGTTCGAAAAGCTGACCGGTGCGAAGATCAACATCCTGACGGTGCCGTTTTCGGACCTGTATCAGAAGCTATTGACCGACTGGGCGTCGGGCACGAACTCGGTCGATGCGGCGGTGTTCGCGCCGCAGTGGATGCCCGACTACACGAAGGGCGGCTTCCTCGAAGACCTGAGCTCGCGCGTTGCGCAAGACAAGGCGCTAAAGGAAGACGATGTGATGCCGTTTTTCCGCGATTTCTCGCAACGCTATGCGGGCAAGACCTATCTGATCGCGCTCGACGGCGACTTCCAGATGGTCTACTACCGCACGGATATCCTGAAACAGCTCGGCAAACAACCGCCGAAAACGTGGGACGACTATCTCGACATCGCGAAGGCAGCGAACGGCAAAGTGTTCGGCGGCGACGGCAAGCCGGTCGCCGGCTCGTGCATTTCGAAGAAGCGCAATGCCCAGGCCTACTGGGCGATCACATCGATCGCCGGCGGCTACATCCAGTCGAAGGGCACGGCGCAGGGCGCGTTCTTCGATCCGCGCAACTTCAAGCCGTTGATCAACAACGACGGCTTCAAGGCGGCGCTCGACGTCTATAAGGAAACCACCCAGTACGGACCGCCGAACGAGATCAACCTCGATGTCGGCGATACGCGCAGCGCGTTTATCTCCGGGCATTGCGCGCTGACGCTCGACTGGGGCGATATCGGACCGCTTGCGGTCGATCCGAAACAGTCGAAGGTTGCCGATACGACCGGCGCGGTGATTCTGCCCGGTTCGAAAAAGGTGTTGAATCGTGATACCGGCAAGCTCGTCGCGTGCGACAAGGCGATCTGCCCTTACGCAATCGACGGCGTGAATCATGCGCCGTTCGCTGCGTTCGGTGGCTGGTCCGGCGGCATCAGCGCGAAGGCGAAACCGAAGGTGAAGGACGCCGCATACGCGTTCCTGTCGTATATGAGCCAGCCCGCGCAATCGAATGTCGACGTGACGATCGGCCGTACCGGCTTCAACCCGTATCGCCAGTCGCAGTTCAGCGATATGTCGATCTGGAAAAAGTCCGGCATGAGCGATGCGCTCTCCGCGTCGTATCTCGGTGCGATCAAGTCGAGCCTGCAAAGCCCGAACATGATCATCGATTTGCGGATTCCGCAGAATCAGCGCTATCAGCAGGTCGTGCTCGACACCGCGGTGTCGCGCTTCCTCGCCGGCGAACTCGATGCGGACGCAACGATGAAGACCATCGAGCAGGGCTGGGATGAAATCACCGATGACGTCGGCAAGGACAACCAGCTTGCCGCGTACCGCGCGTCGATCGGGTACAAGCCGTAACGCGCGTTAATCGACCGTTGAAGATACGCACAGACGCCAAGGTCAACGCGATGCAATCATCACAACACGCGTCCTCGTCAGACGCTTCCGAAGCCCTCGTCGCGACGCGCGGCTCGCGCCGCTCGTTCGCGACGAACTGGCTCGATCGTCAGGCTCGCTATGTGTTCGTGCTGCCGACTGTGCTGCTTATTCTCGCGTTCTCGGTTTTTCCGCTGGTCGCATCCGCGTATCTGTCGTTGACACGGTTTGAGCTAGGCGAGGGCGGCTATGGATTGAAATTCATCGGATTGCTGAACTACAAGCGCCTTTTCGTCGGCACGCATCAGTTTCACTTTGTTGGCGTGTTTCATCCGGTGGGCGTCATCAGCCTCACGGTAATCGCGCTGACGGTGTTGCTGATCGGCTGGTGGCTGGTGCGCTATCTGATGAGTGCGCGCCGCTCGGTGATCGGCGTCCTCGGCCGCCTGATCGCCGCAGCGGCGTTATTGACGGTGATCTGGCTCGCGGCCGTCACGATCGGTTCCAGCGGCCAGCCCGGCACGCTGACGGTCACGCTGTTTTATGTGGTGCTCGGCGTCGCGTTGCAGTTCTCGATCGGCCTCGGCCTCGCGATGCTATGCACGTTACCGCTCAAAGGCAATCGATTTTTTCGCATCCTGTTTTTCCTGCCGCTGATGGTGACGCCAGTCGGCATTGCATACATGTTCCGGATGATGGCCGACACCTCGGTCGGCCCGCTCGCGCCGTTCTGGTCGCTGATCGGCCTCGGACAGATCGCGTGGGCCGCGGACCCATGGCTCGCCCGCGCAGTGGTGGTAATCGGCGACACCTGGCAGTGGGTGCCGTTCATGTTCCTTGTGCTGCTCGCGGCGCTCGAAGGCACGTCGCGCGATCAGATCGAAGCCGCGCAGCTCGATGGTGCGTCGAGCTGGAGAATCTTCCGCGACGTCGTCTGGCCGTCGATTGCGCCGGTCGCCGCGAGTGCGGTGCTGATCCGCCTGATCGAAGCGTTCAAGATCGTCGACTTGCCGAACGTGCTGACCAACGGCGGCCCCGGCATCGCGACCGAATCGATGACGCTGCACGCGTTTATCGAATGGCGCACGCTGAATCTCGGCGGCGCGTCGGCGGTCGCATACATGCTGTTCTTCGTATCGACGATCGCCTGCGTGTCGTTCTTTCAACTGGTCGTGAGGCGTGCGAGAGGGCAGCGGACATGACGTCGAAAACCACCGGATTCAAGCGTCTGTTCGTGCCGGCACGTCTCGACGCAATCCCACCCGGCACGAGAGCGATCGCGTACGCGCTGCTCGGGCTATGGTCGCTCGTCGTGCTGTTCCCGCTGTACTGGATGGCGATCACGTCGTTCAAGCTGCCGATCGACGTGTCGAATGGCCCGGTGTATTTGCCGTTCGTCGATTTCAAACCGAGCCTCGACGCGTGGCATTACATTTTCGTCGACCTCGGCCCCGACACGTTTCGCCCGTATCTGAACTCGCTGATCGTCGCGATCTGCAGCACGGCGGCCGCGGTATTTCTGGGTTCGATGGCCGCGTATGCGCTTGCGCGGATCGAGTACCGGCCACCGCTCGCGGCGATCGGTATCGGCGTGCTGCTGCTTGCGGTGCTGAGCGCCGCGGTCGCATGGGGCGGTGTCGACCTGCGGATCGCCGTGGCGGTGGCCATCGCGTTGTTCTTCTTGCTGCTCAGGCCGGTGATGCGCCGCGCGCGACGGCACATGAACAACGACGACATTCTGTTCTGGATGGTCTCGCAGCGCATTCTGCCGCCGGTTGTCACCGTTATTCCGATCTATCTGACGTTCAAGACGGTCGGCCTGCTCGATACGCATCTCGCGTTGATCATCACCTACGCGACGTCGAATGTGCCGATCGTCGTGTGGCTGATGTACGACTTTTTCACCGGTGTGCCGAAGGAAATCGAGGAGAGCGCGCAGATCGACGGCGCGACGCGCTTTTCGATTCTGTTCGGCATCGTGTTTCCGCTGGTGGCGCCAGGGCTCGTCGCGACCGGTCTGCTGGTGCTGATTCTCGCGTGGAACGAATACCTGTTCGCGCTCTTTCTGACAACCGCCAACGCACAGACGCTGCCGCTGCTGGTTGCCGCGCAGAACGCAACGCGTGGACCGCAGTGGTGGAACATGTCGGTGCTGATCCTGATCATGATCGCACCGGTGATGGTGCTTACGCTGACGTTGCAGCGCTTTATCGTGAAGGGCATTCTTGTGGGAGCCGTGAAAGGATGAACGACAGGATCAACGACCTACCCACGCCCGCGCGGCAACATTCGAAGAGCGTGTCGCTGCGCAACGTCAGCAAGGATTTCGGCGAAACGCGCGTGCTGCATGACCTGTCGCTCGATGTACGCGCCGGCGAGTTTCTGGTGCTGCTCGGCGAATCGGGCTGCGGCAAGACTACGGCACTGCGCATCGTTGCCGGGCTCGAGTCGGCGACCGAAGGCACCGTGCATGTCGGCGAGCGCGACGTCACGCAGCAACTGCCGCGCGATCGAGACGTGGCGATGGTGTTCCAGTCGTACGCGCTGTATCCGCACAAGACGGTGTTCGAAAACATCGCGTACCCGCTGATCGTGCGCAAGCATCCGAAAGCGCAGATCGAAGCGGCGGTGCGCGACGTTGCCGCCAGCGTGCATCTGGAACCGATGCTCGAACGCTATCCGCGTCAGCTGTCCGGCGGCCAGCGGCAGCGGGTTGCACTCGCGCGCGCGATCGTGCGGCGTCCCGCTGCGTTCCTGATGGACGAGCCGCTGTCGAACCTCGATGCGAAGCTGCGCGGCCATATGCGCGCCGAGTTGAAGCATATGCAGCACGAACTCGACATCACGACCATCTACGTCACGCATGATCAGATCGAAGCGATGACGCTCGCGCATCGTGTCGCGCTGATCGATAAAGGTGTGTTGCAGCAGCTCGATACGCCTGCACGGATCTACTCGGAGCCGGCTAACCTGTTCGTTGCCGGCTTTATCGGCTCGCCGCCGATGAATTTTCTGCGCGGCACGCTCGCCGATGGCCGCTTCGATGCCGAAGGGATCACGTTTGCCACCGGCGTCAGATATAACGGCGCGGCAACGTTAGGCGTACGGCCCGAAGAATGTTCGCTGGTCGCGGCCGGAGACGGCGTCGGCCGCGGGCGGATATATTCGGTCGAACTGATTGGCGATCACTCGCTCGTTACGCTGAATATCGGCGAGCAACCGGTGGTCGTGAAAGTATCGAACATGTTCGCCGGTGAGATCGGTGCGGAAGTCGGCCTGAAGCTGAACGCCGAGCGCGTGTATCTGTTCGATCGGGAGTCGGGCGCGCGTATCGGCCGCGCGTGAAGCGGCTCTTTCGAGGTTCGTTCATGCCCGCCGCTGATGCGGCGCGGCACGTTTTGCGGACCCGCAGCGCTGCATGACACGACGCGGCGCTTCGGCCCATGAAGCGTCGGTTCGCATCGAGCCGAATGCGCTGTCCATTTCCCGCTTAACCATCGAGTCGGGTTCGACGCGGCCCAACCGTGTGCGAGTTTCCGCGAAGGAATAACACCTTGTGCCCGCGTGTTGTGACAGGCGAGTCGCGCCGCGTGTCGACGTTATGTCTACATGGCGCTTTTTGCTTGGCATAACAGGACACGAAAATGGCAGAGCGGCCATCGGCACACACGGCACACACAATCGTCTACCACACGCTTCGCGCACGGATACCCAACCTGCGACGCTGTTTGCTTACACGCGCGCGGCGCGGCGCTGGCGTGCTGTTCGCCATCGCCGTTGCAGCGATGCTGACTGCGTGCAGCGGCTATGAGTTCACGCCCGGCGCGCCAAGCACGTATCTCAGCAACACCGCGGTAGCCGACGCGCCTGCATCGCGGCCGCTGGTCGGCGTCGCGATTTCCGGCGGCGGCAACCGGTCCGCGCTATTTGCGTCGTATGTGCTCGAGCTGCTAGGCAGTCTGCCTGTCGCCGCACCGGCGGGCACCGATTCGGCAGGGCAGCCGATCAGCTTCCTCGATACCGTCGATCATATTTCGAGCGTGTCCGGCGGCAGTTTTGCCGCGTCGTACTTCAGCATGAAGGGCATCGGCCACTACAGCGAGATGCTCACCGGCAGTACGATCCCAACGCCCTATGCACAGTTTTTCGACGATTTTCATCAACAGATGAACTTCAATTGGGAAGCGGCGCTGTTCGGTTTCAAGATCGTCATGTTAGGTTCGAACGCGGACGGCCTCGCGAGGGCAATCGACACACAGTATCTGCACGGCGCGACTTTCGCCGATCTCGACAAACGCGAGGCGTCGGGCGCGAGTCCGTATCTGATTCTGAACGCGACGCACTACGATACCGGCCGCCGTTTCGTGATGACGACGATCCCGAGCGCCGCATTCTGCCTGAATACCGAGAAATTCCTGCTTGATGTCGTCTACGCACCGACCGGGCAAACAGAGCACGTCGACGACATGCACGAGGCGCAATTGAGCAAGTGCGATCGCAGCGATGCGCTGACGCCTGAAGGCTTCGACAACTTCTGGAACCCCAGGCAGCAGTCGGTGCCGAGCGCCGACATGCCGCTGGCGCGCGCGGTCGCGACATCGGGTGCGTTCCCGCTGGTGGTGGGGCCGATCGCTTATCGGGTGAGCGGCGACCATGAGTTGCTGCATCTGATCGATGGCGGCGTCGCCGATAACAGCGGCATCGAATCGCTGTCGCAACTGTTCCTGCGCGATCTGCTGAAGACGCGTTCGCACCGCGACCTGATCATCTCGCTCGACGCATCGCTGCCGTTCAATGCATACGGCGCGACGATCGCCGGCGACAAGTCGCCGCTGTCCGCCTTTATCGACGACCCGACACGCGTGTCCGACATTCAGGAAGTGCGTGCGTCGCTGTATCGGCAGGACCTATGGAATGTGACGACCTACGCGGCGCGCACGATGAAGCGCTCGAGTAGCGCGATTACGCGGCTCGATATTGTCGGACTGAAGCCGGACGATCTGAATGTCAGCTCGCTGCGCATCGACACGCCCGAATGCCATGCACACTACGACGACAAGAAAGCCGTGACTACGGCGGCACGCGATATTCCGACCCGGTATCACCTGGACGCCTGCGATGCGCAACTGGTGCGCATCGCGGCGTGCTGGAGCGTGCATCAACATGCGCAGCAAATTCAGCAGTTCTTCGATGCGAGGGCAGGGAACGGGCGCCGTACCAGCGGCGGCTACGGTCAGGATGAAGAAACCAGCGGTCGCAACGCCGATGGAGGCCCGAACGGTGACCGTGCCAGTACCGGCATGCTCGAATCGCGGATCAAGCAGATGTGCCCGGAACTGGTCGCCGATCACGCGCTGTGAGTCTCGTATGAAGGATAGAGGCCCGTCACGGCCTTTGTCGGTCATGCCCCGCGTAACTCGTCGTCTCCTTGTACACAGCGCCGAACGCGTTTTCGACCCACAGCGAGCAATTCGCGCAGGGCGCCGCGATGATGCCCAGCCTGTTGAACGACACGAGCGTGTAATGGCGCGGATTGCGTCCCCGGCCCATCAGTTCGAGCCAGATGTGGGCTTCCGAGCAAACGCTATACGGACGATTTGCCGGGCCGGGCACCTGCAATGAGCGCCACGGTGCCTTTGGCTCGAATAGCTGCAAATATTGCGGATAAGGCTTTGTCGGATCGACCGTGCCATCCGGCGGCGCGATGCCGCCGCTCATCGCGAATACCTTGAGCTTCGCATCGCTGCTGATGGCGAGCGACATCATCCGGTTGTCGGTGTTCTTGTCGCGGGTGCTGATTGCGTATTCGTTGGCGGCTGCCTTGATCTGATGGATAGTCAGCGAGTTCTTGGTCATGGCGTTGGAATGAAGCCTGGAGGGCGGGCACACATTGCTATTGTTCATTCAACATCTGACCCAGGTGCATTATTCCAGGCTTCGACGCATATCCCGGGCCGCCACACGATCGTCGCTTCGCTAAAAAAAGGGCGTGCCACCCTTCGATGGCACGCCCCGCACTTTTGAAGCCTGGCGGCTCAGACCGTCTGCGCGGCTCCCGGATCGTTGCGATCTCCGCGTCGATCCCGATGGTGATCCGCGCCGATAAACATGTACATCGCCGGCACGACGAACAGCGTAAACAACGTGCCGATCGACAGCCCGGTGAAAATCACCAGACCCATCGCGTTGCGGCCCGCCGCGCCCGCACCCGATGCGATCACCAGCGGCAGCACGCCGAACACCATCGCCGCGGTGGTCATCAGAATCGGCCGCAAACGCACCGCCGCCGCTTCTTCAAGCGCCTCGCGCTTCGATTTTCCGGCGCGCTGCAACTGGTTCGCGAACTGCACGATCAGAATGCCGTGCTTGCTGACGAGCCCCATCAGCGTAACCAGTCCGACCTGCGTATAGATGTTGAGCGTCGATAGTCCGATGTTGATAAAGATCAGCGCGCCGAACAGCGCCATCGGCACCGATATCAGAATCACGATCGGATCGCGGAAACTTTCGAACTGCGCGGCCAGCGCGAGGAACACGATAATCGTAGCGAACAGCAGCGTGACGGCGAACCCGCCGGACTCCTGCACGAACTGCCGCGAGAGCCCGGAAAAGTCTGCCGTATAGCCGGACGGCGCCGCTTCGACGGTCGCCTGGCGCAGGAAGTCGAGCACCTGGTTTTGCGACACGCCCGGCACGACGACGCCGGAAATCGTCGCCGAATTCAGCTGCTGGAAGTGGTTGATCGACTCTGGCACGACCTGCTGCTTCAGATGCGTGACGGTCGACGCCGGAATGACGCTGCCGTCCGGCGTGCGCAGATAGTAGTCGAGCACCTGCGACGGATTCAGACGGTCGGTTTGCAGCACTTGCGGAATCACCTTGTACGAGCGGCCCGCGATCGAGAAGTAGTTCACGTAGTTGCCGCCCAACGCCGCGCCGAGCGCGGCGCCGACGTCCGCTTGCGTCATGCCGAGCGACGCGACCTTGTCGCGGTCGACGAGCAAAACGCTCTCGGGCTTGTCGAGCTTCAGGTCGCTGTCGACGTAGAAGAACATCCCGCTCTGGTATGCCTTCGCGAGCACCGCCTGCGCGACTTCGTTCAGGTTTTCGAACGGCTCGGTGGTCGTGATCACGAACTGCACCGGCAAGCCCTGCGCGCCGGGCAGCGGCGGGAACTGGAACGCGGCCACGCGCGCGCCGGCGATGCTATTCCACTTCTGCTGCAGTTCCTGCTGAAGCTGCGTCGCGCCTTTCTTGCGCTTATCCCATGTCTTGAACAGCACGCCGCCAATGCCCTGGTTAAGCGTCGGTGCGCCGGTCAGCTGGAACATCTGCGAGTACTCAGGCATCTGCTTTGAAATATCGAATACCTGGTCCGCGTACATCTGCATCTGCTGAATCGTCGCGTTCGGCGGTCCCTGGATTTGCGACAGCACGATGCCCTGGTCTTCCTGCGGCGCGAGCTCCGACTGCGACGTCATGAACAGGTACACGGTGCCGCCAAGCAGCAGCACACCCATCACGATAAACACCTGCCACGTATCGAGCGTCGCATGCAGCAGGCGCGCATAGCCGCGGTGCACGCGATCGAACTGGCGGTCGACGAAACGCACGAAGCGATTCGACTCCTGCTCGGCGGTGAAAAAACGCGAGCACATCATCGGCGAAAGTGTCAGCGCGACGATGCCCGATACGGTCACCGCACCTGCCAGCGTGAACGCGAATTCGGTGAAGAGCGCGCCGGTCAGGCCGCCCTGAAAGCCGATCGGCACGTACACGGCGATCAGCACCACGGTCATCGCGAGGATCGGCCCACCGAGTTCGCGCGCGGCGATCAGCGCGGCCTCATACGGCGAGCGGCCTTCTTCCTTCATATGCCGGTCGACATTTTCAACGACGATAATCGCGTCGTCGACGACAAGGCCGATTGCGAGCACCAGTGCGAGCAGCGTCAGCAGGTTGATCGAGTAGCCGAGCAACTGCATCACGAAGAACGTGCCGATCAGCGACAGCGGCATTGCGATCAGTGGAACGATCACCGCGCGCAAGCTGCCGATAAACAGGAAAATCACGACCGTGACGATCAGCAGCGCCTCGACGAGCGTCTTGATCACTTCCTCGATCGACGTGTTCACGAAGTCGGTCGCATCGTAGACGATATCGCCGGTCATGCCGGTCGGGAACTGTGACTGCAAGCCGGGAAACGCGGTGCGCACGCGTTTTGCGACATCGAGAATATTCGCGTCCGGCGCGACCTTGATACCGATAAACACCGAGCGCTTGCCGGAAAACGCGACGTTGAAGTCGTAGCTGTCCGCGCCGAGCACGACATTCGCGACGTCTTCGAGCCGTACGATCGCGGTGCCTTTCTGCTTGACCACAAGCTTTTTGAAGTCATCGACGGAATGCAGGTCGGTGCCCGCATTCAGGTCGACGGTGACCATCTGCCCCTTGGTCGTGCCGAGCGTGGCCAGATAGTTGTTATTGCCGAGCGCGGCGTACACGTCCTGCGCAGTGACGTTATGCGCGGCGAGCCGCGCCGAATCGAGCCATGCACGCAGCGCGAATTGCCGGCCGCCGAGAATTTCGGCGGTTTGCACGCCTTCGATCGAATCGAGCTTTGGCTTCACGACGCGCAGCAGATAGTCGGTGACGTTATTGCTCGGCAGTACGCTGCTGTAAAAGCCCATGTACATCGCGTCAGTCGTTTCACCGGTCTGCACGGTTAGCACCGGCTGCTGCGCCTGCGGCGGCAACTGGTTGCGCACTGACGCGATCTGCGTGTTGATTTCGGTCAACGCGCGGTTCGAGTCGTAGTTCAGGCGCAGCGTGACGGTGATCGTCGATACACCGGTCGTGCTGGTCGACGACATATAGTCGATGCCTTGCGCCTGCGCGATCGCCGATTCGAGCGGCTGCGTAATAAAGCCGGCAATGGTGTCGGCGCTCGCACCGTAGTACGCGGTCATCACGGTGACCACCGCGTTTTCGGTCTTCGGATATTCACGGACCTTCAGCGCGATCAGCGCACGCGCGCCAAGCACGAGAATCAGCAGACTGACGACGGCCGCGAGTACTGGCCGCTTGATAAAGATGTCGGTAAAGTTCATAGTGCGCGGCCCCTTATTGTTCCTGAGGCTGCGGGTTCGGACTGTCGGCCGGCTGCACGCGATTGTCGATCACCAGCGGCGTGCCGTTCTTCAGCTTCAGTTGTCCGCTCGTCACGACCTGCACACCTGGCTCGATGCCCTTCAGAATCGCGACCTGATCGCCGCGCGTCGGCCCCGGCGTGACGAAGACCTGCTGCGCGGTCGGCATCGTCTTGCCTTGCGCATCCGGCTTGTCGCCCGGCTTCACGATAAACACGGTCGCGCCGTACGGGTTATAGGTAATCGCGGTTTGCGGCAGGGTCAGGTGGCGTTCTTCGCCGCCCGCGTCGATCTTCACGTTCGCGTACATGCCGGGCAGCAGCTTGCGTTCGCGGTTATCGACGGTCGCTTCGATCTGCACATTGCGCGTCGTGTTGTCGACCCGCGGGTTGATCGAGCGGATCTTGCCGCTGAACGTGCGGCCGCCGAACGCGTTGGTGTCGAGCGCGATCTGCTGGCCAACCGCGAGCTGGCCCAGTTGCTGTTGCGGCAGATAGAAGTCCGCATAGATCGGATCGATCGCTTGCAGCGTGACGATCGCGTCGCCTGGATTCAGATACTGGCCGGGGTTCACGGTCGTGATGCCGACCCGGCCGGCAAACGGCGCGCGGATCGTCTTTTTCTCGACCAGCGCCGCCTGTTGCGCGACCTGTGCGGTCTTGCTTTTCAGATCGGCGGCATCCGCGTCGAGCTGCGCTTTCGCAATCGCCTGAATATCGAACTGCGCCTGGTCGCGCTTGTAGACCGTTTGCGCGAGATCTGCCGCGGCCTGCAGCGAATGCAGCAGCGCGACATCGGAATCGTCGTTCAGGCGCACCAGCACCTGGCCGGCTTTCACATCCTGCCCCGATGCAAAGGCGATTTCGCGCACGAGGCCGGGCACTTCGGTTGTCACGTCGACGCCGCGCACCGCGCGCAGGCTGCCGACCGCCGCAAGCTGCGGCTGCCACGTCTGGAAGTTCGCGACGGTCGCGGTCACGGTCGCGGGCGGCAGCGCGTTGCTCGCCATCATCTTCGCGATCATGTGCGACTTGAACAGATTGAAGCCGACAATCGCGCCGAGCAGCAACCCGACACAGATCAGCATGATGATCATGCGTTTTGTGATGCGGCGCCGGTGGCGCGCCGGCGAGATGGCGGCGTCGGCTGACTGGTTCGCGATCGGTCCTTTTGTACTCATCGTTATGTCCTTGCACGTCTCATCGTGAAGCGCCGTCCGCTGTTATCGCGCGGTGGCGCTTCGTGGTCGGCTTCATGGTCGTTCAGTGAATCCGCGGTCGCCGTTCGCGGCAACTGTTCGGGGTCACTGCGGCGGTAAAGGCTCGGAACGCGCGCGTCATCCTCATTGCACCGCGGCGGTTTCCGGCACCGGGTCGTGCCACCAGCCGCCGCCGAGCGCCTGGAACAGCGCCGCGGTATCCGCATAGCGCGCGGCCTGCGCCTGCGCGAGATCGACGACGGTTTGCTGGTACTGGCGCTGCGTGACGAGCAGCGACAGATAGCTGATGCCGCCGAGCTTGAACTGGCCGCGCGCCATATCGAGTGCGTCGCTGGCCGATTGCCATGCTTCGGTTTGCGCGCTCAGGCCGCTCGCGTCGTGATCGAGCGCGCGCAGCGAATCGGCGACGTTCTGGAATGCGAGCAGCACGGTTTGCCTGTATTGCGCGTCCGCCTCTTCGTACGCGGCCACGGCCGCGCGCTTTTGCGACAGCAACTGGCCGCCGCGGAAAAGCGGCTGCAGCAGGCCCGCGCCGATGCTCCACACCGTGCTTTCCGCACGGAACAGTTCCGCGGGCGTCAGCGACTGCGTGCCGTAACTTGCCGACAGCGTGATCTGCGGATACATATTCGCGGTCGCGACACCGACTTGCGCACTGGCCTGATGCAGCGTCGCATCGGCCGCGAGAATGTCGGGCCGCTGCCTGACCAGCGCGGACGGCACGCTAACCGGCAGCGTCTGCGGCAGCGAGAACATCTCGAGCCGGAACTCCGGCAGGCTCGGGTCGCTCGGCGGGCTGCCCGACAGCACCGCCAGCTGATGGCGCGTCTGGTCCAGCTGTTGCCGCAGCGGCGGCAGCGTCGCGCGCGTTTGCGCGAGCAGCGTCTGCTGCGTCAGCACATCGGTGCGACCGATACCGCCGAGTTCGAACTGCTTTTTCAGCGTGGTCAGCTGCGCGTCTTCCTCTTTCGCGATTTCTTCAGTCGCTTCGATCTGCGCGCGCAGCGACGCTTCCTTTACCGCTGCGGTGACGATATTCGCGGTGAGCGCGAGCCACGCGCCCTGCAACTGATAGCGCTGATAGTCGACCTGCGAGCGCGCCGCCTCCACACCGCGGCGCGCGCCACCCCACAGGTCGAGCGCATAGGACACGTTGACCGATGCGTTATACAGATTCAGATCTTCGGTGAACTGCGGCTGGCCGAATGTGATGCCGTTGAATTTCTCGCGTGTCGCGTTGATCTGCCCATCGACGCGCGGCAGCAGCGTGCCGCCGAACTGCGCGCTCAGGTTCTCGCGCGACTGACGCAGCGCCGCGCGCGCCGATGCGATATTCGGGCTATTGGCGAGCGACTTGCGAATCAGTGCGTCGAGCGGTTCGCAATGAAACAGCGTCCACCAGGCCGCCGGAATCTCGTCGCCGCTTGCAAAGCGCTGCGGCACGCCGGATGCGCCGGGAGCCGACGCGGTCTGATCCGGCAGCGGGGCCGTCGTGTAGCTGTCGGTCGGCGGCGGTGCGGGAGTCCGGTAATCGGGCCCGACCATGCAGCCCGCCAGCAGCAGTGCGGGCAAAACGATCGACGCAGCGCTGCAAAGCGCCGTGCATGAACGACCTGATGGTAGGGAGTGCGGGTTATTGTCCTTTGTCATCAATCCACCCTGTTTCGCGCGCGCCTTGTGCGGTTAGGCGCACGGATGCCGATATTCAATGCAACTAAGCTGGTCTTTTCGGGATGCAAAACGCCCGGCGGCATGCCGAATTGGCGCATAGCCTAGCATGGCTCGATCGCATATCGGTGATCGGCATAAATCGCGCAGGGCTTTGAGCGCGATCGTCCGCACGGGTGGACCAGCGCCACGCGGCGCCCGCCGTATGGCAAGCGAACCGCACTGGGCCGCGTGCGCCGTAACGGGATACCACCAGGCCGACGCGCAATGCGCGTCGCCTATGATGATTCAACCGTCAAACCTGGAACGGGCCATGAAAATTTCCATCGATCCGCGGTTTAACGCGTCGTTCTTGTCAGCGATGCAAACGACGCGCGCGCAGCTGAAAATGCGTGCGGCATGGCTTCTTGCGTGCGCCGCATTGACGCTTGCGCTGATTGCACAGCCCGGGGTTGCACGCGCCGGGTATCTGATTCCGGATAGCGTGCAACTCACGCCGGTCGCGCAATTCCCTGGTACGACGGGCTATATGGCGCCAGACTATGCGGCGCAGCGCGCGCGGTTGCACAGCGTGTATCTCGCGCCGATCGAAGTTTTTCTGTCACCGGATTCGCCGTACAAAGGCATCGATCCCGACCAAATGGCGCAAGTCACGCGTACGTTCGCGCAGATCCTGACGCAGGAGGTAATGAAGGACATGACGGTCGTCGATTCGCCACGCCCCGATTCGCTGATCCTGCAAATCGCGTTGACCGACGTGCGGCTCGAAAAAGAGGGCTTTCGTCTGCGCAACCTGACGCCGGTCGGCGTCGCGATCAACGGCGTGAAGCGCGTCGCGGGCGTCAGCAAGATCTCGTTCAAGACAATGACCGTGCAGGCGATCGGCGCGTCGGGCGACAACGAAACGCTGCTGTTCGCAATCAACAATCCGCCGCGGCCGGATGACGTACCGGAGTCCGTTCGGCTCGACGAAATACCGCGCGCGCTGGCGGCGAAAGCGCAGAACCTGAAGGCGGCGTTCGAAGCGATCCGTGACGCGCACTAGCGTGCGCGAGAGCCGTGCCGGTGACATAAAGTGACATAGTTTCCGCATTGCCTTCGCAGCGGCGAACGACAAGAATTCGCCCTGTCACCACGCGATTCGCAGCACGACGCAAGCGACGCAGGTGCCCGACTCATCGGAGGAAGGAATGAAGAAGTGGATTACCATGCTGGCCTTGTGTATCGCATCGACGGGTGCATTCGCGCAGAGCGCGCCAGCGCAAGAAGTGCCCGCGCAAAACATGCAGTCGATGCAGGCAATGGGTGGCGCACGCATGCAGCAAGCAATGCAGCAACTGCAGGAACGCTTTGGCGCTGCGAACACCACGCACGACGGCAAGTTGACCAGGGAGCAGGCGGCGGCTGGCATGCCGCGCGTCGCACAGCATTTCGATGAAATCGACACGCAGAAGGTAGGTTACGTGACGTTGCCGCAACTCGAGCAGTTCATGATGTCAAAGCGACGACAGTAAATGCCTGCTGTAGCGTCGCTTCGCGTTTCCTATCCGGAGACTGGCATGGACCGATCCGCCCGCATCATCGTGCTCGACGACGAAGCCGAACTGCGCAATATGCTGCAGCGTTTTCTGACGTCGCAGGGTTTTTCGGTGCGGGTCGTCGAGAACAGCACGCGCCTGAAGCGCTATCTGGAGCGCGAGCCGTATGACGTGCTGGTGCTCGACCTGATGATCGGCGACGAGAACGGTCTCGAGATCTGCAAGCAGTTGCGCGCCGAAGGCGAAACGCTGCCCATTCTGATGCTGACCGCGAAGGGCGATCCACTCGATCGCGTCGCGGGCCTCGAGACCGGCGCCGACGACTATCTGGCGAAGCCATTCCTGCCGCAGGAACTGACCGCGCGAATCAACGCATTGCTACGCCGGCAGAAGATCGCGGCCGGCGAGCCGACCGTGACGACGCAATCGGTGCGCTTCGGCGACTTCCGGCTCGACGTCGGCAAGAGCCTGCTGTTTCGTGGCGACGAAGCGGTTGAATTGCATTCGGCGCAAATGCTGCTGCTGACCGCGCTCGGTTCATCGCCGAACCGCGCCGTGAGCCGCGACAATCTGATCGCTCGCGCACGCGGCCGCGAGCACGACGCGCTCGATCGCAGCATCGATGTGCAGGTGCTGCGGCTGCGGCAGGCGATCGAAAGCGATCCGTCGAAGCCGCGTTTTATCAAAACCGTGTGGGGCGTCGGCTATATGCTGATTGCCGACGTCGAATCATGACCGCGCGTGTCGAAGCAGGTGCGCAAACCGATCGGGTGCCGCGTGCGTCATCCAGCGCGGTAGATAGACGTTTGCTCGCGCGACTGATGCCGCGCTCGCTGCTCGCCCGCAATATCCTGCTGTTGATCGTGCTGATCGGGGTCAGCGAAGTGGCCTCGTTAACCGTGCTACTGCACTACGTGCAGCGGCCGCGCGTCGAGCGTGCGGCCGCGGTGTTCGGCGCCTACATCACGACGCTCGACGCGGTGCTGTCGGCCACGCCGCGCGAATCTCGCGATGCGCTGGTCGAGCGGCTCGATGCGCGTGCCGACGTGCCGTCCGACGCGCTGGTGCAGCCGCCGACCCGGGCGCTCGAGTTCTACCGCACGCACGAGCTCGGCATCTTCCTCGAGACGCTGCACCGCTATCTGCCGGCCGGCAGCGACGTGCGCTGGGAACCCGAACGCACACGCGGCGCGCCGCAGCATATGTGGCTGCTCGTGCATATCGCCGATACGCCGTACTGGATTTCGCTGGTGCTGCCCGAGGAGGCGCAAGGCGGCCGGCTTCTTAGCGCGCTGCTACTCGCGCCAGGGCTCGGCGTGCTTGCCGCGCTGACCGGCTTTCTGCTGCAGCGGCACCTGAACCGGCCGCTGCAGCATCTGGCCGACGCGGCGCGGCGCGTCAGCGAGGGCGATCCACCCGAGCCGCTGCCGGTCGATGGCCCGACCGAAATTGCGCAGGTCAGCACCGCGTTCAATCAGATGACGCATGCGCTGCAGCAGGCGGAAGCGACGCGCGCGATGATGCTGGCCGGCATCTCGCACGATATCCGCACGCCGCTGACGAAGCTGCGCCTTGCGATGGCGATGGCGGGCGCACCGCGCGACGATGCATTCACCCATGCGTCCGAGTCATACCTTGACCAGATCGACACGATCCTTCAGCAATTCATGGACTACGCGGGCAGCGGTGAACGCGAGGCTGCGCAGCCTGGCGATCTGAATGGGCTCGTGAGCCAGCTCGCTGCGGATTTCGCGGGGCTCGGGCATGATTTCGAACTGTCGCTCGCGGATTTGCCGCCGGTTGCGTTTCGGCCGATCAGCATGATGCGGCTGCTGATGAACCTGATGCAGAACGCAATCAAGTATGGCCGCAGCGGCTTCGCGGTGCGCACGTGGCGCGATGCGCGCGCGGTGTACGTGGCGATCGGCGATCGCGGCAGCGGGCTGACGGCCGCCGAACTCGAAGCGCTGAAGGCGCCGTTTCAACGCGGCAAGAATGCGCATAGCGGAACCAGTGGCACGGGTCTGGGTCTCGCTATCGTCGAAAGGATCGCGCGTCTGCATGGCGGCACGCTGCAATTTCATCCGCGCGACGGCGGCGGGCTCGAAGTGTGGGTCGTGTTGCCGCAGTGACTGTGAGCGGTGACCGTAACCCGTGACCGTAAGCGGGACCCCAGGCGGTGACGTCGGGCAATGACGTCGGGCCATCACCTGAAACAGGGATAGGAGAGGGCATATCGATGACCGACATCGCGCGCCCGTTCGACGCCGCGCGTCTTGACGCCGAATGGCTCGAGGCGGACGGCTTCGGCGGTTTTGCCTCCGGCACGGCTGGCACGCCGCGCACGCGCCGTTATCATGCGCTGCTGCTCGCGGCGACGCGCCCGCCGGCAGGCAGGATCGTGCTGGTGAACGGTATCGAAGCGTGGCTCGACGCGAACGGCGAGCGTTATCCGCTGACCACGCAATGCTATATGCCCGATCTGAACGTACCGGATATCACCGGGCATCTGCTCGATTTCACGACGCAACCGTGGCCCACGTGGCGATTCGCACCCGGCGCGCATGGTGAGGTCAGCGCGGAACTATTCGTCGTCAAGCAGACTGCCGAGACGGTGCTGCGCTGGCGCCTGCGGCGCGACGCGAAAAGCGCGGGCCGCGCGACAGGCGGCCAGGCGAGCAATACGACAGGCCGCGTCACGCTGCACGTGCGGCCGCTACTGTCGGGTCGCGACTATCATGCGCTGCACCATGAAAACCATGCGTTCAACTTCGCCGCGAACATCGACGGCGGTTGCGTCAGCTGGCGACCGTATGGCGATTTACCGGCGATTTACGCGGCGTCGAACGGCGCGTATGAGCATGCGCCCGATTGGTATCGAAACTTCCGCTACCCGCGCGAGCGCGAACGCGGACTCGAATTTACCGAGGACCTCGCGACGCCCGGCGTCTTTACATTCGATCTTTGCGCCGGCGATGCGGTGCTGATTTTCAGCGCGGAGGGCGTGCCCGCTACGCACGAGAACACGACAACCAGACCCTCCGACGCGTCGACGCACGCGCAGCAGCTCGAAAACGCGGAGCGTACGCGCCGCGCGTCGTTCGCGTCGCGCCTGCACCGCGCGGCCGATGCGTATGTCGTGGCGCGCGAGCGGGGTCGCACGATCGTCGCCGGCTTTCCGTGGTTCACCGACTGGGGCCGCGACACGTTTATCTCGATGCGCGGCCTGCTGCTCAGCTGTGCACGTTATGACGAAGCGGAAGCGATCCTGCTCGAATGGTCGGCCACGCTATCCGAAGGCATGTTGCCAAACCGCTTTCCGGACTATGGCGACGCGCCCGAATACAACTCGGTCGATGCGTCGCTTTGGTTCGTCGTCGCGGTGCACGACTATCTTGCTGTGCAGCATGCGTCCGCTGCGACGCGCCGCCGTCTGCAGCAGGCGGTCGATGAAATTCTCGCCGGTTATACACGCGGCACGCGCTTTGCAATTGGCGCCGACGACGAGGACGGCCTGCTGCGCGCGGGCGTGCCCGGCGTGCAACTGACATGGATGGACGCGAAGATCGGCGACTGGGTCGTCACGCCGCGCATCGGCAAACCAGTCGAAGTGCAGGCCCTGTGGATCAACGCATTGCGCATCGCATCAAACTGGAACCCGCATTGGCGCGAAGCCGCGAAGCGCGCGACGCGCGCTTTCGTCGAACGATTTGTCGACCCTGCAAGCGGCGCGCTGTTCGATGTGGTCGACGTCGATCACGTGCGCGGCACGTTCGACCGCTCGGTGCGACCGAACCAGATTTTCGCGGTCGGCGGCCTGCCGTTTCAGGTCGTCGACGGTGTGGCCGCGCGCGCGGTGGTCGCGCAGGTACGCGTGCATCTGCTGACGCCGCTTGGCCTGCGCACGCTCGCGCCGTCGGATCCCGCGTATCGCGGCCACTATGCGGGCGGCCCGCTCGAGCGCGATGGCGCCTATCATCAAGGCACGGTGTGGCCGTGGCTGCTCGGTCCGTTCGTCGAAGCGTGGATGCGCGTCGAACAACCCGATGCGCAGGCGTGCGCGGCGGCCTTCGAGCGTTTTGTCGCGCCGCTCGATGCGCATCTGGACGACGCGGGCCTCGATCACATCAGCGAAGTCGCTGACGGCGATGCACCGCACCACTGCGCGGGTGCACCTTTTCAGGCGTGGTCGCTCGGCGAGCGGCTGCGCATCGACGCGATACTTGCCATGCGACACATGAGATAGCCCGCCAAACGCGCAACGCCGCGCAAAGCGCGCTACGATGTGACTCCTGCCGCGTAGTCAAAAAGGAGGAAGCTGTCATGCCCTGCCTTCGTGCCTGCAATCTGCTGGACACCGCCGAGGGTACCCGTCTGCATTCCACCGAATGCACACAGTGGCAACGCTGGGGCCCATATCTGAGCGAACGCCAGTGGGGCACGGTGCGTGAGGACTACAGCGCGGACGGCACCGCATGGGATTACTTCCCGCACGATCACGCGCGCAGCCGTGCTTATCGGTGGGGCGAGGACGGCATTGCCGGCTTCGGCGACGACACGCTGAACTGGTGCGTGTCGCTTGCGTTGTGGAACCGGCATGACCCGATCATCAAGGAACGTCTGTTCGGTCTCACGAACTCGCAGGGCAATCACGGCGAGGACGTGAAGGAGCTGTACTTCTATCAGGACGGTACGCCGACGCATTCGTACATGCGGATGCTGTACAAGTACCCGCATGCTGCGTACCCGTACGCCGATCTCGTCGAAGAAAACGCGCGCCGTGGTGCGGACCTGCCCGAGTACGAAGTGCTCGATACCGGCGTATTCGACCATTCGCGCTACTTCGATGTGACCGTCGAGTATGCGAAGCACACGCACGAAGATATCGTGATGCGCGTAACGGTCGAGAACCGCGGCGACGTGGCCGCATCGCTCGATGTGCTGCCGCAGATCTGGGCGCGCAACAAATGGTCGTGGAAAGGGCTCGAGGACAAACCATCGCTGATGCTCGAGCGGATGCGCGATCGCACGTATCTGTTCGGCCGCCATCCGAGCCATGAGTCGATCATCGTGTCCGCGTGGCGCAAGGACACCGGTTATGGGACCGGCGTCGAATGGCTGTTCTGCGAAAACGACACCAACGTGATGCGTCTGTACGGCATGGACGCGGTCGGTCCGTTCAAGGACGGCTTCAACGACTATCTCGTGCATGGCCAGCGCGAAGCGGTGCGCCGCGACGCAGGCTCGAAAGCGGGCGCGCATGTGTCGCTCGAACTCGAACCGCACGGCGAAGCGGTCGTTTATCTGCGCTGGCGTGTCGCGTCGATGCCCGACGAAGTGCCGCTCGACGCCGACGCGCTGTTTGCTCACCGCATTGCCGAAGCGGACGAATTCTACGGCGCGTTGCAGCGCGAGATCGAAGATCCTGACGAGCGCCTCGTGCAGCGTCAGGCGCTCGCGGGCATGCTGTGGTCGAAGCAGTATTACCAGTTCGACGTGCAGCGCTGGATGGACGGCGACCCGGCGCAGCCGGTGCCGCCCAGCGGCCGGCGGCGCGGCCGCAACGCGGACTGGCGGCATCTGTGCAACGCGGACATCGTGTCGATGCCGGACAAATGGGAGTACCCGTGGTACGCGTCGTGGGATCTCGCCTTTCACGCGGCCGCGTTGGCGCTGATCGACCCCGCGTTCGCGAAGCGCCAGCTGCTGCTGCTCGTGAAGGACCGCTATCAGCATCCTAACGGTCAGTTGCCCGCGTATGAATGGGCGTTCAGCGATGCGAATCCGCCGGTGCATGCGTGGGCCGCGTGGCGCGTGTACGAGATCGACCGGTCGCTGACCGGCAAGGGCGATCGCGATTTTCTGGAACTGGTGTTTCACAAGCTGTTGCTGAATTTCTCGTGGTGGGTGAACCGCAAGGACGCGGATGGCCGCAACATTTTCCAGGGCGGTTTTCTCGGACTCGATAACGTCGGCATCTTCGACCGCTCGTCTCCGCTGCCAACCGGCGGACATATCGATCAGG
Organism: Paraburkholderia rhizosphaerae; assembly: GCF_004366595.1. Classification (GTDB taxonomy): domain Bacteria; phylum Pseudomonadota; class Gammaproteobacteria; order Burkholderiales; family Burkholderiaceae; genus Paraburkholderia; species Paraburkholderia rhizosphaerae. The sequence goes on from NZ_SORE01000025.1 coordinate 71,439, forward strand.
CCGACGGCACCGCATGGATGGCCGCGTATGCGCTGGACCTGATGCGCATCGCGCTCGAGCTTGCGTATGAGAACCGCGTGTTCGTCGATATCGGCGTGAAATTCTTCGAGCACTTCCTGTATATCGCCGAAGCGGTGAGCTGCGACGACGGCTGCGAAACCGGCTTGTGGGACGGCCAGGACAGTTTCTTCTACGACAAGCTGCGACTGCCCGACGGCAGCAACGTGCCGATGCGCGTGCGCTCGATCGTCGGGCTGATTCCGCTGTTCGCGGTGCACGTGCTCGAACATCGCTTGCACCACACGTTGCCGGGGTTGCACGAGCGGCTGATGTGGTTCTTCCGGCACCGTCCGGATCTCGCGCGGCTCGTGTCGCGCTGGAACGAGCCCGGCAAGGGCAATAGCCTGCTGCTGTCGCTGTTGCGCGGGCATCGGATGAAAGCGCTGCTGCGCCGCGCGCTCGACGAAGCGGAGTTTTTGTCCGACTACGGCGTGCGTGCGCTATCGCGCGTGCATTGCGACGCACCGTTTGTCTACCGGCATGACGGCAAGGAATTTTCGGTCAAATATCTGCCTGCCGAATCCGACTCGCGCGTGTTCGGCGGCAACTCGAACTGGCGCGGACCGATCTGGATGCCGGTCAACTTTCTGCTGATCGAATCGCTGTACGAATTCCATCGCTACTATGGCGATGAGTTCCGCGTCGAGTATCCGACCGGCTCGGGCATCCGGCTATCGCTGCGCGAGATCGGCGATGAACTCGCGCGCCGTATGACGAGGCTGTTCCTGAAAGGCCGCGACGGCAAACGGCCGGTGATGGGCGCTTATCCGCAATTGCAGGCGGACCCGCGCTCGCAGGATCTCGTGCTGTTTCATGAGTACTTCCACGGCGACAACGGCCGCGGTGTCGGCGCATCGCATCAGACCGGCTGGAGCGGGTTGGTCGCGCTGCTGCTGCAACCGCGCGAAGCGGCGAGCTCGGGCCTCTTGCCTACCGCGAGCGAAACGGAGCAGGCGGTCGCGGCCAAATAGCCGCGTGCATGTGCGGCGGATATCCGGTGCGTGAGCCGCCAACGCGGCGGGACGCATAAGTGACGGGTGGTCGCGCGCTTCGGCGCGCAATTCGAACTCCAATGCCGGGCGCGTTTCGGGGTGCTGTCGACGCCGCGTCGATGCAACGCTCGCGCGGTGGGCCTTACAGAAATTTTTCGAATGGCGGCTGTCTGGATGAAATTGCGGCGCCGGTCCGATCTCGTTGGAACTGGCCGACCGCGCGGCGAGTCATCCTGATAACGCCTGTTATTGATGGATCTTCATCTGCGAGGGAATGCCATGTCGTCCGATACGAATGCCCCCGTCGAATCGACACTTTCTGCGGCGCAGCCCGCTACCACTGGTGCGAAAGTGCCCGCGGCGCCCACCGACGCATTGGCCCGCAGCATCGGTCCTTGCGGACCGGCGGGCGAGTGCGCCGCACCGCCGTGCACGCTCGTCATTTTCGGCGCGGGCGGCGATCTGACCAAGCGTCTGTTGATTCCCGCGCTGTACAACCTGGTCGTCGACGGTCTGCTCGACGACGGCATGCAGGTGATCGGTGTGAATCGAGGCGAGCGCGGCACCGACCAGTGGCGCGACGATCTGCACACGTCGCTGCAGCAGTTCGCGGCGGAACGCTCGAGCGCGGGCAAGGCCGACGAAGCGGCATGGAACTGGCTCGCGCAACGGCTGCACTATGTGGCGGGCGATTTCTCGACGCCCGATACGTTCGAGCGCGTGAAGCAGGCTATCAGCAAGAACGGTAGATGCGGCAACGCGATTTTTTATCTCGCGGTCGGCGAGCGCTTTTTCAAGCCGGTCGTCGAACAGCTCGGCAAAGCGGGCCTGCTCGATGAGAGCAGCGCGGGCGGTTTCCGCCGCGTGGTGATCGAGAAGCCGTTCGGCAGCGATCTTGCGTCCGCGCGCGATCTGAACGCGCACATTCTGAACTACGCCAACGAGCAGCAGATCTACCGGATCGATCATTTTCTCGGCAAGGACACCGTGCAGAGCATTCTCGCGGTGCGGTTCGCGAATGCGCTGTTCGAGCCGGTCTGGCGGCGCGAGTATATCGACAGCGTGCAGATTACCGCGGCCGAAACGCTCGGCGTCGAAGGGCGTGGTGGCTTTTACGAGCACACTGGCGCGTTTCGCGACATGCTGCCGAACCACCTGTTCCAGTTGCTCGCGATGGTCGCGATGGAGCCGCCGAATTCATTCGATGCGGAGACGGTGCGCGACAAGAAAGCCGAAGTATTCGAAGCGATCCAGCCGCTGCGCGCCGATGACGTAGTGTTCGGCCAGTACGAGCAAGGGCCCGCAGGCGTTGCGTATCGCACGGAGCCCAATGTTGCACCGGACAGCACGACCGAGACCTACGCGGCCGCGCGCGTGTATCTCGACAACTGGCGCTGGGCCGGCGTGCCGTTTTATCTGCGCACCGGCAAGCGGCTCGCAACGCGGCGCACCGAAATCGCGGTGCAACTGAGGCGCGTGCCGTTTCTGATGTTCCGCAATCTGCCGGTCGATTCGCTGGTGCCGAACGTGCTGACGATACGCATCGATCCCGCGCACGGCACGCGTTTCGAATTCAACGTGAAGGTGCCGGGGCCGACGATGCGAATGGGCAAGGTGCGCTCGACGTTCGACTACAACGACTTCTTCAAGGAACAGGCGAACGTCGGTTACGAGACGCTGCTGTACGACTGCATGCTCGGCGACGAGACGCTGTTCCAGCGTGCGGACAGTATCGAGGCAAGCTGGGCGGCGGTCGATGCGGTGCTGCATCCGATTGCCGGCGGCGCGCTACCGGTGCATGGCTATGCGGCGGGCGGCAGCGGACCGGCCGAGGCCGACGCGCTGCTCGCGCGCGCCGGACACGCGTGGCGTCCGCTCGACGACGAACCGAAGCGCCGTTAGCGGACGGGCCGGGTAGGCAAAACAATCTGCCAATAAGGAAGGGACAACGACCATGCCGACACGAAAAACAACTGTGGCAAGCAAGAAGGCCGGCGCGAAGAAAGGCGCGCGTGGCGCAGTGAAAAGCGCTGCGACAAAGAAAGCCGCTGCGAAGAAAATCGCGGTGAAGACGGTTGCGGTGAAAAAGGCGTCAGCGGTCAAGACGCCGAAGACCGCGCTTGCACCGCATATCGCGCCCGAGCAGGCGTCCCGCGAACGCATTCTCGCGATCGATATCGGCGGCACGGGGCTGAAGGCCGCGGTGATCGATGCCGACGGCAAGATGTTGAGCGAACGCGTGCGTGTCGCGACACCGCACCCGTGCACGCCGGAGCAGATGGTCGATACGCTTGCGACGCTCGTCGAGCCACTGGTCTCGCAGCACCATCCGACACGGATGTCGATCGGCTTTCCGGGCGTCGTGCGCGAGAACGCGGTGCTGACCGCGCCGAATATCGGCGACGAGGGCTGGCGTGGCGTACCGCTTGCGTCGATGCTGGCCAAACGTGTCGGCAACTTGCCGGTTCGGATGATCAACGATGCGGAGATGCAGGGGTTCGCCGCGATCGAAGGGCAGGGCCTCGAATTTGTACTGACACTCGGCACCGGTGCGGGCACTGCGCTCTTTCGCGACGGCGAGCTGATGCCGCATCTAGAACTCGCACATCACCCGGTCAGCAAGAACCGTACGTATGACGAGTACGTCGGCGCGCACGCGCGCGAGCAGGCCGGCGACAAACGCTGGAACAAGCGGGTCGAGAAGATTATCGAGGTGCTCGCGCGGCTCGTGAATTACGACCGGCTGTGGATCGGCGGCGGCAATGCGTCGAACCTGAAGTTCGAGTTGCCTGCGAATGTGGCGATCGTGTCGAATGCGGCCGGAATCGAAGGCGGCGCGAAGCTGTGGCATCCGCGCTCGATGCGTGAATCGCGGCAACTGCCGGATGCGAACCAGCGTAAGGGTGATTTCTGCTAGCGCGGCCGGCTGTTACGCCGGCCGCTTTTTTAGTTGCGCGTGCAACTGACCACGCAGTTGCGCGCGCGGTTGGCAGCCCATTTTCCGCGCGATTCCCTGCTATTGCGTCGTCGTCGCCTATTAACGAGCGGCGTCGCCCCAGCGATACTCGACGGTCGCATCGTCGAGTTCCGCCTTCAGTTCGGGATTGAGTTCCAGGTCGACCGCCGCGAGCGTCTCGTCGAGCTGATCGGGCCGGCTTGCACCGATGATCGCCGAGGTCACGACCGGATTCGCGAGCACCCACGCCACGGATGTTTTCGCCAACGATACGCCCGTCTTGTCGACGATGCCACGCAGCTTGTCGATGGTGTGAAACTCGCGCTCGTGCCAGTAGCGCTCCTGATACATGTCGCCGGCCTTGCCGACCGTCGCGGACGTAAAGCGTCCTTCGGACGGTTTCGTATCGTGACGATGTTTGCCGGTCAGGAGGCCGCCGGCGAGCGGGTTATACGGCATCACCGCGAGCTTTTCCTCAGCGGCGAGCGGCAGCAGTTCGCGCTCGATCTGACGGAACAGCAGGTTGTAGCGCGGCTGCACCGACACGAAACGCACGACGCGCAGCACGTCCGAGCGGCCGAGCGCGCGCGCGAGCCGATACGCGAGGAAGTTCGACACGCCGACATAGCGCGCCTTGCCGGAGCGCACGATCGTATCGAGCGCTTCAAGCGTTTCTTCGAGCGGCGTGTCGTGATCGTCGTTATGCAGTTGATAAAGATCGACGTAGTCGGTGTTCAGTCGCCGCAGCGAGTTGTCGATTGCATTGAGCAGATGCTTGCGCGACGAGCCCTGGTCCCACTCGGACGGTCCGACCTTGTTGAACGCTTTGGTCGCGACGATAAAACGCTCGCGCTTGCCCTTCAGCCAGCGGCCGATGATCTCTTCGGTGCGGCCGGTCTGATCGACGGTCGCGCCAAGCGGATAGACGTCGGCGGTATCGATAAACGTGACGCCGGCATCGGCAGCTTTGTCGAGAATGGCGCGCGACACGGCTTCTTCGGTCTGAAGGCCGAAGGTCATCGTGCCGAGACACAGGCGCGATACAGTCAGACCTGTGCCGCCGAATTTGCAATATTGCATAACGATTCTCCGCAATGAAGACGTAAGGAAGGAAAAGCGTTTGAAGGGTCCGCCATTGGGACCGGGACGCGAAAACACGAAGCATAGCGGGTATCGCGACTTCGCGTCGGCGGCTCTGCGGCGATGGGGGCCGATACACACTGGCGAAACCGGCATGCAGTTGTTGCCAGCGCCGAGCGCGGTGTCACGGACGTGCGCTGCTACGCAGCGTGCCGGTCGTGGCAGGAAGGGCGGCAGCGAAAGCCGCACTTAGCCGCACTTAGCCGCGCTTGCGGCGTGGCGCGCCTGTCGACCCACGCACGATCAGGCGCGGTTCCGATGCGACGCAGATACGCGGTTGCTCGCGCGCTGAATCGGAATTGCGCGCCGTATGCGCGGCATGACGCGCAGTCTGGTGCACGGCGTGATGCGCAGCGGGCGGCCGTTCGATCAATTCGCGCAGCAACGACACCGCCATTTCCGCCGCTTCGACGGTCGGCACCGCGACAGTAGTGAGCGGCGGTCGCGATTGCCGCGCAAGCTGAATGTCCGTAATGCCAAGCACCGAAAGGTCCTGCGGCACATTGCGGCCGAGATCGAACGCCGCATGAATCGAACCGAGCGCGGGCAGATCGTTGGTCGCGAAAATCGCGGTCGTGAGCGGGTGCAATTCGAGCAATTCGCGCGCCGCCGCGTAACCGCCTTCGATCGTATCCGGCGCATATCGCACGCACGTGCGCGGCAATTTGACGCCCGCGTGTCGCAGCGTATCGACGAACCCTTCGTAGCGCGCCGCATGAATGCCCCCGCGCTTGCTGCCGACGATCGCGACGATGTGTCGATGGCCGAGTTCGAGCAGATGCTGCGCCGCCAGTTCGCCGGCGCGACGAAAGTCGACCGCGACGCACGGCAACCCCGGTGGATCGTTCGGCCGCTCCCACATGCACAACACGACCGGCGTACCACGCGCTTGCGTCTGGTGAAGATCGGCGAAATCAAGGTTCGCGTTCATCACCAGCACGCCTTCGGACAATGTGCCGGCAATCTGTTCGAGATACGCGCGGCCCGCGAGCGGATCCTGATTCGTATTGCAGACAATCACAAAATGGCCGTTGGTACGCGCCGCACGTTCGACGGCGAGCACGAACTCCGGATAGAACGGATTGGCGATGCTCGACACCATCAGCGCGATGGTCGGCGCGCGGCCTTCGGCGAGCGCGCGTGCTGCCAGATGCGGCCGGTAACCGAGCGCGGCGACTGCTTCGAGCACGCGCTGACGCGTTTGTTCACCGACCCGGCCGCGATTGCGCAACACGTTCGATACAGTCGCCGATGTGACGCCCGCGTGTGCCGCGACTTCGCTTAATGTGGACATTGTGGTTGTGCGGCCAGTATGTGGGATGGTTTCTCAGAATTTGCGTTGCGGCCCGGCGCGCGGCACCATTGCCCGCATAAACAGAATGAGACGGAGACAAAGCTTCAGACCAACGGTCGCGCGTGCGATCGTTTTTCATGTCTGCCTGCTTAAGCGCTTAATCTCCGCTCTGCTGATTTAAACATGGAGTGGAGACGATGGCGAGCATTTCGTTACGCGGCGTGCAGAAAGCGTACGGCGATAGCGCGCCGGTGATTCGCGACGTCGATCTCGAGATCGGCGAAAACGAATTCTGCGTGTTTCTCGGTCCATCCGGCTGCGGCAAGTCGACCCTGTTGCGGATGATCGCCGGTCTCGAAGACGTGACCGACGGCGACCTGTCGATCGGCGGACGCATCATGAACGACGTGCCGTCCGCGGAGCGTGGCGTGGCGATGGTGTTTCAGAGCTACGCGTTGTTTCCGCATATGAGCGTCTACGAGAATATGGCGTTCGGCCTGAAGCTCGCGAAGGTGCCGAAGAGCGAGATCGACCGCAAGGTGCGCGAAGCAGCGCGCATTCTGCAACTCGAAGCGTTGCTCGACAGGCGGCCGCGTGCATTGTCCGGCGGCCAGCGGCAGCGTGTCGCGATCGGCCGCGCGATCGTGCGTGAACCCGGCGTGTTTCTGTTCGATGAGCCGCTGTCGAATCTCGATGCGACGTTGCGCGGCCAGACGCGCATCGAAATCGCGAAGCTGCACCGGCAGTTCGCGAAGGCGAGCGTCGTGTATGTGACGCACGATCAGACCGAAGCGATGACGCTGGCGGACCGCATCGTCCTGCTGCATGCGGGCAAGGATACCGAGCGCTACGGCAGCATTGCGCAAATCGGCGCGCCGCTCGAGTTGTATCACCGGCCGGCGAGCCGTTTCGTCGCGGGCTTTATCGGTTCGCCGCGGATGAATTTTTTGCCCGCGACGGTTGCATCCGTCGATGCGCAAGGCGTGACGGTCGCGTTGACGCAGGGCGGCGAACGGTTGCGCGTCGAGGTCGACGGCAGCGGGTTGCAAAGCGCGCAGCCGGTGACGTTCGGCGTGCGTCCCGAGCATCTTGAACTGTCGGGCGCCGACGCTCACGGGAGCGCCGGCGCCGATGCATCACTCACCCGCAGTGTCCTGCTCGTCGAGCATCTCGGCGAGCACAGCTATGTCCATCTTGATCAACCCGGCGGCGACACGCTGATCGCGAAAGTGTCAGGCGGCGCGCAAGTTGCGATCGGCGAGCGCGTGACGTTTCGCGCGAATCCGGCCGCCTGTCATCTATTTACCGAAGACGGCTTTGCAGTGCCCGCGCGCGGCGCTGCAGTCGCCAACCTCGCATAAGGAACCATTCGATGCGCCTCGGAGTTTGCTACTACCCCGAACACTGGCCGGAGTCGCTGTGGGAAGACGACGCGCGCCGTATGAAAGCACTTGGAATCGAGCAGGTGCGGATCGCCGAATTCGCATGGAGCCGGATCGAACCGGCGCCCGGCGAGTACGACTGGGCCTGGCTGGATCGGGCAATCGATGTGCTCGGCAACGCGGGCCTGAAAGTGGTGATGTGCACGCCGACCGCGACGCCGCCGAAGTGGCTGATCGATCTCCATCCGGACATCGTGCCGGTCGGCGCGGACGGTAAGCCGCGCGGGTTCGGCTCGCGCCGTCATTACGATTTTTCGTCGCCGTCCTGGTTCGAAGCATCGCGCACGATCTGCACCGCGGTCGCGGCGCGCTACGGTAATCACCCGGCAGTCGCATTCTGGCAGACCGATAACGAGTATGGCTGCCATAACACGGTGGTCAGCTATTCGCCGGCTGCGGTTGCGCGTTTCCGCGAATGGCTGAAGGCGCGCTATCAGACGATCGACGCGCTGAATCGCGCATGGGGCAACGTGTTCTGGAGCATGGAGTACCGCAGCTTCGACGAGATCGATGCGCCCACGGGGACGGTCACCGAGGCGAACCCGTCGCACCGGTTCGATTACCGGCGCTTTGCGTCGGATGAAGTCGCTCGATACAACCGGATGCAGGTCGACATCATCCGTGCGCATTCGCCGGGCCGTCCGGTTGCGCACAACTTCATGCAGCTCTTTAACGAGTTCGATCACTATAAGGTTGCCGCGGATCTCGACGTCGCGACATGGGACAGCTATCCGCTCGGCGCACTCGACCAGCAATGGTTCGAGCCGGAGCTGAAGGCGAAATTCCTGCGCACCGGCCACCCGGACTTCGCGTCGTTCAATCACGACGTCTATCGCGGCATGTCGAAGCTGCCGTTCTGGGTGATGGAGCAGCAGCCGGGACCGGTCAACTGGGCGCAATGGAACCCGGCGCCGCTGCCCGGCATGGTGCGGCTGTGGAGCTGGGAAGCGTTCGCGCACGGCGCGGGCTGCGTGTCGTACTTCAGATGGCGGCAGGCGCCGTTTGCGCAGGAACAGATGCACGCCGGCCTCAACACGCCGGATAACCGGCTCGACGTCGGCGGCCATGAAGCGACACGCGTCGCGGAAGAAATCCGCGCGGTTGCGGCCGCGAATGTGGATGCCGACGCGGCGGTGCGCACCAAGGTCGCGCTCGTCTACGACTATGAAGCGAAGTGGCTGTTCGAGATTCATCCGCAAGGCGCGGACTTCTACTATCCGCGGTTTGCGTTCGAGTATTACTCGGCGCTGCGCGCGCTGGGCTTCGACGTCGATGTCATTCCGGTGACCGCGTCGCTCGACGGTTACGCGCTGGTCGTTGTGCCGCCGCTGCCGGTGGTGCCCGACGATTTCGCCGCGCGCGTCGCCGCGAGCGGTGCGCATGTGGTGTTCGGTCCGCGCAGTGGATCGAAGACGCTCGATCTGCAGATTCCCGCGCAATTGCCGCCGGGGCCGCTCGCGTCGTTGCTGCCGATGCGCGTATGGCGTGTCGAGTCGTTGCGGCCGAATATCGCCGAACCCGTGCATGTCGATGCGACGATCGAAGGGCATGGACGCCACTGGCGCGATCTGATCGATGTCGGTAGTGAACCGACGCTCGCCGTGCGCGCGCGTTTCGCGGATGGGCATCCGGCGTATGTGCGTCGCGGTTCCGCGCATTACTTTGCGACGCTGTTCGACGATCGGCTTACCGAACAGCTATTCGCGCGCATTGCGGCAGAAGCGGGGCTGACGCCGCGCGTGCACGGCGATAGTTTGCGCGTGAGCCGCCGTGGCGCGTTGACCTATGTGTTCAATTACGGTCAGCGCGTGCATACGATCGACGGTGTCGACGCAGCCGACTTTGTGATCGGTTCGCGCGACGTTGAACCGCAAGGCGTAGCCGCATACCGGACGCGTTAGCTCGAAGCATCCGCGAAGAACCCACAAAGAACCGGTTGACCAACCAGATAGCAGTGCGTCAGAAAGCAAAACTAAAGGAGACAGGAATGGCCGTAAAAGCACTGAAGGCGCGCGGCACGCGCATCGTCGCGGCACTCGCGCTGGCAGTAGCGGGGACGTCGGGTGTGTTGTCGTTTCCGGCGGTTGCGAACGCCGACACGATGACCATCAATATCGCATTCAAGGGTGCGAATCAACGGGCGGTTTGGCAACAGGTCCTCGCAGAGTTCAAGAAGGCGCATCCGAATGTCGACGTGAAGGTTTCGTTTGTCGACGAAGAGGCGTACAAGGTGCAACTGCCGGGCTGGCTGACCACGGTGGCGCCGGATGTGGTGAACTGGCACAACGGCGAGCGGATGGCGTATTACGCGCGGCGCGGTCTGTTCGAAGATCTGAGCGGCGACTGGAAGAAGAACGGCTGGGACAACACCTACGCATCGACGAAGGGTGCGTCGACGGTGGACGGCAAGCAGTATGCGGCGCCGACTGTCTACTATTCGTGGGGGCTGTTCTACCGGAAGGACCTGTTCCAGAAGGCCGGCATTACCAGCGAGCCGAAGACGTGGGACCAGTTAATGGACGCGTGCCGCAAGCTGAAGGCCGCGGGTATCACGCCGTTCGCGGTGGGTGGGCGCGATGCGTGGACGCTGGCAGGCTGGTTCGATTATCTCGATCTGCGGATCAACGGCAATGCGTTTCACCAGAAGCTGATGGCTGGCGAGATTCCGTACACCGACCCGCGCGTGAAGAAGGTCTACACAACGTGGAAGCAGTTGATCGACGATCACGACTTTATCGACAACTCGCTGTCGTACGATCTCGACGCCGCGCAGCCGTTCCTGTTCCAGGGCAAGGCCGGGATGATGCTGATGGGCACGTTTATCACCGGCGGTTTTCCGGCGAATGTGAAGCCGCAGATGGGCTACTTCCAGTTCCCGATCGTCGATTCGAACGTGCCGACCGCCGAAGACGGTCCGGTTGAATCGCTGCATATTCCGACGCGCGCGAAGAACAAGGCCGACGCGCATGCGTTCCTCGCGTTCGTCGAGACGCCGGAGATCGGCGCGCAGATTGCGAAGGGGCTGGGCTCGCTATCGGCGAACAGCAAGTCGCCGGAGCCGGAAGATCCGATTTCGAAAATCGGCTTCCAGATTCTCGCGAATACGAAGGGCGGCATCGCGCAGTTCTACGATCGCGATATGACGAAAGAAATGGCTGATGAGGGGATGAAGGGGATGCAGCAGTTCATCTCCGATCCGACGAAGCTCGATGCGATTCTGGCCCAGCTCGAAGAGACGCGGAAGCGGATCTATAAGCAGTGATGTGACGAAGCGATTGCTGGCGAAGCGATGGCGCAATGATTGGTTGCGCTATCGCTTCGCCGATGATGGAACCGGTTTCTCCACCGCGAAGGGTTGCCCGCGCAAGCGGGCTTTTTTTCGTCCGCTTTAGCGGCGCACGTTAGCGCTTATTCGGTCTTCTGCGCGGACGGCGGCGGCATCACGTTGTCGCGCCGGCCTGCGAGCGGTGCACCATAACCGCCAGCTTGCGCGTTATTCGGCAGACCGTTTACCAGCTGCGCGCGCGGGTCGGTCGGGTTCAGGTCGAGTTCGCCTGCCTGGCGATTGCCGTGCGTCGGATATTCGCTGCCGAGCGGCGCATTCGGCATGAGCCTCGTGCTGTTTTGCGGCGCGTGAACGTCATCGTAGACCGACAAGCCTTGCGCGTTCGCGAGGCCGGCGGCGCCCGCGAGCGCGAATGCGGCGGCGAGATGCAATAGGGCAGTGGACTTGCGCACGATCGGCTCCTTGTTCGTAGGAAAGACATCGCGCGCCGGGTCATACCGATTGCGGATCAGCGGCGCGCACGTCGTTTTAATATTGGCGATCGGAGCAAGGAGTGCAATGTACGTGCTGCATTTTTGAGCTTTGTCGGGTGATCGCAATTCGTGGACTGCTTCATGTGGGTGTGCTGGACCGAGCGTGCATAGGGCGACGCGAGTGCCTCTCTTCAGTTGCGAGCCCAGGTACGGGATCTCAGCGCAGTTGCTTGCGTTGCGTGCTACGGTGATGATCCCGTCGCGCAGCGCGCGAAGACAAGTGACTGACGAGGCGTCGTCAATGGCGAAGCACGTTTAATTCAGCGTGCAATCGCAGTCAACTGCATGGACGAAGCCTGGCGATTCATGAAACTCTTGCCCCCGTCCATGTTGCACAAGGTAAAGGTCCTGGATGATCGATTGTCTGCGCCGTAAAAAACGCAACTCGCCCCGGAATAATTGAAATCTTCGTATAACGTAACCCGGATACCTGGTGGTAGTAGCAGGGATGAGGTGTTGTCGTTGTAGATGGATTCAAATGCGGCGTTGTTGGCTGCAAATGAGGTAAGGTGGGACAGCCCATTGGCGTCACCATATATTTGCACTTTCCCGAGCGCTGAAGCGGAGTCCGGTCCCGTGTATGTGAAGTACGAGTAATCCACGCCGTCTATCGTTGGGGCCGTCGCACCCCTAAATGAGCCCGGAGTTTCGACATACGTCGGGTTATAGATTGCGCCATCGTCGAAAATCTGGGCTGTGTAGTCAGTCAGATCGAAGGTGGCAGAAGTGCCGCTGGACGCAGGGTTAGCAAAGGTCATCGCTTCATTCTGGTAGCCAACATCGCGATACATTGTGATCTGCGCGCCAGGCGGCAGCACGACAGATAATATCCCGCGGTTGATCCAGTCAGTGGGAAGGGAGGACATTGATGCGCCTACGTCAACTGTCATGACGTCGCCGTCACCGCCATAACGCGTACACAAGGCGATCGTTTGATTCATGATTTCTCTCCGCTTCTTTATCATCAACGCGATAACCAGGGTGTGAACTGGATGCGGGAAACACCTCCAGTCAAACTGAATTACCAGTTTAGATGCGGCAAAGAAAGTGTCAAGTTAAGCAAACATACATCGAATACGATGCAGATCTTCATGATGTTCGCGATTCTACGGTTTTCAAAAGCCGGAGAAATGACATGTTGACTTACTGTGTTGGCAATACGAGAAAATGGGCACTTCGGGAGCAAAGTGCCAACCACAGGTGTGGCAGTTTTACTGCGCCTTGCCAGTAGCAAACCTTCAGTCGATGGTGCATGGCCGGGCCAGCCTTCGGCCCTCGATGGGGCCGGGGCTAATCGCCATCACTCGATGGCCTTTAAGCGCGATTGACCTGGCCTATTTGCCAAGTTGGGCGCCCGTGATGTTGCCATTCTCCGGCTTGGCCGACACCGTGACAGGTATTCCCAGGATGAGAGATAGCGTCAACAGCCTGTTTCTATTTGGGTCATCGGTGATATTTACACCCCCGCAAAAGTCGCTACCGCTGGCGTCCCTGAGTACATACCACACGTGAAGGTAGTCATCCCTGTCAATTATTCTAATAATAGCGAGGAAATGGATAGTGGAGAAAGCGGGTTGTATTGCTGAAAGTAATCTACGGATGCCGGACCGCTATAAAACGTATTGTCGGCGCGAATTGTGTATATGTAGGTAACCGATCGTTGTCTCAAATGCTGGTCCGCTATTCGACGTATCTGTTCGTAGTTGGCGCCCGTCGAAATGAAAGCGCTGGTTGAGCCGGGGACGTTACAGGTAGCTCCGTTTACGTGTGCGACGATATTGTCGTCAACGCCCCAGCCTCTAAATCCGGTAGAAAATATTTCATCCGGCGAGCGTGTATCGACCCTATACACAAATTTTGGGGGCGCCGCCATCGCGGGATACAGGTAGCAAGCAAATACGGTGGCCAATGCCAGGCGCCACAAAATGCATAGCCGGAACGTTAGCTTTTTCATGATTTATTGTCTCTGCCAGTTTTATATTGCGCAATTCAGGATGCCAAATGAGGAAGATCAATGTTTGACGTCCTTGGGAAATCTAAATGCTGTTCTTGACGAAATAAAATGCAGGCCATCGCATTGAAATGAATCCATGATTGCGGAGGGACGCATCGGTGCCGGAGACCGGTGAAGAGACACTGCATGGAGGGCATGTTTTTGGGGCTGCCTGAAATCAGGCTCCGGTATAGTGCTGAGGCTCACAACACAAACGCACCCGCTTCCGCTTTTACTCAACCAGCAGACCCATGACCACCTCGCCAACGCCACCGGACCCGCACGCCGCATTGCGTGTCTTCGATGCGGTGAAAGCGCTCGCCTTTATCGGCGATCTCAGCATGGGCCAACCCACCGACCATTCGCTGCGCGCCGCGTGGCTCGCCGCGCAATTCGCGCGTGAAACCAGGGCGGACGACGCGGTCCATTGCGCGGCAATTGAAGGCTCACTGCTGCGCTGGTCCGGCTGCACCGCAAACGCGTCGGGTTTCGCCGACACGCTAGGCGATGACGTCGGCGGCCGCGCAGCGATGCTCGCGCAGCGGCCCGACTGGGCGCAGCCACTCGATGCGCACGGCGGCGTGAGCGCCGCGTTAACACCGCTTGCGCAGATTCATTGCGAAGTGTCCGGCGAGGTCGCGCGAATGCTGGGTCTCGCGCACGACACGCAAGCGACGCTGCGACACATCTTCGAAGCATGGGATGGCGGTGGCCTTCCGGACCGGCTCGCTGGCAACGCGGTGCCGCCTGCCGTGTATCTGATCTCGATTGCCGGCGACCTCGAAATTTTCACGCGCGTCTATGGCATCGATCAGGCGCTGCAACTGATCGCGCAGCGTGCGAATGCGCGCTATCCGGCCGCGCTCGTCGCGCTTGCAAACACGCATGCCCGTCAATGGGTCGCCACGCTCGACGACATCGAACCCGCGCAATGCGACGACGCACTGTCGACACCGCGGATGTCCGACACCACAGCGGCCGAACTGATCGCCGACGTGATCGACCTGAAGCTGCCATGGATGACCGGCTACTCGCGCGCCGTCGCGGCAACCGCCGTTCAATGCTGCGCGCAACTGATCGCGGATCCGCTCGCGCAGCAACGCCTCCATCTCGCAGGTCTGTTGCACGGCATCGGCCGCGCGGCCGTGCCGAATGCGCTGTGGAACACACCGGGCCGGTTGTCGGCGTCCGCATGGGAACGCATACGCCTCGTGCCGTACTGGACCGCACGCGCCGGCCGGCAAACCGGCGCGCTAGCCGACGCGGCGGAGCTTGCGTCGTTCGCGTACGAGCGCGGCGATGGCGCGGGCTATTTTCGTGGCATCGCGCGCGACGCACTATCGCTCGAAGCGCGTGTGCTGGCCGCGTCGGTTGCATGGGTTGCGCTGCGTGCCACGCGGCCGTGGCGCGCGGCGTTCGGCGTCGACGAGGCCGCGCGGTTGATTCGCGATGAAGCCGCGCGTGGGCGCTTCGATTCCGACGTCGTAGAGGCGCTGCTCACGCGCGCGAGCGCAGCCGGCGCCGGCGCGACGCGAACAGCGTCAATGCAGCAGCGCCGCCACCTATCCGCGATGCGTTTGTCGGCGCGCGAAACCGACGTATTGCGTTCGATCAGCCGCGGTGCGAGCAACAAGGAAGTCGCGCGGGAACTGGACTTGAGCCCGAGCACCGTGCGCACTCACGTCGAAAGCGTGTTTCGCAAGCTCGAATGCTCGACACGCGCAGCCGCAACGCTCAAGGCTTCCGCACTCGGACTGCTGTAGGCGGGCGCTGCCGCGCGATCGTCATCGTTTGTCGCTGTCGACGTGCGCGCCCGTCTCACGAGGCTCTGTCGCGATCGTATCGATGGTGTGCCGCACCGCATGCAAAATCTCATCGGCGAGTTCCGGCTGCGCCTTCATCACCGCGCGCGATGCGGAAATCGCGCCGATCAAGGCGACCGCCATCGTCACCGCGCGCTCTCGCTGCGTCGCCTCGGGCACCGTGGCGTCGAGTTTCGACCGGAACACGTCGATCATCCGCTCGAGGCCCGCCGCAAACCGCTCGCTGACCGACACATCCTGCCGTCCGATCTCGCTGACGGACGCCGCCATCGCGCAGCCTTCCGCAACATCGTTGCGTTTTTCCTCCGACAGATATGCGTCGAGCAGTTCGCCGAGTTCCGGCATGCGTCCGTTACGCGGCGTCGTGAGCCTGACATGCCCACTCTCCAGGCCGTACGCGAGCGCCTCGGCGGCGAGCGCTTCCTTCGACGGGAAATGCGCATACAGCGCACCGTGCGTCAGACCCGCGGCCTTGCCGATCTCGGCGACGCCGACACCGTCGATCCCGCGCTCGCGCATCAGCCGCGCGGCTGTTTCGATCAGCTTCACGCGATTTTGTGCCGCCTGCTCCTTGCTGACTTTCATTGCTGACTCCCACTGCTTCAAACCTGCGTCAATCGAACCAGCTTGACATTAATAATTGCGACCGCTACGATTAATTTATAATTGCACGTGCAATTATAAATCTCTTGTGACGAAGGTAGCGACCATGAATCTCAAAAATACTGTTGCACTGGTGACCGGCGCCGCCGGTGGCATCGGGCGCGAATTTGTGCTGGAACTGCTCGAGCGCGGCGCCTCGAAGGTCTATGCGGGCGGCCGCCAGGCAGCGGCGCTCGCCGGTGCGTTCCGCGGCGACCCGCGCATCGTGCCGCTGGTGCTCGATGTCACCTACCCCGCGCATGTGGCCGCCGCCGCAGTCGCCGCACCGGACGTGTCGCTCGTGATCAACAACGCCGGCTATTGCGCGGAGCAGGGCGCGCTCGCCGCGCCGGATCTGTCGGCGGCCCGCACGGAAATCGAGGTCAATTACTTCGGTCCGCTGCTGATGGCGCGCGCATTTGCGCCGGTACTCGCACGCAATGGCGGTGGTGCAATCGTCAATGTACTGTCCATTTTGTCGCTCGCGACGCTGCCGATGATGGGCACGTATAGCGCAGCGAAGGCGGCGGGTCTGTCGCTGACCCGCAGCATCGGCGCCGAACTCGCCGCGCAGCGCACGCTGGTGGTCGCGTCGATGCCGACCGTCACCGACACCGCCATGGGCGGCTGGGCCGTCGATATGCCGAAGGTCGCGCCGCGCGACGCAGCGTCGGAAACCCTGGATGCAGTCGAAGCCGGCGAGACCGAAGTGTTTCCCGGCCACCTTTCGCGCGAAGCGGCGGCCGCGTTCGCTGCCGATCCGAAGGCGTTCCAGGCGCGCCTCGCGACCGTTCTGCCGCGTACCGCATAGGCGCGGGCAGCGTCTGACCGCGGCTTGCCAGCCGCCGGCGTGTGCTTCCGTTTCTTTCCGATTAGCTCGCCTGACCGAAACACAGTATTCCCGGGCGTCGTTTGACCATATTCATTGCGATCAGTATTATTGCGTTTATGGTTGCATCTGCAATGAATAAGCGCCAGGCCAACCGGCAGGGCGCAAAACGGTTCCTCAAGGAGAACATCATGCGTTTCCAGAACAAGACGGCGCTCGTGACGGGCGGTAACAGCGGCATCGGCTTTGCGACCGCGAAGCTGTTGATCGAGCAGGGTGCGCGCGTCGCGATTACCGGTCGTGATCCGATGAAGCTCGATCAGGCGTTGACTGAGCTCGGCCCGAACGCGATCGGCATCGTCGCCGACCTGAACGACGCAGACGCGGTCGAGCAGGTCGCGAAAAAGGTGAAGGACGAGTTCGGCTCGCTCGACGTCGTGTTCGCGAACGCGGGCATCAGCGGTCCGACGCCGCTTGGCGGCACGACGGCCGAAGCGTTCGAGGCGATCACACGCACTAATATCACTGCCGTCTTTCTGACCGTGCAAGCCGCTTTGCCGCTGATGCACGAAGGCAGCGCGATTGTGCTGAACGGCTCGGTGATGCGGGGCCAAGGCACGGCGGGGAGCGCGGCATACTCGGCATCGAAGGGCGCGGTGACCGCGATGGCGAAGGTGTTTGCCTCGGAACTGGCGCCACGCGGTATTCGCGTGAATACGGTGATTCCGGGGGCGACGCGCACATCGATCTGGACACGCGGCGCCCGCGCCGGTGGGTCGATCGACGACGTCGAAAACTCGCTCGCGCCGCGCATCCCGATCGGTCGCCTTGCGGACCCGGAGGAAACCGCGCGCGCGGTGTTGTTCCTCGCGTCGGACGATGCGGCGGGGATTACTGCGGCGGAAATCGTCGTCGATGGCGGGTTGACGGGTGCGCCGTCGGGTGCGCCGATGTTCCGCGCACCGCGTTAAACGACGCATCGCAACGAAGCAGGAACGAAGGTGCGCGCGCTATTTCTGTATGGCGCGCGCGCCGTTTTAGCTGCGAAATCAGCCGGGAAAGCCGTTGCGGAAAGCTGCGCGGCTTATGCGGCAAACCCAAACGCCGACGCTACGCGAGCCCAACACAGACCGCGGCGACAATCGAGCCAATCACCAGCACCGCGCCGACGGTGCGCCGCGTATTGAGCTGCGTCCATAGCAGCACACCGGTCAGCGACAGCAGAATGATGCTGCCCGCCAGCGTGTCGATTAGCAGCACCCAGCCGATACTCAAGCCGACGCCCTTGTGCAGATTGGTGAGCGTCGCGAGAAACGAGTTGCCGGTGCGCTTGACGGTCACATAGCCGCTGCCGACCCAATAATCGGCGGACGTCATCTGTTGCGGCGACGCGAACGACAATTGCCAGTGTTCCGGCTGGATTGCGCTCCGATCGCCCCACGCAATCGGATGCGACGGCTCCTTCTGCATGCGGCCGGGCTTGCCGGTCAGCTTCAGTTCGCCTTTGAGCCATTCGGCGAGCTCGCGCGGCGAGCGGGGCGCGGGCTGCGGCAGCGCGACCTGCAGCTCCGATACTTGCGGCGCGCCGGTCGAGATCCGCATCGGGCCCGCGCGGTGATTCAGGAAAAAGCCGGTCGTGCCGAACAGCAGCCCGAGTGCCGCGCCCCATAGGCCGATCCAGCCATGAATGTTGCGCAGCCAGCGGATAAACGTGCTCCGGCGAGAGCGTTTTCGCGGTACCGAACCGTCGCGATCAGCGGGTGCGGCACGCGGTGTGAGCGGTTTGAAATCGGTGGTGCCCGATTCGAAGGTGTTGGTCGTATTCAAAAGCGCTCCGCGGGAAAAACGTGTCATGTTCACCGGCGCGTCGTGGCATCACGCGGCGGCGGCCAGCGGCCAGCGGCCGACGACGCACGACGCGCACGACAATGCACAGGTTTTGGAATGGGGACGCCAGCGCGCGGCGGCGCACGTCACACTCGAGGTGCGCCGAAATTCGGCGGGCGGTCCGGGCTGGCTGGCCGTCGCTCAGATTCGCGGCCGCTGGCAGGGAGCAGGCGGGCCGCGACGGTGACAAGCGAAGCGACTGGGTGGCTGGCGTTCAGATAAGAATCACTATCATTTCACGCCGAAGAGAATGTCGCAATCATTGCAAGCCGATTGCGACAGTTCTCTATGTTTCGAAGGGTTACGTTCGCGCGGGTTTATCGGACACCCAGGCGATAAACCGTCGTATGCCGATAGCGCTCGCCCGGCTGTAGCACAACCTGCGCCGCCGCTTCGTCCATATTGATCTGGTTCGGGTAGCCGCCGGTTTCGAGGCACAGCGCCGCATGCTTGTGCAAGTGCTGCCCGCCGCGCGCCACTACGCCCTCCAGATAGTTGCCCGAATAGAACTGCAACCCGCTCGCGTCGGTTTCGACGGTCAGCTCGCGACCGCTGCCCGGGTCGTACAGCACGGCCACGCGCCGCACCGTACCGGCCGGCCCGCGCAGCAGGTAGCAGTGATCGAAGCCCTTCGCGCGCGCGAGTTGCGCGTGCGGCCAGTCCAGACGCGCACCGATCGGCGCACTCGTCCGGAAGTCGAACGCGTTGCCGGTGACGCTCGCGCGCGCGAGCGGAATCAACGCGTCGTCGACTTCCCAGAATTCGTCCGCGTCGATTTCGATCATGTGGCCGCAGATATCCGCCGCTGCGCCGGACAGATTGAAGTACGCGTGATTTGTCATGTTGACCGGCGTCGGTGCGTCGGTCACCGCGTCGTAATCGATGGTCAGCGCCCCGTCGTCGCCGAGCGCGTAGCGCACGGTCGCTTCGAGCGCGCCCGGAAAACCCGCGTCGCCTTCCGGCGATTCGTGCGTGAACACGAGCGCGCCGTCGACTTCACGCGCATCCCACGCCGCACGATGAAAGCCAGTCGCGCCGCCATGCAGCAGATTGTTCCCTTCATTGCGATCGAGCTGATACGTGACGCCATCTAGCGTAAACCGCGCATCGGCAATCCGGTTCGCCCAGCGGCCGATCGTGCCGCCGAAATACGACGTGCTGGCAAGATAGTCGGCCGGCGTGTCATGTCCGAGCACGACATCGGCGATGCGGCCGGCGCGGTCCGCCGCATGCCACGACACGAGCGTCGCGCCCAGGTCGCTGATCGCGACCCGCATGCCGTGCGCGTTGCGCAGCGTAAAAAGACGGACCGCATCGCCGCCGGGCAATGTGCCCCAGCGTTCGACGGTAACGTGTGCCGGATGGGCGCGTGCGGAGCGCGAGTCTGCAAGATTCATGGATGAAAAATCGAAGTCGGGGGTCAGCCTGGTGGCGAAGATTGCGTGGACTGCAAGCGCTCATGGTACTCGCGTGGCGTGCAGCCCAGTTCGCGGCGAAACACTGCATACATGTACTGCAACGACGTGAAGCCGCAGCGTATTGCGACTTCGGTGCTCGAAAGATCAGGTTGCGCGAGCAACTGTTTCGCCACTTCGAGCTTGTGGTTAAGAATGGCCTGATGCACGGTACAGCCAAGTTCGCGGCGGAAATGCTCTTCGAGCGACGAGCGCGACACGCCGACATAGTCGGCGACCTGCTCGGTCTTGATGCCCTGGCAGCCGTACTGCCGGATGTAATGACGCGCGCGCATCACATACGGGCTCGACACCGGCTGATGCCGCGTCGACTCGAGCACGTTGATGCCGACCGGCGGCACCAGAATGCGCCGGCCCGCGAAGCGCGCGCCGCCCAGCATCTGATGCAGCAGGTGAGCGGCGGTGCGGCCCATTTCCTCGGTGCCCTGAATCACCGACGACAGTGGAATACGCGTCAGCGAACGCGTGAGCGGATCGTTGTCGATACCGATAATCGCGACTTCTTCGGGCACCGCGATGCCGGAGATCAGGCACACCTGCAACAGCTGACGTGCACGTGCATCGGTGACCGCGATCACGCCGACCGGTTTGGGCAGGCTTTGCAGCCATGCGGTCAACTGCTCGCTGGCCTGGTTCCACACCGGCGCGCTGGTCGGCAAGCCGCGATGCACGGCGCCGGTCAACCCATCGGCGGCGAGCAGCGAGTTGAACGCGAGTTCGCGTTCCTGCGCCCAGCGGTTGGTTGGCGATTCGGGCAGGCTGTATAGCGCGAAGCGCTGCAAGCCGGCGCCGATCAGATGCGTGTACGCGAGCGACACGAGCTTGCGGTTGTCGGTCGCGATATACGGCACGTTTTCCGGATACTGGGTTTCGTCCTCGTACGACGAGCCGACCGCGACCACCGGCAGCGGACAATCGGACAGCGCTTCGCGCACGTCCGGATCGTCGAAGTCGGCAATGATGCCGTCGCCTTCGAAATGCTCGATGCCGGTCAGACGCGCGCGAAAGTCTTCTTCGAGAAACAGATCCCACGCGACGCGCGTCGACAGCAGGTACTTGCCGATACCGGTAATGATCTCGCGGTCGTAGACCTTGTTCGCGTTGAAGAGCAGCGCGATCCGATGCGTACGTTGAACGGGTTGCTGGCGTGTCATCGCTGTGTGAAACGGCCGCGGCTGCATCGATGCAGCGAAGCCGTCGTCTCCTTATGCGGCGAAACCCTTAAGGGGTAACGCGAGTCGGAACTCGATCCGACCGTGTTTTTAAGCGTCCGGCTTATTCTAGGCCGTGCGGGCTAGCTGCTGCCAGCCAGATTTTAACGGGCGGCAAGAATCGCTAACGGCGCTGGCGGATTTCGCAATTGCCGGTGCGAACCGCAAACTGGCAGCATGGCGTCACTCATTCAAACGTGCGGCACCCGCCTTGCCCCGACGCCAGACGACGCGCCCGCACGACCCGATCAAGGAGACGCGGATGTCCTACTTCGAACACCTGCCGGCTGTGCGCTATGAAGGCCCGCAGTCGACCAATCCCTTTGCATACCGCTACTACGACGCCGACAAGGTCGTGCTCGGCAAGCGGATGGAAGATCATCTACGCGTGGCCGTCTGCTACTGGCATACGTTCGGCTGGGCGGGCACCGACATGTTCGGGCCGGGCACGTTCGATCGTCCGTGGCATGCCGCAGGTGAACCGCTCGAGCGCGCACGCCTGAAGGCCGATTCCGCGTTCGAATTGTTCGCGAAGCTGGGCGTGCCGTTCTATACGTTCCACGATACCGACGTCGCGCCGGAAGGCGACAGCATCAAGCAGTACGTGAACAACTTCAAGTCGATCAGCGACTATCTCGCGCGCAAGCAGGAAGAGACCGGTGTGAAGCTGCTGTGGGGCACCGCGAACCTGTTCTCGAACGCGCGCTATGCGGCCGGCGCCGCGACCAATCCGAATCCGGATGTGTTCGCGTTTGCCGCAACGCAGGTGTTCGAAGCGCTTGAGGCGACCCAGCGTCTGGGCGGCGCGAACTATGTGCTGTGGGGCGGCCGCGAGGGCTACGAAACCCTGCTCAACACGGATCTGAAGCGCGAGCGCGAACAGCTTGGCCGCTTTATGAGCATGGTGGTCGAACACAAGCACAAGAAGGGCTTCAAGGGCGCGCTGCTGATCGAGCCGAAACCGCAGGAGCCGACCAAGCACCAGTACGACTACGACGTCGCAACGGTGCACGGCTTTCTCACGCAATTCGGCTTGCAGAATGAGATTCAGGTGAACATCGAAGCGAACCACGCGACGCTGGCCGGTCACTCGTTCCATCACGAGATTGCGAATGCGTTCGCGCTCGGCGTGTTCGGCAGTATCGATGCGAATCGCGGCGATCCGCAGAACGGTTGGGATACCGACCAGTTCCCGAACAGCGTCGAAGAACTGACGCTCGCGTTCTACGAAATTCTGCGCAACGGCGGCTTTACGACCGGCGGCATGAATTTCGACGCGAAGGTGCGTCGCCAGAGCATCGACGCGGAAGATCTGTTCCACGGTCATGTCGGCGCCATCGACGCGCTTGCGATCGCGCTGGAACGCGCGGCACGCCTCGTCGAAAACGACCAGCTCGCGGCGTTCAAGCAGAAGCGTTACGCCGGATGGGACACCGACTTCGGCCGCAAGATTCTCGCCGGTGACTACTCGCTCGAATCGCTCGCGAACGATGCGCTCGCGCGCGGCATCGCGCCGAAGCACGTCAGCGGCCGCCAGGAGCACCTCGAAAACGTGGTAACGCAGGCGCTTTACGGTGCAGGCAAATAAGCACCGGTCGCAAAGGAAAGTGCGTCGGTAAAAAACGTTAGCTCGGCCGGTCAATTTCGCAATTGCCCGGCCGGTCCGCACAGCCCACCCTGTCGGGCGGACAAAAACCCGGTTTTACACAATCGACGACCGCGAACACGAATTCGCGGCGCATCCGTAGGATTTTGCCGGCTACTTCGACACTCTCGCATCTTCGGACGCGCCGGTAGCCAACCAAATATTGGAGTGAGACATGAAATCAACCATGCGTCGTACCGTTCTGAATTCGCTCGTCTGCGCAGCGATGTTTGCCGGCCTGACGTCGCTCGCGCCGCTCGCGCATGCGAGCAAGGACAAGCCGGAAATCGGCTTCTGTATCGACGATCTGCGCGTCGAGCGCTGGTCGCGCGATCGCGACTACTTCGTTGAGGCCGCAACCAAACTCGGCGCGAAGGTGTCGGTGCAATCGGCTGATGCGAGCGAGTCGCGCCAGATTTCGCAGATCGAAAACCTGATCTCGCGCGGCGTCGACGTGATCGTGATCGTGCCGTTCAACTCGAAAACGCTCGGCAATGTGATCGCTGAAGCGCATAAGGCCGGCATCAAGGTCGTGTCGTATGACCGCCTGATTCTCGACGCGGACGTCGACGGTTATATCTCGTTCGACAACGAGAAGGTCGGCGAACTGCAGGCGCAAGGCGTGTTCAACGCGCAACCGAAGGGCAACTACTTCCTGCTCGGCGGCGCGCCGACCGACAACAACGCGAAGATGCTGCGCGAAGGCCAGTTGAAGGTGCTCAAGCCCGCGATCGATCGCGGCGACATCAAGGTGGTCGGCCAGCAGTGGGTGCCGGAGTGGAGCGCCGCCACCGCGCTGCGCATCACCGAAGACGCACTGACCGCGAACAACAACAAGATCGACGCGATCGTCGCATCGAACGACGGCACGGCCGGCGGCGCGATCCAGGCGCTCGCCGCGCAGCATCTCGCCGGCAAGGTGCCGGTGTCGGGCCAGGACGCGGACCTCGCGGCGGTGAAGCGGGTGATCGGCGGCACGCAGACGATGACCGTCTACAAGCCGCTGAAGCTGATCGCGAGCCAGGCGGCGCAGTTGTCGGTCGATCTCGCGAAGGGCAACAAGCCCGCGTTCAACGCGAAGTACGACAACGGCAAGAAGCAGGTCGACACGGTGCTGCTGCAGCCGACGCTGCTGACGAAGGCCAACGCCGATGTCGTCGTCAAGGACGGCTTCTATACGCAGGCACAACTCGCGGGCAACTGATCGCGGGTAACCTGGTACGCGCCGCCGCGTGATTGGAGCAATGCGTCGGGCAATGCGTCGTTTCAATGCGCGTTGCCTGACGAACTGCACGATCAATCACCCCGATGCGCGGCGCGCCGCCAATGTAACAGGCGCGCGTGCCCCGTCAGCGGGCCCGCGCGCGTCCCTGATCCACCCAGGACGACAACGCATGGCACAAGCGCTTCTGCAGCTGCGCGGCATCGCCAAATCATTTGCCGGCGTGCGGGCGCTCGACGGTATCGATCTGTCCGTCGCGCCCGGCGAATGCGTCGGCCTGTGCGGCGAGAATGGCGCAGGCAAGTCGACACTGATGAAGATCGTGTCGGGCGTCTATCCGCACGGCGACTGGTCCGGCGAAATGCTGTGGGAAGGCCAGCCGCTCGTCGCGCAAAGCGTGCGCGACACCGAGCGCGCGGGCATCGTGATCATTCACCAGGAATTGATGCTGGTGCCGCAGCTTTCGGTGGCCGAGAATATTTTCCTCGGCAACGAAATCACGCTACCCGGCGGCCGCATGAACTACGCGGCGATGTATCAGCGCGCGGACGCGCTGTTGCGCGAGCTGAATATCGAAGGCATCAACGTCGCGCAGCCGGTGATGAACTACGGCGGCGGCCATCAGCAGCTCATCGAAATCGCGAAGGCGCTGAACAAGCGCGCGAAGCTGCTGATACTCGACGAACCGTCTTCATCGCTGACCGCCGCGGAAACGAAGATTCTGCTGAATATCGTGCGCGACCTGAAGAAACGCGGCGTCGCGTGCGTGTATATCTCGCACAAGCTAGATGAAGTCGAAGCGGTGTGCGACACGATCACGGTGATTCGCGACGGCAAGCATGTCGCGACGCAGCCGATGGCCGAACTCACCACCGACCGCATCATCGCGCTGATGGTCGGGCGCGAAATCACCAACCTGTTTCCACGCGAGCCGCATGAGATCGGCGACGTGATTTTCGAAGCGCGCAACGTCACCTGCTACGACGTGACGAACTCGAACCGCAAGCGGGTCGACGATGTGTCGTTCTCGCTGCGCAAGGGCGAGATTCTCGGCGTCGCCGGCCTGGTCGGCGCGGGCCGTACCGAGCTGATGCAGGCGATTTTCGGCGCGTATCCGGGCCCGAGCAGCGCCGATGTGACGATGAACGGCAAGCGCCTGAAGATTGGCGCACCGGCCGATGCGATTCGCGCCGGCATCGCGATGGTGCCCGAAGACCGTAAGCGTCACGGCATCGTGCCGCAACTGGGCGTCGGCCAGAACATCACGCTCGCGGTGCTGTCGCGCTTCGCGAAAGCCGGGCGCATCGACAGCGCATCGGAGCTCGACACGATTCACACCGAAATGAAGCGGCTGTCGGTGCGCGCGGCATCGCCGATGCTGTCGATTGCGAGCCTGTCGGGCGGCAACCAGCAGAAGGCGGTGCTCACGCGGATGCTGCTCACCGATCCGCAGGTGCTGATTCTCGATGAGCCGACGCGCGGCGTCGACGTCGGCGCCAAATACGAGATCTACAAGCTGATGTTCGCGCTCGCGCGGCGCGGCGTATCGATCATCGTCGTGTCGTCGGAATTGCCCGAAGTGCTCGGCGTGAGCGACCGCGTGCTGGTGATCGGCGAAGGCCGCCTGCGCGGCGACTTCGTCAACGACGGCCTGACGCAGGAACATATCCTGACCGCCGCGCTCAATGCCGAACGTCATGACCCCACCAACCTTGAGAGCGTCGCATGACACCTGATCTCAGTTCCGTCGAAAACCGTGCCGGGCAGCGGGCGTCGATTGCCTCGGGGCAACGCGTCAAACAGCTGTTCGCGCGTTATAAGCTGCTGGCTTTGCTGCTGGCGGTCGCGGTCATCTGGACTTTCTTTTCGTTCCTGACCGACGGCGCGTTCGTCACGCCGCGCAATATCTCGAACCTGCTGCGGCAAATGTCGATCACCGGCATGCTCGCGTGCGGCATGGTGTTCGTGATCATCGCCGGTGAGATCGACCTGTCGGTTGGCTCGCTGCTCGGGCTGCTCGGCGGCGTCGCGGCGATTCTCGACGTCAAGTATCACTGGCCGCTTGCGGCGACGCTGCCGGTCGTGATGCTGGCGGGCGTCGCGGTCGGCGTCTTCAACGGCTGGTGGTCGACGTATCTGCGCGTGCCGTCGTTTATCGTCGGCCTGGGCGGCATGCTCGCGTATCGCGGCGTGCTGCTCGGCGTGACCGGCGGCTCGACGATCGCGCCGGCATCGGATGCACTGGTGTTTGTCGGGCAGGGGTATCTGCCGCGTGTCGCAGGCAATGTGCTCGCGGTCGTGCTGTTCGTGCTGTTGACCGTGCTGACCGTGCGGCACCGCAAGAGCCGTCAGCACTACAACCTGCCGGTGGTGCCGCTGTGGCAGGACGGCGTGAAGATCGTCGCGGCGGGCCTGATCGTGTTCGCGTTCGTCGCGACACTGAACCGCTACGGCGGCATTCCGGTGCCGGTGCTGGTGCTGCTCGCGCTGCTCGGCGTCTTCACATATATCGCGACGCAGACCGTATTCGGCCGGCGCATCTATGCGGTCGGTTCGAATCTCGAAGCGACGCGCCTGTCCGGCGTCAATACGAACCGCGTGAAGCTCGCGATCTTCGCGCTGATGGGGCTGATGTGCGCGTTCGGCGGGCTGGTCGAAACCGCGCGGCTCGCGGCGGGTTCGCCGTCGGCCGGCACGACCGGCGAGCTCGACGCGATCGCCGCGTGTTTTATCGGCGGCACGTCGATGCGCGGCGGCTCGGGCACCGTGTACGGCGCGCTGATCGGCGCGCTCGTGATGGCGAGCCTCGATAATGGCATGTCGATGCTCGACGTCGATTCGTACTGGCAGATGATCGTGAAGGGCGGCATTCTCGTGCTTGCCGTGTGGGTCGACGTGATTTCGGGGTCGAACCAGCGCTGACGCGCAATGGCAATCGCAGCACGCGCGTTCGAATCACCATGCTCGCGCACGGCCGTGGTGCGGTGCACCACGGCGCAGCACCAAGCTGCTTCGTCAGCGTGCGTGAAGGCAGCGCGTCGGCTCGCTGAAAGCTCGTCCGTTAGCCCCAAAACAGTGGCCCTTTGCGGGCCGCTCTTATTTTCCCGGACGCGCGCTGCATCGCGCGCAAACCCCCATCTGACCAGCGATTGCGCGGTCCGCCAGCGGCGTTGCGCGGCGCGTTTTCACGCGCGTCGCGCAGCGCTTGCGCGCCCGATGGCATACCTATTGCGTTGATCGCCGTCGAGGCCAACGGGGGCTTCAGAGGAATTGCAGTTCGAGCAGGGGCGCTCGCGTTGAGCGGACTCTGTGACCATCGGGGCAACGGCGTCCCGAACCACACGCGACAGCGCGATCGGTGTATCGATCCACACGCGTGCGGTTCGGGACGCTTTTTTATTGCGCGTGCACATCGACCCATGAAAAATCTGTTGAGTTCGCTGAAGAGCGGAAACTGGCGCGCACTGCTCGCGTGCTTCTTCTACTTCGACACGGGTTTCACCGTGTGGGTGATGTTCGGGCCGCTCGCGCCGTTCATTCACAAAGACATCGCGATGACGCCCGCCGAACTGGGCTTTCTGGTCGCGGTGCCAGTGCTTGCCGCGGCGATCCTGCGCGTGACGCTCGGCAACCTGTATCAGGCTTGCGACGGCCGGCGCATCGCGTTAATGGGCGTGCTGCTGTCGGCGATTCCGTCGATCGTGCTGCTGCTGATGCCGGGCACGCCGTCCTACACGCTGCTGCTTGTGCTCGGCGTGTTCCTCGGCGTCGGCGGCGCCAGCTTCGCGGTCGCGCTGCCGATGGCGGGCAGCAACTATCCGCCGAAGGTGCAGGGGCTGGTGCTCGGTCTCGCCGCGGCGGGCAATATCGGCGCGGTGCTCGACGGCTTCATGTTTCCGGGTCTGGCCGCGCATTTCGGCTGGACGACGGCGGCGGGCGCCGCGTTGCCGCTGCTGGCGCTCGCGGCCACTGCGCTGTTCTTCTGGGCGCAGGATCTCGGGCCCAAGTCCGGCAGCGCGCCGCGGGCATTCCGCAGTTTCTTCGTGACGCTCGCCGGGCTGATCGTGCTGGTGCTCGCGGTGCACGCCGGCGTGTTCGGCGCGGGCAAGACGGGCGTGCTGCTGCTGCCGGTGCTGGGCGCGCTGCTCGCGATCCTCGTGTTGCCGCGCCACTACCGCAGCGTGCTGGTCGAAGGCGATACGTGGGTCGTGATGCTCGTCTACAGCATTACGTTCGGCGGCTTTGTCGGCATGTCTTCGTATGTGACGACGCTGCTGATCTCGCTGTACCAGATGCCGGCGCTCGAAGCGGGTCTGTTCATGTCGCTGCTGGCGTTTATCGGCGCGCTGGTGCGGCCGATCGGCGGCCTCGTCGCGGACCGTATCTCGGGCGTGCGCGCACTCGTGATGCTGCTCGCGGCGATCTCGCTGGGCGATTTCATCTTTGCCGCGTGGATGCCGCCGCTGGCCGCGGGCATCGCGCTGCTGATCGCGATGTACCTGTGCTTCGGACTGGGCAACGGCGCGACATTCCAGCTCGTGCCGCAGCGCTGGAAGGGCAAGACGGGTTTGATGTCGGGCATCGTCGGCGCGGCGGGCGGCATCGGCGGGTTCTATCTGCCGGTGATCATGGGGATTGCGAAAGAAAGCACTGGCAGCTATCAGATGGGCTTCGCGACGTTCGGCGGCCTGTCGGCGCTCGCTTTCGTGCTGGTGGTTCTGCACCGGTCGCGTTGGCTCGAGTGGGCGCTGCCGGCCGAAGGCCACGGCCGCCTCGTTGCCGAACCGATCCGCACCGCGAATGTGCAGGCGGACAGCGGCGCGTAATGCCGTACGCGTGACCGAACGACGCCAGGCGGCGCGTGCCTCAAAGACGCCGCGCGCCGTACTCGATGAAATCACCGGCGCTATGCGCCGGTGATTTTTTTCGCTCGTGTTTTCCGGCACCTGCGTGCGATGCAGTCATAACAGCCGGGACTCGCAATCACGAATCGAAAACAATTACCGGATGCAGGTGGGAATTTTGCTGATAGTGAATGGCCTAAAAGACACCGAAGATTGAGTGCTTCGCGATTTCACGCGCTGCTTTTGACGGAAATGCACCCGGGACAAGCATGCTTCCATTCAAAAGATTGTCTGATTCGCGTCTTGCTCCGGCGGCTCGGGTCGAACTGAGGCGGTCGCAGTATCGCGCATTCCTGCAGCAAGTCCCCCTTCTTTACGCGGTCCTGATCGTCAACACGGTGACGGTCGCCGTTACCCATCTACGCGTCGCGCCGGTGTATCTGTCGGTGTATGCACCGTTGCTGCTTTGTCTCTTCTGCGTGGTGCGCGTTGTGATGTGGATACGCTCGCGGCGCCAGGTGCTGTCCGACGACGCGCTCGCGCGGCGCTTGCGCGCGATGGTCTGGATGGCCGCGGCGATGGCTATCGCGTTTACCGTGTGGGCGCTATCGCTTTACCGCTACGGCGACGCGTACGCGCGCAGCCATGTTGCGTTCTATATGGCGATGACGGTGATCGGCTGCATCTTCTGCCTGATGCATATGCGCGTCGCCGCGCTGCTGCTGACCTGCATTGTGATCGTGCCGTTCGCGCTTTTCTTCGGGTCCACGCGCAACCCGGTGCTCGTCGCGATCGCGGTGAACGTGTTGCTGGTCGCGGTGGTGATGGTGATGATCCTGCTCATCTACTACCGTGATTTCACGACACTGGTCGAATCGCAGATCGAGTTACGCACGAAGCAGACCGAAACGCAACGCCTGAGCGACGAAAACTTCCGGCTCGCGAATCTCGACCCGCTGACCGGCCTGCCGAATCGCCGTCGTTTCTTTGCCGATCTCGACGCTCAGCTCGCGCCGCTGCAAGGCCACGCGCGCGCGCCGGGAAGCCTCGCAATTGGCATCATCGATCTCGACGGATTCAAGCGGATC
Organism: Paraburkholderia rhizosphaerae; assembly: GCF_004366595.1. GTDB lineage: Bacteria > Pseudomonadota > Gammaproteobacteria > Burkholderiales > Burkholderiaceae > Paraburkholderia > Paraburkholderia rhizosphaerae. The sequence goes on from NZ_SORE01000025.1 coordinate 101,801, forward strand.
AACGACCTGTACGGGCACGCGTTCGGCGACCGCGTACTCGAAGAAACCGGCCGGCGCTTTGCCGCGCAGGTCACGCCGCACGTCAGTGTCGCGCGCATCGGCGGCGATGAGTTCGGGTTGATGGTTGTGGGTGCAACGGCTTACCGGCAATTGCTCGATCTAGGCGACGCGTTGACCGCAGTGATCGAGCGACCGTACGTGCTACCGGAAGGCGCGGCGCGGATGTCGGCGTCGATCGGCTTCGCGAATTTTCCGGAAGCGGGCGAGACGACTTTGCAACTGGTCGAGCGCGCCTATTTCGCGCTGCATTTCGCGCAGGCCCACCGGCGCGGCGGCACCGTGATTTTCTCGCCGGAGCATGAAACGCAAATTCGCCATTTGAACAAGATCGAGGAAAGCTTGCGGCGCGCAGATTTCGAGCGCGAGATCGCGCTGCATTTCCAGCCGATCTTCGATACCGGGCTGCGCGAGATCATGGCGTTCGAAGCGCTCGCGCGCTGGACCAGTCCGTCGCTTGGCGTGGTCGCGCCATCGATGTTCATCCCGGTGGCCGAGCGCTGCGACCTGATTCATGCGCTAACCGAAGTGCTGCTGCGCAAGGCGCTCGACGCGGCACGCAGCTGGCCGGAGGCGGTGCGCATTTCGTTTAATCTGTCCGCGCGCGACCTGACTTCGCCGGGCGCACTCGACCGTGTGATTCGCACGACGATGGCAGGCGGCGTGGCGCCGCACCGGATCGACTTCGAGATTACCGAAACCGCGCTGATCCAGGACTTCGGCCAGGCGCGCATCGCGCTCGAAGCGCTGAAGAAGCTCGGTGCGCGAATTTCCCTCGACGACTTCGGCACCGGCTTTTCGAGCCTCAATAGCGTGCACCGGTTGCCGATCGACAAGGTGAAGGTGGACGGTAGCTTTGTCGCCGGCATCGAGCGGGAGCCGGCGGCGCGGGCGATCGTCAAAAGCATCGTCGACCTGTGTCAGAACCTGGGGCTCGCGTGTGTGATCGAGGGCGTGGAGACGCGCGCGCAGATGGTTGCGCTGCGCGAGCTAGGCGCGACGGTGATGCAAGGGCATCTGTTCGGCAAGCCGGTCGCCGCGAACCTGGTACTTGACACGTATGTCAGGGAACCGCTGATGCCGTGGCTGCAGGCGTTATAGCGTCGATGGTCTTTACCGCACCGTTGCGCCACGGTCCTTCAGCAACTGACGCAGGATGCTGCGATGACAGCGGTTCTCGTTGTCGCAATAGCAGCCGACCGAGAAGTCGGTCGTTTTCGATAGCGCGGCGAGCGTGTCCAGTACCTTCGAAGCGTCGCCGCCATTCATTTGCGCGCGGAATTTGCGGGCGAACGCATTCCATTCGCGCTCGGTCACGGCCGCCAGCGCCTCGCTGACGAGTTCCGGCGTCGGCGACAGTATCGGCAGCCACACGTCGTAGTAGTTGCGCGTCGCGAACTCGCTTTTCGGCACGCCGCGCGGCGGCCGCCTCACGGTGCCGATGCGCAGACCTTCGTCGGCCTCGCGGGCCGACCCTAGTTGAACGATGCTGACGCTCATCGGTGTTCCAGAATGTGAGTGGTTGCCGGGATGCGCGCGGTGCGCCGTGCCAGGGTTTTGAGTTTACTGCGGCGTCGCCGAAGCCGCATTCCTGTTGCGGGTGATTTCGACGAGTGGTTAAATAATCGGCTTTTTCGTTTTACGACGACCGGAAAAGCAGTCGCCATTCAACAAATACAACGCAATAAGGCAAAGCCGAGTCGTTCACCTTTCGGATCGATTATGTCCCAAACAGGCACGCAGTCGCGCCCGGCGGTGGGGTCCGCCGGCAGCGCAACGGGGGCGGCAGGCGCTAACGTGGCCGTTGCCACGGCTACCGCGACTAGCGACGCCAGCGCGGCCAGCCCGACGGCGCAGGCTGACAACGCCGGCAACGTTGAGAGCGCCGCCAGCGTCGTCGGCAGTATCGCCAACGCCGACAATACGGCCAGCGCCGCCACTGCCGCGACTGTCGATAACGCCACCAAAGGCGAAACCGGACAACCGGTGCAAAGCCCGCCCGCGGTGCCGACGCAAGAAGGCCCTGCCGGCATTCGTTTCGACTTCAACGATGGCTGCCGCGTGACGCTGCCGCCCGGCGACGGCGACTGGCGTGTGCTGCTGCGCGACACCGCGACCGCGAACGCGTTGTTCGATACGCAGATCTCCGCCGGCATCGTCGCGAGCAGCAAGAAGTACTACGTACCGTTCGAGATCGAAGTGTGGTCGCACGGCAAGGAGGTGTTTCGCCACCGCCTCGATCTGACTCACCGCAACGTGCTCGTGCATCTGCCGGTCGGCACGCTGGGCGACACGCTCGGCTGGTTTCCGTACGTCGCGAAGTTCGAGCGGCAGCATCGCTGCCGTCTGACTTGCGTGGTCGGCGAAGCGCTGATTCCGCTATTCAAGGATGCGTATCCTTCGATTACGTTCGCGACGCCCGAAGCGGTCAATCCGGACGACTTCTACGCGACCTACAACATCGGCCTGTTCTTCACCGACGACGCGAACGTGCGCCAGCCGTGCGACTTCCGTCTGGTCGGCTTGCACCGGACGGCCGCGTACATTCTCGGCGTCGACCCGTACGAAGAGCGGCCCACCATAGTGTTGCCCGACGATAGCCGGCCGATCCCGGAAAAATACGTGTGTATTGCCGCGCAAAGCACGACGCAGTGCAAATACTGGAACAACCCGACCGGTTGGCGCGACATTGTGCAGTTTCTGAAACAGCACGGTTACCGCGTAATCTGCATTGACCAGAAAGCGACACATGGCAGCGGCGTCGTGTGGAATCACATACCGTACGGCTCCGAGGACTTCACCGGCGACCGGCCACTCGCGGAACGCGCGCGCTGGCTCAAGCACGCGGAGTTTTTTGTCGGCCTGAGCAGCGGCCTGTCATGGCTTGCGTGGACGATGCGCACACCGGTCGTGATGATCAGCGGCTTTACGCATCCGACCAACGAGTTCGATACACCGTATCGCGTGATCAACTACCACACGTGCAATAGCTGCTGGAACGATGTGCGCGTGCAGTTCGATCACCACGACTTCCTGTGGTGTCCGCGTCATGCGGGCACGCCGCGGCAATTTGAATGCACGCGGCTGATTACCGCGGAGCAGGTGAAAAACACCATTCGGCGGATTCCGGCCTTTAATGCACAGCCGGTTGAAGCGGCTTGAAATCCAGCAAGAGCGCGGCACACCAGGCACCATCAGACGAAAATAAAGAAGCCCGGCAAAATAGCCGTAACGGCAATACAAAGAAGCCATACAAAGAAGCAAAAGAAGAGCAGTAAGGAATTCGGGGAATAAGATGAAACGATTCACCTGGCACCGTGTGCATGCGGTGCGGACCGCGCGTGTCTTTAGCCGGCGCTCTCGCCGATGCTCGCGCCTGCTGGGCACGCTACTCGCGGCGCTGACCATGCAACCGTGGTTCGCGCAAAACGCGCACGCGCAGACGACGACAGTTGCAGCGGGCGACACCGAGAACGGCGCGACGATCAGCGGCACCGAAAACGTGCTCGGCACGACGATCGGCAATAGCGTGACTTCCGGCGGCGTGCAAAGCGTGCAGTCGGGCGGCGCCACCAGCAACACGAGTGTTGGCGCGGGTGGCACGCAGGCGGTGCTGTCGGGTGGCGTTGCGCAACTGACCAGCGTCGGTACCGGCGGTGTGCTGGCGGTGTCGGCCGGCGGCATCGCGCGCGGCGCGACGGTGAGCGGCGGCGAGGACTTCGTTTCCGCGGGCGGCACGGTGAGCGGCACGTCGCTGCTCGGTGGATCGTCCGAGTTCGTTTCGTCGGGCGGCGTCGCAATCGGCACCAGCGTCGGCGATTCGTCAACCCAGAGCATTCTGGCCGGCGGCGTGGCGAGCGGTACCACGGTGAGCAACACCGGCGTCGTGACGGTAGCGGCGAGCGGTAGCGCGAGCGGGACGATAGTCAGCTCCGGCGGTCAGATCACGGTGTCCGCAGGCGGCAGCGCGACGGGCACGACAGTCTCGTCCGGCGGCTTCGACTCGGTTTTCGGCACGGACATCCAGGCGTCGCTCAGCAGCGGCGCGACACAGAACGTGTTTTCGGGCGGCACGGCGAGCGCGACCGCGGTGCTTGGCGGTGCGCAGAGCGTCGTCAACAGCGGCGGATCCGCGATTGGCTCGGTCGTCAACGGCGGCACGCTGACCGTCTCCTCCGGGGCTAGCGCGACGCGCACGTCGATCAGCGGTGGCGGCATTGAAAATCTCGCAGGCACGGACACGTCGGCAACCGTCGCTGCGGGCGGCACGTTGACTGTGTCGTCGGGCGGCGTCGCGAGCGCGACGACGATCAGCACCAACGGCCAGGTGAGCGTCGGCAGTAGTGGTTCGGCGGTGCGCGCAACCGTCAACGGTGGCACGTTGACGGTGTCCGCCGGCGGTGCGGCGCTGTCGGCGACGCTCTCCGCGGGCGGCACGGAGAACGTGCAAGGCACCGATACGTCGACGGTTATCCGCGGTGGCGGCACGCAGAACGTGCTGAGTGGCGGCATCACAGTAGGCACGAATGTCAGCAGCGGCGGACGGCAGAACTTGTCGGGAAGCGCTACGACAAGCGGTACGTCGGTCTTCAGCGGCGGACAGCAGATCGTGTCGTCAGGCGCGACGGCTAGCGGCACGACAGTGTTCTCCGGCGGCGCGATCACCGTATCCTCCGGCGGGATCGCGAACGCGATCGATCAATCGAATGGCGCTGCGTTCACGGCGGACACGTCGGCGACCGTCAACGGCACCAATAACAGCGCGACCTTTTCGATTTCAAATGGCATCGCTACCGGTGTGCTGCTTGAAAACGGCGGCTCGTTGACGGTGCTGTCCGGCAATTCCGCAACCAGCACATTCATCAACAACCAGGGGTCCGCGGTGGTGCTGGCGGGCGGCTCGGCCAGTTCGACGACGGTCGGCAACGGCGGCACGCTCGCCGTGTCGGCCGGCGGCACGGCGACCAGCGTGACGCAGCAGAGCGGCGCGGCGCTGATTACGAATACGTCCGCGACGGTGATCGGCACGAACACCGCAAATGGCACAACAAATTCGTTTTCGATTTCGAGTGGCATCGCACAGAACGTGTTTGTCGAAGCCGGCGGTTCGCTGACCGTGTCGAGCGGCGACACGGCAAACGGGACGCAGGTCGGCAATCGCGGCAGCGCGATCGTGCAGGGCGCCGGCGAGGCCGATAACACGACGGTCAGTAACGGCGGGCAATTGCTCGTGTCGGCGGGCGCTATCGCGAACAGCGCAACGATCAGCAACGGCGGCCAACTGGTCGTGTCCGGCGGCGGCACTGCGTTGAACGTGATGCAAAACTCGGGCGCGGCGCTGATTACCAATACATCGGCGACCGTGAGCGGCATATACGCAAGCGGTACCAGCGCGAGTAAGCCGTTCAGCATCGTCAGCGGCACGGCGGAAAACGTGGTCGTCGAGAACGGCGGCCAGTTGACGGTGCTAGCTGGCAACAACTCCACTTCTACCACCGTCGGCAGCCGCGGGCAGGAGATCGTTTCGTCGGGCGGCAAGACGTCGGGAACGACAGTCTCGAGCGGCGGCTTACAGACGGTCTCGAGCGGTGGCAATGCGTCGTCGACAACCGTGTCTAGCGGCGGCACGCTCGCGGTGTCGGGCGGCGGTATCGCGATGGACATCAACCAGCTGGCGGGCGCGGCGCTGATCACGAATACGTCGGCCACGCTGTCCGGCTCCAGGTCGAGCAGCTTCTTCAGCATCATCGACGGTCAGGCCACCAACGTCCTCGTCGAAAACGGCGGCCAGCTGACCGTGTTGGCGGGGGATACCGCGAGCAACACGTCAGTCGGCAGCGGCGGCACCACGTTTATTTCCGCCGGCGGCACGGCGATCATCACGACCGTGAACTCGGGCGGCGTGCAGAACGTGCTGGCCGGCGGCACCGCAAGCAGCACGGTCGTGACAGGTGGCGGCTCCGAAGTCGTGTCGCGCGGTGGCACGACGGTCGGCACCACGGTCAGCGGCGGCGGCGCGCAGACGGTGTTCGGCACCGCGAGCGGTACGACCGCGTCAGCGGGCGGCGTCGTGTCGGTCGGTTCCGGCGGCGTGACGAGCATCACGCAGGTTGCAAGCGGCGGTGTCGAAATCGTCTCTTCGGGGGGCTCGTCGCAGAACGCACAGGTGAAGTCCGGCGGGCAGCAGAACGTAACGGGCGGCAACTCAACCAGCGCACACGTAAGCGCCGGTGGCGCACAGGCGGTGTCGTCGGGCGGCGTGGTGAGCAGCACGCAAGTGGACAGCGGCGGCACACAGACGGTGGGCGCGGGTGGCAGCGCGAGCGGCACGTTGCTTAGCGGAGGCACGCAGCTGGTGTCGTCCGGCGGTGTGGCGAACAGCACCACGGTCAGTAACGGCGGGTCGAGTGTCGTGATGAGCGGCGGCTCGGCAAGCGGCACACACGTCACGAGCGGCGGCACGTCGATCGTCAGCTCGGGCGGCACGGCGACCAGCACGACAGTGAGCAGCGGCGGCAGCGAGATCGTGTCGTCGGGCGGGGTGACGGTCGGCACGTCGGTGGGCAGCGGCGGTCAGCAGGCGGTCGCGAGCGGCGGCCTGACGAGCGGCACCGCAGTGGCGTCGGGCGGCTCGCAGACGGTCGGCACGGGTGCTGTTACGACGGGGACGATGGTCGCGTCGGGTGGTTCGCAGACGATTAATTCGGGTGGCCTGGCATCGGGTACCGCGGTCGCGGCCGGCGGCACGCAGACGGTCGGCGCGGGCGGCGTCGCGTCAGGCACGATCGTGTCGTCCGGCGGCATTCAGGATGTGCTGTCCGGCGGTACCGCGAACGACTCGATCGTATCGAGCGGCGGCGTTCAGACGGTATCGAGCGGCGCGAGCGTGAGCGGCACGCAGGTGATGAGCGGCGGTACCCAGCATCTGTTCGGATCGCTGACGAATCCGGTTGTATCGTCGGGCGGCATTCTGACGATCGGCCAGGGCACGGCGGCGGGCGACCTGGTCGGCAACACAGTCAACGATGGTCTGCTGGTGTTCAATCGCCCCGATGCGATCACTTATGCGGGCAATGTAACCGGTGCCGGCCAGATTGAGCAGCAGGGTACCGGCAGCGTGGTGCTGAACGGCGATAGCCATCTGTTCAGCGGGATCACCGAGGTGATGTCGGGCAGCCTCGCGGTCGGCGATATCAACAGTCCGGGTGCGCAACTCGGCGGCGATGTGATCGTCGATGCACCGGGCACGTTGCGGGGTCACGGCACGATTGGCGGCAATGTGACGAACAACGGTGTCGTGATGCCGGGCGGCTCGATCGGCACACTGACAGTCGGCGGCAACTACACGCAAGCGAGCACCGCGTCGCTCGCCATCGAAGTCAGTCCGACCTCGGGCTCGCAATTGCACATCGGCGGCACGGCGGCGCTGAATGGCGGCCTGCAGGTGATGTACGACCCGGGCACGTATCAGCCGAAAACTTATGCGATCGTCACTGCGAGCGGCGGTGTCAGCGGCCGCTTCGCAACGGTGTCGAACTCGCTCGCATCGGGCGCGAATCTGGGCTCGCTGCAGCAATCGGTCGCCTACAGCGCAAATCAGGTCGACCTGGTGCTGAGCGGCGCGGCGCAGCAGACGCCGGGCGGCGATCCGGCAGGCGACCCCGCGGCGGGCAATCCAGCCGCAGGCAATCCCGCTGCGGGGGACCCCGCCACCGGGGCCGGCTCGCCGATCGTCATCGCGCCGACCGACACGAGCATCTTTACGGCGCTCGGCACCAACCTCGCGTTGTCCGCGCAGATGGCGAATGCCGCGTTGCTCGAGCGCGTGCCGTTTAGCGATCGCGCGGCGTCGAAATCGTCGGTATGGGTGAACGCGACGGGTTCGCAGACGAACGTACACAGCACGAACGGTGTGCCCAGCTTCGAGGCGCGCAATTACGGCTTTCTCGCGGGTATCGGTCATCAGATCGGCAACTACACGGTCGGTTTCTCCGGCGGCTATAACCACAGCGACATCAGCGAAGACAGCACCGGCGATTCGGGCACGACCGATACGTTGCGCGTCGCGTTCTATGGCGGACGTACGCTCGGGGCCGTCGATGTGTCCGCGGTGGTTGGCACGGGTGTCGACTTTCTGTCGCAGAAGCGGCCATTCGGTCCCGTCGGTACCGCCGAAGGCGATCATATTGGCCAGGAAGCGACCGCTGCGGCGCAAGCCGCGATGCCTATTGCGCTGGGCGGTGTGACGATCATGCCGCGCATCGGCATGCGCTTTTCGTATCTGCATGCGAACGGCTTTAGCGAAAACGGCGCGAACGGTCAGGACCTGACGGTAGGCACGGATAACGTGCGCAGTTTGCAGCCGTACGCTCAAATCACTTTTGACAAAAACTTCGGTAACCAGCTAAAGCCGGTTAACGTGGAGTTCAGAGTGGGTTACGCTCGCGAACTGCTCGGCACCGGACGCGTGGTGACCGTCGGTGCGCAGGACGGCACGCTGTTCGCCGCGCCGGGCACGAGCTTGCCGCGCGACCAGCTGACCACAGGCATCAGCGTCAGCACGCGGCCGACTAAAGCGCTCACCGTGTCAGTCGGTTACGACGCGCTGATCGCGACCAGTCATACGTCCGCGCAAGCGGCAACGGTCACGCTTGATTACCGGTTCTGATGGCCTGATGGTGGATTGCGGAGTCCGATGCGTGTGTTGAACGTATCGTAGACAATGACGTCGAACATGAAAGTTCGATCCGGTGCGGAATAGAACCGGTTCTGCACGCGTTATTGAGACTCCGGGGCGCAGCCCGCGCGTTAGCGGGCGCGGTTGCCGTCGCGCTCGCGTTCACCTGCAAAAAGGAACCGATTGATGCTGAAGTTCAGTTTCGATAAATCACGCTTTATCATCACTCCGCTGGCGGCCGCGCTGCTGTTCGCCGCGCCGCCTTCATACAGCGCGGCAGCGGACGGCCAGACATTTCTTCCTCTGCTGGATATGACCGTTGCGCGTTTGCATATCGCGCGGCAGGTTGCGTTATCGAAATGGGACTCGCACAAGCCGGTCGAAGACCTGCCGCGCGAGGCGGAGGTGATCAAGGCCGCGGCGGAGGAAGCGCGCTCGCGCGGCGTGCCGCCGCAACTTGCGACGCATTTCTTCGCTGACCAGATCGAAGCCAATAAACTGGTGCAATACGGGTTACTGGCACAATGGCGCCGCGACGGCCGCGCGCCCGACGACAAGCGCGTGGATCTGAAGAAAGACATTCGTCCGGAACTGGACAGGTTGCAGCAAGGTTTTATCAAGTCGTTAGCCGACACGAAGACGCTGCGCGCGCAGCCGGATTGCAGCGCGCAACTGGCACGTGCGACGCAAGACTACGTGGCGAGTCATACACTAGAACCGTTGTATGCGATTGCGATGGATCGGGCGCTGGCGCGGGTGTGCGAGCCGGAATGAAGTAGCGTTGTACGAATAAGGTGCGATGCACGGTCGCGTAACGTTGGCGATTTGACGCGTCGGCGAAGACAAGGGAAGCAACGACAAACCCGGCTACGGCCGGGTTTGTCGTTTGTGGTGGACGATGGGCGTAATGTCGAGACTTGCCTCGTCGGTGTGCGCTAACGGAGCAAGACGATCATATGCGCGTGTCTTGTCTCGCGGTCCGTTTGTCGGGGGGAAGGTTTATTTCGAACCGGTTAGCTGAAGTGCTGCGTCATTGGTCTTATCTTGAAATGGTCACTTGAGGAGAAGTGATCATAAAGCCATGCGTGGTACAGAAAAAATGCAGAAATTTGCGCATGTCTGATACCGAATTTTCTATTGATTTATTAGTTAGTTATCTGTAATACTTTGGCGAGACCGTCAGAGCCATATTTTTCAGAGATGAGGCTGGATAAATTGATTAGTTATCCGAGTGTTTATTTGACGGGCGCAAGTAATTTGCGAAAATTTAGATGACCAGTATTGCGACGAAGAGGAAGAGCGTGTCTGCATTGAATAATGGAGGGCTTGAATTGCTGACCCGGTCATCGCGTAGAGAGGTTGTCTCCAGGAAGTGGTGTGAGAAAGCGGGCCGATCATTTCGCCTTGTTGTCGCCGTCGCCTTGCTCACATCTGTTGCAACGGCCATTGCGGCAAGCAGTAGTACCTACACCTATGACGCGCTGGGGCGATTGACGAAGGTCGTCTATACCGACGGCTCAAAAACATCCACCGTCACTTACAACTACGACGCGGCGGGTAACCGCACGAGCGTGGTCAGCACGTCGCCTTCCTGATTCCAGAGGGTTTTCCATTTTC
>NZ_SORE01000026.1 GCF_004366595.1 Paraburkholderia rhizosphaerae
TGCCTGAGACGCCACCGTGCGTTTCTTCTTCATTGGCATATCCATGATTTTTATCGCTCATGATATGCCTCGCCCACGAAATCACGGATAGGTCCCGGGCGGCAAGTCCGAACGCCGCGCATGGTGACGCCGGCGTTACGGCGACCGCTACTCGCCCCAGCCCACCCACTCCTGAGCGAAACATACGCCGTTTGCATCGCTCCGGATCGCCGGTGTCTGGCTCGGGAAGGCCGGATTCGAGACCGGCACTGCGGCTCGCTTTAACGTCGAGCAGGGAAAGCTTGTGACTACCGCTGAATAAAAGAACGCAGAAGCGGCCTTTCTATTTGAACCAACTTAAACAATCACTCGGCCAATCGGTTTGCGACCATCGCTGAATAAACATAAAAGATGGCCATTTTTTAGCGGCCGTCAACTTCCCCTTTCCCCACATCATTTAGAGCCATCCCTCAACCAAGCAACAATAACATCACACCCGGAATCAGACGGCGTCTCCATTTCATAATAACCATTACCCACCAACGTAGCCAACCCTTCGTGTAGCGATATCGATTTCCCACCAGACTTTATCGAGCAACGACCGCTTATCACCAAAAACAAGTGAGCAATAGCATACCCCCCAATGGTATTTCCCGAGCCATATTTTTTACTCGCAACTCTAACCACATCCTTCCCGAAAATTTCCATAACGCTATCGCAAGTTATCTTTTTATGAGATATTTCATTAAATTTAATTATACTGAGAATTTTATGGGACGATAATTCCAGCATTTTCGAAGCCCTCCTTTCCGATGTTAGCAACGACTTCATTCAAGACCGAACTAGCCCCATTCATATAATGGCCGCTATGTGTATTGATATCCAGCCCAAAAAAGCCATTTGCAGCATCACCTGCAATATCCGCTTGTCCAGCGGCAACCACCGGCTTTCCTTCTGACAAAGCAGCGTGAGATATTTCCACCCCGTTCACAGAGTGAGGGCCGACTAAAAGCACCCCATCCGGAGTTACTACATATTTTATTGACCCAGAATTAACCAGCGCCTCGAATTGTGGATCATGAATCTTTGCAACCATCGGCTTGACGCCAAGCCGCTCAGCAGTTGCCAACTCCTGCTCAAGCAAATGGGGCAATTGATTTTCTAGTTCTTCGCAGTTCAGTCCGAGAGGATCGGCCCATCTTAAAGTGTTCGGCGCGTACCGATATGGATTGATACCGCCCATGAGCCCAATCGGATCCTGGCTGATGAAGCTTCCGGTCGCGAGGTCGAAGTATCTGTGCCGGTTATACAGAGAGAGCAAACGCCCTCATCGGACCACGAAGGCGGCAGTCAATAACGCGCTCGCCTAAAACCAAAAGACACAATGCAAAAGACCGCTTCCTCGCAACTGGCAGCAGTTTTTTGCACTTTGGATTCCGCTCACCAGGCGAAGGCTTGAAGAGGCCGGGTTCATGCAGGGGCAGCGCGTGAGAGTTAATGTCGAGCACGGTAGGCTTGTGATTACCGTCGAATGAGGAATAAGAGCATTTCGCAAGCTTTATCTTTAAAAGTATTTACTGGCGCTTCGCATAAATATCTATCTCGTCGCCAATATAGCTACTAAATTTGTATTCGGTTTTTTTTATTGCCTCTCCTTCTGTATAGCAAAATACGTCAGGATCATCGGCGTAGCGATCTACAAAAAATAGCGCTGAATACCCTTGATGCAACAGAAATGCAAATAAATTTTCCGGTGGTGAAACCCCGTTTTCCTCCATCAATTCCAATGTACATTCATTTATATCACCCAAATCCTTGGCTAATATGTCAGTCCCCACCTTAAAATCACCAGCTTCAGAGCCAACGAGAGACAAAAAAATCTTGTATAAATTTGGCAATGCTCCATATTTCTTTTCAATGCCGGATATTTCATCCGCATCGCATCCACTAACTCTCAACCCCTTCGCTTTCATGCCATTCGTAAGATCAACGAGTTTCTGCTGAAATTCAAGTGCATTCATTCTGCGTTACCCCCACTGAACATTTACTTCAATTCCCGGAAACATCTCTCTGAACTGATTTATCACACTAGAACACGAGTCACAAATTGGAAGCTCGGAATACAAGTCGATTCTCCCTGTCGCCGTTGTCGGAAATTCGTTAGCTATGTGCTCGAAAATCTTCACTTCCGAATCGAATTCTCGACTATGACCAACGTCAAATGTTGAGAATTTTCTGCTTTCCAAATCAGGAATTTTTACAAAGGGAGCATCATTAGTATTCCTTCCGCTAAGTGCGTCCGCCGTTCCTTTTCTCCCGTTTATTTCAAAGTCTGATGTTGCAATGTTTCTTTTTTTACCAACATTACCACTAGCTCTGTAATTTTCAGCGCGCAGTTTTGTTTCGCAGGTCAACCCCAAAGGGTCAACCCAGGTAAGAACATTTGGTGCAAATTGATACGGATTCGTGCCTCCAGCGAGGCCAATCGGATCCTGACTAATGAAACTGCCTGTGTTGGGATCAAAGTATCTGTAGCGGTTATAGTGCAGCCCCGATTCCCGATCAAAATACTGCCCCTGCAACCGGATCGCCTGCTCCACCCCCTCCCGATACACTCGCCCAACCCCACCCCACCCGTCATACCCCGCAGCCCAAACAACCTCGCCACGACCATCCGTCAACCGCACCGGACATCCATTCGGATCGGTATGGTAATGATAGACCGCTTTACCTCTACACCCGCCTTCCACCACCGCAAACGGATGAAACGTCCCGGGATAGTAGACATACTCCCGCCCGTCCTCACGGTAAAGCCGTTGCGCCTCACGCCCCACACTCGGCGGCGGCGTTACACCATATCGCAACGTCCGCTGCCCCTCGCAAAGCCTGTCGGCCGCATCATTGTCCTGCCGGACCTCCGCGAGCAGCGCATCGCCATCCCAGAAGAACCATGTCGTGTGCGCCGGGTTACGCTTGAACGCACGCCGCCCCGCGGCATCGTATCCATACCGTGTCACCTGGTCGCCGCAGCGCGATTCGATCAGGCGATGATTCGCATCCCACCGCAGGTAAAGTGCGCGCTCACCCTTACCCGGCACGACCGGCTCACGCATCCTCAGATTGCCCGCCGCATCGAATACGTATCGGCGCCCGTCATGCTCCCCCTCCCTCCGCCACGCCTCCAGGCGCGCATCGTCGTCTTGCCTGACCTCCCGCTTCGGCTCGCGAATCCGCGTACGCAAATGATTGCCCGCCGCGTCCGTCACGAAGCGGCTTATCTTGCCCGCGGGATCGATATGTTCCAGCAGCCGGCCAACCGGATCATAGCGATACGCGTCCACGCCCCATTCACTGTCGCGACGCCGCGTCAGATTGCCCACCGCGTCATACTGGTAGCCCATGCTGAACACCGGCGCCTCGTCGCGCATCACGCTTTGCGCGCTCAAACGGCCCATCGAATCGTACTGAAACGCCCGCGCAAGTCCCACGCCCAGCTGCTCGCGGGTCGCGCGACCCAGCGCATCGCGCTCGATCATCACGGGCGCTTGATCGTTCAGCGTCACACCCACCAGTTGGCCTAACAGATCAAAACCCTGCACAAGCCGGTTGCCCGCGCTAGTCGTACGCTCGACGCACTGCCCGATCTCGTCGTAGCTATAGTTCACCGAGAAGCTGTCCTGCTTCTCCTCAATGAGTCGCCCCGCGTCGTCAAAACGTCGCACCACACGCCGGTGCGCATTACTCATTTCGATGAGCGCGCCTGACGCGTCATATCGGAAACACTCGTGAATCTGCTGTCCCTGCCGATCCGGGTCGGACAAGCTCTTGCGCGTGATGCGTCCGAGCCGATCGGTTTCGTAAGCGATCACCTGACCCAGGGGATCGATGCGCGTATGCAAGCAACCTTTGGCGTCGTACTGGTAACGCGTCGATTGGCCCCAGTAGTCAATCTCTTCGACGATCCGCCCTAACGGATCGCGTATGAGCCGCCATGTCTCGCCGTTCTGATTGACTATCGTTGCAAGCTGTTCCTCGGTGTCATACACGTAGCGCGTACGGTTGCCGTCCGCACCCAGAAGAGCCGTCAGCTTGCCCGTGCCCGCATATTCCAGGCGCGTGTGCTCTCCGCCTTCATCGATATACGCAATCGGGTGGTCCTCGGCGTCATATTCAATGTTGACTCCGGTGCCATCCGGCTTGCGCGCCCACAGCAAGCGCCCCTTTCTGTCGTACGCATAGGCGCTCCGCTGATCAAGGGCATTGGTGCGCGTCAGCAGACAACCGCGTGCGTCGTGTTCGAACTTCTCTTCATGCCCCAGCGCATTGGTCACGCTGCACAAATAGCCATGCCAATTGAAGGCCAGCTTCGTCATCGCGCCACGTGCGTTAACATGCTCGCGCAACTGCCCGTGCTCGTCCCACGTGTAACGGGAAACCGCGCCAAGCGGATCGGCTTGAGAAAGCGGTAACCCACGCGTATCCCATTCCTGTTTCCACGACCGGCCACACGCATCGGTCATGACCAACGGATTCGAGTCCCTATCGAACGAAACCCGCGTGCAACTGCCGTCCGGCAATGTCACCGCGGTCTCGTTGCCGTTTTCGTCGTATTCAAACCGGGTACTCAAGCCGGTCGGGTCGATGATCTCCGTGGTATGCCCACACTCGTCGTATCGGTAGGTGGTCACGCCGCCCAACGGATCGATTTCACTGACAGGCAAGTTATCTTCGTCGAATCGGATTAGCGACACGTGGCCGCGCGAATCGATCACCTCCGTTTCCCTCAGCGCGGGACGGTAGATGAACCGGTAGTCGTGCAATCCGCCATCGCCCCATGCGTGAACGACTCGCCACGCTTGGTCGTATTCGTAATAGAAGGCTTGACCCAGGCGATCCGTGTGCCGCGTCAAGTAATGGCCGATATAGCGATAACTGCGCGGGGCATCGAGTGCGTCGCTAGCGGAGAACAAGTTCCCTACGTCGTCGTAGACGTATCTGACTAACGGGTGCGTCTGCCGGGTCATCGGATCGTACAGCGCAATCGACGCGATCCCGCCATCGCGCGCCGACTGTACATCCAGTTCACGTCCTCGCAAACCATCCCTTCCGCTTTCGACGATGCGCCGTAAGTAGCCATCCTCCCATTCGAAATGCCATGCATTCCCACACAAATCCTGAATGCGACCAATTCGGAGCCGGCGACGTTGACTCACATAAGGGGCGCGTAGTGTGCCTGTGTCCGGGAAAATATAAAGTTCGCTGCGCACGCGAACATGTAGCGCGCCGCCTTGCGCGCCATCTACCCGATACAGGCGTGCACCATCACGCCACTCTTTGACGGCATGCTCGATCCCGGGCGCTTCGGGTAGCTTTGGAAAAAAAATCTCGAGATGCGGACCCGAGAGAACGACAATACCGTCGTCGTCCACTTCCAAACGCAGATCGGCGGGTGTTCGCCAACCCTGGCCGCAAAAACCCGGCTCATCACAACGGTGAGAAGCGTAATGTCGCGGCCACGAAAGCGGTAACCTGCCGGTGATTGTGAAGTCCTGCTGTGCAACGTCCACGCTGCCGTCTCGGATATCGACAGGCTCAGCCTTCAGCACTTTGCATTTAAAGAAGCCGTTAGGAAGCCCCTTGAACGCTTTCTTCTTGATCTCCTTGAATCTTTTGCCCAAATTCTCAAGTCTTGTGCTAACTCCCTCAACCTTCCTCAGCTTCTTCAGCCCTTTCCCCACGGCGCTCATCGCGCCTTTCATCAACATCGCCGTCATGTTGACTGTGGACGGCCCGCCAACCGTCACGCCGCCAGGCGTACTGATATTCATCGCCGTCGGCAATACCGGCGATAGATTGACTTTAACCTTCCTGATCCTGAGCGGAGGAACAACGCCAACCGCATTGCAATCAAGCACAGGCATAGTCGCACGAGAAAAAGGCTCGCCATCGGCCAGTACGGTCTTGCTGCCCATGAAGATTTCATTATCGAATTGCGGCCCCGCCGGCACCCTGATAGGAGGCGCCCACACGCCAAACGGCACATGCGCAACCACGCCTCCAGTCCCTGCATTTCCTCGCTTCACACCATTGACATGTACCGTTCCGCCTATCACAGGAATGTAGTCAAACGGGTCGAACACCATCGCGATATGCGGTGTAGGCAGCGGTCCAGGGACAGGTGTCGCATAGGTGTGGATATCAATCCCGAGTTGAACATCGAAGTGCTTCGCGGATGGCGTGCTAATGGAGGGTCCTAGTGCAGGCGCGGCATCCTGCGCAGCTTCGGTCGCCTTAGCCACCCCGTCCATTGCGGCCATGAAACCATTGGACTCCGGTTCTGTGTCTTTCTGATCGGTTTGATCTGCCGAACTCATTGACAAGCCTTCTTCATTTGAACGTGAGGCGCGGCCACTCACGAAATATTCCGGACGTTACGTGCGCGGGAACTGCGGTCTAACCGTGCGCGCCTGTCTGATCCAGATCGTCGTTTTCCAGTAACCGCGCAATCTCAGCTTCCGTTTTGTCGAGCGGATGTCTGATCTCCGGTAATCCGTTCCAGCGCGGATGCAACAATTCGCGTGCCGTACCGACAACCTCCCGAAAACGCTCGTCACCGCCGGCAATCAAACGTTCACGCTTTTTATGGCAAGCGATGTAGCGCTCTTCGAGCTGAAGATCCATCGCCACTTCAATGGCCTCGACTTGACGAGCGGATGGAAACGCGCCCAGGCACAATGCTTTCTTATCAGCCATGTCAAGTATCTTGGCCGTGTCAGTCTCGTAGTCTCCTGCGCATGCCTCGAGTTCTTTCACGCGTCGAGCATCGTAATGACGCAGTAAATCCTGAATCACGATCGGCAGTGTCGTTGCGGCTCGCTGTGCGACTGGAATGGACACTGACTCGCGAATTGCAAGTACATAGTGTTCTTTCGCGGCATCAGGTAGTCGCGCATTGGCGAAGCAAAAGCCCGCCATGCGGAACCCCTCTACGACCAGCATCGGGTCTGGCACACACCGTGCCTGCTCAGCGCCACTTCGATAAGCGCGGGCTGCATCCTTCATCTTCCCCGCCGCGAGACACGCGCCACCTTCCCCGAACCACGTTTGAACGACGAGGTTCTGCGCGCCCGGCAGTTCCTTTTCTTTGGCCCGTATCGCCCAATCACGGGCGTCCCGATAGCTCACCACGGCATTGTCGAAGTCCGCATCCTTGATCTGGGCGCCCGCGATCATCAATCGCAGCACCGCCTCCTGGTCCAGCCATTGTTCGCGTCGAGCGATTTGCATCGCTTTGCCGGCTCGTTCCTGGACTTCATGCGCCGACCCTCGCGTCAGTAAAACCATCAGGTCGGCCATGATCTGACGGTACGCGCCGACAGATCCCGCTGCGCCGCCCGCGTGCATCGCGGTCTCGCGCATGATGTCGAACATGTCCATCGATATTTCTATTACCTGTACTTCATCCGGAAATCGGTCGGCCAGTGCCTGCCAGCGACGATCGCTTTGGGTATCAACAATGACTAAACGGATAGATTCCGGGATGGGCGCCTGCAAGGCGGCTTCGAGCCATGTTTCCCAGGCGCCGCTCGCGCTTATCGGATGCGGTTGAAGCACCGCCGCGACGTAGCGGAATTGTTCACGATGGTGCCGGGCAAAGGCACCAAGAAGGAGCAGAAAGCCCGCCGCACTATCGTACCGAGCCACCCTGTTGAAAGGCCAATTTCCTTCGGTATCCTCGTCATCGAATGACTGTCGATACTGTTCGATCAGCGCATCGCCCAGCACGCGGCTGTAGCTAAAACCGGTATCGAATGGTTGATCGAAGCGGATGAACAGGTCCGACGTATCCCATTCACCAGATTCGGATTGCAACGCGAAAAACGCGTCGAGCATGCGATCGGCGTTATCCGCAATCCGCAACACCATCACGCGGATGTGCTCGTTCTGCGTGTGCCGCATCCACAGATCACGCAGTTGCCCAAGGTTCTTTTCTACGGAATTCATCGTGCAATAGAGCTCGCGCCTCAGTCATCGGGTTCTGTAACGTGTCACTACAACGCATGCCGCATTGCACGCAGAAAAGCACGAACTTCGCTGCGCCATTCGTCTCCCAACGCGTTCACCACGATGATCGCGATCACGATGCTTATTGCGAGAATCGATAAACGTTTCATGAGAAGGACCGTCCGCAGGCCTCAGTTCAATGATATTTTTGAGCCATTGACGCTTACGCCAGACCGGTCGATGGTGATAGTCGAACCGTGAGCGGTGAGTTCTATTTTTCCGGCGTTGATGGAAATTCCAGGTCCTTGCCCTCGCTCGCCGACGCCCAATGTGACCAATGATGCGGATCTGACATCGGCTTTACCTTCGCCGAACATCAATAAGGTCGTGTCGGCCGAATGGGCCATTTCGTTTGCGCTCACGTGCCGGTGGCCCGTAGCGCGATGTTCGACATCGCCTTTCACATTGTGGGTATCCAATCCCGTCACATTGACGGTACGGCCCGCCCCATGGTTTTCTGTGGATGCCGCCGTAATCGTCTGTTCCCACTTTCCCGTGATACTCGATTTTGTGTCTCCGACAATGTCCTCGCGATATCCCCCGCTGGTAATGTCGCGCGTCTGCCCAGCTTCATACGTTTGCTTAACGACGCCGGTAACTTTCTGTGTATACGTGCCCGTGACAGTTGAGTCTTCATTTCCCGTTACCTCTGAACTGCTATCCCCCTTCACCCGCACCGAGTGATTGCCTGCCACCTTCAATGAATTGTTATTGCCGACTGAAGTCGATCCATTGTTCTTCACCGTCGTATTCATGTCCTTCTGCGCCTGTATCCAAAGCTCCTCCGCTCCCTGCTTGTCTTCCATGCGCAGTCCATTTTCCATTCCGGCGCCACCCTTCATCGACCTGGACAATATCCCGCTCTGCGTCGCATTCCCCGGCAACGCCCACGGCGGCATCGATTCTGCGTTGTACAAACGACCGACCACGATCGGCCGGTCCGGGTCGCCGTTCTCGAAGTCCACGATAACTTCGGTGCCGACACGCGGAATGTTGACTCCGCCGAACCCTCCCCCCGCCCACGGATACGACACGCGTATCCAGCACGACGAATTGTGATCTTTTACCCCCGAACGATCCCAGCGAAAGCTAAGTTTCACCCGCCCATACTGGTCGGTCCAGATCTCCTGCCCGGGCGGGCCCGTCACGATAGCCGTCTGCGGCCCGTTCGTGCGCGGCTTCGCAAAGTGATCGCGCGTCGGACGAAAGACCGTCTTCGCAGGCTGCACGACAAATGAGCTGAATATCGAGTATTCCGCTGCGCCACTCGAATCGCCAACCTCCGTCGCCGAGAAATACGCGCTAATCACCAGGTATTCCTGATTCGCCGCCTGACGCGGATAACCGTCAAGATGAAAAGTCGTGCCACACACGACATCGCGCACATTGCCGCTGCCCGATGCACGTTCACCATGCGCACGGACCTCCTCCATGCGCAACCGCGCAAAGTCCTCGCCATGCGACGGATCGGTGTAGTCACCCGGCCATTCGTAGCGCTCCAGATCGTTATGCGAAGTGTCCTGAGGCAGTTCGTTCTGCCTGATCAGATCCGCCTTCGGTTTCTTGAAGTCATAGTCACTCGTTATCCACCGGCCTGACTGAAGCGCGCCGCCCGTGTCGAACGCACTGATATATTCCTGATCGATCTTGTGGCCCGGCGGGAAATACCATAGCGTCTGATAGGCCGCGCTTTCCACCGGCTTATGTGCGCCAAGGTGATCCACCAGCACCATTCGATGAAACGTATTCGAATGCTCGAAGAACCAGTAAATCCCATGCTCCGCCATCAGGCGCTGGATAAAATAGAAATCCGTCTCACCATACTGGACCTGATAGTCCAACACCGGATACGTCCGGCTCAGCCGTATGTCGTACGAGTACATGTACTTGCCGAGCACGTCTTCGACAATTTCCACCACCGTCTTGCGCTGAAATATCCGGTAGTCTGACTGCTGATCGGCCAGCCATATCCATGGCTTCAATGAGAGTTCGTAGTTGCTCTGCCGGTCCGTCTGATTCAGATAGCGCGCTTCTGCGACCACACCGCTGATTTCCCGCGTGCCCGCACCCCTATTCGCCGCGCCCGCCATCCCCTCGAGCCCGGCCATGAAGGTTCCCATCCCGTCCAGTTGGATCGTGACCGTCAACTCCTTGCCGATCATCGACTTGAGATCAAGATTGGCTGCTTCTTCCGCTGGCACGTCGGTCGGCGTACGGCAAGCGAGCGTGTACGTATAGATCTTCGAGAGCGCTTCTTCGCCGCCGATAGTCTTCAGTTCAAGCAAAGGCCCACCAACGTCGGACATCGGCAAGGCAGCGCCCCTCATCGTCACAGTACGATTCGTTGTGAACATCTGCATATCGAAGCAATCCTTTCGTTTTCGGATGAACGTAACGCTACGGCATGGCAGTTCAGCGGCAATTGAACGCCATCACCTTCCCGATGATCCTTCTGGTTTCGGTCGTTACGCAGCTCGCCTGCGCCGCCTGTCGCATCGATCCGGTGCCCCATTCCTTCCGCGCCTGTTTTTCACAAGTGCTATCGCGCTGCCTCGACCATCTGGAAACGTGCTTCTCCAGAGGGGCTTTGCACGCAGGGGAGTCTGTTTCCCGGCCCGACACCGCCGACTGCAGATCCTGCTCGGCTATCAGTTGATCGCGCCACGCACAAAAGGTCATGCTGGTCTGGCTCGCATCGCAGTTCGCCAGTACCGCGCCCACCTCGCTCGCCGGCAGCCCGCTGCGTCTGGCGATTTCGTCGACAGGATCGGACGACGCTGCAAGCGACGGCACGCAGACCAGGCTTAGCAACAGACAGAACAGCGCTTTCATTCCGCTCGCGCCTCGATCCGGAATGGCGCTGCCTCTTCGCGGCGACGGTTAACGAGTCCCGCCGAACGCACTGCGCGCAACCTTCTCCCATGCACATCGCGGGGATGCACATTCACATTCCGCGTCATATGCGCGACGACCTGCTCATCCAGTCCCGCATTGGCCGCCGCAAGCGCAGGATGCGCGCCGGTCGGCCCGGTATTGAAGGTGTAGCTGACCAGCGCATCGAACTGATCCTGGGTCAGTTCCCGCGCGCTGACCTGACGGCGCACAGCAGCTTCCGCACTACGCACGCTCACCGCCAGTTGCGCATTGACATCGGCTGTGCTCACTGGCCGTCGCATCTCTTCTTCGGTACAGGGCCCATGATGCGCAAGCGCCCCCACACCGAATGTGCAGTTGTTGGCGATGTCGTTGTAGTAGTGAAGAATGGCGCCCTCGCGCGCCCGCAACGCGCTCAGGCCCGCCGTGCTGGTTCGCATCGTTTCGTTCGGCATCGTGGGTCACTCCTCGCTTTCCCATTGAATCAGCAACTCCGCAGGAATGGCCCTCACCGCATCGGCATATCCCTTACCGACGAACTGTTCTGCCCTGCGTAGCAAAATAGGGATCGGGCTGCTAGGTTCATGCAGTTCGAACCAGCGCCGTGCGTCACGGATATAACCGAGCGCGTCATCGCGATCCCGTGGCGCGTCTTCGCACCGAATCTCAACGGGACCGGTAGTCATTCGTGGTGAAGCACCCTCAGCGAGTTCGCGCGGCGCATCCTGGTCCGGCATGCGGGTTTCTACAGCATTGACGGACGACACATGGCCGGTCTGAGCATCGATCGACGGCTGCACGCTCCGCGGCCCATCGCCCGTCAGTCGCCGCAACAATCGGTTCAACGCCGAAAGGTCCGGTTGATAGACGCCCAGATGCTGTTTGCACCAGTTCTCGATCGCCCCCAAGCTGGCTAGCGCTTCGTCGAAGCCCGCCAGCGTGTCGGGTTGTTGCGCGCGAATATCCTCAAGCTGTCGCGTGACCGAGTCCGGCGCGAGTGAATCGTTCGGCCGCGGATGCGCAAACGCCCGCTCAACGTCGCGCACTTGCAAACGCGCCATGGTGGAACGCGTCAACGCGATCTCGCGCACGTCCGACATCAGGCCATCGGTGTCCGTCAGCGCCTGCAACGCATTCATGCGAATTTCGAGCGCCGCATCCTGATCGTCGTCGACACCCGGCTGCGGATGGATCGTGTCCGGAAAGGCATCCAGCCAAGCCGCCAGCAAGCGCAATCCTTCTGCCAGCCCCTTCGACATTTCAAGCCGCGTGCGACAGCGCGTGAACAACACGGCAACGCGCATGTCCTTGCTCCGCAGCATCAGCCGCCGGCACTCCCGCTCGACCTCACTCCAGTTCACCGGCTCCGGTGTACCCACGAAGTCGCCATATTGCGCATCCGTCTTCGCGACCACCCGCGCCGTCAGCACGACCCATTCCGGATCGTATTCAAGATCAGGACCGCATGGCGACGCTGCATTGACAGGCGTCATCCAGTCGTGCCCCACCAGCGTGGCGGATCTGGCCGACGAATTCGAAGCGCGCTGCTTTTTGCCGCTACTCATTTCGCCTCTTCGCGGGTTGCGTCGCACTGATTGGGTCCGTGTTCCTCACAAAACTGATCCACATATCGTTCCGGTTCGAATCGCATGCCCGTGATCGGCTCGCCGCTGCGCGAATGGCCGAGCCATCCCGACCAGCCCAGTTGCTGAGGACCGCCGATCTCCGCAGGTGGCGCGCTTTCTGCACGGATTCGAAGCTCCAGTTCCCACTCGAATTCACGGCCGACAAAACTTCGCACCCAATCGACCAGCCGCGGCAAATCCGCGCCACGCGGCGTGAAGCGCAGATACGCGTCCATCTCGAGCGGACCAATCACGATCCTGAACCGATGCTGGCGATCAGGCGCCTGCTCGCCGAGCATCGCGCCGTCGCCGATCGTCGCGGCCGCGCCAGGATTGCCAAGGTGGCTGTGATCGTCGGGTTCGACGTCGATCCAGTGGAAAACGTATTCGTCGATCGCGACCGGCACGCCAAAATAGCGTTCCAGTGTCATGCGCAATCCGTCCGGATCGCGCGCCTCGCGCACGAGGTTCGCGGACGCCGCCAGTTGCGCATGCGCAGGCAACGCCCGACGCGCGATTTCTCGCGTGTCCTGGCCACTCAGACTCGCGATATAAAACGAAAACCGCTCGCCATCCGGGCCGGGCCGGTCGAGTCCGGCCGCGGCCTGCCCCCCGGCCCACGCGCGATACAACAGCGTCAGATAGCGGTGGTGAAAGATGTCGAGAAAATCGACTAGCGTGTGATCGCCCCGCCCCTCTTCCCGCTCTCGCGCGATTTCCGTCATGTGGATGGGCAGCGGACCATTCGGCCCAAGCATGCCCAGCCCGAAGAGTCGCACATGAAGACGCCCATTCGACTCGCCGACGCTGGCGATCTCGCGTGGCGCGAACGCGAGGCTGGGCTTTTGTCCCAGCAGGAATGGCTCCGCGCGCGGACGCCGCGCGGCACCGATCGGATCGATACGCGCATTCGCGCCAATGCGACGCATCAGCGGAAAAAAGCCGTACCGCCAGGGCTCACGCTGCAAACGCTCGACGGTTTGCGCCGAGAGCGCCGCGTCGCACAGCATCGCAGTGAACGGTGCGCGCTCCATCAGGCCACCCCGCGCGTGCCCATGCGCACCGGCCAGCGCGCCACGCGACCGCGTTGCATCGAATGGAGTTCGGTCTGCGTGAACGAATTGATCGACACGTGCCGGGCCAGATAGTGCTCGAGAACCAGCCCGAAGAGATAGGGACTCGCGCCTGAAAACCCGCTCTCGTCGACCGTCAGCTGGCACTCGATACCGCGCCCGAACACGAGCGGACCGCCGCCGGGTAGTTTCCTCGCAACCGGCTTTGTTCTCACACCCACCAGGCTTTCCACCTGACGCCGCGGCCCGGTGTCGTCACTCGTCAGAAACAGCCGAAGCATGTCGCGAACGCCTTGCCCGCCGGGCCGATGGTCCAGTTCTTCGAGCGGCAGATAGTTGAAATTCAGTTGCCGGATCAGGCGCCACGCGTTTTCGCGTTCGGCAAACGGCGCGCGCGGCGTGCTCGGCGCGCGAATCAGGCCGACTCCCGTCACCGGGACCGACTCACCTGCGTTCAGGTCACGCATGCCATCGCGCGGCAACAGGTTCGGCAAGTCGCGGTTGGTCAGCCACGCGTCGACTGACAGATAGCGCATGCCTTCGCGATACGGGGCTTCATGCTGATCGACGAGCGACACGAATACTTCGGTGCCGATATAGGGCGTACGCGTGCCGTAACGGCGCGCCGAATCGGACAGCAACCGACGCTCGCGACGCAACGAGAAATATCGTCCGTGATTGCCTTCGTCGTTGTTCAGCGTTTGATAGAGCGGCCGGAACTCGAGCCGCGCCGACTCGCGCCCCACCTGAGCGATCAGCGAATCCACCGCATAGACTTCGTAATCGAGCGGCGCGACACGCTTGGGCACAAGATGGAATTCGGTGCTTGCCTCGTTCAGTTCAATCCTGTCCACCGCGCGTGGGAACAGGTTGATCACAGGCGTGCAGAACAACGCGAAGCGCGAGGCGTCGACCAGCCCCGTCAGCCGGTCAGGAAACTGATCGAGCAGCACGACGATTTCGGCCTCGCGGCCTTTCGCCTTGCGCAGTCCCTCCTTCAGACCAGTCAGCGCAAAGAAATAGAATCGGCTCGGGCAGGCGAAGTATTCGTGCAACAGGTTGTGACCATGAAACTTCGACCATACGAGCGGCAGCAGCCCCTGATCGATGCCCAATCCCTCGTGCGCGATCGCGCCCCGCGTGACAGCGGAAAACGGATGGTCCGTATCGGCGAATCCGCCTGGTTCGCCGGTGATTGTTGCCACGCCCGCCGCATGAACCAGTTCGAACAGTTGCGAGGCCACCTGTTCGTCGCCGGCCAGGTAGATCGGCAAACGGTCCAGTTCGCGCAACGACGCAATGCCCGCTTCGCCCGTCGTGCGTAGCCGCAAACGCAACGCAGCGCGCACCTGGGCATGCGGCGGTACATACCGGTCGAGCATCGGGATATCCGGCGGAATACCTGTTAGCCGCGCCTCGACAATCTCTAGCGGATAAAGCGTGACGTTCTGGCTTGTGCGGAATTCGCATGCAGTCTGTTCGCCGGGCGGAATCGTGCTTTTCAGCCTCGTGTCGCGCGGTACCGAAAAACCTTCGACCAGATTGCCTTCCGTAGGACTCGGATAGAAGCGGGCCACCGCCATCGACGGCGTCGGCGCCACATAGTTGGGATAGACGACCTCGAGCAGACGTCCGGTGAAGCGGGGAAACTCGGCATCGAGTTTCAGTTGTATACGCGCGGCCATCAAACTGAATGACTCGATCAGCCGCTCCACGTAGGGGTCGGCGATCTCGCCGGCCTGCATGCCGAGGCGCCGCGCAATCTTCGGGTGCATCTGCGCGAACTCGCCGGCGCGTTCACGCAGGTACAGAAGCTCCTGGTTGTAGTAGTCGAGCAATCGTGGATCCATCAGGGCGTCCTTATCCTAACGAGCGCTCGTGTTCAGCCGGCTCGTCTCCAGATCGAGTGAGCTTTGCACGAGGAATTCGAGCGGATAGGGATCCATGCGGATCATGCCGTGGATTTCGAACGCCAGCTCGTTGTAGTGACCTTTGCTGCCGGCGTCGGTCAGAGGCACGACGCGCACCGACGCCGGAATCAGACGCGGCTCGAATTCATGGATCGCGCGCTTGATCGCGACTTCGATATCGGCCCATTGACGCGACGCTGTGAAGGCACCGGCGAGCGGCGGCACGCCGAAGTTGATCGTCGATGCCGCCGCGTGCGGATAACGCTGCCGATCGATCGCGCCTTCGATGCTGGTCGCGTTGAGCAGAAAGGCGAGATCACGCTGGATGATGTCGCGCATCTGTGCGCGCGTCACCGCGTATTCGCGAGCAGCTTCCGTTTGCTTGTGGGGCGCATCGTCCCGCAAGCGGTCAAACAGGGTCGGCAGTAGATGTGGCTCCGCGCGGCGTGGCATGCTGCCGGGAGCAGTCAGGTCGCGGAAGGTGCGGTTCACAGGCATGCTCCGATCGCATACGGATGACGACTTTCGGTGCGTGCGTATCTCCCGGCCTCAGGCACACATCCAGCCAATTCGAGGATGGCGAAGTCGCGATGACGCTGCGCAGCTGGCGATAGGTTTTGCATCACGTACATGGTCACTCGCTCTGTTGCGGAACGGCTTTCGCATGGCCATTCAACGCGACCATCGGGCTGTCGATAGCGAGCGCGTGATGATCTCTGCGGGCGAGCAAAGGCGGCACGGCTCCCATACGCCGCGCAGCCGCCGCCTGATATTCCGGCGGGGCGAAAAGTGTCAGGATTTCCGAAATCTCGTCTTGCTCGGCGACGGACTCCAGATCGCTTTCATGAAGTGGTCCAAATGCCTCTTCCAGCTTCTCGATGTCGGACAGCAAACCGGTGATCGATCCGAATGCTTCATCGCCGGCGCGAGACTCGTCACTGAGTTTCTGCGCCGGGACGCCGCTCGCGGGCGCGCCTGCGTCAACCCACTCCACCGTCGGAACCTGGCGGGCATCGAGCGCGCGGTAGTACTGCCTGCTGAGATCGGCGAGCACATCATCTGCTCCGGTTCGCACCGGCGCGCTATCCGCCTCACGACCCGCTTCGTACCGCGCTTCGCCAGCAGATAGTCCTAGCAGATCGAGAATGGTTTCGCCTTCATGCGTTGGACCGTTGTCGCGTTTCGACTCGCTCGCGCCTTCACATGGCTCGTGCGACATGCAGGCGGGTTCCATGAATCGCGAGGCCGTTCGCCCGACGGAAGGTGATTTGCGTAAAACCGCGGAGAGACACGCGTGGAGAGTCATTGAGTACCACCCCTTTCATCTATCAGAGCAAAGGAACGATTACGAGTCGATGTAGCGACCAATTGATTAACGCACAACACGGTAATACATGTCCACCATAAATCGTTACATCTAAATTCCACTTTAGAAGAGAAATTCGAGATGAATGATTTAAGTCAAAAAAACTGCCACAGAACATTCTTGTTAATTCTTATATACGAACCGCAAATTTGATCCGAGTTGAGAGTGCTCCTAAATTCTCCATTGCATGCAATCCGCATACTCCATATATATCAATGCTTTACCGCATCGTCTATCCACCTAAATCAGCCGGACCGCATCCGACAATTTTCATCAAACAATAAATTCCACTGCAATTCACATCACAACAGACCACATTGACTCACGCGAAGTAATACCCCAATAATTCACGGATCATTCAATCGACACACGAATACGGTTCTCCTACAGATAATTCCTACATCGATGTCAGAAACAATAGATATCTGAATTTTATTTATGTCGATTTCCCGTCAGACACTATTCGGAAAGCTCGGGGCTACGCTCTTCCGAAGCATCGAGTCGGCCACCGCCTTCTGTAAATTGCGTGGCAACCCCTACGTGGAGTTGGTGCACTGGCTGCACCAACTCATGCAGTTGCCTGACAGCGACCTGCATCGCATCGTCCGGCATGCGGGTATCGAGCGCGACAGGCTGGAACAAGACCTCGCCCACACGTTGAACACGCTGCCCGCAGGCGCGAGTTCGATCACCGACTTCTCGCATCACATCGAACTGGCAATCGAGCGCGCATGGGTACTGGCAACGCTCGAATTCGGAGACAGTCGCATTCGCGGCGCGTGGTTAGTGTCGGCGCTCGTCGGCACACCGGAATTGCGACGTGTGCTGCTCTCCGCGTCGCGCACCTTCGAAAAGATTCCGCTCGATTCGCTGAACGGTCAGCTTGCCGCATGGATCGACGGCTCGCCGGAATCGTCGGACGCGGCCTTCGACAGCAGCGATTTCCCGGCAGCGGTGCCCGGTGACGCGTCGCGGGCATTCCCGTCGGCTGCGAAAACATCGTCGCTCGAAACGTACTGCACGGACCTGACCGCTCTCGCACGCGCCGGCGATATCGACGCGGTGACCGGGCGCGAATCGGAAATCCGCACGATGGTCGATATCCTGCTGCGGCGGCGTCAACACAATCCGCTTCTTACCGGCGAGGCGGGCGTCGGCAAGACGGCGGTTGTCGAAGGACTCGCACTTGCCATTGCCCGAGGCGATGTGCCGCCCGCGCTGGCAGCCGCCCGTTTGCTGACGCTCGACGTCGGCGCGCTGCTGGCCGGTGCCAGCATGAAAGGCGAGTTCGAGTCGCGGCTCAAAGGCGTGCTTGAAGCGGCGCTAAAGTCGGTATCGCCGGTCATCCTGTTCGTTGACGAAATCCACACGCTCGTCGGTGCGGGCGGACAGGCCGGCACGGGCGATGCCGCCAATCTGCTCAAGCCGGCACTCGCGCGCGGCGCGGTACGCATGATTGGCGCAACGACGTGGTCCGAGTACAAGCGACACATCGAAAAAGATCCCGCGCTCACACGACGTTTTCAGGTACTGCAGATTCCCGAACCCGCTGAGCCGGCCGCGATCGATATGGTCCGAAGCGTGGCCCATGCGCTGTCGAAACATCACGGTGTGATTATCCGCGATGAGGCGATCCGCGCAGCCGTCAAGCTATCGTATCGCTACCTCCCTTCTCGGCAGCTGCCCGATAAGGCAATCGGCCTGCTCGATACGGCGTGCGCGCGCGTGGCCTTGTCGCAACATGCCCCGCCTCGAGAACTGCAGGCCGTGCGCCAGCGACTTCACGCAGCACGCGTCGAACGCGATCTGCTCGAACAGGAACACCGGATCGGGCTCGACGCAGACAAGGCGCTGGAGGCAGCGCAGGCTCGCATCGGCACCCTCGTCGCCGAAGAGATGACGACCGAAACGCGCTGGCAAAACCAGGCCGCCGCTGCGAAGGCTTTGTCTGACGCGCGCGAAGCAGCACGTACAGACGACAGCGCCCACCACGACACGCGTCGCGAGCTGCGCGAGCACGAACGCAACCTGCGCGCACTGCAAGGCGAAACGCCCCTCGTCTTTTCCGAAGTCGATGAAGCCATCGTCGCCGAGATTGTCTGCGACTGGACGGGCATTCCCGTCGGCCTCATGGTGACCGACGAAATTGCCGCGGTACGCGCACTGCCGGCCACGTTAGCGATGCGCGTGATCGGACAGAGCGATGCGCTACGCCAGATCAGCGAACGCGTACAGACCGCGCGCGCGGGATTGGCCGATCCTGGCAAGCCATCAGGCGTCTTCCTGCTGGCGGGTCCGTCGGGCGTCGGCAAGACCGAAACCGCGCTCGCGCTTGCCGAAGCGCTTTACGGCGGCGAGCACAACCTGATCACGATCAACATGAGCGAGTATCAGGAAGCACATACCGTTTCCGGCCTGAAGGGCGCGCCGCCTGGCTATGTCGGCTATGGCGAGGGTGGTGTGCTGACCGAAGCCGTGCGGCGAAGCCCCTATTCGGTGGTGCTGCTCGATGAGATCGAGAAAGCCCATCGCGACGTGCACGAGATGTTTTTCCAGGTGTTCGACAAAGGCTATATGGAGGACGGCGACGGCCGTTACATCGACTTTCGCAATACGACAATCCTGCTGACAAGTAACGCAGGTTCCGAACGGATCGCGAGCCTGTGCGCGGACGCAACCGTCGCTCCGGATCAGGACGCTTTGCGTGATGCGCTGGCACCCGAGCTGCTAACGACCTTCCCGGCGGCTTTCCTCGGAAGGGTCACACTCGTGCCATTCCGGCCGTTGGCTCACGCGTCGCTGGTGAATATCGTCCGGCTGCACCTCAATCGCGTCGTGCGGCGCATGTCGGACAGTCATCGTA
Organism: Paraburkholderia rhizosphaerae; assembly: GCF_004366595.1. Classification (GTDB taxonomy): domain Bacteria; phylum Pseudomonadota; class Gammaproteobacteria; order Burkholderiales; family Burkholderiaceae; genus Paraburkholderia; species Paraburkholderia rhizosphaerae. Next base: position 19,755 of record NZ_SORE01000026.1, read on the forward strand.
TCGCGCTCTCTTACTCGGACCGCCTCGTCGACTACATCGTCATGCGTTGTCTTGTGCGAGAAACCGGCGCGCGCGTGCTGATCGGATTTATCGACCAGCACATCCTGCCGAGGTTGTCGGCGCTGTGGCTCGACGCGTTTTCATCGAAGAGCACGCTATCGCACATCGGCGTCGACGTGGTCGATAGCCATGCGACACCCGCTGCGGCGATCGTGTTCTCAACTGCACAAACCCCATTCGCTATTTCTTGCGGCGAGCCCTCATAACGCTCCCGCCCTCTTCCCTCGCTCACGGAGTCCCCTATGTCCGCTTCAAACAGTTCGCAGAAGTTCATCGCGCGAAACCGCGCACCACGCGTGCAGATCGAGTACGACGTCGAAATTTACGGTTCGGAAAAGAAAGTCGAACTGCCGTTCGTGATGGGCGTCCTTGCGGACTTGTCCGGACAACCCGTCGAGCCGCTCCCCGCGGTGGCGGACCGGCGCTTCCTCGATATCGATATCGACAACTTCGACGAGCGCATGAAAGCGACCAAACCACGTGTCGCGTTTGCCGTACCGAACACGCTCACAGGCGATGGCCAGCTATTGGTCGATATGACATTCGAGAGCATCGAGGACTTTTCACCGGCAGCTGTCGCCAGCAAGGTGGATTCGCTGCGTCAACTGCTCGATGCACGCACCCAGCTCGCGAATCTGCAGACCTACATGGACGGCAAGTCCGGTGCCGAAGCACTGGTCAATACTCTGCTCGCCGACCCAGCACTGCTCAAATCGCTTGTCGCGGCTCCCAAGCCGCGCGCGTCGAGCGAAACCGGCGATAACGACCACCCCGCTTCCCTTAACTGAGCGCAAAGATTCGCAATAAAACGTTCCATTCGGTTCACGTTCAGGCTTACAGAGGAAGATCATGGCAACCCAGCAGGTACAGGCATCCAGCGTGACACAACACGCGCCAGACGACTTTTCGCAACTGCTCGCGCAGGAATTTCGCCCCAAGACCGAGGCGGCGCGGGAGGCCGTCGAATTCGCGGTGCAAACGCTTGCCGAGCAGGCGCTCCAGCAGTCGATCACAATCAACGACGATGCGTACAAGAGCATCGAAGCCATCATTGCGCAAATCGACCACAAGCTGTCGGAACAGATCAATCTGATTCTTCACCATAAGGACTTCCAGAAACTGGAGTCCGCGTGGCGCGGACTGCATCATCTGGTGTCGAATACCGAAACCGACGAGCGCCTGAAGATCCGTTTCATGGACGTTTCCAAGGAAGAACTGCGCCGCTCGATGAAGCGCTACAAGGGGCTCGCGTGGGATCAGAGCCCGCTGTTCAAACAGATTTATGAAGAAGAGTACGGCCAGCTTGGCGGCGAACCGTATGGTTGCCTCGTCGCCGACTATTACTTCGATCACACGCCGCCGGATGTCGACCTGCTCGGCTCGATCGCGAAGATCGCCGCCGCCGCGCATACGCCGTTCATCTCGGGCGCGTCGCCGTCGGTTCTGCAAATGGAATCGTGGCAAGAACTCGCGAACCCGCGCGACCTGACCAAGATCTTTGCGCAGAACCTGGAGTACGCGCCGTGGAATTCGGTGCGCAGCACCGAGGACGCACGCTACATCGGCCTCGCGATGCCGCGCTTCCTGTCGCGTCTGCCATACGGCGCGCAAACGAACCCGGTCGACGAGTTCGATTTCGAGGAAGACACGCAGGGCTCGGACCATCGCAATTACGCATGGGCCAATGCCGCTTACGCGATGGGTGTCAACATCAACCGCTCGTTCAAGCTGTACGGATGGTGCTCGCTGATCCGTGGCGTCGAATCGGGCGGCACGGTCGAGAATCTGCCGTGCCACACCTTTCCGACCGACGACGGCGGCGTCGACATGAAGTGCCCGACGGAAATCGCCATCTCCGATCGGCGCGAAGCCGAACTGTCGAAGAGCGGTTTTATTCCGCTGATCCATCGCAAGAACACGGATCACGCGACCTTCATCGGCGCGCAGTCGTTACAAAAACCCGCTGAATATCACGATCCGGACGCGACCGCGAACGCGAGTCTGTCCGCGCGTCTACCGTACCTGTTCGCCTGCTCCCGTTTCGCGCATTACCTTAAGTGCATCGTGCGCGACAAGATCGGCACGTTCCGCGAACGCGAAGACATGCAGCGCTGGCTCAACGAATGGATCATGCACTACGTGGACGCGGACCCGGCGAACTCGTCACAGGAGACGAAAGCGCGGCGTCCGCTCGCTGCCGCCGAGGTGGTGGTCGAGGAAGTCGAAGGCAATCCCGGCTATTACCAGGCGAAGTTTTTCCTGCGCCCGCACTTCCAGCTTGAAGGGCTGACGGTGTCGCTGCGGCTGGTTGCGCGGCTGCCGTCGGTGAAGGAAGCGACGTAATTCGGGTCGCGCGGATGGACGGGTGCCCGGATACCCATCGGGTACTCGTTCACGATATGAAGTTCGACGAACATTTCGATAAGGATTACCAATAATGCCGCATGTTTTGCAAGGTGCGAGGTTCTATAGCGGGCGTAGCTACCTCAACGGCAACGGTAACGCGGAGTGCGTCGAGTTCATTCAGCAAACGTTAGATGCCCCGCGAACTATCAGATGGCGCGAAGGTGACAAAGTCATACGCATCCCACAAGGAAACGCCGACCTCATTCCCACGGGAAGTGCCATTGCGACCTTCGTCGACGGTCAGTATCCGCAACATGGCAGTACAGGTATGCATGCGGCCATCTATCTCGGACAGTCGGAAGATGGCATTGAGGTTGTCGACCAATGGCGAGGTCAAGGCAAAGTGCTCATTCGTACGATTCCGTGGAAGCCGCGCCATTCTGGCTTGAGTAACGATGGAAGTGAATTCCCGGTGATCGAATGGTGACTCGATATATTTCGCGACTCGTCCTCAGCCCCGGTTTGCCGCTGGCATTGTGCATGACCTGCAATGCCTACGCCGAAGACCTGCCATGTCCGCCATCCATTGCCGTCAACGAGTCACTGAATCAGCCAGCGCCGGAAGGTTGGCGTGTCGAACACGGTATATCGGACCATTTTCTGGCCGGCGTCACGTTCTTTGACGGCGACCCCAAAGATCGCATGAGTATTGCCCCTACGCATGACGAACAGACGGGCCGAGAAAATACTTCGACATGGGACTTGGGATCGGGCAGCACGCGGGTGTGGCTCGCGTGCCGGTATCTGGACACCGGAATCATGTTTTCGCGGCCATTGCCCAAGACCTTCACAACCTGTCGTGTCGTGACGGGGCCGGGCAGCATTGTCCGCTCGGTGAGTTGTATCTAGTCTTTTGAAAGTTGATCGTGCAATGAGCCGATACCTCTACTACGCGCTCGCTCTCTTTGTCGTTACGCCGCCGGTTTTTTCACAAACCCTGACTCCCGCGACGATCGCGAGCGACGTTCAACATCATGGAGCACAAGCCACGGTGCAGTCACTGGATCGCGCAGGAAAGTCGGACGATCGAAACGAAGTCAGGAGAAAGAACCCCATATGAGTGATTTTGACGACGCAACCGCCGCCGACTGGCTGAATGGTCACGCATTCGCCACATCGAATCAAGCGTGCGCAACCCATGTCCGGCTAGCGCTACATGCTGGCGGCATCGACATCCCAGCTGTGCCTGCACGTCGAGATGCAAAGAACTATGGGTCACTGCTGATCGAGCAGGGCTTTGTCGAGCTCTCGCCCGCCGAGCAGATACTCCCCGCGCGTGGCGATGTCGCCGTCATTCAGCCTTACGCGGGCGGCAATCCGGCCGGCCATGTGACGATGTACACAGGCCAGCAGTGGGTGTCCGATTTTCGGCAAACCGATATGTGGAGCGGCCCCGGATACCGGACGCACAAACCGCCGTTCAAAGTGTATCGCTGGCGAGGAGCACAGCCATGAGCGCGCGCATCGCCCAATTCATGCTGCTCGCGTGGCTGTGTGCCGTCGCGCCGGTCGCGTTCGCACAGAGCGCCGCCTCGGCGCAGCACTTTGTCGAGCAGCTCTATGGCGGCTACACCCTCGACGGCAATCCAACTGACCTGCGTACCAGCGGACGCGACGCAATCGCATCGCCGTCGCTCCTCGCGCTCATCCGGAAGGATCAGCAAGTCATGCGAGGCGAAGCGGGTTATCTCGACATGGACCCGCTGTGCCAGTGCCAGGACTTCGACATCAAGGACACGCTCGTCAAAGTTCACATGCGCACGAAGTCCCGCGCTGACGCGGACGTGTCATTCAGTAACTACGGTGCCGCGCAGCAGGTAATGCTAAGCCTTGTGTGGCACAACGGGCGCTGGCGCATCGACGACGTCAGCAGCGCGAACGACGCACGTAGCCTGCGCGAGGCGCTGACGCAGGAAATCAGGGAATACGGCGGTCCAGTCCGTAAGCAAGGCAGTACGTTTTCACACTAAGGAGCCAAAGGATGGCACAGGACATTTTCATCAAGATCAACGGCATTGACGGCGAATCGCAGGATTCCGCTCACAAGAATGAAATCGAGGTCAGGAGTTGGGGCTGGCACATCTCTCAACAATCGAACATGCACATGGGTTCGGGAGGCGGTGCCGGCAAGGCGACCGTCGACGATCTGGCGTTCGAGCATCTGGTCGATCGAGCGAGCCCGAACCTGATGAAGTACTGCCTGACCGGCAAGCATGTCGATCAGGCCGTGCTGACCGTCCGCAAGGCCGGCGGGAACCCGCTCGAATACCTGAAGATCACGATGAGCGATGTGATCGTCACGCAGGTTCAGCCGTCGGGGAGCAATGGCGATAACGGCATCCGTGAACAAGTGCGGCTGTCGTTCGCGAAGGTCAAGCAGGAATACGTCGTGCAGAACGCGCAAGGCGGCAGCGGTGGCGCTGTCACGGCGGGCTACGACATCAAGCTCAACAAGGAAGCTTAGGCGTCCAGCCCGGAAAGGTCCGGGGCGGGGCCGCCGGGCCTTTTCAAAGCATCACGTTCGACGTCTCACTTTCGCCTGTTCACTGCCGATGCGCTCGCTCATCCACGTCGTTGTCTTCGTTTTCGCGCTGCCGTTCGCGGGGTGCGCGAGCCATGATCCGAAAGCCGCCCATGAACCCGTCAGGCTCACGCTGACGGTGAAGGCCGCATCCACCGTCAACCCGGATGACCAGCAACGTGCCGCGCCGATCGTCGTACGAGTCTATGAACTCAAGAACGAGGACGCGTTCACATCGTCCGATTTCTTCTCGCTGCAGGACAAGGACAAAACGGTGCTCGGCGACGACCTTGTCGCACGCGACCAGTTCCAGTTGCGTCCCGGTAACAACAGGACGATCCAGCGCAATGCCGATCCGGCGACGACTACGCTGGGCGTGATCGCCGCCTATCGCGACCTGCCGAACTCCGTCTGGCGCGCCACCTGGACGCTGACGCCTGCGCCGCCGGCCGCCTGGTATCGCCGTGCGCCGAAGCTGCAACTGACGATCACCATCGATACCAACGCGATCCGGATCACGGACGCACAGCAACCCAACCCGTGATGGACCACACGCATGAGCTGGCATAACAAGGTTACCTGGAGCGAAGGGCTCTTTCTGCGCCCGCAACTTTTTCAGCAACAGGAACGCTACTTCGAATACTTTGCGCACAAACGCGCGGTGCCTCTATCCCCGTTCTTCTTCGGGTTTTCTCATTATGCAATCGACAACGAAGCGCTATCGCTCGGCAAGGTGATCGTCAAATCCGCCAGCGGTGTATTCGCGGACGGCACACCGTTCGATAGTCCGGGCACGACCCCGCCTCCCGCGCCGCTGACCATCCGGCCCGAACATCTCGAACAGGTGATCCATCTGGCCGTCCCGGTTCGCATGCCGAATACCGAGGAAACCACCTTCGACGACTCCTCTCATTCGTTGGCGCGCTATGCGGTGTTCGACACCGAGTTGCGCGATACGAATTCGATCGGGCAAGGACCCAAGACCGTGCAGTTGTCGAATCTACGCGTCAGACTGTTGCCACAGAAAGAGATGGCCGATGCGTGGATCGGGCTGCCGCTGGTTCGAGTCAAGACACTGCGTGCCGATGGAAGCATCGAACTGGACGACACGCTGATTCCTCCCGTCAGCGGATATGGCGCAAGCGCGCTGCTGACGAGTTGGCTCGCCAAGGTGCATGAACTCACGCGGCTGCGCGCGCAGGCACTGGCGAAACGGCTGACCGGCGGAGATGGCCAGGCCGGCACGGTGGCCGAGGTCTCCGACTATCTGCTGCTCCAGACGCTCAATCGATATGAACCGCTGCTGCAGCATCTGCGACGCGTGCCGACGACGTCCCCCGCCGACCTGTACGCGTTGTTGATCAGCATGGCAGGCGAACTGTCGACCTACGTGAGGCCGCGAACGCGCCGCCCACTCGACAGTCATCCGCCCTATCAGCACATCGAACCACACGTTTGTCTGAGACCCGTCGTCGACGATACGCACTGGTTGCTCAACGCGGTGCTGATACGCAGCGCGCAGAGCATCGCATTCGACGACGCCGGCTACGGCATGCACAACGCGGTCGCGGATCCGGCAGAAATCCGCGGCTTCGATGCGCTGGTTCTGGCCGTTGCCGCCCAGCTGCCGCCGGACACGCTGGTCCAGCAGTTCGCAGCCCAGGCCAAGCTAGGGCCGTCCGAACGGTTGCCCGATCTCATACGGTCGCATTTGCCTGGCATCGTGCTTCAGCCGCTGCCAGTGCCGCCTCGACAGATCCCATTCAATGCGGGCTACGTCTATTACGAGTTGTCGCGTTCGGGGCCGTTATGGGAAACGGTCACACAGCATGGCGGCATCGCACTGCATGTCGCGGGGGATTTCCCCGGACTGAAGCTGGAATTGTGGGGCGTGCGGGGATAAGTACGCGCGAAGGCCGCCGCGTCGTTCAGCCAAAGCGTCCGCGTGTCATGACAGCATGAGGAACACCGTGAATACAGAAGCAGGACTTCCCCTATTGGGCACAGGCGTTGCATCCGCGGACCCGGCCGAACCACGCGGCAGTCCACGCGCAACGGCCGAATCGCCCGAGTTCGGGAAACAGGGTGAGCCGTCGAGACCGTTCTCCAGCATCCCTGCCGGCGAACCGCAAGCGGCGCGTCTTCGTGCAGTCGAAGCCGCGGCGAATCCATTGCTCGAAGCCGCGCGTCCATTACTGCGCGCGCTCGCCGACATGCCCGATGAACTCGACGTGAACAGCACCGCGCATCTACACCTGCTGCTCAAGCAGGAAATTCGCGTTTTCCAGCGGCTATGCGAACAAGCCAACATCCGGCGCGAGCATATGATCGGCGCGCGTTACTGTTTGTGCACGGCGCTGGACGACGCCGCGACGCAAACGGCCTGGGGCAATTGCGACAACGGCGTCAAATGGATGAGCAATGGTCTCGCCACCGAGTTTCATGAGGACCGTCAGGGCGGCGACAAGGTTTATCTGCTGATCGGCCGGTTGATGAGCGAGCCGCACGACCACCTCGACCTGCTCGAGGTGATCTATCGGATTCTCAGCCTCGGCTTCATGGGTCGCTACCGGCATGAAACCGACGGAGCGCGCAAACACGATGCCGTGCGCCAGCGCATCTACAACGAGCTCCAGACACGCCGTGGTGTCGTGCCGATCGCGCTCGCACCGCACGTCCAGTCCGATGCGCGCGGACGACGCCTGTCCGTCTACGACTTTCCAGTCTGGATCACATTAGTGGTGCTCGGGGTCATCCTGACCGGCCTGTTCGCATGGTTCAAATATCACCTGCTCGAACGGAGCGCCGCCGTCGAAAAACAGATCATCGAGATCGCCCGGATGACGCCGCCGCCCGTCCCGAAACTGCCGCGCCTGATGGAACTGCTTAGGGACGAAATCGCGGCGGGCACTGTGAGCGTCGACGAAGACGCGCATCACAGCGCGGTGACGTTCCGCGGCGACGCGATGTTTCTGCCGGGCGCCGTCAACGTCAATGCGTCGATGGGTCCATTGATCGCGAAGATCGCCCGCGAAATCAGCAAGGTGCCGGGCAGGGTCGTGATTGCGGGCTATACCGACAGCGTGCCGGTCAGGAGCCGCCAGTTCGCATCGAACGATGCGTTGTCGGAGGAACGCGCAACCCAGGTGATGCAGATGCTACAGGCAGACGGCGTGCCCGCGGCGCGACTCGAAGCAATCGGCAAAGGCGCGTCGAATCCCATCGGCGATAACCGGACCGCTCAAGGCCGGGCACAGAACCGCCGTGTCGCCATCACGGTCACGCCCTGACTTAACTCATGTGCATCGGGATTCAACGATGAAGACGCTGTCGTTTCTGGTATCGCGCTGGTTCCTCGCATTGCTTGCGCTGATCGTCGTCGCGCTGGCGATCTGGTTTGTCGGACCGACCATCGCGCTTGGCGGATCAAGGCCGCTTGCGGGCATCGGCATGCGCGTGCTTGTGATCGTGCTTTTGCTCGTCGGTGTGCTGCTTTGGCTCAAGGACTGGTCGACGGGTATCGTGATCGGCGCGTTCTTGTGTCTGCTGATCTGGTATGCGTCGCCTCTTCTGAGTGTTGGGCACGCGCAGCCATTCGTACCCGCCGTGGCCCGCATCATTGCGATCGCAACGGTGATCGCGCTCTTCGTCGGATATGGGTTGTACAGGCTCTGGCAGCGGATGCGTCGTGACAGTGAATTTCTGAAAAAGGCGCTGGCGCTGGGCAAGAAAAGCGAAGCGATACCGGCCGCCGAACGGCTGGAGGACATCGAAGCGCGCTTCGCCATGGTGCTGGCACGGCTGAAGTCGATGCGAACCGGTGCGCGAGGCGCGGGGAAACTCTTTCAAGGCACGCGCTACTTATACGAACTGCCCTGGTATATCGCGCTTGGTGCGACTGCGTCGGGCAAGACCAGCGCATTGCTGAACGCCGGGTTGGCCTTTTCCGCTGCGGGATCGATTCCGCGCACGTCCAGCGTGCCAGACGCCACGCGGAATGTGGACTGGTGGCTGACCAACGACGCCGTACTGATCGATACCGCGGGGCACTATACGCATCACGGCACGTCGAATCAGATTCTGGCCCTGCCCGGCGATAAACACGACGCGATCGGCGCCCGACGTAGCACTCGGCGCACGGTGGCCACGCAGACACCGCGCGATTCGCTGGACGACAGCGGCTGGCGTCAGCAGGTCGACCAGAGCGAGTGGTTTGGCGTCCTGGATCTGCTGCGCCGTCATCGGCCGCGGGCGCCGATCAATGGCGCACTGCTTGCGGTCAGTATCGACGTGCTGACGGCGCAAGATCCGGCGGTACGCTCCGCCGAGGCCAGCGAATTGCGGCACCGGCTGGCCGAGTTGCGCGCGAAGCTCGGCATCCGCTTCCCGGTTTATCTGATGATCACACAGATGGACCGGTTACCCGGTTTCACGGACTATTTCGAGTCATTGACCGAAGAACATCGAGCGCAGATGTGGGGTTTCACACTGCCGCTCACGGGACAGGGCGCGAGGGGCGATCTTGCGATGCGTTGCGGCACAGAGCTCAAGCTACTGGCGAAGCGCCTCTTTGACGGCATGAACACGCGACTCGAAGACGAGTACGACGTCGAACGTCGTCGCCGCCTCGCGACACTGCCCGAAGCCTTCGCCGAACTCAGCGGCGCGCTGGAGGATATGCTCGCGCAACTATTCGTCGATTCGCGCTACGACGACACACAGAGCCGCGCCGCCCTTCGAGGGGTGTACTTCACCAGCGCGCTGCAAGGAGGGGCGAAGGTCGTTGCTGAACCGCTGACGATCGTGCAGCGTCTGATAGCGGGGCTAAGCGATCGTTTCCGATCGCATGAGGCCAGGACGGCCACGCATCAAAGTTATTTCCTGCACGACCTGTTCACCCGCGTCGTCTTCCCCGAAGCGCATCTTGTGCGCCCCAACCTGCGCTGGGAGTATCGCTTCCGGCTCGCGCGCGTGCTCGGCCATGCGCTCGTCCTGCTGCTGTTTATCTGGCTCGTGCTGGGTCTGCGCGTCAGCTTCGGCAACAACAGCGACTATCTGGACGCCATTTCGCACAACGCGCAGTCGCTCGCCTCGACAGTCGCGCAGCTCTATCGCGAACCGAAGCCCGAGGTCGTGCCCGACACGTTGAACGACGCCCGCTATCTGCCGAGGTGGACGGGCCTCGATCTCGCCGCGCCGGACAGCCGCTTCCGATATGGTCTGTACAGCGCGCAGCAGGTTGTCGATGCGAGCCGCGACACCTATCGCGCGCTTGAGGACAATCTGTTGCTGCCGTCGATCGTGCATCGGCTGGAAGATGTGATGGTGCAATCCATCGCCAGCAAGGACGCGAAAGCGACTTATGACGCGTTGCGCGTTTATTTGATGCTGTACGACAACGCAAAATTCAACGCATCGGACGTCAAGGCGTGGGTGCTCGACGATTGGGCGCGAAGCGACAGTGCGTCGATCTTCGGCGGGCGCGCATCGATGATCGGGCATGTCGAAGATCTTTTCTCGGGCGAGCGTGCCGTTCGATCGCCCCTCATGCGTAACGACGCGCTGATCCAGCAGGCGCGATCCTTCCTCGATACGAGCAATGCGACCCAGCGGCTCTATGATCGCGCGAAGGCAGACGTGCAGAAAGAAGCGCCCGACGAATTCACGTTGCTGCGCGCGGTCGGCCCACAGGCCGGCACAGTCTTCACGCGAGCCAGCGACGCCCCGCTGTCGCGTGGCGTGCCTGGCCTGTTCACTTTAGACGGCTACCGCAATCTGTTCGACAAGCGTCTACGCGAATTCGTGCAGGCCGCTCGTAACGACGATGCGTGGGTGATGGGCCGTTCATATCTTGACGGCTTCGCGCACGACGCTCAAAAAAAAACGGCTGGAATCGCGAGCACCGTGACGGGCAGCGATGACCCGTTGACGGAAGCGATCCGTCGGCTTTATCTGGCCGAATATGCGCGACAGTGGGACGCGTTTCTCGGCGACGTCCGCACGATCGCAGGGACGAGCCTGGCGTTCAATCTTCAGGTGCTGCGCCGCTTCGCGGCGCCCGACTCTCCATTAACCCGGCTTGCACGCGCCGCGGTGCGCGAAACGACGCTTACGCAAGCGGCGGCGAGCAGCGACGCGTCGTTGCTGCAAAGGACCTCGGATCAACTCGGTCAGCAGAAGGATAAGGTGCTCGGTATCCGGGCGGAAGAACGCATCGAGCGCGAACTGGTGGATAGCCATTTCGCCGCGCTGCGCGAGATGGTGACAGGCAGCGCCGAGACATCGACAGGCGCGTCGGCAGCGAATGCGCAAGCGGGCAAGACAGGGCTCGACGGCGTGACGAGTCTGCTCAACGAGTACTACACCGCGTTGACCGTTGCCGACAACGCGATCGTCAACAACAGCATGCCGCCCGCCAGCGACACCGCAGCGAAACTGAAGATGGCGGCGAATACGATGCCTGCGCCATTTCGCGACGTGCTGCTGGCGCTGTCGATGCATGGGTCGCGCGATGTCAATCAGGGCATTGGACAGTTGCTGTCGCGTCAGATGCAGGCGGTGGTCAGCGATACATGCCGGCTGACCGTCGAAGGCAACTATCCGTTCGCGCCCGACAGTTCACGCGACGTCGGCATCGACGATTTCACGCGTGTGTTTGCTCAGGGCGGCGTGATCGACGATTTCTTCGTGAAGAATCTCGCGCCGTTCGTCGACACCTCGTCGAAACCATGGCGGTATCGGACGCTGCCCGGCGCCACCGAACCGGTGCAGGGCCCCGATCTCGAACCGTTCCAGCATGCGAAGCAGATCCGCGAAATGTTCTTCGGCGACCAGGGCAAGCAGTTGCAATGGAAGGCCGATATTCGCGTGCCGGAACTCGATCCGACGGTGACGGCACTTGCCATCGACATTGACGGCCAAAGCATGCAGTACCAGCACGGTCCGCTTGCGCCCTTCCCCGTGACCTGGCCAGGGCCGCGCGGCGGCGTGCATGCGGAACTCACCGCGAGCCCGCGCATCGGCGCCGAGACGTCGACCCTCTCGACGGACGGCCCTTGGGCGTTGATGCGCTTGCTCGGCAAAGGGAAGATCGTCCGGACAGCGACGCCTGGACGCACGCGTGCGGCGTTCGATTTCGATGGACGCAAGGCCGTGCTCGATATCGCGAGTGCCGGCAGCGTCGCTAACCCGCTCACGAGCGACGTGCTGACGACGTTCCGCTGCCCGAATTCGATGCCGATGTTCGGCTTGCCTGATAGCGGACCGCCGCCGGGACTGCCGTCGGCCACCGCGACGCTCGCGGCACCGTCGAACGCGGCTCAATGATGCCCGCCTGCGTCGGCAAAAGGGCTTCCGCGCGAATCCGGAAGGGGCCTTGTCAGTATGGGTCGGAGCGAGAGGATTTGACTCCCGCTGATGACCGCGCGCGCCAGCCCAGGCTCGTGGATTTGAGTACCCCGTGAGTACCTGCGGGCCAAAAAATGAAAAAGGGTTTGCGGGGAAAATCCCGCAAACCCTTATCAATACTGGTCGGGGCGAGAGGATTTGAACCTCCGACCACCTGCACCCCATGCAGGTACGCTACCAGGCTGCGCTACGCCCCGAAAGCTGGCAAGTATAACAGACACTACGCTCGCTGAGCACGCTCGCACCTCGTATCGGCTTCATTGTGCGAGAGCGCTGATCGTTTAATGTCCAAGCAGATCGATCACGTGCAGCAACTCCTTGCGCAATTGATCGACATCAACGGTTGCCATCGACTGCGTGACCACCGGCGTTGTGACTTCTTCATGCTCTTCTGCTTCGCGCTGCGCGCCGCCATGCGTATCGAGACGATTGCGCGCGCCATTGATCGTAAAGCCCTGCTCATACAGCAACTCGCGAATCCGGCGAATCAGCAGAACCTCATGATGCTGGTAATACCGCCGATTCCCGCGGCGCTTGACCGGCCGCAACTGCGTGAACTCCTGCTCCCAATAACGCAGCACATGCGGCTTCACGCCACATAGTTCGCTCACTTCGCCAATCGTGAAGTAGCGCTTCGCCGGAATCGGAGGCAAGACGACTTTTTCGATCGTCGCTGTCATCGTCAGTTAGCCGTCGTGGTGGTTACGCGGAAACGTGCGCGTATCGATCTATATCGGCAGCTATCGATCAGCGCGCGAGGCTCGCCTCGGCGCCGTTCTCAACGAGCGCCTTCAGCTTTTGACTTGCATGAAACGTCACGACACGGCGTGCGGCAATCGGAATCGCCTCGCCCGTTTTCGGATTGCGCCCGGGACGCTGCGGCTTGTCGCGCAACTGGAAGTTGCCGAAGCCGGACAGCTTCACACTGTCGCCGCTTTCGAGCGCGTCGCGAATCACTTCGAAGAACGCCTCGACCATGTCCTTCGCTTCGCGCTTGTTGAGTCCAACGTTGTCGAACAGCAACTCGGCAAGTTCGGCCTTCGTCAGCGTCGGCGTTTCGCCCGGCGCCGCGGCAGATGATGTCGGGGTATCGCGAATCATGGCGCTACGTTGCGCCGTAAGAAGGGCTTCGAAATCACTCGAGTTCATTTCATTCATATCTATCAAATGGCGCGCAAACTGAAACGGAGAATGCGGGAACAACCCAAACCCGCCCCGAACAACCCGCGCCCTCCGGGTTATCCGCGCAACCGTGCGCCATATGCTCGAGCCAGACGATCCACCAGGGTTTGAATGGCCAGATCGACCGTTTCGTCCTGAAGGGTCCCACCAGTATCTTGCAAGGTCACACGGAACGCAAGGCTTTTCTCGTGGGCTGCCAGCCCACCGGAAGTACTTGATTTTGGACGAAATTCATCGAAAAGTGCAACCCTCTGAACGGTCTTGCACGCATCGAGCGGGAACGCCTTTTGCATCTCGTCGATCAGCGACTGAGCGTCGATTTTCTGGTCGACGACGACCGCGATATCGCGCCTCACCGGCGGGAATTTCGACACTTCGGTCGGGCTCGGCAATGCGCGACCCATCAATGCTTCGGCGTCGATTTCGAACAGAATCGGCGCGTGCGGCAAGTCATACTTCTGCATCCAGCGCGGATGCAGTTCGCCGATCCAGCCGACCGCGCGTCCATCGATCTCGATGCGCGCGCTGCGGCCCGGGTGCAACGCCTGGTGTTCCGCCTTCACGAAGCGCGCGGCGGACGCGAGCGCCGGTGACAGCAGCGCTTCGACGTCGCTCTTCACATCGAAGAAGTCAACCGCGCGCGTCGGCACGCCCCACTGCTCTTCGAGCACCGGACCGTAAGCGAGCGCGCCGAGCATCTTCGGCTGCGCGAAACCTTCGACGGTCATTTCGCCCGCGGCAATCGACGGGTCGTGCAGGAACACGCGACCTGCTTCGAACACGCGAATCCGGTCCGCACGGCGGTTCAGGTTATGCCTCAGCACATTGATCAGGCTGCCGAACAGCGACGTGCGCATCACCGACAGCTGGCTTGCGATCGGATTCAACAGGCGCACCGGGTTGCTGTTGCCGGCGAAATCGTGTTCCCACTCGGCATCGACGAAACTGAAGTTGATCGTCTCCGCATAATCGCGCGCCGCCAGCGCGTGGCGCAGCGAATGGATCGAGCGACGCGTTTCGTTGGTCGCGCGCATTTCGCTTTTCGCGACCGGCGGACGCGCCGGAATTTTTTCGAAGCCGTAGATGCGCGCGACTTCTTCGATCAGGTCTTCTTCGATCTCGAGATCGAAGCGATACGGCGGTGGCGTGACCGCGAACGTGTCACCGTCGCGATCGAACTCCAGACCGAGACGCGTGAAAATGTCCGCGATCTGATCGGCGCCGATCGCAATACCGATGATCCGTTGCGCACGCGCGACGCGCATTTTGACCGGCGCGCGCTTCGGCACGTTGACGATCTGATCGTCGACCGGGCCCGCTTGGCCGCCGCAAATGTCGAGAATCAGTTGCGTGATCCGCTCGATATGCTCGACGGTGGTCGAATAGTCGACGCCGCGCTCGAAGCGATGCCCGGCGTCAGTCGAAAAGTTGTAGCGGCGCGAGCGGCCGCGGATGCTGTCCGGCCACCAGAACGCCGCTTCGAGGTAGATGTTGGTCGTGTCGAGCGTGACCGCCGTGCTGTCGCCACCCATGATGCCGGCGAGGCTTTCGATATGGCGATCGTCGGCGATCACACCGACCGTTTCGTCGACCTCGACGGTATTGCCGTTGAGCAGCTTGAGCGTCTCGCCACGCTTGCCCCATCGCACATCCATCGAGCCATGGATCTTGTCCAGATCGAACACGTGAGACGGACGGCCGAGTTCGAGCATCACGTAGTTCGAGATATCGACAAGCGCCGAGATGCTGCGCTGGCCAGAACGTTCGAGGCGCTCTACCATCCATTGCGGCGACTTCGCGCGTGCGTTCACGCCACGAATCACACGGCCGGAGAAGCGGCCGCACAGGTCGGGAGCCGAAATCTTCACCGGCAGCGTTTCGTTCAACGCGACCGGCGCCGGCTTGATGTCGACCGGCTTGAGCGGCGCCCCCGTAATGGCAGCCGTCTCGCGCGCGATGCCGAACACCGACAGGCAGTCGGCCTTGTTCGGCGTCAGTTTGACTTCGAAAACGGTATCGTCGAGCTTCAGCGTGTCGCGAATATCCTGGCCGATCGGCGTGTCTTCCGGCAGGACCAAGAGACCGCTGTGATCTTCCGAAAGCTTTAGCTCACGGGCCGAGCACAACATCCCCTGGCTCTCGACGCCACGCAACTTCGACAGTTTGATCGCGAACGGCGCACCGCCCTCTTCCGCCGGCGGCAGTTGTGCGCCGACCAGTGCAACCGGCACCTTGATGCCCGGCGCAACATTCGGCGCGCCGCAGACAATATTCAGCGTCGCACCGGTGCCCGCGTCGACCTGGCAGACGTTGAGCTTGTCCGCATCTGGATGCTTGACCACTTCAAGCACGCGGCCGACGACGATCTTCGACGTCGGCGGCGCGACCGGCCGCAGATCTTCGACTTCAAGACCGGACATCGTCAGCGCATGCGACAGTTGCTCGGTCGTCAGCTGCGGATCGACGAAGGTTCTGAGCCAGGATTCCGGAAATTGCATGGTTCTGTACGTTCTAAACGGGTTGAGTCAACGTCCGGCCAGCGCGGGCTGATGCATCGCTATGCCCGCGCCGCGCCAACAACACAGTGTGCGGCGCAATCGGGTTCAGGCGAACTGCCGCAGAAAGCGCAGATCGCCTTCGAAGAACAGACGCAGATCCTGCACGCCATAGCGCAGCATCGTCAGACGCTCGAGGCCGCTGCCGAATGCAAAGCCGATATAGCGCTCCGGATCGAGGCCCATGTTGCGGATCACCGTCGGATGAACCTGGCCCGAACCCGAAATTTCGAGCCAGCGGCCCGCGTTCTTGCCGTGCTCGAACATCATGTCGATCTCGGCCGACGGCTCGGTGAACGGGAAATATGACGGGCGGAAACGCACCTGAATATCGTCGCGCTCGAAGAACTTCTTGAGGAAGTCGGTGTACACGCCCTTCAGGTCCGCAAAGCTGATGTTCTCTTCGATCCACAGGCCTTCGACCTGGTTGAACATCGGCGAGTGGGTTGCATCGCTGTCGACGCGATAGGTGCGGCCCGGCACGATCACCTTGATCGGCGGTGTATGAGTGCGCGCGTAGCGGACCTGCATCGGGCTCGTGTGCGTACGCAGCAGCAGAGGACGTCCGCCGGCATCCTTGCCGTCGACATAGAACGTGTCTTGCATCGAACGCGCCGGATGATTCTCCGGGCTGTTCAACGCGGTGAAGTTGTACCAGTCGGTTTCGATCTCGGGGCCATCGGCGACATCGAAGCCGATCGAGCCAAAGATCTGCTCGACGCGCTCCCAGGTTTGCATCACCGGATGCAGGCTGCCCGCGCCCTGACCGCGTCCGGGCAACGTCACGTCAATCGCCTCGGCGGCGAGACGCTGGTTGAGCAGCGCATCGGCGAGTGCCTGGCGACGTGAGGTGAGCGCCGCTTCCACTTGCTGTTTCGCGACGTTGATGCGCGCACCTTCGGTCTTGCGTGCTTCGGGATCGAGCTTGCCCAGCCCCTTCAACAGTTCGGTCAGCGCGCCCGACTTGCCGAGGAAACGCGCCTTCTCGTTTTCGAGCGTCGTGACGTCCGCAGCATGTTCGAAGGCGCTTTGCGCGTCCGCGACGATTTGGTCCAGGTCCATTGATCCCATCTTCTCAACGTCAGTGTTCAATTGAAGCAATTCCGGCTCGACCAACAAAAAAGGGGCTCGGTGAGGAGCCCCGTTCTTGTTGCAGCGTCACCGGAAAGTCCGGATATTCGCTGCAACGAACCTTGCTGTTACCAGGCGCCTTGCTTCTGGCGCCGGTGGTGCACCAAGGTGCACCCGGCACGATCAGGCTGCAACGGCGGCTTTCACCTGCTGAACGATTGCCGCAAAAGCAGCCTTGTCGAACACAGCCATGTCGGCCAGCACCTTGCGGTCGAGTTCGATCGACGCCTTCTTCAGGCCATTGATGAACACGCTATACGTCATGTCATGCTGACGCACCGCCGCGTTGATACGCGTGATCCACAATGCGCGGAACACACGCTTCTTGTTGCGGCGATCGCGGTACGCGTACTGGCCTGCACGCATCACCGCCTGCTTGGCGATGCGGTAGACGTTATTGCGACGGCCGCGGTAACCCTTGGCCAGTTTGATGATCTTCTTGTGACGGGCCCGTGCGGTAACCCCACGTTTGACTCGAGGCATGTTTCGCTCCTATGAGTATCGGTTAAGGGTTACGCGAACGGCAGCATTGCGCGCACGGAAGCCATGTTGGTCTCATGGACAGCCGTGGAACCGCGCAGATGACGCTTGTTCTTCGTGGTCTTCTTGGTCAGGATGTGGCGCTTGAAGGCTTGACCGCGCTTGACGGTACCGCCCGGACGCACCTTGAAGCGCTTTGCAGCGCTTTTCTTCGTCTTCATCTTAGGCATGACGAACAACTCCATTATTTGATGGATATGGGTGTGCGGTTGGCCATGACGGCCCTTCACCCGCCCTTCGAAACCCAGTCCACTTGGTATGCAGACGGCCGACGCTATGACGATGCGGCCTCTGCTTTTCAGACAAACGCCCGCTGTACTACCCGGTGCGGGCGCCGTTCCGAAACGTTGCCGGCGTTCGCAACATGAGTGCGACGAAGCGCCGTTCGATTCCTGCACGTGCTGCTCAACCTCAAACCCACTGCAAAAACTGCGAGAGCCACCTGAGACCGCCGGTTCCGGCGAACCCAGCGCGCATCACGCGATGCGCGAGCTTACTTCTTTTTCTTCGGCGCCAGCACCATGATCATCTGGCGCCCTTCCATCTTTGGCATCTGCTCAACCTGGCCGACTTCGTCGAGGTCGGTGCGCAGGCGCTCGAGCATCCGCATACCGATTTCCTGGTGAGCCATTTCGCGGCCACGGAAACGCAACGTGATTTTCGTCTTGTCGCCGTCTTCGAGGAAGCGAACGAGATTGCGGAGCTTGACGTTGTAATCGCCATCATCGGTACCCGGGCGGAATTTGACTTCCTTGACCTGGATAACCTTTTGCTTCAGCTTGGCTTCGTGCTGCTTCTTCGCTTCCTGGTACTTGAACTTGCCGTAGTCCATCAGACGGCAAACCGGCGGGACTGCCTGTGGGGCAATTTCGACCAGATCTACGTCTTGCTGTTCCGACATACGGAACGCATCAGCAAGCTTTACGATGCCAAGCGGTTCGTTGTTAACTCCGACCAGACGCACCTCGGGTGCCGTAATTTCACCGTTGATGCGATGCGACGACTTATCAGTAGCGATGTTACGTTTCCTCTAAAAATTGAAAAAAAGGAGCCGCGCTGCCAGGTGGGCTACTGGAACGACTGCACTTCCTGGCGCAGACGCTCGCTGAACGCGTCGACAGGCATTACGCCCAGATCGACGCCGCCACGGGCACGCACGGCTACCGTTTGAGCATCACGCTCCTTATCGCCTACGACAAGCAGGTACGGGACCTTTTGAAGCGTGTGCTCGCGTATTTTATAGCTTATTTTCTCGTTGCGCAAATCAGCCTCAACTCTAACCCCTTGTTTTTGCAACGAATGAGCCAGATTTTTCGCATATTCGGCCTGACTTTCCGCGATATTCATCACCACAACCTGTAAAGGCGCGAGCCAGCCGGGCATTGCACCAGCATGGTGCTCGATCAGGATTCCAAGAAAGCGCTCCATCGAGCCGACGATTGCCCGGTGCAGCATGATCGGCCGCCGGCGGCTGTTGTCTTCGGCGACGAATTCCGCGCCCAGACGCTCCGGCAGCACCATATCGAGCTGCAACGTACCGCACTGCCACGACCGGCCGAGCGCGTCCTTGATGTGGTATTCGACCTTCGGGCCGTAAAACGCGCCCTCGCCCGGCAGTTCCTCCCACTGCACACCGCACGCGCGCAGCGCCTCGCGCAGGCCTTCCTCCGCGCGATCCCACGTTTCGTCCGTGCCGGCCCGCGCATCCGGGCGCAACGACAGCTTGATGTCGACCTGATCGAAGCCGAAATCTTTATAGACGCTCATCGCCAGCGTGTTGAACGCGATCGACTCGCTGATGAACTGGTCTTCCGTACAGAAAATATGTGCGTCGTCCTGGACGAAGCCGCGCACGCGCATCAACCCGTGCAGCGCGCCCGACGCCTCGTTCCGATGACATGAGCCGAATTCCGCGAAACGCAGCGGCAGATCGCGGTACGAACGCAACCCGTGATTGAACACCTGCACATGCCCCGGACAGTTCATCGGCTTGATCGCGTAGTCGCGCTTTTCCGATTCCGTCGTGAACATGTTTTCGCGGTAGTTCTGCCAGTGACCCGACGCTTCCCACAGCGAGCGGTCCATGATCATCGGCGTCTTGATCTCCTGGTAGCCCGCGTCGTTCACGCGACGGCGCATGTATTGTTCGACCTGCTGCCACAGCGTCCAGCCGCGCGGATGCCAGAACACCATGCCCGGCGACTCGTCCTGCATGTGAAACAGGTCGAGTTGCTTGCCGAGCTTGCGGTGGTCGCGCTTTTCCGCCTCCTCGAGCATGTGCAGGTAAGCGTCCTGGTCTTCCTTCTTCGTCCAGGCCGTGCCGTAGATACGCTGCAACTGCTCGTTCTTCGCGTCGCCGCGCCAGTACGCACCGGCAAGCTTCATCAGCTTGAAAACTTTCAGCTTGCCCGTCGACGGCACATGCGGCCCGCGGCACAGATCCGTGAAGCCGCCGTGCGAGTACAGTTTGATCTCGTCGCTGGCCGGAATCGACTCGATAATCTCAGCCTTATATTTCTCGCCGATGCTCTTGAAATATTCGACCGCCTCGTCGCGCGACACGACACGACGCGACACCGGCTCGTCCTTCTTCGCGAGTTCCTGCATGCGCTTTTCGATCTTCTCAAGATCTTCTGGCGTAAACGGTCGGCTGTAGGAAAAGTCGTAGTAGAAGCCGTTGTCGATCACCGGACCGATCGTCACCTGTGCTTCGGGGAACAGGTCTTTAACCGCGTACGCGAGCAGGTGCGCCGTCGAGTGGCGAATGATGTCGAGGCCGTCCGCGTCTTTGTCCGTGATGATGGCCAAAGACGCGTCGTGATCGATCAGCGCGGACGTATCGACGAGCTCACCGTCGAGCTTGCCGCCGAGCGCCGCCTTCGCGAGACCCGGGCCGATCGACGCCGCGACTTCGGCGACCGTCACGGGGTGATCGTACTGTCGAACAGAACCATCGGGCAGACGTATCGAAACCATTGTGTTCTCCGTGATGCCGACCGGCCGGCGGCGGCTGAGACAATCCGTTTAAAAACGATTCGCGACAAAAACGACAAAAACCAAAGGCAAAAAAAATGCGGCCCCGCTATCGAGGGGCCGCATTCACTTTTCAGCAAATCGCAAGGGCGATAAAGGCGAACAGGGTCCTCGACTAGCGTCGCTCCGAAGTGGTTTCGGTCAACGTTCGCGGTGTCATAACCATGTTCGTCATTCTGGCGGATGCCAGACTCTTGCGGATTGGTGAAACACCGATGACTGCATAACCGCACTGCAATTCACCGATGCTTCGATTTTCGTTGGTAGGCTCGATTGGACTCGAACCAACGACCCCCACCATGTCAAGGTGGTGCTCTAACCAGCTGAGCTACGAGCCTGAAGAAACGAGATTATATGGAGCACTCAGAGTGTTGGCAAGTATTTTTATGCGTCGACTTTAAAAATGCCGGTCATTTTTGCGCGCGCCAGCGGCGTGTAGAAGGTGGCCGGAATGGCAGAGGAAATGGCGGTACGAAATCGCCGTGTGCTGAACCCCGAAGCATGTCCGCTCGACCCGATCAAGCCTTGCGCGCCGCACGCACGACACCCGTCACTTCACCAAGCAGACTGCACGCGCGCTGAATCTGCGATGCACTCGACACCTCGACGGTGAACAGCATATAAGCCGCGTTACGCCGCGATTGCGTCTTCACGCCGATCACGTTCATCTTCTCGCGCGCGAACACTTCGGAGATGTCGCGCAGCAGCCCCTGCCGATCCGTCGCCTCGATTGCGAGATCGACCGGATACACCGAGTGCCCGCGTCCGTTCATCACCTCCGCGGACCACGTGGTCTGCAACACGCGCTCCGGCGCACGCGTGGCCATCCGCAGAAAGGTCGGGCAATCGCTGCGGTGGATCGACATGCCCTTGCCGCGCGTGACGAAGCCAGCAATGTCATCCGGCGGCGCCGGCCGGCAGCACCGCGCGAGCTGCGTGAGCAACGCATCGACGCCGACCACCAGCACGCCGGTCGACGCGCCGTGCGCGACACTCGCGCCGCTGCTGCGCTTTTCGAACTGCTCGGGCGCTTCGACTTCGGGTTCGGCCGGCGGCGCATCGTGCAACGCCTGCTCGATCAGGCGCAAACTGAACTCTTCCTTGCCGACCACCGCATACAGATCTTCCGGCGCCTTGAAGCCGAGCTTCGCGGCAAGCTGGTCGAGACTGACCGATGTCTTGCCTTCGCGCTGCAATGTCTTTTCCACCAGCGCGCGGCCGTTCGCGACGTTCTCCGCGGAATCGACCGCGTTAAACCACGCACGCACTTTTTGCCGCGCCCGGCTGCTGCTCAGATAACCCAGTTGCGGATTGAGCCAGTCGCGCGAAGGACCGCCCTCCTTCACCGTGACGATTTCGACCGTCTGCCCGTTCTGCAACGGCGTGTTGAGCGGCACCATCGCACCGTCGACCCGCGCGCCGCGGCAGCGGTGCCCAAGCTCGCTATGCAGGTGATACGCGAAATCGAGCGGCGTCGAACCATGCGGCAGCGGAATCACACGTGCCTGCGGCGTGAGCGTATAGATGTGATCGTCATCGAGCGTCGCATCGCGCAGATGGCGCCATGGTTGGCGCGACGGGTCCGCGTCGCCGCGCGCCGCGTCGCCACCGTTGTCCACCGCCGGCTCGCCGTCGCGATCGCGCTCGTCTTCGCGCTCCGACACATCGTCCTTCCACGCGAGCAACTGGCGCAACCATGCGATCTTCTCGTCATACGATCCGCTCGAGCTGAACTGTCCGCCGTAACCGCGCGTGCCCGCTTCCTTGTAGCGCCAGTGCGCGGCAACGCCGTATTCGGCGAACTGATGCATCTCCTGCGTGCGAATCTGCACTTCGAATGCGCGGCCGTCGTCGCCGATCACGACGGTATGCAACGACCTGTAGCCGTTCGGCTTGGGCCGCGAAATATAGTCGTCGAATTCCCTCGGCACCGGTTGCCACAAGTTGTGCACGATACCGAGCACGGTGTAGCAGTCCTTGATGTCCGGCACGATCACGCGAAATGCGCGCACGTCGTAGAGCTCGGAGAAGTCGAGGTCCTTGCCGCGCATCTTGCGCCAGATGCTATAGATGTGTTTTGGCCGTCCGCTGACTTCGGCGCGAATATGCGCGGCCGCAAGCTCGCTCTCCAGTCGCGCGATCGCTTCGGAAATGTACGTCTCGCGTTCGACCCGCTTTTCATCGAGCAGCTTCGCGATCCGTTTGTAGGTGGCCGGCTCCTCGAAGCGAAACGCGAGATCTTCAAGCTCCCACTTCAATTGCCAGATACCGAGCCGGTTCGCGAGCGGCGCGTAGACGTCGAGCGTCTCGCGCGCGACGTCCGGCGGCGGCGCCAGCTTCGCCGCCGCGTAGTAACGCAACGACTGCAGACGCGACGCGAGGCGGATCAACACGACGCGAATATCCTGCGCGAACGCCAGCAGCATCTTGCGCAACGCTTCGACCTGCGCACGACGCGCCGCCTGCGCGTCGCGCCCGCCGGCATCGGGCAGCGCGCTTTGCGCGGCAGCGCGCAGGCTGACCGTACCGAGGCGCAGCAGCTTGCGCACGTCGGCGACGATCTGCGCGACTTCGTCGCCGAACCTCCCGGCGATCACTTTCTCCGGGTCTTCCAGATACGGCGTCAAGTCGAATAACGCGGCCGCCAGCACCGCCGGCGGATCGACGTTGAGCGTGCACATGATCGACGCGGTACCCGCTGCATGGTCGGCGACCGACTCGCCCGACGACAGCCGTGCATCGCCCGCACGCTCGCGCACGAACGCAAGCGCGTCATCGAACGATGGCAGGGAGGCGGCAGCGGCGGTTGGGGTCTCGGTATTCATGATGCAGCGGCCCGCGGCATATGGACCGCGGGCGAGCGGGCGGTCAAACAACTACAACAGTTACAGTTACAGCGACCGCGGTGCAACGAAAGGACATCAGCTGCGCTGCGCGGCCACCACGACAACTTCGACGAGGCACTTCGGGTTCGCGAGCTTCGCTTCAACGGTCGCGCGCGGCGGCGTCGCGCCCTGCGCGACCCATTCGTCCCACACCGCGTTCATGCCGGCGAAATGATTCATGTCGGCGATAAAAATCTGCACCGACAGCAGATGCGATTTGTCGCTGTTCGCCTCGGCAAGCAGACGGTCGACATGCGCGAGCACTTCGCGCGTCTGGCCGCCGATATCCTGATCGGTGTTTTCGGCGATCTGGCCGGCCAGGTACACGGTTCCGTTGTGCACGGCGATTTCCGAAAGACGCTTGCCGATGTGGTGACGAATGACTGCCATGAAAGTCCCTGTTGGTTGAATGGTTGTGCAGTTCAGGTTGCGGTTGAGTGCGCAAGGCCGGCAACGCGGACACGCGCCGGCGGCACGACCCTCTATTATGACGCGTCAACGGATTCGCCGATGAAGAAGCGCTGCGCGAGCGCAATCTGATCGGCGGCGAGAAACGCCGGTGCGTGTCCCACGCCCGCAATTTCGACGCTCGATACGTTGCGCCCCCGCTCGATCATCTGCTTGACCGTCTCGCGCGACAGCAGGTCCGATTGCGCGCCGCGCACGACCAGCACCGGCCCCTCGATCGCCGCGAACGCTTTCCACAGTGCCGCTTCGCCGAGCGCGGACATCTCGGGCGTGACGGCCGTAAACGGTTGCGCGATACGTGGGTCGTAGCGGAATTGCCAGGCGCCGTCGCGCTCGTGCAATAGCGGCGTGTTGATCTCACGCCATTCATCGGGCGTCAGCGGTCCGAACGATTCGGCCAGCAACGCCGCGTGCTCGATACCCTGCTGCAACGTATTGAAGCGTGCGGGCTGGCCGAGATAGGCGCCGATCCGTTTCAGCGCGTCCGGTTCGATATGCGGACCGACGTCGTTGATCAACATCCGGTGCACCGGCGACCCCTTCAGTCCCGCCAGCCCGATGCCGATCAACCCGCCCATCGACGTGCCGAACCAGTCGACCGTCTCCACTTCAAGCCGCGCGACCAGCGTCACCATGTCCGCGACGTACTGCGGCACGCCGTAGAAGTTGGGGTCGGCGAGCCATGACGACAAGCCGCGGCCGACCACGTCAGGACACACGACTCGATGCGTCGCCGCCATCGTTGCGGCAAAGCGGTCGAAATCGCGGCCACTGCGCGTAAGGCCATGCACACAGACGAGCACGCGCGGGTTGTGCGGATCGCCCCACTCCGTGTATGCGACGCGATGCAGGCCAGCGGGGCTCAGACACTGCACGTAGCGCTGTCGCGGCATGCGGTGAACGCAAGCGGTATCGAGGTCGGTGCGGGTGGTGGAAGCGGACACGTCGGTCATCGTGATGCCCTCCTGTGCGGACGAAACGAAGTCGGAACTGTCGGATAACGACACGCAGAGTCAAAACAGCGGTCAGAGCGCGGCAGTAGACGCGCGCGGAGCCAAAAATGCGAGGTCTTAGCGCAATCGCCATGCCGTCGATTGTAGCTGCCTGATTTTCAACGCCACGACGTGACGCGATGCAGGCCGCGCGCGACGCCGCGATAGCGCTAAAAAAACACAGCGGGCGTGACTTTCGCCACGCCCGCTGTCGCATCTCACTGCGATCGAACCGCTCAGTGCACCGCGCTCACATCGAGCGGCGCGCCGGTCTTCGCCTTGATCTCATCGACCGACACGCCGGGCGCGAGCTCAACCAGTTTCAGGCCCTTGTCGGTCACATCGATCACGCCGAGATCGGTAATGATCCGGTCGATCACGCCGACGCCGGTCAGCGGCAACGTGCACGCGTCGAGAATCTTGTGTTGATCACCCTTCGCGACATGCTCCATCAGCACGATCACGCGCTTGACGCCCGCGACCAGATCCATCGCGCCGCCCATGCCCTTGATCATCTTGCCCGGGATCATCCAGTTCGCGAGGTCGCCGGTCTTGCTGACCTGCATCGCCCCGAGGATCGCGAGATTGATGTGGCCGCCGCGGATCATCGCGAACGAGTCCGCCGACGAGAAGATCGACGAACCGGGCAGCGTGGTGACCGTCTGCTTGCCGGCGTTGATCATGTCCGCATCGATTTCGTCTTCAGTCGGAAACGGGCCGATGCCGAGCAGACCGTTCTCCGATTGCAGCCACACTTCGACACCCTTCGGCACATGATTCGCGACCAGCGTCGGCAAGCCGATGCCGAGGTTCACATAAAAGCCGTCCTGCAATTCTTTCGCCGCACGCGCGGCCATTTCGTCACGATTCCAGGCCATGGTCACTCTCCTTTCGCGCGGGTCACACGTTGTTCGATACGCTTTTCCGGATGCGCATTGAGCACGAGCCGCTGCACGAAGATGCCCGGCGTATGAATCGCGTCCGGATCGAGCTGGCCGACTTCAACGATTTCTTCCACTTCCGCCACCGTGACGCGACCCGCCATCGCGCACATCGGATTGAAGTTGCGCGCGGTGCGGCGATAGATCAGATTGCCCGACTTGTCCGCCTTCCACGCCTTGACGAGTCCGACGTCGGCGGTCAGCGAATGTTCGAGCACATAGTGGTTCTCGCCGAACTGGCGCGTTTCCTTGCCTTCCGCGATAAGCGTGCCGAAACCGGTGTTCGTGAAGAACGCCGGAATACCCGAGCCGCCCGCGCGCAGCTTCTCGGCGAGCGTGCCTTGCGGCGTGAATTCCAGTTCGAGTTCGCCGGCCAGATACTGGCGCTCGAACTCCTTGTTCTCGCCGACGTACGACGAGATCATTTTCTTGATCTGACGCGTTTCAAGCAGCAGGCCGAGCCCGAAGCCGTCGACGCCCGCGTTGTTGCTGATGCACGTAATGCCCTTCACGCCCGAGTCACGCAGCGCGGCGATCAGTGCTTCAGGAATGCCGCATAGGCCGAAACCGCCGACGGCAAACGTCTGCCCGTCCTTGACGATGTCCTTGAGCGCTTCGGCGGCGCTCGGATAGACCTTGTTCATCAATATGTCCCTTCCTTGAATGGAAACCCAGAGTCGATCCGATGCGAGGCGTGATGCGCGCACCGGATGCGAATCCATCGACGTGCATCGGGCAGTGCCCGAACCGTCATTCTAGTCACTGGCAGCAGGTGGAGTGCAAACCGCCCGTGCATCCGCGCGCGGCCGTTGCCAAACCGCGGTCCTGACAAGCGGATAACACGCAGACGACAAGCGGACGGCAAGCGGAATAACGACGAACCGCATGACCGGTCGCATGCTGCTGTGACTTGCGTTGTGATGCAGAAAGGGTACGACGCGCGCCCGGTGCGGCACAATACGCAAAAATACATAAGTATTCGCACCGCATTCATGCCCCTCGACTACCAGACCGCCTTCCATCTCGCGCCGATCGGCCTTGTCCTTTCGCGCGCCCGAAACATCGAAGACTGCAACGACGAAGTCGCGTCGATCTTCGGTTGCACGCGCGAGGCGCTGCTTGGCCAGTCGTTTCAGGTGCTGTATCCGTCCGCCGACGAGTTCGAGCGGATTGGCGCGCGCATTCCGCCGATCATGACCGCGCAGGGCAGCTATGCGGACGACCGCATCATGAAACGCGCGAACGGCGAACTATTCTGGTGCCACGTGACGGGCCGCTCGCTCGAGCGCACCGATCCGCATGCGGCGGGCATCTGGACCTTCGAGGATCTGAGCGCGACACGGCGCGTCGCGGTCGAACTGACGCCACGCGAGCGGGAGATTGCCGCACAGCTCGTCACCGGCAAGACCAGCAAGCAGATCGGCCGGATACTCGACATCAGTTCGCGCACGGTCGACGTGTACCGCGCGCGGCTGATGCGCAAATACGATACCTGCAACGCGACCGAGCTGTTGCAAAGGCTGTTAGGCCAATGAGGCGGGACAGCGACGATGAATTCGTCGCGTGTGGCGTTGGCGATCGACGCGTTCGTGGACCCGCGTATGAATCCACGAATGGCGCCGCGCATGGACCGGCTCAAGCAGCCGCTTTCTCAACCGACGCATTCGCAATCGCCGTGCGCAGCGAGTCAGGCATCGGCACCGACTTGCCCGCCTTGTAGTCGACCCACACGCAGCGCGCATTGCCGCGCGCATAGACGGTGTGAGGATCGTCGGCGCGCGTCAGCACGAAGCCCGTATCGAAGCTGCTGCGGCCCGGCGTCCCAACCGACATCTTGCCGATCACGTCGCCCGGGTATTGCAG
Organism: Paraburkholderia rhizosphaerae; assembly: GCF_004366595.1. Lineage (GTDB taxonomy): Bacteria > Pseudomonadota > Gammaproteobacteria > Burkholderiales > Burkholderiaceae > Paraburkholderia > Paraburkholderia rhizosphaerae. Next base: position 47,739 of record NZ_SORE01000026.1, read on the forward strand.
CTGTTTCAGAAACTCCATCGACGCATTGACGATAACCGGCCCTTCACCGTCAACAGGCTGCCCCAGACCCAGTTGCTCGAACCAGGAAATCCGCACCTGCTCCATGTAGCGGAAATAAACCGTGTTGTTCACATGGCCGAACGCATCCATGTCGCCCCAACGGATCGGCAGCGACATTTCGAATACTGCGTGGTAATCGCTCATCAAGTTCTTCCAGGGAAATGCGGTAAAGCAGACGTCACCGCCATCATTCGATGATCGCGGTGACGTCAGGCGCGCGGCGGCGCCGAAACGAAAAGACTTATGAAAGGCCGAACCCGTCGTCGGCGGCGATGATCGAGCCGTTGATGAATTGAGATTCGTCGGCGGCCAGCAGCAGCAACAGGCCGTCGAGGTCTTCCGGCTTGCCGACGCGGTGGCGCGGCAGCATCGAGATCAGCTTCTGGCCCTGGTCGGTCGACCAGTGATGGTGGTTCATCTCGGTTTCGATATAGCCGGGGCAGATCGCGTTCACGTTGATACCGTGTCGGCCCCACTCCTGCGCCATCGCCTTCGTCATATGAACCACGGCCGCCTTGCTCATCGCGTACAGGCCGATTTGCGGCAGCACGCGCAGCCCCGCCATCGACGCGATATTGATGATCCGGTACGGCGGCTTGCCGCCACTGCCCGCCCCGCGCATGATCATGCGCTTGGCGACTTCCTGCGCAACGAAAAACGCACCGCGCGTATTCGTATCGAACACGTATTCGAAGTCGGCCGGCGTCACTTCCGCCAGACGCTGCGTGGTCGACACGCCGGAGTTATTGACGAGAATGTCGATCGTACCGGCCTCGGTTTCCGCATGCGCGACCGCGGCCTTGATGCTCTGATAGTCGGTCACATCGAGCGACACGACATGCGCGGCGCCGCCGGACGCCTCGATTTCCGCGCGCAATTCCTTCAGACGCTCGACGCGGCGGCTCGCCAGCACGACCTTCGCGCCAGCCTGCGACAACACTTGTGCGAACCGCTTGCCAAGACCCGTGGACGCGCCGGTAATCAGCGCGACCTTGCCTTCCAGATTGATCGAACGGCCCATCGTGGTTTTCCTTGTTTCGTTGAAGCGGCCCGGGCGCCGCACACTGGCGCGTGAACAGTGCGAACCACGCGTCGGCTCGCTGCGTGGCGTGTCGGCATACACTGTCGAGCCCGAGGCCGAATAATAGTACGATCGTCCTAATGACTGCGCATCCGGTTGCAGCGCCGGGACCGTTCGCCCACAATACGATCCCGAAAAAAGCATTCTAACGGCAAGAGGAGTTTCAATGACCCCCGCAAGTCTCATCGAGCAGTACGGCCCACGCGAGTCGATGGAATACGACGTGGTGATCGTCGGCGGCGGGCCGGCCGGGCTTGCCGCGGCGATCCGCCTGAAGCAGCTTGCGCAGGAAAAAGGCGTGGAACTGGGCGTCTGCGTGCTCGAAAAGGGATCGGAGATCGGGGCTCACATCCTGTCGGGCGCGGTGATGGACCCGCGCGCGCTCAACGAACTCATTCCGGACTGGAAGGAAAAAGGCGCGCCGCTCACCGTCGAAGTGAGCGAAGACCGGTTCCTGTTCCTGTCCGAAACGGGCGCGACCGCGGTGCCGAACTGGGCGCTGCCCGACAGCTTCAAGAATCATGGCAATTATGTGATCAGCCTTGCCAACGTCACGCGCTGGCTTGGGCAGCAGGCCGAAGCGCTGGGCGTCGAAATCTTTCCAGGCTTCCCGGCCGCCGAGGTGCTGTATGGCGACGACGGCTCCGTCAAGGGTGTCGTGACCGGCAATATGGGCGTCGGCAAGGACGGTCAGCCGACCGACAGCTTCCAGCTCGGCATGGAATTGCACGCAAAATACACGCTCTTCTGCGAGGGCGCGCGCGGGCACCTCGGCCGGCAGCTGCAGGACAGGTTCAAGCTGCGTGACGGCGCCGATCCGCAGGTCTACGGCATCGGCATCAAGGAACTGTGGGAAATCGACCCGGCGAAGCATAAGCCCGGCCTTGTGATCCACACCGCCGGCTGGCCGCTCGACCCGCAGACCTACGGCGGCTCGTTCCTCTATCACATCGACAATAACCAGGTGATGGTGGGCTTCGTCGTCGGGCTTGGGTATACGAATCCCTATCTGTCGCCGTTCGAAGAGTTCCAGCGCTACAAGACGCATCCGTCGATCCGCGCGTTTCTCGACGGCGGCAAGCGCGTGTCGTACGGCGCGCGTGCGATCACCGCAGGCGGGCTGCTATCGCTGCCGAAGCTGGTCTTCCCGGGCGGCGCGCTGGTCGGCGACGACGCGGGCTTCCTGAACGCGTCACGCATCAAGGGCAGTCATGCGGCGATCAAGTCCGGGATGCTGGCCGCACAAGCCGCATTCGACGCACTGCAAACTGGCCGTCAGGGCGACGAACTCAGCGCGTATCCGGACGCGTTCAAGCAATCGTGGCTGCATGGCGAACTGCATCGCGCGCGCAATTTCAAGCAGTGGATGAGCAAAGGTCTTTATCTCGGCACGCTGATGGTCGGCATCGAGCAGAAGGTATTCGGCGGCAATGTGCCGTGGACGCTGCATCATCAGCATTGGGACCACGAGATGCTGAAGCCCGCGGCCGAATGCAAGCCGATCCACTACCCGAAGCCGGATGGCAAGCTGACGTTCGACCGCCTGTCGTCGGTGTTCATCTCGAACACGAATCACGAGGAAAACCAGCCGGCGCACCTGACGCTGAAAGACGCATCGGTGCCCGTCAACGTCAACTTCAGAACCTACGCCGGACCGGAAAGCCGCTACTGCCCGGCTGCGGTGTATGAATTCGTCAAAGGCGACGACGGCAACGAGCATCTCGTGATCAACGCGCAGAACTGCGTGCACTGCAAGACATGCGATATCAAGGATCCGACGCAGAATATCGTGTGGGTCACGCCGGAGGGCGGTGGCGGACCGAATTATCCGAATATGTGATGCAGTGAGCGCGCGACTTATCAGCAACATCGCGTGCGCATCCGATTAAACAGAAAGCGCCGCTTCAAGCGGCGCTTTCGTTTTGCAGCAGCGCCTCGCGATTCGTGCGGGGCCCCGTGCTATTCACCACGCGTTGCGGCTAACGCTTCGACTCTCGCTTTCACTTGCTCGATGACCGGCGCCCATGCGCCAACCGAGGGCTGCCGTACCAGCTCGATCGAGCGATACCACGGCGTGGTTTGCGTTTCCTCGCCCCAAAACCACGCGGACACGCGATCGATCATCAGGCAGGTCGGCACGCCGAGCGCGCCGGCCAGATGCGCGGGGCCGCTGTCGATCGTCACGACCAGGTCGAGGTGCATCAGCAACGCGGCGACATCGTCGAAGCCGGCGGCAAAGCGCGCGGTCGGATCGACGATGTCGATCCCGTGCGCGCGCCATTGCGCAACCGTCGCCGCGCGGCCTGGCGACAGCGCGAACCACGTGATGCCAGGTACCAAGAGCAAAGGCTCGAGTTGTTCGACGGGTACCGACCGGCGTGTATCGCGGATATGCGCGGGGTTGCCGTTCCAGACGAGTCCGACGCGTCGTTGCCCGTTCGTTGCGGCTGCAACGACATACTCGCGCCATGCATCGATGCGTGCTGGCTCCGCGCTCAGATACGGTTGCGCCCAACCGCTTGCGTCGTGTATGCCGAGATGCAGCGGCAAGCTCATCAGGCCGCAGTGGAAGTCGGGATGCGTATCGAGACTGGTTTCGAGCGTGACATCCGCGGGCAGCATCCGCTCGAACAGCGAGCGCAGCGGACCATCGTGGCCGAAGATCACGCGACCGCCCTGTTCGCGCGCGCGTTGTGCAATGCGCGGCAGAAAGCGAACTGCCCACAGGCAGTCGCCATGCCCCTGTTCGCCATACACGACGAGCGTCTTGCCCGCGAGCGACTCGCCGTGCCAATGCGGACTGATCGCCGCAAGCGCTTGTTGTGCATTGTCGGTTCCGTCGTCGAACGCGACGCGCGCTTCGTAGTGCGGCCATCCTTGCGCGAAGCGGCCCGCACGGATCTCGAGTTCCGCGAGGTCGAACAACGCGTGCGGGCTGTCAGGCGACAGTTCGAGCACGCGGCGCAATAACGCTTCGGCTTGCGCAAAGCGCGCCTGCTCCTTGATGCACAACGCAAGCTTGTGCAGCACCACGGGATTGTTCGGCGCCACGCGCGCGGCTTCGAGCAGCAAGCGCTGCGACTCGTCGAAATCGTCACGTTGCTGAACAGCGGCCGCGCGCCAGACCAGCGCGTTCGCGTCGGCGGGATCGCGCGCAAGCAGCAGTTCCGTTGCCGATTCAACGAGCGGCCAGTCGCGCACGATAAACGCGGTCTGCGCGATTGTCGGCAATAACGCGGGATCGCTTGAAGCATCGAGGCGCCAGGCGCGCACGAGCGCGCTCAACGCGTCACGCAAACACGGCGTGTCGCGCATGGTGTGCCCATTGGGTGTATCGCGGCCGGCTTGCGCGAGCAGCGCTTTGCCATACGCAAGCCAGTCGGCGGCCACCGCGGTCGGCGCCTGCGCGCGCGCGTGTAGTTGCGCCAAACCCTCGGCGCTCGGATAGGTGGAGTCTGTCATTGGCGTGCTCCACGGACAGAGAATCGGTGCGGCGTCGCGCGTAGGTCTGGCTGCTCACGGAGCCGGCCCATCGCTGGGCCGCGCTTCGGATCAAACGGCGCTCGTCACGCCGATCCGGCCAACGCCCTATCGCGCGCGCTTCGATGCGATTACGGCGCGCTCGCCGCGATCTTCGGCGTCGCGACGACCACGTCGCCGCATTGCGCGCGATGCCGCAGCGCGTGATCGATCAGCACCAGCGCGAGCATCGCCTCCGCGATCGGCGTCGCGCGAATGCCGACGCACGGGTCGTGCCGCCCAAACGTTTCGACGACCGCCGGTTGCCCGGCCTTGTCGATCGACCGGCGCGGCGTGCGAATGCTCGACGTCGGCTTGATCGCGAGCGATACGGTAACGTCCTGTCCGGTGGAAATGCCGCCAAGCACGCCGCCCGCATGGTTGCCGACAAAACCTTCGGGCGTCAGTTCGTCGCCATGCACCGAGCCGCGTTGCGCGACGCTGGCAAAGCCTGCGCCGATCTCGACGCCCTTCACCGCATTGATGCCCATCATCGCGTGCGCGATATCGGCGTCGAGCCGGTCGAACAGCGGTTCGCCGAGCCCGACCGGCACACCGGTCGCGACCACGTTGATCCGCGCGCCGATCGAATCGCCTTCCTTACGCAGCGCGTCCATATACGCTTCAAGCTGCGGCACGATGTCCGCATTCGGCGCGAAGAAGGGGTTCTCGCGCACCTGCGCCCAGTCGACGAACGGCACGTCGATTTCACCAAGCGCGGCCATATAGCCGCGAATCTCCGTGCCCAGATGCTCGCGCAGCCATTTCTTCGCGACCGCGCCGGCTGCCACGGTCGGCGCGGTCAGACGCGCCGATGAACGGCCGCCGCCGCGATAGTCGCGGATGCCGTATTTCTGCCAGTACGTGTAGTCGGCGTGGCCCGGGCGGAAGGTTTCGGCGATGTTGCCGTAGTCCTTGCTGCGCTGATCGGTGTTGCGAATCAGCAGCGCGATTGGCGCGCCGGTGGTGTGTCCTTCGAATACGCCTGACAGGATCTCGACCTTGTCTTCTTCCTGGCGCTGCGTGACATGGCGCGACGTACCCGGCTTGCGGCGATCGAGTTCGATCTGGATATCGGCTTCGACGAGCGCCATGCCTGGAGGACAACCGTCAATCACACATCCGATTGCGGGACCGTGCGATTCGCCGAAGGTGGTGACGGTGAAAAGCGTACCGAGGGTGTTGCCGGACATGAGCGTCGTCCAATGTAAAGCGGGAAACCGTTATTATGCCAGCCCCGGGATCAGTGAGCCTGACGGGGCGGGCGGCGGAACGGTGTCCAAGGCGCCGACGGCCTCGCCTGCGCGGCCCGTGTGTTTGTTTGCAAGGCTTGCTTGTACCGTCCGCCTGGTAGCGCGCGCACGGGTCAACGCCACGTACTTGCGCCGCCTGCTTGCGCCGCTCCCCTTCCCCCCGCTCGCGCCGCTACTTCCGCGCGCCGCGCAATTCCGTCACGATCTGCTGCAAGCCTTCCGGCGTCACCTGCGCCGGATCGAGCGGTTCTCCGACCGCCAGCGTGAGCCGGCTCATCACCCCCTTGTGCACCGGCCGCGGCCAATGCGTGCCGCTGTCGCGCGAAAATACGCTGCCCCACAGCCCGCGCAGCGCCATCGGCACCACCGGCGCCGGCGCGCGGCGCAATATCTCGGTGACTCCATGGCGGAACGGACTGATGTCGCCGGTTCGGGTTAGCTTCCCTTCGGGAAAGATGCAAACCAGTTCCCCATCCGCGAGCGCCTGCGCGCAAGCGTCATAGGCGCGTTCGAGCAGCGCGGCATCCTCATGCGCGGGCGCGATCGGAATCGCCTTTGCGTCGCGGAACAGCCAGCCGATCAGCGGCGTGCGAAAAATCCGATGGTCCATCACAAAGCGGATCGGCCGCGGGCTTTCGGCCATGATCACGATCGCATCGACATAGCTCACGTGATTGCAGACCAGCACCGCCGCGCCCTGTTCGGGAATCCGCTCGGCGTGCACGAGGCGGATCCGGTAGATCGTATGCACGAGCAGCCATGCGATAAAACGCAGCAGAAACTCCGGCACGAGCGAGTAGATATAGATCGCGACGACAACGTTGAGCAACGCCGTCACCAGAAAGAGGCCCGGAATGCCGACACCAGCCGACGTCAGCGCGACCGCCATTAGCGCGGAGACGATCATGAACAGCGAGTTCAGGATATTGTTCGCCGCGATGATGCGCGCGCGATGGCTCGGCACGCTGCGCGCCTGAATCAGCGCATACAGCGGCACGCTGTAAAAGCCGCCGAACATCGCCAGCAGGAACAGATCGGCAAGCACGCGCCAGTGCGCCGGTACCACGAGAAACTCGGCGACCGACAACAAATGCTGCGCGCGCGGCAACGCGTGGCTCGCGAAGAACAGATCGATCGCGAACACGCTGATGCCGATCGAGCCGAGCGGGACGAGGCCGACCTCGATGCGCCGCTTCGAGAGCCGCTCGCACATCAGCGAACCGATGCCGATGCCGACCGAGAACGTCGCGAGCAGCACGGTCACGACATCCGGATTCGCGGAAAGCACTTCCTTCGCGAATCGGAAAAACGACGACAGAAAAGTCGCGCCGACAAACCACAGCCAGGAAATACCGAGCAGGCTCAGAAATACGGTGCGTTGCTCGCGTGCGAGCTTCAGATTGCGCCAGGTCTCGCTGACCGGATTCCAGTTGATCTGCAGGCACGGCTGCGCGGGCCTCGACGCGGGTACGAACCCCGACACCACACGTCCGATCACCGCGATCGCGATACAACCGGCCGCGAGAATCGCCTCGCCGTGCGATGCAAGACCCGCCGCCGCGCCGCCGACGATCGTGCCGAGCAGAATTGCGACGAACGTGCCCATTTCGACGAGCCCGTTGCCGCCGACCAGTTCCTGCTTCTCGAGATGTTGCGGCAGATAGGCGTACTTGACCGGGCCGAATACCGTCGAATGCACGCCCATCATGAACGTGCACAGGTACAGCAGCGGTGCACCATGCATCCAGAAGCCCGCCGCGCCGACCAGCATCACGCCGATCTCGAAGGTCTTCACGAAGCGGGTCAGCATCGCCTTGTCGTACTTGTCCGCGATCTGGCCTGACGTGGCCGAAAACAGCACAAATGGCAGAATGAAGATCGCGGAAATCAGAAACGCAGCCGTGTCCGCGTGCACGCCGGCAAAACGTGCGGCCTGATAGGTGACCAGCGACGTGAAGCCGATCTTGAACACGTTGTCGTTCATCGCGCCGAGGAACTGTGTCCAGAAAAACGGCGCGAAGCGCCGCTCGCGCAGCAGGCGGAACTGCGATGCGTGCGCGTCATCGGCGCGGGCGGCACGGCGGGCGGCGGGTAACGGTCGGTCGCTCATCGGGTGGTTGGCGGGTCAGGCCGGCAGGTGCAATGTAAGGTGGACGACTGGCTGCTCACGCAGCCGGCGCGACCAGCCCGGCGCTGGCTGCGGACACAAAAAAGCGCACGCTTTCGCGCGCGCTCCAATGTATCTGTATCAGCCGGCCGGCGCTCCAGCGCTCCAGCGACCGGCATCGCCGCGACATCGGGATAACCCGTACCGTACACCAAACCGGTGACGCGGTGACGTGAAACGCGCTCGCGCGTCGGGCGACCGGCCGCTGAAACGACCCTTTACTGCGCCTGTTCCCGCTCTTCCGGCCAGTCGCGAATATAGGCCTTGAGCATCCGGTTCTCGAAGCCTTGTTCTTCGACCACCGCCTTCGCGACGTCGTAGAACGAGATCACGCCCATCAGCGCGCGGCTATCCATGACGGGCAGATAGCGCACATGATGTTCGAGCATCATGCGCCGCACTTCATTGACATCCGTTTCCGGCGTGCAGGTCAGCGGGTGGTCATCCATGATCTTGCGGATGGTCGAGGTGCCGACGCTGCCGCCGTTGCGGGACAACGTCAGGATAATTTCGCGGAAGGTCAGCATGCCGACCAGATCGCCGTACTCCATCACGACCAGCGAGCCGATATCGTGTTCGGCCATCGCATTGACTGCGTCATTGAGGGGCGTGTCGGGGGTGACCGTGAAAAGGGTATTCCCCTTGACTTTGAGGATATCGCTAACTCGCATGATTCGTCTCCTGATGAAGCGCGGGAAGGCTTGAATGGCATTATTTTTGATGCTATCGGAAAGGACCCTAAAAGGAAAGCCGCCGCCAGCAAACACACGCGGGCAAGCCGTATGCCGCGCGCGCCGTTGTCCGGTGTGTTCACACGGGTGTTACGATGGCCTCACTCCCACCTTCGCGCGGCCTGACGGCCAGCCGTTCCGATGCCAGCCAACCGTTTCGATACGCTCGCGCTGCATGCCGGCGCGGCACCCGACCCCGCTACCGGCGCACGTGCAACGCCGATCTACCAGACCACGTCCTTCGCTTTTCATGATACCGATCATGCAGCCGCGCTGTTCAACATGGAACGCGCCGGTCATGTGTACTCGCGCATCTCGAACCCGACCGTCGCCGTATTCGAGGAGCGCGTGGCCGCACTCGAGAACGGCGCGGGCGCGATCGGCGCCGCCAGCGGCCAGGCCGCGCTGCATCTCGCGATCGCCACGCTGATGGGCGCGGGTTCGCATATCGTCGCGTCGAGCGCGCTGTATGGCGGATCGCACAATCTGCTCAGCTATACGCTGCCGCGCTTCGGCATCGAGACCACGTTCGTCAGACCCGGCGACATCGATGCCTGGCGCGCCGCATTGCGGCCGAATACGCGGCTCCTGTTCGGCGAAACGCTCGGCAACCCGGGCCTCGATGTGCTCGATATCGCGACGATCGCACACATCGCGCATCAGCACCGCGTGCCGCTGCTGGTCGACTCGACGTTCACGACGCCGTATCTGCTCAAGCCGTTCGAGCACGGCGCGGACTTCGTCTATCACTCGGCGACCAAATTTCTCGGCGGGCACGGTACGACGATCGGCGGTGTGCTGGTCGACGGCGGCACGTTCGACTTTGCCGCATCGGGCCGCTTTCCGGAGTTCACCGAACCGTATGCGGGCTTTCACGGAATGGTGTTCACCGAAGAAAGCACGGTCGCGCCCTTCCTGCTGCGTGCGCGTCGCGAAGGACTGCGCGACTTCGGCGCGTGTCTGCATCCGCAGGCCGCGTGGCAGTTGCTGCAGGGCATTGAAACCCTGCCGCTGCGCATGGAGCGTCATGTGGCGAACACCCGCAAAGTGGTCGAGTTTCTCGCCGCGCATGCGGCAGTCGAATCGGTCGCCTACCCTGAACTGCCGTCCCATCCGGACCATGCGCTCGCCAAACGGCTGCTGCCGCGCGGCGCGGGCGCGGTGTTCAGCTTCAACCTGCACGGCGATCGTGCGGCCGGTCGCCGTTTTATCGAAGCGCTCGCGCTGTTCTCGCATCTCGCGAACGTCGGCGATGCGCGCTCGCTGGTGATCCACCCCGCGTCGACGACACATTTCCGGATGGATGCCGCCGCGCTCGCTGCCGCCGGAATCGAGCAAGGCACGGTGCGCCTTTCAATTGGCCTCGAAGATCCGGACGACCTGATCGACGATCTCAAGCGCGCACTGAAAGCCGCGCAACAGCCCGCCGGTGGCCGAAAAGACGTTAAAGCGGTCGCGTCGGCGCAGCCTCACCCTGCCGCTAGCGCCGACATCACGCGCAAGGAGCCGCAATGATCGTCGACGTTCGCGGCCAGCCCGCCTATGCATACACGGGCGGCAAACCGTTCGACCCCACACTGCCAAGCGCCGTGTTTATTCATGGCGCGGAGCACGACCATAGCGTATGGGCGCTGCAGACGCGCTACTTCGCGCATCACGGCTTCGGCGTGCTGGCGCTCGACCTGCCGGGGCACAGCCGCAGCGCGGGCCCCGCGCTGCATCGCATCGACGCGATGGCCGACTGGCTCGCGGCACTGCTGGATGCGACCGGCATTGCTCGCGCGTTCGTCGCCGGACACAGCATGGGGTCGCTGATCGCGCTCGATTTCGCCGCCCGCTACCCGGCGCGCGCGACGCACATAGCGCTGGTCGCGACCGCCGTGCCGATGACCGTTTCCGACGCGCTGCTCGACGCCGCGCGCGAGCGCGAAACGGAAGCGATTGCGATGGTCAACCAGTGGTCGCATTCGACGCTCGCCGCGAAGCCGTCGTGCCCCGCGCCCGGTTTCTGGCTGCAGGGGATGAACCAGCGCCTGATGGAGCGCGTCGCCGCAACGGGCGAGCCGCATCTCTTTCATACCGACTTCAGCGCATGCAACGACTATGCGGACGGCCTCGAGCGCGCGGCGCAGGTGCGCTGCCCGGTACGGCTGATTGTCGGCAAGCGCGATGTGATGACGCCGCCGCGCGCGACACGCGCGCTCGCCGATGCGTTCCGCCAGTCGAACGCGAAGTTCGACGTCGTCACGCTCGACGCTGGGCACGCGCTGATGGCCGAGCAGCCGGACGCAACACTCGACGCGCTTTATACGTTCGCAGCACAGCGGCCGGTGCCGACGCAGACGCAGACGCAGTCGTAGCCCACCGTTCAAGCGCCGGACAAGCGCCCGACAGGCGGCGCGCAAGGTTCTTCACCCGTCGCTGTCGCGACTCCACCGCCGACACCTTACCTGCATGAGCGGCGGCGCACCATTGGCCGAACGGCCAGGTTGCGTCCCGCTGCGGGACGACGCAAAATGAAATCAACCTGCAAGCGCCAACGCACGGGAGCTGATGATGGACCCGCACTCCACGCACGAAGAACCGCACTTCGCCAGCTTTGCCGAGTTCTATCCGTACTACCTGGAAGAGCATCGCAATCTGACTTCGCGACGCCTGCACTTTCTCGGGTCGCTTGGCGTGATCGGCTGCGTCGCGATGGCGCTCGCGTCGTCCGACTGGTTGTGGCTGCCGGTCGCTGTCCTATGCGGGTACGGGTTCGCATGGGTCGGACACTTCTTCTTCGAAAAGAACCGTCCCGCCACGTTCCGCCACCCGATCTACAGCCTGATGGGCGACTGGGTGATGTTCAAGGACATCTGCGCCGGGAAGATCTCGCTGTAGCCGTCCGCTACGCAATCCGATGCGGCATCGGCGACGCATCGCGCGCGTTATCGCCCGAGCGCTGCGCGGACCGCTCGCCGGCACGCGCCGCGATCAACGCGGCTAGCGTCACATCCAGCCTGTCGTTTTCGAGCGCGGCCAGCAACGTCGCGCCATGCACGTGCGTCGAATCGAGCTTCGCCTGATACGCGAGTTCATCGCGATCGATCACGAGCAGATCGTATAACTGCCGCACGGTAATGTGATTCGGATTCGCGAGCAGCACGTGGTGGGGGTGCAAACCGTTGTCGTCGATCGGCACGATCCAGCCGATCGCTTCGAGTTGCTGCAGCAGGCGCACGGTCGTGTCCATATCCCGGCGAAGCATCCGCGCCAGTTCCGGCACCGTGTAGCCGCGCGAGCCGAGGTCGCGCGCTTCGCTGAGCATCGCGAGCAGTTCGAGCGCACACAGCAGATCGCCGCCCGGAAAGTAAGGGCGGTGAAACTGCCCGATGCGGATGGCCGGCAGCGCGGACGTGATCATCGCTCCTGCCAGCGTGATGAACCAGCTCAGATACATCCAGATCAGGAACAGCGGCACCACCGCGAAAGCGCCATACACCGCCGTATAGCTCGGTATGCGGCGAATGTAGAAGCCGAAGCCGCGCTTCGCGAATTCGAACGCAACCGCCGCGCACAGCCCGCCCACGGCCGCGTCGCGCCATGCGACACGGCAATTCGGCACAAACACGTACATCAGCGTGAACGCGAGCACCGTCAGCGGCAGCGCGGCGCCCGTCAGCGCCCATTCGATCATCGACGGAATATGCTGTGTGGCCGTGTACTCCATCGAGCGCGTAAAGAGATACGACGAAATCGACAGGCTCACACCGATCAGCAGCGGCCCGAGCGTCAGAATCGCCCAGTAAACCAGCACCCGCTGCGCAAACGGCCGCGCCTTGCGCACGCGCCAGATCACGTTGAACGCGGATTCGACCGTCATCATCGTCATCACGGACGTCAGAAACAGAAAGATCATGCCGAGCGTCGTCAGGCCCTTCGCCTTCGACGCGAACTGGTTCAGGTATTTGAATATCTGGTTATTGAACTGCACGGGCATCAGATGATCGGCAAGAAAGCCCTGCAGCGACATCTGAAATGACGCAAAAATCGGAAATGCGGTAAAGAGTGCGAACGCAACGGTTGCCAGCGGCACGAGCGAGAGCATCGTCGTGAACGTAAGACTGCCGGCGACCTGCGCAACGCGATCTTCACTACTGCGCTGCGCGGCGAAATGCGCGAGGCGTTTGAGTGTGTCGAAATCGACACGCATGCGGGACAACAGCGATAACACCCACGAGCGCAAGCCGGGCTCCTTCCACTTCATCGATCTCTCCGTGATGCTGCGATGCTGTCGTGTCTGATCTGCGGCCTGAGTGTGGGACCTGAGCGCGGGACCGAGCCCCTATAATACCCGTTCACTATCAAGAGCCCATGAAAGACATCCTCGTGCTTTACTACAGCCGGCACGGCGCGACGCGCGAACTCGCGCTCGCGATCGCGCAAGGCATCGACAGTGTGCCGGGCCTTCAGGCACGCGTGCGTACCGTGCCGCCGGTCTCGACCGTATGCGAGGCGAGCGCGCCCGATATTCCGTCCGAAGGACCGCCGTACGCGGAATTGCGCGACCTCGAAGAATGCGCTGGCCTCGCGCTCGGCTCGCCGACCCGCTTTGGCAATATGGCTGCACCGCTCAAATATTTCCTCGACGGCACCACGCCGCAATGGTTATCGGGCGCACTCGCCGGCAAGCCGGCGTGTGTTTTCACGTCGACCGGCAGCCTGCACGGCGGCCAGGAAACCACGTTGCTGTCGATGATGCTGCCGCTTCTGCACCACGGCATGTTGATCCTCGGCATCCCGTACACCGAAAGCCTGCTCAACGCGACGCAAACCGGCGGCACGCCGTACGGCGCTTCGCACCACGCGCGCGCGGATTCCGCGGTGCACGGCATTTCGGCCGATGAGAAGGCGCTGGCGATCGCACTCGGCGCGCGTATCGCACGCACCGCGGCTTCGATGACCGAACGTCCGTAGACGCGCGCGATGCGCAAGGGCTCACTATGACGATAAACACCCCGCCGCATTCGCCTGCCCGGCACGCTCGCGTGAACGATGCCCCGGCGACTTCCGCGACCGCTGCTTCGTCCGCTGATTCGTCTGGTTCCGCCGCTGGCTCGTCCGCCGCTGTGTCCGCCGCTGTGTCCGCTGCTGTGTCCGCTGTTTCGTCGACTGGCGCATCAGCGGCGACGTGCGCCCGGCGCGCGCCGCGATGGGCCGCGTACGGCGCGACGGCTGCCCTCGTGCTGCTGATCGCCCTGTGCGTCGCGTGGGAATGGCGCGTCGCGCCGCTGCGCCCCGGCGGTTCGGCGCTCGTGTTAAAGGCTCTGCCGCTTCTGCTTGCATTGCGTGGCGTGTGGCGGCGCAATTTGTATACGCTGCAGTGGGCATCGATGCTGGTGTTGCTGTACCTGATGGAGGGCATCGTGCGCGGGATGAGCGATCGCGGTCCGAGCGCGACGCTCGCATGGCTCGAAGCGCTGCTCGCGTTGCTGTTCTTCGTGTGCGCGCTCGCGTATGTCGCGCCATTCAAACGCGCCGCGCGGCGCGCAAAGAAAACGGCCTGACGCGACGCCCCCCTTGCGGGCGGCATCAAGGTGCTACGCTACACGCATCACTCGCGCCGCGACTGCGCGGCATCAACCGACATCGCGCCGCCCGCGCGCGGCACAGCGGAGCCGTAACGATGAAGATTCGCGTGCTGTCTGACCTGCATCTCGAATGCGATGAGCCCGACGTGATTCCGCACGCCGACGCCGACCTCGTCGTGCTCGCGGGGGACATCCACAATCATGCGCAAGGGTTGCGCTGGGCCGCAGAAACGTTCGATGGCGCCGTACCGGTCGTCTATGTGCCGGGCAATCACGAGTACTACGACGGCGAATTCGGCGCGCTTGAATCGGCGATGCTCGATGCCGCGCATTCGGTCGACAACGTGCACTTCCTGAACAACGCGGTGCTCGTCGATCCGCAACACCGCTGGCGCGTGCTGGGCACGACGCTGTGGACCGATTTCGAGTTGTACGGCGCGCAACCGGAAGCGCGCGCCGCGTCGATGGCAGCCGCGCAGCGCGCGATGCTCGACTACCGCGGCTTGATTCAGGTGACCTGGGGCGCCCCGGCGACCAACGTGACAAGTACGTCGCACACATCGGCGGCGGCCGAACACAACACGCGTCGCAATTTCACGCCGGCCGATTCGCTCGCGCTGCATGCGCGCTCGCTTGCGTGGCTGACCCACGAACTCGCGCAGCCATTCGCGGGCAAGACAATCGTCGTCACGCATCATGCGCCGCACCGGCGCAGCCTCGCCGAGCGCTATGCGAATGACCTGGTATCAGCGGGTTTCGTCAACGACCTGCCCGCGTTGGTACGCGCCCCCGTTGCGCTATGGATTCACGGGCATACGCATACGGGCTTCGATTATGTCGAAAACGGCACGCGCGTCGTGTGCAACCCGCGCGGCTACTTCGACTGGCGCACACGCAAGCTCGAAAACGAGCAGTTCAGCTGGAGCAAGGTCGTCGACATCTGAGCACAGTCACAGCAGCGCCTGGTCGAACGCGCGCTGCGTCATGCGAATCGGAAATCGGAAATCGGGCGCGGTGCGCGGATCAGACAGTCAAAGACTGCTCGCATCATCCTTGCGCGCGGACTTCATTGCGGTCGACTTGATTGGTACAAGCCGCGGCTGCTGCCGCAGACGACGCAACACGTCACGCGACGCGGCCACAGCGATCAATCCGAAAATGACAGCGACACCGATCATCAGATGCGTATCCATACTTTCCCTCTTGTTTAGCACTCGCAGCACGAGTGGCGTTGCGTAGCAGACTTGCCGCGTGGACCGCGCGAGCACAGCGGCATGGACTCCACGTTAGCAAAACCGGTACGCGAGGGAAGTAAGCAAGTGTTGCGACGCAACGGTCATTTGTAACGTCGTACCTGACTGCAAACGGGCTGAAAACCGAGTGAAAACCGAGCGATACACGTGAGCGCATCGGCTCAAGGCGGCTCGTGACCGCACGTACGCACCACGACTGCGGACACCACTTCAAGTGCGTGCGAATTTGCGCAATTCCGCATGATCGTTAGCCAGCGTTGCGGGCAACCCATCGCGCAGATATTCGACCCACGTGCGGATCTTCGCGTCCAGATACTGGCGCGACGCATAAATCGCATACAGATTCATTTCCTGCGCGGTGTACTCGGGCAGCACCCACACGAGTTCGCCGCTGCGCAATCCGGCGATCGCCGAGTAGATCGGCAGCAGCCCGATGCCCATGCCTTCGCGCACCGCCACTGCCTTGGCCTCCGCGACGTTCACCTGAAACGTCGCCGCGCCGAGCGCAATGGTTTCCTGCCCGTTCGGACCGTTGAACGTCCATTCGTCGGTGGGGAACATCGGCGTCAGCATGCGCAGGCACACGTGATTGCGCAGATCCGCGGGCGTCTGCGGCAAGCCCTTGCGTTCCAGATAAGCAGGCGAGGCGCACGTGATGCTGAACACGCTGCCCAGCCGTTGCGACACCAGCCCCGAATCGGGCAGACCCTGGGCGAGCGCGAGCGCGACGTCGTAGCCTTCGTCGAGCAGATCGGGCATACGCTGCGCAAGGGTCAACTCAACCTGCACATCCGGATAAAGCTGCTGGTAGCCGCCGACCGCCGGTACGACGTAGTGCTGGCCGAAACTTGTCATCGCGTGTACTTTCAGCTTGCCTGATGGACGCGCATGCGCGTCGCTCGCCTCTGCCTCGGCCTGGTCCACATACGCGAGAATCTGCTCGCAGCGCTGCAAATAGCGTTCACCGGCTTCGGTCAGCGCGATACGTCGTGTGGTCCGGTTCAGCAAACGCGTGCGCAAATGCCCTTCGAGGTCCGAAACGGCGCGCGATGCATAAGCGGTGGTGGTATTGAGATGCTGCGCGGCAGCCGTGAAACTGCCCGCCTCGACGACGCGGGCAAAGACGCGCATGTTCTGGAGCGTATCCATGTCGATCCTTGACTACATTGCAGGCGATTGTTGCACAAACCGAAAGGAACATTATTGCAACCTTCGTAAAGATCCCTTTCATCTTTGCCGGTTATTCATTAATCTGCTGAAAAATATAATGGCGCACATCGTTTCATAGTCAATTAGGGAGGAAATCGTGCAGTTTCCGGTGAGCAATGGGATCACCGCACTCGCGGTTCTTGCGATCCCGCTAATAATTGCCGGTTGCGCGAGTCCTGGAAACGTCGCCCCGCAGGCGCATGGCAACGACCCGATGTCGCTCGATGCGGGCGCTGCGATCCGCGCAGCGGATATCGATGCGAAATGGCCCGATGTCGACTGGTGGCGTGCCTATAAAGATCCCCAACTGGACAGTTGGGTAGCAGCCGCCCTCTCGGGCAACCCGACGCTCGCCGTTGCGCAGGCGCGCGTGCGCAACGCGCAGGCGCTCGCCGCAGTCAACGCGGCCGACCTTTCGCCGCAAGTCAGAGGCAATCTGTCGATTCAGGGCGAACACTGGCCGGACAACGTCTACTACGGTCCCGGGCCGCTCGCTAACCAGACCACCTGGAACAACACCGCGGCGCTCAGCCTGTCGTATCACCTCGACTTGTGGGGCCGCGATAAAAACGCAGCCGAAGCTGCGCTCGATCTCGCCCATGCGCGCGCCGCCGATGCGCGAGCGGCGCAACTCGAAATCGAAGTGAACGTCGTGCGCACCTACATCGACATGTCGATGAATTATGCGTTGCTCGACATCGAGAAGAGCACGCTCGCGCAACAGCAACAGGTCGCGACACTCGCGAACCGGCGGCTGCAAGGCGGTCTCGGCACCCAGCTCGAAGTCGCGCAAGCCGAGACGCCGCTGCCCGAGTCCGAGCGGCGCATCGACGCGCTCGAAGCGGAAATCGCGCTCGGGCGCAATCAGCTTGCCGCGCTTGCCGGCAAAGGCCCGGGCGCGGCCGATACGATCAAGCGGCCGCAACTGTCGCTCGCTGGCCCGGCCGGCCTGCCGTCGACGTTGCCCGCCGAACTGATCGGCCATCGACCCGACATCGTCGCGGCGCGCTGGAGCGTCGCCGCGCAGGCGCGCGGCATCGACGTCGCGCACGCGGACTTCTATCCGAATATCGATCTGCTTGCGTCGATCGGCGGGTTTGCCGCGATGGGGCCGTTCTTCCAGTTTCTGCATGCGCAGAACGGCTCGTGGACGGTCGGACCGGCGGCGTCGCTGCCGATTCTCGACGGCGGGCGTCTGCGCGCGCAGCTTGGCGTCGCGTCCGCGGGGTACGACGAAGCGGCCGAGCAATACAACCAGACGATCGTCAACGCGCTCAAGCAGATCTCCGACGAAGTCGTGCGGATCCGTTCGCTCGAAACGCAGGCGAAAGAAGCGCAGCGCGCCGTCGATATCGCGACGAAGAATTATCAGCTCGCACGTGAAGGCTACCGGCGCGGCCTGACCGACTATGTGAATGTGCTGATCGCGCAGACCCAACAATTGCGCGCGCAGGAAGGCGTCGCACGCGTGCAGGCCGATCGGCTGAGCGCGCGGGCGACGCTGGTGGCCGCGCTCGGCGGCGGTCTGTCGGAACCCGCTGATGGTCCCGACGAAACCGACACGTGGCCCGCGAGCGAACGCCGCAAGGCTGCTAAAGCGGCCAAAGGCGTCAGCGCACTGGTAGCGGCAGCGGCAGCGGCAGCGGCACCGGCACCGGCAGCGGCACCGGCACCGGCAGCGGCAGCGGCAGCGGCGAATACGCAGCCGGCGTCGGCACAACCGATCGCGGGGAAGGCGGCGCCCCGCACCGCGCCGCTCGACGCGGCCAACGCGAACACGCGCTGAGCCGCCCATCATGAACACGCCTTCTCCCGCTCAACCCGCCGCGTGGTCGCTGCCGTCGCTGTATGCGGCCGTTGCCGACTGGGCGCACACCGACGGCCGCACATGGGTGTATATCTTCAAGGCGCTCGCCGCGGCCTTTCTCGCGATCGGCATCGCGATGAAGCTCGAGATGCCGCAGCCGCGCACCGCGATGACGACCGTGTTCATCGTGATGCAGCCGCAAAGCGGCGCGGTGTTCGCGAAGAGCTTTTACCGGATCGGCGGCACGCTGGTCGGCCTCGTCGTGATGCTCGCGCTGCTTGGCCTCTTTCCGCAGCAACCGGTGCTCTTTATCGTGTCGACCGCGCTGTGGGTCGGCATCTGCACCGCGGGCGCCGCGCGTAACCGCAACTTCCGTTCGTACGGCTTCGTGCTGGCCGGCTACACCGCCGCGCTGATCGGCATTCCCGCTTCACAGCATCCGGACGGCGCGTTGCTGTCCGCGCTCACGCGCGTCTCCGAAGTGCTGCTCGGCATCGTCTGCGCGGGCGCGGTCAGCGCACTCGTGTTCCCCCAGCATACCGGCGAGCAGATGCGCACGACGGTACGCGCGCGCTTCAGCTCGTTCGTCGACTATGTCGGCAGTGTGCTCGACGGCCGCATCGAGCGCGCGCAAATCGAGGAAACCAACGCGCGTTTTATCGCCGATATCGTCGGCCTTGAAGCGATGCGCAGCATGGCAGTGTTCGAAAGCCCCGAGTCGCGGATGCGCAGCGGCCGGCTGTCGCGGCTGAACAGCGAATTCATGGCCGCATCGACACGGTTTCACGCGCTGCATCAGCTGATGAACCGTCTGCATATGGCGAGCGCGTGGGCGACCATCGACGCGCTCGAACCGTATTTTCGCGAAATCGCGCCACTGTTGCGGCACCGATCCGGCGAGCCGGTGCGCACCGCCGCTGACGCGGCGTCGGCGGCCGAACAGCTCGAAGCGTACAAAGAGGCATTGCCGAAGCGCATCCGCGCGACGCGCGCCGAACTCGCGGTGCATCCGGATGAGCCGATGCTCGACTTCGATACCGCGTCCGAACTCCTCTATCGCTTCGTCGAAGATCTGCACGCGTACACGGCGACCTACGCGTCGCTGGCCGTGCCGATGCATGCGCGCGAGCGCTGGATCGAGCATTACGAACCGAAGACGAATGCGCTCACGGCCGGCATCTCCGGCATGCGCGCGGCGATCGTGATGTGCGTGCTCGGCGCGTTCTGGATCGCGACCGCGTGGCCGAGCGGCACGACGCTCACGCTGAACGCGGCCGCCACCTGCGCGCTTGCGTCATCGTCGCCGAATCCGCCGCGCATGGCGTGGCAGATGGGGCTCGGCACCACCCTCGCGTCGTTGATGGCGATGATCGTCACGTTCGGCATCTATCCGCATATCGACGGCTTCTGGCTGCTGTGCGCGGCGCTTACGCCATTTCTCGCGTTCGGCGTATTCATGACGACGCGTCCGAAGCTGGTGGGCTACGGGATGGGCTACTGCATCTTCTTCTGCTTTCTTGCAGGCCCGGACAACCTCGAGGTCTACGAGCCAATCACGTTCATGAACGATGCGCTCGCCCTGGTGCTGTCGATGCTGGTCACCGCGGTCGCGTTCGCGGTGCTGTTGCCGCCGTCGACGCCGTGGCTGCGCAACCGGCTGCTGGTCGATTTGCGCCGTCAGGTGGTGGCCGGCTGCCGCGGCAGCTTGAACGGTCTGCGCACGCGGTTCGAGAGCGGCGCGCGCGACCTGATGTTCCAGATCAATGCGCTCGCCGCCGACGAGCCCGAACTGAAACGCGACACGTTGCGCTGGTTGTTCGCGGTGCTCGAAGTCGGCAACGCGATTACCGACCTGCGCCGCGAAATCGACGAGCTGCCGCCGGACCCGCGCTATGCGCGCTCGATGCCGTGGCGGGTCAAGTTGCGCGCGATGCGTGACGACGTCGGCCGGCTGTTCGATACGCCGACCGCGAAGCGGCTCGACATCGCACTTGCCGCGACCAACGATGCGATCGCCGCGGTCCAGCAGGTGCTCGCGGCGTTTGAGCCGCCACGCGACGAACGCCATCGGCTGCAACGTATCCTGAGCCACGCGCACTTTATCCGCAGTGCGCTGCTCGACCCCCAATCGCCGCTCGCAACGCTGGCCAACCACGGCAACGGCGCGGGCACTGCGCCACCTGGAGCGCGCCATGCCTCGTGAGATCGCCATCCTCGATGCCTATATGCCGGCCGTCATCGTGCTGTTTTTTATCGGTGCCGTGGTGACCTGGGCGATCGATCGGGTACTCGCATACTTCGGGCTATACAGCGTGGTCTGGCACCCGTCGCTGTTTCGCGCGAGCCTGCTGGTCGTTATTTGCGGCGCGCTCGGGCTGGCCGTTTATCGTTGAAAAATTCGCGTTGATAAATTCGCGTTGATAAATTCGCGTTGATAAATTCGCGTTGATAAATTCGCGTTGATCGTTTCGATTACTGACCGTCATCATGACCATCCGTAACATTCTGGGCTTCATCGCTACCGTGGCGATTTTCGTCGTCGCGGTGCTGATCGGCCGCGCGCTGTGGCTCCATTACATGTATGAACCGTGGACCCGCGACGGACGCGTGCGCGCCGAAGTGATCAATATCGCGCCGGACGTATCGGGCGCTGTCGTCCAGCTGCCGGTGCGCGAAAACCAGTTCGTCAGGAAAGGCGACCTGCTGATGCAGATCGACCCGTCGCACTATCAGATCGCGGTCGAGCAGGCGCAGGCCGCGGTCGCCGCGCGCAAGGCCGAACTGACGATGCGCATCGACGACGCGAAGCGGCGCGCGGACATGGACAGTCTCGTCGTGTCGAAGGAAGCCCGCGAAAACGCCGCGCATACCGCCAATTCGGCGCAGGCGCAGTATCAGCAGGCGATTGCCGCGCTCGATGCGGCAAAGCTCAATCTCGAGCGCACGCAAGTCCTGTCGCCGGTCGACGGCTACGTGACGAATCTGAACGTGTTCCGCGGCGACTATGCGATCGCGGGCTCGCCGCGCTTCGCGATCGTCGACAGCCACTCGTTCTGGGTGAACGGCTACTTTGAAGAAACCAAGATGCCGCGCGTGCGGGTCGGCGATGCGGCCGATATGCGTTTGATGAGCGGCGGGATGCTGCACGGGCACGTCGAGAGCATTTCGCGTGGCATCTATGACCGCGATAATCCGCAAGGCAGCAACCTGCTCGCCGACGTGAATCCGACCTTCAACTGGGTGCGGCTCGCGCAGCGCGTGCCGGTGCGCATCAAGATCGACTCGGTGCCCGATGGCGTGCTGCTGTCGGCTGGCACGACCTGTACGGTGGTCATCAGGCCATCGGCGCGGCCAACGCAATAGGCGCAATAGGCGCAATAGGCGCAATAGGCTCGATAGCCGGCGCGAGCAGCGCCGTTCGCGCGACGCTACCCTGATCGGGGACTCATGCCCGCAGGCTGTCACGCGCCGAATCGAATTCGGCGGCAAGCCGTTTGTCGACGACCGCCTCGTCATTCAGCTCGGACGCCGGCTCGAGCAACGACGCGACCTCAACCAGCAATCGATAGATATCCGCATCGAGAAACGCCGCACGATGAACCGCGACGTGAAACTCCAGCGCTTCCTGCAGATTGTCCGGCCGCGCGCCGCGCGCATCCGGATACGCGAGATCGGGCACGGCGGACAGCGCCCAGAAAGACTCAGGAAGAAGTCGTTTTGCGCGGCATGCCGAAGCCGCCCAGCAACGCGGCAAGCGGCTGCTTCGATGCCGGCTTTTGCGGCACGTTTTCGGTTTCGTCGCGCCTGGCCGACGCCGCGGACAACGCGCTCGGCGAAGGCTCGTACGGCTTCAGGAAAAAGTCGTCGATCGGCGCCTGACGATGCGCATGCCCACCGCTACTACGCTCGAAGCCGCCGCCTGAGCGGCGCCGGCTGCCGCGCTCATCGCGCTCGTCGCGGCCGCGCCGAGCGCTGCCCCGCTCGTCGTGATGATGGCGCACCGGCGAGTCGACAACGAGGCGTTCGACATCGAGCGGCCGCTTGATCAGCTTCTCGATGTCCTGCAACTGCTTGCGCTCGTTCGCGCTGAACAGCGACAGCGCATCGCCCGACGCACCGGCGCGGCCGGTGCGCCCGATCCGGTGCACGTAGTCTTCCGCATTGAACGGCAAGTCGAAGTTGATCACCGCGGGCAGCTCGGCGATATCGAGCCCGCGCGCGGCGACATCCGTCGCGACCAGCGCTTCGATTTCGCCGCGCTTGAACGCGTCGAGCGCCTGCATCCGCTCGCTTTGCGAGCGATCGCCGTGGATCGCGGTCGCGACCACGCCGTCGCGTTCGAGCTGCCGCGCGAGCCGGCTTGCGCCGATCTTGCTGTTGCAGAACACGATGACCTGCTTCAGGTTGCGCTCGCGAATCAGCTGCACGACGGCTCCCGTCTTGTCGCCTTCGGCGACCTCGTAGACGATCTGCGTGACATTGGCCGCCGTCGAGTTGCTGCGCGCGACCTCGATGGTTTGCGGATTACGCAGGTAAGTGGCCGCCAGCTTCTTGATTTCGCCGGAGAACGTCGCGGAAAACAGCAGCGTTTGCCGGTCTTTCGGCAGCAGATTCAAAATGCGCTGCAAATCGGGCAAAAAGCCCATGTCGAGCATACGGTCCGCTTCATCGAGCACGAGAATCTGCACCTGGCCGAGATTCGCGGTTTTCTGCTGCACGTGATCGAGCAGGCGGCCCGGCGTTGCGATCAGGATTTCGACGCCGCGCCGCAGTTCGGCCGATTGCGGGTTCATATCGACGCCGCCGAACACCACCGCGCTGCGCAGCGCCGTATGTTTCGCATACGCCTGCACGTTGGCGGCCACCTGGTCGGCCAGTTCGCGGGTCGGCGTGAGAATCAGCGCGCGCACCGGGTGGCGCGCCGGCGACGCGCTCGTGCTGGCGAGCGGCAACAGACGCTGGATGATCGGCAGCGAGAAACTCGCGGTTTTGCCGGTGCCGGTCTGAGCGGCGCCCATCACGTCGCGGCCGGCCAGCACGACAGGAATCGCTTGCGCCTGAATCGGCGTCGGCGTCGTGTAGCCCTGCTCCGCGATGGCTTTCAGGATGTCGGCTGACAAGCCGAACTGGTCGAAGGTCGCGGTGCTAGGAGTGGCAACTGTGTCGGACATGGTGGCTTTCGCTATAAATGCGCCCGCGCGCTACTTGCGCGCGGCCCTTGAACTGACCTGAGGCGGCCTGTAAAAACCGGCCTCACGGCCCGGGTGATCGGCAATCGAAATCGAATCGGCGATTGAACCGGGACCAAAAACCCGGCTTGAAACCGGGCCGTGCATTCAGACCGTGAAACAGGCCATCAAGCGGGCCGCTTGTCACGCCGCTGGTCAAGGCCGCTTGCAGGCTGTACATCCGGCTGACCAACAGGCTAACGGCTGACCAACAGGCTAACCATTGGGCTGTAATACCGGCCGTGAACCGCGCGGCCTCGGACATGCTCACGCGCCGTTTGACTGTCTGCTGAAGCGGCCGGCGCCGCGCAAAGCGGCAGAATGAAGGCGGAGCCACGATGTGCCGCACGCGCGCTGGATAGCTCAGCGCAAAGCAGGCGGTCGAAAAGCCGAAGAAGGCCGCGACGCGAAACCGGCCGGCTCCGGATGGCGCTAACACACGCCGCAAAGGGCGGTATTGTAGCACTTCAGCGCCAACTTCCTGTACCCATGCTTGGCCGTCGATTCACGGCCCGGCCATTCAGGTAGTTGCACGCCGGGCCGGCTAGCCGTCGATAAGACTGGCGCGTGCTTGCGACAATAGCGTGACATGGGCGCGCATTCCCGCCTAACGAACGACCGTTATGCAATTGGACAACACCGGCGGCGCATCGGGACCCGCCATCGCGTCGTACAGGTCCGCGCGCGTGCCCTTGGTCCACCACGTATAGCTGCCCGCCTGATATTTCGCGCCGGAACCCGACAACGTGTTCACGAACAGCATCTGCTGCCCGTTGACCGGCACCAGCGCGAAGCTCTGCCCGTTGGCCGCGCCCAGATACGTGACGTTGAAGGTCCGGCCGGTCGCGCACGTGTATTTTTGCGTGCGCGGGTGCGTCGTACGCAGGTCGCCAAAACGCGGCGTGCCCGTCGGCGCCGCGCGACACGGTAACGCGATCGCGCATGCAGCAAGCACGGCCGCCACGGGAATCGACTGCATGATCAGCCTGTTGATCATCGAACGCTCCGCTTCATCGAACCGCGGCGACGCTGCGCCGCACGCTACTTCGCGGACACCGGCCTCACCGCCGCCGCCGCCTGTTTCGCCCGCGCACGCGCTTCGTCGGTATTCTCGCCGGTCGCGACCGCGACACCCATGCGCCGCTTCACAAAGCTCTCCGGCTTGCCGAACAGACGCAGATCAGCCTCGGGCACCGCGAGTGCCTGCGCAACGCCTTCGAACGCGATGCCCGCTTCGTCGAGCCCGCCGTAGATCACTGCCGACGCGCCTGGCGCGCGCAGCGACGTATCCACCGGCAAGCCGAGAATCGCCCGCGCGTGCAGTTCGAACTCCGAAAGCCGTTGCGACGCGAGCGTGACAAGACCGGTATCGTGCGGGCGCGGGCTCACTTCGGAAAACCATACGTCATCACCACGCACGAACAGTTCCACGCCGAACAGGCCACGCCCGCCTAGCGCCTCGGTCACCTTGTGCGCGACCTCGCGCGTGCGCTCGAGCGCGACCGCGCTCATCGGTTGCGGCTGCCACGATTCGACGTAGTCGCCCGCAACCTGCACGTGACCGATCGGGTCGCAAAAGTACGTGCGCGTCGCGCCGTTTGCCGGATCGATTGCGCGCACCGTCAACTGCGTGATCTCGTAGTCGAAATCGATAAAGCCCTCGACAATCACCCGCCCGCGATTCACGCGGCCACCCGCCAGCGCATACTGCCATGCGGGCTCGACGTCGGCGGCGCTCTTCACCACCGACTGCCCCTTGCCCGACGACGACATCACCGGTTTCACGACGCACGGATAGCCGACCTTCGCGATGCCCGCTTTCAGTTCGTCGAGCGAGTCCGCAAACGCATACGGCGACGTCGGCAGGCCCAACGCTTCGGCGGCAAGACGGCGAATACCTTCGCGATTCATCGTCAGTTGCGTCGCGCGCGCGGTCGGAATCACTTCGGCGATCGCGTCGGCTTCGATCGCCGCGAGCGCGTCGGTGGCGATCGCTTCGATCTCCGGCACGATCAGATGCGGCCGCTCCTGTTCGACGAGCGCGCGCAATGCGACCGGATCGGTCATGTCGATCACATGCGCGCGATGCGCGACCTGATGACCCGGCGCATGCGGGTAACGGTCGACCGCAATCACTTCGACCCCGAGGCGCTGCAGCGCGATGATCACCTCCTTGCCCAGTTCGCCCGCGCCGAGCAGCATGACGCGCGTAGCCGTTGGGGAAAGCGGTGTGCCGATACGTTGGCCGGTCTGCATGGAGGAAGCTCCGAAGAAATGCAATGAGTGCAATGGGTGGATCGAATGGTGCGGCGATGTTAACATGCGCGGCCGCTGCGTTTGCGGCACCGGAGCGTCGATGAGCGAAGCAGGCGCATTCGCTTGCACCGCGCTTGGTGCGTTACCCTTAGCCTTCCCCGTTTGAACAGGAACGATGCCATGGTCCTCACGCGCATTGCATTTTTTCCGCTCACGCGCGAGCGGCGCGCGGCGCGCATGCGAAGTGTCGCCGCGCTGCTCGCGGTCGTGGCGTTGTCGGCCGCGTGTGCAATGCCGAAGCACACCGTCGCGGACACACCACCGCCCGATCCGTTCAACCCCGCGGCCACGCAATTGCTCGACAACACCAGCTGGCAGCTGACCGGCTGGACGCGCGCGGATGGCACCACACGCGATATACCGGGCGGCGGCGACGCGGCCGAGGCCGGTGCCGGCAAAGCCGAACCGATCACACTGACGCTGTCCACCGCTAACGGTCAGCGCCGCGCAAGCGGCTTTTCCGGCTGTAACCGCTACACGGGCAGCTATATGCTTCGCGATGGCAAGCTCAGCTTCGGACCGCTCGCCGGCACGCGAATGGCATGCGTCGGGCTGGGTGGTGAAATCGAAGGTGACTATCTGAACGCGCTCGCGCATATCGAGCGCAGCGGCGTACAAATGCGTCCACCGCAGGAATTGCAACTGATCACTACAGCCGGCGACACGCTCGTGTTTGCACGCAACGATAAATGACGTCGCGGCAACCGTCCGTCTGCAAGTTGCTGTCAAACCGCATCGCGCCGGTAACACACACGACAGCGCGCGCAACGCTGTCGTTTGCGCGGATGCGACACGCATCCGCAACGACGTGGTCAGCGGAGTGTGCAGCGACGCTCGTGACGCTCGCCACCGTGCTCCGCCTTCGGCAATCACGCACCAACGACGCATGCGGGTGGCACGCGCACAACGGCCAAGCAATGCCACCACTCGAACCGAAGCGTCTGGTCGGTTTAAACTCGACGGGTTGCGCTGCGGCGCGTCCGTCATTCGTCGATGTCTAGCATGCATACGGTAGTGTTCGGCTGGTTCGGCGGGTCAACTGTCTGGTTGCTCCCGCTCCTCTGGCGCCTCGTGAAATCCGCATTGCCGGGCGGTACCGGCCTGCGTGGACCGGGCACGATCCGTCTGTGGCTCGGCTTCGTCTGCGTGATGGTCGCGAGTTGCACGATCGAAGCGTCGCTGTTCGATATCGCCGGCCTCGATCATGCCGGTCATGCGCTCGCAAGCGGCTTCGGCCATCTGCTCGGCCGCATCGGCACGCCGCTCGCGATGCTCGTGCTGTTCGCGGCAAGTCTGCCCTGGCTGCTCGGTTTTCGGTGGTCGCGTGCGATCCGCTGGGCCGATGCGACGTTTGGGCTCGGTCTGCCCGGCATGCGCGACGCCGAACGGCGCAGCCGGCGCGCCGATGAGGACGCGGCGGCGGCGCACGCCGCACGTCATGTGAATCCGGTCTCGCCGCGCTCCACGGGACGATATGCGCGCCCGACCGTGTGGCGGCCGCCTGAGCAGACACGTGCGAAAGGCGCGTCTGGTGCAGCGCGCGGTGATACGACCGGTGGCAACGCCAGTCGTGCGGATACGCGAGTGGCGCAAACCAGCCAGGCAGGATGGATGCCTTCGGACGGCCGCGTCGTAGAGAGGCGCACGGGAGTTGGGCGTACCACGGATGGCCGTCCCACGGATGGCCGTCCCGCCGAACCCGTTGCGCCGCCGGGTTGGCTGCGTGGCGAGGCAGACTCGGCAATGGCGCGCGATCCCGAGCGAGCGCGTGAAAGCGCAGCCGGATCTATTGCGCGACGCGCCGCGTTGGGCGGCGCAACGGACCAGTCGTCGAAGACGTTCGGCATGTCGGGCATGGCGCCCGCTGGCGGCAATTCTGCGGGGACCCCCGCTACTGCGCCGTCGCGGAACCTGACCGCGCAACGTCCCGCTCCGTCGACTCCGCAGGCTGGCGGGACCGCGTCGGCGCCGCGCGCGCCAATACGCCCCGCCGGGATGACGCAGTCCCAGTCGCTCGCGCAATCGGCCGATCAGTTGGCCGATCAGTTGGCCGATCAGTTGGCCGATCAGTTGGCCGATCAGTTGGCCGCTCACCAGGCCCCTCAGACGCCGACAATGCCGCGTACCCCGACGTCATCGCCATCACGACAGCAAAGCCCCGGAAGCGGCACCGCAACGCGCCTGCCCACCGCAGGCTACAAGCGGCCCACCCCCACGGCTCCCGGCGTCGAACCCACGCCGAGCGTCAGCGAAACGCTGCGCAGCATCGAAGCGAACGCCGCCCAATGGACGACACTTGCGGGTGCGAGCCTCGCACGGCGCAGTCAGGCGGAGCCATCGAAGACGACGGGCGCTGATGGCGCAGCCGCCGAAGGCGTCCCGGCGATTTCCGCGCATTCGACCGATTCGCACCCGATACCGGAGGCGATCGAACACCGCGTCGCCGATCACCGCCCCACCAACGAAGATGCGCCGCAAGCCACGACGCTGGATGCGCCAGACCGCGACGTCGCTGCGCACAATGCTCCGCTTGCGCGAGAAACCCGCGAACAGGTCAACGCGATACCCTCACGCGAAAGCGAAGCGCGCGGCTCGGACATTGCGTCGGACAACTCAGGCGTGACGGCCGCGCCCGATACATCGGCGGCCGCCGCAAGCGATACGTCGTCGGTTACGAACGCCGCGTCTCGCGCCGCCGACGTCACCCCGACAACCGGCACCGCGCCCGCGCCCTGGGAAGCCATCGAAGACGCCGTTACTGCGCTGCGCACCGGTTCATCGCCAATCCCGCATCAACTTCCGACAGTCGCCGCGGTCGCGCTCGATTTCCCCGGCACACGGCATGGCGCGCCGCAGTTGCACGTCGTGACGCCCCACATTGCGCAGCAGACCGGCCCTACTGCCGCGGCATCGCCCGCGTCGTCTGCAACGACAGCGCCCGCGACGCAAACGGGCACATCCGGACCACACATCACGGCGCCATCGAATGTCGTCCGCTTTCCGGGCACGACGAGTGTGACGAGTGCGCTGGGTGCGCAAGCAAGCCACCCGGCGATGCACACGCCTTCGAACGTCGCGGCTGCGCACCACGACGCCCGGTCTGACCAACAAGACGAACGGTCCGCCGCCCAAGGCTCCGCCGGCACGGCAGACGACACCGCCGACACGAACGACAGCGTAGACGCCGACACCCAATCCGGCACCTCCGACCACGCCCGCAGCACCGACCCGGCGGAGTCCACCGACTCGACGCTTGCCTCATCATCCGCCCGTGCACCCGTGCGCGGCCATGCGGCGACCAGCTTCGAGTTTCACGCACCCGCGGCGTCGCATATCGAATTGCCGGGCCTCGCGTTGCTCGCGCGCGCACGGACCGAAGTCGAACCGATCTCCGATGAAAAGCTCGCCGAAACCGGCCAACTGATCGAGCAGCGCCTGCAGGAATTCAAGGTGCCGGTAACCGTCGTCGGCGCATCGGCCGGCCCGGTCATCACGCGTTTTGAAATCGAGCCGGCATTGGGCGTGCGCGGCAGCCAGATCGTCGGTTTGATGAAGGATCTGTCGCGCGGGCTCGGCCTCACGTCGATCCGCGTGGTCGAGACGATTCCCGGCAAGACCTGCATGGGCCTCGAACTGCCGAACGCGAAGCGCCAGATGATCGGCCTCAGCGAGATTCTCGAAGCCGGCGTCTATCAGCACTCTGCGTCGAAGCTGACACTCGCGATGGGCAAGGACATCACCGGCCATCCGGTCGTCACCGACCTTGCGAAGGCGCCGCATATGCTGGTTGCGGGCACAACCGGTTCGGGCAAGTCGGTCGCGATCAACGCGATGATCGTGTCGCTGCTCTACAAGGCGACGCCCGAGGATGTGCGGATGATCATGATCGACCCGAAGATGCTCGAGTTGTCGGTCTATGAGGGCATCCCGCATCTGCTCGCGCCGGTGGTCACCGATATGAAGCTCGCCGCGAACGCGCTGAACTGGTGCGTCGGTGAGATGGAAAAGCGCTACCGGCTAATGTCGGCGGTTGGCGTGCGCAACCTGGCGGGCTTCAACCAGAAGATTCGCGATGCACAGGCGCACGAGAAGAAGATCGGCAACCCGTTCTCACTGACGCCCGACGACCCCGAGCCGCTGTCGCCGCTGCCGCTGATCGTCGTGGTGATCGACGAGCTCGCGGATCTGATGATGGTGGCCGGCAAGAAAATCGAGGAGCTGATTGCGCGCCTCGCGCAAAAGGCGCGCGCCGCCGGCATTCACCTGATCCTCGCGACGCAGCGGCCATCGGTCGATGTGATCACCGGCCTGATCAAGGCGAACATTCCGACCCGCGTTGCATTCCAGGTGTCGTCGAAAATCGACTCGCGCACGATTCTCGATCAGATGGGCGCCGAATCGCTGCTTGGCCAGGGCGACATGCTGTTCCTGCCGCCCGGCACCGGTTATCCGCAGCGGGTGCACGGCGCGTTCGTCGCGGACGAAGAAGTGCATCGCGTGGTCGAGCATCTTAAGCAGTTCGGCGAGCCGCAATACGAGGAAGGCATTCTCGACGGGCCCGCGGGCGAAGGCGCGCCGCAGGACCTGTTCGGCGATGCACCGGATGCGGAAGCGGATCCGCTCTATGACGAAGCGGTCGCGTTTGTCGTGCGCACGCGCCGCGCATCGATCTCCGCGGTGCAGCGGCAGTTGCGCATCGGCTATAACCGGGCGGCGCGCCTGGTCGAACAGATGGAAGCCGCCGGGCTGGTGTCGTCGATGGGGATCAACGGCAGTCGCGAGGTGCTGGCGCCGGGGCCGGCGCCGGAGTGAAGGCCCTGAGTGCGGCTTAGCGTGCGGGTTAGCGTGCGCGACGCAGCCACAGCGTCGCGCGCGTGACACACTGGCGCGTGTGTCTGCGTACCTGCGTGCGCGCCGCGTACCGCGCACATCAAAACTCATAGCGCGCCCAGAAAAACGCGACGTCTCCTTCGTTGATTCCCGGAATACGAGGAATGAACGTGCCCATCAGCGACGCGCGCCGGTAACGCAGCGAACCAATCGGCAATGCGATCGGCACCGGCACATAGTGCGCGATGTCGTTGCGCGCGGTCAGTCCGATGAAATACCCGCCTCCCAGCGACAGCCCGCCGAGCACGGGCGTCGTGTACCACTGGCGGGCCCAGCCGCCGATCGGTTCCGGGTTTTCATGCGAATCGAGGAAGACGAACGCGAACAGGATGTCGTCGTTGCCATTCTCGTCGGTGAAATGCTTGCCCGCGCCGCCGCCCCACGAATACGCATTCAACGACTGGCGATGCTCTTCCGTATAGCCGTTGATGTGCCAGCCGTAGCCGGTCAGATACAGATCCCACGTGCCTTCGTGCGCGACACGCGCGACCCGGTCGCAGGCGCGCGCTATCCAGTCGATCGAGTACGCGCAATCCGCCCGCGCAGGTATTGGCAACGCTGGCATCGCAGTTGCCGTTACAAGCGCGATCGTCCCTAGCGTCTTTCTCATCGAGGCCTGACCGTGGTTGTTTCACATCGGCAAGACGAGTACGCGTACGACTTGCTGATGCGGCAACGACCGGCTCGGTGGTCGCTTTGATTGCCGCGTCAGTGCTGCTTTGGTTACTGCTTCAGGTACTGCCCTGGTTGGCCGACCTCGTCGCCGCGGTCGTCGCCGCGAATCACCCCATTCACTACCGCGATACCCAGACGAAATCGACCGGCGCGCCGATGTCGAGCCGTGTTGGATTCGCCTCGAGCAGGCCGCTCTGCATATCGCGCCGGAACACGTACGCGCTATCGCTGTTCTGGTTGCCGACGATCAGCCAGTGACCGGTCGGATCGATCGAAAACTCGCGCGGCGCACGACCGAGAGTCGACTGGCGTCCGACTTCATGCAGTTGGCCGTCGGCCGGATCGACCGCGTAAATCACGATCTCGTTCGCGTCGCCGCGATTGCTCGCGTACACGAAGCGCCCATCAGGCGACAGATGAATCGCCGCCGCCGCCACTTCGCCGTTGAAACCCGGCTTCGTCATCGGCAAGGTCTGAATCAGCGTGAGATTGCCGTCGCTATAGCGGAACACACTGACTGTCGCGGCCAGTTCGCTCGTCAGATACGCATGCCGGCCATCCGGTGCGAACACGAGATGGCGCGGACCCGAGCCCGCTTTCATATTGACGTAGCGACGCTCGGTCGGGCCGAGCAGCCCGCGGCTGCCATCGGGCGTAAAGCGATAGACGAACAGCTTGTCGGCGCCGAGATCCTGTGCGAACAGGTACTGGCCATCCGGCGAAAACACGGTCGAGTGCACGTGTGCGTTGTCCTGCCGTCCTTTCACGGGGCCACCGCCTTCGTGATGTACGGTCAGCGCCGCGGCGCCGACCTTGCCATCGGCTGCAAGCGGGAAGACCGCGAAGCTGCCGCCCGGATCGGCCGCCACCGAATAGTTCGCGGTCGTCAGATAACGGCCATCCGGTGAAAGGCTCAGATAACAAGGATCGTTGCCCTCGGACGACACCTTGTTCAGGAACGTCAATTGCCCGCTCGCCGCGTCGAACGCGAATGCGCTGATGCCGCCACGCTGCGAGGCCGGACCATTGTCGCCAGGCAATTCGTCGACTGCGTACACGAAGCGGCCGTCACGGCTCGCGACGAGATAGGACGGATTGACCGTCTGCGCGGCCGATACACGCGTCGCCATGCCGCTGCCGGTATCGAAGCGATAGGTGTAGATGCCTTCGCTCTTCGGCCCGGTGTAGGTGCCGACGAGCAGGTCGTAGACGCCATCGGCGGGTGGCGCGGCCGTCCCTTGTGCGGACGCTGACATGGCAATGAGCGGGACCATGAGTGCAAGACCTTTTATGATCGAGGCTGTCGAACGCAGGAACAAGCGTGAAAAGAAATACGGCAAGAAGCGTGAGAAGCGCAATGGACGCACGAGCGAACGCGGACACGCACGCAGCGGCGCGCCGTGCGTCGACGCCCGGTTGTCGCAATGCATGAGGTTCTCCTTGACATCGGTTCGTTCGGTTATTGCGGTGTCGCTGGGCTGCAGTCCGCTACGATGCGTATCGTTGGCGGGCGTGCCGGAGAAGTTGCGGTGTAATCAGTTGGTGCAGTTGGTTGTACGGGCAAGTATAGAAGCGATGCAGTTGATCGCACAGTCACGCGCACCTCGGTTTGCGCCGGTGAGTTCGGTGGAACCGGCATGGCCGGCCCGGCTCCGGCCACGCGACAACCGGGAATCACGTCGTACCGCAAGCGGCCTTTCGGGCCTCAATCTGACTAACTCAAACTATGGAGTCTTCATGAACGTCACACTCAGTCTCGGCCCGCTCGTTTCGTTGATCGCCGGCATTCTGATTCTGGTCATGCCGCGCCTGCTCAACTACATTGTCGCGCTGTACCTGATCATCATCGGCATCATCGGCCTGATTGGCATGAAATAGCCTCGCGCGGTTGCGGCACGCACCGCAACGCGATGCATTCGCCCGGCATGGCGCGCGTACGGCGAACTCGCCGCACGCCGTCACGTTCAATAGACGCAAAGCGGCATGACGCGCAACGCATCGTTGCACGATCACGCGTGTATGCCGTCGCAACTCAAATGGCAGCGCACCGACGCAGCGTGAAGACGCGACTACGCCTGCCTGGTTGTGCGCGGCACCGGCAGGCCAACCTGATGCGGGTTCAACCTCGCGGCAGGTTCAGCGCGCCCCCACAGAAACCTGAATGTGAACCCTGAACGTGCTCAGCCGTTTGCCAGCTGGTCCAGACGCAGGCGGCCCTGCAGCGACAAGCTGCCGACGGCATAATGACCACCGGCATCGCTATAGCGATTGAAGCACGCACGCTCGATCAAAAAACGTGCGGCGGTATCCATTCCGTTGCGAGACAGGCCGAGCGTACGGCAATCGAGAGACAGCAGTTTGTCGTCAGGCAGTTCGCTGGCGGCGGAAAGAATGGAGATGCAAGCGGATTTCGACGGGTTCAGCATGGCTTTCATCCTCGAAACTGCACTTTGGGGGTAGCGGCAGCGAAGCGACGGACAAAGCAGGAAACAACGCTGCCGACATATGAATCGTCTGGAAGACCCGATTGTAGGCATTGAAAATGAGGCCTGCCAATACTCAATTTCAGCCTTTTGCGTTCTATCAATATGTATCGCGCTGCTTCGGTAAGATCGACGTTTAATGAACGGACGCATTCGCATAATGCGCATTTTTTACCACCGCTCTCACCGGTCATTTGATCGAATCTCAAGCTTATGCCCGCACCCATTGAAGACTACGCACTCATCGGCGACGGTCACACCGCCGCGCTCATTTCCCGCGATGGCTCGGTCGACTGGCTTTGCTGGCCGCGTTTTGACTCCGGCGCATGCTTCGCCGCCCTGCTCGGCGCCGAGGAACACGGACGCTGGCTGATCACGCCCTGCGGCGACGCGGTCAAGCCGACGCGCCGCCGGTACCGCGGCGAAACGCTGATTCTCGAAACGGACTACGAAACGCCGGACGGCGCGGTCACCGTCGTCGACTTTATGCCGCCCGGCAACGGCTGGTCCGAGATGATCCGCATCGTCGTCGGCAAACGCGGCGCCGTGAAGATGAACATGGAGCTCGTGCTGCGCTTCGACTACGGCTTCTCGATTCCATGGGTCAGCCGGCTGATGCACGACAGCGGCATCAAGGCGATCGTCGGGCCGGATACGGTCGCGCTGCGCACGCCGGTTGAACTGAAGGGCGAGAACATGCGCACGGTAGCCGAGTTCACGGTTTCAGAGGGCGAGCGCGTGCCGTTTTCGCTCACCTATTCCGCGTCGCATCTGCGCATTCCGCCCGCGCACGATCCGCTGACCGCGCTTGCGCGCACCGAGAATCACTGGCTCGAATGGTCGTCGCGCAGCACGGTCAACGGCCGCTACGCGAAGGAAATCCAGCGTTCGCTAATCACACTGAAAGCGCTCGCGTATGAGCCGACCGGAGGCATCGTCGCCGCACCGACCACGTCGCTGCCGGAGCAGCTCGGCGGCACGCGCAACTGGGACTACCGCTACGTGTGGCTGCGCGATGCGACGATCACGCTGCTCGCGATGATGCGCGGCGGCTACTACGACGAGGCGCGTGCGTGGCGCACGTGGCTCGGCCGTGTGATGGCCGGCGCTCCCGAGCAGGTCCAGATCATGTACGGTCTGGCCGGCGAGCGGCGCCTGCCCGAGTTCGAAATCGACTGGCTGCCGGGTTACCAGGGCGCGAAACCAGTGCGCATCGGCAATAACGCGGTCGGGCAGCTACAACTCGACGTGTACGGCGAAGTGATGAACGCACTGCATCTCGCGCGGGTCGGCGGCTTGCAGGCCGACGAGACCGCGTGGAACGTTCAGCGCGCGATGCTCGCCCACCTCGAGAAGATCTGGGAAGAGCCCGACGAAGGGATCTGGGAGACGCGCGGCGGGCGCCAGCACTTCACATTCTCGAAGGTGATGGCGTGGGTCGCGTACGACCGGGCGATCAAGTCGGCCGAGCAGTTCGACCTGCCTGGGCCGCTCGATCACTGGCGCGAGATGCGCGCGCGGATCCACGCGGACGTGTGCGCGAAAAGCTGGAATCCGGAACTCAAGGCATTTACTCAAATCTATGGGGGAAGCGAACTCGATGCAAGCGTGCTATTGTTACCCTTGCTCGGGTTCCTGCCACCTTCGGACCCGCGCGTCGCAAGCACCGTCGACGCAACCGAGCGTTATTTGATGCACGACGGATTTGTAATGCGGTATCGTACGACCCAATTTGACGATGGCCTGCCGCCGGGAGAAGGTACATTCCTTGCGTGTTCGTTCTGGTTCGTGGACAACCTGGCGTTGCTCGGGCGAGTAACGCAAGCGCGTGAGATGTACGAGCGCCTTCTGTCCCTTGCCAACGACGTTGGGCTGCTCGCCGAAGAGTACGATCCGGTGGCTGGACGTCTGGTCGGGAATTTCCCGCAAGGGTTTTCACATGTCGCGCTCGTTCACACGGGGCTGAACCTGATGAAACACGAGCAGGAAATGGCCAAGGCGACCGGGCAGCCGCCGCACGACGGGCAAGGCGCTGCCGGATCATCGAACGCCGATGCCGAACCTACGCCGGTAGCATGATTTGATGACGTTTCTGATGACATTTCGTTTGTGGCCTGGCGCACCGTTGCTGCATTGCACAACATCGCGCGGTTGGATATCATCGAACGGGTCTGACGGCCGATAATCAATGTTCAATAACCACTTCGGGCCGCCTCGACGCTACGCGTGCTTTCGCGCAGCCCCGCGCGCACCGCAATAACGCTGGAGCAACCATGCTCTATCAATTTCATGAATTCCAGCGGGCACTTTTGAGTCCGCTCACCGCCTGGGCACAGGCCGCATCGAAATCGTTCGCGAATCCGGCCAGTCCGCTTGCGTATGTGCCGGGCGCCACCCGACTATCCGCTGGCTACGAACTGCTGTACCGGCTCGGCAAGGATTATGAGAAGCCCGAGTTCAACCTGCATCAGATCGTCAAGGACGGCCACAACATTCCGATCGTCGAGCAGACCATCGTCGAAAAGCCGTTTTGCCGGCTGATGCGCTTCAAGCGCTATGCCGACGATTCCGACGCGGTCGCGCAACTGAAAGACGAACCCGTCGTGCTAGTCTGCGCGCCGCTATCGGGCCACCATTCGACGCTGTTGCGCGACACCGTGCGTACGCTGCTGCAGGACCACAAGGTGTACATCACCGACTGGATCGACGCACGGATGGTGCCGTTCGAAGACGGTCCGTTCGATCTCGACGACTACATCGCGTATATCCAGGAGTTCATTCGCCATATCGGCGCGAAGAATCTGCACGTCATTTCGGTCTGCCAGCCGACGGTGCCGGTGCTCGCGGCGATCTCGCTGATGGCGAGCCGCGGCGAAGAGACGCCGCGCACGATGACGATGATGGGTGGGCCGATCGACGCTCGCAAGAGCCCGACGTCGGTCAACTCGCTCGCGACGCAGCACTCGCTCAACTGGTTCGAGACGAACGTGATCTACAACGTGCCATCGAACTATCCGGGCGTCGGACGCCGGGTCTATCCGGGCTTCCTGCAGCATGCGGGCTTCGTCGCGATGAATCCGGAACGGCACGCGGCGTCGCATTGGGATTTCTATCAGAGCCTGCTGCGCGGCGACGAAGAGGATGCCGAAGGACATCGCCGTTTCTACGACGAATACAACGCGGTGCTCGACATGGCCGCCGAATACTATCTTCAGACAATCCAGGTGGTGTTCCAGGAGTTCCGGCTCGCTGAAGGCACATGGGAAGTCGCCGGCGAACTCGTGCGCCCGCAGGACATTCGCGGCACCGCCCTCTTCACGATCGAAGGCGAACTCGACGATATCTCCGGCAGCGGTCAGACGAAAGCCGCGCACGAACTGTGCACCGGCATTCCGGCGAAGCACCGCCGGCATTTCACTGCTGAAAAGTGCGGGCACTACGGCATCTTCTCGGGCCGCCGGTGGCGCACGATCATTTATCCGCAAATTCGCGACTTCATTCTCGAACACAACAAGGCGAAAAAGCCCGAGGTGGAACAAGTCGAGGCTTGATGCGCGAGGTACAGCGTGCCCCGCTCGGCGCGCCCCGTCGTACAACTGATGAATAGGATAAACGGCAACGGCCTCGTCATGAGGCCGTTGCCGTTTCTATTTGCGCGTCGAGCTACGTGCGCCGCTTCCCCGGAACCTGTTAGCGGCGCAGCAGATACGCAAG
Source organism: Paraburkholderia rhizosphaerae (assembly GCF_004366595.1). GTDB lineage: Bacteria > Pseudomonadota > Gammaproteobacteria > Burkholderiales > Burkholderiaceae > Paraburkholderia > Paraburkholderia rhizosphaerae. The sequence goes on from NZ_SORE01000026.1 coordinate 85,698, forward strand.
CAGAATCTCAGTGTTCATTTGCACGATCTCGCTACGCTCCGCAGCCGAACTGAAATCGCGCGCAAGCGTTGCTTCAAGCGTGAAACGATTCGACACGATGTAGTAGCCCATGCCGGATAGCGTCACGTAAAAGCGCAGCGGGTCGACATTCGCGCGGAACAGTCCCGCGCGCTGACCGCGCTCGAGAATGCCGCCGAGCGTCGCGACGATCGGTGAGATCATTTCGCGGATACGCGTGGACTTCCGCATATACCGCGCCTCGTGCAGATTTTCGTTATTGATAAGCCGCAGCAGTTCCGGATGATCGCGATAGTAGTCCCACACAAAATGTGCGAGACGCGTGATCGCCTCGACCGGCGCAATGCCTGCAAGGTCTAGCGTACGCTCGGCTTCGGTGAGTGCGCTGAACGCGTGTTCGAGTACCGCGGTGAAAAGCTGCTCCTTGCTACCGAAGTAGTAATAGAGCATGCGTTCATTGGTTTCCGCGCGGCGGGCGATCTGATCGACGCGTGCGCCGAACAACCCACCATTTGCAAACTCCTCGGCCGCCGCGAGCAGGATACGGCGACGGGTGCCTTCAGGATCTCTTTTGATTTTCGGCTGATTCATGGTGGCAAGGTGCTTCGTGAGCCGCGTATTCCGGATCACACCGCCAGCTTCATGACCGTGGCTCCTGACACGAAGCGGCATGGCGGCGCTGCGCGGGCTGGTTGGTGGGAACACCCTCCTGCGGTCATTCGTAAAGCGCTTCGATTATGGCACATGGTTCGGCAATGGCAACTGGGGAATTCGGCGATAATAGATATTTGGCCAAGCGTTATTACGCGAGCTGCGGCGCAAAGGCGCGTGCGATGCCTGGCTGGCGTTGCGTGGGTGTGCAGTGTGTCGGTGTGCATTACGTGGTCCGCATGCCGTCATCGAGCTTCGTGATCCGATAGAACGCCGGTCCGCTTGTGGTCTCGAGCGTTGCATCGTCCGACAGAGCGCCGCCCGACCGATCGCGGCTCGACACATCGGCGTCCGACGCATGGGCGCCCCGCGGAAACAACGCACCAAACCCGCCCCGATCCGCATGACCTTGGCGTGCCGCCATCGCCATCGACGAATCGAAGCAAGCAGAAAGTCCCGACCTCGTCACCGTGACCGATTCGAAAACACTCGCGAAAACACTCGCAGACCGCATCGAAGATCTGCTGCCGCAGACGCAATGCACGAAGTGCGGCTACAACGGTTGCCGCCCGTATGCGCAAGCCATTGCGCAAGGCAGCGCGAACTACAACCAGTGCCCTCCGGGCGGCGCGCAAGGCATCGCGCGGCTCGCCGCGCTGCTCGGCAAGCCGGTGATTCCGCTGAACCCGGACAATGGCGTCGAGCGCCCGAGGCCGGTCGCGTTTATCGATGAGAACCTGTGTATCGGCTGCACGCTATGCATGCAGGCGTGCCCGGTCGACGCGATCGTCGGCGCGGCAAAACAGATGCACACGATGGTCGCCGAGCTTTGCACCGGGTGCGATCTATGCGTGCCCCCCTGCCCGGTCGATTGCATCGCGATGATCCCTGTCACCGGCGACGCAACCGGCTGGGACGCGTGGAGCCAGCAGCAGGCCGATGCCGCGCGCGAGCGTTATCACCGGCGCAGCGCGCGTCTCGATCATGAACGTGAAGCAGCCGAAGCGCGCGCGGCGGCACGGCGGTCGGCGGCCGGCAGTGCAGTAGCGGGCGGTGCTGAGGCCACGGGCGCCGCCGCGGCGCCCGCGAGCGCATCGCAGACGGGTCCCGGCGCGGCGGCGAGCCGGTCCGCTGCCGTCGATGACGCTGAAGCGAAGAAACGCGCGATCATCCAGGCCGCACTCGAGCGCGCGCGCAAGAAGAAGGAACAGACGTCAGCGCAAGGCCAAGGTCCGCAAAACACGACGAACGTCAGCGCCGACGTGCAGGCGCAAATCGACGCGGCAGAGGCGCGCCGCCGGCGTCTGGGCATCCACGACAAAAACAGCGCGCAAGCGACGAATGACCCATCGCAGGCGCACCCGGCACGCGATGCGGCCACATCGCGCGGCGCGACCGAAGCCGGGCGCGCAAGCGGCAACCCCGACGACGATCACGAAGACGACGCGAGCCACGCCCCCGACCACGCCAACCCGAAGCGCTAAAGCGCCGACCTTTTCCGCATGAACGCGAACGCATGAACGCGAACAAACGCCGCGCGATCTTCGAGACGCTGCATAGCCTGAATCCGCATCCGACGACCGAACTCGAGTACACGACGCCGTTCGAACTGCTGATCGCCGTGATGCTGTCCGCGCAAGCCACCGACGTGTCGGTTAACAAGGCGATGCGCAAGATGTTTCCAGTCGCCAATACGCCTCAGCAGATCGTGAAGCTGGGCGAAGCAGGCGTCGCCGAATACATCAGGACGATCGGTCTGTACCGGACCAAAGCGAAAAACGTGGTCGCCGCGTGCCAGATTCTGCTCGACCAGTACGGCGGCGAGGTGCCCGCCGACCGCGAAGCGCTTGAAGGTCTGCCAGGCGTCGGCCGCAAGACTGCGAACGTCGTGTTGAACACCGCGTTCGGCCATCCGACGATAGCCATCGACACCCATATCTTTCGGGTTGCGAATCGAACCGGTCTTGCACCGGGCAAGGACGTGCGCGCGGTCGAAGCGGCGCTCGAAAAATTCACCCCGGCCGAGTTCCGGCACGATGCGCATCACTGGCTGATCCTGCATGGCCGCTACGTTTGCAAGGCACGCCGTCCAGAATGCTGGCATTGCGTGATCGAGCCGCTTTGCGAATTCAGGCAGAAGACGCCGCCGCCCGAACTGTGATCGCGCCTGCGTGCCGCGCGGCGCAGCAAGGCATTCGAGCGGCGGCGCGTGAAGACGCGGCAGCGTAAAATGTCAGATCTCGTCGTCCGGCGGCGTCGCGTCGTCGCCCGTCGCGTTACGCCGCCGCAATGCAGCGCTTTGCGCCAACCAAGCCCCTATTCCGCTTCCTGCCGCCTTCACCACTGCCGATGTTCAATCCCAGCCGCGACGAAGTCCGACGTTTTTTCACCGACACCTGGCGCAAACAGCGCGCGGGCGAAATCCTGACACCGCTTGAATCGATCGCGGCGGACTGGATTGTCGAACATCCGGAATACCAGGCCGACCTGACCGACCCTGAAGCCGCCACCACGCAGGACTATTCGCCCGAGCGTGGCAAGACGAATCCGTTTTTGCATCTGTCGATGCATCTGGCGATCAGCGAGCAACTGTCGATCGACCAGCCTCCCGGCATTCGCGCGGCGCATGAGCGGCTGGTGGCGCGGCTCGGTTCGACCCATGACGCGCAGCACGCGATCATGGAGTGCCTCGGCGAGACGATCTGGGAAGCGCAGCGGACCAACACGCCACCCGATACGGACGCGTATCTGCAGCGAATCGAGCGTCGCGCTTCGCGGGACTGATCGCGAGACTGGTCACGCGCGCGACCCTCTCACGGCCAGATCCCGCGCGATCCACGTAGCCGCGCCAGACATGCGCACCAAAACAAACACCCCGCCGCAGCGGGGTGTTTTCGTATTCGCGTTCGGATTCGTCGAGCTGGTGAGCCAACGCTGACCCGGCGATTACTTTTTCTCGACCAAATCGCCCTTCAGTGATTCGATATACGCGGCGATATCCTTCATATCGTTCAGCGACAGGCTCTGCACCTGCGCCTGCATGATCGGATTGTTTCGGCCGAGCTGCGGGTTACCGGTGCCCATCTGGTACTGGCGCATCGCCCAGAAGAGATAGTCGGCGTGCTGCCCCGCGAGCTTCGGATATTCCGGGCTCACCGGGTTGTTCAGCTTCGAACCGTGGCAGGCCGCGCAGTTATGGCTTTCGACCAGGTTCTTGCCGTTGTCCGCATCGGCCGCGTACGCCGCATCCGAGGCGACGGCGAACCCGGCCAGCGCGAACGACGCGCATGCAATCTTGAATATCGTGTGGAGGACGTGTGGGTGCTTCTTCATGAATTCTCCTGGCCCGCGTGGCGGAATGACCGAGCGACTGTGCTAAAGAAAGCGCGGCCGGTCATTTGTCGGGGTTGTTCTTCGAAGTGGGAGTTTGCGCCGCGTAGTACGCGGCGATATCCGCGATGTCCTGGTCCGACAGCGAGCTCGCGATCGCGTGCATCGTGGCGAAGTGGCGGTCGCCCTTCCGGTACGCCTGCAGCGCGTTGATCAGATACGCTGCGTTCTGGCCGCCGAGGATCGGTACCCGATACACCTCCGGGTAGGCCGTCCGGTAGTCGGGAATACCGTGGCAGCCGATACACATCGCGACCTTGCCCTGGCCCGCTTTCGCGTTGCCGACGACATCCGCTGCGTATGCATTGGCCGCAAGGCCCGCCATGCACGACAGCGCTGCGATCACGACGTGTTTGCCGACGAATTTTTTCATAGCTCTTGTAACCTGGCTTGAGGGGAAACGGCACAAAAACGAGGGCACAAAAAACGAAAGACCATGCGCGGGATGGCACCGCAAACATGCGGCGCGCCACGCGCAAGCCCCGAATCATGGCCTCAAAAACGGGCGCTCAAAAAAGCGGCGACCCGCGCCGTCTTTTTTTGCTAATCGCCACGCAGGCCAAAAAAATCGGCCCAATTGTACCAAGACGCCGCGCCGGGCGTCCACCGGACGGGCTGCGACGGCCAGGTCCGCGGCTTGCGCGTCGCGTCGCCCGGCAAGGGGGCGGCGCACGGCCTTCTGGCCAGACCCGCCCGACACGCTCGCGACCCGCCCGCCGCGATGCCGCCGACGACGCCAGGCCGCAGCGTCGAGGCTACCAGCCCATCTGCCTTATACTGGGATTTTCCCCGAACGAGCGTCCTGCCATGCGTTTCGAAGGCTCCTCGCAATACGTCGCCACCGACGACCTGAAGCTCGCGGTCAACGCGGCGATGACGTTGAAGCGCCCGCTCCTGATCAAGGGCGAGCCCGGCACCGGCAAGACCATGCTCGCGGAGGAAGTGGCGGCCGCGCTCGACATGCCGCTGCTGCAGTGGCATATCAAGTCGACGACCAAAGCGCAGCAAGGTCTGTACGAATACGACGCGGTGTCGCGGCTGCGCGATTCGCAGCTCGGTGACGAGCGCGTAAAGGACATTCGCAATTACATCGTGAAAGGTGTGTTGTGGCAGGCGTTTGAGTCGAACCAGCAAACGGTGTTGCTGATCGACGAAATCGACAAGGCCGACATCGAGTTCCCGAACGATCTGCTGCGTGAGCTCGACCGGATGGAGTTCTACGTGTACGAGACGCGCGAGCTCGTGAAGGCGAAGCAGCGTCCGCTCGTGATCATCACGTCGAACAACGAAAAGGAATTGCCGGACGCGTTCCTGCGCCGCTGTTTCTTCCATTACATCAAGTTCCCCGACCCGTCGACGATGCAGCAGATCGTCGAAGTCCACTACCCGGGCATCAAGCAGGTGCTGCTGCGCGCGGCGCTCGAAAGTTTTTACGAATTGCGCAACGTGTCGGGCCTGAAGAAAAAACCGTCGACGTCCGAACTGCTCGATTGGCTCAAGCTGCTGCTCGCCGAGGACATTCCGCCCGAAGCGCTGCGTTCGAGCGATCACAAGCAGATCGTGCCGCCGCTGGCTGGCGCGCTGCTGAAAAACGAGCAGGACGTATCGCTATTCGAGCGTCTGGTCGCGATGAACCGGAATAACCGGTAAGCGCGCACGCTCGCCCTGCGGAGAACCCGGCATGCTGATCGACTTCTTCTACACGCTGCGCGCCGCGAAGCTGCCGGTTTCGGTGAAGGAATATCTGACGCTGCTCGAGGCACTGAAAGCGAACGTGATCGAGCCGTCGCTCGACGAGTTTTACTATCTGTCGCGGCTGACCCTCGTCAAGGACGAGCAGTATTTCGACAGGTTCGACCAGGCATTCGGCGAGTATTTCAACGGCATCGGCGACACCGCGACGCTCGCGCTCGATCTGCCCGACGACTGGCTCGCGAAGAAACTGCAGCGCGATCTGACGCCCGAGGAAAAGGCGCGCATCGAAGCGCTCGGCGGCCTCGACAAGCTGCTGGAACGCCTGAAAGAAGTGTTCGACGAGCAGAAAGGCCGTCACGAAGGCGGTAGCAAATGGATCGGCACCGGCGGCACGTCGCCGTTCGGCAACGGCGGCTACAACCCGGAAGGCATCCGCATCGGCGGCGACACGGCGGGCAATCGCAGCGCGGTCAAGGTGTGGGACGCGCGCGCCTACCGCGACTATGACGATCAGGTCGAAATCGGCACGCGCAATATCAAGGTCGCACTGCGGCGGCTGCGCCGTTTCGCGCGCGAAGGCGCCGCGCAAGAGCTCGACCTGCCCGACACGATCCGCAGCACGGCCGCGAACGCCGGCTGGCTCGACCTGAAGATGGTGCCGGAGCGCCACAACAACGTGAAGGTGCTGATGCTGCTCGACGTGGGCGGCTCGATGGACGATCACATCAAGCGCACCGAAGAACTCTTTTCGGCCGCGAAGGTCGAGTTCAAGCACCTCGAGTTCTACTACTTTCACAACTGCGTGTACGACTTCCTGTGGAAGAACAATCGGCGCCGCCACACCGAGCGCACGCCGACGTGGGACGTGTTGCACAAGTTCACCGCCGACTACAAGCTGATCTTCGTCGGCGACGCGACGATGAGTCCGTACGAGGTGCTGCAGCCGGGCGGCTCGGTCGAATACAACAATCGCGAACCGGGTGCGGTCTGGTTGCGCCGCCTCGCCGACCATTTCCCGCGCTTCGCGTGGCTCAATCCGGAACCGGAAGCGCTGTGGGAGTACCGGCAGTCGGTCTCGGTAATTCGCGAGGTGCTGGGTCACCGGATGTATCCGCTGACGCTCGCGGGACTCGAAACGGCGATGCGCGTGCTGAGCAAATAACGCGGCGGGCCGTCCTGCGGGGGCAAAACGCAGAAGGTCATGATCAAGGACAAGCTCACCTCACGGCGGATATTCGCCGCGACGCCCCTCCCCGCCCCCCTCCCAAGCACTCATCCCCGGCTCAATTCCCACAAACCCTGCCAAATGCGGCAGAATGCCGCAGCAATTCGCGTGAATCCGTACCAATCACGCAACAAAAGGCATTGGAGACACCATCCGCATGAGTTCCCCGTCGTCACCCGATCTGTCGCGCCCGCCGCCTGCCCCGCTCAAACCGCTCGCCGATTCATCGCTGTCGGCACTGGTTGCGGGCTTCGTCGCGATGATGACCGGCTATACGAGCTCTTTGGTCCTGATGTTCCAGGCCGGCCAGGCCGCGCACCTGACCGATGCGCAGATTTCGTCGTGGATCTGGGCGCTGTCGATCGGCATGGGGCTGTGCACGATCGGCCTGTCGCTGCGCTTTCGCGCACCGATCGTGATCGCGTGGTCGACGCCGGGCGCCGCGCTGCTCGTCGCATCTCTACCGCATGTCGGCTACGGGCAGGCGATCGGTGCGTTTATCGCGTGCGCGCTGCTGCTGACCGCGGTCGGATTGACCGGCTGGTTCGATGCGCTGATGAAACGGATTCCGGCCGGCATCGCATCGGCGCTGCTGGCGGGCATCCTGTTCGAAATCGGCATCGAGATTTTTCGCGCCGCGCAGTTCCAGACCGCGCTCGTGCTGACGATGTTCTTCACGTACCTCGCGATGAAACGGATCGCGCCGCGCTACGCGATCGTCACGACGCTCGTGATCGGCACACTGGTCGCGGGCGGCCTCGGTCTGCTCGATTTCAGCCACTTCAAGATCGCGCTCGCGCATCCGGTCTTCACGATGCCGGCGTTTTCGCTATCCGCAATCGTCAGCATCGGCGTTCCACTGTTCGTCGTCGCGATGGCTTCGCAAAACGTGCCGGGTATCGCGGTGCTGCGCGCCGATGGCTATACGACGCCATCGTCGCCGCTGATCGCCACCACGGGCGTTGCATCACTGTTGCTCGCGCCGTTCGGCTCGCACGGCATCAATCTTGCGGCGATCACCGCGGCGATCTGCACCGGCCGCGATGCGCATGAAGACCCTATGAAGCGCTACACCGCGGCACTGTGGTGCGGTGTCTTCTATCTGATCGCGGGCGTGTTCGGCGCGACGATCGCCGCATTGTTCGCGGCGCTGCCCAACGCGCTGGTTGTGTCCGTCGCCGCGCTCGCGCTGTTCGGTTCGATCATGGGCGGGCTTTCAAACGCGATGCAGGACGGCAAGCACCGCGAAGCGGCGCTTGTCACCTTTATGGTGACCGCGTCGGGGCTGACCTTGCTATCGATCGGCTCCGCATTCTGGGGGTTGGTCGCGGGCGTGCTGACGCAGGTCGTTCTGACCGCGCGAAACCCGGCTCAATAGCGCGATCGATGCGCGTGTTGCGGCACATTCGACGGCTCGCTGAATCCCCACCGCTAGCGGCATGCGCATCAGTCGAACCATTGTCAGCCGATCCGCCATAAAATGAAGGGATCGGGCGGCGTTTCGTCTGATGTCCGGCCGCCAGGAAATTCGGCGGCCCTGCCCGGTGTCGATCCGTCGCAAATCGGCGGCGAGGTATGCGCGAACCTCGGCACACCCCCGCTCAAACCCGGCGCGGACACCGAACGCCCGAGGCCCTCGGCACTGCGGGACCCTGCGGGATGAAGGCCGCCTCCGGCCAGCCGGCAACCAACCGGCACCGGCAGCAGCGTCATCAATTTCTGACCACGGCGCGTATGCGCCTCAAAGGCTCGACATGACAACTGCACTCGATCAACTCAAGCAATACACGACTGTCGTCGCCGATAGCGGCGATTTCCAGCAACTCGCCCAGTACAAGCCGCGCGACGCGACGACCAACCCGTCGCTGGTGCTGAAGGCCGTGCAGAAGGACGACTACAAGGCGCTGCTCGAAAAAACCGTGCGCGATCATGCGTCGAAGCCGGTCGGTGCGATCATCGACCATCTGCTGATCGCCTTCGGCTATGAAATCCTGAAGATCGTGCCGGGCCGCGTGTCGACCGAAGTCGATGCACGGCTGTCGTTCGATACGAAGGCGTCGATCGACAAGGCACGCGAACTGATCAAGCACTACAAGGACGCGGGCATCGACCGCGAACGCGTACTGATCAAGCTCGCGTCGACGTGGGAAGGCATCCGCGCGGCGGAAGTGCTGCAGAAGGAAGGCATCAAATGCAACATGACGCTGCTGTTCTCGCTGGCGCAGGCGGTCGCCGCCGCTGAAGCGGGCGCGCAACTCATTTCGCCGTTCGTCGGCCGCATCTACGACTGGTACAAGAAGAATGCGGGCAGCAACTGGGACGAAGCGCGCGACGGTGGCGCGAACGACCCGGGCGTGCAATCGGTGCGCCGCATTTACGCTTACTACAAGAAGTTCGGTTACCCGACCGAGGTGATGGGCGCGAGCTTCCGCACGACCAGCCAGATTCTCGAACTGGCCGGTTGCGATCTGCTGACGATCAGCCCGGACCTGCTGCAAAAGCTGCAGGACAGCACGGACAAGGTCGAACGCAAGCTGTCGCCGGAAGCGAGCAAGAACGCGGAAATCGCTCGCGTGCCGGTCGACGAGCCGTCGTTCCGCTTCCTCGTCAACGACGAAGCGATGGCGACCGAAAAGCTGTCGGAAGGCATCCGCGTGTTCGCGGCCGATGCGATCAAGCTCGAAAAACTGATCGAATCGCTGCGTTAAGCGGTACCGGCGACGGGGCGCCGCTGCAAGCTGCGGACAGACCCACCAAGCCTGAAGGTTGAAGGTACGTAGGCTCGAACAGCGCATGAGGCAGCGATGCCGCACGCGCTGTTTTTTATGCATCATGCGCAGGTCGAACGCCATGCCAACAAACTTTCACGGACTGGCGAACGGTGGAGACTAGAATCGTCAGCACAGCTTGTGTTTCGCGCACGACGCGCAACACGCTGTTCGACATCGCAAGCTCAAACGCTTTGTATGGGAGACGACGAATGCTAGTTCAGCCTTATCTGTTCTTTAACGGCCGGTGCGAGGAAGCGCTGAGGTTCTACCGTGAGACGCTCGGCGCCGAAGTGTTGATGCAGAAATACTTCCGGGAAGCGCCGCCGAACCCCGAACGCCCGCTCAAAGCGGGCACCGAGGACAAAATCATGCATTGCACATTTCGCGTCGGCACGAGCGAACTGATGGGGTCCGACGGCGACTGCGAGCCGGGCACCAATGCACCGAGCGGCTTTGCTCTGTCAGTGACCGGCGACGACAACGCGTCTGCACAGAAGATTTTCAATGCGTTATCGGCCGGCGGCAATGTGATGATGCCGTGGCAACCGACCTTCTGGAGCGAAGGTTTCGGTATGGTGGTCGACCGCTTCGGAATCATGTGGATGGTCACGAGTCCGCACCACGCAGGCCACAAGGGCTAGCTCGCGTCCGGCACACCGCGGCCGCGCATCGGCAGATGCCGTGCGGCCGCGTCAATGCTGTTGCTGCTGTTCGCGACGCTGCGCGACGCGCGTGCGCCGCTCGATGTTCCACGCAGGTTCGGTTTCGACCAGCAGCGCGCGCAATCGCTCGACCTGCTCCACGACACGCTCGTTCAACCAGCATGGCCCTTGCAGATCCGGCGCCGCATTTCCGACCGCCGCGGCGTCGCGTACCACAGGCGCCAACGCATCCGGCATCCGGAAGTGCGGCGCGTTTGTGAATCGCAACGCGCGCGCCAATTCGAGCAGCACGGAGCGCACCGCGAACGCCTCGCGACCGCACTGGCCCGCAAACCCGGCGCGCATCGCCGGATCGGCGCGCGTCAGCACGCCGTTGGACATGATCTCGAGCGCACTCAGCAACATCCGGTGCAGTTGCTGGATCTGCTCGAGCCGCGCCGGCGCCACTTCGATCTCTTTCGCGACCCACGGTATCACCGCGCGCAGTTGCACCAGACGCCGCGCCATGCGCAGAAACGTTGCGTCCTGTTCGTCGGCGGAAAGCCAGTCGCCATGCGCCATGCGCGTGTAGATGCGCGCGCAGTCCCGCAGATTGTCGGAAAGCTGATACCGCCACGTGTACGTTGCGTGCAGCGGCAACGCAAACGAGAAGGCGAGCGCGATCACCGTGCCGATCGCGACATCGGCCGCGCGCCACAAGCCATCGGACATCTGGTTGTCGCCGAGTCCGCCGACAATGCACATCGTGATCGCGGTCAGCAACGCCATATAACCGTATCGGCCGATCGCAAACGCCGCGCAGATACCCGCGACCAGCGACATGCACAGCACCGTCAGCGCAAACGAATCGAACAGGCTGTGCTGGACGATCAGCGCGAGACCGATCGTGCCGCCAATCAAGGTGCCGATAGTCCGCTCCAGCGCTTTGCGACGGATATTGCCGTGATGCTGCAAACCGCCGATCACGATCAGCACCGTGATCGGCGCCCAGATGCCGTGCGGCACATCGGTCGCGTGGATCACCGCAATCGACACGAGCATCGCCACGCCGACGCGTATGCCGTGCAGCACCTTCGCATTGCGGTAGCGGTAGTACGGCGACGTCAGCACGCGCATCAGGCGCGCGAGTACCGGGCGTCGGCGCGCGCCCGGCGCGATGGCCGGGTCGCCGGCCGCGGGTTCGGAATCGTCCAGCGCCATATTCGCCTCGCAGTCGTTCGAATCCGGGAGTTCACGTTACGGCATGCTTTGCGCAGTATCGCGCACCTCTGCGGCACCGGACAGTCCACAGGCGAAGAAAATCGCCCGGCACGCAACAGCAGGCAGGCGACTCGGCAATTGTCTGAAATCGGAGTCCGGCGCCGCTTTGCGCACAAGCGCGACGATGCGCCGGAAAAAGCCAACACAACCGCGGATACCGCAGCCGCGCGCCGTCCGCTTGACCGGAACGACAAAATCCGGCTCGCGACGCAGCACGGCGCGGCGCGGCGCGGCATACAGCGGTGCGCGTCAGATCATGGACTGCTCTTGCGAATACGCTGAACTGTGCCGGCATCGACCGCCGACGCCTGATTGCCCCATGCGCTGCGGATAAACGTGACGACCTCCGCGACCTGCTGATCGTTCAGACGCTGACCGAACGCGGGCATCGTGAACACAGTTGGCGCACTGTGCGTGCCCGGCATCGATGCGCCGTGCAACACGAGGCTGATGAGCGAGGTCGGATCCTGCGCATTCACCGTCGAACTCAGCGCGAGCCGCGGGAATACGCCGTCGTAGCCTTTGCCATCCGAGCGATGGCAAGCCGCGCAGTTATCGAGGAAGGTTCGCGCGCCGGGCACGCCGGTCTGCCCCGCATGCAATGCGAGCGCCGCCTTGTTCGAGTACACGAGGGCCGCCTGTTGCCGCGCCGGCGCAAGCGACTGCAAATACGCGGCGATCGAGTTCAGATCGGGTTCGCTCATATATTGCGTGCTGTCGAGCACGACATCGCGCATCCCGCCGAACGCAGCCGAGTGCGTATTGCGGCCGGTCTTCAGGAACGCGACGATATCCTCGCGGCTCCATTCGCCGAGACCGTCCACGCGATCGTCGCGCAGATTGTTCGCGAACCATTGCTCGACGACGCCGCCTTGCAGGAAAGCCAGGCCGCCGCCATCGGTGAGCGCGTGTTCCTGCAGCAGCGTGCCGCGCGACGTATGACACGCGCCACAGTGCCCGAGCCCCTCGACCAGATACCGGCCACGTTCCAGCGACATCGCCGCACCATCGGCGGCCTGCGCATTGGTGCCGGTTGCAACGTCGGGCGCGAATGCGATGCGCCACAGCGCGAGCGGCCAGCGCATCGACAGCGGCCAGCGGATGCCATTCGGTATGTGCGGCTGATAAACCGGCGCGACACCGTGCATGAAGTACGCGTACAGTGCTTTCACGTCGTCCGGCTGGATATGCGCGTACGACGGATACGGCATCGCCGGGTACAGCGTATAGCCGGCCTTCGATGTGCCGTGCCGCAGCGCGTTGTCGAAATCCGCGTACGCATACGCGCCGATGCCGGTCGCCGCGTCCGGCGTGATGTTGGTCGAGTAGACGATGCCGATCGGCGTGTGCATCGGCAGGCCGCCTGCGAACGGCTTGCCGCCCTTCGCGGTATGGCACGCCACGCAGTCGCCGACGCGAGCGAGGTATTCGCCGCGCTTGATCAGTGCCGCATCGTCGGCACTTGCGCTTGCACCGGTCGACGATGCCACCGAAGCGATCGCACTTGCACCCGCAACAAGCCCGAATGCACCGGCGACGGTAACGGCGACCGCCACCGCCGCGCGGGAACGAAGTTTCGTAAGCGCGTTTCTCATGCTTGCACCATCGGGCCTGGGTTCTTCAAATACTGTTCACGGATCGCGCGCGCCGACCAGTAACTCAGCGCACCGACTAGCCCGGTCGGGTTGTAACCGAAGTTCTGCGGGAACGCCGACGCGCCCAGCACGAACACGTTGTGCACGTCCCAGCTCTGCAGATAGCGGTTCACCACGCTCGTCTTCGGATCGGCGCCCATTACCGCGCCGCCGGTCGTATGCGTGCTCTGATAGACACGCGTGTCGAAGTGCGTGCCCGGTTTGCGCGCATTCACATCGACGTGGTCGGTCAGCACACGTGCGATACGTTCGGCCTGCGCGACGGTGTACTGCGTCATCGCGATCTCGTTGTCGTGCCAGTCGAACGTCACGCGCAACAACGGCTGGCCGTACGCGTCCTTGTAGTTCGGATCGAGGCTCAGATAGTTGTCGCGATAGGACATCACGGACCCTTGCGCGACGATCGTCATCATCCGTTGATAGCTGTCCTGGACCGCCGCCTTCCAGCCGCTGCCCCACGCCTTCGTGCCTTTCGGCACACTCGCCTGTCCGATCGGCCGCGCGCCGGTGCGCATATGGCGAACGTTCGCGCCGCCGATAAAACCGAGCGGACCGTGATCGAACACATCGCCGTTGAAGTCGTCGATGGCCTGGCCGGCCGCGCCCGCGCCGATAAACGGGTTCAGCTGCGTGCCCCGCGGCAGGAACGCATTGACGCCGCCGTTCATCTGATACGCGAAGTTGCGGCCAACCACGCCCTCACCGGTCGCCGGATCGTACGGCTGTCCGATACCGGATAGCAGCAACAGCCTCACGTTGTGCATCTGGAACGCGCTCAGGAACACGATGTCGGCCGGCTGCTCGATCTCGCGCCCCTGCGCGTCGATATATGTGACGCCGGTCGCGCGCTGGCCGCTCGCATCGCGGTTGACGCGCACCACCTGGCAGCGCGTGCGCAACTCGAAGTTCTTCTTCTGATAGAGCGCTGGATGAATCGCGGTCTGCGGCGACGACTTCGAGTACATATAGCAACCGAAGTCTTCGCAAAAGCCGCAGAAATTGCACGGCCCAAGGCGTACGCCGTACGGGTTCGTGTACGGCGTCGACACGTTGGCCGCCGGAATCGGGAACGGCTCGTAGCCGAGCTCGCGCGCGGCGCGCGCAAAGAGCTGCGCGCCGTAGATGTCTTTCAGCGGCGGCGTCGGATATTCGGTACTGCGCCACGACTCGTGACGATTACCGCCCGCGACGATATTGCCGTTCAGATTGCCCGCCTTGCCCGAGATACCGGCCACTTCTTCAAAGCGCGTGAAATACGGCTCGAGCTCGTCATACGCGACGCCGAAATCCTGAATGGTCATGCCGTCCGGAATAAACGCCTTGCCGTAGCGCTGTTCATAATGGCTGCGCAGTTGCAGGTCGGACGCCTGCGGCCGCCATGTGAGCCCATTCCAATGGAAGCCCGCGCCGCCAACGCCATTGCCGAGCAGCATCGCGCCGTGCTGACGATACGGTACCGCAAGCCCGTCGGGCGCATGCCGGAACGTGAGCGTCTCTTTCGACAGGTCCTGATACAGCTTGCCGCGAATCGCGTACGCGAGTTCGTCCGCGATATTCGGGTACTTCGCGGTGTTCGCGGTGTCCTGCATCTCGCCGCGCTCGAGTGCGAGCACGTTCAGGCCCGCTTCGGCCATTTCCATCGCCATGATCGCGCCGGTCCAGCCGAACCCGACCATCAGCGCATCGACTTTGTCTTTTTTGATCGCCATGGTTAAGCCTGCTCTCCGAGAATCGATACCGGACCGAGCGGATACTTCGCGTTCGGCTGCTCGACCCAATCGGCAAAATCCGCGCGCGCGCCGGGGAAGCCGATCATTTTCCAGCCGGCCATACCTTTGTTGCCGCCGTACATCGGGTCGGCGAAGTAGCCTTCTTTCGTGTTCTTCAGCAGCGTGCTGAAGAAGAGCTTTGGCGGCACCGCATCGAGATGCAGCTGACCTGCTTCGAGCTGTTCGAGGACCTGCACGCGCGTACCGCGAGGCAACTGCGCAAACGCTTTGCCGTGATCGCGCACGCATGCGGCGTCGCACGCTTCGATACCGTGCCGGTAGATGTCGCGCGGCACGAGGCCGAGCTGATAGCCAAGTTGCGGGTCCGCCTCCGGATGGAACGGCCCCTGCATGTACCAGAGCCGTCCATGCCCGTACGGCGTTTCCATCTGACGATCGATAAATTCGGGCACGCCGGCTTCGAGTGCGCCTGCACCGGTGTTGTCGGCGGGGATCAGTTCGTCCACGGCGGCGTGAATAAAGTCCCATTCAGCGGCAGTGAAGAAGACCGGTGTGTACTTTGCGGCGGTGGCGGCCACGCCAGCGGTCGGCGCGGCGCTCGCGTTGTCCGACGCTTGCGAATGGGTGCAGCCCTCTTGCGTGACGATCACCGGCGCAATCGCCGTGGCGGGAAGAATCGTGAATACCTGGCGCAGAAATTTTCTGCGCGGCTGGTCGTCGTTTTTCATCGGGTAACGTGGGTCGTCAAATGGAAGGGATCGCGCGCGGCGTTGTTACCGGCGGCGTGATGTTCTAAAGAAAGCGGCTCGAGACGACCGGTTCGGAAGAGACGGTCTTTTCGAATGAAATGCTTTGAATGAGGCGGCGGATCTAGCGCTGGAATCAGGCACGGACGCGCCGTGCCTGACTGCGCCGGGTACAACACGTCGTTGCTGGTTCCGCGCCGCTACCGGCTAGAAAGCGGTCCAATCCTGGTCGGCCGTCGCCGGCGTGCTGGCAGCCGGTTGGGCGACCGGCTGTGCGGCCGGCTGCGCAGCGGGTGAAGCGATGGCCATCGCCGCTTCAGCGGAACTGCCCGCCGTCGCCGCGACGGCCGGGACCACGCGTCGTGCGGCACGCACCGGCGTTGTCGCGGATGTGGCCGGCATTGCGGCACGCGTGGGCACCGCAGCGGCACGCGTGATGCGCGTCGTCGCGAGCGCAGCCGTCGCGCCGCCCTGCTCGACCTTGAAGCTCACCACCGCCGCGCGCAGATTGCCGGCCTGATCTTCGAGCGAAGCCGCCGCGGCGGCCGCCTCTTCGACCAGCGCCGCATTCTGCTGCGTGACGTGATCCATCTGCGAAATCGCCTGGTTCACCTGTTCGATGCCGCGGCTCTGCTCATGCGACGCGGCCGCGATCTCGCCGACGATGTCATGCACGCGCTCGATCGACTGACTGATCTGCTGCATCGTGCTGCCGGCTCGCGAAACAAGTTCGGTGCCTGCGCGCACGCGGTCAACCGAGGTGCCGATCAGATCCTTGATCTCCTTCGCGGCCGAACTCGAGCGCTGCGCAAGCGAGCGCACTTCCGCCGCGACCACTGCGAAACCGCGGCCGTTTTCACCGGCACGGGCCGCTTCGACTGCGGCATTCAGCGCGAGGATATTAGTCTGGAACGCAATGCCTTCGATGATGCTGGTGATCTCCGCAATCTTGCCGGAGCTGTCGCCGATGCCGTTCATCGTGTCGACGACCTGACCGACGATTTCATTGCCTTCGACCGTCACATGACGCGCGGTCGCCGCCAGTTGGCTTGCCTGCTGTGCGTTGTCCGCGTTGTGCTTGACGGTCGACGTCAGCTCTTCCATGCTCGCCGCGGTTTCCTGCAGTGAGGCCGCCTGCTCTTCCGTGCGTGCGGACAGGTCGACGTTGCCGGCCGCCATCTGCCGCGTCGCGGTCGCGATCGCTTCGCTGCCGTTGCGCACATTGCGCACGGTCTGCAGCAGACGCTCCTGCATGTTCGCGATGCCTTGCAACAGTTGACCCATTTCATCGTGCGACTTCACGTGAATCGAGCGCGTCAGATCGCCTTGTGCGATCTGGTCGAAATGCGACAACGCATCGGTAAGCGGATGCGAAATCGCGCTGCGCAGGCTCACGAAGCTGCCGATCGCGGTGATCACGCCAAGCGCCATCGCAACGTACGTGATGATCCGGAACAATGCAAACGTGTGCTCTTGTGCGTCGAAGCTTTCCTTGGCCGACGAAAACTGATACGCCCTCAGTTTCGCACTCGCGTCGTGGTACGCCGCGTACAGGTCGTTGTTCGACAGCGTTGTCTTCATGATCTGCGCGCTGTCGCCACCGAGCAATGCATTGCCGAACTGATCGAGCCCGTCGTCCATTGCATTGCGCTTCTGGATCACATCTCGCGCAAGCTGGTCTTCTTCAGGCGTGCGCGGCAGCTTCATATAGTTGTCGAGCGCCGCGCGCGCTTGCGTGCGGTAATCGCGAGAATGGGTAATGATGCCGCGCAGATCCGGTGCGCTCGGGTTCAGCGCCGCGCGAAACAGTGCGGAACGTTCGCGCTGCAAGTCGATCTCCGCATCGCCGATATTGGTCGCACTCGGTAGTTGGTCGCTATAGGTATCGCGATTCGCGTCGTTACTGCTGGTCATTCCCGCAATGCCTAACCCGCCGATCACGAGTAAAAGCACGGAAAGCAGCGCCATTGCGAGTGCGAGGCGCGATCTGATCGAAATACGCATTTGCTAATCCCCGAAGCCTGTTATCTATTTCTGCCACGCTTCTATTTACGGCGCATAAGGGGAATTCTTTAGCAAATACTTCAAAGTTTGAGAAAGAACAGGAAATGAAATGAAAATGTATGTTTTATGTCTTATTCCTGTTTGCAAATGGACAAGCGGGTGCAATACCAGTCGTATAGTGCTATGAATAAAAAACCCGCAGCGAAGGCTGCGGGTTTCATGGGTTTCGACGAATCAGAGCGTACGCGCGATCCGCGCGGCTTTACCCTTCGACGGCATCCAGATAGTCTTCGGGCCGCGTGCGGTCTTCGGCATGCTTCATGCCGAGCACACGCACCAGCACACTCACGACCACCGACACGACGAGATTCACGATCAGCGACCACACGGCCGCGTAACCCGGAATCGCGAACCCGCCGATATGAATCGTGAAGATCGAGCTGGCCAGCTTCAGCGAGATCGCCATCCAGGTGCCGGTCGCGATACCCGCCGCCCAGCCTAGCAGCAGGCCGCGGTAGTCGAGCACACGCGTATAGAGGCCGAGCACGATGGCCGGCAGGGTCTGGATGATCCAGATCCCGCCGAGCAGTTGCAGCTGGATTGCGTAGGTGAGCGGCAGACCGAGAATGAACGCGACCGCACCGACCTTGACGATTAGCGAAACGAGCTTCGCAATATTCGTTTCCTGCTCGTGGGTCATATTGCGATTCACGAACTCCTTATGGATGTTGCGCGTGTACAGGTTGGCCGCCGCGATCGACATGATCGCCGCGGGCACCAGCGCCCCAATGCCGATCGCCGCGAACGCGACACCGACGAACCATGACGGGAAGAAATGCAGGAACAGTGCGGGCACCGCGAAATTCGGGCCGAACGCCTTGAAGTACGGCACGAACTCGGGCATGTCCTTCACGCCGGCTGCGAGCGCCATGAAGCCGAGCAGCGCGAGCAGACCGAGCACCAGCGAATACGCGGGCAGCATCGCCATATTGCGGCGGATCGTATTGCTCGATGCCGAAGACAAGATCGCGGTCACCGAGTGCGGATACAGGAACAGCGCGAGCGCGGAGCCGACCGCGAGCGTTGCGTACGCGCTGTAGCCGTTCAGGCTCGACACATCGGGTGACTTCAGCAACAGTTTCTCGGGCGGCACCGCGCTGAAGATATGACCGAAGCCGCCCAGTTGCGGCGGAATCCAGACGATCGCCGCGGCAATCGTGATGTAGATCAGCACGTCCTTGACGACCGCGATCATCGCCGGCGCGCGCAGCCCGGACGTGTACGTGTAGGCGGCGAGAATCGCAAACGCGATGATCAGCGGCAAGTCGCCGACGAAGCCAGTCGTGTCGAAGCCGAGCGCGCCGATCACCACTTCGATACCGACCAGTTGCAGCGCGATATACGGCATCGTCGCGACGATACCGGTCAACGCGACCGCAAGCGCGAGCATGCGGCTGCCGTAGCGCGCGCTGACGAAATCGGCGGACGTCACGTAGCCGTGGCGCTTCGCGATGGTCCAGAGTTTCGGAAATACGACGAACGCGAACGGATAGATCAGCACCGTGTATGGCAGCGCAAAGAAGCCGGTCGCGCCGGCGCCGAACACGAGCGCGGGCACCGCGATGAACGTATAGGCGGTGTACAGATCGCCGCCCAGCAGAAACCACGTGACAATCGTGCCGAAGCGCCGGCCGCCGAGGCCCCACTCTTCGAGATGTCGGAGATCGCCGCGGCGCCAGTGCGCGGCGATAAAGCCGAGTATCGTCACGCCGATAAAGAACAGCACAAAGACGAAAGTTGCAATCGCGTTCATCGTGCTCCTCCCTGCGATTGCGATTTCGATTTCGTTTTTGTCTTTGTCTTGAAGTAGACAAGCGCGGTGATGACCGCGCTGATCAACACCCACAGCAACTGGTACCAATAGAAAAACGGAAAGTCGAACAGTTGCGGTTCGATCCGGTTATAGGACGGCACCCAGATCATCGCGATCCATGGCAGCAATAGAAGCCAAAGCCAGTGTCTGCTGGATAGCTTGGCGTTAGGGACGGGGTTTGTTCTGGTTTTGGCGTCGGCGTCGTGAGCCATGACGTCTCCTCTTTTATGTGTCGTCCCGAGTTAGCGCGTTGGCGCTTTGGCGCGTGCCCGGGCGTAATGCAAGCTGATTACGTTTGAATTGTCATGTGCCCACGCTGGGCGCGATGGCCCCGCGAGTATGAGCAAGGGCAGCTCGCCCGTGAGCGCCCCAAAGAGTATAGGAGCGTTGAATAACCGGTCAAGCAGGGCGGACCCGAAGCGCCGAGCGGCCGCCAGAGATGATTCAAGCGACGATGCCTGTTGGACGGACACCGGCGGACGGGGCGCGTCGTGGCGTCGTGGCGTCGGCCCCGCCCGTTGCTGCTCCTTTCGGAGACAGACGCACTCAAATAGTGAACGCTGTGCCGTTCTGTCCAGTCGAGGCTTGCAGCCCCTTCAACCATTGACGGGCCGGCAGGCCGAGTTGTTTTTCGATCAGCTTCGCGCGTTGCTGCAGCATCGCGAACGGCACCTGAAGCGGCGGGCCGGAAAACGCGATTGCGATGCGATTACCCTCGTGCACTTCCGGCAAAGCGAACACGCGGCCATCGAAGGCTTCGTTCAGACGCTTCATATTGCGCACGAAACTCGGATGGTCGCCAAACAGGTTGATCGTTGCGACGCCCGCATTCGTGAGACACGCACGGACCGCGCGATAGAACGCAACACTGTCGAGCACCGGACCGCGCGCGGTGGCGTCGTACACGTCGACCTGCATCACACCGATCGTGCCGTGATTCGCGCGATCGTTGACGAAGTCCCACGCGTCGGTTTCATGCACGGTGAGACGCGCATCGTCGGGCGGCAGTTCGAACATCGTGCGAGCGGCGACGACCACGGCGGGGTTCAATTCGATCGCTTCGACTTTCGCGCGTTTCAGGAAACGATGCGCGAATTTGGTGAGCGCGGCTGAGCCGAGGCCCAGTTGCACGATGCGCGCGGGGGTTTCGAGGAACAGCAGCCACGCCATCATTTGCTGCGCGTATTCGAGCTCGAGATGATCGGGCTTGCGCAGACGCATCGCGCCCTGAACCCATTCGGTGCCGAAGTGCAGGTAACGGACGCCGCTTTCTTCGGAGAAGGTGACGGGGGCGAAGCGGGGTTTGCGTGGAGCGTCGATTTGCGGAGCGTCTTCCAGATAGCCTTCGGTGTGCGATGGGTGGCGGTTCTTGCGATGCAGCTTTTGCCGTGACGCGGGGGCGTCGTCGCGGTTCTGGCGGTTGTCGCGGAAGGCGCGCGCTTCAGCGGAAGCGCGTTTGATCAGTTTCGTCATTGATGAATGGCACGCCGGAGGGCGTTGGGGGTTTAAGGCGGATGAGAGGATAGCATTGACGTGGTGTGCGGGCGGGCTGCGACGCTTTGTGCGATGTGGAATGATCGTGGGGGATCAGGGAATCAAACGCGAATGGGGGCGGTTGGGATTGAGGGGGGTCCTGTCGCGTCCCATGCGGTTAACCGCCGCCGGATCCGTGGCGGCGCCGCCGACGGAGGTGTCAGAAATCTTGTGTGCTGAGGCCGGTTAAAAGATCTCAGGTCATGGCGCTGGTGAATCGCTCGCCGAACAGAATAGCGAACTGATT
>NZ_SORE01000027.1 GCF_004366595.1 Paraburkholderia rhizosphaerae
CGCGTGGTGGGCGCTGACGGGCCTGCTGGTCACGACGTTCGCATTCCTCGGCGTGAACATGTTCCTGTCCGGGCTGCATAGTTACGGAAAGCTGTAATATCCGCCGTTCGAGTCCGACAAATAACCGCCGCGTGCAATGCACCGGCGGTTTTTTTATGGTCAAACGGGATGATTTCGGAATTCGTTTCGTTTGCTACAACAGAAGCAGTGAGACCACGCGTCGAACATCATTGAGCGCGCCCGGCGAGGCACGCAAGGAGTAGCAACATGAGGATCAAGCGTACTGACACTTCACGCCTGGCCGGCGACGATATTCCGCGCAGCGAGATCACGCCGCAGCGGGTATTCGAGAACCGCCGACGTATCCTGCAGGCGGCGGGTGCCGCGGCGCTCGGCGGTCTGATCGGGGTGCCGGGCGAGGCGTTCGCGACGTACTCGTCACCGGACCCGAAAGCGCAGAAGCTTGCCGCGACGACGAACCCGAAATTCGTCGTGATCGACAAGACGACGCCATACAAGGACATCACCACGTATAACAACTTCTACGAGTTCGGCACCGACAAGTCCGACCCGTCACGCAACGCCGGCACGCTGCGGCCGCGCCCGTGGAAGTTGAGCGTCGAGGGCGAGGTGAAGAATCCGAAGGTCTACGATATCGATGAGTTGCTAAAGCTCGCGCCGCTGGAAGAGCGTGTTTACCGGCACCGCTGCGTCGAAGGCTGGTCGATGGTGATTCCGTGGATCGGCGTGCCGCTGGCGGATCTGATCAAGCGCGCGCAGCCAACCGGCAACGCGAAGTACGTGCAATTCATCACGCTCGACGACCCGTCGCAAATGCCCGGCTTGTCGGACCCGATTCTGAACTGGCCGTATTCGGAAGGCCTGCGGATGGACGAAGCGATGAATCCGCTGACGCTGCTGACGATGGGCCTGTACGGCGAGGTGCTGCCGAACCAGAACGGCGCGCCGGTGCGGATTGTGGTGCCGTGGAAATACGGCTTCAAGAGCGCGAAATCGCTGGTGAAGATCCGCTTTGTCGACAAACAGCCGCCGACCAGCTGGAACGCTTATGCGCCGAACGAATACGGCTTCTATTCGAACGTGAACCCGAACGTCGACCACCCGCGCTGGAGCCAGGCGACCGAACGGCGCATCGGCGAAGACGGCTTTTTCACGCCAAAGCGCAAGACCTTGATGTTCAACGGCTACGGCGATCTGGTCGCGTCGATGTATCAGGGCATGGACCTGAAGAAGTACTTCTAGGCGGGGACGCAGATGGCAACCGATACGCAAACGGCATCCGCGGACGGCGCGCAGCGCTCGACCGCCGCAGCACGCAGCGCCGTCGGCGTCGGCTCTGCAAGCGCGAAGAAACGGCCGGCCGCGGCGAGCGGCCCGCGCTGGGTCGTACCGGCCAGGATCGCGGTGTTTATCGCGGCACTGTATCCGCTCGGACGGCTGGTGCTATTCGGCTTCACCGATCAACTGAGCGCGAACCCGATCGAGTTCATCACGCGCTCGACCGGCTTGTGGACGCTGGTGTTTCTTTGCATCACGCTGTCTGTCACGCCGTTACGCAGGCTGACGGGTATCAACGCGCTACTGCGGTTCCGACGGATGGTCGGTCTTTATGCGTTCTTCTACGGCGCACTGCACTTCACGACGTACT
The DNA here is from genome assembly GCF_004366595.1 of Paraburkholderia rhizosphaerae. Lineage (GTDB taxonomy): Bacteria > Pseudomonadota > Gammaproteobacteria > Burkholderiales > Burkholderiaceae > Paraburkholderia > Paraburkholderia rhizosphaerae. Next base: position 1,670 of record NZ_SORE01000027.1, read on the forward strand.
TCTGGTTCGACAAATGGTTCGACGTTGCCGAGATTCTGAAAGATATCGGTAAGCGCCCGTTTATCACGGTCGGATTTGCCGCGTTCGTGCTGCTGATTCCACTGGCGGTTACATCGACGAAGGGGATGGCGCGCAGACTTGGCCGTCGCTGGCAGATGCTGCACCGCGCGATCTATCTGATTGCCGCGCTGGCGATTCTGCACTTCTGGTGGATGAAGGCGGGCAAGCATGATCTGATCTTGCCGAAAATCTATGGCGCGATCGTGATTGCGCTGCTTGGGTGGCGGCTGATTGTGTGGGCGCGCGGCCGAATGGAGCGGCGTCAGGCGGTGCGACGCTGATTTACCTGGTCGGGTATCGACTCGGCGCCCGCGGGCGTTTGATAGGCGGCGTGGCGCGTGTGTGACCGTGCCACACGCTCACGCCTTCCCAGCTTCAATCAGGTAACCGCGATTCGCCGGCGAACAGCTGCGTGACCTCTTCACGCGCGCGAATCAGATGCACGGTGTCACCATCGACCATTACTTCCGCGGCACGCGGGCGCGTGTTGTAGTTCGAGCTCATTACGAAGCCGTACGCGCCCGCCGAGCGGATCGCAAGCAGATCGCCCGGTTCCGCGGCCAGTTCCCGTTCGCGGCCGAGCCAGTCGCCGCTTTCGCAAACGGGACCGACCACGTCGTACACCTGCTTCGGCGCGGAGCGCGCCACCACCGGCTCGATCGAGTGGTACGCGTTGTACATCGCCGGGCGTGCAAGGTCGTTCATCGCGGCGTCGACGATCAGAAAGTTCTTCTCGATGCCGGGCTTCAGGAACTCGACACGCGTCAACAGGATGCCCGCGTTGCCGACGAGCGAGCGGCCGGGCTCGAAATAGACGTCCCGATGACCGTGCCCGCGCGCGTCGATACGATCGAGCACGGTGCGCACGAACACGTCGATTTCCGGTGGCGTTTCGTCGTCGTAGGTGATTCCGAGGCCGCCACCGACATCGATGTGGCGAATCTTTACGCCATCGGCCTCGATCTGCTCGACGAGCTCCAGTAGACGATCGACCGCATCGAGGTAAGGCGAGACCTCGGTGATTTGCGAACCGATGTGGCAATCGATGCCGACCACCTCGAGGTGCGGCATCGCCGCGGCCGCCCGATAGGTCGCACGCGCGTCATCGAACGCGACACCGAACTTGTTCGACTTGAGGCCGGTGGAGATATACGGATGCGTTTTCGCATCGACATCCGGATTCACGCGCAGTGACACCGGCGCCCGCTTGCCGATCGCGCCCGCTACCTCATTCAGGCGGTCCAGTTCCGGAATCGACTCGACGTTGAAGCATTTCACGCCCGCGACGAGCGCGTCGCGCATTTCGGCGGCGCTCTTGCCGATGCCCGAAAAGACGGTGTTCTCCGCCTTGCCTCCCGCCGCTAGCACCCGCGCGAGCTCGCCGCCCGACACGATGTCGAAGCCGGCGTTCATGCGCGCGAACACGTTCAGCACCGCGAGATTGCTATTCGCTTTCACGGCGACATGGACGCTCGCGCGACGACCCGCGCATGCGCCCGCATAGGCTTGCCATGCGGCCGTCAGCGCGGCGCGCGAGTAGACGTAGAGCGGAGTGCCGAAGCGCTCGGCGAGCGATACGGCGGACACGCGTTCGGCGTGCAGGACGCCGTCAACGTGGGCGAAGACTGATCGAGTCATGCGAAGGTCTTATTGAGCTTGAGGAACGTCGGATGCGGGACGTTGCGGCATCGGCGTGGCGGTGCCGCTCGCGGGCGTCTGCATGGTGTCGTCCGGCGACAACGCAAACGGTTCGCCCGATGTGTCCGGAATGCTCGACGATGCGGTTTCCGGACTGGGTTTCACATCTTCGGGCGACGGCGGTTGCGTCTGTTGCTGCGGTTTTGGCGGCAGCGGCGGAACGGTAGGCAGATAGAGCGGGCCGCGTTGCCCGCAACCGGTGAGCGCGCCCGCTGCGAGAATGGACAAAGCCGCTACAATCGCGCTCATCCGGGATACGGCTCGCATGACAGTCCCTGTATAACGAATCCGCTGGAGTTTAGCATGTCCGATACTGATTACCTGGCTCGTGCAGAAGGTGTGCTGGCGGCGGTTGAGCGTGCGCTCGACTATACCGACGCCGATATCGAGTTCGAACGCAGCGGCAATGTGCTGACGCTCGAATTTGCGAACGACACGAAGATCATCGTGAACCTGCAGCCGCCGATGCACGAAATCTGGATTGCCGCGAAGTCGGGCGGGTATCACTTCCGTTTCGTCGACGATGCATGGCGCGATACGCGTAACGGCACTGAGTTCTTCTCCGCATTGTCGGACTACGCGACGCAGCAGGCGGGCGAGCCGGTGCGGATTACGCCTTGAACCGCAGGTGAAAGCGGCGCGGTGATGTAATGGCCGCGTGCGCCGGTGCGTGTGCGGTTGCACATGTGGGTGCGTCTGCGCATGCGTGTGGTCGGCCGTCGATGCGCGTCAATGGCGCGCTAAAGCTCGCCGTCGCCTTCGCCGGCGGCTGCCGCTAGCGTCGGCGAGCGCCGGCTAGTGCCGCGAGCGCTCGCCATTCTTCGCTAATGCCCGCGGAACAGGTTCATGATGTCCTGCTTCTCCTGTTCTCCGACCTGTTCCGGCGCGCCTTGCGTGCCGCTCGCTTCCTCGCCCGGCTGCGGCAGCGAAACACCGACCGCCGCGACGAAGCCGTTGCCCGGCGTAAAGCCATCGAGATACAACTCATCGCCGATCGTAACGACGCCACTGGGCATCGGCATCTTGTATTCGGGCACGCCTTTGAGCGCGCGGCCCATGTAGTCGATCCACACCGGCAGTGCGAGCCCGCCGCCGGTTTCCTTGTCGCCGAGGCTGCGCGGGTTGTCGTAGCCGATCCATGCGATCGCGGTGAGCGTGTGCTGGTAGCCGGCGAACCACGCGTCGCGTGAGTCGTTGGTGGTGCCGGTTTTCCCCGACAGGTCGGTGCGCTTCAATACGTTCGATTTCGCGCCAGTGCCGCGTTGCGCGACGCTTTGCAGCAGGCTGTTCATCACATACGCATTGCGCGGATCGATCGCGTGCGGCGCGCTTTGTCCGGCAACGAGCGGCTGCGCGTGCGCGACAACGACGCCGCGCTGATCGGTGACTTCCGCGATCAGATAGGGGTTGATCCGGTAGCCACCATTCGCGAACACCGAGTACGCGCCCGCCATCTGCAACGGCGTGACGAGGCCCGCGCCGAGCGCCATCGGCAGATATGCGGGGTGGCGATCTGCGTCGAAGCCGAATTGCGTGATGTAACGCTGTGCGTATTTAGTGCCGATGTGGTTCAGGATGCGAATCGACACCATGTTCTTGGACTTTTGCAGCGCGGTGCGCATCGTCATCGGGCCGTCGAAGCCGCCGCCGTAGTTTTTCGGTTCCCACGCCTGGCCACCGGTCTCGGCCGCGCTGAAAAAGAGCGGTGCATCGTTGATGATGGTTGCGGGTCCGAGACCTTTCTCGAGCGACGCCGAATAGATGAATGGCTTGAAGCTCGAACCGGGCTGGCGCCATGCCTGCGTCACGTGGTTGAACTTGTTCTTGTTGAAGTCAAACCCGCCGACTAGCGCGCGAATCGCGCCGTCCTGCGGCACGATCGATACAAATGCGCCCTCCACTTGCGGCAACTGCGTGATCGACCAGTCGCCGTCGGCATTCTTGACGACACGCACAATCGCCCCCGGCCTGATCCGCTGGTTCGGCTGTGCGCGCGCGTTCAGCGCAGACGCCGCATAGCGCAGCCCATCGCCGCTGACCGTCACGGAGTTGCCGCCGATCAGTGTGGCCTGCACCTGTTTCGGGTTCGCCGATGTCACGACCGCCGCGAAAATGTCGCCATTGTCCGGATGCTCGAGGAGCGCGTCGTCGATGGCCTGCTCGCGGTCGTCCGGGTCGCCGGGCAGGTCGATGAAGGCCTCCGGGCCGCGGTAGCCGTGCCGGCGCTCGTAGTCCAGCAGACCTTTACGCAACGCGCGATACGCGACGTCCTGATCGGCGGAGTCGATTGTGGTGACCACGTTCAGACCACGCGTGTAGGCCTCCTCGCGATATTGCGCGTACATCATCTGCCGGACCATCTCCGCGACGTACTCCGCATGCACGCTGAATTCCTTGCCGGCGCCCTTGACGACGAGCGGCTGGCGCACCGCATCGTCGTACTGCTGCTGCGTGATGTAGCGCAGTTCGAGCATGCGTTGCAGGATGTATTCTTGGCGAACCTTCGCCCGCTTCGGATTGACGACCGGGTTATACGCGGACGGCGCCTTCGGCAGCCCGGCGAGCATCGCGGACTCAGCGAGCGTGAGGTCTTTCAGATCCTTGCCGAAGTACACGCGCGCGGCGCTTGCAAAACCGTACGCGCGTTGGCCGAGGTAGATCTGATTCATGTAGACCTCGAGAATCTGATCTTTCGACAGCTTCGACTCGATCTTGTACGCGAGCAGCATTTCGTACACCTTGCGCGTGTACGTCTTCTCGCTCGACAGAAAGAAGTTGCGTGCGACCTGCATCGTGATCGTGCTTGCGCCCTGGGTTGCGTGGCCGTTCGTCAGCGCGACGAAGCCCGCGCGCAGGATGCCGGTCAGATCGACGCCGCCGTGATCGTAGAAGCGCGCATCCTCGATGGCCAGCACGGCCTTCTTCAGGTTGTCCGGCACGTCGCGTATGTGCACGATGTCGCGCCGTTCCTCGCCGAATTCACCGATCAGCACGTGATCGGCGGTATAGATACGCAGCGGCACCTTCGGTTGATAGTCGGTCAGCGCATCGAGCGACGGCAGGTTAGGCGTTGCGACGACGAGCGCGTAGCCGAGAACGAGCGCCACGCTCACGATGCCCGCGACGATAAGGCCTACGAAACCCAGGATAAGCGTGAGCCACAGCGGACGCCTGCGTTTGCGCGGCGCCGGCGGCGGGGACGAAGGACTTGAAGTTTGTTGCATATGACCACCAGAAACCAGTCCCGCGATTATAGCCGCGCACATCGAGAGCTTTCGATGCGCTTACATTGCGAGACACCCGTTACAGCCAGCGATGACGGCCAATGACAGCAGCCAACGACAGCTGTCAACGACAGCGGCAGACGCACGCGAGCTGCAACGGAAACGACATCACGGAATGACATCACTGTAGCGCCTCCAGCCGCGCCCGGGCACTTCTTCTGTTTGCGTTAGCCATTCGGCCGAATTTCGCAGAACGGATGGTCTGAGCACAATCCTCTCCGTTGTCCGCGTTCGAATGGGTTGTCCGCGGGTTGGTGAAAGGGAGGCAAGATGGCATTGAAAACTTCGTTGCAAATGGCGATGCGCCGGTTCGCGGCAGGCATCGACGTGAGTCCGCGGGCCGTGCGGCTCGTAGTGCTGAGCCGGCGCCCGCGCGGTGACGACACGCTGCGGATCGAGTGCGTCGCGTCGATGCCGCTGCGGCCCGGTGCGATGGCAGGCGCCGAGATTGTCGATCGGCAGGCGGTTTCGCATGCGCTGTACGAGCTGTTCGACAGCTTGCAGATCGAACGCGTGGTGGCGTCGTTGCCATGCGCGATGGCAATTCCCGGTTCGGCGACGCTCACCGCAAGCGTGCCGCTGCGTCAGCTCGTGCCGCTTTTGCGGCGCGGCGGGCCGTTATCGAAGGGCGAGGACGGCAGCGGCGATGCACTGGCAGTACTCGAGCCGGCGGTGCTGATCGAGGTGGAACGCATCGCCGGTATCGAGCGGCATGCGCTCGCGGTCGACTGGTATATCGACGAGTCGCCGTTGAACGAGGGTGAGGTAACGATCGCCGCCACTGCGCGACAGCATCTCGAAGCGCGCATCGAATGCGCGGCGATTGCCGGCATCTCGTTGACGTCGATCGACGGCGAACCGCACGCCGCGTTGCGGGCGATGCGTTACGCCGCGGCGATCGAACTCGAGTTGAACGACGAGTACCTGGCCATCTGGGTCGGCACCGACGGTGTCTATGGCTGGCGTATCGCTGAGGACGAGGTCGCTGCACATATGCGCTACCCGGCACCCGAGCACGGCAGTCTGGCCGATGCGCTGCGCGAACTCGGCGGCGGTAACGAACTCGCGTCGGTGCTCGTGTCCGGCGAAATCGATTTGCTCGACGGCGTCTCGTTGTCGCTTGCCGACATCGGCGACGTGCTCGGCTGCACGGTGCTGCCATTTCAGTGCGCGCTGCTTGGCCAGGCCGCGCATCCCGACGACGAGGAATTGCTGCGCGATCCCGCGTGTGCGGTCGCATTCGGCCTCGCGATACGCGGGGTTTACGAATGAAGTGGCTCACGTTGCGCTTCGGCGAAAGTCCCGCGCGGCGTGAGCGGCCGGTGTGGATAGGCGGATTCAATCTGCTGCCGCACCGGCAGCGCGCCGCGCGTCGCCAGCAGCGACGCCGCGTCATCGACGCGTTGGCCGCGGTGGCGCTCGGGTGCATCGCTGTACTTGCGCTGGCCGTCTGGCAGACCGTCGATCGCGCGCGGCTCGATGCGCAGCGCGTGTCATTCGAGCGGTCGCTCGCGCAATTGGCCGCACCGCTTGCCGAACACGCCCGGCTGACCCGTGACATCCATGATGCACGGACACGCGCCGCGCACGCGGCAACGTTCTCCGAACCACTCGCGCAGCTAGCGGCGCTGCTCGATGAGCTTGCTGCGGAGCCACGCGAACGAGTGCTGGTGCGGCAACTGCGGCATCGTGACCACGAAACGGAACTGTTCGCGCTCGCGGCAGATCATGCGGCGCCGGCGTCGTGGGTGAAGCGTTTGGGTGCGATCCGCGGAGTGAAGGACGCTGATGTCAAAGATCTGCGTCGCGCGACGCCTGCGCGCGGCGCCGTCGAAAACGCCAGCGATGCGATCGGGTTCTCGGCGCGCCTCTACTGGAACAGCTCACGTGAACTTGCGGCACGCAGGCCCGCGCCTGCTGCAGCACGTCCGGTACAAGGCGTCGACATGCGAGGTAACAAATGAGTGCAAGTATCACGGGCCGCTTCGGTGCGGCCAATCAACGAAAAACGCGCTGGCGCTGGGCGGACCTGCGCATCGCGCGTGGTGCGTCGAGCCCGCGCCGCCGGCTGCTGGTCTCGAGTGTGATCGCGGTGGCGACGTTTGTGTTGGGCGCCAACGCGTGGAATGCGGCGGATGTCGCAGGCGAGCGTGCGATGCGCACGGTAGTCGACGACACGCAACGCCGTTTCGACAGCGCGCAACGCGCAATCAGCGAACTGCCGGCACTGCGTGCGTCGGCGCGCGCAGCCAGTTCAATGCGCCTGGCAAGAGTGACCGAAAGCAGCGCCTCGACGGACGACGTGCGCATCGTGTCGCAACTCGCGGCGCGCGGCGGCATGACATTGATCTCGCTTGAGCCGGGTGCAGTAACGGGCGTTGGAATCGATGCAATGCGCCCGTTGCGTATGACCGCGCTTGCACACTTTTCGCAAGTGTTGGCCTTTGTGCGCGCGCTACCAAGCCTTCCGGTGCTGATCGTGCCAGACGAATTGCTGGTCAAACAAGCCAGCGACGCGCCGACAAGCGGTGGTTTGCTGTCAATCAGCGCGACATTGAATGTATTCGACGCGCTACGTCCGCTCGAGCAGCCCGCCGCCGCGGTACAGGACGATGCAGCCATCGACGATGACGAAGATTTCTTTCTCTACGATCCATTCTTGCGCCCGCCGCGACCTGACGCACCTGTAGCAGCCGCTGACAGCGCGGGCATTCGCCTCGTCGGTCTCCTATACGATCTCGCCCGCGGCCTCGGGCTCGTCGAAACGCCCGATGGCGAAACGATGCTTGAAGCCGGGCAGCGCCTGCGCGGCGAAAGCGTTGCGCGCATCGATGGATTCGGCGTCACGCTTGCGGCACGAGACGGCAGCGAGCATCGGCTGACGTTTGAGGAAACGGCGCAATGAACGCGCGATATCGGTTGAAGTACCGGTTGAGGTGCGCGACGGCCGCGGCGTCGATCGTAACGGCGGCAGCGCACGCGTCGCTGCCGCCGTTACCCGAGTCGATGCCGGACGACGACACGCTCGTGCGATATGGTGCGCCGCCGTTACCGCCGCTCCTGCGTACGGCATCTTCATTCGACGACGTGCGCAATCCGTTCACCGCGGATGCGCAAATCGACGAACGTGTGCCGGTCGACGTGGCGGCTGATCAGCGTGTGGCGCCATTCAACGGCGACGATGGATCACGGGCAATCGCAGCGGGCAGCGGCGAATCGACAATGCCGCGCGAGCCGACGCGCGCCGAGAGCCAGCAAGACACACTGGAAGGACCGCCGGTCCCGCTTGCTCCATTGGCAAGGCTCACTGATGCGCCGGTCGCATCCGCTGCCGACGGTCTACCGCCCGACCGGCCGATTTCGCTGAATTTCCGGCATGCGGAGCTTGGCGCCGTGCTGAACGCGTTCGCGCAATTCACCGGACTGAACATCATCGCGAGCGACAAGGCACGCGGTGCGGTCACGCTGCATCTCGACAAGGTGCCATGGCGCACCGCGTTCGATACGCTGCTTGACGTCAACGGGCTTGCGATGGAGCGTCGCGGCAACGTAATCTGGGTCGCGCCGCTTGCGGAACTCGCAGCGCGTGAACGGCTGCGTTTCGAGGCGCACGCACGCGGCGCCGATCTCGAACCGCTCGCGAGCCGGGCGTTCGAATTGCACTATGCGCACGCCGACGAAGTCCGCAAGATGCTGACCGGATCAGGCAACCAGCGCGTACTGTCCAAGCGCGGCTCGGTAATGGCCGATCCGCGTACGAATCTGCTCTTCATCACTGATCTGCACGCGCGTCTCGCGGAAATCGCGAAGCTGATCGATGCGATCGACCAGCCCACCCGTCAGGTGATGATCGAGGCGCGCATCGTCGAAGGCGAGCGGGGCTTTTCGCGCAACCTCGGAGTGAAGCTGTCGATGGCGACCACCAGTGAGGACGGGGCGGCGCGCGGCTTGACCGGCGGCAACGAAGGCGCGATTCACGACCTTTCCGCGCGGCCGATTTCCGGATTCGACGCGGCAACCGCCGGCCTGACGCTTTTCGCCGCGCGCGCAACGCGCCTGATCAACCTCGAGTTGAGTGCGCTCGAAGCGGAAGGGCGCGGGCAGATCGTGTCGAGTCCACGCGTCGTGACCGCGGACCGGATGAAAGCGATCGTTGAGCAAGGTACGGAGCTGCCGTATCAGGCCAAAGTCGGACAAGGCGTGTCTGGTGTGCAGTTTCGCCGCGCGAGCCTGAAACTCGAGGTGGAGCCGCAAATCACGCCGGACGGCCGCGTCGTGCTCGACCTCGACGTTGCGAAAGACAGCGTCGGCGAGCAGACCGCGGCCGGGCCGGCGATCAACACAAAACACGTGCAAACGCGCGTGCAGGTCGAGGACGGCGGCACGGTGTCGATCGGTGGCATCTATGAGACCGACGATCGCGACGATGTGACTCGCGTGCCGGTCCTGGGCAAAATACCGCTTTTGGGTGCGCTTTTTCGTCATCGCGCGCATCGCGACGCGCGCAGCGAGCTGGTCGTGTTCATTACGCCGACCGTTGTGCAGATGAATTGATGCGGGAAAGACCACGCCGGGCGCAGGCTCGACAAGCCGGCCGCTTTGACAGTAAGCTGCGCCACACACCAAACCGGATTAGCCAGAGGACACCGTTGCAAGCGCGGGACGCACACGCCAATGTTTTTTTCGTAGGGCTCATGGGAGCGGGCAAGACGACCGTGGGCCGCGCCGTGGCGCGGCGGCTCGATCGTCCGTTCTTCGATTCCGATCATGAGATCGAGGCACGCACGGGCGCCCGCATTCCGGTCATTTTCGAGCTCGAAGGCGAATCGGGGTTCCGCGAACGCGAAGTGCAGGTCATCGAAGAGCTGACCGGCCGCTCAGGCATCGTGCTCGCGACCGGTGGCGGCGCGATCCTGCGGCCCGAAAATCGCGATGCGTTGCGCAATCGCGGGCTGGTCGTCTATCTGCGCGCGAATCCGCACGATTTGTGGCTGCGTACCCGGCGCGACAAGAATCGCCCGCTGCTGCAAACTGAAGACCCCAAAGCGAAGCTCGAAGCATTGTATGAAGTGCGGGACCCGCTTTACCGCGAATGCGCGCACTTCGTGATTGAAACCGGACGTCCGTCGGTTAACGGCCTCGTCAACATGGTGCTGATGCAGCTCGAGATGGCGGGCGTCGGCAAACCCGCTGAGTCATAATTGCGAGCATGAGCACTTCCATGATTACCGTTAACGTCGATCTGGGCGAACGCGCCTATCCGATTCATATCGGCGCCGATCTGATCGGCAAAGCTGATCTGTTCGCGCCGCATATCGCGGGCTCATCGGTCACGATCGTCACGAACACGACGGTCGAGCCGCTGTACGGCGATGCGCTGCGTCGCGCGCTGGCGCCGCTCGGCAAGAACGTGTCGACCGTCGTGCTGCCGGATGGCGAAGCCTATAAGAACTGGGAAACCCTGAACCTGATCTTCGACGCGCTGCTCGGCGCGCGCGCGGATCGCAAAACCACGCTGATCGCGCTCGGCGGCGGCGTGATCGGCGACATGACCGGATTTGCTGCCGCGAGCTACATGCGTGGCGTGCCGTTTATCCAGGTGCCGACCACGCTGCTGTCGCAGGTCGATTCGTCGGTGGGCGGCAAGACGGGCATCAACCATCCGCTTGGCAAGAACATGATCGGCGCGTTCTATCAGCCGCAAGCGGTGATCGCCGATATCGGCGCGCTGCGCACGCTGCCGCCGCGCGAACTGGCAGCCGGCATCGCCGAAGTGATCAAGACAGGCGCGATTGCCGACGCGTCCTTCTTCGACTGGATCGAAGCGAATATCGACGCATTGAATCGCTGCGAGCCGCTGGCGCTTGCGGAAGCGGTCAAGCGGTCGTGCGAGATCAAGGCGTCGGTCGTCGCGGCGGACGAACGCGAAGGCGGTCTTCGTGCGATTCTCAACTTCGGCCATACGTTTGGCCATGCAATCGAAGCGGGCCTTGGCTATGGCGAATGGCTGCACGGCGAGGCGGTCGGTTGCGGGATGGTGATGGCCGCGGATCTGTCGGTGCGGCTGGGTCATCTCGACGACGCTGCGCGCGCGCGCCTCGTTGCGCTCGTCAAGGCTGCGCATTTGCCGACACGCGCGCCGGCGCTCGGCGCCGCTCGTTACGTGGATTTGATGCGTGTCGACAAGAAAGCGGAAGCCGGCGAGATTAAATTCATCCTGCTCAAACGTTTTGGCGAGACGCTGATCACGCGTGCGCCCGACGACGCAGTGAACGCGACGCTCGCAGCAAGCGTCTAAGCGCCGAACGCGCCGCGCGCCGGCCGACGGTACATCGACGTGTGCGCCTACCCGTCGACAACACAGGGCGCACGGTTTTGAGCACGCCGTCGCGTACGTCAACGATTGCACAGCCGTTTGCCCTGGATTCCGGAGAGGCCGGTGACCGAAAAACTCAGCGACAATCCGCTCGAAGCGCTTCATGTGTCCGACACTGCGCCGCGACACGCGGTGACGCTGCCATCGGTCGCCGCGCTCGACGCGCACCTTGCACCGTATGCCGCGCATTCCGCGCAGTCCCGCGGCCGCCGCCATCCCGAAGCGCCGCCGAGCGCGCGCACCGAGTTTCAGAGGGATCGCGACCGCATCGTCCACTCAACCGCATTCCGGCGGCTCGAGTACAAGACGCAGGTATTCGTCAATCATGAAGGCGACCTGTTCCGCACGCGGCTCACGCATAGTCTCGAAGTCGCACAGATTGCGAGGTCGGTTGCGCGCAACTTGCGCGTGAACGAGGACCTGGTCGAAGCGATCTCGCTCGCACACGACCTTGGCCACACGCCTTTCGGTCACGCGGGGCAGGACGCGCTCAACGACTGCATGCGCGATCACGGCGGCTTCGAGCACAATCTGCAAAGCCTCGCGGTGGTCGACGAACTGGAAGAGCACTACGGCGCGTTCAATGGCCTGAACCTCTGCTTCGAAACGCGCGAAGGTATCCTGAAGCACTGTTCTCGGGAAAACGCGCGGCGGCTCGGCGCGCTCGGCGAGCGCTTCCTGCAAGGGCGGCAACCGTCGATCGAAGCGCAGATCGCCAATCTCGCAGACGAAATCGCCTATAACAACCACGACGTCGACGATGGGCTGCGTTCCGGGTTGATCACGTTCGAACAGCTCGCCGATGTCGAGCTATGGCGCGTGCACTACGATGCGGCACGCGCTGAATATCCGCAAATCGAAGGGCGTCGGCTAGTTCACGAGACCGTGCGGCGCATCATCAACACGTTGATCGTCGATCTGATCGATACGACAATGCGCAACCTGATGCGGCATGCGCCACGCTCACTCGACGACGTGCGCGCAGCGCCGCCGCTCGTCGCGCACAGCGAAGCGGTGTCCGCTCAAGCGACGGTGCTCAAGCGCTTCCTGTTCAAGAACCTGTACCGGCACTACCGCGTGATGCGCATGGCCAACAAGGCGCGCCGCGTCGTAACGGGCCTGTTCAACGCATTCAGCGAAGATGCGCGGCTGCTGCCGCCGAATTACCAATCGGCGGACCCGCAGGTGCAAGCCCGTCTCATCGCGCATTACATCGCGGGCATGACCGACCGCTATGCGCTGAAGGAGTATCGGCGGCTGTTTGTCGTCGATGACAATTGACGCGCGCTGGCGCGCAACAGCGCAGTAGCGGAGCAGCGTACAGCGGCGATGCAATACGCGCCAACACGTCAACGGCACGCGCCAGCGCGCATCGACAAACGTCAACAGCACGGCGGCGCGCCCGACGCAGCGCGCGAGTGTGCCGCGCCCGACACATCGCGACGAGCGGTCCGGAAGAACTCGCAAGCCGGACGCCAAGCCCATCCCGCTCAACATCCGGCGCGTCACGCAAGTAATGTCAGCGCATCGGCATCAATGTCGATGCGACAGCAGCGCTCCGGCAACCACCGCAAGCGCGGCAACGACCGCGATGGTCCGCCATGGGTTTTCATGCACGTAGTCGTCCGCACCGGCTAACGCGTCTTGCGCGCGCTCGCGCATCACCGTGCGCGTGTCGTTGAGTCGCTCACGCGCATCGTCCAGGCGCTTGCGCACCTGGTTGCGCAGCGCGGCCGCGTCGGCCTGGGTGCCGTCGCCGAGTGTGGTTTCAAGTTCGGCAATCAGCGTGCGCAGCTCGCTCGCGATGTCTTCCGCAGCGTGGCGGCTGTGACGCGCAATACGGCGCGCACGACGCCCGGTCGTCGTCCAGGATTCGCCAATCGCATCTCGCGTATTCGGTAGTGCAGTCATGGTCGCTCCGATGATGGTTTGATGGATGTCTCCGCTGCCTGATGCGGTAAAGCGGTAAATTCAACCCGACGCAACTTCGGTGCCTGGCGCGCGAAGTCGTTGCGCGTACGGCGAAGTGCAGCGTATCGCATGCTGCCGCGCGGGACAAACGATCATCAGATGACGAGGCCGGCGTCACACGCGCGACACATCGCCGCACGCACGCGTGTGATCCGCTGCCACTCGACGGATATCGCGCGCCGCCATCACAAGCAGCAGAATTTTCAGCGACAGCCACTGCGGAGCGTCAAAATTACAATGCTTGCACGGTTAACTGCATGCGCCGCGAGATCGCGACGTGCGATTGCGCAAAAACGAAAACGCCGTTGCGCATCGCGCGACGGCGTTGTCCAAGCCCGAAAAACTCGACTAACCTAGGTTAGAAGCGATAGCCGACGCTTAGCAGCGTGACGATCGGGTTTAGTCGAATCTTGGTTTGCGATTGCACGTTGAGCGTACCGACCGGCGTTTGCGCGGCGGTATTCAGCTTCGCGGTGGTGCTGACCGGCAGATACGAAATCGAGAAGCCCGCGAACCAGTGTTCGGTGAACGCGTAGGTGAAGCCAGCATTAAACACAGGTGCCCACGAACTATCCGTGTCGACTGTGGTCGGACCATGCAGTACGCCCTGTTCGAACGTGCCGTTCGTGATGTGCGCATCGGTGAACCAGACACGGCTGACACCGATGCCAACGTACGGACGGAACTTCGACTGTGGTGCGAGGAAGTAGTACTTAAGCAGTAGCGCGGGGCTCCACTGTTTTGCCTGGCCAAGCTTGCCGAACTGTGCGAGCGATCCAGTGCCTTCGATATCGAAGGTCGGTGGAACGCCAATGTCGAACTGGGTGGCGATATGGTCGGTGATGAAGTAGCCCGCAGTGAAGCCAACGGTGTCGGCAGAGCTGATTTTGGCGCCTGTATTTGGAACCGTGATGTTCACGGGCGTGCCGCCGACATTTGTCTCCTTCAACGGATCACTACTGGACTGAGGCGCAAGATGGAACCAGCCTGTCGTGACGTAAAAGCTTCCGGCCGTTTGAGCGTGAGCGGCAGTCGATATGCATGCGAATGCAACGGCCCCCGTGATCGCTTGTTTTAATTTCATATGTGCCCCTCCTGAAAGGCCCGCACATTATGACCACAGCGTTTGAAACAAACCATACGCGTCGGCTAGAGCATTCACTCTGGGCGGCGCGCGGTTTCTGGCTCAGGCCCGCCGCGCGGAACGCCGCGCCGGGGGCGCCTGTCGGACCTTCGGGTATCTACCAACGCGAATTTGGATAATCCAGCATGGCACGGCTTGCACGTCTTTATGTTCCTGACCAGCCGCAACACGTGATCCTGCGCGGACTCGACCAGCAGCCCGCGTTTGTCGACGACCAGGACTACGAACTCTTCATCGATTGTCTGAAGGCGGCTTCACGCGATCATCACCTCGCGGTTCATGCGTATGCGCTGATGCCAGGCGCAGTGCAACTGCTCGTCACACCGACCGACGAGTCGAGCCTGCCGAAGGCGATGCAGGCGGTGGGCCGACGTTACGTCGCGCACTTCAACCGGCGGTACTCGCGACGCGGTACGTTGTGGGAAGGGCGATACCGCGCAACGGTAATCGAGGGCGAGCGCTACTTTCTGCTCGCAAGCCGGGTCGTCGAAATGTCGCCGGTGCGCAGCCAGCTGGTTGGCACGCCCGAGGACTACCGATGGTCGAGTTACCGGCATCACATCGGCCTCACGCTCGACAGCCTGATCACCGATCATCCGTTGTACTGGTCGCTCGGCAATACGCCGTTCGAGCGGCAGCGCGCGTATCGCGAACTATGCGAACAGCCGCTCGATGAACGCGAAGCCAGTCAGTTGCAGCAGGCGACACTCAAAGGCTGGGTGCTCGGCAGCGACTCGTACCGCGAATGGGCGGCGCGCGCAGCGAACCGTCGCGTTTCGCCGTTGCCGCGCGGCCGGCCGCGCAAAGTCCGCGAGACACCGCAAACCCAGTGAGCCTGCCATGACGCGGCAATTAACCATTTAGCATCAAGGGTTTGCAAAAAACGGCATGTTCGCATGCCGTTTTCTTTTGCCTGCATTTGATATGGAACCAATTAATCTAATGCGCAATGCACCATTGTGATAATTGGGGTTCTATCACCATGTTTTGTTTGCTATTTCATTGATTCGTCGCGTATATTCCGAATTCCGGTGAGCCGGGGCGCGCACGCGTACCTCGGTGTCCGTGCGGTTGCAGCGGAGTTCCCCACCCGCTACGGCAACCCGAAACGGTAAGCAGACGATTTAACGGCCGCCCGGCCTCTGACAGACGGTGTCCCCCCATGAACGACCAACAGCAACCGATCCATACGGTTCCAGCGGCGCAAGGTCTGTACGACCCGCAAAACGAACACGACGCGTGCGGCGTCGGTTTCGTCGCGCATATCAAGGGCAAGAAAAGCCACGAGATCATCGAGCAGGGCTTGAAGATTCTCGAGAATCTCGACCACCGTGGCGCGGTCGGCGCCGATCCGCTGATGGGCGACGGCGCCGGCATCCTGATTCAGATTCCCGACGGCTTCTATCGCGAGGAAATGGCCAGGCAAGGCGTGACGCTGCCGCCTGCCGGCGAATACGGCGTCGGCATGATCTTCCTGCCGAAGGAACATGCATCGCGTCTCGCGTGCGAGCAGGAGCTCGAGCGCACGGTGAAGGCTGAAGGCCAGGTCGTGCTCGGCTGGCGCGACGTGCCGGTCGATCATTCGATGCCGATCTCGCCGACCGTGAAGGCGAGCGAGCCGCTGATCCGCCAGATCTTTATCGGTCGCGGCAAGGACATCATGGTGACCGACGCGCTCGAGCGGAAGCTGTACGTGATCCGCAAGACCGCGAGCCACCGCATCCAGGCGCTGAAGCTCAAGCACGGCAAGGAATACTTCGTGCCGTCGTGCTCGGCGCGCACGATCGTCTACAAGGGTTTGCTGCTTGCGGGCCAGGTGGGCGTTTACTATCGCGACCTGCAGGATGAACGTGTCGTGTCGGCCCTGGCGCTCGTGCACCAGCGCTTCTCGACGAACACGTTCCCCGCGTGGGAGCTCGCTCACCCGTACCGGCTGATCGCGCACAACGGCGAAATCAACACGGTGAAGGGCAACGTCAACTGGCTGAACGCGCGCACCGGCGCGATCGCATCGCACGTGCTCGGCGACGACCTGCCGAAGCTGTGGCCGCTGATCTATCCGGGCCAGTCCGACACCGCATCGTTCGACAACTGTCTCGAACTGCTGCTGATGGCCGGCTACCCGCTCGTGCACGCAATGATGATGATGATTCCGGAAGCGTGGGAACAGCACACGCTGATGGACGACAACCGTCGCGCATTCTACGAATACCACGCCGCGATGATGGAGCCGTGGGACGGCCCCGCGGCGATCGCGTTCACCGACGGCCGTCAGATCGGTGCGACGCTCGACCGTAACGGCTTGCGTCCGGCGCGCTACCTCGTCACCGACGATGATCTCGTGATCATGGCGTCGGAGGCCGGCGTGTTGCCGATTCCCGAGTCGAAGATCGTCAAGAAGTGGCGTCTGCAGCCGGGCAAGATGTTCCTGATCGACATGGACCAGGGCCGCATCATCGACGACAAGGAACTAAAGGACAACCTCGCGAACGCGAAGCCGTACAAGAGCTGGATCGACGCGGTGCGCATCAAGCTGGACGAGATCGAACCGAAGGCCGAGGACGTGCTCACGGAACGCCGTGAAGCAGCGGCGCTGCTCGACCGTCAACAGGCGTTCGGCTACACGCAGGAAGACCTGAAGTTCCTGATGGCGCCGATGGCGCAGGCCGGCGAAGAAGCGGTCGGTTCGATGGGCAACGACTCGCCGCTCGCGGTGATGTCGAACAAGAACAAGACGCTGTACCACTACTTCAAGCAGCTGTTCGCGCAGGTGACGAACCCGCCGATCGACCCGATCCGCGAAAACATGGTGATGTCGCTGGTGTCGTTCGTCGGGCCGAAGCCGAACCTGCTCGATACGAACAACATCAACCCGCCGATGCGTCTCGAAGTGTCGCAGCCGGTGCTCGACTTCAAGGACATCGCGAAGATCCGCGCGATCGATCAGTACACCGGTGGCAAGTTCAGCTCGTACGAACTGAACATCTGCTATCCGGTCGCGTGGGGCAAGGAAGGCATCGAAGCGCGCCTCGCTTCGCTGTGCGCGGAAGCTGTCGATGCGGTGAAGTCCGGCTACAACATGCTGATCGTGTCGGACCGCAAGACCGACCGCGACAATGTCGCGATTCCGGCGCTGCTCGCCACGTCGGCAATTCATACGCACCTGGTCACGCAAGGCCTGCGCACCAGCACGGGTCTGGTCGTCGAAACCGGCTCCGCGCGTGAAACGCACCATTTCGCGCTGCTCGCGGGCTACGGCGCGGAAGCCGTGCACCCGTACCTCGCGATGGAAACGCTCGCACAACTGGCAAGCGGTCTGAAGGGCGACCTGTCGGCGGACAAGGCGATCTACAACTTCACGAAGGCAGTCGGCAAGGGCCTGCAGAAGGTCATGTCGAAGATGGGCATTTCGACGTACATGTCGTACACCGGCGCGCAGATTTTCGAAGCGGTTGGCCTCGCCGAAGAGCTCGTGCTGAAGTACTTCAAGGGCACCGCGTCGAAGGTCGGCGGCATTGGTCTTTTCGAAGTCGCGGAAGAAGCGATCCGTCTGCATCGCGAAGCGTTCGGCGACAACCCGGTGCTCGCGGGGATGCTCGATGCCGGTGGCGAATACGCATACCGCGTGCGCGGCGAAGAGCATATGTGGACGCCGGATGCGATCGCGAAACTGCAGCACTCGGCGCGCAGCAACTCGTACCAGACGTACAAGGAATACGCGCATCTGATCAACGATCAGACGAAGCGTCATATGACGTTCCGCGGTCTGTTCGAATTCAAGTTCGATCCGATGAAGGCGATTCCGCTCGACGAAGTCGAGTCGGCGAAGGACATCGTCAAGCGTTTCGCAACGGGTGCGATGTCGCTCGGCTCGATCTCGACCGAAGCGCACGCAACGCTCGCGGTCGCGATGAACCGGATCGGCGGCAAGTCGAACACCGGCGAAGGCGGCGAGGACGAAAAGCGCTATCGCAACGAACTGCGCGGCATTCCGATCAAAAACGGCGACACGATGAAGTCGGTGATCGGCGATGAAGTGATCGTCGACATTCCGCTGAAGGACGGCGATTCGCTGCGCTCGAAGATCAAGCAGGTTGCATCGGGCCGCTTCGGCGTAACTGCGGAGTACCTCGCGTCGGCCGATCAGATCCAGATCAAGATGGCGCAAGGCGCGAAGCCGGGCGAAGGCGGTCAGCTGCCGGGTCACAAAGTGTCCGGGTACATCGGCAAGCTGCGCTACTCGGTGCCGGGCGTCGGTCTGATCTCGCCGCCGCCGCACCACGACATCTACTCGATCGAAGACCTCGCGCAGCTGATTCACGATCTGAAGAACGTGAATCCGTCGTCCAGCATTTCGGTAAAGCTCGTCTCGGAAGTGGGCGTCGGCACGGTGGCCGCGGGCGTCGCGAAGGCCAAGGCCGATCACGTCGTGATCGCCGGCCATGACGGCGGCACCGGCGCGTCGCCGCTGTCGTCGATCAAGCACGCAGGCACGCCGTGGGAGCTCGGCCTCGCGGAAACGCAGCAGACGCTGGTGCTGAACCGCCTGCGCGGCCGCATCCGCGTGCAAGCCGACGGCCAGATGAAGACCGGCCGCGACGTCGTGATCGGCGCGCTGCTTGGCGCGGACGAGTTCGGTTTCGCGACCGCGCCGCTGGTCGTCGAAGGCTGCATCATGATGCGCAAGTGCCACCTGAACACGTGCCCGGTCGGCGTTGCGACGCAAGACCCGGTGCTGCGTGCGAAGTTCAAGGGCCAGCCGGAACACGTGGTGAACTTCTTCTTCTTCGTCGCTGAAGAAGTGCGCGAGATCATGGCGCAACTGGGTCTGCGCAAGTTCGATGAACTGATCGGCCGCGCGGATCTGCTCGACATGAAGAAGGGCGTCGAGCACTGGAAGGCGAAGGGTCTCGACTTCTCGCGCGTGTTCTATCAGCCGGAAGTGCCGGCGGACGTCGCGCGTCTGCACGTCGAATCGCAGGACCACGGCCTGGATCGCGCGCTCGATCACACGCTGATCGAAAAGGCGAAGGCGGCCATCGAGAAGGGCGAGCACGTGTCGTTTATCCAGCCAGTGCGCAACGTGAACCGTACGGTCGGCGCGATGCTGTCCGGCACGATCGCGAAGAAGTACGGCCACGACGGTCTGCCCGACGACACCGTGCATATCCAGCTGAAGGGCACCGCAGGTCAGAGCTTCGGCGCATTCCTCGCGAAGGGCGTCACGCTCGATCTCGTCGGCGACGGCAACGATTACGTCGGCAAGGGCCTGTCGGGCGGCCGGATCATCATCCGTCCGACCAACGACTTCCGCGGCAAGTCCGAGGAAAACATCATCTGCGGTAATACGGTGATGTACGGCGCGATCGAAGGCGAATCGTTCTTCCGCGGCGTCGCGGGCGAGCGCTTCTGCGTGCGCAACTCGGGCGCGACGGCGGTCGTCGAGGGTACCGGCGACCACGGCTGCGAGTACATGACGGGCGGCACGGTTGTCGTGCTCGGCGAGACGGGCCGCAACTTCGCGGCGGGCATGTCCGGCGGCCTCGCGTATGTGTACGACCCGGAGGGCACGTTCGCCGGCAAGTGCAACAAATCGATGGTCACACTCGACCCGGTGCTGCAGCAGGCCGAGCAGGAACGCACGGTCGACAAGGCGCTGTGGCACGCAGGTCAAACCGACGAAGCATTGCTCAAAGGCCTGATCGAGCGTCACTTCCAGTTCACCGGCTCGCCGCGTGCGAAGGCGCTGCTGGAAAACTGGGACGCGGCGCGCCGCCAGTTCGTCAAGGTCTTCCCGACCGAGTACAAGCGTGCGCTCGGCGAACTGGGCGCGAAGAAGGCCAGCAGCGAAGTGCTCGCGGCCTGATTCGCCGGCGGTTTTGACCGCCGCGACGTCAGCCTGTAGCAAAGACATTAATCTGCGCACCCGCCGCTCGCCACGAAGTGCGGTAGCGGGTGCCACCCCACCGATCTGGATAGACACGAGAACCACATGGGCAAGGCAACCGGTTTTCTCGAGTTCGAACGCCGCCATGAGGCGTACGAAGCTCCGCTCACGCGTGTGAAGCATTACAAGGAATTCGTGTCGGCACTCACCGACGAAGACGCGAAGATTCAAGGCGCACGCTGCATGGACTGCGGCATTCCGTTCTGCAACAACGGCTGCCCGGTCAACAACATCATCCCGGACTTCAATGATCTGGTGTTCCGCCAGGACTGGAAGAACGCGATCGAAGTGCTGCACTCGACCAACAATTTCCCCGAGTTCACGGGCCGCATCTGCCCGGCGCCGTGCGAGGCAGCTTGCACGCTCGGCATTAACGACGACCCGGTCGGCATCAAATCGATCGAACACGCGATCATCGACAAGGCGTGGGCCGAAGGCTGGGTTGCGCCGCAGCCGCCGAAGCACAAGACCGGCAAGAAGGTCGCGGTGGTCGGTTCGGGTCCGGCGGGGCTCGCGGTTGCGCAGCAGCTCGCGCGCGCCGGCCATGAAGTGACGGTGTTCGAAAAGAATGACCGTATCGGCGGCTTGCTGCGCTATGGCATCCCCGACTTCAAGCTCGAGAAGTGGTTGATCGACCGCCGGATGCGCCAGATGGAAGCCGAAGGCGTGACGTTCCGCACGAACGTGTTCGTCGGAAAAGACGCGATTCCCGCGCATATCGGCAATACTGCGAAAGACACGATTACGCCTGCCGAACTCAAGGAACAGTTCGACGCGGTGGTGATCGCGGGCGGCTCGGAAACGCCGCGCGATTTGCCGGTGCCGGGGCGCGAACTCGCGGGCATTCACTACGCGATGGAGTTTCTGCCACAGCAGAACAAGGTCAATGCGGGCGACAAGGTCGCGGACCAGATTCTCGCGAAGGGCAAGCACGTGATCGTGATCGGCGGCGGGGACACAGGTTCGGACTGCGTCGGCACGTCGAACCGCCACGGCGCGAAGCACGTCACGCAATTCGAACTGCTGCCGCAACCGCCCGAAGAGGAAAACAAGCCGCTCGTGTGGCCTTACTGGCCGGTCAAGCTGCGGACGTCGTCGTCGCACGAGGAAGGCTGCGAGCGCGATTGGGCGGTCGCGACCAAGCGCTTCGAAGGCAAGAACGGCAAGGTCGAGAAGCTCGTCGCCGCGCGCGTCGAATGGAAGGACGGCAAGATGCAGGAAGTGCCGGGCTCGGAATTCGAAATGAAGGCCGACCTCGTGCTACTCGCAATGGGCTTTACGCAACCGCTGTCGCCGGTGCTCGAAGCGTTCGGCGTCGACAAGGATGCGCGCGGCAACGTGCGTGCGTCGACGGAAGGCGACAATGCGTATTACACGTCGGTCGACAAGGTGTTCACCGCGGGCGATATGCGTCGCGGCCAGTCGCTGGTCGTGTGGGCGATTCGCGAGGGTCGGCAGTGCGCGCGCTCGGTCGACGCGTATCTGATGGGCTCGTCGGAGTTGCCGCGCTAACGCGCATAGGCGTTCACTGAGGCAGGCGGACCAGCGAGGTCCTGGCTGCCGGGACGTCAGGCTTTTTTTGCAGGAAGAGGTGGAGACGACAGGTGTGGCATCGGGCTTGCGGCCTGATGGTCACGTCCGGAAGGCCGGGCGCCCGCGAGGGTGACCCGGCCTTTCGTTTTCTTGCGTCGGACGCCCGGCGTTGCGTTGACACGCGGCGTCTGCGCGTAGCCGGCTGGATTCAACGGCAAAGGACGCGTGATCGCCGATTCGCGCCCGTACGGCGATAATGCGACGATGACTTTGCCGCGCGACTGGCGTCGACCGAAGCGATGCAGCAGCACGACTCCTCCACCGAAACCGGCGGCGACGCCGGGACCGAAGCCGGGCATGATGCGATGCAAGGCTGGCAGCGCTGTTTCATCGCGCTCGTGCCCGACACCGCAACGCGCGATGCGCTCGCCGCGGTGCCGGTTCCCGCTGCGGCGCGCCGCGTGCCTCACGAACAATTGCATCTGACGGTCAGGTTTATCGGCGCATTGACGCATGAACTCGGGACCGCGCTGATCGGCGCGCTGGCTTTGCAGCCGATTCGATTGACGCCGACGCCAGTGACGCGCATCGAACACTGGCCGCGCGCCTCGCATCCACGGCTGACGGTGGCGATGCTCGCGATGTCCGACGAATTCATCGCGCTCGACCGGCACGTGCGTTCGCTGACGATCAATCTGGGTTTGACAGTCGATGCGCGCGCTTTTCGGCCGCATGTGACGCTTGGGCGCTATCGCCGCGATGCGCCTGCGGCGGGACGCGCACCGGATGCGCCGGACAATCTGTTCGCGCGGTTCGATTCGTTGACGCTGTATTCGAGCACGCTTGCGCGCACTGGCGCACGTTATCGCGCACTGACGAGCGTGCCGGTTGTCGCGCGTTGATGGCTGGTGTGTGTGCCGCGATTCGTGAATCGATGAATCACTGCTGGCTGTGCGTGTGCGCGCGACGGCATGCACCGGGCGCGCCACGAACACACCACACGCCCACCACACGCACGCGTGCCACACGCACGCCACGCGCGCAGACGCTTCACTCACCCGCGATAGCGCGCAATCGTCAGTCCATCGAGGTCGATCTCGGGGCGCCTTTGCGTCACCAGATCGGCGACCACGCGTCCCGACCCGAGCGCCATCGCCCAACCCGTCGAGCCGTGCCCGATGTTTAGCCACAGGTGGTCGATGCCGGACGGGCCGAGTAGCGGCGCACCGTCCGGCATCATCGGCCGGCGCCCGACCCAGAATTGCGCGGACGACGGCGCGCTCGCGTGAGGAAACCAGTCGTCGAGCACTTTCAGAAGCGTGCGCAGCGACTGTTCGCGCAGCGTCGCTTGCCGATCGCCGAGTTCCGCCGTGCCGGCGACCCGCAGATTGGGCCCGAGACGCGTGATCGCCGTTTTCAGCGCCTCATCCATCAGTGCGGCGCGCGGCGCTTTCTGGTCGTCGATGACCTGCAGTGTGGCCGAATAGCCTTTCACCGGATAAAGCGGTACCCGTACGCCGCTCGGCTCCAGCAACGCAGCGCTATCGACGCCCGCCGCGACGACGACCGCGTTGGCCGCGAGCGTCTCGCTGCCTTGTACGCTCTCGACATGCACGCCGCGCGCCGCACCGCCGCGCACATCCAGTGCGCTCACTCGCGTATCGAAGCGGAACTGCACGCCGCGCCGCTCGCAGACCACGCGCAGTTCGCGCGTGAACGCGGCGCAGTCGCCGCATTCGTCGTCGGGCAAATACAGGCCCGCGGTTGGCGCGTGGCGCGCCCAGCGCAGCCCGGGCTCGATCGCCACGCATTGCGCGCCGCTCAATTCGCGGTGCGGGACGCCGGCATCGCGCAGAACGGCGAGCGCGGGCTGCGCGTGCTCGACGTCGTATCCGGTACGAAAGAGCTGCAGATAGCCATGGCTGCGCCGGTACTCGAACGGGTGCGCCGCGCGGAATTCGTGCAGGCACGCGCGGCTGTAGTGCGCGACGCGCTGCATCCGTTGCTTGTTCGCCCGGAACCGCTCGAGTTCGCATTCGCGCAGCCACCGGCCGATCCAGCGCCATTGCGCGACGTCGAGCGTCGGGCGGAAGATCAGCGGCGAAGCGGGTCTAAACAGGTACTTGAGAATTTTTGCAGGCATGCCGGGCGCGGCCCACGGCGTCACATAGCCCGGCGCGATCACGCCCGCGTTGGCGAAACTCGTTTCGAGTGCGACATCCGTTTCGCGTTCGACGACGGTGACGTCGCATCCGCGTTCACGCAAATAGAAAGCGGTGGCTACGCCGATCACACCGGCGCCGAGAACGATCGTCTTCATGCACGCGAAAGTACCATCAGATGACAGCGGTCGCATCAGCGGGCGACTTGTCCTTTGTTTCCGGCACGCACAGCCTGAAGGATGAACGACGCGCGGTGGTCGATCCGGTCGCACCGGGTCGCGCGGACGATGCAGCAGGAGAATGAGCGGACCGCCGGAACCGGGCGCGCTGCAAAAATGCAGTGGCAGGAAAGTTGTGTGTGCGACGAGATCGCTGGTGAGCATCGACGCGCATCGTGCGTAGCGATTAGTCACCTGCGTTAGACGAGCAAAAGGCGGCCTTGCCGACCGCGCGCTCGATGCCGTCCACCCTGGCATCGCGGTGCCCGTCGCGCGCTCGCGACAGACACCGCGCCGCGCCGCTTACGCGGCTTCGCGTTCGATCGCGCGCTCGACGTACAGCGTCTGATCGTGGAAAGCTTCGAGCGTCTTGCGATGCGCGACGCTGACGATCGCGGAATCGGTAAGCCGCTCATTGAGCGCGGTGTAGATTGCCGCTTCGTTCTCCGGATCGAGCGCGCTCGTCGCTTCGTCGAGGAACAGGAAGTCGGGCTTTTGCAACAGCGCACGTGCGGCTGCGACACGTTGTTGTTCGCCGGGCGACAACGTCCGTTCCCAATGCGCCGATTCGGCGAGACGATCGGCAAGCTCTGGCAGCCGGCAGACCGTGAGCACTTCACGGCACGCGTCGTCGCTAAACGCGTCTTCCAGCGACGGGTAGCAGAGCGCCGCCTTCAGCGTACCGATAGGCAAATAGCTGCTCTGTGGAATGAACAGCAGCTTCGCGCCAACCGGAGCTTCGATCGCGCCTTCGCCGAACGGCCACAGTCCCGCGAGCGCGCGCAGCAGCGTGCTCTTGCCGGCACCCGATGGTCCGCGCACCATCCAGCGCGACTTGCGGGCAATCCTGAACGAGCCGATCGTCGCGATCGGCTGGCCGTCCGGGCGCTTGAGCACGAGGTCCTGCACGTCGAGTACCGGTGTGTCCGTCATGCGGACGTTGATGCCGCCGTGCGCGGTCCCTCCGACCACCGACTCATGCAGATGCTGGTCGCGCATTACGCGGTGAAATTCCCGCAGACGATTGACGGTTGCGCGCCACTCGGCGAGCGAATCGTAATTGTTGATGAACCACGAGAACGAATCGCTGACGGTGCCGAATGCGCTGGTCAACTGCTGATAGACGCCGAACGAAATAGCTTTCGAAAAATACTTCGGGGCGGCCGCAATATACGGAAACACGATCGCGAGCTGCGAGTAGCTGATCACGACGATCGATAGGCGCCGCGTGAAACGCATCACCAGCCGCCAGTTGTCGCGGATATGGCCGAACACGCCTTGCAGCGATTTCTCTTCCGCCTCTTCGCCTTTATACAGCGCGATCTGATCGGCGTTCTCACGAATGCGGATCAACGAGAAACGGAAGTCCGCTTCGACGCGCTGCTGCTGGTAGTTGATCGACACCAGCGGGTGGTTGACCTTGTGCGTGATCCACGAGCCGATTGCCGCGTAAATCAGCGCGACCCACACCATGTAACCGGGAATCGAGATCTGATGGCCGAACACCGGGAACGCGAGCGCGCCGGACAGATTCCACAGAATCACGATGAACGAGAACAGGGTGACGGTAGTCGACAGCAGGCCAAGCGACAGGTTCAGCGTGTTGCTCGCGAGACCTTGCAGGTCGGCGGAAACCCGCTGGTCGGGGTTGTCGGCGAGGCGGTCGCGCTCGATCCGGTAGAACGCGTCGTCGCCGAGCCATGCATTCAGGTACTTGGTCGTGAGCCACTGCCGCCAGCGAAATTCGAGCATCTGGCGAAAGTACGTGCGGTACGAGCCGAGCAGGATCAACGCGAGCGCGATGACCGTGAACTGCAGCAGTGAATGCTTGAAAACAGGGTAGTTGTACTGCTGGATCGCGTCGAAGAAGATGCCTTGCCAGCGGTTGAACCACACGTTGGCGGCCACCATCGTCATGTTCATCGCGACGACGATCGCGAGCAGGCCCCACGCGCGCCATTTGTCCTCAGACACCCAGTAGGGCTTGATGAGACCCCACGCGGTGATGTCCGCGGAGCTGTTCGGGTTTTCGGTCATATGCGTCCTCTGAAGCGCGTGCTTTGATGCGGCGTTCTGTAATGCCATTCGACGCGACGCGCGGGGCGACACGACGACGCGTTCGCCGGGGTTCGTCCGAGGCGCGATTGTCGCGGCGAACGCTTAACCGGAACTTAATTCGTGCGACAGCGGGCATCCGCCGTGCCGGTGGTTCGCCATCGACGATTGGGGATCGGCGATGGCCGGATTGGCCACGGCGTCAGACCGCTACGCATACCGACTGCGTGTCGCGCATTATGTCAGAGCCGCTTGTGTGGCTCATATTGAATTTGTCCTGCCGCGTGTGTGCTTGAGCTTGCATCGCGTACGCCCGTGAAACCCTCGGGTTTTCGCGAAGGGTCTTTTATGTTCTAATGACCAGGACGAAACAGGGGTGCTTTGGCGCGGACATACATCGCGGCGAGGCTGAGAGAGACCCTTCGCACCCGATCCGGGTAATACCGGCGCGGGAAGTTTCGAAGTCTTTCGTTTCCTGCCGGGCGGCTTTCATCCGAAGGCCAGGGTCCGGCCGGTTCCACCTGCCGCCGCGTCTGCTGCCGCCTCCGCGAGTTTCGTCCTTGTGTACGTGCGTTTTGTTGCCGTACGGAAAGGATCCGATGACCGCTCATATTTCAGTTTTTTGTCTGGCCTGTCCCCAGTTCGTTCGACGCGCTCGTGGCGGCGCGGTGAGGTTTGCTGCATCGCGCAACGGGCGGTTGCTATGAGCGCGCCTGCGAGTTCCGCGGTGCGGACCGGCTCGCAGCCCGATTTCGCCGTGATCGGCGGCGGGCTGTGCGGACGGCTTGTCGCGTGGCGGTTGGCCGGCGCAGGGTGCAGCGTCGCCCTGTACGAGCGCGGCGACGCGGCCGGCACACAGTCGGCCGCGTGGGTCGCCGCCGCGATGCTCGCGCCGCTTGCCGAAGCGGCCAGCGCGGAATTGCTGATCACCCGGCTCGGCGCGGCTTCGCTCGATATCTGGCCGCGCATCATTGCCGAACTGCCCGAGCCGGTGTTCTTCCAGCGCAACGGCACGCTCGTCGTCTGGCATCACAGCGACCGCAGCGAGGCGCCGCTGTTCGAGCGGCGGCTGCGCGCGAATGCGCCGGCGGAACTGCTCGACGGTGGCCTGCTTGCGTTGTCCGGTGTGCAGATCAATGCCGCTGAGCCCGCGCTCGGCGGGCGCTTCGCGCAAGGTTGGCTGCTGCCGCATGAAGGGCAGCTCGACAACCGGCAGGTGCTGGCGGCATTGGCCGCGGGTCTCTCCGAGCGCGGCGTACAGACGCACTGGAACACGCCGGTCGATGACCGCGCGCTGCCAGCGGCGCGCGTCACGATCGATTGCCGCGGCCTTGGCGCGAAGCCGGCGTTGCCGACGCTGCGCGGCATCCGCGGCGAGGTCGCGCGCGTGCACGCGCCGGGCATCGGGCTTGCGCGTCCGGTGCGGCTGCTGCATCCGCGCTATCCGCTTTACGTCGCGCCGAAGCAGAACGACCTGTATGTGATCGGCGCGACTGAAGTGGAAGGTGAAGATATGTCGCCAGTCAGCGTGCGCTCTGCGCTCGAACTATTGAGTGCCGCGTTTTCGGTGCATCCCGGTTTCGGCGAAGCGCGCATCCTGGAGTTGAATTCGCAGTGCCGGCCGACGTTGCCTGACCATCGTCCGGCGCTCGTCTGGGACGGTGGAAAGACGCTGCGCGTGAATGGCCTGTACCGGCACGGCTACATGATCGCGCCGGAAGTCGCCGACGAAGCGGTGCGCTTTGCGCTCGCGCTCGCTGACGGCAAGCTCGCCGACGCCGATGCATTTGCCGACTGGCGGGACCACGCGCGCTGGAACGAGCTGTTCCATCCCGATCAACGGAGCCCGCGTGATGCCGACACGCGCGAGCCCGCTTGAGCTTGCGTGAGCCGGCCAGCAGCACGACGACACCGACAACCTCGATTCGAACATCGCTTCGCGAACAACGTAGATGCAAACCATCATGGATATTCAAGTCAACCAGAAGCCGCTGACCTTGCCCGAGGGCGCGACGGTTGCCGACGCGCTCGCCGCGTTTGGCGCCCGGCCGCCGTTCGCGGTTGCGCTGAATGGCGATTTCGTCGCGCGTGCGCAGCATGCGGCGCGCCCGCTAAGCACGGGCGACCGGCTCGATGTCGTGCAGCCGGTCGCGGGCGGCTAGCGTGCCACAGAGTGACTACGCCGTGCCGCATCCCAACACAGACAGCACAAAGACCCAGGCAACTGCCACAGGCAAGGACTGACCGATGACTTCCACTCAATCCGCGCCCGCCGACGCGCTCACGCTATACGGCGAGACTTTCGCGAGCCGCGTGCTGCTTGGCACGTCGCGCTATCCGTCGCTGCAATCGCTGTCCGATTCGATCGCGGCCGCGCAGCCTGGCATGGTCACGGTCGCACTGCGCCGGCAGATGAACGAAGGCAGCGCGCAAGCGGGCTTTTTCGATCTGCTGAAGCGTCACGCGGTGCCGCTGCTGCCGAACACGGCCGGCTGCCAGACGATCGCTGAAGTGATCACCACCGCGCAGATGGCGCGCGAGGTGTTCGAAACCGACTGGATCAAGCTCGAGCTGATCGGTGACGACTACACGCTGCAACCCGATCCGGTCGGCCTGATCGAAGCCGCTGCAAAGCTCGTGAAGGACGGCTTCAAGGTGCTGCCGTATTGCACTGAAGACCTGGTGATCGGACGGCGTCTGCTCGACGCCGGTTGCGAAGCGCTGATGCCGTGGGGTGCGCCGATTGGCACCGGCAAGGGCGTGGTCAATCCGTACGGGTTGCGCGTGTTGCGCGAACGGCTGCCCGACGTGCCGCTGATCGTCGACGCCGGGCTCGGCGTGCCGTCCCACGCAAGTCAGGTGATGGAGTGGGGCTTCGACGGCGTGCTGCTGAACACGGCGGTGTCGCAGGCGACTCATCCGGAGACGATGGCGCGCGCGTTCGCGCTCGGCGTCGAAGCCGGCCGTACCGCGTTTCTCGCTGGGCCGATGGCCGAACGCGAAGCCGCGCACGCGAGCACGCCGGTGGTCGGCATGCCGTTCTGGCATCAGGATGGGAGCGCCGCGGCATGACTCAGACGCTGAAGCTCGCGGGCCGCGACCTGTTCTGGCCGCCCGCCGACGAACTCACCGAAGCCACTGAACGGATTCGCGCACGCCTTGGCGACTGGCCGCCGACGCTTGCTCCGTGGCGTCTCTGCCTGACTCCGCCGGAGCAACCGAACGGCGGCGATCTGATCGTGGTCGCGGACGAACAGCATCATGGCGAGAACATTGCGCGCTGGATTGTGCAGGGCGCCGGCGTGATCGAAGCGGGCACGGGCGGCGCGACGTTGCATCTGGGCGGCGAGCGCTACCGGCTCGAAGGTCAGCTGGCGGAAGACTGGATCGCGGCGCTGGCCGCGTTTCTCGATTGTGGCTTTGCTCCGCACGATGCACTGGTGCTGGCACTCGCGTGGCGCGACGGCGACGAAAAGCGTGCGGCCGATGCGTGGCCGTCCGATTTCGCGCGTTTTCCGCGCGTCGTCGGCTTGCCGGCTGCGCCTGCGCAACCGTTCGCGCCGTGTCCGCACGACCTGGGTCTGTATCCGGTGCTGCCGACCGCAGAATGGGTCGAACGGGTCGCCGCTTTCGGCGTGAAGACAATCCAGCTGCGCCGCAAGACGGCTGGGCCCGGCGAACTGCTGCGCGAGATCGAGCGGTCGGTTGCGGCGGGGCGCGCGCACGACGCCCGCGTGTTCATCAACGATCACTGGCGGGATGCCATCGACGCGGGTGCGTACGGTGTCCACCTCGGCCAGGAAGACGTGCACACCGCCGATCTGCACGCGGTCGCGGCGGCCGGCCTGCGGCTCGGTCTGTCGACGCACGGCTACTACGAAATGCTGACCGCGCTGCATTTCCGGCCCAGCTACATCGCGCTTGGCGCGGTCTTCGCGACTACCACGAAGGTGATGCCGACCGCGCCGCAAGGCCTCGCACGACTCGAGCGCTATGTGCGGCTGCTCGACGGCGTGGTGCCTTTGGTCGCGATCGGCGGTATCAGCGCCGACGTGCTGCCTGACGTGCTTGCAACGGGCGCGCGCTGCGCGGCGCTGGTGCGTGCGGTGACGGAAGCCGCCGATCCCGCGGCGGCCGTCGCGTCCCTTCAAAAAGCTTTCGATAAGAATTTGTCAGATTAAGTAAGGGGACGGAACGCATCGCGGCAGCAAACTCACGATGGCCCTATAATTCGCCTTCCGTGTAAAGGACTGTCAGAGTTGCCTTCTTCTTCCGAGACCCTCCTAGAGCTACGCGACGTCGACTTCGGCTACAACAACGATCGGCTCGTTCTATCGAACCTGAACCTGCGCTTTGGGCGCGGCCAGGTCGTGGCGGTCATGGGCGGCTCCGGATGTGGCAAAACCACGGTGCTGCGGCTGATCGGCGGCCTCGAGCGCGCGCGGCGCGGCCAGGTGCTGTTTCATGGCGAGGACATCGGCGCGCAGACGCGCGATGGCCTGTACGCGCTGCGTCGCCGGATGGGCATGCTGTTCCAGTTCGGCGCGCTCTTCACCGACATGTCGGTGTTCGAGAATGTCGCATTTGCGCTACGCGAGCACACCGATCTCCCCGAAGAACTGATCCGCGACCTGGTGCTGATGAAGCTCAACGCAGTCGGGTTGCGCGGCGCGCGCGATCTCGCGCCGTCGCAGATTTCCGGCGGCATGGCGCGGCGCGTGGCGCTCGCGCGCGCGATTGCGCTCGATCCCGAATTGATGATGTACGACGAGCCGTTCGCCGGCCTCGACCCGATTTCGCTCGGCATCACCGCGAACCTGATCCGCGCGCTGAACAGTGCGCTCAACGCCACGTCGATACTCGTCACGCACGACGTGCCCGAATCGTTCGCAATCGCCGACTACGTGTACTTTCTCGCGAACGGCGGCGTGCACGCGCAGGGCACGCCGGATGAACTGCGCGCATCGTCCGACCCGACCGTGCGGCAATTTATCGACGGCGCGCCGGACGGTCCTTTCAAGTTTCACTACTCGGGCGGCGCGTCGCTCGCGGCGGATTTCGGCCTCAGTGCGGACGTCAACGCGGGAGGCCGGTCATGATTTCGTCAATCGGACGATCCGTTCTCGACGGCCTCGGCACCGCCGGCTACGCCGCGCGCCTGTTCGTGCGACTGGTGCTCGAATTTTTTCCGCTGCTGCGCCGTCCACGGCTTGTCACAAAGCAGATTCATTTTGTCGGTAATTACTCGCTCGTGATCATCGCGGTGTCGGGGCTGTTTGTCGGTTTCGTGCTGGGCCTGCAGGGCTACTACACGCTGAACCGCTATGGCTCCGAACAGGCGCTCGGCCTGCTCGTCGCGCTGTCGCTCGTGCGCGAACTCGGGCCGGTCGTCACGGCGCTGCTGTTCGCCGGGCGCGCGGGCACGTCGCTCACCGCCGAAATCGGCCTGATGAAGGCCGGCGAGCAGCTGACCGCGATGGAGATGATGGCGGTCGACCCGGTGAAGGTGGTCGTCGCGCCGCGTATGTGGGCCGGCATTGTCGCGATGCCGATCCTGGCCGCGATCTTCAGCGCGGTGGGCATCGTCGGCGGATATGTGGTGGGTGTGCTGCTGATCGGCGTCGATTCCGGCGCGTTCTGGTCGCAGATGCAAGGTGGCGTCGATGTCTGGCGCGACGTCGGCAACGGCGTGATCAAGAGCATTGTGTTCGGTTTTGCGGTGACGTTCATCGCGCTTTTCCAGGGCTACGAAGCGAAGGCGACACCCGAAGGCGTGTCGCGTGCGACGACGAAGACAGTCGTCTATGCATCGCTTGCAGTACTCGGCCTCGATTTCCTGCTGACCGCACTGATGTTCAGCTAAGTCCCGCGAGGGTGCGCCGCAAGGCGGCGCGGGGCGCGCGCGCCCTGCGCTGCGCGTTGGCGCGTGATGATTTACTTTGGGATGACGATGAAAAAAACTGCTCTCGACTTCTGGGTCGGCCTGTTCGTGGTGCTGGGCTTTATTGCGCTGCTGTTCCTTGCGCTGAAGGCCGGCAATATGAGCTCGCTGTCGTTTCAGGCGACCTACCCGGTCAAGCTGAAGTTCGACAATATCGGCGGCCTCAAGCCGCGCGCGCCGGTGAAAAGCGCCGGCGTGACGGTTGGCCGTGTCGGGTCGATCGGCTTCGACAGCAACACGTACCAGGCGGTCGTGACGATCGATATCGACAAGCAGTACCAGTTTCCGAAGGACAGCTCCGCGAAGATCCTCACGTCGGGGCTACTGGGTGAGCAATACATCGGGCTCGAGCCGGGCGGCGATACGGAAATGCTGAAGGCCGGCGACACGATTGCGATGACGCAGTCGGCGATCGTGCTCGAGAACCTGATTGGACAGTTCCTGTATAGCAAGGCCGCCGATGCCGGCGCAGCGAAGCCGGGGTCGCCCCCCGCTCCGGCTGCGGCGCCGGCTCAACCCGCTTCGGGCGCGGCACAATAAGGAGAAAAGGATTGCAGATCAAACCCCAGCGCGCCGCGGCGATCGCGCTTGCGGCAGCGGTTTTGGCCGGTTGTGCGACCGTTACGACGCCGACCAAGGAAGATCCGTGGGAAGGCTTCAACCGGACCGTGTTCACGTTCAACGACAAGGTTGACCAGTACGCGGTCAAGCCGGTCGCGCAGGGCTACGTGAAGATCACGCCGCAGCCGGTGCGCGACAGCGTGACGAACTTCTTCTCGAACATCGGCGATGTTTACATCGCGGCGAACAACCTGCTGCAACTAAAGATTGCCGACGGCGTCGGCGACATCATGCGGATCGTGATCAACACGGTGTTCGGCGTCGGCGGCCTGTTCGACGTCGCGACCATTGCGAAGCTGCCGAAGCATGACAATGACCTCGGTCTGACGCTTGGGCACTATGGCGTGCCGGCGGGGCCGTATCTGGTGCTGCCGCTGTTCGGGCCGAGCACGGTGCGCGACGCGGCCGGCTACGTCGGCAACTACTTCGCGAATCCGATTTCGTATATCGATTCGGACGCGATCAGCTGGAGCTTGTGGGGCGTGCAGCTGGTCAACACGCGTGCGAATCTGCTGAGCGCGACCAACTTGCTGGAAGGCGCTGCGCTCGACAAGTACTCGTTCGTGCGCAACGCGTATCTGCAACGCCGGCAATTCCTGCTGACGGGCGGCAACAGCGGTTCGCTGCCGAACTATGGCGATGGCGCGCCGCTGCCGAACTACGATCAGGAGGGTGCGGGCGCGGCAGGGGCGCCTGCGGCCGGCGCAGCTGGCGCGCCCGCGGCGCCGGCCATGCCCGCGTCGTCGGCGGCTCCGGGTGCGTCGCAGGACACCTCGGGCACACCGGCTGCTGAAGGTGCTATTCCGGCTTCCGGCACGCAGGCTCAGCCGCCGGTCGACTCGAACGGCATGCCGTCGCCGACCACGGTGCCGGGCGGCCAGGTTGTCCCGCCGGGACGTTATCCGTCGCTGAGGTTACGCTAACCCGATCCGGTACCGCGAGCGCCCGTAACAGCGGGATACAACTCTCGCAAGTTTCCGATGGTTTAGGATAGAACTTGCGTGATATTGTCAGATCGAAGTTAGCGATCTCTTTTTTGCAGGACTGGAAATGAAAAAATTCTTCTTTATCCCGTTATTTGCAGCATTGTTCTCGTTCGGCAGCGTCGCGTTTGCGCAAGCCGTCGACACCAATAACCCGGACAAGATGGTGCAGACCGTCACGCAGCAGGTGGTCGACACGATCCGTTCGGACAAATCGATCCAGCAAGGCGATATCAACCGGATCACGCAGCTCGTCAACGAAAAAATCCTGCCGTACATCGATTTCCGTCGCACCACGCAACTCGCGATGGGCCGCAGCTGGCGCACTGCGACGCCGGAGCAGCAACAGCAGGTCATCGAGCAGTTCAAGATGCTGCTGATCCGCACGTACGCGGGCGCGCTCGCGCAGGTGAAGAACCAGGAAATCCAGTACAGGCCGTTCCGCGCGAATCCGGACGATACCGACGTGGTCGTGCGTTCGACGGTGATGAACAACGGTCAGCAGATCGAGCTCGACTACCGCCTGTACAAAACGCCGCAAGGTTGGCGCGTGTATGACATCAACGTGCTCGGCGCGTGGCTGATCCAGGCCTACCAGCAGCAGTTCAACGAGCAGATCCAGCAGCATGGCGTCGACGGGCTGATCCAGTTCCTCACGCAGCGCAACCAGCAACTGGCGGCAGGCAAGCAGTCGTGAACCGCGCGCCGCTTCCTGGCAATCTCGCTGGCAACGTCGCCGGTAACGTCGCAGGCGGTTTTGCGACTGGCCCGACGCTGACCCACGCGAGCGCGCGCGCGACGCTTGCGAGCGGGCTTGAGCGGATCGCGGGCGGCGCGCGCAGCGTCGATTGCGCGCCGCTCACGCAGTTCGATTCGTCGGCGCTCGCGGTGCTGCTCGCATGGCAGCGCGCGGCTAGCGCACGCGGCGCCACACTCGAAATCGTCAATCTTCCCGCCGGGCTTGCCAGTCTTGCGCAAGCCTATGGCGTCGACACGTTGCTGTCGGCGCGACATTCACGCTCACTCGATACCGAGCGCTCACCATCCTGATGCACGGATAAAGCCGGCGACGTGTCGGCTTTTACCCCGACGTTTGCCGCAGCCTTTTAGCCTATAATCAAACGTTTTTTGGGGCGAGCAATCGGCCCCAATTTTGCTTTTCCTTGCACTTTTCTCGTGCGCGAAGCGCACTTTTCAGTCGCTGCCCCCCGGCGGCGCATAGTCATGCCAGCCATAGAATTCCGTAACGTCAAGAAGCGCTACAAGAGTCTGCAGGCGCTCAAAGGCGTGAGCCTGACGGTCGAAGAGGGTGAGTTTTTCGGGCTGCTCGGCCCGAATGGCGCGGGCAAAACGACGCTCATCAGCATCCTCGCGGGTCTTGCGCGCGCCGACGAAGGTAGCGTTGCGGTGCGCGGTCACGATGTCGTCGACGATTTCCGCGGCGCGCGCCGCGCACTCGGCGTCGTGCCGCAGGAACTGGTGTTCGATCCGTTTTTCACCGTGCGCGAAACGCTGCGCATCCAGTCCGGATACTTCGGTCTGCGTCGAAACGATGATTGGATCGACGAAGTGATGGCCAATCTCGATCTGACCGAAAAGGCCGATGCGAACATGCGCGCGCTGTCCGGTGGCATGAAGCGGCGCGTGCTGGTCGCCCAGGCGCTCGTGCACCGGCCGCCGGTCATCGTGCTCGACGAGCCGACCGCCGGTGTCGACGTCGAACTGCGCCAGACGCTGTGGAAATTCATCTCGCGTTTGAACGGCGAGGGCCACACGATCGTGCTGACCACGCATTACCTCGAAGAAGCCGAATCGCTGTGCGATCGCATCGCGATGCTGCGGCGTGGTGAAGTGGTCGCGCTCGA
This sequence comes from Paraburkholderia rhizosphaerae, assembly GCF_004366595.1. Classification (GTDB taxonomy): domain Bacteria; phylum Pseudomonadota; class Gammaproteobacteria; order Burkholderiales; family Burkholderiaceae; genus Paraburkholderia; species Paraburkholderia rhizosphaerae. The sequence continues at coordinate 37,528 of NZ_SORE01000027.1, forward strand.
TCGCACCAGTGACCTGCTGCGGCGCTTCGCGGGCCTGCAGCTCTTCGTGCGCTTCGCGCAGGGTGTGCTGCCGGCCGATCTGCGCGCACTCGAAGTCGATTCGGGCGCGGTGAATACGCGCGAGCATCTGCTGCGCCTGACAAACTACGACGAGGTCGAACGGATTCTCGCGCAGTGCCGCGCGGCCGGTTGTACATTCGATGAAATCGAGGTGCGCAAGGCGGATCTCGAAGACGTGTTCGTGCAGGTGATGAACACGCCGGAAATGATCGAGGGTCTTGCATGAGCGGGTTTCGCACGCTGTTTTACAAAGAGCTCCTGCGGTTCTGGAAGGTTGCATTCCAGACGGTGCTCGCGCCGATCGTCACCGCGCTGCTGTACCTGATGATCTTCGGTCACGCGCTGCGCGATCATGTACAGGTGTATAGCGGAGTCGGCTACACGAGCTTCCTGATTCCCGGCCTCGTGATGATGAGCGTGCTGCAGAACGCGTTTGCGAACAGCTCGTCGTCGCTGATCCAGTCGAAGATCACCGGCAATCTCGTGTTCGTGTTGCTGCCGCCGCTGTCGCATTGGGAAATGTATGGCGCCTATGTGCTCGCATCGGTGATGCGCGGCCTCGCGGTCGGCTTCGGCGTGTTTATCGTGACGATCTGGTTCGTGCCGGTGAGCTTCACCGCGCCGCTCTTTATCGTGCTGTTCGCTGTGCTGGGTTCGGCGATTCTCGGTACGCTGGGTGTGGTGGCGGGCATCTGGGCCGAGAAGTTCGACCAGCTCGCGGCGTTTCAGAACTTTATTATCGTGCCGCTCACGTTCCTGTCGGGCGTGTTCTATTCGACTCATTCGCTGCCGCCTGGCTGGCGCGAGGTGTCGCGGCTCAACCCGTTTTTCTACATGATCGACGGCTTTCGCTATGGCTTTTTCGGTGAGTCGGATATCAATCCGCTCGTGAGCCTTGCAATCGTCGCCGCATTTTTCGTGGTGCTGGCCGTGCTCGCAATGCGTCTGCTTGCAAGCGGCTACAAGCTGCGCCACTGACCAGGAGCGTCCCATGTTACCGACTCCCGAACAGATCAAGACTTACATCTCCGCCGGCCTGCCGTGCGAGCACCTCGAGGTCGATGGCGATGGCCAGCATTTCTTTGCGACCATCGTTTCGCCGAGCTTCGAAGGCAAGCGGTTGATTCAGCGTCATCAGCTGGTGTACGCGGCGCTCGGCGACCGCATGCGCGAAGAGATCCACGCCCTCAGCATGAAAACACTGACGCCTGCCGAATGGCAGAGCGCGTAATCTGGAACACTAGTGCGTATTACACAAGACAGCCACGGCGTTGTGAGCGGCGCCACTGAACTTTCCGCTCATGCGCAACTTGATGTGCAACCCGCGCAAATCATCGCGCGCAACGATCAGGAACCGACAGGCATGGACAAACTCGTCATCGAAGGCGGCCGGCAGTTGGCAGGGGAGATCAAGGTTTCGGGGGCGAAGAATGCGGCGTTGCCGATTCTTTGCGCAAGTCTGCTGAGCGCGGACCCGGTACAGCTCGCGAATGTGCCCGACCTGCAGGACGTGCGCACCACGCTGAAGCTGCTGCGCCAGATGGGCGTGCAGGCGGAGACGGTCGAAGGCGCGGGAAAGGTGATGCTCGATGCGTCGAAGGTGAACAACCTCGTCGCGCCGTACGAACTCGTGAAGACGATGCGCGCGTCGATCCTCGTGCTCGGTCCGCTGGTTGCGCGTTTCGGCGAGGCGAAGGTGTCGCTGCCGGGCGGCTGCGCGATCGGCGCGCGGCCGGTCGATCAGCACATCAAGGGCCTGCAGGCGATGGGCGCCGAGATCAGCATCGAGCATGGCTTTATCGAAGCGCGTGCGAAGCGGCTGAAGGGCACGCGCATCATCACCGACATGATCACCGTGACCGGCACCGAAAACCTGCTGATGGCGGCGGTGCTCGCCGAAGGCGAGACGGTGCTGGAGAACGCGGCGCGCGAACCGGAAGTCGGCGATCTTGCGCATCTGCTGGTGGCGATGGGCGCGAAGATCGACGGGATCGGCACCGACCGTCTCGTGATTCAAGGCGTCGACAAGCTGCACGGCGCCGAGCATACGGTGGTGCCGGATCGTATCGAAACTGGCACGTTCCTGTGCGCGGTCGCAGCTGCGGGCGGCGATGTGACACTGCGCCATACGCGCCCGCAGACGCTCGAAGCGGTGATCGACAAGCTGCGCGAAGCCGGCGTCACGATCGACGAAGGCGATGACTGGCTGCGCGTGCGGATGAATCGGCGCGCGAGCGCGGTGTCGTTCCGCACATCCGAATATCCGGCGTTCCCGACTGATATGCAGGCGCAGTTCATGGCGCTCAATGCGGTCGCCGACGGCCCGTCGCGCGTGGTCGAAACGATTTTCGAGAACCGCTTCATGCACGTGCAGGAGTTGAACCGGCTCGGTGCGAACGTGACGATCGACGGCAATACCGCGCTGGTGAACGGCGTAGCGAAACTGTCCGGCGCGAAGGTGATGGCGACCGATCTGCGCGCGTCGGCCAGTCTCGTGATTGCGGGTCTGTGCGCCGAAGGCGAAACGCTGATCGACCGTATCTATCACCTGGACCGTGGTTACGACCGGATGGAAGTGAAGCTCACCGCAGTGGGCGCCAATGTGCGGCGCGTGTCGGGTAAGCAGGCATGAGCACGTTGCAGCCACGCGCGTCGCAGCAGACGTCTTCCGCGCAGGCGGTCGGCGTGCCCTTAACGCTTGCGTTGTCAAAAGGGCGTATTTTCGAGGAAACGGTGCCGCTGCTCGCGGCCGCCGGCGTGCAGGTCGCGGAAGATCCGGAGTCGTCGCGCAAGCTGATTCTGCCGACCACCGATCCGAACCTGCGGGTGATCATCGTGCGTGCGACCGATGTGCCGACCTACGTCGAATACGGTGCAGCCGACTTCGGCGTCGCTGGCAAGGACGTGCTGATCGAGCATGGCGGCAGCGGGTTGTATCAACCGGTCGATCTGGATATCGCGCGCTGCCGGATGTCGGTCGCGGTGAAGGCCGGTTTCGACTATGCGAACGCGGTGCGCCAGGGCGCGCGATTGCGGGTCGCGACGAAGTATGTGCAAACCGCGCGCGAGCATTTCGCGGCGAAAGGCGTGCACGTCGACCTGATCAAGCTGTACGGCTCGATGGAGCTTGCGCCGCTGGTCGGTCTTGCCGATGCGATCGTCGACCTGGTCAGCTCGGGCGGCACGCTGCGCGCGAACAATCTGGTCGAGGTCGAGGAGATCATGCCGATCTCGTCGCGCCTCGTCGTGAATCAGGCCGCGCTGAAATTGAAGCGCACCGCGCTGCGGCCATTCCTCGACGCGTTCGAACGCGCATCGAGGCGCGCGGCGTGACGACGCACGGGCGCCTCGCACCGCGAACGGATGCGAAGGCGGCCCGCGCGTTTTACCGAAACGGATATCAGCATGTCTATCAAGATTCGCAAACTCGATTCCCGCGCTGACGGCTTCCAGAAATCGTTGCATGCGGTGCTCGCGTTCGAGGCGAGCGAAGACGAGGCGATCGAGCGCTCGGTCGCGCAGATCCTCGCCGACGTCAAGGCGCGCGGCGATGACGCCGTGCTCGAGTACACGAATCGCTTCGACCGGCTCGCGGCGAAAAACGTGGCCGCGCTCGAATTGCCGCTAGCGGAGCTCGAAGCGGCGCTCGACGGGCTCGGACCGAAGCGTCGCGCGGCGCTCGAAGCGGCGGCCGCGCGCGTGCGTGCGTATCACGAGAAACAGAAGATCGAGTGCGGCAGCCATAGCTGGCAATACACGGAAGCGGACGGCACCGTGCTGGGCCAGAAGGTGACGCCGCTCGATCGCGCCGGTATCTATGTGCCGGGCGGCAAGGCGGCGTATCCGTCGTCGGTGCTGATGAATGCGATTCCGGCGCGGGTGGCCGGCGTGCGTGAAATCGTGATGGTCGTGCCGACACCGGACGGCGTGAAGAATCCGCTCGTGCTCGCAGCCGCGCTGCTCGGCGGCGTCGATCGCGTATTTACGATCGGCGGCGCCCAGGCGATCGGCGCATTGGCGTACGGCACCGCAACGGTGCCCGCGGTCGACAAGATCTGCGGACCGGGCAATGCGTATGTCGCGTCGGCGAAGCGGCGGGTGTTCGGCACGGTCGGCATCGACATGATTGCCGGACCGTCGGAAATTCTCGTGCTGTGCGACGGCACGACCGATCCGCGCTGGGTCGCGATGGATCTGTTTTCGCAGGCCGAGCATGACGAACTCGCGCAATCGATCCTGCTGTGCCCGGACGACGCGTTCATCGCGCGCGTCGAAGATGCGATCAACGAACTGCTGCCGACCATGCCGCGGCGCGACGTGATCGAGACTTCGCTGTCGGGCCGCGGCGCGCTGGTCAAAGTGCGCGACATGGCCGAAGCGTGCGCGATTGCAAACGATATTGCGCCGGAGCACCTCGAAATCTCGGCACTCGAGCCGCAGCAATGGGCGCAGCAAATCCGCCATGCGGGCGCGATTTTCCTTGGCCGCTATACCAGCGAGAGTCTCGGCGACTACTGCGCGGGCCCGAACCACGTGCTGCCGACGTCGCGTACCGCACGGTTCTCGTCGCCGCTTGGCGTCTATGATTTCTTCAAGCGTTCGAGCGTGATCGAAGTCAGTTCGGAAGGCGCGCAAACGCTCGGTGAGATCGCGGCGGAACTCGCATACGGCGAAGGTTTGCCCGCGCACGCGCGCAGCGCCGAATACCGGATGAAGCAGAACGGCTAACGCTTCACGTTATGACCACACCGCAAGACATCATCCGCCGCGACGTGCTCGCGATGACCAGCTATCCGGTACCGGATGCGACCGGCTTCGTGAAGCTCGACGCGATGGAGAATCCGTTCCCGCTGCCGCCGCCGCTTGCCGCGCAGCTTGCGGAGCGTCTGGCGGGCGTCGCGCTGAACCGCTATCCGGCGCCGCGGCCGGGCGCATTGATCGACAAGCTCAAGCGCGTGATGCATGTGCCGGCGGACTGCGATGTGCTGCTCGGCAACGGTTCCGATGAAATCATCAGCATGATTTCGGTCGCGTGCTCGCAGCCGGGGGCAAAGGTACTCGCGCCGGTGCCGGGATTTGTGATGTACGAGGCGTACGCGCGGCTCGCGAATCTCGAGTTCGTCGGCGTGCCGTTGAATGCCGATTTCACGCTCGATATCGACGCGATGCTCGCGGCCATCGAAACGCACCGTCCGGTCGTCATCTATCTCGCGTATCCGAATAACCCGACCGGCAACCTGTTCGATGAAAACGCGATCGAGCGGATCATCGCGGCCGCAAATCGTAGCCTCGTCGTGATCGACGAGGCGTATCAGCCGTTCGCCGAGCATAGCTGGATGCCGCGCGCGGGCGAATTCGACAATGTCGTCGTGATGCGCACTGTGTCGAAGCTCGGGCTTGCTGGCATCCGTCTCGGCTATCTCGCGGGCCGTCCGGCGTGGCTCGCCCAATTCGACAAGGTGCGTCCTCCGTTCAACGTCAACGTGTTGACCCAGGCGACGGTCGATTTCCTGCTCGATCACGTCGATGTGCTCGATGCGCAGGCCGCGCAACTGCGTGCGCAGCGCACGAAGCTGGCGCAGGCGGTCGCTAACCTGCCCGGTGCCGAAGTGTTCGCGAGCGCCGGCAACTTTCTGCTGGTGCGTGTGCCCGATGCGGCCGCAACGTTCGAAGCGCTGCTTGCCGCGCGGGTTCTGATCAAAAACGTGAGTAAAATGCATCCATTGCTGGCTAATTGCGTACGTCTGACGGTCGGGGCCCCGGACGAGAACACGCAATTGCTCGCCGCGCTGAAACACGCACTGCATTGATCGGTGAACGCGGCAACAGCCTACTTCCCCTACCTTATCTTTCAAGCAAGCTTCGAGGAATTGTCATGCGCCTTGCGGAAGTCGTTCGCAACACCAGCGAAACGCAGATCCGTGTAAAGATCAACCTGGACGGCACCGGCCAGCAAAAGCTCGCCACCGGTGTGCCGTTCCTCGACCACATGCTCGACCAGATTGCGCGGCATGGACTGATCGACCTGGATATCGACGCGCATGGCGACACCCATATCGACGACCACCATACGGTGGAAGACGTCGGCATCACGCTGGGCCAGGCGGTCGCGAAGGCGGTCGGCGACAAGAAGGGCATCCGGCGTTACGGCCACGCCTATGTGCCGCTCGACGAGGCGCTGTCACGGGTGGTGATCGACTTTTCCGGCCGCCCGGGTCTTGAGTTCCACGTGCCGTTCACGCGCGCGCGGATCGGCACGTTCGACGTCGATCTGTCGATTGAATTCTTCCGCGGCTTCGTGAACCATGCGGGCGTCACACTGCATATCGATAATCTGCGCGGGCTGAATGCCCATCATCAGATGGAAACTGTGTTCAAGGCGTTTGGCCGTGCACTGCGTATGGCGGTGGAACTGGACGAACGCGCGGCGGGGCAGATTCCGTCGACCAAGGGCAGCCTCTGACACATCTTGTGGGGCTGATTCTCGCGGCAGTGCCCGTCTGACGTATCGGGCGAATGCTTCGCAGACGCCAAACCGACTAACCAGACTGACGCCGCGCCGACGAGTGCCCGGCTTGCGATGGATATCCTCAAGTCGTTTATCTCGCTGCTTGCGCTGATCAATCCGGTCGGAGCGGTGCCGTTTTTTCTCAGCCTGACCGCGCAGCAGTCGGCGGCCGAGCAGCGGCGAACGATTCGTATCGCATCGATTTCAGTGTTTTGCGTGATTGCGGTGACGGCGCTGTGCGGCAAGCAGATCATCAGCTTTTTTGGCATTTCGATCGGCTCGCTCGAAGTGGGCGGCGGCATCATCATGCTTTTAATGGCGATCAGCATGCTCAATGCGCAGATCGGCAATGCCCGCTCGACGCCCGAGGAGCGTTATGAAGCCGAGTCGAAGGACAACATCGCGGTCGTGCCGCTCGCGATTCCGCTTCTGACCGGGCCGGGGTCGATCAGTACGGTCATCGTCTATTCGGCTAGCTTTCGCCATTGGTACGACCGCGTTAGTCTGATCGCTATCGGTGCGGTGCTCGCGGCAATCTGCTTCGCGTCGTTGCGGCTGGCTGAACCGATCGCGCGCTGGGTCGGACGCACCGGTATCAATATCGGTACGCGTCTGATGGGGCTGATGCTGTCGGCGCTGGCGGTGGAGTTCATTGTCGACGGGTTGAAGACGCTGCTACCCGGCCTGAAATAAAACCCTGTTGAAGCGAAAACCTCGGTTCTGAAATGAAGACTTCGATTGCGATTGTGGACTACGGAATGGGCAATCTGCGCTCGGTTGCGCAGGCGCTGAGAAAAGCGGCGCCTGAGGCGGACGTCGCGATTGTCGATCGGCCCGAGGCGATCCATGCGGCAGACCGTGTCGTATTGCCCGGTCAGGGTGCGATGCCGGACTGCATGCGCTCGCTCGGCGAATCCGGTCTACAGGACGCGGTGATTGACGCGTCGCGCACCAAACCGCTGATGGGCGTGTGCGTCGGCGAGCAAATGCTGTTCGACTGGAGCGCCGAGGGCGACACCCGCGGGCTGGGCCTGCTGCCGGGCAAGGTTGTGCGCTTCGAACTCGACGGCCAGCTGCAGGACGACGGCTCGCGCTTCAAGGTGCCGCAGATGGGCTGGAACCGGGTCCGTCAGACGCAGCCGCACCCGCTGTGGGACGGCGTGCCGGACGACAGCTTCTTCTACTTTGTGCACAGCTACTATGTGGTGCCCGACAACGCGGCGCATACGTCCGGTGAAACGGTCTACGGCGTGCCGTTCACGTCGGCCGTTGCGCGCGACAATCTTTTCGCGACCCAATTCCACCCGGAAAAAAGTGCGGATGTGGGTTTGCGCGTGTACCGGAATTTCGTGCACTGGAACCCATGAGCGATGCTGTCTTCGCTGGCCGGCCATACCTGTTGCGGCGGTCCCCTGACATTAGCAAGGCCGCCGAAAGAGTTGTACTAAACTAACGGAACGGTCCGGCGCGGCACCGCCGCAGGCTTCGCGCCGGCCGAACATCAACCTTCTTCCCAGATATCACCCGATTGCTATGCTGCTGATCCCCGCCATCGACCTGAAAGACGGTCAATGTGTTCGCCTCAAACAGGGCGATATGGACCAGGCGACGATATTTTCCGAGGAGCCGGCGGCAATGGCCCGCCACTGGCTCGAGCGTGGCGCCAGGCGCCTGCATCTCGTCGACCTGAATGGCGCATTCGCCGGCAAGCCGCGTAATGAAGAGGCGATTCGCGCGATCATCGAAGAAGTCGGCGCCGAGATTCCGGTGCAGCTAGGCGGCGGTATTCGCGATCTGAACACGATCGAGCGCTATCTGGACGACGGTCTCGAGTACGTGATCATCGGCACAGCGGCGGTGAAGAATCCCGGGTTTCTGCTGGAAGCGTGCACCGCGTTCGGCGGCCATATCATCGTGGGTCTCGATGCGAAAGACGGCAAGGTTGCGACCGACGGCTGGAGCAAGCTGACCGGCCATGAAGTCGCGGATCTCGCGCGCAAGTTCGAAGACTACGGGTGCGAATCGATCATTTACACCGACATCGGCCGCGATGGCATGATGCAGGGCATCAATATCGAGGCGACGGTGCGGCTCGCGCGTGCGGTGAAGATTCCGGTGATCGCGAGCGGCGGTTTGTCGAACCTCGGCGATATCGAAGCGCTGTGCGAAGTCGAGGACGAGGGTATCGAGGGCGTGATCTGCGGCCGCGCGATCTACTCGGGCGATCTGGATTTCTCGGCCGCGCAGTCGCATGCGGACCGGCTGCGCGAATCAGACGACGCCTGAGCGGACCACGAGGTCAGGTCGTTCGGAGTCGTCTGTGCGTTGTCCGCAACGCCGATGCATCGCTTCATGCATGGTTCATTAAGCACGGCCACCCTCACGGCACACAGTAGCGTGCGGCGCATTTGCGCAGCACGGCACGCGAAGCACACCCGATACACCAGGTAAGCGCACCCATCATGGCTTTAGCTAAACGCATCATCCCCTGCCTGGACGTGACCGCCGGGCGCGTCGTCAAGGGCGTGAACTTCGTCGAATTGCGCGACGCCGGCGATCCGGTCGAAATCGCGCGCCGTTACGACGATCAGGGCGCGGACGAACTCACGTTTCTCGACATCACTGCAACCTCGGACCAGCGCGACCTGATCCTTCCGATCATCGAAGCCGTCGCGTCGCAGGTGTTCATTCCGCTGACAGTCGGCGGCGGTGTGCGCGCGGTCGAAGACGTGCGGCGTCTGCTGAACGCAGGCGCGGACAAGATCAGCATGAATTCGTCAGCGGTGGCCAATCCGCAGTTGGTGCGCGACGCGACGGACAAGTACGGCTCGCAGTGCATCGTCGTTGCGATCGACGCGAAGCGCGTGTCCGCCGATGGCGAGCCGTCGCGCTGGGAAGTGTTCACGCATGGCGGACGCAAGCCGACCGGTCTCGACGCCGTTCAATGGGCGTGCAAGATGGCGGAACTCGGCGCCGGCGAGATATTGCTCACCAGCATGGATCGCGACGGCACGAAAAGCGGTTTCGATCTCGCGTTGACGCGGGCGGTGTCGGATGCCGTGCCGGTGTCGGTCATCGCGTCGGGCGGCGTCGGCTCGCTGCAGCATCTGGCCGACGGCATCAAGGACGGCCACGCGGATGCGGTGCTGGCCGCCAGCATCTTCCACTATGGCGAACACACGGTCGGCGAGGCCAAGCGCTTTATGGCCGATCAGGGCATTTCAGTGAGGTTGTGACGTGGTGAACGCTTCGGGTGTCGACTGGCTCGACAAGGTCAAATGGGACGCGAACGGCCTCGTGCCGGTAATCGCGCAGGAAGCCGCGACGAACGACGTGCTGATGTTCGCGTGGATGAACCGCGAGGCGCTCGCGAAGACGGTCGAGACCGGCCGCGCGGTGTATTTCTCGCGCTCGCGTCAACGTCTGTGGTTCAAGGGCGAGGAGTCCGGCCACGTGCAGCACGTGCGTGAGGTGCGGCTCGATTGCGACGAGGACGTCGTGCTGCTGAAGGTCGAACAGGTGTCGGGCATCGCTTGCCACACCGGCCGTCACTCGTGCTTCTTCCAGAAATTCGAAGGCTCGGTCGACGAAGGCGAGTGGGTCGCCGTCGACCCGGTACTGAAAGATCCCGAACATATCTACAAATGACGCAACCCCAACTACATGACACGCTGCTGCGCCTCGCCGCGGTAATCGACAGCCGCAAGGGCGGCGATCCCGACGCTTCGTACGTGTCGCGCCTTTTCCATAAGGGCGATGACGCAGTGCTGAAAAAGATCGGCGAAGAGGCAACCGAGGTGGTGCTCGCCGCGAAGGACGTGCGGCACGGCCGCGAATCGAAAGCCCTGGTCTACGAGATGGCTGATCTGTGGTTTCATTGCCTCGTGACGTTGTCGCATTTCGGCCTGAACCCGGCCGACGTGCTCGCCGAACTGGAGCGGCGCGAGGGACTGTCCGGCATCGAGGAAAAGGCGCTGCGCAAGAGCCGGGACCGCGAGCAGAACGGCGACTGACCGCCCACCCATACACCGCATCGCACGTCACTACGCCGGATAACCACGCTTTTGATCGCACCTGAAGGAGAATGCAATATGGTGGAGCAGTCGCATAGCGGATATCCGCCGCCGTCGTATCAGAGCGCGGTCGAAATCGACCGGCAGCGCAGCCTGCGCACGCTGACGCACGTGCTGTATGCGCTCTATGCGGTCTACTGGCTGACGGGCGGCGTGTCCGTGCTGGTCGCGATCATCATCAACTACATGAAGCGCAGCGAAACAGTCGGCACACCCTACGAGGCGCATTTCGAATGGCAGATCCGTACGTTCTGGATGGGGCTGATCGGCCATCTGATCGGCGTCGCGCTTCTTATTGTGCTGATCGGCGTGCCGATCCTCTGGGCTGTCGCGATCTGGACGTTGTACCGTATTATCAAGGGCTGGCTATATCTGTATGACAATAAGCCGCTGCAAAATCCGCGCGCGTGGTTCTAACAGGTTTGCGACCGGGGTTTGCGACGGGGTCAGCCTTCGTAGCAACCGCGCAAGCGAATCCGGGAAGTAACGGGAGACAGACGGGAACATCATGAGCCACGATCCGAACTGCCTTTTCTGCAAGATCGCCGCCGGCGAGATTCCGTCGACCAAAGTTCACGAAGACGACGAGTTCGTCGCGTTCCGCGACATCCGGCCGGCAGCTGATACGCACGTGCTAGTCATCCCCCGCAAACATATAACCACGTTGACCCATTGCGACGAAAGCGACGCCCCTCTGCTTGGTAGAATGCTCATATTGGTCGCGCGTCTCGCGGACAAGCTCGGGGTCGCGTACACGGGCGGTGAAACGGGCTTTCGGACGGTAATCAATACCGGTCCCGGTGGAGGTCAGGAGGTCTATCACCTGCACGCGCACCTGCTTGCGGGTCCGCGTCCATGGTTGCGAATGGGGTGACATACATTGGTGACATACATTCATCACCAATCACCAGCGATACTGTCGGGCTGCGCGCAGTAATGGTTTTGAAAAGTAAATCTTGGACGAAGCGCCCGCGCTTCGAATTGGGCCGCAAGGTCTAAGCGTTTTTCTTCACGTCGGTGGGCGACGGGAGACAAGGAGAGTTTCATGGGTTCGTTTAGCATTTGGCACTGGCTTATCGTTCTGCTGATCGTTGCGCTGGTGTTCGGTACGAAGAAGCTGCGCAATATCGGTAGCGATCTGGGCGGCGCGGTGAAGGGCTTCAAGGAAGGCATGAAGGACGCGGAAGGCGGGGCCGCCGACGCGCAGGCGCAGCAGCGTGAACTGCCGCGCGCGGGAACGATCGACGTCGACGCGAAAGAAAAGGCCACGCATTCGGGTGACGCGCGCTAATTCGCGTGCTGAACCTGCGTTAATCACCTTTTACCTGGCGCACTGACGGGAAACCCATTCGATGCTGGACCTCGGTCTCACCAAGATGGCGTTGATCGGCGTGGTCGCGCTGGTCGTGCTCGGCCCTGAGCGGTTGCCGCGCGTCGCGCGCACGGCGGGTGCGCTGTTCGGGCGTGCGCAGCGCTATATCAACGACGTAAAGGCCGAAGTGACGCGTGAAATCGAACTCGACGAGCTGCGCCGGATGAAGAGCGAGTTCGAAACGGCCGCGCATAACGTCGAAACGACGATTCACGACAATATGCGCAAGCAGGAAACCGAGCTGAACGAAGCGTGGAAAGCCGGCACGTCCGTTTCGCCGAGTATCGCGGGGAGCGGCACCGAGGACAGCGCGACGGCATCCGGCGACACGTCGTCGTCCTGGAACAGCTTCAGTACTTCCCCGTCATCCTATAGCGCGCCGAAGCGCAAAAACTGGCGCATCAAACAAACGGCCACACCGACGTGGTACAAGCGCGCAACGACGCGCCGTACGCACGTTCAATCGGGCGCCGCGCGCGTCGCGCGCCACAAGCCTGTCAGCATGCGGCGCACGACGCGCTTCTTCTGATCACTCGTGAATCCATCTCCTACCGAGGGCCGGTGTGAGCGACCCCCAGCACAACCAGAACGAAGTCCCTGAAGAGACCTTCATCTCCCATCTCGTCGAACTGCGTAATCGGATCATCCGCGCCGGCATCGCGGTGATCGTCGTGTTCGTGGGGCTCGTCTATTGGGCGCCAGACATTTTCCGGCTGCTCGCACGGCCGCTGATGATGAACCTGCCGAAGGACGGCAAGATGATCGTCACCGACGTCACCGGCTCGTTCTTCGTACCGATGAAAGTGACGATGCTTGTCGCGTTCGTGATCGCACTGCCGATCGTGCTGTATCAGATCTGGGCGTTCGTCGCGCCGGGGCTGTATCAGCACGAGAAGAAGCTTGTGATGCCGCTCGTCAGCAGCAGCTATCTGCTGTTCCTGTGCGGGATGGCATTCGCGTACTTCGTGGTGTTTCCGACCATCTTCCGCGTGATGGCGCACTACAACGCGCCGCTAGGCGCGGAGATGACCACCGACATCGATAACTACCTAAGCTTCGTACTGACGATGTTCCTTGCGTTCGGCGTCACGTTCGAGGTGCCGATAGTGGTCGTGCTGCTGGTGCGCATGAACGTGCTCACGGTGCAAAAGCTCAAGCAGATTCGTCCGTATGTGGTGGTCGGCGCGTTTATCGTGTCCGCTGTCGTGACGCCGCCGGACGTGTTTTCACAGTTGATTCTCGCGGTTCCGCTCGTTGTTCTGTACGAGGCGGGCATCATCGCGGCGCGGCTCTTCGTCAGCAAACCGGCGGTGGAGGCGGAAAAAGAGAGCGAAGGGAACGCGGCGCAGTGATGCGGTGTAGCGCCGCGGTGTAGCGCCGCGGTGTAGTGCCGCGGCATGCAGCGACTCCATGCCGCGTCGTGCGACGGCGGCTATGCGCATCGAGCCCGCGATCCAGTGAGTAGGTCTTACGCCGAAGTCGTCCCGGTATCACGCACGTCTTGCGCGGCCGCCCGCCGCAGCAACCTCTCACCTCAACCGCCGTCGCCCTGATCCTCGTCATCGGATGACGACTGCTTCGGCGGCGGCGGGCGTTTGCCGATCGTCACCGTCAGATCCAGTTCCTTGTTCTTGCGCACCAGGTGCACCTTCGCGCCGGTGCCCGGCTTGATCTGCGCGATCACGTTCAGCAGACGCGTTGTATCGGTGATGTCCTGGCCATTCACGCCGACCAGAATATCGCCCGGTTTGATCCCTGCCTTGTCCGCCGGCCCGCCCTTCAGCACGCCCGCGACGATCGCGCCGGTTTTCTGCTCGAGCCCGAACGATTCGGCGATCTCAGGCGTCACATCCTGCGGCTCGACGCCGATCCAGCCACGCGTGACCGTGCCGGTGGTGATGATGCTCTCCAGCACGCTGCGCGCGGTCGACACTGGGATTGCGAAGCCGATGCCGAGCGAGCCGCCGGAGCGCGAATAGATCGCCGTGTTGATGCCGAGCAGATTGCCGTGAATATCGACCAGTGCGCCGCCCGAGTTGCCGGGGTTGATCGGCGCGTCGGTCTGAATGAAGTTCTCGAAGGTGTTGATGCCGAGGTGGTTGCGCCCGAGCGCGCTGACGATGCCCATCGTCACGGTCTGACCCACGCCGAACGGGTTGCCGATCGCGAGCACCACATCGCCGACGCGTGTCTGATCCATGCGGCCAAGCGTGATGGTCGGCAGATTGGTCATATTGACCTTCAGCACCGCCAGATCGGTCTCCGGGTCGACGCCGATCACTTTCGCTTCGCTCGTGCGGCCATCGGCCAGCGCGATTTCGATCTGATCCGCGCCGTCCACCACGTGCTGGTTCGTTAGAATGTAGCCTTCCGAACTCACAATCACGCCTGAACCCAGATTCGCGGCCGGCTGCTCCTGCTGGCGGCGATTACGGTCGCCGAAGAAGTAGCGGAATAGCGGGTCTTTCGCGCGCGGGTCCGGCGGCAGCGATCCGTCCTTGCTGGAGAATACGTTGACCACCGCAGGCATGGCTTTCTGGGCCGCGTCGGCATAGGAGCTCTCCAGCTTCCCGCTGCCGATGCCCGGAGCCACTTCCCGCAGGGCGACGATCGGTTCGGCCAGCTGCTTGCCGAATTGCCCTTGTCGCTGCACCCACTGCGGCTTGAGCGTCGCAATGATGAACATCAGCGCGAGCAGGACCGTCACCGCCTGGGCGAACAACAGCCAAAAGCGTCTGAGCATCTGAAAAATTAGAGGTTTATATGGATCGGATCGAACTGGAATTGTACTTGAACAACGTTCTCGAAGCCTCACGGTTCAAGGACTATTGCCCAAACGGACTACAGGTCGAAGGGCGTCGCAAGGTCGAGAAAATCGCAACCGGCGTGACCGCGTCACTCTCGTTTCTCGAGGCCGCGCACGAGTGGGGCGCGGACGCGGTGCTTGTGCATCACGGATACTTTTGGCGCAACGAAGCGCCGGAAATTACCGGGCGCAAATACCATCGTATGAAGCTGCTGCTCGCCAACGACATCAACCTGTTCGCGTATCACCTCCCGCTCGACGACCATCCGGTCTACGGCAATAACGCGCAGCTTGGCGCGAAGCTGGGCCTGATCGGAGACGCGCGTTTCGGCGACAACGATATCGGCTGGATGACGACTTTGCCGATGCCGATCACGCTCGCCCACTTCTCAGCACAGGTCGAGCAGACGCTGGGCCGCACGCCGCTCGTACTCGGCGATCCGGATCAGGAACTGCGTCGCGTCGCATGGTGTACCGGCGCCGCGCAAGGCTATTTCGACGCGGCGATCGAAGCGGGCGCAGACGTCTATCTGACCGGCGAAATCTCCGAGCAGAACACGCATATGGCGGCGGAGAGTGGCGTCGCGTTCGTCGCGGCGGGACACCACGCGACCGAGCGTTTCGGCGTGCAGGCGCTCGGTGCGCACCTGTCCGAAGCGTTCGAACTCGAGCACCTCTTTATCGATATTCATAATCCGGTCTAGTTGCGACAAAAACGGTGCAAAGCAGTCAAAGAGATGCAAACCGGGTAATTAAAAACGCAGGAAATACTTAAATCCGCAGCGCCTGAATGTTTGCAAACCGTGCGGGAATACCCTGATTTATCAATAACTTCGTACGGTTTTTGGTTATCGGCCCTTGTAAATGGCGACTCCATTCGAGCAAACTAGCGGCGGTAGAAGCGACGGAAGGAAAAAATCCAACTCAGAAGTGGGGCGTGTGATGCGAGACAAGGAAGATGGACGCGTCGACGGCAGCCGTCGTACCTGGCTGATCGCGACGACCGTAACAGGTGGCATCGGAGGAGTCGCCACCGTAATACCCTTTGTTAGTTCATTTGCACCATCCGAAAAGGCCAGAGCGGCGGGCGCGCCGATTCAGGTCGATATCGGCAATCTGAAGTCCGGCGAGATGATGACCGTTGCGTGGCGCGGCAAGCCGGTGTGGATTCTCAACCGCACCGACCAGATGCTCGCGGAGGTTCAGAAGGCTGATAACGAAGTCGCAGATCCGCATAGCAAGAATCCGTTTTCGATGCCGTTGCCCGAGTACTGCAACAACGAATACCGGTCGCGGCCCGAACGCAAGCATGTTCTTGTCACCGTGGCGGTGTGCACCCATCTGGGCTGCACGCCGACACCGCGTTTTCAGCCGGGTGCGCAGCCCAATCTTCCGGACGACTGGCCAGGCGGCTTCCTGTGCCCGTGCCACGGCTCGACGTATGACCTGGCCGGCCGCGTCTTCAAGAACAAACCTGCGCCGCAGAACCTCGACATCCCGCCATACATGTACGCGGGCAATACGCTCGTGATCGGCCGGGACGAGAAAGGAGAGGCGTAAATGGCGACGACCGAAAAAGACGTGGAGACGACGTCCGGGCTCGTCGGCTGGATCGACCGGCGCTTCCCGATGACGTCGACGTGGAAGGCTCACGTTTCCGAGTACTACGCGCCGAAGAACTTCAACTTCTGGTACTTCTTCGGCTCACTCGCGCTGCTCGTGCTGGTGAACCAGATCGTCACCGGCATTTTCCTGACGATGAACTACAAGCCCGATGCGACGCTCGCGTTCGCCTCGGTCGAGTTCATCATGCGCGAGGTGCCGTGGGGCTGGCTAATCCGCTATATGCACTCGACGGGCGCGTCGATGTTCTTCGTGGTCGTGTATCTGCATATGTTCCGCGGGCTTTTATACGGCTCGTATCGCAAGCCGCGCGAACTGGTGTGGATTTTCGGCTGCGCGATTTTCCTGTGCCTGATGGCCGAGGCGTTCTTCGGCTATTTGCTGCCTTGGGGGCAGATGTCGTACTGGGGCGCGCAGGTGATCGTGAACCTGTTCTCGGCCATTCCGTTTATCGGCCCGGACCTTTCGCTGTGGATTCGCGGCGACTACGTGGTGTCCGACGTCACGTTGAACCGCTTTTTCGCGTTCCACGTGATTGCGATTCCGCTGGTGCTGATCGGCCTCGTGATCGCGCACATCGTCGCGCTACACGAAGTGGGGTCGAACAACCCGGACGGCATCGAGATCAAGGCGAAAAAGGACGAGAACGGCATTCCGCTCGACGGCATCCCGTTCCACCCGTACTACTCGGTGCACGACTTCATGGGCGTGTGCATCTTCCTGATCGTGTTCGCGGCGATTATTTTCTTCGCGCCGGAGATGGGCGGCTATTTCCTCGAAGCGAACAACTTCGTGCCGGCCAATCCGCTGCAGACGCCGCCGGAAATCGCTCCGGTCTGGTACTTCACCGCGTTCTACGCGATGCTGCGCGCGACCACCGATCCGTTCAAGATCGTGCTGATGATCGTCGTCGTGCTGCTCGGCCTGCTTGCGCTCGTGCGGGCGCGCGGCAAATGGCGCGTCGGCTTGCCGGTGCTCGCGTTGCTGGTCGTGCTCGCGATGTACTTCACCGAATCGAAGTTCTGGGGCGTCGTCGTGATGGGTAGCGCGGTAGTGTCGTTGTTCTTCCTGCCGTGGCTGGACCGCTCGCCGGTCAAGTCGATTCGCTACCGGCCGCTTTTTCACAAGGTCTTCTACGCGATCTTCGTGCTGGCGTTCCTGACGCTAGGGTTCCTCGGCACGAGGCCGCCTTCGCCGGTGGCTACGCTGATCGCGCAGATCTGTGCGCTGGTGTACTTCGCGTTTTTCCTCGGCATGCCGTTCTGGACGCCGCTTGGCCGTTTCAAGCAGCCGCCCGAACGAGTGCGGTTCAAACCCCACTGAATGCCACGCGAGGAGAACCCGAACATGAAAAGACTGCTTTCGATGCTCGCGCTGATCGGCGCGATGCTGGGTGCGCTGGCGGCTGCGCCGGCGCTTGCACAGGAAAATGTTCCGCTCGACCGGGCGCCGGATAATGCGGACAATTTTGCCTCGTTGCAACATGGCGCCCAAATCTTTGTAAACTATTGCATGGGATGCCACAGTGCGAACCTGGTTCGGTTCAGCGCGCTGCAGCAAATCGGCATTTCGCCGAAGGAAATCGAGCAAAACCTGATGTTCACGACGGATAAGATCGGCAACACGATGTCGATCGCGATGCGTCCGGACGACGCGAAAGCGTGGTTCGGCGCGGCGCCACCCGATCTTTCCGTGATTTCTCGCGCGCGGGGCCGCGACTGGCTTTATTCGTACCTGCGCGGCTTTTACCGCGACGATACGCGCCCGACCGGCTGGAACAATATCGCGTTCGAGAATGTGAGCATGCCGAATGTGCTGTGGCAGTTGCAGGGGGAGCGCACGGTGAAGTTCGAGGAGCAAACCGACGAACGGACGGGGGAAAAGGTGCGCACTTTCGCCGGCTTTCAACAGGTCACGCCGGGGACGATGTCGCCGGTAGATTATGATTCGGCTGTGGCCGATCTCGTCGCGTACCTGTCGTGGATGGGTGAGCCGACCCAGAAGTTCCGCCAGCAGCTTGGCGTGTGGGTGCTTCTGTTCATCGGTCTGTTGAGCTTTTTCGCCTGGCGACTGAACGCCGCGTACTGGAAAGATATCAAATAAACACACCGTAGCGGGTGTGGGGCCGGCGCAAGGAAAGACCGCACGGGGCACCCGTGGAACGGTTTTTCGGCGTGCTGGCCCTTCAGCTTTTTGAGGAAACGTAAAAATGATGGTTCTGTATTCCGGCACTACGTGCCCGTTCTCCCAGCGTTGCCGGCTGGTGCTGTTCGAGAAGGGCATGGACTTCGAAATCCGCGACGTCGATCTGTTCAACAAGCCGGAAGACATCGCGGTGATGAATCCGTATGGTCAGGTGCCGATTCTCGTTGAACGTGATCTGATCCTGTATGAGTCGAACATTATCAACGAGTACATCGACGAACGCTTCCCGCACCCGCAACTGATGCCGGCCGATCCGGTGCAACGTGCGCGCGCGCGTCTGTTCCTGCTGAACTTCGAGAAGGAACTGTTTGTGCACGTCGGTACGCTCGAAAACGAGAAGGGCAAGGCTGCGGAGAAGAATCATGAGAAAGCGCGCCTCGCGATTCGCGACCGCCTGACGCAACTCGCGCCGATTTTCCTGAAGAACAAGTACATGCTCGGCGAAGAGTTTTCGATGCTCGACGTCGCGATCGCGCCGCTGCTGTGGCGCCTCGATCACTACGGCATCGAGCTGTCGAAGAATGCGGCACCGCTGATGAAATACGCTGAACGGATTTTTAGCCGTCCGGCCTATATCGAAGCGCTGACGCCGTCGGAAAAAGTGATGCGTCGTTGAGTTTGGGTGAGGGCGAGCGCCGCGCGCTGCTATCGCGCCGCGGCCGCCCGCCCGGCATGAGGACTGTTGATGCAAGAAATATCCACTAAGCCGTACCTGTTGCGTGCGCTGTACGAGTGGTGCACCGACAACGGCTATACGCCGCACATCGCGGTGCGGGTCGACAACCGGACACGTGTGCCGCACCAGTTCGTGCGCGACAACGAGATCGTGCTGAATATCAGCTTTGAGGCGACCAGCCAGTTGCAGATGGGCAATGACTGGATCGAGTTCAGCGCGCGGTTCTCCGGCAAGTCGCACAAGATTGAAGTGCCGGTCTCGAACGTGCTGGCGATTTACGCGCGCGAGAATGGGCAGGGCATGGCTTTCCCGGTGGATTCGGCGGGCGGCGAAGCGACGGATTCCGAAACCGATGCTGAGCATTTGCCGGCGGAAGAGGCGGGTGAGCGGGTGCAGGCTGCGGTGAAACCGGAGGCGGAGGGTGATAAGGGCACGCAAGCGAACGCGCCGTCGGAACCTGAAGCACAGACCGACGAAGACCCGCGTCCCGACGACGACGGTGCAAAAGGTGGAAGGGGTCACCTCAAGGTCGTGAAATGAAGTAGAATCGCGGTCTTACGCCGGCTTAGCTCATCTGGTAGAGCAGTTGATTTGTAATCATCAGGTGGCGGGTTCGAGTCCTGCAGCCGGCACCAAACAATACAAAAAGGGTTACAGGCATTGCTCCTGTAACCCTTTTTGCGTTTCTGCGCGTCGGGTTCACCTACTACCTACCGCACGCCGCCCGAATCTCCCGGCTGCTCCTCGCACAAATACTCAACAATTCTCTCCGCCGCTTCTTCCGGCGTCAGCTTCGTCGTATCGATATGCAGCTCCGGCTGTTCGGGCGGCTCATACGTCGAATCAATGCCGGTAAAGTTCTTGAGCTCACCGCGCCGCGCCTTCTTGTACAACCCTTTCGGATCGCGCTGCTCGGCAACCGCGAGCGGCGTATCGATAAACACCTCGACAAACTCACCGTCCCCCACCAGCCCACGCGCAGTATCCCGTTCCGCCTTGAACGGCGAAATAAACGACACCAGCGTGATCAACCCGGCATCGACCATCAGCTTCGCGACCTCACCGACGCGCCTGATGTTCTCGACACGATCAGCCTCAGTGAACCCCAGGTCCATACAAAGGCCATGCCGCACGTTGTCCCCATCGAGCAGATACGTATGCCGGCCCAACGCATGCAGCTTCTTCTCGACGAGGTTCGCGATCGTCGATTTACCGGCGCCCGATAGCCCCGTGAGCCAGACCACCGCCGGCCGCTGTCCTTTGATCCTTGCGCGCGCATCCTTATTGATCTCCAGCGCCTGCCAGTGGACGTTCTGGGAACGCCGCAACGCAAAGTGCAGCATGCCGGCGCCCACCGTCGCGTTCGATAGCCGGTCGATGACGATAAAACCTCCGGTATCGCGATTCTGCTGGTAAGAATCAAACGCGATAGCCTGATCGACGTGCAGGTTGCACACGCCGATCTCATTCAACTCCAGCTTTTTCGCCGGCAAGTGCTCCATCGTATTCACATTGACCTTGTATTTCGGCTGCCCGATCGACAACCCGACGGTCTTTGCGCCCAGCTTCAACAGGTACTTGCGGCCGGGCAGCATCGGCTCGTCGCTCATCCAGACGATGTTGGCCTCGAACTGGTCGGCGACCGACGCGGGTTCGTCGGCGGCGCACAGCATGTCGCCGCGGCTGATATCGATCTCGTCCGCCAGCGTGACCGTGACCGATTGCCCGGCAACGGCCTGCGCGAGATCGCCATCGAACGTGACGATCCGCTCGACGGTGCTCTCACGTCCGGACGGCAAGACCCGCACCCGCGCGCCAGGCCGAAGTGCGCCTCCGACCACACGACCTGAGAACCCGCGAAAATTCGCATCCGGTCGGCTCACCCACTGAACCGGCATACGGAACGCACCCGAGCGGGCAGCATCATCGCCGATCTCGACCGTTTCGAGGTAAGCCATCAATGTCGGTCCGCGATACCACGGCGTGTGCTGACTCGGCGCTGTAACGTTGTCGCCTTTGAGCGCCGACATTGGAATCGCAACCACCTGTTCGATGCCCGTCGGTGCCGCGAACGCGCGATATTCGTCGACGATGCGATCAAACACGTCTTTCGAGTAGTCGACAAGATCCAGCTTGTTGATCGCGAGCACGACGTGTCGAATACCGAGCAGCGACACGATGTAGCTATGGCGACGCGTTTGCGTCAGCAACCCCTTGCGCGCATCGACGATCAGGATCGCGACATCCGCGGTCGACGCGCCGGTCACCATGTTGCGGTTGTATTGCTCGTGGCCGGGCGTATCGGCGACGATAAACTTGCGTCGATCCGTCGAGAAGAAACGGTACGCAACATCGATTGTGATGCCCTGTTCCCGCTCCGCCGCGAGCCCGTCGACGAGCAGCGCAAAGTCGAGTGCGCCGCCTTGCGTGCCGATCTTTTTCGAGTCGGCTTCGAGCGCCGTCAACTGATCGGCAAACAGCATCTTCGACTCATACAGCAGACGTCCGATCAGCGTGCTCTTGCCATCGTCGACGCTTCCGCACGTGATAAAGCGCAGCAGCCCCTTGTGCTGATGGGCTTCCAGATATTGCTCGATATCCTCGGCGATCAGGTTCGATACGTGTGCCATCAGAAATAGCCTTCCTGCTTTTTCTTTTCCATCGAGCCGCTCGAATCGTGATCGATCAGCCGCCCCTGACGCTCGGAGGTTCGGGTCAGCAGCATTTCCTGAATGATCTGCGGCAGCGTCGTCGCGGTGCTCTCGATCGCGCCGGTGAGCGGATAGCATCCGAGCGTACGAAAGCGGACGCTGCGCATCGTCGGCTGCTCGCCGGGCTTAAGCGGCATCCGGTTGTCATCGACCATGATCAGCAGACCGTCGCGCTCGACCACCGGTCGCACTGCGGCGAAATAGAGCGGCACCAGCGGGATGTGCTCCAGATAGATGTATTGCCAGATATCGAGCTCGGTCCAGTTCGAGATCGGGAACACGCGCATGCTTTCGCCGTGATTCTTGCGGCCGTTGTACAGGCGCCAGAGTTCGGGGCGCTGCATCTTCGGATCCCATCGGTGCTGCGACGAGCGAAACGAAAAGATCCGCTCTTTCGCGCGCGATTTTTCCTCGTCGCGGCGCGCGCCGCCGAATGCGAGGTCGAAGCCGAAGTGGTCCAGCGCCTGCTTCAACCCTTGCGTCTTCCAGATATCGGTGTGAATGGCTGAACCGTGATCGAACGGATTGATGCTTTTTTCCAGCGCTTCCGGGTTCTGCCACGTCAGCAACTCGAGACCCAATCGCGCCACCGCCTGATCACGGAACGCGTACATATCGCGGAATTTCCAGGTGGTGTCGACGTGCAGCAGGCGGAACGGCGGCTTCGACGGATAGAACGCTTTCATCGCCAGATGCAGCAGCACCGAGCTATCCTTGCCGATCGAATACAGCATCACCGGATTCTCGGCATCCGCGACTGCTTCGCGCATGATGTCGATGCTCTCGGCCTCGAGCCGCTGCAAATGCGTGAGGGTATTTGCCGCCTGCGTGCGCGATATCGCGTGATGTTCCGCCAATCGTTCGTTCATGAGCTTCACAACGTCTGGAGGGGTAAGGGTACGTGGTCTAAGGAAAATACTTTGTGGGTCCCGATTCGATCTTGCGCTGTCCATCTTACGCCGGGCTAGTCAGACCGCGCCGGTCGAAGAGAGCTTACGTTTGGCCCTAATTCCTGAAATAGCCTTACATGCGGGTTCGCCTGCGCTAACCCTTGACCGCATTGCTGCATAATGCGTTGCGTTGCTCCGGTATAGCCATGACCCCATCCTCCGAAATTCCTCCGTTTCCCGTCATCAGCTGGCCCGAGGCCGATGGCCCGCAATCCGCCCGCTGGCGCTCCGAGGCCGGTGTGCCGCCGCCAAAGCGCGTCGTTATCGCCGA
Organism: Paraburkholderia rhizosphaerae; assembly: GCF_004366595.1. Classification (GTDB taxonomy): domain Bacteria; phylum Pseudomonadota; class Gammaproteobacteria; order Burkholderiales; family Burkholderiaceae; genus Paraburkholderia; species Paraburkholderia rhizosphaerae. The sequence continues at coordinate 60,783 of NZ_SORE01000027.1, forward strand.
CGACCGCACAACGGCCGATTCCGCCTACCGTCTTGCCTGCGAGGGCACGGCTTTGCTCTGGCGCGGCGACTTCCAGAACGCGCGTCAACTCTTGCAAGCGATGTCGCGCCGCCTCGAACGCAAGCCGCCGAAGCGCGCGACGTCGCCGCTCGACGCGTTCAACCTGCATCGACAGGCGCAATCGCAACGCGCGCGCACGCTCGGCATGCTGCTGATTCCGCTCGATGCCGATTACACAATCCCGCTGCGTCGCGCGCCGAATGTGCAGGACGCGTGTGCCGAAACCTACGGTCCTGCCGGTGCGGACACATCGGTGGTCTCGTTGCGTGAGGTGCTCGGACTGATCGGTGCGCACGAGTGGCGCAAGAAGGGCGTCGAAATTCCTGCGCTCGGCGAGCGCATTCACCCGTACTACGGCGTGTTTTCGCCGGTGCGCGGCGAATATATCGACCTCGTTGCGCGCACACCGTTGCCTTCGCAAGGGCTCGCGTTCGATGTCGGCACCGGCACGGGCGTGCTTGCCGCGGTTCTTGCGAAGCGTGGCGTCCAGAAAGTCGTCGCTACCGACCAGGACCCGCGTGCGCTCGCGTGTGCCCAAGAGAATCTTGCGCGGCTCGGCTACGCGGACAGCGTCGAGATTCTCGACGCGGATCTGTTTCCGCCGGGCCGCGCGCCGCTAGTCGTGTGCAATCCGCCGTGGCTGCCGGCGCGGCCCGCGTCGCCGATCGAGTACGCAATTTACGACCACGAAAGCCGCATGCTGCTTGGTTTTCTGAATGGTCTTGCCGATCATCTGGAGCCGGGCGGCGAGGGCTGGCTGATCCTGTCGGATTTCGCAGAACATCTCGGCTTGCGCACGCGCGACGATCTGCTCGCGGCAATCGATCGCGCGGGGCTTATCGTTGCCGGACGCGAAGATATCCGGCCGCGTCATCCGAAGGCCGCCGATGCGTCCGATCCGCTGCATGCGGCGCGTGCGGCGGAAGTGACGTCGCTATGGCGGCTGAAGGCGCGTTGAGCTGAGCGCGCTGAGTCGCGGGAGGTGGCAGCGAAAACCCGTCAGCGTCCCACACTCGCAAGGTGATTCAACGCGCCAAGCCCCGCTGCCAGTCCGCTCGCGAAACACGCGGTCAGCAGATAGCCACCGGTCGGCGCTTCCCAGTCAAGCATTTCGCCGGCGCAGAACACGCCGGGCAATTCGCGAATCATCAGGTGCGAATCGAGCGCCTCGAAGGGCACGCCACCTGAACTGCTGATCGCTTCTTCAATCGGCCGCGCGCGCACCAACCGTAGTGGCAACGACTTGATCGCATATGCGACGCGTTCGATATCGAAGAAATCCTTCTTCGACAGGCACTCATGCAGCAAGCCGAGCTTCACACCGGTAATGCCAATGCGGCTTTGCAGATGGCTCGACATCGAGCGCGAGCCACGCGGCCGCACCACCTCGTCGATCACACGCTCAGTGCTCAGCCCCGGTGCGAGATCGAGCCGGATGACCGCGGCGCCATCGGCGGCCACGCGCTCGCGAATGACGGAGGAAAGCGCATAGACGAGGCTACCTTCGATGCCCGTGGTTGTGATCACGAACTCGCCTTGCCGGCGCAGCACCTGGTTGTCGGCGTCCGTCACGGCGATCGCGACCGCCTTCACCGGCTGGCCGGCGTAACGCTCGCGAAACGGTTCGGTCCAGTCCGCGTCAAAGCCGCAGTTCGACGGACCGAGCGGAACGACCGGTACGTTGCGTTCGGTCAGCAGCGGCACCCACGATGCGTCCGAGCCGAGCCGTGGCCAACTCCCGCCGCCGAGCGCGAGTATGACCGCATCCGTGTGCAGTACCTGTTCGCCGCTGGGCGTAAGCAGACGCAGCGCGTGCCGCGCGGGGCCGTTTTCCGTACTCCAGCCGACCCACTTGTGCCGCATATGAAAGCGCACGCCGGATTCGCGCAAGCGATGCAACCATGCACGCAGAAGCGGCGCGGCCTTCATGTCGGTCGGAAACACACGCCCCGAGCTGCCGACAAAGGTATCCACGCCGAGTTCGCTGGTCCATGCGCGCAACGCGTCGGGCGCGAAGCGCTCGACGAGCGGCGCAATCTGCGCGCTGCGCTTGCCGTAGCGTGTCATAAACCGCTCGAGCGGCTCCGAATGCGTGATGTTCATGCCGCCTTTGCCGGCCATCAGAAACTTGCGGCCGACGGAAGGCATTGCATCGTAGACGTCGACCTGCACGCCGTGCTGCACCAGCGCTTCGGCGGCCATCAGTCCGGCGGGCCCGCCGCCGATCACGGCGACGCTATGACGGTCGTACAAAATCGACATGCGTGGCAAACGATCGAGAGAGTGATATTGAACGGATGTTCGGTCACCGGTTACATGGTTCCATGGGAGGCCCAGGTCCGGCGGCGCCCGCATTTTCCCATAGGTCCGTGATGCGGCCGAAGCATCCGCAAGACGAGCGTATTGTGCAACGTTCGCCTTTCGAAGCCCTTCGTCGACTTCCGTACGCGCGATGCATCCTTTTATCGCACCACGACCTATAATTTTTGACACCCCTGTTCGACGCGCTTCGCGTCAGATCCCCGCACGCGCATTGCCTGCTCGCCAATCGATCCGCTTGATCGATCGGCTCGCCTGTCGAATCACCGACGCATGAGGCGCGTGCGCCTTCATTGATGTGAGGAGTATTGCCATGAGCCGCGTATACATCGATTGCCGTGAATACCCGAGCGACATCGCATGTTCGGTCGCGCTATGCGCCGACTCGGAAAAAGAACTGCTCGAAGCCGCGGTGCAGCACGCGGTCACGGTGCACAAGCATGCGGATTCGCCCGAACTTCGCTCGCAGTTGAAGACGATGTTCCACGCAGGCACGCCGCCCGCCGACATGCAACGCAACGCGTGACAACGCGCCGCGCCCGGACGCTTCAGGTCACGACGCCGACTTGCCACGGCACGAATTCGTTTTGCCCGTAGCCGTGCAATTCGCTTTTCGAGCGCGTGCCCGACGCGCAGTCGAGCATCATCTGGAAGATCGCTTCGCCTAGCTGATCGATTGACGCGGTGCCGTCGATCACGCCGCCGCAGTTGATGTCCATATCGTCCTGCTGGCGCTCCCACAGCGCGGTATTGGTCGCGAGCTTCAGCGAGGGCGACGGCGCGCAGCCATACGCGGAACCGCGGCCAGTCGTGAAGCAGATCAGATTCGCGCCCGACGCGACCTGGCCGGTCGCCGACATCGGGTCGTAGCCGGGCGAATCCATAAACACGAAGCCTTTCGCGGTGATCGGCTGCGCGTATTCGTAGACGTCGACGAGATTCGTCGTGCCACCTTTTGCGACCGCGCCGAGCGATTTCTCGAGGATCGTTGTCAGGCCGCCGACCTTGTTGCCGGCCGACGGATTGTTGTCGAGCGCCGCATGGTTGCGCGCGCAATAATCCTGCCACCACGCAATGCGCGCGAGCAGCTTCTCGCCGACCTCACGGCTTACCGCACGCCGCGTCAGCAGGTGCTCGGCGCCGTAAACCTCCGGCGTCTCGGACAGGATCGCGGTACCGCCATGCCGCACCAGCCGGTCGACTGCCGCGCCCAAAGCGGGGTTCGCCGAAATGCCCGAATAGCCGTCGGACCCGCCGCACTGCAGCCCGACGTTCAGATGCGATGCCGGCACGGGTTCGCGCATCACGCGGTTCGCATCGGCGAGCATCTCGCGCACCATCGCGATGCCGCGTTCGATCGTCTTGCGCGTGCCGCCGCTGTCCTGAATCGTGAAGCTGCGCAGCTTCGGTTGATCGTCTTTCAGACCGCTGGACTCGAGCACACCGCCGATCTGGTTGGCTTCGCAGCCCAATCCGACGAACAGCACCGATGCGAAGTTCGGATGCACCGCGTAGCCCGCCAGCGTGCGGCGAAGAATCTTCATGCCTTCGCCGAGCGTGTCGATCCCGCAGCCCAGGCCGTGCGTGAGCGCGATCACGCCGTCGACGTTCGGATAGTCAGCGAGCGCTTGCGGGTTCACGTCGCGGCGAAAATGATCGGCGATTGCGCGCGCAACCGTCGCCGAACAGTTGACGCTGGTCAGCACGCCGATAAAGTTGCGCGTCGCAACGCGGCCGTCGGCGCGGCGGATGCCCATGAAATGCGCGGGTTCGGCGACGTAATCGGTCGGATGCACGTCGACGCCGAACTCATGTTCGCGCGCAAATTCGGCCATGCTGACGTTGTGCACGTGCACATGCTGGCCGCGCGCGATCTCGCTGCGTGCGATGCCGATGATCTGGTTATAGCGCTTGACCGGCTCGCCCTTTGCAATCGCGCGTGTCGCGACCTTGTGGCCGGGAGGAATCAGCCCGGTGACGACGAGGTCCTCCGCGTCGATGCGCGTGCCCGGCACAAGCTGTCGGGTCGCGATGATCACATCGTCGTTCGGATGAAGACGGATGATGGGATGAGCAACGGCTGATTCGGTCGACATCGGGCATGCCTCGAAAGGGGGCGTCTCGTAGGGAGCGGCCATCGTGTTACGCATGGGCGTTTCCATGCGCAACACGTAGCGCTTCTTCTGCAAACGATTCAAAGAATAGCCGATTGACGACGCGTACGCCGGCCGGCAAATCGATGCGGAGGGAATCGGATGCGGCGTACGCGCGGTGGCCGGATGTCGCGATGCCACGCCGTGCAGGATGGATGCGGGTTAGCGGAACGGACAGCGGGCCGCGTCAACCTGCGCGTCAACTAGTGCTTTGGCCCGCGCTTTGGTCGGCACATTAGCCCGCGCAACAACCCGCGCATTAACCAGGATAAGCCTCATCGACCTTCAGACCCGCCAGCTTGAAGATCACGCGCAGCGTCTGGGGTTTGATGTCACGCCGCGACGCGAGCGTCGTCATCACGAAGTCGAGCACTTTCGCGTACTTGAGCAGGATCAGAACGGTTTCGAGATCGACGCTGCCATCGCGCATCTCTTCAGCCAGGCGCAGCATTTCGACCGAGATGTCGCGCGCCATTTCCAGCTCGAGCTGCTGCTTCTCGGTCCATTCCGGTGTTGTCGTGAGCTTGGCGAGCAGTTCCTGAAACTTTTGTTCCGCGTTTCCGTTGGGTATCGTGTCCATTGCCGCCTCTTCTGATCCGAGCGCGCTTCCTGTGAACAGTCGCGGCACGCTTCAGGTTAGGTTACGTTCGGCCCCGTCGTGCTACGCATGATCGCATGCAATCGACAGGTACGACCTCCCCCATAGCTACCGGTTCACCGCGTCGTTCGAGCGGTCGGCAGCTTTCATTGTTATATCGCGTCGCCGGGCTGGCCTGCCCGAGCGCAATGCGTGACGCACGCTGTGCGGCTTATGCAGCGCCCGCGATGGGGTCCAACGCTGCATAAAGCGTTCCTTGCGGTTGTGCGCACACCGTTTCTAGCGCGATGACCAACGAGGTTGTCCGCGCTTTTCGGTAAACTGACAGCAACTTCTTCCTTTTTCCGTCACCTGTCGCACGTTTTTCATGCAATCGGTGGCACGTCACTTCGATGTCGAGTAAAACCTACGAAATCCGGCCGAACCAATCCGTCGAACTGCTAAAAGAACTACATATCCTGACGCGCGACGGCAAGATGAATCAGGATAGCCGCCGCAAGCTGAAGCAGGTCTATCACCTGTACCAGTTCATCGAGCCGCTGCTGAACGACGTAAAAGAAGCGAAAGGCTCGGTCTCGCTCGTCGATCACGGCGCGGGCAAGTCGTATCTGGGCTTCATTTTGTACGACCTGTTCTTCAAGGATCTGCGCGATAGCTCGCACATCTATGGGATCGAGACGCGCGAAGAACTCGTGACGAAATCCGGGGAACTCGCGGCGCGGCTGGGTTTTGCCGGGATGTCGTTTCTGAATCTGTCGGTGGCCGAGTCGACAGTGTCGGACCGTCTGCCACCGGCCATCGATATCGTCACCGCACTGCACGCATGCAATACCGCGACTGACGACGCGATCCGCTTCGCGTTGCAGAAGCGCGCGAAATATGTGGTTGTGGTGCCCTGTTGCCAGGCGGAGGTAGCCGGCGTGCTGAAGCGAAACAAGAGCAAATCGCTAGGCGACGCGTTGACCGAGATCTGGCGCCATCCGCTGCATACGCGTGAGTTCGGCAGTCAGATCACCAATGTGCTGCGCTGCTTGCAACTCGAGGCGCATGGATACCAGGTGAACGTGACGGAGCTGGTCGGCTGGGAGCACTCGATGAAGAACGAGCTGATCATCGCGCATTACAAAGATTTGCCGCGGCGCCGGCCGGCCGAGCGGCTGCACGAGGTGATGCAGAGATTCGGGCTCGATGAGCTGCGCGAGCGGTTCTTCGTCGACGCTTGAGCGGAAATGCGAGGGCCCGCGGCGCTCGTGCGGCTGCGCGGTACTCGTCAGTCGGTTTCGCGTTCCATCCATCGCCGCCAGCCTTCCGGTCCGAGCCGCCGCAGCGTCTGCTGATTGCGTTCGTAGATGTCGGCCGCATCGGGGAACGCATCGACCGCGCGTTCGATGCTCGCCTCGCGCAGCAGATGCAGGATCGGATAAGGCGAGCGGTTCGTATAGTTCTCGATGTCGTCCGGCTCGCTGCCTTCGAACCGATAGTTCGGATGAAAGCTCGCAATCTGCAGCGTGCCTTCCAGACGTAGTTGCTTGAGCAATTGGTCCGCGAAGTACAGGCAGTCGTTGTATTCGAGAAAGTCAGCGAGCGCGAACGGGAGAATCAGCAGCGTGGTGTCGATGACTTCAGGGTTCGCGTCCGTTAGCGTGCGCAGTTCGCTTTCGAGGTCGGCCAGCACGCCTTCGATGTCCGTCGCGTCGCTGATTGCGTAGCGAATCTGGTCTTTCACGTGGACCGCTTTCGCGAACGGACACAGGTTCAGCCCGATCACCGCGCGCGTCAGCCAGTGACGGGTCGCGGCGATGATCGATTCATCGGGATTCATCGGATGTGGCACGGGTAACGGCAGGCAGCGGAGAAAACGGCATAGCAGGTAGCGCGGCGAAACCGCTATTTTACCGGTGCATCCGCGCAGGCGGCCGCGATCAGTTGCGCGGCGACGACCGGGGCCGCCGCGATCGGTCCGCAGCCGGGGCCGTACGTCTGGCTCGCCGCGTAGACCCCTTCGATCAGCAACGCGAGCGCGTCGGCAAGCGCCGCCGGGTCACGCGCACCTGCCTGCACGGCCAGTTCGTTCAGTCTTGCGTTGAGCTTTGCCTTGTTGCGACTCACGCAGACCCGCGCGGGATGCGATGCGTCGGGAAACTCCGCCGACACATTGACGAACGGACAACCGCGATATTCGACTGCCGACGCGCGCCGCGCGAGGTCGCTGAAATATTCGTTCAGCTCCTTGACCGGTTCGCCGGGATACTTCTCGAAGTTGCGCTCGAAGCGAACGAAGAACTCGCGGTCCGCGCGCTCGAGGTACGCGACGACCAGATCGTCCTTCGACGAAAACTGCCGATACAAGCTCATCTTGTTGACGCCCGCCCGTTCGACGACCGCATCGACGCCGACCGCACGCACGCCTTCACGATAAAAAAGTTCGGCTGCGGCGCGCAGCAAATGCTCTTGCGCTTCGGCTCCGGCGGTGTGCGGGCGGCGTGCCGAGCCCGCCGGCCGGCGCGTCGCTGCCGTGGCCGGTGAACCCGCTTCAGGTGGCGTCTTGCCGTGCGGTTTGACCGCGCGTGAATCGTTCATGACAGTCCATGGATGCGAATGACTTGCCTTGACATGTTACTGACCAGTCACTACCATCGCAACACATTGTGACAGGGCAGTCACAAACGCTTTACGCGATTCGTAACAATCTCACCCTAAATCTATCCCGGCGGCGCGTGGGTCCGATATCCGCAGCGGCGTCCGTCGAAACGGAGAGCAACGGATGAACTGGGCTTCAAGACTTATCGGGGGACGCTTCCACTACGGCTGGCTGGCGGTCGCGGTGACGTTTCTCGTGCTGCTGGCGGCGGCCGGGACGCGTGCGACGCCGAGCGTGATGATGGTTCCGCTCGAGCACGAATTCGGCTGGAGCCGAGCGACGATCTCGCTCGCGATCTCCGTGAACATCGCGTTGTACGGTTTGATGGGGCCGTTTGCCGCGGCCGCGATGCAGCGCTTCGGTGTGCGGCCGACGCTGCTCACTGCGCTGGCGGTGATGGGAGCTGGTGTCGCGCTGTCGTCGACGATGACCGCGCCATGGCAAATGGTGCTTGTCTGGGGCGTGATGGTTGGCGGTTCGACCGGCGTCGCGGCGCTGACGCTATCGGCCACCGTGGTTAACCGCTGGTTCAGCGCGCGTCGCGGGCTGGTGATGGGCATTCTGACCGCGAGTTCGGCGACCGGTCAGCTGGTCTTTCTGCCGATGCTCGCCGCGATTGCCGAACATCACGGCTGGCGGCCGGTCGTATGGGTGGTCGCGATCGCGGCGGGCGTCGTGTTGCCGCTCGTCGCGTTCCTGTTGCCCGAGCGCCCTGCCGATCTGACATTGCGCCCCTACGGCGAGCCTGCCGATGCACCGCTGCGAACCGATCATTCGAAGCAGAACCCGCTTGCGATCGCGTTCGGCACGCTCGCGTCCGCGAGCAAAACGCGCGACTTCTGGCTGCTGTTCTTCAGCTTTTTCATTTGCGGCGCCAGTACCAATGGCTATGTCGGCACGCATCTGATCGCGATGTGCGGCGACTATGGTTTGTCCGAAGTGCAGGGCGCGTCGCTGCTTGCCGCGATGGGTATCTTCGATCTGTTTGGCACCACGTTGTCGGGCTGGCTGTCGGACCGCTTCAATTCGCGCGTGCTGCTGTTCTGGTACTACGGGCTGCGCGGACTCTCGTTGATCTATCTGCCGCACGCATTCGGCATCGATTTCTTCGGCCTGCCGCTGTTCGCCGTTTTCTACGGGCTCGACTGGATCGCGACGGTGCCGCCCACCGTGCGTCTTGCGACCGATGTGTACGGCAAGGAAGCGGCGCCCGTTGTGTTCGGCTGGGTGGTCGCCGGGCACCAGCTCGGTGCGGCGTTTGCCGCGCTCGGCGCGGGGATGTTGCGCGCGAGCCTCGGCACGTACACGGTCGCGTCGATGATTTCCGGCGGGTTGTGTCTGATCGCCGCGGTCATTGTGTTGCGTATCAATCGACGCCCGCGCGAGGCCGCAATTCAGGCGGTCTGACGCACGCGGCATGATGTTGCAGTGATGCGCTCTCGCAGTTGAATCTGTCATTAAGCGAGTCGAGTAGCGGTATAGCGCCCAAGTCCGGGTTATCCTATCCGGCCGTTGGGCAACGACCGATCGTTCATGTACTTCGACTGCGAGACGCCGATGATCAAAAAAATCGCCGCTACTGAAGTCCCGATTCACGAACTGCTGGCGAGCCGCTGGAGCCCGCGCGCGTTCTCGAGTGAGCCTGTGAGCCACGAGCACCTGCACGCGGTGCTCGAAGCGGCGCGCTGGGCGCCGTCGTCGTATAACGCGCAGCCATGGCGCTTCGTCGTGTTCGATCGAAGCGTCGATGAAGTCGCGTTCAAGAAGGCATTCTCGACACTCGTGCCATTCAACCAGGGCTGGAATCGGCCTTTGCCGGTGCTGATCGCCGTGACGACGCAGACGTTGACTCACAAGGGCGACGTCAATCGTTGTGCGTCGTATGATGCGGGCGCTGCGGCGATGGCGCTGGTTCTGCAGGCGCATGCGCTTGGCCTCGGCGCGCATCAGATGAGCGGTTTCGATGTCAAGGCGTTCCGTCAGGCGTTCGAGATTCCGGGCGACGTCGAAGTCATTGCGATGATCGCGCTCGGTCATTATGGCGAGGCCGAAAAGCTCGATCCGGTGCTGCGTGAACGCGAGAAATCGGTGCGTGCGCGCTTGCCGCTTGCGGAGATTGCCTTCGCCGGTGCGTGGAAGAAAGCGTTCTGAGCGCGTGACTGCGCGGCGTGGCGTGCGTGGGCATGGCATGCGCGTCTGACGAATAGCGCACGGCGAAACGGTTGCGAATACGCTAACGCGATGTCAGTCGCTTTCGTTATCACCGACCGCCGATAGCGGCGCGGCCACGCTTTCGAGTGAGCGCCGCTCCGCGTCGACACCCCAGATCGCGGCGATCAGTGCCGCAATCAGCATCAGCGCCGAGCCGACCAGATAGCCTGAAAACACTTCGCTGCGTTGATGCGTGTCGATCAAGCGTCCGAAGAATGCGGGTCCCGCGATGCCTCCAAGTGCGGTGCCGAATGCATAGAACACCGCGATTGCGAGCGCGCGAATTTCGAGCGGGAACGACTCGCTGACGGTCAGATACGCGGAGCTCGCGGCGGCCGAAGCAAAGAAGAAGATCACCATCCACGAGATCGTCTGCGTCGTGACGGTCAGCCAGTGCTGCTGGAACAGATAGCCGCTGATGGTCAGCAGCACGCCGGATAACGCATAGGTCGCCGCGATCATCTTGCGCCGGCCGATCACATCGAAGAGCCGGCCCAGCAGCAGCGGACCCAGAAAATTGCCTAGCGCGAACGGCAGCAGATACCAGCCGACATGGTCGCCGGGCACCCCGTAGAAGTCGGTGAGCACTAGCGCATAGGTGAAGAAGATCGCGTTGTAGAAGAACGCCTGCGCGGTCATCAGTGATAACCCGACGAACGCGCGTCGACGATGCCGGACGAACAGCGTGCTGAACACTTCACGTAACGTCGTACGTTCGCGCGTGCGCAAGCGTAGGCGGTTGAGTGCGTCGTCATCCGTGAGCTCGTGTCCATGCTCGCGAAAGCGCGCCTCGATCGCGTCGACCACCGAGTGCGCCTCGTGCGCTTCGTTGTGTGTCAGCAGCCAGCGAGGGCTTTCGGGAATCCATGCGCGCATCGGCAGGATCGCGAGCGCGAGCAACGCGCCGATCAGAAAGCACGCGCGCCAGCCCCAGTCAGGTGGCATCAGCCCGGGGTCGAGCAGCACGATCGAGCCCGCGGCGCCGAGCCCCGCGCCGACCCAGAACGTGCCGTTGATCGCCAGATCGGTCCAGCCACGCACGCGTGCCGGCGTGAACTCCTGGATCGTCGAATTAATCGCGGTGTACTCGCCGCCGATACCCGCTCCGGTCAGGAAGCGGAACAGCAGAAACGTCGCGAGGTTCCACGACAGCGCGGTCGCCGCGGTTGCGGCGAGATACAGCGCGAGCGTGATGAAGAACAGTTTGCGCCGGCCGAGGCGGTCGGTCAGCCAGCCGAAACCAAGTGCACCGAGCACGGCACCCGCGATATACGCACTGCCCGCGAGGCCGACTTCCGTATTGGTGAAGCGCAACGCCGGGCTCGCCTTCAACGCGCTCGCGACGGCGCCGGCCAGCGTCACCTCCAGTCCGTCGAGCAGCCATGTGATGCCGAGCGCAACGACGATCAGCGAGTGAAAGCGGCCCCACGGCAGACGGTCGAGCCTGGCCGGCAAATTCGTTTCGATGATCGCGGACGCTTCAGCGCGGGCTGTTGCGGCGGGCGGGTCGGACATGACGGCTGTCTCCTGTTTTTCGCGAACGGGGCAGCCGATGGCTGCAAGCGCCGGCCACGCGAGGCGGTCGGTGAAATTGGCTGGGCACTATTCATCATTCAAATGAAGTGCCACCGGCGCTGCGCAGACTCGCATTTCGTGCAAATTCCGTTCCGCGTTTTCCCGCGACTGACGCGATGCAAGCCCGCGCTTTGCGCAGCCGGCGGCGTATGCGGGTCCGCCGGAACCGCAGCGTGCGTCGCCTGGCGCCGCCGCTTGAGCCCGAACTTCGGCATAGGTTGCCGCGCGTTGCGCTTTCGTGCTAAAAAGCCCGTCCTTCCCCTTGCTCGCGCCGGCGTCGGTGGCGGCACGCCGCCTCCAGCCAGCGATGTCCTCATGACCTTTTGCGCGATTGACTTCGGTACGTCGAATTCGGCTGTCGCGGTGCCCGACAACGGGGCGCTGCGGCTCGCGCCGGTCGAAGGCGCGTACACCACGCTGCCGACCGCGGTGTTCTTCAATGTCGACGAAAACACCCGCGAATTCGGGCGCGCCGCGCTCGAGGCGTACATCGACGGCTTCGATGGCCGGCTGATGCGCTCGATGAAGAGCATTCTCGGTTCAGCGCTCGCCGAAAGCACGACCGACCTCGGCGACGGCACCGCGATCAAATACACCGACGTGATCGGAATCTTCCTCACGCATCTGAAGCGCCATGCGGAGGCACGCGCAGGCGTCCCGCTCGAACGCGCGGTGCTTGGTCGCCCGGTGTTCTTCGTCGATGACGACCCGCGCGCCGACCTCCTCGCCCAGCAGCAGTTGGAAGCGGCCGCGCATGCGGTCGGCTTTCGCGACATCCGCTTCCAGTATGAGCCGATTGCGGCGGCATTCGATTACGAATCGCATCTGACTGAAGAAGGGCTCGTGCTGGTCGCGGACATCGGCGGGGGCACCTCGGACTTCTCGCTGGTGCGCGTCGGGCCGCAGCGGATGGCGCGCGTCGAGCGCAAGGACGACGTGCTAGCGCACCACGGCGTGCATGTGGCGGGCACTGATTTCGACCGGCGCGTCGAACTGACGACGATCCTCACCGAGCTCGGCTATCGGTCAATCGATCCGGAGGGGCGCGAGGTGCCGAACCGCGTTTACTTCGATCTGGCGACGTGGCATCTGATCAACACCGTCTATGCGCCGAAGCGCGTCGGTGAACTGGCGCTGATGCGCCATCTGTACGCGGACACCCGCCATCACGACCGGCTGATGCGCGTGGTCGAGCAGCGCTTCGGTCATGCGCTGGCTGCGCGCGCTGAGGAGGCGAAGATCGGCGTCGCGGCAGGCGGCGAGACACTGATCGATCTTGAGCTGGTGGAAGACGACCTGCGCGTTGCGTTTGACGAGGCGCAGCTGATCGAAGCAGGCAAGGACGAAACGCAGCGCATCGTGCAGGCCGCGCGCGACACGGTACAGGCAGCCGGTGTTGCTGATCGGGACGTGAGCGCGTTGTATTTCACCGGCGGCTCGACCGGCCTCGGGTTTCTTTCCGGCGCGCTTTGCGCGGCATTCCCGGCTGCGCGGCCGGTGTTCGGCGATCGGCTCGCCAGTGTTGCGACTGGCTTGGGGATCCACGCACAGCGGGTGTTCGGCTAGGCGTCAGCCGCCGTCTCGCTGCCGAACTTTCTTTGCGCTGCATGCATAAAAAACCCCGCTGAAGCGGGGTTTTTTTATGCCCCGAGGGATTTCCCTCGGGAAAGCGCGGCTTATTAGGCCGGCTTGATGTTCGCGGCTTGCTTGCCCTTCGGGCCAGTCTTCACTTCGAACGTAACCTTCTGGTTTTCTTGCAGCGTCTTGAAGCCTTCGATGCGAATTTCAGAGAAATGCGCGAACAGATCTTCGCCGCCGCCGTCCGGGGTGATGAAGCCAAAGCCCTTTGCGTCATTGAACCACTTGACGGTACCGGTTTCCATATTACTTTTTCCTAAGAGAGGTAAATAAGGCCGAAGCCTGATAGGGGGTGCATGAAAATCAAGGAAGGGGTAATAGGACCAACCGGAGTACCGTGATGGGCGAACTACGAAAGACCAATTCACTCGCCACTTGAAATCCTGCACGATCTTTATACGGTCATTTCGAGAGAAGGTCAATAGTGTCCCTATTTTCTTCACGGCGATTAACGTTTAAGCCGCAAACATCATTACAAAGCTTGCAAATCGGCTGATTTTTTTGTAGGGACACAGGCTTCCGGTATTCGCAGCGCGGGTGCAACCGTTACACTACGACCCCTCGCGCGGGTTGCACCTCGTCAGAGGGGCGCATGTGCAAACATGCTGGCGCAGAGCATGCGTGTCACAGCCGGCGAACGACGGCCAGTTCGGCTGCGGGCGCATCGATACAGAGTCAGACAGAGGAGAAGACGTGAAGAGTTCTATTCAGCGGAACGTCGGGCCGATTGCATTGCTATTGACGGGCCTCGGTTCCATCATCGGATCGGGCTGGCTATTTGGCGCGTGGAAGGCGGCAAAAATTGCAGGGCCTGCATCCATTTGTGCATGGGTAATCGGTGCGGTCGTGATCCTCGCGATTGCGATGACCTATGCGGAGCTCGGCGCAATGTTCCCCGAGTCAGGCGGGATGGTGCGCTACGCACGGTATTCGCATGGTGCGTTAGTGGGGTTCATCAGCGCGTGGGCGAACTGGATTGCAATCGTATCGGTGATTCCAATCGAAGCCGAGGCGTCGATCCAGTACATGAGCACCTGGCCGTACGACTGGGCACATGCGCTGTTCGTGAACGGCTCATTGACGACCAACGGGTTACTGCTGTCCGCGGCGCTCGTGATCGTCTATTTCCTGCTCAACTATTGGGGCGTGAAGCTGTTCGCACACGCGAATTCGACGATCACGATATTCAAGTTCCTGATCCCCGGCGCGACCGTTCTCGGCCTGATGCTGACCGGTTTTCATCGCGAGAACTTCGGCGACGCGAGCACGTTCGCACCCTACGGATGGTCGTCGGTGCTGACGGCGGTTGCGACGAGCGGCATCGTGTTCGCGTTCAACGGATTTCAGAGCCCGGTGAATCTGGCGGGTGAAGCGCGCAATCCAGCGAAGAGCGTGCCGTTCGCGGTGATCGGCTCGATCCTGATCGCGCTGGTGATCTACGTGCTGCTGCAGGTCGCTTATATCGGCGCGGTCAATCCCACCGACGTGCTGAAGGGCTGGAGCCACTTCACCTTTGCGTCGCCGTTCGCGGAACTGGCGATCGCGCTGAATCTGAACTGGCTGGCGATTCTTCTGTACATCGACGCGTTCGTGAGCCCGAGCGGCACCGGCACCACGTATATGGCGACCACGACGCGGATGATCTACGCGATGGAGCGCAACAACACGATGCCGAAGATTTTCGGCGTCGTGCATCCGGTCTACGGCGTGCCGCGTTCGGCGATGTGGTTCAACCTGTTCGTGTCGTTTCTGTTCCTGTTCTTCTTCCGCGGCTGGAGTTCGCTCGCGGCGGTGATTTCGGTCGCAACGGTGATTTCTTACCTCACCGGGCCGATCAGTCTGATGGCGCTGCGGCGCACCGCGACCGATGTCGAGCGGCCGCTGAAGATCGCGGGCATGAAAGCGATCGCGCCGTTCGCATTCGTCTGCGCGTCGCTTATCCTGTACTGGGCGAAGTGGCCGTTGACCGGCGAAATCATTCTGCTGATGGTCGTTGCGCTGCCGGTGTATTTCTACTTTCAGGCGAAGGTCGGGTTTGACGGCTGGAGCCGCGATCTGACCGCTGCGTGGTGGCTGGTTGCGTATCTGCCGACGATGGCGGTGCTGTCGCTGATCGGCAGTAAGCAGTTCGGCGGCATCGGCGTGTTGCCGTATGGATGGGATATGGTGGTCGTGATCGCCTGCGCGCTGGTGTTCTACTACTGGGGCGTGCATACCGGCTACCGCACCGGGTACCTTGACGAGCGCGAGTCGCATGACGAGGTCCTCGAGGGGATCGGCGCTTAAGTTGCGTCATGCGTTCGCGTGATCGCTGGACAAGGCCCGCCCGATGCTTCGCATCGTGAGCGGGCTTTTTGTCGAGCCGGCACCGCGGTGACGCTCAGGCGTCGGTGAACACGTAGTTCGTCATCGCCAGTACGCGCTGATACGTGCCGAGCGGCTGGATCCGCATCTGATAGTCATCGCCGGCGGCGCCCAGCGCGGCGAACACGGGCAATAGATGCTCGTCAGTCGGATGCATCGACACCGCGTGTGGCGCCTGGCGTCGATAGTCGAGCAACGCGTCGATGTCGTGCCCGGCCAGACGCGTTTCGAACCAGTCGGTGAACTCTGTCACGCGCGGGTCCGCCTCTTCCGGGCGCGCGGAAAAGTCGGCTTCGCGCAGGTTGTGTGTGATCTGCCCCGAGCCGATCACCATCACGCCATCATCACGCAGTGTGCGCAACGCGCGGCCGACGCGAAAGTGATGCGCGGGGTCTCTACGTGGCTGAATGGAAAGCTGCGCGACCGGCACGTCTGCGTCCGGGAACATCAACAGCATCGGCACCCAGGCGCCGTGATCGAGCCCGTGCGATTCACTCGACGTCGCGATTCCCGCGGCGTCAAGCAGTTCTGCCGCGCGGCGCGCGACGTCGGGCGCACCGGGCGCCGGGTACTGGATCTCATAGAGCTGACGCGGAAAGCCGTAGAAATCGTGAATCGTATCGGGTTTCGCTGCGGTGCTCGCAACCGGCTGCGCGGTCATCCAGTGCGCTGACAGCATCAGGATTGCCTTTGGACGCGGCAAACCTGCCGCGAGCGACGCAAACTCAGCGGACGGCAGCGACGGGTCGATCGGCAGCGTCGGAGCGCCGTGAGAAAGGAATAACGATGGCAAGCGGGTCATGGCGGCGGAGGTCGCGCGCGGGCGCGACGGTGGTGGCTTTGGTGAAACGACTATATAGCCGCATTAGCACTTGATAAACGGCGCAAAAGGGAATTTATTGCGTCGCCGTTGTTGAGAATCGCCAGACTGTTGCCTCGCCTATGCGGCCCCGTTCAACCCTTCCCACGCTGGCGCAAGCGACGGGCCGAGCGCAAGCAAGTCCATCGCGCGCGCGACGGTGTGATCGACCATTTCATCGAGTGACGCGGGCTTGCTGTAGAACGCGGGCACCGGCGGAAACACGATCCCGCCCATCTCGGTCACGGCCGTCATATTGCGCAGATGCGCCAGATTAAGCGGGGTTTCCCGCACCATCAGCACGAGCCGGCGACGCTCTTTCAATGTGACGTCGGCCGCGCGGGAGATGAGATTGTCCGATAGCCCATGCGCGATGCTTGCGAGTGTCTTCATCGAACAGGGCGCGACGATCATTCCGTGTGTCGAAAACGAACCCGATGCGACACTCGCGCCGATGTGGCGCACGGAATGGACGACGTCCGCGAGCGGATGCACGTCGTCCTTGGTCAATTGCAGTTCGTGCTGGATGTTGAGCCATCCGGCGCCCGATACGAGCAGATGGCTCTCGATGCCGCCGACGCGTCGCAGCGCGTGCAGCAGCCGGATGCCATAAATGGCGCCGGATGCACCGGTAATCGCGACGATCACCCGACGCGGCGCCGCAACGCGTGTGTTCATGACATGAGGCGCCTCCCGGGCGCCCGAGTGCCCTTGGCGCGCAAGGGCTTTGCTGCGATGTGCTTTGTTATGCCGCGGCAAACAGCTGCTGGAGTTCGCCGGATTGATACATTTCCATCATGATGTCCGACCCGCCGACGAATTCGCCCTTCACGTAGAGCTGCGGGATGGTCGGCCAGTTCGAGAATTCCTTGATGCCCTGGCGGACTTCGTCATCTTCGAGCACGTTGACGGTCTTGAACTCGTCGACGCCGCATGCCTTCAGAATTTGCACAGCACGGCCGGAGAAGCCGCACATCGGGAATTGCGCGTTGCCTTTCATGAAGAGCACGACGGAGTTTTCGTCGACGATTTGCTTGATGCGCTGTTGCGTGTCCATGACTGACCTTGCGGTTCCGGAAGTAAGTGGGATGACTTGAAATGATAGCGGATTTCGCGGGGGTAGGCCGACGTTGCCATTGGCAGAGGGTTCGCGGTGACGCGCATCGGGAAAGGGCAACACCGCGCACACAGCTTCGCGTGCCGACCGGCCTGATCGCGAGCTTCATCACGCGTTCAGGCCTCGCTGTGCGTTCACGCGTTGATATGCACGGACGGATTCGCCCGTTCACCACCACTAATGCGCTCAATGCCCGCCAGGTCGCGTTCCGAGCGCACCGACTGGAATCCGCGCGCGCTCATCAGCTCGCGCACTGCTGCCGCCTGATCGTAACCATGCTCGACCCACAACACGCCGCCTGCGGCGAGCCATGCCGGCGCATCCGCGACGATCTCGCGGATCGCGGACAAGCCATCCGCTTCGTCGGTCAGCGCGCCACGCGGCTCGAAGCGCAGGTCGCCTTGCTCAAGATGCGGATCGTCGCTCGCGATATAGGGAGGGTTGCTGACAATCGCATCGAAACGCAGCGATGGGTCCAGCGCGGCGTACCAGTTGCCTTGCAGCAGACTCAACGCGCCGCCGGGCCGTCCCGCGTCGACGAGGCGCGTCGCATTGCGCGTCGCCACCTGCAACGCTTCGACGGAGCGATCGACAGCCCAGACTGACGCGTCCGGTCGCGCGGACGCAATCGCGACTGCGATCGCGCCGGTCCCCGTGCCGAGATCGAGTATCCGCGGCCGCGCACAGCCGGCGACTGCCTCGAGCGCCGTTTCGACCAGCAACTCAGTCTCCGGACGCGGAATCAGCACGTGCGGCGTCACGTCGAATTCGAGCCCGTAGAACTCACGCGCGCCAACCAGCTGCGCAACCGGCTCTCCAGCGAGACGCCGCGCTTCCAGTTCGCGCCAGAGCGCGACCCGCTCGGCATCGAGCGGTTGGTCCGCGCGCATGATCAATTCCGTGCGACGCCAACCGAGCGCGTGACCGAGCAGAATGCGCGCTTCGAGCGGCGGCAATGCCGACGTGCGAAGCAATGCTGCAACCGTATCGGAAGCCGCGGTCATGCCGTCACTCACTCCGCGTCGCCGAGCGATGCCAGCAACTCAGCCTGATGCTCGCTGACCAGCGAGGCGATCAGTTCGTCGAGATCGCCTTCCATGATCGCTTCGAGCCGGTACAGCGTCAGGTTGATCCGGTGATCGGTCAGGCGCCCTTGCGGGAAGTTGTACGTGCGGATGCGTTCGGAGCGGTCGCCGGAGCCGATCAGGCTCTTGCGCGTCGCCGCTTCCTTCGCGTGCTGCTCGTGGTATTGCTTGTCCTTGATGCGCGCGGCGAGCACTTTCAGCGCGCGATCCTTATTCTTGTGCTGCGAGCGGTCGTCCTGGCACTCGACGACAATACCGGTCGGCAAGTGCGTGACGCGTACCGCGGAATCCGTCTTGTTGATGTGCTGGCCACCTGCGCCGGACGCGCGAAATGTATCGATCCGCAAATCCGCCGGGTTGATTTCGACCTCGCCGATTTCATCGGCTTCCGGCATTACCGCGACCGTGCACGCGGACGTGTGGATGCGGCCCTGCGTCTCGGTGGCCGGCACGCGTTGTACGCGGTGGCCGCCCGATTCGAACTTCAGTTTCGAGTACGCCGCCTCGCCCGCGATGCGCACGATCACTTCCTTGTAGCCGCCGAGGTCCGATTCGCTCGCCGACATCATTTCGACCTGCCAGCGATTGCGCTCCGCATAGCGCAAATACATGCGCAGCAGGTCGCCCGCAAATAGTGCGGACTCGTCGCCGCCGGTGCCCGCGCGAATTTCGAGGAAGATATTGCGGTCGTCGTTCGGGTCCTTCGGCAGCAACATCCGCTGCAATTCGCTTTCGAGCTGCTCCATCCGCTCGCGTGCGGTGCGGATCTCGTCTTCAGCGAACTCCTTCATCGAAGGGTCGGACAGCAGTTCCTGCGCAGTGGTGGAATCATTCACCGCCTGGCGCCACAGCGCGTAGTGCTCGACCACCGGGCCGATCTCCGCGTGCTCGCGCGTCAGCTTGCGGTACTGGTCGAGATTCGCGGTGATGTCCGCGCGGCTCAACAGGTCGTTCAGTTCGGCCAGTCGTGTGGTGAGCTGGTCGAGCTTGCTTTGCATGCTCGTTTTCATCGGGCGTTCATTGTGCGATCCGGAGCAGGCTCCGGAAGGGGTAACGAATAGTTCTGGATGCGGGCCGGAACGGCCGCGGGGCAGCGGCGTCGCACAGGACCGCGCGGCAACCGCCGTTGGACCGTCGACGCGCGATAAGCGTGAGCGCAGCTAACGCTCGGACGTGTGATTGTGTTTGTAGAAGCCGCTCATCAATTCGATGAGTGTCGCGCGGTTGTCGCTGTTCGCGCGGTTCAGCGCATGTGTCGGACCATGGATCAGCTTGTTGGTGATTGCCTGCGACAACGCTTCGAGCACGACCGCCGGGTCGTCGCCGCGCGCGAGCATCTTCAGCGCTTTTTCGACTTCGACGCGACGCAGTGAATCCGCCTGCGTGTGCATATGACGAATCACCGGCACGATGCTGCGCGCGTCGAGCCACTGCATGAAGTTCTGCACGCGCGTTTCGATGATCGCTTCGGCCTGCGCGACCGCCGCCTGACGCGATGCGTTGCCTTCGCGGACAATTGCGCCGAGATCGTCGACGGTGTACAGGAACACGTCTTCGAGCATGCCGACTTCGGGTTCGATGTCGCGTGGCACGGCCAGATCGACCATGAAAATCGGCCGGTGACGGCGCGCCTTGACCGCGCGCTCGACCGCGCCGAGACCGATGATCGGCAACGTGGACGCAGTGCAGGACACGATGATGTCGAATTCGTGCATCCGCTGCGGCAGCTCGCTAAGTGGAATTGCGCGGCCATTGAAACGTTCGGCGAGGCGCTCGCCGCGCTCCGCGGTGCGGTTCGCGATCACCAGTTCGCGCGGTTGCTGCGCGGCGAAATGCGTCGCGCACAGTTCGATCATTTCGCCCGCGCCGATAAACAGCACTCGCTGGTTCGACACCTTGTCGAAAATACGCTGCGCGAGCCGCACGGCCGCCGCGGCCATCGACACCGACTGCGCGCCAATTTCAGTCGTGCTGCGCACTTCCTTCGCGACCGCGAAGGTGCGCTGGAACAACTGGTTCAGATAAGTGCCGAGCGCGCCGGCCTCGGACGCGGTGCGCACCGCATCCTTCATCTGACCGACGATCTGCGTTTCGCCGAGCACCATCGAATCGAGCCCCGACGCGACGCGAAATGCGTGCCGAACGGCTTCGGACTGTGGCAGCGCGTACACATGCGGCGCGAGCTCGTCGACGGGAAGATTGTGGTACTTCGACAGCCAACGGATCGCGGCCTCGCGGGCCGCGTGGTCGTCAGTGACGCAGTAGAGTTCGGTGCGGTTGCAGGTGGACAGAATCGCGGCTTCAGGCGCGTTGGGCGCGGCGCCGTGCCCGAGCCAGATGCCTTTGAATGCGTCGAGCGCGGGTTTGACCTGTTCGAGCGGAAACGCCACGCGCTCGCGCAGAGCGACTGGCGCAGTGTGGTGGTTGATTCCGATCGTTAAAAGCTGCATAAGTGGGGACAGCCCAACAAGTAGGGCTATGGTTTAGCCCCATATTATAGCGTTTCCACGATTGTTTCAGTCCGGGGCGGCTCGTCCCGGCCGCCATTGCCGCTTCCGGTGGAAACCGGGTCGAGCCGGTAGCCGTAACCATACAACGGCGTCAGCGCGTAGCCTTGCTCGGGCCGCAGTTCCAGCTTCGCGCGGATGCGGGAAGCATGCGTATCGAGCGTGCGCGACTTGATGTCGCGGCGGCCCCAGACGGTTTCAAGGATCTGCGCGCGAGAAACCGGCCGCGACATGTTCGAAAACAGCAGAAGCGCGAAGCGTAACTCTTTTGGCGTTAACGGGATGATCTGGCCCCTAAACGTGACGATCGAGCGTCCGCCGTCGAACGCATACTCGCCGAACATCTCGCGCGAGCGGCTGCGCGGCCGGCGAAAGCCCGCGCGCCGGATCAGCGCGTCGACGCGGGCGAGCATTTCCGGGCCGCGCACCGGCTTCGCGAGGCAGTCGTCGGCGCCCGCATGCAGCGCGGCGACCAGTTCGCTTTCGCGCGGCGCCTTCATCGTGACGATAACTGGCAGGCCGGGCAGCACGTCGCGTGCGCGGGAAATGACGTCTTCCGCGCAGCGATCGCCGGCCCAGGCTTCGGTGACGAGAAGATCGAAGAAAAGCTGCTTCGCGCTGCAGAGAAACGGCTCGCTGGCGCTGAAGTGCTGGCACGCGTGTCCCGCGGCGAGCAGCAGGCGGGCGACGAGTTCCGCGTGGCGAAGGTCCGGCTCGATGAGGGCGATTCGCATGGGACGCGTTGCAGACCGGCGCCATGAGGTGCGCGGGCGTCGGCGTTGCGGCTTGCCTAACGTTTATCCCGCCCCTAAACTCAACCGCTACTCATCGCCGCGCGACTACTGGCGAACCGCCGATGAACAGCGGCGCAAAAAAGCGCCGTGCTGACCTTCTGGTTAATGAGAGAAAAATGCTAGCTAACCTCGTCATGTCGGCCTATGGGATAAATCCGAATCTGTGGACGAATGCGTCCGCGCCGGAGGTGTGCCGCTGATGGGATGGCCTGGTATTGTCGTGCTCGGGGTAGCGGTGGGGCTAGCTGGCTGGTGGCTGCACCCGCTGCGGCGGACTCGCCACGCGCGGCTATGGGTCGCCGTGCTGGCCGGTGTGCTCGGCGCGGCGTTTGCGCGGATGGCCGGCAACGTCACCACGCTTTTTCACGATGGCTATACGCTCGAATGGCCGGTTTGCACGGCGGTTGCGCTGGTCGCGGTAGCCGCGGCCGTCGGTATGCTGTCACGGCGGCGATAAAGTCGCCGCTCGATATTATTTCCAGGTGAACACGATGAACGTCCGACTCCCCGAAACCGCGTCGATTCCCGAGCGGATTGCGCAATTGCGCGATGCGATGACGCGCGAAGGCCTTGCCGCTTATCTGGTGCCGTCCGCGGATCCGCACCTGTCCGAGTACCTGCCGGGTCGGTGGAAAGGACGCGAGTGGCTGTCCGGCTTCACCGGCTCGGTCGGCACGCTTGCCGTGACGGCCGACTTTGCCGGACTGTGGGTCGATAGCCGCTATTGGGTGCAGGCCGAAGCGCAACTGGCCGGCACCGGCATCCAGTTGATGAAGATGATGGGCGGCCAGCAGACGCAGCCGCACATCGAATGGCCTGCGCAGAATGTGCGGGCGGGCGGCACGGTCGGCGTCGACGGCGCGGTGCTGGGCGTTGCAGCGGCACGTGCGCTCAGCGACGCGCTGATCGCGCGCGGCGTCAAGCTGCGCACCGACGTCGATCTGCTCGACGCGATCTGGCCGCAGCGTCCGTCGTTGCCGACCGACGCGGTCTACGAACATACGCCGCCGCAGGCAAGCGTGACGCGGGCGGAAAAGCTCGATCGGCTGCGCCGCGCAATGAAGGAGCAGGGCGCGCAGTGGCACTTCATCTCGACGCTCGACGATCTCGCGTGGCTGCTGAACCTGCGCGGCGCCGATGTGAACTACAACCCGGTGTTCGTCGCGCACGCGTTGGTCGGGCTCGAGCACGCGTCGCTGTTCGTCGTCGAAGGCAAGGTGCCCGCGACGCTCGTCGACGCGCTCGCACGCGACGGCATCCGCGTCGAGCCGTATCCGATGGCGGCTGATGCGCTTGCCGCGCTGCCCGCCGGCGCGACGCTGCTGGCCGATCCGCGGCGCGTCACGTTTGGCATGCTGAAGTCGGTGCCGGCGCATGTGAAGATCGTCGAAGGGGTCAATCCGACGACGTTCTTCAAGTCGCGCAAGACCGAGGCCGAAGCCGAGCACGTGCGCGCAACGATGGAACAGGATGGCGCGGCGCTCGCAGAGTTTTTCGCATGGTTCGAGGGCGCGCTGGGTCGCGAGACGATCACCGAACTCACGGTCGACGAGCGGTTGACCGCGGCGCGCGCGCGTCGTCCGGGCTATGTGACGTTGAGCTTTTCGACGATCGCCGCGTTCAACGCGAACGGCGCGATGCCGCACTACCGGGCGCTGCCGGAATCGCATGCAACGATCGAAGGCAACGGTTTGCTGCTGATCGATTCAGGCGGTCAATATTTGAGCGGCACCACTGACATCACGCGCGTCGTGCCAATCGGTAAGATCGACGACGCGCACCGCCGCGATTTCACGACGGTGCTCAAAGGCACGATCGCGTTGTCGCGCGCGCGCTTTCCTCGCGGTATCCGTTCGCCGATGCTCGATGCGATCGCGCGGGCGCCGATCTGGGAAACCGGCGCGGACTACGGTCATGGGACGGGCCACGGCGTCGGCTACTTCCTGAACGTGCACGAAGGGCCGCAGGTCATCTCGCACTACGCGCCCGCCGAAGCGTGGACCGCGATGGAAGAGGGCATGATCACGTCGATCGAGCCGGGTATCTACCGGCCGGGCAAGTGGGGCATCCGGATCGAAAACCTGGTGTTGAACCGCGCGGCCGGCAAAACCGAGTTTGGCGACTTCCTCGAGTTCGAAACGCTGACGCTGTGTCCGATCGACACGCGCTGCATCGCGTTGCCGCTGCTGCGCGACGACGAGCGCGCGTGGCTCAATGCGTATCACGAGACAGTGCGCGCGCGCGTGGCGCCGCATGTGTCAGGCGATGCGAAGGCGTGGCTCGAAACGCGTACGAAAGCGATCTGATTGAACGAAACACAACGGAGCTTGCATGACCATCAAGGCAGTCGTGTTCGATTTTGGCGGTGTGTTGATCGACTGGAGTCCGCAGTACCTGTACCGCGTGCTGATTCCCGATGAAGCCGAGCGCCAGTGGTTCCTGTCGCATGTATGCACGATGGACTGGGTGATCCGGCAGGACGGCGGCCAGCCGATTGCCGAAGGCACCGCGGAGCTGATCGAGCGGTTTCCGGACCACGAAGCCTTGATTCGCGCGTTCTACGAACGCTGGCACGAAATGATCGCAGGCGTGCTGCACGATGGCGTGGCGACGGTCGACAAGCTCGACGCGGCCGGCGTGCCGCTATTCGGCTTGACGAACTGGTCGGCGGAGACGTTTCCGTATGCGTGGGAGAACTTCCCGGTGCTGCGGCGCTTTCGCGATATCGTCGTGTCGGGGCGGGTCGGGCTGGTGAAGCCGGACCCAGCGATCTTCGGCATGATGCGCGAGCGGATCGATGCACACCTGCCCGGCCTCGCGCCACATGAGCTGGTTTTTATCGACGACAACCTGAAAAACGCGGAGGCTGCGAACGCGCTCGGTTGGCATGGCGTGCATCACACGAGTGCGGCGCAGACCGAGGCGAAGCTGCGCGAACTGGGGTTGCCTGTGTGAGCGCGTGGCGTCGGCGTTGCTGCTTCCCGGATGAACTTGTGCGGCGCGACGAGTGACGCATAGCGTCACCCGATCGCCGACGCGAGGCAAAGGCCCAGCGCTTCTACTCACTGCCCAAGCAGATTCTTCAGCGCATTACCGAGGCCCTTCACCGTCTCTCCCGCGCCCTTCGCGACGCCCTCCGCGCTGACGCCCAGCGCCTTTGCAAAATTCGCGCGCAGTTCGGTCATCAGGCTTTCGTTGAGCTTGAATTTCGGGTCGCGCAAATTGCCGTCGAGCACGAAATGCAGCGTGATTTCATCGCCACGGTTCTTCAATGCGGCGACCGCGGCGCGCGTTGGAATCGACAGGAACGTGTCGAGCGGATTATCCGATTCGGCGAGTTGCAGATGATGCAGTGTCATCGTGCCGGGCGCGTGAAGGTGATAATCGCGCACCGTCGATTCGACGTTCAGGTCGAGCGTGCCGCCGGTCACACGTGCTCTTGCGCCGGCCTTCTTCAGCAGATACGGATCGAGCATTACGATGTCGACGCCTCGTAATGTGGTGCTCA
Organism: Paraburkholderia rhizosphaerae; assembly: GCF_004366595.1. Lineage (GTDB taxonomy): Bacteria > Pseudomonadota > Gammaproteobacteria > Burkholderiales > Burkholderiaceae > Paraburkholderia > Paraburkholderia rhizosphaerae. The sequence goes on from NZ_SORE01000027.1 coordinate 86,212, forward strand.
GTTGTGAGTCCTTGTTCGCGATCTTCATCCAGCCGCCGAAGGCGACCTTGCCCGTATGTTCGGGTCCCTTGATCGAGCCCGCGACCGACACGGAGGTCGGTTCGTTGAGATCCGGAAGATGAATGTGATCGACTGTGGCATTCGCGTCGGTCACGCTGACCTTATACGGCGGCTGGCTGACCATCTGATCGTAGAAGTCGAATGCGCCGCGTTCGAAGCGGATATGGTCGATCAGTTTTTCAGCGGGCAATGGGGGCGGCGCGCCGGGCGCGCTGGCGGCGGGCGAACTGCGGCTCACCGACTGCTTGAGGTTCGGCAGCAATTCGATCGTGCCGTTCGGCGTGCGCAGCGCAGTCAGCGTGAAATCGCTGACCACCACTTCGCGCATATGGACTCGCCGCCGCGTCAGTGTGTCATGCAGATCTGGAACAAGCGTGATTTGCGCGGCGCGCAGGGTGTCGGAAGTGGGCCAGCCTTTCGGTGCGATCAGCCGCACATTCGTCAGGCGGATCGACGTGAAGCCGACATCGATCTGTTCGGCGCTACCGAGCGGCCCAAGCGCGGCGATCACGCGCTCTCTTACTTCCCGTTGCACGAAGTGCAAGCCAGCAAGCGCGACGATCGCGAGCACAACCACGATCGCGACGACGCCGACCGCTACGCGCTTGCCCACCGACATCGTCATGCCGCCTCCTCGTGGCCGTGCGCTGCACGGCGAAACGCGCTTGCTGTGAGTTCGTTGTGCGCTGGCCGCAAGTGATGCCACATAGCGCATCGTGCAGCAAACGGCATGCCGTCGCTGGGGCGAAATGCGGCGCGGTGTTTCGCGCCGCGACCGCGGACATTGGTTGAAGCGAAGGCGCGGGCTTCATCGATAGACGGGCGATAGACACGTGGTAAACACACCGCCCACCGCCCACCGCCCACCGCCCACCGCCCGCGCGCGCGACCCGCGCCAGCGCGAATCGACCCGCGGCCAACCGCCTGGCGTTACCGGCTGATCGGCTTATAGCGCAGACGCTTCGGCCGTGCCGCTTCTTCGCCGAGCCGATTGCGCTTGTCTGCCTCGTACTCCTGGTAGTTGCCATCGAAGAACGTCACTTGCGAGTCGCCTTCGAACGCGAGGATATGCGTCGCGATCCGGTCGAGGAACCAGCGATCGTGCGAGATCACCATCACCGAACCGGCGAACTCGAGCAACGCGTCTTCGAGCGCTCGCAGCGTTTCGACGTCGAGGTCGTTCGACGGTTCGTCGAGCAGCAGCACGTTGCCGCCTGCGATCAGCGTCTTCGCCAGATGCAGCCGGCCGCGCTCACCGCCCGACAGCGAGCCGACGTTTTTCTGCTGATCGCCGCCCTTGAAGTTGAAGCGGCCGATATACGCGCGCGACGGCGTCTCGTACTTGCCGACCGTCAGCACGTCGGCGCCGCCGGAGATTTCCTCGAACACGGTCTTGGTCCCGTCGAGCGCGTCGCGGCTCTGATCGACATACGCGAGCTTGACCGTCGGCCCTTGCACGATCTCACCTGAATCCGGCTGCTCCTTGCCGGTCAGCATGCGAAACAGCGTCGACTTGCCGGCGCCGTTCGGCCCGATGATGCCGACGATCGCACCCGGCGGAATCCGGAAGCTCAGGTTGTCGATCAGCAGGCGATCGCCGTACGACTTGCTGACGTTCTTGAACTCGATCACTTCATTGCCGAGTCGTTCGCCGGCCGGAATGAAGATTTCCTGCGTCTCGTTGCGCTTCTGGTATTCCTGGCTGCTCAGTTCCTCGAACCGCGCGATACGCGCCTTCGACTTCGCCTGACGGCCCTTCGGGTTCTGCCGCACCCATTCGAGTTCTTTCTTGATCGCTTTCTGGCGCGCGGACTCGGATGCCTCTTCCTGCTTCAACCGGTCTTCCTTCTGATCGAGCCAGCTGCTGTAGTTGCCCTTCCACGGAATGCCGTGGCCGCGGTCCAGTTCGAGAATCCACTCGGCGGCGTTGTCGAGGAAGTAACGATCGTGCGTGACCGCGACCACCGTGCCCGGGAAGCGCGTGAGGAACTGCTCGAGCCAGTCGACCGATTCCGCGTCGAGGTGATTGGTCGGCTCGTCGAGCAGCAGCATGTCGGGCTTCTCGAGCAGCAGTTTGCATAGCGCGACGCGGCGCTTCTCGCCGCCCGACAGATGCTCGATCTTCGCGTCCCACGGCGGCAGGCGCAGCGCATCGGCGGCCACTTCGAGCTGCTGCTCGGGGCTGCCGCCGTCGGCCGTCGCGAGGATCGCTTCGTACTTTGCCTGTTCGGCGGCGAGCTTGTCGAAGTCCGCATCCGGCTCGGCGTACGCGGCGTAAATCTCGTCGAGTTTCTTCTGCGCCTGGAACATGTCGCCGAGACCTTCTTCGACGGCCTCGCGCACGGTCTTTTGCGGATCGAGCTGCGGCTCTTGCGGCAGATAGCCGATGTTCAGGTTCGGCATCGGTGTTGCTTCGCCTTCGATGTCCTTGTCGACGCCGGCCATGATCTTGATCAGCGTCGACTTGCCCGAGCCGTTCAGGCCGAGCACGCCGATCTTCGCACCGGGGAAGAACGACAGCGAAATGTCCTTCAGGATTTGACGCTTGGGCGGCACGATCTTGCCGACCCGGTTCATGGTGAAGACGTATTGGGCCATTTGCTTGCAATTGGGCGTTGGTGCCGCTGGCCAGTATTGCGCGTGGCGGGCGGCGTGGGGTGGATGGCACAGCCTGTTCGCTTCGAGCCCGACGACGTGGCAGCGCGCGTTGACCGGCTGGGACCGGCTCCCGCGCTGCGCTGGTGCATGGTCGGTACGTGACGCGACGGTTCGTACGATGCAGCGGCCTGGGCGTGCGGCGGGAGGAGGTGCCATTGTACTTCGCGACCGGAGGCGCGCGTGCGGCGAGGGCAGCGCGCGATGCTGCTGATGCCCGGACAGCGTCGATGCGTAGTGTGTCAAAGCCAGGCTTCTACGCCGCCATGGCGTGAACAGGTGCCGCTGCGATGCCGGCTGAAGCTGTATGTGCCGTCGCCGCAACGCGCCGTCGCGCCTTGGGGCGCGCTGCCCGAGCGCGAGCGCGCGGGTGCGTGCACGGTTTCGCCGTCGCTATTGCGATAGGTGTTGTGGTTGCTGAGATCCGCTTCGTCAGGCGTGCTGGCCGGAGGTTGGTACGCGAATACCCCGGTCGAGAAGAGCAGCACGCAGGCTGCGATCAAACCTTGCAAAGGGCGCGTCGATCGACACGCGGTCCCGATGGTCATTTTTCGTGTTGTTTGAGTGAGTGTGGCGCCAGTAATGATATACAACGACCCGCCGGCGTTCGCGCCTCATAGACTCGTACTTACTCTTTCGACGCTCAAAGCGAGAATTCACGTGTTCAGAACGATCTGCGCGGCCTCCGCGCTGTCAGCGGTACTACTGGTATCGGCGTGCGGAGCGGGCTCCGCGGCGCAGCCGTCGGACGCGATGGCGGCGTCGACGCTGCCGCGCATCGTGGCCCATCGCGCCGGCACCGCGGATGCACCGGAAAACACACTCGAAGCGATTCACGCCGCTATCGCTAACCGTGCCGATGCGATCTGGCTAACGGTTCAGCTGAGCGCGGACGGCGTACCGGTGCTGTATCGTCCGGCCGATCTGTCGGCGTTGACGGACGCGAGCGGGCCGGTCGCGTCGCGCACCGCGGCGGAACTCGCGCGTATCAATGCGGGCTGGACCTTCAAGGTTGGCGATGCGTATCCGTATCGCGCCGCGCCCGTTCCTGTGCCGACGCTGCGCGACGCGCTGCGTGCGATTCCGGCGGGTATGCCCGTCATCCTCGATATGAAAGCGTTGCCGGCCGGGCCGCAAACCCTGGCCGTCGCTCGCGTGCTGACCGATGAAGACGCGTGGTCGCGCGTGACGCTCTATTCAACCGACGACGCGTATCAGCGCAGCTTTGCCGTCTATCCGCAGGCGCGTCTTTTCGAGTCGCGCGATGCGACGCGGACGCGTCTCGTGCACACGCTGCTGGCGGGCAGTTGCGGCGATGCGCCCGCCGCGCACACGTGGACCGCGTTCGAAATGCATCGCGCGTTGACGGTGACTGAGAAATTCACCCTCGGCGAAGGACGCTCGGAAGTGAGCGCGACATTGTGGACGCCGGCAACCGTCGCGTGCTTCCGTCAGCAGCCCGATGTGCGGATCGTCGCGATCGCGGTGAATAACGCCGACGACTATCGCGCAGCGGCATGCCTGGGCATCGATGCGGTGTTGTCCGATTCGCCGAGGCAAATGTCGGCGATTCGCGCGGCGCTCGGTGCGGCGCTTGTTACGACTTCACGCGGCGCGCAATCCAAAGCGATCGATTGTGGCGATGTGAAAGCCGAACACGGCTGACGTCGGACAGGCATCACGCGGCGTGCGTGACTGGGTCCGCGCAAATTGACGAGCTACAACGCTGAATACTTGGTGGATTTGCCTTTTGCTTTTTCCACCGGATAGCGCGTCTCGTTGAGTTTCAGCTTGTCGGCGGCAGCTTCGACGAGGTCAAAGCCGGCCTTGTCCGCAATCAGCATCAGATACATCAGCACGTCCGCGCATTCGTGCTCGAGATGTTTTCGTTGAGCAGGGTCGGCGACGAGCGCGTCGATCTCGTCGTCCGTTTTCCATTGGACGGTTTCGAGCAGTTCGCCGGCCTCGATGCTCGCCGACACGATCAGGTTGCGCAGCGTATGAAACTGCCGCCAGTCGCGCGCGTCGCGGAAGGCGAGCAATTCTTTGTGGAGATCGTCGAGGGTCATCGTGTCGGCCGGCATCGGGGTGCTGGCATGCACTTAAAAGCGTGCACGCTCAAACATTGAACAGGAAGTTCATCACGTCGCCGTCGTGCACCACATACTCCTTGCCTTCAGCGCGCATCTTGCCGGCTTCCTTCGCGCCCTGTTCGCCCTTGTATGCGATGTAATCATCGAAGCTGATGGTCTGCGCACGGATAAAGCCGCGCTCGAAATCGGTGTGAATTGCCCCGGCGGCTTGCGGCGCGGTATCGCCGATATGAATGGTCCACGCGCGCACTTCCTTCACGCCCGCGGTGAAATACGTCTGTAGACCGAGCAGCTTGAAGCCCGCGCGAATTACGCGGTTCAGCCCCGGTTCGTCCATGCCCATGTCGGCGAGGAACACTTCCTTGTCTTCGTCGGCGAGGTCGGCGATCTCCGCTTCGATTGCCGCGCATACCGCGACCACCGGCGCCTTCTCACCTTCCGCGTACTTGCGCACCGCTTCCAGATGCGGGTTGTTTTCGAAGCCGTCTTCCTTCACGTTCGCAACGTACATCGCCGGCTTCGCAGTGATCAAACAGAACGGCTTGATCAGCGCCTGTTCTTCGTCGTTCAGATCGAGTCCACGTACGGCCTTTGCCTGATCCAGTTGCGCGCGCACCTTTTCGAGCACTGCGGCCAGCTTCACCGCTTCCTTGTCGTTGCCCGATTTCGCGGCCTTCGCGTAGCGCGTCAGCGCCTTTTCGACGGTCGCGAGGTCGGCGAGCGCAAGCTCGGTATTGATCACTTCGATATCCGACAGCGGATCGACTTTGCCCGCGACGTGAATCACATTGTCGTCTTCGAAGCAGCGCACCACGTGCGTGATCGCATCGGTTTCGCGGATGTTCGCGAGGAACTGGTTGCCCAGCCCTTCACCCTTGCTCGCGCCGGCAACGAGGCCCGCGATATCGACGAATTCCACCACTGCGGGCACGATGCGCTCGGGCTTCACGACTCCGGCAAGCGCCTGCAGGCGCTTGTCCGGCACTTCGACGATGCCGACGTTCGGTTCGATCGTGCAGAACGGATAGTTTTCGGCGGCGATGCCCGCCTTGGTCAGCGCGTTGAACAGGGTGGACTTGCCGACGTTAGGCAGGCCGACGATGCCGCATTTCAAGCTCATGGAAAACCTTTCTGGATTAGCGTTTTACGGCTTTGTGGCGCATCTCGCACGATCTGGCGGAAACGGCGTGGTGGAAGTCGTAAAGGGAATTCGGGGACGAGACAGGCAGTACGGATTCGGGCGTTCGCGAATCACGATTTTGTACCGGATTTCTGCTCGATAGGTCGCAATTGTAGCGCGTTCGGGGGCCTTGATTGGTAAGAGGCGGGTGGGGCGCGACCGGTCCCACGTCCTCCGACGCCAGGCAACTGCGATTCTTCGCCCAGCTTGCTGCAACCGCAGCGTGCTGTGTAGGTTGGGCTTATTTCTGTCACCATTCCTCGCCGCCAGCAAGCATGCGCGCGTGATACCTCCGGGCTTTTTGTGCAATCTCTTCCCATTGTTCGACAGTTAGCGAAACGCTGCTTTTCGTTGGGTAAATGGAGAGTTTCAAGTTGTCGCCTTTTTCGACCGCTAGTTCCATAAATGGCTCGAAGCAACCTGGCCGGTGCGTCTCCGCGTCGCCCAGAAGCCCAACCAGTACGTAGGGATGCGCCGCATTTACGTCGCTCAGAAGGTCAAACGCCAATTTCATTTTTGCGATCCTCTGAAACCAGGAAACTCGCCGTTAGCTCTGGACGATGCCACCGCCCCGCCCTCAATTCCCTTCCGTTCGCGATCGCATTGCGCGCAGTCGTCGAGGCGGCACGATCATCCATAAGGTCCAGTAACTTGCACTCGCGAACAGCAGACTGCTGGTGAGCGGGACATCGGGGGTACCTTGTTGTCATGTCGTCCCATAATCTTTACCGCCGCAATTTCCATGAACAGATCGAAGTATCCCGATACATGCAGACTTTGGGCATCGCAGCCTCATCTTGTTTGCAGCCATGGAAGCTTGTCCTTGTCGTCAAAAAAATACGGATAGTGCCGGCGACTGAAATCGATAACCCTTTGCTCGGCAACGAGCCGTCCAGTTTCCGATCTTCGATTACCCAAGACATACCAGCTTCCTGAAACCGGTGAAGTGCGTATTCCTGAGCGTTATAAGCCAACGCATCCGCAGGGCTGTCGCCAGGATCGGCATGCAAAAAGGCGTAGTAGTCGTCAAGTGAGTGTTCGTTCCGAACCAGGAATGCTGGGTATTTATGGAAGTGGGGGTAAAAATACGAGAAGGGGTCGGGGCTAAGCGCGAGTACAGCGAACTCGGTACCCCCTTCGAAGCGAAGTAGCGCTCTAACCCATTCGAAAAAATTGGGAAGGTCGATGTCGGTCGCGTCGAAGTAAAGCGTTGACCAGGATGGTGGCAGGCAATCGAGTGCCTTTTGGGCGTCGGTCGCCCGCGTCCACAGTGGCAAAAAATCATCCCTCTCGCCCAAGAAAATCTTGCTTTTCACGAACTCAATCATCCGGGTCGCGGCCGCTTGCGCCCTCAGTTCTTTCTCCATTCTCAATTGCATTGAGCACGCAACCTCCGATGCGGCAGGATCATCTGTGCGACGTCTTGATTGCTGTGGGAATGGGCGCCATGTGGGAAACCGGGCGCACTGCTTATGCGGCTGACTGAATTCTCAGCGCCACGTCTACCATAGAACGATGCACTGCATCGGAACGATACTGGCCTGTCTATTCCAACTTCGACGGGGGCGGAAGATCAGATTCCCCGTACACCGACCGCCAATCTGCTCCGCCGACCCTTTTGCCAGCCTCCATGATCATCAAGCCATTGCCAGCTTCCGGGTACGCCGTGAGTGGTTCTCCGTCAAGCCTGTCCACATTAAAGATGTCGACGATCCAATGCGTGGGCGTTTTCATCAACACCACGTATATCAAGACCGGAACGCCTTGGTCGAGCGCAATCAACTCTCGTCCCAGAGTGACTGCTCCGCAGCCACTTTGTTCGACCTCGTCGTCATGACATACGGCGAGAAAGTACGGCGTGTCGATTTCGCGTACGCGGCATGTTGCGATTTGCCTCTTCCAGAGCGTGACGCGCTCACCGTACAACGGTCGATTAACGTCGAGCAAAAAGTCCAATAGCTCGTGTTCGCGAATTGATAATGAACGGGACATCGAGATACCTTGTTGTCTGTCCTTACAAGATAGGGCGTAGCGACCCGACTCGAATCAGATCCGGCGATTGTCGATACGCTGAATATTCGATGACAGTGCCGTCAACAGTAACGCTGAATGTACGTCCTTGTCCGACACCGAGCTGTGCACCGCTATTTTCTGCGACATCTTTTTCAATCGCCTTTGTCACCGGTCCGCGTGGAATTCCTGCCTTGCATCTCTCAGGTAAATGCCCGCCGTCCGGCCGCTGACGGAGTCGAGCCAGTCGCGACTATTGCCCGTCGCGTCAGTGGTCATCCGCCAGTTCGAACTCATCACGCCGTTCGTGTACACCTGCATCGTCTTCAGGTGATTGAATGAGTCGTACGTCATTCCGTACGTACGCTTCTGGCCACCAGCCGTCGACGCATCGAGTCCGCGTGCGCCGGTCGGATCATCCGTCGTCAGTTCACTGATGCCGGTCGCGTTGCCTGCGGTGTCATAGACGAAAGCGCGAATCTTTCCCGGCATCGCCACCAGCGACGGGCGCAGGCTCGTGCTGTCCGCATATCGCATGGTGGTGATCTGCGTGCCTTGATCATTGCGTCGTACCGATCGCACCGGACGGCCAATTGCGTCATAGGTGAACTCGGTGTTGCTACCGTCCGCTGCCGTGTCTGTGAGCAGATTCCCCGACGCATCCCATGTGCTACTCGTTGATCCCGCAGTAGAACTGCTGCTTACCGGATGCTGTACGCCACCGATTTGCGCAAAGTTCAGCGTGGTGCTTTGTCGGTTATCGGTGACCGTTGTCTTCCCGTCGCCGTACGCGAACTGCATGTTGCGCGTCGTGTCCGGATGGCTGACCGCGATTGCCCGGCCTTTGGCGTCGTATGTCCACGTGGCGATGCGCGAACCGGTTTCGTCGATTACGCCTGTCAGCAAGGTCCAGAACGCCGTGTTCTCGTATGCGAATCGCCGCAGATAGCCGTCGGGCCATGTGACCGAAACCAGGTTGTCGTGCTGGTCGTATCCGTAGCGCGTCACCGCACCGCCCGGCGCAGTCAACTGCGTGATCCGCGACTTCGCGTCGTACGCGAAGCGCAGCACGAGGTCGTAATAAGGCACGGAGTCGTCCGCGTGCCTGGTCACTTCGATCAGCAGGCCGGGTTCGGGCGCAACGGAAGTTGGCGTGTTGGCGTCGCTATAGGTCAGCGTCGTCACGCGCCGCTCGTGCGTGCGCACTGTCTGTAATACGCCCTTCGCTGAATAGGTTTCGCTGGTGTCGGTTGTGAGGTCCGTCACCATCCAGCCCGACGCGCTTTCAGTGAGCGTGAACGGCGTGCCGCCCGTTGCTCTCCATTGGCCGGCATCCTTGATGAACGTCAGTTTGGTCCCGTCGTCGCGATACGCGATAACCTGCGGCGAGACTTCACCTGCTTTCGCCAGGTTTAGCTGCCGTTGCCAGTTATGAAACCAGTTGGTGCCGAACCCAGCGTCGGTCCGCACGAAAGGCGAAGAACGATAGGTTCGCTTGAATACCAGCGGTGTATCGCCACCGCTGACAAAATCCGTTTCACTGAGCGTCGTGACGCCCGTTGCCGGATAAACAGGATCGCCAACCGGACAACTCGCCTCGGGTGCCGACGCCGTGGGCGTGTTGCAGAAGCTGTCGATCAGGTCAAGCCTGTTGATACAGCTATAGTTGCCCATCCCGCCTGGCGTGCCACCGGCGACGCTGATCGCGCATCCGCGTGTACCTGGTACCGCACGCGAGCGCGAGTACAGTCCAAAGCATGAAGCATCGCCGCCGCTCGCATAGGCATCCGTTGCAAGAGCAACGATGAGCCCCATGAGGAGCACGCGAACAACGCGTACACATGCCGCGCTCGACCAACCCTGTTTAGGCATAAGTTCTCCGGATCGAATGTCTGATGCGACCTTTCAAGAAGGTCTTTTCAAACATATCCAGTGAAACGGCGCTTGACTCTACGAACGCGCTGATTCGGGTTGCAGGAATTTCTGCAATTTGCCTATGCACCACCTTTTGCTTGGTGCACGCAAGTCGACCACGCCGTATTCCACGCTCACGAGTTTCTGTAAGAATCAGAAGGTGACATGCCGCGCAGAACCCGGCGGCCCGATGCGCGCCGGCATCATAGAGATTGCTTTGCGCACAGGAGCGTGGACGGAGCCGTGCAGGCGCTTGCGCCCGCCGCGCACCCCGATCCAGCAACCCCGCGCGGCTATAATGCGCGGATGAATGCTCACCACCAGACCTTCGACGCCGCGGTGATCGGCGGCGGGCTCGTCGGCAAGACGGCCGCGCTCGCGCTGACGCAGGCCGGCTTGCGTGTCGCGCTGCTCGCGCAGCACTGTGCCCCGCTTGCACGCGACGCTGTATTCGACTCGCGCGTGTACGCGCTGTCGTCGAGTTCGCAGGCATTGCTCGAACGGCTGCGGGTCTGGCAGGCGCTCGATACGTCCCGGCTGTCGCCGGTGTACGACATGCGTGTCTACGGCGACGCCCACGCGGAACTGCATTTCTCCGCGTTCCAGGCCGCAGTGCCGCAACTGGCGTGGATCGCCGAATCGTCGCTGATCGAACAGGCGCTCGATTCCGCGCTGCGCTTCCAGCCGAACGTCACGTGGTTCGACGCCCGTGCTCAAGGACTCGACGTTGAGCCGCGCGGCGCGACAATCGGGCTCGCGAACGGCAACGTGCTCGAAGCGGATCTCGTGGTCGGCGCGGACGGTGCGCATTCGTGGGTGCGCGCGCAGATCGGTTCAAAGGCCGACCGGCGCGATTACCGGCAAACCGGCGTGGTCGCGAACTTCAAGGCGGAACGGCCGCATGGCGAAACCGCATACCAATGGTTCCGCGACGGCGAAATCATCGCGTTGCTGCCGCTGCCTGACGGCCATGTGTCGCTAGTCTGGTCCGCGCATACCGATCATGCTGAAGAGTTGATCGCACTGGCGCCGGCGCAGCTCGCAGCCGAAGTCGAACGCGTGACGATGGGCGCGCTTGGCGCGCTCGAATGCGTGACGCCGGCCAAGGGCTTTCCGCTCGCGCTGCAGACGGTCGACCGGCTCGCGGCGCCGCGCGTCGCGCTGGTCGGCGACGCCGCGCATCTGATCCATCCGCTCGCGGGGCAGGGGATGAATCTGGGGCTGCGCGACGTCGCGTCGCTTGCCGATGTGATCGCGAAGAAAGAGGCATTCCGCGATCTCGGCGACATGGTGCTGCTGCGTCGCTACGAGCGCTCACGCAGCGAGGACATCCGCGCGCTGATGATCGCCACCGACGGTTTGCAGCGGCTCTTCGCGGTACCCGGTTTCATCGCACGCGCGGTGCGCAATGCGGGGATGGCGGTGGTCGGCGGGCAGCCTCTGATCAAGCGTTGGCTTGTATCGGCGGCGCTCGGCTGACGTCGCGTCCCGGAACAGGTGTCAAGCCGCGGGCCGGCAAGCCGTAAACGGAAACAGCGGGTGCGTGCGGTCGAGCCTGACCAGGCGCATCCGATGCTATAAGCACAATGAACAGCGCGACGACCGGTGCCGGCACCGGCCGATCTCAACAGTATCCACCGCGTGCGCGATCGCGCATGTGAACGCCAGGTACTTCGTGTGCAATGGCGGCATCGAACAGGGAGTTCAGACATGAAGAAACGTATTCGCATAGCCGCGCTCGCGTTGGCGGTCGCCGCTGTCACGCTCGGCTGCTCCGCGCAGGCCGACCAGACCACCGACAAGCTGAAGTCGACGTTGCAGTCGCGCCTGGGTGCCGACGTCGCGATCAAAGGCGTGTCGAAGTCGCCGATCGCCGGGCTTTACGAGGTGAACCTCGGCACGCAAATTCTGTATAGCGACGCGAACGGCGACTATATCGTGCTCGGCGACATCGTCGATGCGAAGTCGCGCAAGAACCTTACCGAGGCGCGCCTCGCCGACCTGAACCGGATCGATTTCGCGAGCCTGCCGTTCGGCAACGCGGTCAAAGTGGTGAAAGGCGACGGCAGCCGGAAGATCGCGGTGTTTTCCGATCCAAACTGCCCGTACTGCAAGCAGCTTGAAAACACGCTGAAGTCGATCGACAACATCACCGTGTACACGTTCCTGTACCCGGTGCTGTCGCCGGACTCGACGTCCAAGGCCAAGTCGATCTGGTGTTCGGCCGATCGCGCGAAGGCTTGGGAATCGTGGATGCAGGAGCGTCAGCAGCCGACCGCGGCCGGCACGTGCGACACCGCGGCGATCGACAAGAACCTGTCGCTTGGCCAGTCGATGAACGTGAACGGTACGCCCACGGTGTTCCTCGCCGACGGCCGGCGTTTGCCGGGGGCGGTCCCTGCCGACCAGCTGAACAAGGAACTGGCCGCAGTGCATTGAACGTGCGGCATCGGGTGCTGGCCGATGGATGCTGACGTAGCATTCGGCCGGCTGCCCCGAGCGTTCCGAGCGCCGCATCACATCTGCATCACTCCCCCCCGACCGTCCCCCGCCGATGAAGCCGATCCGCTACACCATCGTCCCGAAGCAACCCGCCGCCCATCTTTTCGAAGTCACCGTCACCGTAGCCGACCCCCATCCCGACGGCCAGCGCTTCATGCTGCCGGTGTGGATTCCGGGCAGCTACATGGTGCGCGAGTTCGAACGCAATATCGTCACGCTGCGCGCGTTCAACGACGCGGGCCGCAAGGTGCGTCTCGACAAGACCGACAAGCATACGTGGCGCGCCGCGCCGGTGAGCGGTGCGCTGACCTTGCGCTATGAGGTCTACGCATGGGATATGTCGGTGCGGGCCGCGCATCTGGATGACACCGTCGGCTTTTTCAACGGCACGAGCGTGTTTCTGTCGGCGCTGGGCCATGAAGACGCGAAATGCGTGGTCGACATCCGCCAGCCCGATGGTCCGGCGTACCGCTCATGGCGTGTCGCGACCGCGCTGCCGGAAGCGCGCGGCACAAAGCGTTATGGCTTCGGCGAATACCAGGCGCAAAACTACGACGAACTGATCGACCATCCGGTCACGCTCGGCGAGTTCGAACTGGCGACTTTCAAAGCGCATGGCGTGCCGCACGATATCGTGATCGCGGGGCGCGTGGTCGGGCTCGATATGCGGCGGCTCGCGGCCGATCTGAAACGTATCTGCGAAGCGCAGATCGCGCTGTTCGAGCCGAAGTCGAAGAAGGCGCCGGTTGATCGCTACGTGTTCATGACGCAAGCGGTCAGCGACGGCTACGGCGGTCTCGAGCACCGCGCATCGACTGCGCTGATCTGCAATCGCACCGATCTGCCGGTCGCGGGCCGCGCGGAAATGACCGATGGTTACCGCACGTACCTCGGCCTGTGCAGCCACGAGTACTTCCATACATGGAACGTGAAGCGCATCAAGCCGGCCGCGTTCGCGCCGTACGATCTGACGCGCGAGAACTATACGTCGCTGCTATGGCTGTTCGAAGGCTTTACGTCGTACTACGATGACCTGATCCTCGTGCGCAGCGGTGTGATCAGCGAAGACGACTACCTGACGATGGTCGGCAAGACGATCGGCAGCGTGCTGCGCGGCAGCGGGCGGCTGAAGCAAAGCGTCGCCGAAAGTTCGTTCGACGCGTGGGTCAAGTACTACCGGCAGGACGAGAACGCGACCAATGCGATTGTCAGCTATTACACGAAGGGCTCGCTCGTCGCGCTGGCGTTCGATCTGACGATTCGTGCGCAGACCGCGCATCGCCGCTCGCTCGACGATGTGATGCGCGCGTTGTGGCAGCGCTACGGCCGCGATTTTTACCGCGGCAAGCCGGTGGGCGTCGAAGAGAGCGATGTCGAAGCGCTGTTTGCCGAAGCGACCGGCGCGGATCTGGCGGACCTTTTTGCGCACGGTGTGCACGGTACGCGGGACTTGCCGCTCGCGCAGTTGCTGGCGCCCGCCGGCATCGAGCTCGTGCCGGATGCCGGGACGAACGCGAAGCCGTCGCTCGGCGCGCGTGCGCGCAGCGGCGCGGAATGCGCGCTGGCCGTCGTGTACGACGGCGGCGCCGCGCAGAAAGCGGGGTTGTCGGCCGGCGACGTGCTGGTTGCGCTCGATGGCCTGCGGGTCACCGGATCGAACCTGGATGCGTTGCTTGGGCGTTACGTGCCGGGTGCGAAGGTCGAAGTGCACGCGTTCCGGCGCGATGAGTTGCGCGTCGTGCAGCTGAAGCTGGATGAGCCGGACGTGCTGCGTTACAGGCTCACGGTGAAAGAAAACGCGCAGGGTAAATCCGGGAAGGCGGGCAAGTCCGGAAAACCGGTGAAATCAGGGAAACGCGCGGATGAAGCCAGCGGTCGCGGGTCCGACGCTTCGCGCGGCTGGCGCACGCGCTGGCTGGGAAACTGATCCGTTCTCCCCGCTGCCGCAGCGGGAGCCGGCGCATACGGCGCCGTCGCGCACGTCTCGCCGCAGTCGCCATGCTCGGTCCGAGTGCCCGACGGGATTGTTCCAATCTTGCAACAATCCGTCGCTGCGACACTACTTTTTCAGCTGACGTTGAGCATTCAGAATGCCTCCACTCGCGCAACATTGCGCCCCTAAATGGAGTCACTCGGATGACCACGATCCTGCAAATCAATTCCGCGGCCCGCTCGCAAGGCGCTCACTCGACGCTGCTCTCGAACGAACTGACCGAAAAATTGCAACAGTCGACGTCGGGCGCGCGGGTCGTCGTCCGTGATCTGTATAACGATTCGCTGCCGCACCTCGACGACCACATTCTCGGTTCGTTCTTCACGCCGGCTGACAAGCGCACGCCCGAGCAGCAAGCCGTTGCGGCGCGCAGCGATGCGTTGATCGCCGAGTTGCAGGCCGCCGATGTGATTGTGATCGGTGCGCCGTTGTACAACTTCGGCATCTCGTCGCAACTGAAGACGTACTTCGACTTTATCGCCCGCGCCGGGGTCACGTTCAAATACGGTCCGACCGGTCCGGAAGGCCTCGTGAAGGGCAAGAAGGTGTATGTCGTGTCGGCCCGCGGCGGCAAGTATCTCGGCACGCCTGGCGACTCGCAGACGCCTTACCTGACCACGTTCCTCGGCTTCCTCGGCATGACCGACGTCACGTTCATCTATGCGGAAGGGCTGAACATGGGTCCGGACGCAGCGGAAGCGGCGTTGGCTGCTGCGCGCGACGCGATCGCGGCTGCTGCTGTGCGAACCGTTGCGGCCTGACACGAAGGCAATGGATAAAACGCCGGTGTAGCAGTGAGTGAAGCACGCGAGCGTTCACCCAAAGTTCAGGATGTGACACGACATCATCGGTGTCGTCTCTGAACGCAAACGCCGCGGAACACAATTCCGCGGCGTTTTCCTTTGTGCGCCCAGCATGGGCGCACTCCTGCGGGTGCAAGTCCCGCCATAAGCTGGTCATAGCGAGTGAAGTGAAGCGCAACTGCATGAGGGCGA